>CAWELL010000014.1:0-415654 GCA_963809865.1 uncultured Acidobacteriaceae bacterium | reverse complement strand
CGTCCCGCTGTTTTGGCGCGAACTTATCCCGACGGCGTGCTGCCGCAACAAAGTCTCGGGCAGCGAAGACTGGTAGGGGCACGACCTGACCGGTCGCGAAGTTGCAGAACCCGCCCTGATACGTGAGAGAACCGCGTCGCAGCAGCTGGGTAAGCATCGCCAAGAGCTTGGTAAGCCAGATTCTGATTATTGAACGGCTCCTGTCTGGTCAGGGCTTCGGCTGCGCTGCACGACGGCTGATCATCCTCTTTCCCTTTGCCGACAGGATCTCTGGATACATCTCGGCGACGGTCTGAAGGCGATGCTTCTTCTTTCTATTCGCCGGATTTTTTGGCTGCCCAAGGATGAACTGGCCACTAGCTGCGTTGTTGCCGAGATCAAGCCAGTAGAGCACTCGGGAGCGCAGCGTCCAGCGGTGACCGAGCGTCGGGCTTTCCGGGTGTCCACGCACCCGATCAGGATGTCGACCTGAGTACCGTTCTTCAGCTGTTCGATCCTTGACTGCATGCCCAGCCAGTTCAGTCCCCAGAACATGTCGTTCGGTGTGCCAGGACAACGGCCTTGGACGGTCCGACCTCGGTACGACAGAAGGGCTGGCGCACACAGTTGGTTTCACTTGCCGTGTCGGGATCGATGAGCGTGACATTCAGGCCTCCAGGATGGCCGAACGCCACGAGTGCCTGATGTGAATAGGGGAGACCGACGGCAATGGCGCTGCCGTTTCCGCCGCAGCCGAGCAGGTCAAGCGCTGGCCAGCCCCACAGTCCATGCCCTAGTCTCCCGTGAAACCTACACCGGTGGCAACTCTTCGTCACTGCGCTTGGGACAGCGTAACTGCCATCCACTCGGGTCGATTGGTAGGGTCGCTGCAGGAGGCATTTTATATGGCACAGCATTATCAACGCGGGTACCTAAGGTTTGCAGCGCGAAAGTCTGGATTGCATTGCTGGGAGTTTCTGTGGAGGGAGAATGACGTGTGGGGAAAACGCGTACGCAGGACCGCTGTCGTCGGAACCCTCGAAGAGTATCCAACGCAAGAAGAGGCTCTCCATGCCGTAAACGGACTGAGAATGCAAATCAATGCGGATCGCAATCGCCGGCCCGTGCAGCCTATTCTCGATCAAGGACCTGATCGATCATTATCCTGCAAACGGAGCTCTCGCCCAGTGCCGACTGGCATTCTCACGCGACGCGGATCGTGTACAGGTACTTCATGAAGAAATGGATTCAGCCGCACTGGGGAAATATAGCTCTTGGTGCAGTACGAACCATCGCGGTTCAGAATTGGCTGAGAGGTCTACAACGGTCCGATGGTTCCCCGTTGGCCAACCCAACGAAAGCAAAGATCCGCAATCTATTCAGCTTGCTGTTCAATCACGCAATCCGCTATGAGTGGCTCGAACAGGGCAGAAATCCGATCACCCTCGTTCGTCAAAGCGCGATCCGCAAGAATACCCCGCAGGTGCTGGACCCCAATGAGATCCAGGGCCTTCTGCGGGCAGTTGGATTCATGCTTCCGATTAATGGTCATGCTCGATGTGACTACCGGACTACGCCGCAGTGAATTGTTCGCTCTCAAACGGCAAGATGTGGATTTTTCGAATCTGACCATCGATGTCCAACGGTCCATCTATCTAGGAAAAATTGGAGCCTGCAAGACCGAAGCATCCCGCAAGCCGGTTCCCCTGGACGAGCGTGTGGCGGCTGATCTTTGGCTCTGGAAAGAAAGCGGCGAATCTCAGAACCCCAGCGACTGGATCTTCGCGAGCCCTCGCGTCGGCGGGAAACAACCGTTCTGGCCAGACATCGTGATGCAAAAGATTATCCGCCCCGCAGCATCGCGCGCGGGAATCCGCAAAGTGATCGGATGGCACACGTTCCGCCATACATACTCAACCCTACTAATCGCGAATGGCGAGAACGTGAAGGTCGTCCAGGAACTCATGCGCCATGCCAGCACCCGCTTCACAATCGAGGTCTACACGCAGGCGCGGATAGAAGCAAAGCGGCAGGCGCAACAGCGACTCGTGCAGGCGATTCTCCCCGAAGAGGAAGAAGAATAAGCGCCGGTAGTTCCACGGCCACTCGGTGTCACGAGACGCGACAGTGGCCTTCACTTGGGGCGATTGTGTGTCGTTGGGGCTCCCCCAGCGGCTTGAGGGCACATAGCGGAGCAATTGGAGCAATCTGGAGCAACGCCGAAGCCCCAAGTGATCAGTAAGTGATTGATTAGGTTGGTGGGCGCTACAGGATTCGAACCTGTGACTTCCACCGTGTGAAGATGGCACTCTACCGCTGAGTTAAGCGCCCCAGCCTTTTCATTCAACCAGTTACAGCAGATTCCGTCAACTGGGTGGGAACGTTTGGGCACGGAATCGTTTGCACGAGTTTGGACTGTGCCTCGCAGCTTCGCAGTTGTGACGGCTTGAACCTAAGATACACTGTGCGCGGCAGAATGTGAAAGAAGTGTCCGAACCCGATGCTACCTCGAAGGAATCGTTCAGCGATTTGTTGAGCGAAGGCATTTCCCTCAAGGCCATACTTCATGGTTTTCCTCAGGCTGCGCTCATCGGCCGTGCGATTCTTCGTAACAAAGGGAGCTTTATACGAACTCGTCCAAGCAGTCCGAAAAGGATGCTGAACGATGCTTTTCTGTTTTTTCTCTATGGAGTTTCCATATCGTTTTTGCTCCTCATTCCAGTGATGATGATGACGCATGACGAGGTCAGTAAGTGGCGGTTTCTATTGACCCTCGTTTTCGGATACACATATTTCGGTGTCGTTGCACATGTGATCTGCAAAGCTTCCGATGGGAAAGGAAAACTTCGGCAGACGCTCGCGTGCTACTTTTATCTAGGTGGGATTGTGGTGCCTTTAAGCATAATATGCTTAATCCCCTCATTTCTTTTATCTGGGCATATGACGCTCTTCGGGCAGAAAACGACGATCATAACCCATGATGCTTGGGACAGTCAGTTTTTAGTTGCATTTGGTAGTTTGCTGATCCTGTTTGTCCTCACAGCCGTTTTGTCCTATTACTGGTTCAAGTGGCTCTGCTACGTGCACGGCATATCGGCAACGCGAATCATCCTCACCAGTCTATTTATCATTCCTGCGGCCGCCAAAGTCTACAGCCTCACTTGGAATCCCATAGTGAATGTGGTTATTCCGGCCATCAGTAAGGCTCCGACCATCTCTGAATCGGCGCTTGCCGATATTTTGGCGAAAAGGGTTTTTTGAGAGTGATCTTCGCACCAGCTCAGCACACCTGCCTCAACTGCTATACTCTCCGCCACTTCAGCTGCTCATACTGCTTCATCATGTAATGCTTCTCAAGACCCATGGTGAACCCCTCCCACAGACGTCGATTGGAATTTCGACATCAATATGAAGACAGTCCGCTTTAAACCATGAAGTCGACCGCCGGACGATGCCTGAGACACGATGGACCCAAAGCATGAGGCTTGAAATTGCCAGATAACCCGTCTGCCGTGGGAACAATGTGGGAACGTTTGTATTAACTACGGCTCCAAGCGTGCCGAATGCCCCCTGAGTCTCGCTAATTCCTTGATTTGTTGGTCAGCAGAGTGTGAAGATGGCACTCTACCGCTGAGTTAAGCGCCCACTGTGCGGTGGGTGTATTGTAACAAAATCAGTTTGCCTCGCCTGCGCGCTTCAGCCCGCACAGGACCACACCGAACGAGGTGTTACTGACAGCTGATGGCGGAAAACTGACGGCGGAAAGCTGACGACTCATATCCGAGCAGCAGCCAGGCGCGCTCTCACATCACACTCTTTCTATGGCTCTCGAAGAATACAAACGCAAGCGCGACTTCAAGCAGACGCCGGAGCCTGCCGGCAAAGTGGAGCGCGGCAAAGGCCATCGTTTCGTGGTTCAGAAACATCGCGCTACCCGCCTGCATTACGACTTTCGCCTGGAGATGGACGGCGTGCTGAAGTCGTGGGCCGTGCCCAAGGGGCCCTCGCTCGATCCGGCGGACAAGCGCCTGGCGATGCAGGTGGAAGATCATCCGGTTTCATACTTCGACTTCGAGGGCATCATTCCCGCCGGCAACTACGGCGCGGGCACGGTGATGGTGTGGGATGTCGGCACCTGGGAGCCGGAGGGTGATGCTCATGCCATGCTGGCCAAGGGCGACTTCAAGTTTCGCCTCGATGGCGACAAGCTCAAAGGCAGCTTCGCGCTGATTCACATCCGCTCGCGCCGGTCCGGCAACAAAGGAACGGAGTGGTTGCTGATCAAGCATCGTGACGCGTACGTGCAGGAGCCGTACGACATCGACAAATACGACTACTCGGTGTTGACCAAACGCACCCTCGATCAGATTGCCGATGACGCCGGCGTCGCGCGAGTGGAAGAGCAGCCGCCCGGCAGCGACGGGTGGCCGATCGACCAAGAACGACTGGCTCGCCGACTCGATCGCAAAAGCCGACGCCGCCAAGCGCAAGACAGCAAGCGGGACCAACAAGTCAGCGACCACGGCCAAGGAAACTTCGTCATCGGCGGCTGCCAAAAAGAAAGCTGCGCCGGCCAAAGCGGCGAGCGCGAAGACTTCCTCGACGGCGACTGCGGTAAAAAAAAAGTCGCCACCCAAAAAGCGCCTGAGCCGGTAAATCCCATCCACGGCAAAAGAAGCCGGTGGGGCACCCTCGGCCAGAAGCAGCCGGAAGGGACACCCTCGGCCGAAAGCCGACCCCCGAGACAGCCGGAACGGGGCACCCTCGGCCAGAAGCAGCCGGAACGGGGCGCCCTCGGCCAGAAGCAGCCGATGCCCAGCGTCATCCATCCCATGCTGGCCACGCTGGTGGACGAGCCATTCAACAATGACGACTGGCTCTTCGAGATTAAGTGGGACGGCTATCGCGCGATCGCGTTCCTCGACGGCGACAGTCTCCGGCTGGTATCGCGCAATCAGAACGATCTGACCAAGGCTTACCCCGAGCTGCAGGAGATGCCGCAGCACATTCGCGCCCGCACCGCGATTCTCGATGGCGAGATTGTGGCGCTCGACGAGCAAGGCCGGCCGTCCTTCAGCCTGATGCAACAGCGCACCGGAGTCGGTGAAGGCGGACGCCGCATCCGCCGTACCCGCGACGATATTCCTGTCGTCTACTACGTTTTCGACCTGCTTTACCTCGACGGCTACAACCTGATGCAAGTTGACTTGGAGAAGCGCAAGGAGTTGCTCGCATCCATCCTCGCGCCCAATGACGGTTTGCGATTCTCCGACCACTATGTAGGGCGCGGCATCGACGTATTTAATGCCGCCGCCGCGAAGGGACTGGAAGGCATAGTCGCCAAGCAGCGGCGAAGTTGCTACGAAGCCAAGCGCAGCCGCGAGTGGCTGAAGATCAAGATCACCCGCCGCCAGGAATGCGTCATCGGCGGCTACACCGACCCGCGCGGCTCGCGCGAGAACTTCGGTTCGCTGGTGCTTGGCCTGTACGACGATCAGGACCGCTTGATCCACATTGGCCACGCCGGCAGCGGATTTACCGGCCAGTCGCACGCCGAGATGTGGCGCCGGTTGGAGCAGCTGAAGGTCGCGCGCAGTCCGTTCTTCGGCAAGGTGGAGAGCACGCGCCCGGTACACTTCGTTCGGCCGGAGTTGGTGGCTGAGATCAAGTTCACCGAATGGACCCACGAGGGCGAGAGCGGCACCATCAAGATGCGCGCGCCCGTATTCCAGGGGCTGCGCTTCGACAAGAAGCCGAAGGAGTGCCGATTTGAGCTGCCGGCCTCCGCCGCAAAAGAAGTCGAAGCGGTCGAATCATCGGCAAAATCCTGACCCTGACATCCTGCTGTGAAGACTCGTCCCTTTTCAGGAATCCATTTCCCGTAGCGAAGTTGATTCGATGAAAGACGCTGTCCAGCCTCCCGAATGAAAAACGCCCCCCGTTATAATTCGAGTCGGGCGATCCTAGATCCCAGCGACTTCCCATGAGCGTTTACCAACCCGTGATTGCCGTAATGCAGAAACATCGGAGCACTGGCTCTCCCGAACAGTTTCATGCTGCCGTGAACGTGACCTTCCACGAATTTGAGGCGGAGGTCTACGACCAGGAACATCAGGACATGTGGGAGTCGGTACCGAAGCAAGTCGACCTCCTGGTGGGGGACTGGCTTGCCAAATACCCGCAAACGCCCGAGGCCCTGCACGTGCTTGATATCGGCTGTGGAACCGGACTGGCCTCAGACAGCCTGCTCAAGTCTCGCGTGGGTGACCAAAGTCCGCTCCATCGACCTGCTCGATACCTCCCGGACCATGCTGCGTCGCGCCTCAGAAAGAGCCGCCACGTGGCCGGTTCCGGTGCGCCAGTTCGAAGGCCTTCTGGACAGCCTGCCCGCCGGCGAACCTTATGATGTGATCGTGACCAGTTCGGTGCTCCACCACGTTCCCGATCTCGCCGCTTTCTTTCGCACTGTCCGCTCGATGCAGCGCCCAGGCGGGGTTTTCCTGCACGTCCAGGATCCGAACGGCGATTACATCAATGACCCCGAGCTGAGTCGGCGCAAGGCGGAGGTCGCCCCTAAAGCTCCCGGCTGGATGCAGCGCCTCCATCCCCGTCGCGTACTTGGCCGCGTTCAACGCGAGCTCACCGGTCGGCAGAGTGAGGACTACATCTCCAAAACCAATCGAGCTTTGATCAGCCAGGGAGTGATCAAAGAGCCGCTTACCGTGGCGGAACTGTTCGCCATCACCGACATCCACGCCAACGATGGCTCGGGCATCTCCATTCAGGAGCTGCGCGGTCTGCTGCCCGACTATGAACTGCTCGGCCAGCGCTCCTACGGATTCTTCGGGCAGCTGCCGTACGGCCTGCCCAAAAGATTCGCGGAGCGCGAAGCCGAACTGATCGCCGCGGGCGCGCCCAATGGATTTCACATCGGCGCCATTTGGATGGTTTCTCGCTGAACCGGTTCGGAGGGCAAGGGCAGCAAATCGTGGCCCCATGCAAGCCGATGCAGGTGATTTCACGTTATACTGAATCAATTTTGGAGAGGTCGCGTCGGGGCTGACCATGCCCCCAACGAGCGGATAAATGTCCCAATTTCTAGACTTTGACACAGCACCCGTTGTAACCCCGGAACCCCCGCCACCCGCTCCTCCGCAGCCTGGCGCTACCACCACCAACGCTCCCGGTTTCGAAAAATCACAGAAGGTGTGGCTCGCCCAGGTCAACGACCCGTGGCGCAAGCTGGGCGTAGCGATGCTCTACCCGTTTTTGTTCCTGCGGTTTACCGACCTGCACCTGATCATCGCTGCCAAGACCGGCTTTCCCAACTACCTGCTTTACGTTTTCGGGTTGCCGGCAGTGCTGGCCATGTTGGCCAGCGGCGGGTTGGGTCGCGCGTTCCGGCTAAAAAACACTAAGTACTTTCTGGCATTCATGGCGCTGATGACGGTCGCCGCCATATTCAGCACCTGGCTCGGCGGGTCGATTATGGCCACCCTGGCCTATTTCCGAACGACCTGGATCGTTATGGTGCTTTTGGCTGGACTGCTCATGACCTGGAAGGAACTCTGGCGGATGTTGCAGTTGATTGCGGCTGCCGCCGCGGTCAACGTCCTGGTCGCCGCCTCCATGAGCAAACTCAGCGAGGAAAGTGGCCGCGTCGGCGTCGAAGTTGGCATCAACAACAATCCCAACGATTTCGCCGCAGTGCTGATGCTGGTCATTCCGTTCCTGGGGCTGATCATATGTGCTCCCAAGATGAACATCGCAGCTCGCGTGCTGGCTTTGGTGTTCCTCCCCTGGGGCCTGTATTACATCCTCGCTTCCGGCTCCCGTGGCGCCATGGTCGGGATAATCCTGGCCATCATCTACCTCATTATGAAACTCCCGTACCGGTACCAGGCTCCGGCGGTCCTGGCTTGTGTGTTGCTTGCCGCCATGCTGGTTCCTGCGATGCCCAAAGGGATTGTCGAGCGTCTTACCAGTTGGAACGGTGGCACCGATAAGGCCGCTGTCGAATCAGCGCAAACCCGCATGATCCTTCTGCAGAAGAGTTTGCAGTACACCGTACAGCGCCCCCTGTTTGGAGTGGGTCCGCAAAACTTCGCCAACTACGAAGCTGGACTGGACAAGAAAACCGGAGAAGCCCTGTGGTATGGCACCCACAACGCCTACACCCAAATCTCCGCCGAGTGCGGGATACCGGCTTTCATCTTTTATGTGATGGCGCTGGGATATAGCTATCGGCTGTTGCTGCGCGTTTACCGACGCACCAAGCTGCGCAAGCCCGGCCTGAACCTCGCCCGGCTGCACCTGTCGGCTCTGGTCACGCTGGTGGCCATGGTGGGCTTCTGTGTGACCATCGCTTTCAATAACTTTGGTTACATGTTTTACACTCCCGCCCTGATCGGGTTGGCGGCCGTTTTTGCTGAGGTTACGGAACACGAATTCCACATTCCGATACAGGTGAATTACCGTCGTCATCCCGAAAAAACCGGGTGGTGGACGGCGTCAAGCGTTGAGTCGTAGCGTGATCTCGCTGGACCTGGGCCGAGCCGTTGCAGAGCCGCCCGAAATCCATCGGCGAAGAATCATCAGCATAGGCTCCTTCCATCCCAGCATCGTCCTGCTGCTGGCGATCGCGATCGTGTTTCTGGTCGCGGTGGTTGCTGGCATCGCCTTCGGTGCCAAGTACGGCGCGTCGTACCTGCGCGTCAACGATCCTCAGCCTGCCGACGTCATCCTCGTCCTCGGCGGAGGCATGGACGATTCCCGTTACTGGCGCGGCGTCGAGCTGATGGCATTGAGCTACGCCAACAAGATGCTGGTCGATGCCGAAGCCGGGGGAGCGAAGTACGGCAAGAGCAATGCCGATCTGGCCAGTGCCTTCCTGCACCAAATCGGGGCCCGCAACACGACGGTTTGCCCGGTCTATAGCGACTCAACCTACGGCGAGGTCGAAGACGTCGCCCGATGCCTCGCTCCTATGAAGGCGCGGTCCGTCCTGATCGTTACCTCCGACTATCACACGCGACGTGCCTTCTCCATTTTCCAGGCGCGTCTGCCGCAATATCGATGGTCCATCGGCGCCGCCTACGCTCCCTACGAGGACGGCAAAACAGATGCGAGGATGCCCAGCGATAGATGGTGGGCCAATCGCCGCTGGGCGAAGACCATCCTCGAGGAGTGGCAAAAACTTATCTGGTGGGAAATGGTCGACCGCTGGAAGCCTCACCTGGTGGTTCAATCGTAGCCGCGCGCATACTGCTCCGGGTGCCCCATTCCGCCATCATTTTTGGCCGGGTGCCCCATTCCGCCATCGTCTGGCGGGGTGGGCTTCTGACTTCTTCTACGGACAACCGACAACTGGCCACTGACAACTGCTTCACCAAGTGATAGTCTGTTTCGCTTGTTTCATATGAAGTTGAACCACTCTCTCCCGAAGGGCAAAAGCATGGAAACCGATAGCAAGAACGACGTCAATCGTCGAGACTTTATTCGCGGAGCGCTGGCTGGAGCCGTGGTCGCTGGCCTGCCAATCAACCTTTTCCGCCGACAACTCCTGACATGCAGGCAGTGCTCGCCGCGGTCCCGAAGCTGCACGATCAAACCGTGAAGGCTTTGCAGGACTGGATTGCACTGCCGTCGATCGCCGCCGAAAACCGCAACTTCCCGCAAGGCCCGGAGTACATGGCCAAGCTGGCGCGAGATGCCGGTTTCTCCAGCGTCGAGGTCATGCCGACTTCGGGCAAGCCGGGCGTCTTCGGATTGCTGGATTCCGGAGCGACGAAGAGCGTCGGCATTTACTTCATGTACGACGTCAAGCAATTCGATCCCGCCGAATGGTCCTCGCCGCCGCTGGAAGCGCGGATCGTCGACAAGGAAGGTTTCGGCAAAGTCTGCGTTGGCCGTGGCGCGGTGAATCAGAAGGGGCCGGAGACCGCTTTCCTCGGCGCGCTGCACGCCTTCAAGGCCGCGGGCAAGAAGCTGCCGGTGAACCTGGTTCTGGTTTGCGAGGGCGAAGAAGAGATTGGCTCGCCACACTTTGGAGAAGTCGTACGCGCCCCCAAAGTCATGGAGGCACTGAAGAAATGCAATGGCGTCTTCATGCCCTCGGCCAGTCAGGATCGTGACGGCAGTGTGCAGATCGATCTCGGCGCAAAGGGTGTGGTCGAACTGGAGCTCGTATCCAGCGGCGAGAAGTGGGGACGCGGTCCGAAGGCCGATGTGCACTCCAGTCTTGAAGCCACGGTCGACAGCCCAACCTGGCATCTGGTGCAGGCGTTGAATACCTTGGTCGGTCCTGACGGACACCGGCCGGCGGTAACCGGTTTCTTCGACAAGGTGAAGCCGCTCACTCCCGCGCAGTTGCAGATGATCAAGCAAGTGGCTGCCAGGCGCAGCGAAGAGATGATGAAGCAACAGTTCGGCGTCAGCCACTGGTACGGCGACAAGTCCTTCTACGACGCGCTGGTGCAATTGGAGTCGCAGCCGACCATCAACATCGAAGGTCTGGTCGCCGGATACACCGGCCCCGGCGGCAAGACTGTATTGCCGCATCGCGCCGTGGCCAAGATTGACATGCGCCTGGTGCCCGACATGACGGCGCTGGGTACGCTGCAACTGCTGAAGGACTACCTGGCGAAGAAGGGGTTCGGCGACATCGAGGTCAACATGAGCGGCGGCTACGATCCCAACCAGACCTCGCCCGACACCAAGCTCATTCAGGCGCAGGTTGTGACCTACAAGAAGCTGGGAGAGGATCCGATGATGTGGCCGCGCTCGGCTGGTTCGTGGCCGGGATACATCTTCACCAACCCGCCGCTTAGCCTGCCGGCCGGACACTTCGGCATGGGACACGGCTCGGGCGCGCACGCGCCCAACGAGTATTACGTGATCGAGTCGTCCAATCCGAAGGTCGCCGGCATCGACGGCGCATCCGCCTCGTTCGTGGAGTACTTGTATGCGCTGGGGTAGGCACGATGCTTCGTGCCAGCGGGTGGAGTACGCCCGCTGGTGCAGTGATCCGCGTCAACGCTCGCGCGCTGATCAAGCGGTACGCTTGACAAGACTCCGAAGTGTGCTAACGTACTGGCCACCCCCCCGCTCGGCTGGCTAACCCAGCATCCCGAGGAAGTTCATGTCTGCCCCCAGTAAGTCATCCGCGAGCGAACCAGTTAAGAAGTCAGCGACGAAGTTCGTCAAGACAGAAAAGAGCGCGTCTGGTCCGGTCGTGCGTCCGCGCCCTGGCCTTGCTCTTCGCCGCCCTGCCTATTTGTACGCAGCCGTGGTCTGCTTCGTTGTCTTCTCGGTAGTGGCGCTAATACAAGCGCCGCGGCCTGTTCCGAATCCGCCTGAGGGAATCTTCGCTTTCTGGCGTTATCCAATCGTGCTGAACGACATTAAGCGCCTTCCGGCCGTCACCATCAAAGGCAGCTCGAAGAGTCCTGATTTGCACGCGGTCTTTGTGCTGCCCGAGGACACCAATCAGGTGTGGCTCGCCGGCGATGCCGGCACCTTGCTGCATAGTAGCGATGGGGGCAAGAGATGGACGAAGCTACCTCCTGATGCTTCGGAACAGAAGGCCGCGCTTAGTCCAGCCAATGATCCCTCTCCTTTCTGGAGCTTCATTCCCTCCGCGAGCGCGGCTCCCGCAGGCGAACCTCAGAGTAACCCTTCGAGTCCGAAGTCTCAGAACGCTTCAGCAATGAGCCTCACCGGCACAGCAGCGGCCACTTGACAATGCGAATCAAGCACCGAACCAGACGGGCACGGACAACGCAGCCGGCGCGCAGGGCACAGAATCGCAGCGTCCCGCGCCACCCACAGGGCTGCAGGCAACTCCCGGCGTGGCGCAAGATAATACTCCACGGCAGCGACCCAGCACTGACGGAAGGCAGCTCGGCGGAAGCGAACTTAACAAAGCGTTGCAGCCGCCGACGAACCCTGCGGGGGGCTCGCAGCCCCAAGGCAGTAGAAACTCGCCGCAGTTTTCGGCGCCTCAGGGCAGCGAAGGCACTCTCTCCCAGAGACCTTCGAGACCGGCGACCGGGTCAAACACTAAGCAAGCTGTAAGAGACAAAGCAACGCAGGAGGGCACGAAGAACTCAACGCCGGGCGATGCTGTAACCTCATTCACCTGTCCGTTCGAAGGCCGGACCTTCGCGGCAGTGTTCAGGAACACGTTCGAGGGGTATGTAACCGCGGGGAACATTAGCGCCGAGCCAAGGATATACCCTCTGTCACACCGCCGACAGTGGCAAGAGTTGGTATTTGGTTCCGGCGAATCCTTCGCAGGCAGGAGCTGTCATACCTGTCGAAATCCTGAACTTGCAGAAGTCCAAAGCCCAGATGGGTGAAGGAGCAGACGCAGTTCTTGTGGATGTTGGCCCACAGGGCGCCATACTCGTATCTCACGCCGGAACCAGCTTCGTTCCTTCGACGCCAACAGGCGCCGATCTGAATGCAGTTGTCTCCGGTCGTCCAAATCAGTTTTACGCCGTCGGCGCTCACGGCACTGCCCTGAAATCTACCCACGCGGCCGAAGCTGGTTTCCTATGCTTCAGGGCCTCGAAGGTGAACAGCTCGGCGACCGCGCGCCCCACAAGCTGCCCGCTCCGTGGTATTACCTCTCGCTGATTTTCGTTGCCGGTGTAGCCCTGCAGGCGCTCAAGCGGCCCACCGAAACCGAGCTGCAAGCCGAAGAGACCATCGCCAATGTCGCAATCTCCGACCGGCCACTGGAGCCGGACGACCCTGATCCTCTGGGCTACAAGGACCTGGCCTTATCGCTATCGCGCTTTCTGCGCAACGAAAACACGGTGGCGCCCATCACGATCGCGATCACCGGGGAATCGGGGCACCGGCAAGAGTTCGATCATGAACTTACTGCGCTGCGACCTGGCGGCGCGCGGGCTGCGGCCGATTTGGTTCAACGCCTGGCACAACCAGACCGAGGACGACCTGTTCGCGACCATCCTGCAGGCGGTGCGCAAAGAGGGCGTGCCGCAGTGGTGGGAGCTCTGGCAATTCGACCAGATCTGGTTTCGTGTTCGCCTGCTGGCCATTCGCTGGGCCGACCGCTGGCAGTCCGCAACCATTCTCGCCGCCGTCACGGCTTTTCTTGTTGCCTCCGAATGGCGACGGTTTAACCGCGACACGCTGGTCGCGGCTCTGGGGGCGCTGAAGAGCTGGGACGCTTTCATACAGTCCCTGCAAAACCAGGCGCAAAACGGTGGCAAGTTCTGGGTCCTGCTGCTCTGCCTTCTCTACGTTGGTAAGTATCTCTACGACAGCCTGAAGGCCTTTGGCGTGAACCCGGCCAACCTGCTGGCAGCGCGATGGGCACCACGAGTCTCTCCGATCTTGAAAAGCAGACCGCCTTACGCCAGAGGTTTGGACAGGAACTGAAACAGGTTACACGGGCGCTCGGTGCGCGCCGTCGCATGGTGCTGTTCATCGACGATCTCGACCGCTGCATGCCCGACAACATTCGCATCGTGCTGGAAGCGGTAAACTTCATCGTGACCTCGGGTGAGTGCTTTGTCATCATGGGCCTGGCGCGACGTCCGGTAGAAGCAGGCGTTGGTCTTAGTTTCGAGAAGATCGTAGGCGAGATCACGCCGCTGGCCGCCGAGAGCAAAGAACAGCTGGACGAGGTGAAGAGGCTGAAGCGTTGGGAATTCTCCCGCCAGTACCTCGACAAGCTGATTAACATCGAAATTCCCGCCCGTGCTGCCAAGACTGCACGCTTCGAAGAACTGGTCACCAATAATGGATCTGGAAAATCTGCGGCCTCCGCTGACCTGCTCCGGCGTTTCCTGAAGATCGCTCTCCCGATCGCCATCAGCGTGCTCTTGATTGCGAGCATGACACTGGCCGGATGTGGATGGGCCGCGCATCCAATCCTGAGCAAAAGTCCGGAGCGCATCCAGCAGCAGAGCAAAGCGCGGCGCCGGGCGCGACGCCGGCCAGCGCAGCGCGCGATGCTTCTCAGGTCAGCGGGGTGAGCGGCGCCCCGACTACAACGCCATCGGCTGCCACTCCCGCACCAGTGTCGTCGTTGGTATCGCCTGCGGCCACGGCCAGCAATGCCTACGCCTATATTGGACCGTTGCTCTTCGCCGTGCTGCTTCTCTACGTTTGCTGGCGCTTTCTGGTTAAGAAAGACGACGTAGTCGTGCATGATTCGCCTCGCTTCCGCCGTGCTCTGGAAATTTGGGACACGGTGATTGTGCGTAGTCACGCAACGCCACGCTCTACCAAGCGTTTTATGAACCGCGTTCGCTGTCTGGCCATGCGGCTAAAGCCACCGGCCGAAGGCGAAAGCCGCTGGACATTACTGTGGAGGAACTCCCGCGCGGTAGATCCAGACCGGGCCAATCATTCAGAGAGCGTCGACCTGACGGAATCAACGCTTGTGGCGCTTGCGGCAATCTACGACATCGCGCCCGAACTGGTGCGTAACGACGACCTGTTTTATCGCGCCACCGAGGGTGTGCTTCAGACAGTAACAGCAGGTGAGGTGCCGATAAATCCTCAGCTCCTCAAGGCCTTTCAGGAAGCGGTCGAAAAGCACAACGATTCGAAGCAATGGTTTCAGTCAAACTGGCCGCCCACCCCCACCGAGCGCCAGTTCTTCTTGGATCTGTGCGCGGATGTTACGGTTCGTGGTTGAGAGCGAGATACTCCACAATACGCGCATTTCAAATGTGTCGCATGGGCGAGACCGCCTTTAGCGCATGGCCATCCGGGGTCCCCCTCAATTGCCGGTCTTTACGGATTGATGGAGTGGATGAAACGCAGCGGAACTACGGGCCCTGGGTCCGATCTTCGCCAAGCTCTGATGGAGCCCGGCCCCGGCATTCGTGACGCTCTTATAGTCGCTCCCAAATGCCGGCTCTCTTTGGGGGCAGATCTGCTGGTGGCAGCCAGCGGCTAGCGCAACACCGCGATGCCGAATTCATCGAGCAACCTTAAGTGCAGAAGCGAGCAGAATAAACAAAGAGCCGCGGAGCCATCCGCGGCTCTGGTTTTGCAGGATGTTTAGCGACGGCGCAGGCCCTTCTTGGCAGCCTTCTTCTTGGCGGGAGCTTTCTTTGCCGCCTTCTTAGCGCGGCTTCTTAGCCGCCTTCTTGGCCAGCCTTCTTGCGGAGCAGCTTTCTTCTTCGCGGAGCGCTTTCTTCTTCGCCGGAGCTGCTTTCTTCTTGGCAGGAGCAGCTTTCTTCTTCGCGGGAGCTGCTTTCTTTTTCGCAGGCAGCTTTCTTGGCGGCTTTTGCTGGTGCGGCGGAGCCTTCTTGGCAGCTTTCGTGGGTGCGGCCTTACCCGGTGCTTTCTTCGGCGGAGGCGCCATCTCCTCTTCCGCTTCCGGCTCGACCTCTTCGTCCTCTTCCACGATCACCACCGCGGATTCGGGCTCTTCCTCTTCTTCCTCCTCCTCGTACTCCTCGCCGTCAAGTGATTCGCCATAAGAACCTTCTCCGTAGTCGTCCATCTCGTCATCTCGACCATAGAGCGTTTCGTCGTAGAACGTCATATTTCCTCCTAACATTGCCGAACTCCGATGAACGGAGCCGTTCGTAAACTCGATTGCAAGCGACGTCAAAACACTTGCGATTAGGGCAGGCGCGGGATTATAGCACGCGTGATGCAGCCCCGGTGAACACCTCAAGAGCAAACATATTGCAACGGGCTTGTTGTAACAGAAGAACCGCGGGAAGGAAAGTGTTGTATCTCGGCGGAAGCGAACTTTGTGCTGGCGCGGGCTATTTGCGAATGACCAGAACGTCACCGGCGCGCAGGTTCGCCGCCATCTTGCCATTGTCGCGGCGTAAGGCTGCGACCGTGGTGTCGTAGGAAGAGGCAATGCTGTTCAGGGTCTCACCCTTCTTCACCTTGTGGTACTTGGCCTCGGCTGCGGCCTTACCGCTGCTCTTCGCGCTATGGGAGGCAGGCTTGGATTTCGTCGCCGGATTCCTCGTCTGAGGCCACTTCGTTGGTGTCTCCGGCAACCGGTTTGTAGATCACCAGGGTCTGGCCCAGGCTTGAGAGCGGATCCGCGTAAGTGGTTCCATTTCCTCAACTTCTCGGCCGGAACATCGTAATCATCAGCCACCGAAGCCAGGGTGTCGCCCTTGCGTACCTTGTAATGCGTGGGGTGCTTGGAATAGGCCGTACCCGCGTTGTCGCCTCGCCCCGCCGTCACCGGGATGATCAGCTTGGACCCAACCTCAACGTAGTCCGCAGGAAGACTGTTGGCCTGCGTGATCGCGGCCGGAGTGGCGTGGTACTTACGCGCAATCGAGGCCAGCGAATCGCCGGGTTCCACACGGTAGTAGCGCCACAGCGTGCGCATGTCCTGCGGAATGGCCGCAATTGTCGTCTGGTACTTCTCCGAAGTGCCTGCCGGCAAGCGCAGGGTGAAGGGCTCGCCTTTCGGCGTGGTCATCCGCAGCAGGCTGGGATTCAGCTCCTGCAGGTAGCTGACCGAGGCATCGACGCAGTCGGCCACCAGACGCAGATCCACCGGGTAGTCAATGACGAGCTGATCCACCTGCGGTGCCGGGTCGAGAGCCACGTGCTCCAGCCCGTACTGCGAAGGATTCTTGGCCATGATGGTGACGGCCAGAATGATGGGAACGTAGTTGCGCGTCTCCTGCGGCAATACGCCGCGGCGATATAGCTCCCAGTAATCGGCGTAGCCGGTGCGCTCAACCGCGTGTTGAATCGTGCCCGGGCCGGAGTTATAGGCAGCCATCGCCAAATACCAATCGCCAAACTGGTTGTAGAGATCCTTCAGGTGCTCGGCGGCGGCGTGCGTCGATTTCGCAGGGTCCTGACGCTCGTCAACCCAATAGCTGCGCTCCAGCCCGTACATCGAAGCGCGGCTGGACATGAACTGCCACATCCCGCGCGCCCCGGCTCGCGACAGCGCCAGCGGCTGAAATCCCGATTCAGCCTGCGCCAGGTAAATCAGGTCCTGCGGCACGCCGACCTGCTTCAGCGTGCTGGAGATCATGTCGCGATAACGTCCCGAGCGCGCCAACGCCCGCTGCAGCGTGCCTTTTCCTTTGGGGCTGGAGAAGTAGTTGATGAACATCGCCACTTCGTCGTTCAGCACCAGCGGCAAATCGGATTTGGTGGTCTTGATTTCGGTTTCGGCTTTTGCCTTCATGTTGGGATCGACCGGGAAGGTGATGTCGTTGGCTTCGTCGATGGGCGCCGGCTCGGAACTGCGGCTCGCTAAAGCCGTCGCCCTGCTTGAGGGCGACCAGTCTCCAGATCGTGAACCGACTCGACGATCTTGCTGAACTCCTGCTCCAGCCGCTCGTCGCTGTGAATGTCGAGGTTGCTGGAAACAAGCAGGTTAAATGCCTGATCGAAATCGGCCCGTGCCGCCTCCAGGTGGCCGGCCGCGTAGTTGGCCTGTCCCGACTTGAGCAGCTTCTCGGCCTGCGCGATGAGGGCGTCCGCGGGATCGTTGCCGGTCGCAGGCTTCGCCGGCACCTGAATCTTTGCCGGCGTCTTCGCGGTCGCCGCCGTCGCTGGGTTAGGTTGGGAGCGTTTGCCTGCGCCGGCAAGGAAGCCGGTTTTTTCGACTCGTCGGTCTCGCAGCCGACGGTCAGCAGAAACGCCGCCAGCAGGAAGCGTCAGGATCGTGGCGCGAGCGTTACTCATCACTACTTATAGGCCCTCTCAACGGTAGACGTTTCGATCCCTGTTGCGATGGTACTATGCTGCGAAAATGAGGGTCAAACCGGGGTCGAAAGTCGCAAAAACCAGCAGAAATGGCATTAAATCGCCCCAATTTTGCACCGAAATTCACCCCTAATTAGCCGCAACGGGGTGACGGGGCCCCCTCGCCCGGCGACCACAGGATCGCCAAACCGCGCCGTTTTTCGAGCAATTTGAGCCACTTTTAAGATCGATTTTCTGCGAAATAATGAGTTTTTTGGCGATTATTGCCGACTTCAGCCTGCTGGCAACGGCCTTTAAGCCCTCTCCAGCGCCTGTTGCAGATCGGCAATCAAGTCTGCGGCATCTTCGATTCCGACCGACAACCGCACCGTGGCATCCGAGACGCCGAGCAGCCGCAGTTGCTTTGGGCTAAGACCGATGTGCGACGACAGCAGCGGATAGGAAACGATGGACTCGACTCCGCCGAGGCTGGTCGCCAGGTACCAAAGCTTCAGGCGATCGATAAATCGGCCGGCAGCTTTCTCTCCGCCGCGAATGTCGAACGAGACCATCATGCCGAAGTCGCGCATCTGGCGGCGGGCAAGTTCGTGCGATGGATCATCGCGGAAGCCGGGGTAGTAAACGGCCTGTACCTTTTTGTTGGCGCGCAAGGCTTCGGCGATGCGGGCAGCATTCTCGCAAGCGCGACGCACTCGTACATCGAGCGTCTTCAGGCCGCGCAGCAGCAGATACGCGCAACCCGGATCCAGGCAGCCGCCGGTGAGGATCATCATCTCGCGCGCAGCATCCATCCAGCGCTTCGATCCGGCCAGCACGCCAGCGGTGACGTCGCTGTGGCCCCCAAGAAACTTGGTTGCGGAATGCACCACCATGTCGGCGCCAAGTTCCAGCGGCTTCTGCAGAACCGGCGTCGCGAAAGTATTGTCGGCAACAACGCAGATGTCGCGCCTGCGGGCCTTGGCAGCAATTTCGCGAAGATCAACGCAGCGCAGGGTCGGATTGGTCGGCGTCTCCAGAAACAGCATGCGCGTCTTGCGCGTGAAATAGCGCTCGATGTTCTTCAGCTCGTCGAATGGAACGAAGACGACTTTGATGCCGCAGCGTGACAGCACCTGCTGAAACATCTTCAACGTTCCGCCGTAGACATCGAGCATGCTGACCAGTTCGTCGCCGGCCCGGCAAGTCACCAGCGCGGCGACCAACTCGGCCGCCATGCCACTGGCAGTCACCACCGCAGCCTCGGCTGCTTCGAGGGCGGCAAGCTTTTCTTCCGCCGCGGTCACCGTCGGATTGCCGTATCGCGAGTAGAGATAGATGTCGCGATCGCCGCGCGCGTAGCGGCGCAACTCTTCCAGACCGGGAACCACGAACACCGAGGTCTGAGCGATCGGCGTGGTCAGGGGAGCGGCCTGGCCGTGCCGGTCTTCGCCGGAATGTACCGCCCGCGTCGCGTCGGCAAGTTTGGTAGTGCGTTTCATGGAGCTTCGATTCTAAATCGAGCGGAAAGCAGCGACGGAGTACCGGGCGTAGCAAACCGCAAGTGAAGGTTGGGACATCCCATGATGTTCGCGCCCCGTCCGCACTTGATCCCCGAACGCCCTGGAGTCTCATGCCCGTCCGAGCCGAAGAAACTATCTCCGCGCCGCCGCCACCTCCATCTAATGGCGCACAGGATGAACGCAGCCGGCGCCCGATCCAGTTGCCGCGCAAAGCTCTGTGGATTGCAGCCGTCGTAGTTGCTGTGATCCTGGTTGTCGGCGGTTGGCTGTTTGCGACGCACTGGCCATTCACCCGAGCTGCTCTTATTCGGTCGCTGGAGCAAGATTCGCAAGCTCAAGTGGAGATTGGCACCTATCGCGAGACATATTTTCCACATCCGGGCTGTGTTGCCGAAAACGTAGTGATTCACCGCGATTCATCGTCTCCCCAACTGACGATTCGGCGGCTGACCATCGTGGGCAGCTACCTGGGAATGCTCGATCGCCATATCCCCCGCGTGATCGCGGAGGGCGCTGTTCTGTCGGTGCCGTCGGGCCAACTGAAAGAGCTTTTTACCTCGCGCTCAACGCAGCAACCTACAGACACGAGCGTGGGCGAGATCGACGCTGATGGCGCGCAGATCGTGGTGGCGACCGAAGACAAAGATCATCCGCTGGCGTTTAATTTCCATGAGCTGAAACTGCAAGGCGTCTCCAAGGACTCGGCGGTCCGGTTCGTCGCGTCTCTGCAAACTCCCGAGCCAACCGGGGACCTGCAGATACAGGGGAAGGTCGGACCGTTCAAAAGAGACCAGGCCGGAAGCACGCCGCTCTCCGGCACTTATTCGTACCAGAACGCCAGGCTTGAAGAGTTCATCGGCATAGGTGGAGTGCTGACCTCCGAAGGAAAGTTCGGCGGACATCTGGAAGCTATCGCCGTTGATGGCACAACGGAGACGCCGGATTTTCAGCTTGATGTCGGAATTCATCCGGTTGACTTGAAAAACAAGTTTCACGCGGTGGTGAACGGTACCAACGGCGACCTGAGCCTGGATCCGGTGGTGTCCTCCTGGGGCAAGACCACGCTGATTACTCGTGGCACCATCGAGGGGCCGAGCCAAGCGAAGAACATCAAAATCCCTACGCTCGACATGACCTGTTCCTCGGGTCGGGTGGAAGACCTGCTGCAGCTGTTTGTGCACGACGAGCAGCCGCCCATGTCGGGGGCGATTACCTTTCAGGCGCATATGACGCTTCCGCCCGAGCCCGATCATTTTCTGAACGAGGTAAAGCTTCGGGGGAAGTTCACCATCGTAGGTGGAAAGTTTACGAATCATGAAACCCAGCAGGATGTGGAAATCCTGAGCGCGCAGGCGCAGGGCGAGGCCGGCAAGATAAAAGACGATCAGAGCAGAGACAAAAGCCACGGTACCCATACGGAAAGCCGCGACCTGAAGCCGGTGGCGGCGAATTTCAAAGGCGAGGTTGCCCTGCGAAATGGGATCGCACACTTCACCAATCTTTCCTTCGATATTCCGGGTGCAACAGCGCTGCTCGACGGTAACTATGACGTTCACAGTCGGGTGATTGATGGCAACGGCACCGTGCACATGGATACGCAACTGTCAAAAGCTACCACGGGCGTGAAGTCGTTTGTGATGAAGGTGGTTGGGCCGCTGAAACCGCACAAGAAAGGGGAAACGGGATCAGACGTGGGGGTTCACGTTACGGGAACCTATGGCCACCCTTCATTTGCCGTGCAGCCAATGAAGGGTGGCTCCTAGGTCAGGAGGAGGAGGAACTACTGTGCGTGTGGTACCCGATTCGTCTTGGCGCGGTTACGCCGCTCTGCCCTTTTGGAGGCGGAGCGCTTCAGTTGTTGGATCTCGTACGACTGCCGTTCCGCCAGTTCGTTAATGTATTGCAGGACTGTCTTCTGCCGGGTGACGCCAATCTGAACAAGTTCCATAATGGAAACGACTTTATCGCCCTACCGAAAAACAGGCTATCCCTCGCAGGTCGCAAGCGCCTACAACTTTGGCCTACCAGACGCAAGTTTCGAAACCGAGAAGAGGCGAAGGTCTTTCACCTAAGTCGTAGGGTCGGTAGTGCGGTGATCCAAGGCAACGGTATTGACGTAGAGACAATCGTTGGGTGGCCCGTTCAAGCGCAGCTTTGAGCGGGTCTTTTCAACGGTTGTACACAGGCACTAACACCCCTTCCTCGACGTCAGATGGTGTGGGAAATCTCATGGGGTTCCACTAAGAAGAGGTCTATGTCGTCGGGTCAACGGATGATTCCCGCTCAAGCTTCGCTTGAACGGGGCACCCGCGCGTCAGGGCACGCCGTCACCGGCTGCTGAAAAACTCCTGGCAGTGGGAAGAAAAGCAGATCCCTCGCCTCTAAAGAGGTTCGGGATGACAAAAACACGCGGCCCCGGGTGCCCCATTCCGCCATGCTTTGGCGGGGTGGGGCTTTTCCGTCGCAAGCGGAGAGTTCTTATCTCAACCAACAAAAATCCCCACCCGGGCAAACCCAGCCCGAATGGGGCACCAACGTTATGTCACATTTGAGGTCTGATGGCGGAGGGGCTACTCCGCTGTGGTGGGATCGATGACCGCGCGGACCTGCGAGATGCGGTTGGCGGGGAATCCACCTTGCTGCGCGTGTTGCCGGACGGTCTCTTCGTCGGGCGCGATGTAGACGCAGATAGATCTTGTCGTCGGTCACGTAGCTATGAATCCACTGAATCTGCGGGCCGATATTTCGTATTACGCCGCACGACTTTTGGGAGATCGCCTGCAGTTGTTCCTTGGGCAGATTGCCGACACCTGCGATCTCGCGCTCAATAACGAACTTGGGCATGGTTACGTTCCTCCACCCGGGTAAAGAAGTTGGGTGATTCTAGCAGGTAGCTTTATGTACTGTGGGAAAGAATTGAGCGGCATCCATGTTGACTTGGGCTCATTACCGCCATATGCTTCACCAGCTATCTGGGGTGAAAGATGAAACAGCGCAAACTGGTTTTCCTGCTGTTGGTATTTTCCTGCGTTTCTCTGTGGGCTGATCAGCCGCGGACTGTGGCCGGCGAGAAGTTGGGCACGGTTGATTTTCCTGTCTCGTGTGCGGCTTCACAACAAGCAGCATTCAATCGCGGTGTCGCGCTGCTGCATGATTTCTGGTACGACCGCGCCGAGGAGCAGTTCAAGGCTATCGCAACCGCCGATCCCACATGTGCGATGGCGTATTGGGGCGAGGCGATGACCACCTGGCACCAGATATGGGACCGTCCCAACCAGGCCACGTTGCAGCGCGGGTCGGAGCTGGTGCAACAAGGTCAGACGATCGGCGCAAAGACCCAACGGGAGCGCGATTACCTGAACGCGCTGGCGCAGTTCTATCGGAACTACCAGAAGGCGAGCTTTGAGGAGCGGGTTGCCGCTTACTCGAACGCGATGGCGAAGCTGTACGAGACGTATCCGCTGGATCACGAGGCGGCGGCATTTTATGCGCTGTCGCTGCTGGCGGCGGCGCCTCCGCGGGACACGACGTTTGCCAATCAGAAGAAAGCGCTGGTTGTGCTGAATGAGCAGTTCGCGCTGCTGCCGGACCATCCCGGCATGGCGCACTACATCATTCACAGCTGCGATAGCCCGCAGATGGCGGCCGAGGGACTGAAGGCGGCTCAGCGTTACGGGGAGATCGCGCCTTCGGCTCCGCATGCCGCACACATGCCAGGGCATATCTTTGCGCGGCTCGGCATGTGGCAGGAAGATATCCAGGCGAACCTCGCGTCAGTGGCAGCGTCGGAGGCGTCGGGCTCTTATGGACATGAACTGCATGCCATGGATTTCCTGAACTACGCCTACCTGCAGGTGGGCGAAGATGACCGAGCTCGCGCCATCGTATCCAAGGTTCAGAGCATGAATCCTATGGCGGGGCACGACATGCACGACTACCTTGATATGGCGCGTGCCGGGTTCCCGGCCACTTACGAAATCGAGATGCGGCATTGGAAGGAAGCGGCCGCGCTCGATCCGGCGGCGTCGAAGGAGCCGGAGAATGTTGCCACAGTTTATTGGGCGCGTGCCATTGGCAGTGGGCAGTTACACGATGCGGCGGCAGCCAAGAAAAATCTCGAACAATACGACGCTATGGTGCAAGCGCTGAAGAAGTCGCCGAGAGCCTACCTGGCGGAATATATGGATACCGGCCGCGATGAGATTCGGGCATGGACGGCGTTCGCGGGCGGCCAAGACGACGAAGCCGCAAAAATCATGCGCGCTGTGGCTGACAAGCAGGACATCTATGGAAAGGGCGAGGTCGAGATTCCTGCGCGCGAGATGCTGGCCGACATCCTGCTGCAGTCGAAGCATCCGCAGGAAGCACTCGCCGAGTATGAGCGCTCAATGACCATCGATCCGAATCGGTTCAATGGACTGTATGGTGCTGCTCGTGCCGCACAGATGACGAATCAACCCGCTAAGTCCGCCAAGTACTATGCCAAGCTGGTGGAAAATTGCGAGCATGCCAACTCGGATCGCCCGGAGTTGGCGCGGGCGCGCTCGGAACTAGCCGGCAAACCTACGGTTGCGGGCGGAAACTGAAGAGCTCGGGCGTCGACTGATAGAACGAAAGATGCTCGTCCGGTATAATCCTGCGCGGCCAGACCCAGGGTTGATTCCAGAGGGGCTCATCGGATTTCAAGAAGGAGAAAAAAATGCCAACCACAGGAAAAGTCCTGGTACTAGTCTCGAGCGGTCGCGGTTTGCCCTTGAAAGATGGCAAGGTTTATAAGGGCGCTGGCTACTACCTCAACGAGCTGACGGTTCCGGTTCGCGCCCTGATGAAGGAGGGCTACGAAATCACCTTCGCCAACCCCAAAGGCAACACGCCGCAAGTGGATGTGCATTCAGAGGTCGCCGATTTCTTCGGCGGGGACGCGGCCAAGCTTGAGGACTATATGCTATTCCGCGACGGGCTGACTGGGCTCCGAGATCCAATGCGCATCGCGGACGTCATCGCATCGGGCCTGGATCAATATGACGCAGTTTTCGTCCCGGGCGGTCACGGCCCGATGATCGATCTTCTCGATGATCCTGACGCTGGCACCGTGATGAGGCACTTTCATGAGACATCCAAGCCTACGGCAGTGCTTTGCCATGGCCCGATTTCACTGCTCTCGGCTCTCCCCAATTCTTGGGAGGTGGTCGCTGCGCTGGCGGCGGGCGATGCCGCTGGAGCGCATGAAAAGGCTAAAGGTTGGATCTATTCCGGATATAAGATGACGATCTTTTCGACAGCGGAAGAGCAGCAGCGCGAGCCCCTTGAGATTAGCGGCAAGGTTCTCTTCTATCCGGACTTCGCCTTGCGTACGGCGGGCGGTGACGTAAGCGTGGTCGCTCCATGGGGGAGCTACGCCCTGCAAGATCGCGAGCTGATCTCCGGGCAGAACCCGTTCTCGGATGAAGCGCTTCTGAAACTTCTTCTACCGGCGCTCAACGCGAAGAAGAAATGAGCCGGCGGTGGCCCACATTTCCCTTCTTTCGGGAATGTGGGAGCTAGCGATTCTTCCTCTCACAACGTCTCGCGCTAAGAAGCTGCTTCGCCATCCCACATTTGCCAACTGATGGCAAATGTGGGCCACCCCGGCCGGGCTCCGATTAATCAACGGTGCTAGTTCCGGATGTTCTGCAGCAGCTGCTCGACCTCAGCCTTCTTATCGGCGGTAAGTGGGAGTAACGGCAGGCGTGGCGTGCCGCCGAACATGCCGTTGTAGTCCATGGCGTACTTCACGCCGGGAATGCTCAGCTCACCCACGATGCGCACTGCGGCTTTGGCGATGCGTTCCTGCTTTTCGGCCGCGAGCTTGGCGTCGCCTTCCTTCCAGGCGGCGTAAATTTCATAGCACGCGGTAGGAGCGCAATCGGCAAAGGCGAGAATAGCGCCTACGCCTCCGGCGTCGAGTGATGGCGCAAGCTTCTGCGCGGCGCCCACCAGCACCTGGAAGCCAACTTCCTTCTCGCGGGTCTTCAATCCTCCCACGACTTTGACGGCTGCGGATGACGGCTTTGGCGTGGCGGCTTCTCCGGAGAGCGCGCCGACAGGTACCAGCGTTCCGCCGTCTTCGGTTGGAGCAGGCGCGTTGGCGGCTTTGATCATGCGACCGGTGACGGCGGCGAAAGTCTCGGTGACAGTTGTTTTGCGCTGGATATGCCGCGTGCCCTCGACCATCTTCTGTACTTTTTCGATCGAGCCCGACGACTCCTTGATGCCGATGAGGTTCGGGTGCTCGGCCAACTCGATGACCAGCTCGGCCGGAATGTCGTAGCCCGTGGCCTGCGGGAAGTTGTAGATGATGACCGGCAGCGGCGAGCGGTCGGCGACGAAGCGGTAGAAGGTCAGCATGTTCAGCGGATTCGCCATCTGCCCTTTGTAGTAATGCGGGGTGCGAACCATGGCAACGTCGTAGCCCAGGTCGTAGGCGTACTCGGTCAGGCGAAGCGTCTCCAGCGCGGATTCGGCGCCGGTGCCGGCGATGAGTACTTTGTCGTTGGCGGCCGCGTCCCGGGCGGTCTTTAGCACCTCACGCCGCTCTTCATCGCTGAGCAGGATGGCCTCGCCAGTTGAGCCGAGTACGACGATGCCGGCCAGCGGCGTCCGCGAATAATGCTCGACGTTCTGTTCCAGCTTGCGATGATAGATGCGACCGTCGGGATAGAACGGCGTAGTGATAGGAGGGAAAATGCCATGTAAGAACATAGGAGAGGATCCTCGCAATTTGATTATAGAATCCGGCCCCGGCACAATCTCCGGCCAGTACAATTCATCTATTCGATAACGCTATGGATTGGGAAGAGAGTATCCGGTTCGCGTGGTGGGCGCTGACCATCGACAAGGTGAAAGCGGCGCTGACCATGCTGGGCGTGGTGATCGGCAGCGCGGCGATCGTGCTGGTGGTCACCATCGGCATTGTCGGCAAGACCTACGTCATGACGATGATTGAGGGCATCGGCACCAACATTGTCTATGCCTCGCTCGACCGCAGCGGCCACACTACTCCCCAGGACGAGATCACGATTGATGACCTGGACGCGATTCGCACCGAGTTGCCCTATGTCAGCGCGGCGGCCGGGGTGCTGGACCGCCCGGCCTATGTGTTCGCGCATGGCCACTCGATGCGCGTTACCCTGGTCGGCGTCACCCAGGATTACCAGAAGATCCGCAAGCTCAACATTCTGGCCGGCCGCTACTTCGATGCCGAGGACCTGGAGTCCCGCGACCACGTTTGCATCGTATCGAAAGGATTGAATGATGACGTTTTCAGCGGACGCGCGGTTGGCGACTTCATCCAACAGAGCGAATTCCGCTGCACTATCATCGGGGTCTTCGAGGAAGGCGTACCTACGTTTGGCCGCGCCGAGATCCAGGAGCATACCGTGCTCTATCCCTACCAGCTGATGCGCGACCTGGTGGGCCAGAACTACCTCGAGGTGATCTACGCCCAGGCTTCGGCGAGCAACGAAGTCGATGTGCTGACGGCGGACATTTCGCGCATCCTCACCAGCCGCCATCGCTCCCAGGCCCGCTACACGGTGGAAAACCTGGCAGGACTGCTGCAAACCGCCAATCACATTTCTACCGGCATGACCATCACGCTGCTCGCCTTTGCGGCCATGATATTGACCGTCGCCGGCGCGGGGATCATGAACATCATGCTGGTCAACGTGGCCGAGCGAACCCACGAGATCGGGGTGCGCAAGGCGATTGGCGCGCGCCCGGGAGACATACGGCTTCAGTTCCTGCTGGAGGCGGTGTTCATCAGCCTGGGCGGAGCTGTGCTTGGAGTTATCGGCGCGGTGGGAGCGATCTGGGCCGCGTCGATTGCGACCAATGCGTCCGACATTCGAGTCTCGTGGATAGGCGTGCTGTGCGCCCTGGTGGTAGCCACCAGCATTGGCGTTATCTTCGGCTATCGTCCCGCCAGCGAAGCTTCGAAGCTGAGTCCGGTGGAGGCGCTGCGAATGTAGGGCAAGACGCGAGTAAGAGAGGACGGGTTCACCACGGAGACACGGAGAGCACGGAGAAGAAAAAGATATCTTTAATGTTTTTCTCGGTGGCCTCTGTGTCTCCGTGGTGAGCGCCTTTCTGAGTGGCGAAAGCTGGCAGACGGGTTCACCACGGAGACACGGAGAGCTCGGAGAAGAAAAGATATCTTTAATGTTTTTCTCCGTGGCCTCCGTGTCTCCGTGGTGAGCGCCTTTCTGAGTGGCGAAAGCTGGCAGCCTCTATAATCGAAGTTCAACTTTCACCAATCCATTCGCCATCCGCAGGACGCAACTTGGCACTCGACCAGAAAATCTACGACTTACGCAGAGAGAAGCTGAGCCAGATTGAAGCCTTGGGCCAGCTTGCCTACCCTTATCGCTTCGAAACCACCCACTCGGTCGCAGAAATTGTCGACCAGTACACCCCCAAGACCGCCGAGGAACTGGAAGCGCAGCGCGTGGACGTTCGCGTCGCCGGGCGAATCATGTCGATCCGGGTGATGGGCAAGGCCGGTTTCGCGCACATTCAGCAAGGCGGCAAGCGCCTGCAGATTTACGTGCGCCTCGACAATGTAGGGGAAAAAGGTTTCCAGCTTTACAAGCTGCTTGATCTGGGCGACTACGTGGGCGCCAGCGGATACCTGTTTCGTACGCGCGCCGGGGAGCTGAGCGTTCATGTCACCGAGCTTACGTTCCTGGTGAAGGACCTGCTGCCGCTGCCGGAAAAGTGGCATGGCTTGCAGGATGTCGAGACGCGCTACCGGCGGCGGTACGTTGACCTGACAATGAATCCCGACGTGCGCGAGGTGTTCATCAAGCGCGCCAAGGTAGTGCAATCGCTGCGGCGTTTCCTTGACAGCAACAACTTCATCGAGGTCGAAACGCCGATGATGCATCCCATCGCAGGCGGCGCAGTGGCCAAGCCGTTCACCACGCATCACAACACGCTCGACATCGATCTCTACCTGCGCATTGCTCCCGAGTTGTATCTGAAGCGGCTGGTGGTCGGCGGCATGGATCGCGTCTATGAGATCAATCGCAACTTCCGCAACGAAGGCATCTCGACGCAGCACAATCCTGAGTTCACCATGCTCGAGTTCTACATGGCCTACGCCGACTACCACGACATGATGGACTTCACCGAGCGCATGCTCGGCGCAGGTTGCGCAGGACGTGAATGGAACCAGCGTCTGCAACTTCAACGGCCACGAGATTGACTGGGCGAAGTTCCAGCGGCTGTCGATGCGCGAGGCCATCATTGCTTACTGGCCGCAGAATGCCGGCGCTAAGCCGGAGATGAGCGACTTCGCTTCGGGCGACAAGTTGCAGGAGATGATTCGCCGCTACAACGCGCAGAACCATCCTCATATCCCGTACGATCCGGAGGCTCCAGCGGGCAAGAAGGTGGCGGAGATCTTCGAGTATGTTGCCGAGCCGCATTTGTTTCAGCCGACGTTTATCTACGACTTCCCGCTGGCGATCTCGCCGCTGTCGAAGAACAAGCGTGAGCCGGAAGAGAATGCCGATTGGGTCGAACGCTTTGAAATCTTTGTTGGCGGCTCTGGAGATCGGCAACGCCTTCAGCGAGCTGAACGATCCGGAAGAACAGCGCCGGCGCTTTGAAGGTCAGTTACGCGAACGCGCGCGTGGCGATGAAGAAGCGCACCAGATGGACGAGGACTACATTCGTGCCCTGTCCTACGGGCTGCCCCCGACGGCCGGCGAAGGCGTCGGCATCGATCGGCTCACCATGCTGCTGACCGACTCGCGCTCCATTCGCGACGTTATTCTTTTCCCGTTGCTGCGCCCGCTGAAGCGCGAAGAAGAAGAGGCGCTGGAAGACGAGCAGGAGCCAGCGAAGAGTTAAGCTGTTGACAGTTGGTTTTATTCCATTCAGTGATGACAGGTAAGAGGGCCATGAAATCATATCGTCGGTCGCAGGTGTTCCTTACAGCCGTCTTGATCCTCACGTTCTGCGCCACCGTGGCGCAGCCCATGTTCGCCGACGACGTGCCGGCGGATCCACAGATTCCGTCGAAACAGATGATGAGCCCGGCAGAGCTCAATCAACTGCTCAAGTCGTCAAAGCCGCTGGTGCTGCAGGTGGGACCGCGGTCTTTGTATGACCAGGCGCACATATCCGGCGCAGAATACATTGGCAACGCCTCGACTCCTGAGGGAATGGATGCGTTGCGCGCGCGCGTGAAGTCAGAGGCGAAGGACAAGTTGATCGTCATCTATTGCGGCTGCTGTCCGTGGGACCACTGTCCCAACATTCACCCCGCCTACAAGGAACTGCGGAACCTGGGATATACCAACGTGCGCGTGCTCTACATGGCGAATAACTTCGGCGCCGACTGGGTGAACAAGGGATATCCCACAGAAAAAGGATGAGTGAGTTTGAAGACCAGGATAGTGGTTTGCGGGCTGCTGATGGTATTGCTTTCAGCGCTGGCCGGTTGCCGGTCGAGTGCGCCGAAAGGCCGCGCGGGCGCCGGAGCTCCCGACTTTACCGTCACCGACATTCACGGTAAGAAGCTGTCGCTCGCCGACTATCGCGGCAAAGTCGTGCTGCTGGATTTCTGGGCCACCTGGTGTGCTCCCTGCCTGGAAGAGATTCCCCACTTCGTTGAAATGCAGCAGCAGCTCGGTGCACAGGGTTTTCAAACCATCGGCATCTCCATGGACGATGGACCGAAGCCGGTGCTGCAGTTTTACCAGGACCACAAACTGAATTACCCGGTGGCCGTGGGTGACGCCAAACTCGCAGACAGCTACGGCGGCATTCTGGGTTTGCCGGTGACGTTCGTGATCAATCGCGACGGGCAAATTCGCAAGAAGTTTGTGGGAGCTACGGACCCCGCGGTGATTGAGCAGGAAGTGGTGGCGGCGTTGAAGCAGTAGGAAGGCGTCAGGTTTCAGTGTCAGGTATCGGGTATCAGAGGTGAGGTCGGTCTGGCCGGTTGGCCTCTGATTGTGTCATCCCGAGCGGAGCGAAGCGCAGTCGAGGGACCTGCAGTTGGTGCGGCGGGTAAGAACCGCCCTTCAATCCAGAATCTCCGACGCAACAGCCACCATGTTCGCTGGTCAAGGAAGAACAGATCCCTCGCTTCGCTCGTGATGACAAAAGAGTGATGCCCTTGCGGCACGGCTGAAGCCGTGCCCTTTCAAATCGACCTATGCCATGAGATCTGGCCGCTGAAACCTGATAGCTGACACCTGACAGCTATTTCAAATGGGGCAACAACTCCTTAAACGCGGACGTGCCCGAGCAGCGCAGCAGTTCATACATCATCATCTCGGTCGACGAGATCACCGCTCCGGCGTCGCGCATACGATCCAGCCCGATCTTCCAATTCCATTCGGCGCGCGAGCCGACAGCATCTGACGCGACGTGTACCAGGTAGCCTTCATTCAATGCGCCCAGCGCCGTCTGCATGACGCAGATGTGGGTTTCCATTCCGCACAGCAACACGGTGTTGCGATCGCCGGGCAGCGCCTTAAGCGCGCTGCGAAACAGGTTGCTGCCGAAGCAACCGAACTCAAGTTTGTCGATTGCCGGCGTGCCATCGAGTAACGACGCGATCTCCGGCACGGTCGCGCCCAGTCCCTTGCTGTACTGCGTGGTCAGCAGGGTCGGGATGGAAAGAATCTTTGCCAGGCGTACCAGTAGCTGGGAATTCCGTACCAATGCATCTTTGTTGAAGATGGGCGGCAGCAGCTTCTGCTGGATGTCGACGACCACCAGCGCGCACTGGCCGATTTCAAGCGGGCGGCGTACCACGTCGGCAACGTCGGTGGAAAAGGCGGCGGTAGCCAGAGTCGATGTCATAAGTTCCTCTGTGCGGATGAAAACTGCATGCCCGATTTTATCGCCGACCATGCCCTTGGGCGAACACGTCACGTGGGCCTGTGACCCATGTCGCAGAGCTTAGGGCCTCACTGTAGGAATCTGGTGTATCAGGGAGGCGTAATGCGAGGCGACCAGAAAGTTATCGAGCAGTTGAATGTGGCGTTGAGTTCAGAGATGACTGCCGTTGTGCAGTACATGGTGCAGGCAGAAAGCTGCGAGAGCTGGGGCTATTCCCGGTTGGCGGGGCTGACCAAGGCGCGGGCCATGGAAGAGATGCATCATGCCGAGCACCTGATCGAGCGCATCATCTTCCTTGACGGCACTCCTGAAGTTGCTGTGCCGCTCACGCCCAAGATCGGAAAGAGTGTGCAGGAGCATCTGCAGCTGGATTACGAAGATGAGGAAGCGGCGGTGAAGGAGTACAACACTGCGGCGCGCATTTGCCGCGAAGCCGGAGATGCCGGGTCGAAAGACCTGTTCGACAGCATGATCACCGACGAAGAGCGCCATGCCGACTTTCTCGAAGCGCAACTGCACTCGATCCAGGAGATGGGCGTGGGTGCATACCTGGCTCAGCAGATGAAGAAGTAAAGCGCGCCGCGGATGGGCGCGGATCACACGGATCGGAAGGACGCAGACATTGAGATCGGTGGAAGCGCGCACCCAATTCCGCTCGGGGTTTCTCCGTCAATTCGTGGCTGGTCGTTTTGCTGAGCACGCTTGGGTCAGAGGAGACTGCCAACCAGCACAAGGTTGACGCTCCGAAAGGCAGACTCTAGAATCGATGAAGCGCAGCAAAGCACCGCAACTGCGCTGACCAACCGCATTTACTGCCCCCTCGTTCAACGGCAGGACAGCTGACTCTGGATCAGCATATCGGGGTTCGAATCCCTGGGGGGCAGCCAAACTTTTCCCGTCAGGTTCTGGCTAGAGAGCTCCCCACCCCGCCAAAAGAGGTGTTCAGTCTCATGACATCCTTTACAAAATGTCCCGAGACATCCTTTACACTCCCGCGCGAGCGTAGCGAGCGCGGGAGTGAACCGGAATGCCTTGGAAAACCATGGATGTGAGAGAACAGCGGGTGCAGTTTGTGGTGGCGGCAACGCGGCGGGAGCGGTCTTTAAGCGCGCTGTGCGCAGAGTTCCATATTTCGCGTCCTACAGCAAACCTGTGGCTGAGGCGATACCGAGAAGAGGGTCTGGCCGGCATCGCCGAACGCAGCCGACGGCCGCAGCACAGTCCGCGACATACGTCCCCTGAGTTGGAAGAGCAGGTGGTAGCTCTGCGACAGCGTTATCCCGATTGGGGAGCGCGCAAGCTGCAAGTGCTGCTAGCGCGCGAGGGCGTGCCTCTGACGCGCAGCACCATCCATCGCATTCTGTTGCGGTGGGATCTGGTGTACCCGGCGGATCGGCACGACCAGGCAACCGGAGCGCTTCGAGCGCGCCGCACCGAACGAGCTGTGGCAGATGGACTTCAAGAGCCCGATCGGGTGGCAGGCGCCCACCGGGCCGCTATCGGTAATCGACGATCACAGCCGATACCTGATCAGGTTGCAGCAAACCGGTAGCACGCGGGCGGAGTTAGTGCAGGAACAGTTGCAGATTGCCTTTACCGAGAATGGTGTACCCGAAGACATGCTGATGGACCACGGCATTCCCTGGTGGAGCTCGACGTCGGCGACCGGAGCCACGGAGCTGAGCTTATGGCTGATCAAGCAGGGCATTCGGCTGCACTGGAGCGGGATACGGCATCCGCAAACGCAAGGCAAAGTGGAACGCTTTCATGGCGAGATGGAGCGGGCACTGCAGCGGCGCGGCTGGCGGGGCAAATCGCCGCAGCAATGGCTGGACGAGTTTCGCTGGGAGCACAACCAGGTGCGTCCGCACGAGGCACTGCAGATGCGGACGCCAGCCAGTGTGTGGCGGCCGAGTGAGCGAGCATACCTGGCACAACCGCCACGCTGGGAGTATCCCGCAGGCGCCCACGTGCGACGGCTGGACGCAGACGGCAAGCTGAAGGCGTATGGCCGCAACTGGAATATCGGGCAGGCCTTGCGCCGCGAATGGATACAACTCGTACAGCTCGAAAATCGGGTGTTGGTGTATTACTGCCGCACCGTGGTGCGTGAACTCGACCTTTCAATCCAGCGTTCGACCGCGGTCGAGCGCTGGATTGAAAACTAACCTCAACCTGTAAAGGATGTGTCGAGACAAACCGTAAAGCATGTCTTGGGACTCGACACAAAAGAGGGCGGAATGGGGCACCCCGTTCCTGCCATTTAAGACCGATCTTCGTACCAGCCGCCCAATTCTTTGATCTTGTCGTCGTCGACGCCGCATAGGTCGGCGACCCGCATTGCCTGCTCTTCCATCGATAGAGCTTCCCACGGCTCCAATTTTTGGGCCGCCGACTGGCGATGTTTGTCCAGCCCCTTTTGCTGGTCACCCTGAATCATCAGAGCGTCAGCTTCGGTGGCGGCGATCCACTTCTTCTGCTGCGGATCGATGGCGTTCTTCGTGTGCTCCAGTACCTTGGTGGCCCATGCCTTTGCCTCGGAAATATTCTTTGTTGGCGGAGCCATGGTGAGATAAGCAACGTTTATGCCGTGATAGAAGGCCTGATCGTGATCGATGGGAGTTGCGGCCGTGGCTTTGTTGTATCCCTCGGTGTACAGTTGCAACGCCTGATCGCGATCTTCCTTGAGCGACTTGAGCCACCATCTGCGCTTGAGTCTTCCGGCAAGAATGCCGAGCACGTCGGTCCCTTCCTTGTGATGGTCGGTCAGCAGCTTGATGGCGGTTTCCGAGTCGCCGATTTTCTCCAGCGCCATTCCCAGCTGGCCGGCGCCGTAGTCGTCAAGTTTGGGGAATGCCGCGTTGTGGTCCTTCAGATATTCGGGCCAAAGCTTCTTGATGGTGTCGTGAAATTCGCCTTTCTCGATGGCGACGTGGGCGGTACCGCGCGCACCTCTCGGCTGATTGGCAGCGCCCGATATGAGCTGAAGTAGCATCTGCGCCGCTTCCGCGTGTTGCAGGTCATCGCCTTCGAGCATCGAGATGTGATTGCCGGCGATCACGCGGCAAACGCTGTCGGGGAAGCAGCGGAGCGAAGATTCGGGCGGAACAAACTGGTCTTTCTCTCCCGCCACGCTGAGAAAATCGAAGCCGCCACCGGTGGTCAGATTCTTATCGTTCCAGGCCTTGCGCAGCGCGGTGATGAACGGGCCGCCAGCCACCATGTTGTCGATCTGCCGTTTCCAGAAGTCGGCAGCGCCGGCTTTCTCCAGGCCGTTGCTGGGTGTGCCAAACAGCAGAACGTGAGAGACGCGTTCGCGCAGGTCGTCGTGGTCGGCAATGGCCTGCTCGACTACCAGGCCTCCCATGCTGTGGGCGACCAGCGCGATGCTGTCGTACTTTCCCGCGGAGTTAATGGTCTGCGTGTAGAGCTTGGTGGCGATTTCGGTCAGCTTGGGATCGGCGCTCCACAGACCTGAAATATCGAACCACTTCGAGCTGGAATAACCGAAGCCCGCCAAGTCCCAGTCAGACAGAAAACCAGGTGTACCGTCCTCCGGATGAAGGATGGTGGGGATGTTCCGCCATGTTTTTCGCAGGTCGCCGGTAAATCCGTGAACGAAGATGATGGCTGCGCGGTTTCCGGGCTTGGAGCTAAAAAAATCGAAGCTAAGTGTCGGCATGGCGTCTCCCAAGGACGGAGTGAGGAACTCTCCAACGCCGCCATCTTAGCAGCCAAATCCGCAAACTGGCACAGAAGAAAGCCCGGCAGGGAGGAGTTCCTACCGGGCGTCCGCATAGTTGTATCTCGTGTCGGAGTTAGTTGGTCGGCAGCGTCCACACGCTGATGCTTGCCGTGTTGTCGTCCACCGCGGCAAACCGGGTGCTGAATTGCCCCGGATAGGCGTTCAGGCCAAACGAGCCGCCGAGGTTCGGGTCGACGGAGAGTTGTTTGATGAATTGGCCACCGGTGGTGAACTCCACGATTTCGCTGGGCTGATTCGGGTCCTGGTTAATCACATCATTGTTGCTCACCAGCAGGTGTCCATCGGGAGCTATGGTCATAGCCAGTGCGCCATGGAGATGGTTCTGGTCGGAGTAAATCACGGTACCGCTGCCACCGCTGGAGCTGCGCTCCAGGGCGTTGGAGATGGCGAAGACGGCATTGTCGAGAGTCGAGGCTACGTACAGCACGTCTTTGGTTGCGTCGTAGACCAGGCCGGTGGGGGCATCGAACAGCGCTGCCGGATCACACTGATGCTGATAGTTACCGATGACCGCCTTGTTGACGATCTGGACCTGGTTTGCCCGGATGGTCATGTCGAGGCGCACCACGTTCCCGGTCCCCGCATTCGAGACGAAAGCGCTGAACTTGCCATTGCCGGGGTTGTAGACCGCCATGTCCCAGGGGAAGTCTATGTCCTGGTCGGTTATCGCCTGCATGAGCTGACCCGTAGGGCTGACCACCAGCAACGAGCCGGGCTGCGCAGTCGCACAGGTTCCGTCAGCCGTCGGAGCGCTTCCTACGATGACAAACCCCTCTTTCAGAACGGCAAGAGCGGTGGACAAGCCGGCATGGTGTTGATCGCTTTGGAAAAAGAGTTTGGCCTGCCCACCTGCCGCAGGAATGCGCATGATGGTGGTTCCCGTGCCCTGAAGATTTTGGTTGTCGTTGAAGTTCGATACCAGGAGATCACCTGGGAACAGCAAGGGTGCGACACTGGCCGACGGCACGAACGCCACTCCGTAGGGATTCACATCACCGTTGGGCGGAATGGTGGAAAAGGTCGCCACCGGGTTCGGCAGGAATGACGGACCGTTGTATTGGGCGAGCAGGGCCTGCCCTTCGAGGCCCAGCATCGCGATCAGGATTATGAAAAACGTGCGCGCATTTTGCGAAAGGGCTTGGGCGGCACGCGATGAACGGTTGGAAACAAGGTTAAAGCTTTTCACGATTTCTTCCTCCACGCCATTTGTCAGGCATAATGTTTGCTACAAGTGGTGCGGTATTTCGCCGTTCCGGATCCGACAGCTCGAAGCAACAGCGTGCAGAAAACTAAGAAAGCAGCTTCCTGTCTGCGGCCCCCATCTGATCCTCGGCCCGCGCGGCCCACTCGTGGCCGATGCCGCTTGCAACAAACGCACCTTACGTGGGACTTGCCGGACAAGTCCTTTAGAAGTGATTGGGAATATGTTGGGAATTGCTTAAGGCACACCAAAAGGGGTTATGCTGTTGAGTAATAAGACCTATTTCCGATTCGGCAGCTTCCGTCTTTATCCCACGGAGCAGCAGTTGTTCCGCGAGGAGGCGGCCATTCCTCTGGCCCCCAAGGCCTTCGACATCCTTGTCTATCTGGTGAGCCACAGTGGATTGCTGGTTCGCCGCGAAGAGCTGATGCAGGCCGTCTGGCCCGACAGCTTTGTCGAAGAGACCAATCTCAACGTCAATATTTCGCTGCTGCGAAAGACGCTGGGCAGCCTTCCTGATGGGCAGCCGTTAATTGAGACCGTGCCTCGCAAGGGATACCGCTTCAACAGCCCAGTCAGCGAAGAGGAAGATTCCGGCTCGATGTTGAAGGTGCCGACGACGCATGGTAACCCTCCAGAGATCCAGCTCTCGCCGGAGGTGGGCGCCGCAGCCATGGCCGCGGCCGCTACGGCAGCCGCTCCAGCAGCCGCGCTCGATCCAGTGCCAGCGCCAAGCGCTGTCGCAAGTCCTAAGGAACTCCACGCTACCCAGGCATCGATATCCAGGATCGCCGTTTTGTGTTTCATCCTGCTGGCGCTGGGGCTTGCGGCTATTTTTATCGGATCGCGACTCCGGTCGCACTCCAACACGGTGAGTGCTTCGACGCGCTCGATCGCGGTGCTTCCCTTTCACGGCCTAAATCCGAATCCCGGCGACGAATACCTCGGCCTCGGCATGACCGATGCTCTCATCACTCGCTTGAGCGATCTGCATAAGATCATCGTCCGCCCGGTGGGGACGGTGAAGAAGTATGCGACCAGCGACGATCCTTTGGCGGCGGGCAAGGAACTATCAGTCGACTCGGTGCTCGACGGGACGATTCAGCATTCGGGCGATCGCACGCGAGTCACGGTGCGCCTGCTTCGCGTCTCGGACGGAGAAGAACTGTGGGGCAGCGAGTTCGACGAGAAGCTGACCGACATGTTCGCCATCGAGGATTCCATCTCGCAGAAGGTGGCGGGAGCGCTGGCGCTGAACCTCAGCGGCGACGAGCAGCGGCGGCTGGCGCGTCCTTTCACTGCCAGCACCGACGCCTATCAGCTCTACATGAAGGGGCGATTCTTCTGGAACAAGCGCTCGGTTGAGGGGGTGAAGAAGAGCCTGGAATACTTCCAGCAGGCTATCGCTGCCGACCCGGGATATGCCGTCGCTTACACCGGGATGGCCGACGCTTACATCATGGCGGGATCCTACGGCTACAGCATCATGCCGCCGCGGGAAGCCATGCCCAAGGCCGAGGCGGCGGTGCAGAAGGCGCTTTCCATTGATAACTCGCTGGCCGAAGCGCACGCGTCGTTGGCGTACATCAAGTTCACCTATGACTGGGATTGGGCCGGCGCGGAGCAGGAGTTTCGGCAGGCGATCGCGCTTAATCCGCTCTACGACACGGCGCACCATTGGTACTCCCATGAACTGATGGCGCTGGGCCGCGAGGATGAAGCACTGGCCGAGTCCCGGCGAGCGCTGGAGATTTCACCCTCGGATACGGTGATGAATGAGCACATGGGTTGGACCTGGCTGATGATGCGCAACTACGACCAGGCCATCCAAGCCGCCCACAAAGCGCTGGAGATGGACCCAGATTTTGTGCTCGCGCACCGCGTGACCGCGCTGGCATATATGTACCAAGGCAATAATCAGAAGGCGATTGAGGAGTTCCAGAAGGCGGTCGATCTAACCCATGGAGATCCGGTGGCGCGCGCCTACCTGGCGCGGGGCTACGCGTTTGCAGGCCAGCGCGAGCAGGCGCAGCAGATCATCAACGATTTGGAGAAGCTGGCCAAAACGCAATACATACCCGATACCGAACTGGCTGCCGACTATGCGGCGTTGGGCGACTCATCGCACGCGCTGCAATGGCTGGAGCGCAGCTATGAAGAACGGGCCAGTGCCCTGCCTTACCTGAAAGTCGATCGTGCTTATGACTCGCTGCGCAATGATCCGCGATATACCGACCTGCTGCACCGGCTCAATCTGCCATAGGAGCTTTCCATCGGCGGTTAGTTCCTCCGCCCCGGCAGCCGTCCGCCTGAGATGGCCTCTGCCGTAAACTAGACTGAGGTCCTAATAGGCAGTTCTTGTGGCCATCTTCTGAAACCAGGGAAACTGAACTCATGGAATCTTCAGCGACACAGACGGAAACTCCGATCACAACCATCCGTGACGTCGGCCGGCACGAAGGCCAGTCGGTCGTCATTCGCGGCTGGCTTTACAACCTGCGCGAGAGCGGCAAGCTGCTGTTCCCGCAGTTCCGCGACGGCAGCGGCATCATTCAGGGCGTGGTAGTGAAAAGCCAGGTCCCGCCCGAGTTGTTCGACAGCATCAAGGGCCTGACGCAGGAGTCGAGCGTCATCGTCACGGGCAAAGTACGCGCCGACAAGCGCGCGCCCGGAGGCTACGAGCTCGACGTCACCGACGCGCAGGTGGTGCAGAAGGTGAAAGAAGACGATCCCTACCCGATTTCGCTGAAGGAGCACGGGGTTGACTTCCTGATGGAGCATCGGCATCTGTGGCTGCGCTCGCCGCGCCAGGCTGCGGTGCTGCGGGTCCGCGCCGAGATCATCAAGGCGGCGCGCGATTTCTTCGACGATCGCGGCTTCACCCTAACCGACCCGCCCATCCTCACGCCCGCGGCTTGCGAAGGCACCACCACGCTGTTTCCGGTGGACTACTTCGAGGAGCAGGCGTTCCTCACCCAGTCAGGTCAGCTATATGTCGAAGCGACAGCGATGGCGCTGGGCAAGGTCTACAGCTTTGGCCCGACGTTCCGCGCTGAGAAGTCGAAGACGCGCCGCCATCTGACCGAGTTCTGGATGGTCGAGCCCGAAGTTGCTTACGCCACGCTGGATGACCTGATGCAGCTGGCGGAAGAGTTCATCACCCACATCGTGACCCGGGTGCTGGAGAAGCGGCGTCCTGAGCTGGATATCATCGGACGCGACATCGCCAAGCTGGAGAAGATTGCGACGCCGTTCCCACGCATCACCTATGACGAAGCGGTGAAGATGCTGAACGAAGGCCACGAGAAGGGATTGGTCGAAAATAAATTCGAGTACGGCGGCGACTTCGGATCGCCGGACGAGACGTATATCTCGTCGCAGTTTGATCGGCCTGTCATGATCCATCGCTATCCTGCGAAGGTGAAGGCGTTCTACATGGAGCCTGATCCGCAGCGGCCGGACCTGGCGCTGTGTGTCGATGTGCTCGCGCCTGAAGGCTATGGCGAGATCATTGGCGGCTCCCAGCGCATGGCGTCTTACGAACTTTTGCTGGAGCGCATTCGCCAGCACAATCTGCCGGAAGAAGCCTTCAAGTGGTACCTCGATCTGCGCAAGTATGGAGGCGTGCCGCACGCCGGATTCGGCATGGGCATTGAGCGCGCGGTGGCTTGGATCTGCGGGCTGGAACATGTGCGCGAGACGATTCCGTTCCCCAGAATGCTCTACCGGTTGTATCCGTAAGAACGAGCGAGAACGAACCTTATGGCAAGTCCACCGATAACAAAGCCGCTAGAGAACGTTGATTTCAAGAAGATTCGAATCATCGGAGTGCCGCTCGATCTCGGGCAGTCGCGCCGTGGAGTGGACATGGGGCCATCCGCGGTGCGTGTTGCCGGGCTGGAGAGCAAGCTGGAGGCGCTTGGCTACATCGTCGAAGACAAGGGCAACGTGCCGGTCGCGCTGGCCGAGACCAAGTCGTCGGGCGATCCGCAAGCAAAATATCTAAAGGAAATCGCTGAGACCTGCTCGAAAGAAGCTGAGCTGGTGATTCAGACGCTCGAGGCCGGCAAGATTCCTCTGGTGCTGGGCGGCGATCACTCCATCGCAGCGGGCACGGTGTCAGGCGTCGCCGAGTTTTATCGCCGCTCCAAGCAACGCATCGGCCTGCTATGGATCGATGCGCACAGCGATATCAATACTCCTGAAAGTTCTCCCAGCGGCAACGTTCATGGTATGCCGCTCGGCGCCATTATGGGACTGTTTCCCGGACCGCTCACCGACATGTACGGATTCTGCCCCAAGGTGAACCCTGACAATGTGGTACTGGTGGGCATTCGCGATGTCGACGATGTGGAGCGCGAGAACATTCGCAAAGCCGGCGTACACACCTTCACCATGCGAGACATCGACGAGCGCGGCATGCGGGCCGTCATGGAAGAAGCGCTGCGCCTCGTCGGGCGCAACACGGTTGGCTATCACGTCTCGCTCGACATGGATTGGATCGATCCGGAGGACGCTCCCGGCGTCGGCACTCCGGTGTGGGGCGGCGCTACCTATCGCGAAGGTCACCTGGCAATGGAAATCATCGCCGACCATGGCCGCCTGTTGAGTTTCGAAATCGTCGAAGTGAACCCGGTGCTCGACGAGCGCAACCAGACGGCGGAGCTGGCAGTCGAGTTGGCGCTATCGGCGTTCGGGAAGAAGATACTGTAGCTCCACAATTCTATTCTTGTTCGTAAGTTCAAATGTAGTTACAATAAGAATGCAACTGGAATGGGACGAAGCCAAGAACCGTTCGAACTTTGAGAAACACGGGTTGACTTCTCCGATGCTGATATCGTGCTGAACGGCCCTTGCGTAACCTGGATCGACAAGCGCTTTGAATACGGTGAAGAGCGGCTTATTGCTTTGGGACCGCTACGGGGGAGACTAGTGGTTGTGGCGCACGTTCTTCGGGGAGATACGCTGCGCGTTATTTCAATGAGGAGGGCTAACTCTCGTGAGCAAGCGGATTATAAAAAGCGACTTGGCGAGAATCGACCGAATGACGGACGATGATATCGATTACTCTGACATTCCGGAATTGGACGATGAGTTCTTTGCCAAAGCCACGCAGATATGGCCGCCGGTGAAGCAGCAACTTACCGCATTCGGTTGGATACCGATCGTCCTGATATGGCTCAAGAGCAAGGGGCACGGCTACCAGACTCGGATCAACCGAATCCTTCGAGCAGCGATGGAAAGCTCCAGCCAGTCTCACGGTCGTCAAAGGCTCCGACGAATGCGGTCGCCGCTCGCGCCAAGGTGAAGCGAGCCTCGTAGCTACGGCGACGGAGGCACGTACTCTTTCGGCTTCTCCGCGCCCTCGCCGAAGAAATACGCTTCCATCTGCTGCACGATGAACTCCTGGTGCTCTTTCTTCCAGGGCTGCAAGCGGTATTCGTTGAGCAGCATCTTCATGTGCTCCTGCCACTGTTCCCACGCCAGCTTTGAAACGTTCTCGTAGATCTTTTTGCCCATCTCGCTATCGAAGGGCGGCTCGTCGAGTCCCTCCATTTCACGGCCAAACTTCACGCATTTCACCATGTGCGCCATGCAGAATCCTCCGCCTTCCAATGAAGAATAAATGCCAATATTCGATTCTAACGGGCATTCCGCCAGAACCGGAAATCAGGCCAGGGAAATGTCATGCAGGGAGCTACTCGCCGAGCCAGGTGCCGAATGGCCGCAGCCGCTCGACGTGGTCGAAGATGATTTTTGCGGCGCCGGTGATGGGAACCGCCAGGATCAGCCCGCTGGCGCCCCACATCCATCCCCAGAACAGCAGCGAGATAGTGAGAGCGAGCGGATTCAGTTGCAGCCTCTTGCCCAGGATTTTCGGGTAGAGCACGTTCATTGCGATGAGGTGCAGACCGACGACGGTGACGAAGATCATGATCACGGTCGGCAGGCTTACATGCCCAAGATCGATGAACAGCGGCGGGATGATCGCCAGTATCGGGCCCAGATACGGTATGAGACTGAGGAAGCCGCTAATCACGCCGACAAAGTAGAAATACGGAAGGCCCATCAGCCCGAAGGCCGCCATGCTGCAAACGCTAAGAAAGACGCCGATGATGAAGTTGCCGACGATGAACGATCGAATCATGCCGGAGATGAGCCCCAGCATTACGTAAGCCGTGTTGCGGTTCTCCATGCTGAAAAGCATCACCGAGGCGGTTCGAACGTGGTCCTTCCAACTCAGCATGAAATAAACCAGAAACGGAACAAAGGTGATCGTCAGGGCCAGCTCTGATACGGCTCCGGCGTTGCGTGTCAGCGTGTCGGTCCAGCTATTTCCCTCCGTTAGCGTGACGGGAACGGTTTTTTCGCTGGGTGGTGGGACGACCACTTCGGTTGTGCTTTCGAGCTCTTCCGCCTGCTTGCGGACTTTGTCGACGATTCCCCGGATGTGCGATCTGTACTTTGGCAACTCATGCGCGAAGGCGATGGCCCTGCTGTAGGAGACGTAGGTTGCGCTAAGAGTGAGGGCGACCAGCAGCGTGACCGCAACGAACGACGCCACTGCCCTCGGCACCTGCTGCACGACGAGGAAATCCACCACAGGAGCCAAAACGAACGAAAGCAGAACCGAAACTAACAGCACGACCAGAATGAGCTTGGCGACAAAAATGAGGCAAAACAGGGCGGCCACGGCAAGAATCGCGACGGACGCAGTCTGCATCCGCACCTGGCGTCGGCGCTCCAACTCTGCGACGGTCGAGCGATTAATCGAAACCTGTGGAATTTCGCGCGGCCCTCCGGCGGTGTTCTGCTCAATGTCCGCATCGTCGGACACCGGGGGAGCCAATTTGTCGAGCGCATCTTCGGGCATTGACGACCTGAGGGTACTCACATCAACTTAAGATTCTGTCCATGATACGTTTGCTGTGTCGAAAAATGGAAAATACCTTGTCGACAGAGCACCACGCTGCGCAACGCCGCATCCTCTCGCTCGATTTCGGCTCCAAGACCATCGGTCTCGCCGTGACTGATGAGCTGGGCCTGACCGCGCAGGGGCTGCCGACGCTGCGGCGCACCAATAAGCGCAACGACTTCGACCATCTTCGCCGAACCATAAAACAGTATGGTGTGGGCGAGCTGGTGATGGGACTACCCCTGCGGCTGAGTGGCGCTACGGGAATTCAGTCCGACAAAGTCGAGGTCTTCGCCGAAGAGCTGCGAAAGAAGTTCAAGCTGCCGGTGCACCTTTTCGACGAACGGCTGACCTCGGTCGAGGCCAATCGGGTACTGCGCGAGTCAGAGATGAGCATTCGCCGCCGTGCCGAAGTGGTCGACCAACTGGCGGCGGTGCTGATCCTGCAGGCTTTTCTGGAGTATCGCCGCTCGCAACGGGCCGAATAGTCTTCCTGCACTGCTCGTGCCATGCGACACAGCTACTCCCGATATCATCTAAACTGCAATCTTCATGCGCACGTTTTTCGTCATCGTTGTTCTCGTGGTGCTGGCAGCGCCGGCTGGTTTACCTGGGCAGCGCTGTTGCCGGTGGGCCCATCGCAGACAACGTTCGTGCTGCTGCGTCCCGGCTGGACGACGCGACACATTGCGCGCGAGCTGCAACATGACGGGATCATTCGCAGCGCTGATGCCTTTCTGCTGTTGCACTACGTGCAGGGTCTGGGCAGCCTGAAAGCGGGAGAATATAAGTTTGAAAGCCCGGCGAATGCGTTGGAAGTGCGGCGCCGCATCTTGCGCGGCGATGTTTACGTGCGCACGGTTCAGGTCCCGGAAGGCTACAACATCTACGACATCGCGGCGGTGGTCGAGCAAGCAGGGCTGGGAACGGCCGCCGACTTCGTCACCGCGGCCAAGGGTGACTTGTTTCTGATCAAGGACCTCGACCAAAATGCGCAGTCGCTCGAAGGCTACCTCTTCCCCGATACGTATCACTTCACACGCATTGATACCGCGCACGAGATCGTCGCCGCTATGGTCCATCGCTTTCGCCAAGAGGCGCAGAAGATCGGATTGTTGCGCCGGGGAGACGTCCACCAAATTGTCACGGTCGCCTCGATTGTAGAAAAGGAGACTGCCGTTCCCGAGGAGCGCCCGCTGGTAGCCAGCGTGTACTACAACCGGCTCGCCCGGAACATGCTGCTAGGCGCCGATCCCAGCGTGGTCTATGCGGCGCTGGTGGCGGGGCGTTATCGCGGCACTATCTATCAGTCGGACTTGCAGTTCGACTCGCCCTACAACACCTACAAATATGCCGGCTTGCCGCCGGGCCCGATCGCCAATCCGGGAGCAGCGTCGCTGGAGGCGGCCATGAACCCTGCGCAGACGGACTACCTGTATTTCGTCAGCGACAACAATGGACATCACCGCTTTTCACGAACCGCGGAGGAGCACGAACGCAACGTGGCAGCCTACCGTCGAGCGGTCGCTCAGTCGCGGTGAGGATGGTCCCACAACCCTTTCTCCGTGGGCAAGCAGCTTGCCTGGGCCTTCGAAGGCCGGTTGCTCAGGCTATACTTACAGATTCGCCTGTGCGTCACATGAAAGTGTCCCGACTCCTGCTGCTTGGCGTTATCGCTTCGGTACTGGCGTATTCCCCCGGGTGTCTCTTCCGCACGCGCAAGGTCGAGGTCCGGGTAAATAACGACCAGATGCAGACGGCCACTCTGGATGACCTGGTGAGCCGCATCAACACCGAAGCCGCTAAAGTGCAGACCCTCGACGCCACGGTGAATATCGATACCACCGTGGGCGGCAAAACCAAGGGTGTGGTTACGGACTACCAGCAGATCAGCGGCTACATCCTGATTCGCCGCCCCAACATGATCCGCATGATCGGCCTCTTTCCTCTGGTGCGGAACAAGGCCTTCGACATGGTGAGTGACGGCACCGAGTTCAAGCTCTATATCCCGGTGAAGAACAAGTTCTACGTGGGCCACAACGACGTGGTGAAGCCGGCGGCGAACCCTCTCGAGAACCTGCGTCCGCAAGTTATCTATGAGGCGCTGCTGCTGCATGCTATCGATCCAGGAAGAGACATTGCCGTGCTGGAGAGCGACAATCCAGTTGAGTTCAACGAGAAGACCAAGCAGGTCCACGTCTTGTCAACCTATGTCGTCGACGTCATCCGCAAAGACACCGACGGCAAATACTACCTGCAGCGCAAGGTCATCTTTGACCGCCAGGACCTGATACCCGATCACCAGATCTTCTATGACAAGCAAGGCTCGATGGTTACAGATGCCAACTACTCGGCGTTCAAGTATTTCAATGACGTGCGGGTTCCCACCATCATCGAGATCAAGCGGCCGCAGGAAAACTACGACATCACAATAGCCATCACCAAGGCAACCGCAAACGGTCCGCTCAAGGATGAGCAGTTTGCGCTGGACCAGCCGCCCGGCTCCCAGCTTGTCGATCTCGATCACGAGAATGTGAATGCTGCCGGCGTGACCCCGCCGCAGGCTTCGACTTCACATCACTAGAAATTGTCCGCCAAAGAGAAAAGGCTCCGTCTGCAACCTGCAAACGGAGCCATAAACTGCTGTTCGCGAACTAGCGCTTCGACTGTCCGCGCACCATCTTCTTGACCTTCCGCTTTTCCGATCCGCGGGCGTAGGTGCGCTTCGCTTTAGGAGTCGCCTTTTTGCGCGCTACGCGCTTAACTTTCTTGCGTTCAAGTTTGTCGGTAACCGTTTTCGTATTTGCCATGAACTCTCGTGTCCTTAAGTTTTGACTAAGAATGGTAGAGCGGACCTTCAGGTCCGCGCACGAACTTTCCGCGATATTCGGGGGATTGCCATCCGCCTATGGCGGCGGACCGCAATCCCTAATCAAGGTCCCATGCCGACGCGGCGCTAAAGCGCCGCTCTACCACTAGGCCTTTTCCAGCTGAGCGTATTTTTCGACCAGCTTTTTCAAGCCGTACCTTGGAAATTGTACCGTAATCTTGGCACTGTCCCCATCACCCTCCCGCCGATAGACCGTTCCCTCACCATATTTGGGATGACGAACACGTTGTCCCGGACGAAATCCGGTGTGGCCGGTCGGCGCCGGAACCTCGACTTTCGGCCGGGTAAATTTCTTTCCCCGTGAGGCGAAGAAGTCGGCGATGTTATCGATTGAGTTGTATGCCGGACCGCTGTAGGTGCTGCGCTTTGCCGGCTCGGGCCGTGCATATTGCGGACGCTGATCTTCATCCTCGTAGGAGTAGTGAGTCGAAGTGCCGTAGTCGGTGGTATCGCGAGGGGTCGAGCGCCGAGGTGAGCCGAGGTCTTGTATAAGGTCGTGTGGAACCTCTTCCAGGAATCGCGAAGCCACACCGGCCTCGGGCATGTCGGTGCCATAGCGGCGGCGGTAACGCGCGCGCGAGAGGATCAGCGTATCCATGGCGCGGGTCATGCCGACATAGCACAAACGGCGCTCCTCTTCGATGTCTTCGGGGTTGAGCAGCGTACGCGAATGCGGAAACAGTCCTTCTTCCAGGCCGGCCAGGAACACCAGGGGGAACTCGAGTCCTTTGGCGGCGTGCAGACTCATCAGGGTGATGCGCGCGGTCTCGTCGTACTGGTCGGCATCGCTCACCAACGCGGCGTGGTCGAGAAACTCGTTGAGCGTTTCGCCACGGTCGCGCGAATCCATGGCGGCGTTCACCAACTCGCGCAGGTTCTCGACGCGTGATAACGCTTCCGGTGTGTCTTCCGCTTCCAGTTGCTTGATGTAGCCGGTGCGGTCGATGAGAAACTTCAGGAGCTCGGCGGTATTGGCCGAATCGCCCGGCGCGCGAAATCCTTCTACGCGATCTTCACCTTCTGCTGCATCGCCGCCTTCCTCATCGCCTTTTTCGGCCGCGAGAGCTTCCGACGAAAAATCGGTGGAATCATCCTCAGCGAACATTTCGGCCGAGAAGTCGATGGAGTGCTGCTCGTCCTCAATTGCGGGAGCAACGGCGGCTTGGCCCGCCGCAGATGTCTCGTCCACGCGCTCGCCAAATACTCCCAGATGCATGGCGCGAGCATCGTCGATCAGTTCTTTGAAGGCCTTCAGCGCAGCCAGGGCACGTTGCGGGAGAAGCTGAGAGCGAATTGCCTCGCCGATAGCGCGCCACAACGAAACCCCGGTTTCCAGCGCGACGCGCTCCAGGGTCTCCATGGTGTTCTTGCCGATGCCACGCGGCGGCGTATTGATGACGCGTTGCATGGCAATCGAGTCGTCCGGATTGTGGACAACCTTCAGGTAAGAGATAAGGTCCTTGATCTCGGCGCGCTCGTAAAAGCTGAAGCCTCCCACAACGTGGTACTTCATCTGGTAGCGGCGCATGGCCTCTTCGAACAGGCGTGATTGCGAATTGGTTCGATACAGCACCGCAGCGCGCGGCGGATTGCCGTCTGAATCAGCGGCAGCTTCGCGTAGATACTTGGCTATGTAGTCTGCCGCAAACAGGGCTTCGTTCTCGCCATCGGGAGCTTCGTAGTAGCCAATCTTGGCGCCACCCTGCCGCTCGGTCCACAGGTTCTTGCCCTTACGCTTCAGGTTGTGCGCCACGACAGTTGAAGCTGCTTGCAGGATGTTCTGCGTCGAGCGATAGTTCTGCTCCAGGCGGATGATGCGGGCCTCGGGAAAGTCCTGCTCAAACTCCAGAATGTTGCGGATGTCGGCGCCGCGCCACGAGTAGATACTCTGGTCCTCATCGCCGACCGCACAGACGTTGTGTTCGCTGCCGGCGAGCATGCGCATCAGCTCATACTGCGGGCGATTGGTGTCCTGATACTCGTCAACCAGGATGTGGCGATAACGGCGGTTGTATTTTTCGCGGGTCTCGGCCGAAACCTTCAACAGGCGTTGGGTGAAGAGCAGCAGGTCGTCAAAGTCGAGCGCATTGGACTTGGCCAACTCCTGCCGGTAGATCTCGTAGATGTGAGCGATGCGCTCGGTATTGGGATCTCCCGACTGGAGATATACCTCCTGCGGATCGAGCATGTGATTCTTGGCCCAGGAGATGCGTCCCAGCACGTTGCGCGGCGTCAGTTGCTTGTCGTCGATGCCCAGGCGCCGCATCGCGGCCTTGACCACGTTCTGCTGGTCGGCTTCGTCGTAGATCACGAAATCTTTGCGATAACCTTTGCCGCCAATCTGCAGGACTTCGATGTCTTTGCGGAGCACCCGCACGCAGAAAGAATGGAAAGTCGAGATCAGCGGCTTGGCCAAAGTGCGTGCGCCAACCAGAGAATCCACGCGGCCTGCCATCTCCGACGCAGCCTTGTTGGTGAAGGTAACCGCCAGAATGGAGTCGGGCGCGACCCCGATGCCCTCGATGAGGTGGGCGATGCGATAGGTGATGACGCGGGTCTTGCCGCTGCCCGCGCCGGCGAGAATCAGCACCGGCCCGTTGATAGCCTCAACGGCCTCCCGCTGTTGCGGATTAAGTTGGGTAAGGTACGACGACAAATTTCAGAATACTCGAAAAAATGATTCACCACGGAGGCACGGAGAACACGGAGTTCTTCAGATTCTTTTCCCGCCGTGCCCTCTGTGCCTCGGTGGTGAAATTGAGAGGTGGCGGCTGGAGTTCAATTCGGCTTCGCGCTCGCAACCGGCGCTTCCATGGCGCGGTGCGCTTTGCATTCGGAGCAGGGGCAATGTTCGCGCAAATAGTCCCAGGAATAGATGCCGTGCTCGTGCCCGTCGTTCCAGACGAAGCGGATGGCGTACTTGCCGACCGGCTCGACTTTGGTCGGCTTGGCAAGGGCCTTGAACATCGGCAAAGCGCCGGCGACTGCCTTGAGCGGATCGCCCGGCTGTCGTCCGTCCTTCTCGCGCTCTTCGTTACAAAGCGCACAAGGGCAGGCGTCGCGCAGGAAGACGAACGAGTAGCTGCTGTGGTGTCCGTCTTTCCAATCGATGTCCATGCCGGTGCCGGCGGTCTGGTGAACTTTGATCGACTTGGGCTCTGCTTCGAGTTTCGTAATCATGGGAAGGTTTCGCGGTACCTCTAGTATCGCAGATGACGAGCATGGACGTGTGGATAGAGCGGTCCTTCAGGGGCGCAGTCGGTGAGGGTGTTGCCCAACCCCGAACGGATGAGGTGAAAAACCTGGGGACCGCCATCTGTGGCCACGAACAGCAGGTCCTTCGCTTTGCTCAGGATGACAAGGTTTGCTTTTATCCGTGCGCGGAAGCCCCGCTCAATTCTTTGACGATGTTGCTGACGAAGGCCTTGGCGTCACCGAACAGCATCAGCGTGTTGTCCAGGTAATACAACGGATTGTCGATACCGGCAAAGCCCGGGTTCATGCTGCGCTTGATCACCATTACCGTCCGTGCTTTATCCACATCGAGAATCGGCATGCCGTAGATCGGGCTGCTTTGATCAGTGCGAGCCGCCGGATTGGTCACGTCGTTGGCGCCGATGATCAGCGCGACATCGGTTTGCGGAAAGTCACCGTTGATCTCGTCCATTTCGATCAGGCGGTCGTAAGGAATGTTGGCTTCGGCCAGCAAAACGTTCATGTGGCCGGGCATGCGTCCGGCAACCGGATGGATAGCAAAGCGGACGTCGACTCCCTTCTTGGTGAGCAGGTCATACAACTCGCGAACCTTGTGCTGCGCCTGTGCCACGGCCATGCCGTAACCGGGGACGATCACAACCTTGCTGGCCGACGCAAGAATCGCGGCCGCATCTTCGGGCGCGGCGCTACGCACGACTCGTTCTTCTTTCACCGCTGCTGCGGAGGCATGCACCTGGCCGAACGCTCCAAACATCACGTTGGTGAAGGAGCGATTCATGGCCTTGCACATGATCACCGAGAGAATGAAACCGGAAGATCCGTCGAGCGCTCCGGCGACCACGAGCACCTTGCTGTTCAGAACAAATCCCAGCAGGGCCGCTGAAATTCCGGCGTAGGAATTCAGCAGCGAGATAACGGTGGGCATGTCCGCGCCGCCGATGGGAGTGACCAGCATCACGCCGAAAATCAGCGCCACAACTACCATGATGGGGAACAGGATGGTGTTTCCGGGATTCACTACCAGCGCCACCGCCAACCCCAGGGCTCCCGCCAGAACGGAAAGGCTGACGATGTTCTGCCCGCGATAGACGATCGGCCGCTGCGGCAGGATCTCCTGCAACTTGCCCGCAGCGATCAGACTGCCCGTAAAAGTCAGCGAGCCGATGATGACTTCCAGAGAGATCTCGCCCATTCCAAAGCGCGTGATCGGAGTGGTGCCCGCGTAGAACTCGGCGATGCCGATCATGGCCGCCGACAGCGCGCCAAACGCATGGCTCAGGGCGGTTCGTTGCGGCACCGCCGTCATATGCACCAGGCCCAAAGGGATGCCGACTCCCGCGCCGATGATCAGCGGAATCAGGACCCACTTGTAATGGGTCACCTCGGGATTGAAGAGGGTGACGACAACCGCCAGTGCGGCGCCGACTTCTCCCGCCAGAACGCCCCAGCGCGCGGTAACCGGCGAACTCAGGAATTTGAGAGAAAGGATGAAGAGTACGACCGCGATGATGTAGGCGAAATCGAGATACTGCTGCAGCTCGAGCGGGTTCATGATTGTTTCGACCCGCGAGACTTGAACATGCGCAGCATGCGGTCGGTGATCAGGAACCCGCCGACCATGTTGCTGAAGGACGCCGCGACGGCGATCGCACCCAGCACCGTGGTAAGTGGCGTCTCATGCCGGCCGGCGATGATGATGGCGGCAACCACCACGATCGCATCAAGAGCGTTGGTCAGCGACATCAGGGGCGTGTGGAGCAGGGGGGAAACCCGTGTGATCACTCCGAAGCCAACAAACCCGGCGAGAATGAAAACGTAAAGATTGGAAATGAAATCTGGTGGCATTTTGGTTCCTCTTGTATTTCTCGGCCGCTTGGACCGCCCAACATTACCCAACCTGCGCCAGCGCGGGCAGGCCAAACAATTCGCGAATGCGCGCATTCACAATCTCGCCGCCTTCGGTGACCAGCGTACTGCTGATGATGTCATCCTTCATGTTCACGTTCACCTTGCCGTCTTTGACCATGTTCAACAGGAAGTTGCTGACGTTCTTGCTGTACATCTGGCTGGCGTGATAAGGCACGGTGCTAGCGAGGTTGATCCAGCCGATAATGGTGACGCCGTTGACCGAGATTTTTTCGCCGCTCTTGGTTAGCTCACAGTTACCACCGCGCTCGGCTGCCAGGTCAACGATTACCGATCCTGTCGCCATTCCGGCAACCATCTCTTTCGTGACCAGCACAGGAGCCTTCTTGCCGGGCACAACGGCTGTGGTGATGACAACGTCGCTCTCCGCGATGACCTTGCTTAGCAACTCGCGCTGCCGCTGGTAGAAAGACTCGTCCTGCGCCTTGGCGTAGCCGCCCGCGTCTTGTGCGTCTTTCACTTCCAACGGGAGCTCGACAAAACGGCCGCCGAGACTCTGCACCTGCTCCTTGACCGCAGGCCGCACATCGTAAGCGGAGACGACCGCGCCTAAGCGCCGGGCCGTCGCGATAGCTTGCAGCCCGGCCACGCCAACTCCAATGATCAGCACGCGAGCCGGAGTGATGGTTCCGGCAGCGGTGGTCAGCATAGGAAAGATACGCGGCAAGGTATCGGCCGCGATGAGCACCGCCTTGTAGCCGGAAGCTGTTGCCATCGACGACAAAGCGTCCATGCTTTGTGCGCGGGTAGTTCGCGGCATGAGTTCTACGGCGAATGAGGTTACGCCGGTAGAAGCGACAGCCTGCACGGTTTCGAGGGCTCCCATGGGCCGCATAAAGCCGATCAGAAACTGTCCCCGGCGCAGCAGTGGCAGATCGGCAGACCCCGTGAGGTCGTTGGCGCCGTAGCAAAGCACTTGAGCGATGATGTCGGCGCGGGCGAAGACGTCGTCCCGACTGAGGGCAATCTTGGCGCCTTTCGTCTCGTATTCGGAATTGGTGTAGCCGGCTTCGAGGCCTGCGTCAGCTTCGACCAGGACCTCTAAGCCCGCTTTGATTAGGCCGGTTACTGCGGCGGGAACAATTGCGACGCGTCTCTCCCCGGGAAAGCTCTCACGGGGAACCCCTACCATCATGGAGCTTCCTCCAGAACGCCTATCTTTATGAAAAGGTCAAACGGAAGCATTTTAGTCGGCGGGCAGGAAAAGTCCATCAGAACAGAGAGGGTGGTGCCAAAAGAGGCATAGAAACGGCAAAACCCGAAGCCTATTGGCTTCGGGCCTCACCACGACTGTTGCAACTGAGTATGCGTTACCGCAACGCAATCACTACAGTCTCTGCCCCCGCAGGCACTCGTTCCATCCAAGGTTCAGGTCACCGCCGAACCTTGAAGTCGGCCATGGCTTTCGCAAGCTGGCCGTTGGATCTTGCATTCTCGGGTAGGGGGCAGCAGGATCCACGAAGTAGCGCTGTGCGTGTCTTCCTGTGAAACCCTGCTGCTTTCGCCGGGAGCGTGCTATCTACCGGGCTTGAATGCGTCCCGTAAACACCGAGAAGATGCAATTTGTAGAAGCACATGGCGTGCCAAGTGACACCCAAGCATGTCGATCAAGAGAGGGGCTTAAAATTCAGTGACTTACGTCATGACCCGTGGTTCGCCAGCTAGCTTCGCTATCCAACTGGATAGTCGGCACAAGCCTAATGGTTAGCCGTGGTTGGCTCAGGCTTTTCCGCTTTGCCCGGTTCGGCCAGTGCTGCCCCTGCGTCGGGTGCTGCCTGATCGGTGATGTCCTTTTGCATGTACTTCACCAGCACGGTGATTCGCCGATTGCTGGCGTCCGTGGGATCCGCCTTGTTGCGCAGATTTTGGTCGGCGAAGCCCCTTACCTCGGCCACCTGATCGGAGCGCAGTCCGTTTTGCAGCATCAGCCGGCGGCAGGCGTTGGCACGGTCCGCCGAGAGCTCCCAGTTAGTGTAGTTCGCGCCCGCGCTGAAGGGCAGCGCGTCGGTGTGCCCTTCGATGGAGATCCGGTTGGGGATCTTGCCTAGCTCCGGCGCCAGCACGGTTAGGACCTCGCGGGCCGACCCAGTCGGATTCGAGTTACCGCTCTCGAAGAACAGACCGGTTTCCGACTCCAACAGCTCGATGCGCAAGCCCTCCGCCGTTACCGTCATCTCGATATGCGCCTTCAACTTGTCGAAGTCGTTCAGCTGGCGGATGGAAGCCTGCAACTGTTCTTTCAGCTTCGCCATGTCCTGCTTGCGGAGCGGCAGGTTTTCGCCACTACCCGTTTTGTCGCTACCTACCATTTTGGAAGTACCGGTTGGGTCCTTGAAGTAGCCGCCAACCGCCTCCTGAATTTGCTTGCTGCTGTTCATCAGCCACAGCACGATGAACAGCGCCATCATGGCCGTAACAAAATCCGCGTAAGCCACCTTCCACGCACCGCCGTGATGACCGCCATGGCTACCCGTGCGCTTAATGACGATGATCTGCGGCTTCGTGGTCACATCGGCTTCCTCATGCCGTGGCTGCTGCGGCATCTGCGGCCGGAGCTGCCGCTGCCGCTTGGTCGCCTTCCGGTGCGCGGTTCTTGCATGCCGCCTCAAATTCCTGGAAGGTCGGGCGCACGTGCGCCGGAATCGCACGCCGTCCCATTTCGGCCGCCAGTAGAGGGGCCACGCCTTTCATGAACGCGATCATGGCGACGCGCAGCACGTGCCAGTATTCGCGCTCTTCGTCGGCCAGCTTGGTCATGTTGGCGGCAAGCGGGCCAACAAAGCCGTAGCACATCAGGATGCCGAGGAACGTTCCCACCAGGGCGGCAGCGACCTTCTTGCCGATTTCTTCAGGCGGTCCACCCAGAGCGCTCATAGTGAGCACCACGCCCAGCACCGCAGCCACGATGCCCAAGCCGGGTAACGCATCGGCCATGGAGCTGAGCGCCCCGATGGGCATCTGCTTTTCGTGATGGTGGACGTCCATATCGGCTTCAATCATCTGGTCGAGGTCGAAGGCCTCGACTCCGCCCATGACCACCATGCGCATGGTGTCGCATACGAAGTCCACCGTCTCATGGTCTTTCTGGAAGCTGGGGAACTGGCCGAAGAACGCGCTCTCTTTCGGCCCTTCGATGTCCTTTTCAACCGCGACCAGGCCCTGCTTTCGGGCTTTGGAGAACAGCTCAAACAGCATCTTGAGCGAGTCGAGGTAGCGCTGCTTGCTGAACTTCGAGCCCTTCAATACTCCCAATACCCCGCCGACGATGGCTTTCAAGGTGTGCAACGGATTGGCCACCAGCAGGGTGCCGATTGCCGCGCCCCCGATGATCAGCAACTCAGCCGGTTGAATGAGCACGCGGATGGGCCCGTGCTCCATAAGGAAGCCGCCAATGACCGCAGCCAACACAACGAGCATGCCAACGATGGCGAACATATCCAACCCTTCTATCGGCGGAGAGGCATATAAGCTGCAACTGCGGGAGGGTGCGGCGCCGCGCTTCGCCATTCGCCATTCGCCATCGCTATTCGCCATTGGTCGTTGGTGCTGTGCTCTATCCTGGGTGTCATCCCGAACCCGCCTCGGCGGGTGAGGGATCTGTAGTTCTACCCGCGGCCAGCTGCCAGCCGCCAGCTCCCAGCTCCCAGCCACCAGCTGCCAGCGCCAGCCGCCAGCTCCCAGCTCCCAGCTGCCAGCGCCAGCTCCCAGCCACCAACTCCCAGCCACCATCCGCTGACAACCGACAACTGACAACTGACAACTTGGTATACCCCCTCCCCGGTGGTAGAAATTCCCGAAACGGGATTCACGACGCCACAATTCTTGACTCGAAGTCGCTTATCTTTCCTCTTTCTTTTCGACCGCTATGAAAAATACCAGTAGGCGGCCCTTGTCTCGGAGCCGTATGCTGTCAGCTGCGATCCCCCGTTGAAATCAGAGACTGCGTTTCCCAACACCTGCTTTTGCCAAGTGGGCTGCCGAGGGGATATACCGCTCGCTCGACAGTTAGCTAGAGGACGCCGCCATGTTCAAGGAAATGGCGAAACCCGGTTAAGGCGCGACTAGTTGGGTCAGCGGCCGGTTGTGCGCGGAAGATGACTTATCGTCGCCCCTGTTGGCCTGAATTAACTGCTCAGGAAAGAGAAGGGAATCACATGGACTTAGGTGCAAGTATTCGAAACCTTACGTTGGGAGCGCTTGCCGCGTCGAGCTTCCTGGTCGGCGTTGGCGCGACTCCTGCAAGAGCCCAAACCGCGAAGCAGCCCAATATTGTCGTCATCATGGGCGATGACATTGGCATGTGGAACATTGGCGCCTACAGCCGCGGCATGATGGCCGGACGCACGCCGAACCTCGACAAAATGGCGAAGGAAGGGATGCTGTTCACCGACTACTACGCCGAGGCAAGTTGCACGGCGGGTCGCGCTAACTTCATCACCGGCGAACTTCCCATCCGTACCGGGATGACGACGGTTGGGCAAGCCGGCGCCAAAATTGGAATTCCCGCCGAAGCGGTGACCATCGCTACGATCTTGAAGTCGATGGGTTACAACACCGGCCAGTTCGGCAAGAACCATCTGGGCGACAGGAATGAGTTTCTCCCTTGCGTTCACGGCTTTGATGAGTTCTTCGGCTACCTCTACCACCTGGATGCGATGGAAGACCCGGCGCACCCTAACTATCCGCAGAATCTGTTGAACGTGGTCGGCCCGCGAAACATGGTCCATTGCTGGGCCACGACCACGAATGACCCAACAGATATGCCGCGCTGGGGCGTGGTCGGCAAACAAAAGATTGAGGATGCGGGCCAGCTCTATCCCAAGCGAATGGAGACGGTGGACGACGAGATTCTCGACTTTACGCTCAAGTTCATTGACCAATCCAAGCAAGCCAACAAGCCATTCTTCGTGTGGCTGAACCCGACCCGCATGCACATCGTCACCCACCTTTCGCCGAAGTATGAAGCGATGCGCAACTCCGAGAACGGCTGGTCGATAGAAGAGGCCGGCATGGTGCAACTGGATGACATCGTCGGTTCGGTGATGCAAAAGCTGAAGGACATTGGCGAAGACGAGAACACCATTGTCGTGTTCACCACCGACAATGGCACCGAAGTCTTTACCTGGCCCGATGGCGGTCAGACTCCGTTCGCGCAGTCCAAGGGAACGGTTCTCGAAGGCGGCTTCCGTGTGCCTGCGATTCTTCGCTGGCCCGGACATGTGCCGGCGGACTCGGTGCAGAACGGCATCTTCTCCGGCATGGACTGGTTGCCTACGTTCGTAGCGGCGGCTGGTAATCCGAACATCACAGAAGAGTTGCTGAAAGGCAAAACTATTGCTGACCGAACCTACAAGAACCATCTGGACGGCTACAACCAGATGGCCGCCATTACCGGCAAAGGTCCGTCGGCGCGTCACGAGATCTTCTACCTCGGCGAAAGCACGGTCGGAGCGGTGCGCATTGACGATTACAAGTTCCGCTTCATCGACCAACCGGAGGGTTGGCTCGGTCAGAAAACTCATCCCGACGTGCCGTATATCACCAACCTGCGCCTTGATCCGTTCGAGCGCACCGGCATCTCCAATAGCGGGACGAAGGAGGGTTCGCAGTACTACTTCAGTAATTGGTTCGTGTACGAGTTCTGGCGCTTCGTGTTCGTCCAGCAAATGATGGGCAAGGAAATCCAGACCTTCCTCGATTACCCGCCGATGCAACGGGGCGCGAGCTTTAACCTCGACGCCGTCAAAGCGGAGATGGGTAGACGGATGGCTGAGGCGGAAGCCGCATCCAAAGGCCCCAGCAACTAATCGGAATGACCTTCACGACAGGCGGTTCGCAAGGGCCGCCTGCTGTGAATATCCGCGTTCGCGCGAAAGATCACAGCGGTTGAAGAAGATGGCATGAACCATGACGCGAGCTCACAAGGGCCTCGACGCGTGCCCATCCTGTTTTGTCAACAACCAATAGCGTGGGTGCCCCATCCTTTCCCTTTCGGTTGGGAAAGGGTGGGAGTCGATAATCGTTCGCTCGAACCGATTTCCGGCGATGAGTCTCTTCAGCCCGCCCGCGAACTCACGGAAGAGAATCGGCGATGGAGACTCCTTTACCGCATCCTTTCGCTAAAAGACGCGAAAGGATGGCACCCGGCAGTGGTTTCGTTCTGCAGCCGATACAGTTTCGGCTCAGGAAATAGATTTGTGACGCGCGTCATAGTTGCTTCGGTTCTCTTGCTGCTAACTTTGCTTGCGGACTCGTACTTTAGGCCGCCTGAATTTCAATCATGAAAAAACTTGCAGCTCTTACATTTGTCTTCGTCATATTGGCGTCCGTGGGCTTAATTGCTCAGAGCGGCGGCATGCCTCCCGGGCACCAGATGCTGGCCAATCCTAACGCGTTCGCCGACGGTCACCTTGCAGCCCTCGATCATCAGGTGCAGCTCACTGCGGAGCAGAAAGCAAAACTGCGCCCGGTGTTCCTCGATGAAGGGCAGAAGCTGTTTGCCATCATGAACAGCACTACCATGCCCACCGATCAGAAGCAGGCTTCCATCGAGAAGCTGCATGAGGAAACGGCGGCGAAGGTGAGCTCACTGTTGACGCCGCAACAGAAGAAACAGTTTGGGCCTTCCCAGCAACAGCCACATCCCACGAGTCAGACGTAGAGCGAGGATGAGCTAATCGGGATCATTCGCTTACTCCCACGTCGTGGGAGTAAGACGCATCCGTCCGTCGCGAACCGACAGAATCTGAACCATGTCGTCTCTCAGTCGGAAGACGAGTATGTACGGCGTTCCCGACAAGACGAACTCTCTGGTTCCTGAAGCTAGACCTACCTTGCCCATGTGCGGAAACTGCAACAGGTAATCGAGCGTGAGTTCAATGCGGGCGAGCAGTTTCTCCCACGCCTTGGGTCGAACTGCCAGCAAATAATCGGCGATTTCTTCCAGATCAGCGACGGCGCGGGGAGTCCAGCGCAGCTTCACTTACGGGAGCCGCGCTTGCGCAGGCGCGCCATCACCTCTGCGTGCTCGATTAGCTGTCCGGCGTCGGCTTGGCGAATTCCTTCGTTAATCCGTGTGACCTGAAAGTCCCGGGCCTCAAGATATCGGCTGATCGCCTCGTTCACCAGGTAGCTGCGATCACGTTCGTCTTGCGCGGCGTATGCGTCGAGCTTCTCGACTTTTTCGCTGTCAATGCGAAAGGTGACGGTCTTGGGCGCTCTCATGCTCATATTCTAGCGTATTCTTTCAGATTACATGGGAATATTCGGACTAAAGCATCGGTTCGATTCGTTGGGCATGGCGATCTACGCCGTCCAGATCTCGCCAAAGACGCGCACGAAGTTGGCGCCAAGCACCTTCTCAGTCGTGGTCGCGGAGTAACCTCGCTTCAGCAACGCATCGGCGATCAGCTCCATCTTGCGCGGAGTATTCAGGTCGGGAATGTAAGGCGGGCGATCTTCGCCCGGCGCTGAGACTCCGGCGGCCTTGCGCTTGGCGACGTCTTCCTGCACCTCTTTGATGTCGCTGGCGCTGAAGGACTGGAAGGGAACGTCGCTTCCCACGCCAACGTGGTCCTCGCCGCAGACCTTCAGCGCGTGCTCCATGTGCTGCATGTAATCGGCGAGCATCGGTTGCTTGGGCGAAGGCGTCAGGAACGGAAGCATGTATATGCCGATGACGCCTCCTTTGTCGGCCAGCGCCTTGAGCTCGCGATCTTCCTTGTTGCGCGGGTGCATGTACACCGCGCGGCAGCCGGCATGAGTTATCACGGGCGGCTGTCTTCGAAGCGGCAATACCTTCCGCCGTGGTCTGGGTATTGGCGTGGCTTAGGTCAATCGCAACTCCGAGCTGGTTCATCTTCGCGATTGCCTGCCTACCTAAGTCGGTTAAGCCGCCGGTGTCACCCTCGAGGCAGCCGACTCCGAATGGCGTCTTGCGGTTGTAGCAGAGCTGCATCACCCGCACGCCGAGACCGCGGAAGAGTGTAATGCGATCAAGTTGGTCCCCGAGCGGGCTGGCAGCCTCGAAGGAATAGATGACGCCCATGCGGTTCTCGGACTTGCAGCGCTTCAACTCAGCAAAGGTCCGCACTTTGAGAAAAACGTCGGGACGATCTTCGATGAGCTGATCGGCAGCGGCGATATCGGCTACCGCCTGCTCGAAGGTACCCGTGGCGCCTCCCAGGGTGCTCTTGACCGCCGTGACTCCGGAGTCGCGGACCGCCTTGATGAACTCTTCGCGCTCACCGGCAGGGACCATCCCGATCGAGGCGAGAGTGTTGCAGTCGAGCACGAAGCTGGATTGATACAGCTTCGCAGCCTCGGCCGAAACTTTCGCTTCGTCAGCCCAGGCATATGCCGGTTTAAGCGCCGACGTTGGCAGCCAGGGCGCCTGCCAGAGTGTTGAATTCGCGTCTAGTGAGCAAGACTGTGCCTCCCGGTGAACAACCACCGTATCGCACCTTCGCGCAGGCGTAAATGTCGGCGACATTCAAGTGGGGCAGAGGCCGGATTCGCGAGCTAGAATGCGTGCATCGAATCAAGTGCAACGTTCCTCAATGCCTAGCCCGAAGAAGCCAAAACAAGCCGATCCTCTGGCGCCATTTCATCCTGCCGTCCGCGAATGGTTTGCGGCCGTGTTCGCCGAGCCCACCCGCGCGCAGACCATGGGCTGGCCGGCGATCGCGAAAGGCGACTCGACGCTGGTGCTGGCTCCGACGGGCTCGGGCAAGACGCTGGCAGCGTTTCTGTGGGCCATCAACCGCCTGATGTTCTCGCCAGTGCCGCCGCCCGCCGAGCGCTGCCGGATTCTGTACATTTCGCCGATCAAGGCGCTGGCGGTGGATGTCGAACGCAATCTGCGCGCACCACTTGTAGGAATCGCACAGGCAGCGGAGCGCGGCCGCTACGACTTTCATCAGCCAGAGATCGCAGTTCGCACCGGTGACACGCCTTCTGCGCGAGCGCGCTCGTTTTGCGCGGCGTCCGGCGGACATCCTGATCACCACGCCGGAGTCGCTCTACCTGCTGCTGACTTCGAACGCGCGCAAGGTGCTGACGTCGATTGAAACTGTCATCCTGGATGAGATTCATGCGTTGGTGCCGACCAAACGCGGGTCGCACCTGGCGCTTTCGCTGGAACGGCTGGAAGCGCTTTGCGGGCGTAAGCTGCAGCGCATTGGGCTCTCGGCAACGCAGCGTCCGCTGGAAGAGGTGGCGCACTATCTGGGCGGAGCGGAGACGGCGGAGCCGGAGCGGGGGCTGAAGTCCTCTTCTGCTTCTGAGCCACCTGACGCAGGCCTAGAGGCCAGCTCTACCGAAGCTGCAAACACTACCACGACTGGCGGTTCTACCGAGATTCCCGATCTCGAGGCCGCGACTACCGCGGTCAAATACCGCCCCGTGACTATCGTGGACGCGGGCGAACCGAAGAAGCTCGATCTGCGCATCGAGGTTCCGGTCGAAGACATGGCGCGGCTCGACGAGATTGTGCCCATCCCGAGCGGGCCGGCTTCGCAGGGTCCCGTACGTCCATCGATCTGGAGCGCCATCCATCCCAAGCTGCTGGAGCTGGTGCGCGCGCATCGATCGACCATCATCTTCGTCAATAACCGTCGTCTCGCCGAACGTATAGCCGGCGCGGTCAACGATCTAGCCGGCGAGGTCCTGGTTCGAGCGCATCACGGTAGCGTCGCCGTCGCGCAGCGCAAAGAGATCGAAGATCGGCTGAAGATGGGAACGCTGCGCGGGCTAGTGGCGACGTCGTCGCTCGAACTGGGCATCGACATGGGAGCGGTTGACCTGGTTGTGCAGATCGAAGCGCCGCCCTCGGTCGCCAGTGGAATGCAGCGCATCGGGCGCGCCGTCCCACAGTGTGGGCGCCGTGAGCCAGGGGACGATCTTTCCCAAATACCGCTCCGACCTGGTCGCCTGCGCAGCGGTCACGCGCGCCATGTACGAGGGCAAGGTCGAGTCGGTGCGCTATCCGCGGAATGCTCTGGATGTGCTGGCGCAGCAGATCGTCGCCATGGTCGCGATGGACAAGTGGGACGTGGAGGAAATTTTTGCAACGATGACGACACGCCGCGCCGTATGCGGGTCTGACGCGACCAGTATTCGATGGCGTGCTCGACATGCTGGCGGGGCGGTATCCATCCGACGAGTTCGCTGAGCTGCGGCCACGGCTTACCTGGGACCGCATGACCAACACGCTGACTCCGCGTGAAGGTTCGCGCAGCGTGGCCGTCATCAACGGCGGAACGATTCCCGATCGCGGGCTTTATCCGGTGATGATTGCCGGAACGCAAGCGCGGGGCGCGGGTCGGCGAGCTCGATGAAGAGATGGTGTTCGAGAGCCGCACCGGCGACACCATCATTCTCGGCGCGTCGCACTTGGCGTATCGAGGAGATCACGCATGACCGGGTGGTCGTCTCGCCGGCGCCGGGCGAGCCCGGCAAGATGCCGTTCTGGCATGGTGACACCGGAGGCAGGCCGGCAGAGTTCGGAGAGCAGATAGGTCGCATGGCGCGTGAGTTGCTGCAGATGCCGCGCACCGTGGCCTTCGCGCGGCTGGTGGAAGAACACAGCCTCGACGAAAACGCGGCAGAGAATCTGATTCGCTATCTTGAGGAACAGGCGACCGCTACCGAGCGCGTGCCTAGCGACGAAGACGTGCTGATTGAACGCTGCCGTGACGAGCTGGGCGACTGGCGAATCTGCGTGCTGACGCCGTACGGAACGCGCGTGCACGCGCCCTGGTGCATGGCGGTCGCGTCGAAGCTGCGTGCCGAGCGCGGCATCGAAGTCGAATCCATGTGGTCGGACGATGGCTTTGTCCTGCGCCTGCCGGAGAATGAAGAGCCCCTGGATGCGTCATGGCTGGTGCCTTCGCCGGCCGAGCTGCGCGAACTGGTACTGCGGCAACTGGGATCGACGTCGGTGTTCGCCGCGAAATTTCGCGAAGCTGCCTCGCGGGCCTTGCTGCTGCCGAGGCGGCGTCCGGGGATGCGCGCGCCGTTGTGGCAGCAGCGCAAGCGCTCGGCAGACCTGCTGGGCGTGGCGTCGCACTACGAATCGTTTCCGATTCTGCTCGAAACCTATCGCGAGGTAATGCGCGACGTCTTCGACATTCCGGCGACCGTCGCATTGTTGCGCAAGATCAGCGCCGGCAAGGTGCGAGTCACGACGGTCGATTCGACCAAGCCGTCTCCGTTCGCCTCGGCGCTGCTGTTTTCCTACATCGCGAACTACATCTATGAAGGCGACGCGCCGCTGGCCGAGCGGCGCGCGCAGGCTCTGGCCATCGACCAGGCGCAGTTGCAGGAGCTGCTGGGCGAGAGCGACCTTCGCGAACTGCTGGATGCCGCCGCGCTGGATGAAGTTGAAGCCCAATTGCAGGCGCTCGACCCGGAGCACCAGGCGCGGCATGCTGATGGGGTCCACGACCTGCTGCTCCGTCTGGGCGACCTGAGTGAACCGGAACTGGTAAAGCGATGCGTGAGCCCAGAGGTCGCCGCGAGCGTGGAAGAGCTGGTGCGAGTGCGTCGCGCACTACGCGTACGACTGGCCGGTGAGGCGCGTTTTATTGCCGTCGAAGACGCAGCGCGCTATCGCGATGCCCTCGGCATGCCGCTGCCGCCGGGATTACCCGAGGTTTGGCTGGAGACGTCGTCTGATCCGCTGCTGTCGATTGTGCGGCGATACGCGCGGACACATGGGCCGTTCACGACCGCGGAGGTTGCTGCACGCCTTGGGATCGAAACTTCGCGGGTCGAGCCCCTCCTCCGCGGCTTGCACTCCGAGGGCAAGCTGCTGGAAGGCGAGTTTCGGCCCACGGGAACGCATATTGAGTGGTGCGATCCCGAGGTACTGCGCATTGTTCGCCGCAAAACACTGGCCCGTCTGCGACGCGAGATCGAGCCAGTAGAACAGCGGGTCTTGGGGCGCTTGCTGGCGCGCTGGCAGGGAGTCACTGTCCCACGACGTGGGATGGAGGCACTGCTCGACGCCGTTGGCATTCTGCAAGGCGTCGCCCTGCCGGCTTCGGAACTGGAACGCGAGATTCTGCCAGCTCGTGTAGCGAACTACACTCCCGGTGATCTCGACACGCTAATGGCAGCCGGGGAAGTCGTCTGGGTGGGAGTCGAGCGAATTGGCGAGCGGGACGGCCGCATCGCGCTTTATCTAACCGAAAACCTGCCGCATCTGCTGCCGCAAAGAGTGGCTGATCCCACATTGTCGGAGCGCGCCCGACTGATCCTCGCATTTCTGGAACGAAGCGGCGCGTCTTTCTTTGCTGACCTGCACAACGCCGCGGGCGGCGGCTTCGCCGGCGAGAGTCTGGATGCGCTGTGGGAATTGGTGTGGGCTGGCTTGGTGACGAACGATACCGTTCATCCGCTGCGGGCTTTCCTACGGCGGGCCGACGACGACAAGCACCGCACTGTATCGTCGGATGGAAGGCCTGGGTCGCCCGACTTCCTGCATCGTTTTCGTGCGCGGACGGGGGCCGGCGGCTCCAGCCAGGGCCGCTGGTCGCTGGTGAGCAGGCGCGCTGTTGGCGCGACTCCCACAGAGTGGGTGGCCAGCATGGCGCAGCAGTTGCTGGCGCGCTACGGTGTGGTTAGCCGCGAGGTAGCGGCGGCGGAAAACATTCCGGGCGGCTATAGCGCGGTTTATCCGGCGTTGCGCACGATGGAAGAAAGCGGATGGATTCGCCGTGGCATGTTTGTCGCCGGAATGGGCGCGGCGCAGTTCGCCATGAGTTCGGCGGTAGAGATGCTGCGCTCGCTACGCCATGATCCAGAGAATGTTGAAGCGGTGCATCTGGCTTCCACCGATCCCGCCAATCCCTACGGCGCGCTGCTTCCCTGGCCGCGACTGGATGGCGAAAATGCTGACACCCCGCACGGTATGGCGCGGGTGAGCGGCGCCAGCGTGGTGATGGTGAATGGCAGCCTCGCCGCTTTCCTGCGACGGCGAAACCCCGCACTGCGAGTCTTTCTTCCCGACGATGAGCCGGACCGCAGTCGCTATGCGCGTCAACTTGCCAAGAAACTGGCAGAGGTGGCGTTAAAGAGGCAATCGCGGCGGTCGGGTCTGCTGATCGGTGAGATCAATGGGCATCCTGCGCGTGAGCATTTCCTGGCCGGCTATTTACTCGATGCCGGATTTGTGGACACAGCACTGGGATTTCAGATGCGCCGGACCACGGCCACTGCCGTAGCTCAACCACAAGAGACAGCCGAAGCCGACGACATGGAAGAAGAAGCTACGGAGCCTGCCTGAGTGCCCGAAGGTGACACTATCTTTCGTGCCGCGCGTACCCTGAACCGCGCTTTGGCGGGCCAGACGGTCACAGGCTTCGAGACTGTTTTCCCGCAGCTCTCACGGATCGACCAGGATTACCCCATTGTGGGACGCACCGTCGAGTCAGTCGAATCGCAAGGTAAGTGGATGTTGATGCGCTTCTCCGGCGATCTTACCTTGCTCACACACATGCGCATGAACGGGAGCTGGCATATTTATCGTCCGGGAGAGGCGTGGAGGCGCGGGCGTAATCGCATGCGCGTCGTCATCGAAACCGCGGATTTTGTCGCTGTCGGTTTTGATGTGCCGGTTGCGGAGTTTCACGACTCAGCATCACTGGCACGCCATCCCAGCCTCAGCCGGCTTGGTCCAGACGTTCTCGATGAGACGTTCGATCCGGCGGAAGCGGCTGATCGACTGCGTGAATTGGGCGAGTTGCCTGTGGGCGAGGCGCTGCTGCGGCAGTCGATGGTCGCGGGCATCGGCAACGTCTACAAGTCGGAGATATGCTTTGCGTGTCGGGTGAATCCGTTCCGCCAAGTGGCGTCGTTAACTGACGCCGAGTTGCTATGCCTCACCACAACGGCGCAGCAGTACCTTCGCGCCAATGTGACGGACGCCTCCGCCCCCGGCATCGTTGCCTATGCAGGATTTCGCCGCACTACGCGTCGTGCCGATCCGAGTTCGCGCCTGTGGGTATACGGTCGCAATCACCAGCCTTGCCGCCGCTGCGGAGCTGCGATTCAGTCGCGAAAACAAGGAGCGGCAGCGCGTGTCACCTTCTGGTGCCCACGTTGCCAGCCGCTCTCAACTTAGGTTCGACTAAAGATTGTAGAGTTCGCGGTTATCGCGGCTGTCCGTAAGCGTCGCGATAGCCTTGCATGAAGCCTGCCCGGTAAGCCTCGTTGTTGGAGTTCCGGTAGTAAGGATGGGCGTCAGCATCGGCTCGCTTGTTAGCGTGGGCGTCAGCCCGCCCCGAGTTGATTCCGTCCTGGAGTCCCTTCTGATACTCGGGGTTATTGGTGTCGACGCGAGGATGTTCTGCGTTGAAGTGTTCTCCATCCTGCCCGTAGGCCTCGCGATAACCCTGGGCGAAACCTTGGCGATAGGCGTCGTCCTTCGAGTTGTTGTAGTAGGGATGCGAATCCAGATCGAACCGCTTGTGGTCGTTGGCATCAGCCCGGCCGGAATTAATTCCGTCCTGGTAGCCTCGCTGGTAGTCGGCATTGTTGCCGCCGTGGTATTGAACCGTTTGCAAATAGCCGTCGTGATTGTCCCAGCCGCTACCCTCGCGGTCTTGTGCCGCCGCAATGCCAACTCCAAGCATCAACACGGCTGCAAGCAGAACCACGTTTGAGAGTTTCATATTCACCTCCGAAAAGGACCTGCGCATTGCTCTCATTTGTCGGTTAGAGAGCACGCGCTGCGGTGGAGTTGCCGTAGACCAGCAGCAGTTCTGTTGCATTTCGTAAAGAGAGTAGCGGGATGATTCTGACGAGCCAGGGCTGTTGGAGGCACAAATGTCTCACACCTAGACAAGCGGCGACGGCGTGATTACTGGCTCTCCAGAGGCTGATTCACTTCTTCTTGGGTTTCATCAGCTGCCATGCGCTGTCGGGGATCTGGCGGCCGAGCAGGCTGAAGCTGCTGGCGCCGGCCAGCATTTCCCCGCCATCCATGTAGACCATGTCTCCGTTAATGTAGCCAGCCTGGTCGCTGATGAGGAAAGCACCGAGGTTGGAGATTTCGTCCAGTGTGCCGAGGCGATGCAGCGGATTGTGGTCGAGCAACGCCTTCTCCATTGCTTCCACCGGAAGCAGGCGAGAGAAAGCGCCTTCGGTGCGAATCGCTCCCGGAGCGATGGCGACAAAGCGGATACCGCGGCCGCCCCATTCCACCGCGAGACTGCGCGTCAGGGCGAGCACACCCGCCTTCGCAACCGCGCTGGGAACAACGTAAGCGGACCCAGTCTCGGCATACGTCGTCGCGATGTTCAGCACGACGCCGTGATGATTATCTGTGAGCCAGCGACGTCCGCACGCCATCGTCATGTTGATGGTGCCCTTGAGTACGATGCCAATCACGGCGTCGAAGGCGTGGGAGGAAAGCTCTTCTGTCTTTGCCAGGAAGTTTCCGGCGGCGTTATTGACCAGGACGTCGAGTGGACCCTGCGCCCACAGCTTGTCGATCATCGACTCGATGTCAGTAGTTTCGCGCACGTCGATGTTACTGAAGCCTTCGATGTTGCTGCCGGTCGCTACGCGCAGCTCGCTCACTGCTTTGTCGATGACTTCCTTGCGCCGGCCGCAGATGTAAACCGTCGCTCCCAGCTGCAGGAAGCGCTCCGCCATGGCACGGCCAATGCCAGTACCTCCGCCGGTAATGAGAATACGTTTCGACTTAAGCAAATCGTTCGTGAACATGAGCGCCCTTTCCGAATCTAGTACTCGATGCCGCGTTGCGCCTCGATGCCTTTGGTGTAGGCGTGCTTCACTTCCTTCATCTCGGTGACGGTGTCTGCGATTTCGACAATGCTGGGGTGCGCATTGCGTCCGGTAAGAATGACGTGAACCATCTCTGGCTTCTGGTTGAGCGTAGCCACGACCTTGGCCGGGTCGAGCATCTTATAGCCGATGGCGTAGTTGATCTCGTCGAGGATCACCAGGTCCCACTCGCCGGAGAGGATTGCCTGCTCCGCTTCGGCCCAAGCCTCTTCCACCAGGCGTACGTCCTCGGGATCGGTCTCGGCGCCGCCGACTTTCACAAAGCCGCGCCCCATCTGCTTCATCACGAATTTGTCGCCGAAGGCCTTCACCGCGTCGAGCTCGCCGTAATGCCACGAGCCCTTGAGGAACTGCAGCATGAGGACCTTCAGGCCGTTGCCGACAGCGCGCAAGCCGGTACCCATAGCGGCGGTAGTTTTGCCCTTGCCGGGGCCGGTGTTGACGATGATCAGTCCGCGACGAACGTCGGGCATGCGAAGCTCCTCATGTGTCTGATGCAGCGCAGAAGAGGCGCCGTAGGACCTTCCATGCTAGCAGGTCGCCAGATGGGCCCTGCGATCAGCGATGGTGGGGCGTGTGATGATGTCCAAATCCCTCATGCAGGGTCATACCGAGCAAGAACAGTACGACAGCAGAGAAATAGATCACGATACCGGCGATCCACATATTCTGTCTCCGTGGGGCCGCCACTACAGGGGTCCTGCTTAGAAGTTAGTTTCTTGCCGAAAAGAATGCAGTGACGTGGCGCACATAGGTCTAGTGTAATTTTCGCAACGGGACTCGAGACATGGAAAAGGTCAGCTTCGAAATCATGTGCAGGCGAGGCCGCTCTCAGTGGTCGAGGTCGGTCGCCTGGGCCAGCGTTCCCAGGATTTTGTCGGCCGCCTGCTGGCCGCTGCGAACGCAGTCCGGCACGCCTATGCCATGAAACGCATTGCCGGCGACGGCGAGCCGCTGGATGTCAGCAACACGCTTCTCGATGCGTCCCACCCGCGCAAGATGCCCTGACTCGTACTGCGCCATAGCTCCACGCCAGCGGTAAACGCGGGCGAAGATTGGGTTGGCGTTAAGCTTGATGATTTTTTTGAGCTCCTCTCCAACAGCGGCTAGCAGATCGTCGTCGCTAAGGGACAGGACGGCCTCGTCACGGGCGCCCCCAAGAAAGCAGCGCAACAGGCCCTTATCTGCCGGGGTACGATGCGGGAACTTATTGTGTACGAAGGTGCAGGCCAGCATGCGTGTGCCTTCGCTGCGGGGAACCAGGAAGCCGAATCCCGGCGGCAGATGCCGCAATTGGTCCATGTAATAACCCAAGGCGACCGTCACGGAAGAGCTATAGGTCACGCCCAGAAGATCGTTGGCCAGCTCGGCGTCGACGGCTTCGAGCAGCGCTCCAGCGACATTTGCGGGGGTAGCGACTACCACAGCGTCGTAGTAGCTGTCTCCGGCCAGTTCGGGCGCCACGCGCCATCCGCCATTGTGGGGGTAGATGCCGCGTACCCGGGTGCGGAGCCGAATCGCATCGGGGGTTAGTCGGGCCACCACAGCATCAACCATCTGCTGCATCCCGTCCTGGAGAGAGCTGAACAGCGGCCGCGCCGGCTGGGTCTTCGCGGCTGCTGCCATTTTCTTGTGGGCGGCGAGCATGGCGCGGCTCAGGCTTCCGTACTTTTCCTCCATCTCAACGAAACGAGGAAGAACAGCGCGTGCGCTCAGCTTGTTGGCATCGCCTCCGTACACGCCTGAAAGCAGGGGATCCGCCAGGCGGTCGACGACTTCGGCTCCGAAGTGGCGCTCGACCAACTCGCCGACGGTTTCATCACCATGCATGGGGCGTGGCGGATGCATCAGTTCACGGGCCATGCGGACTTTGGTGCTCCAGGAGAAAAGCGGCGACAGCGCGGTAGGGACCAGCTTGGTGGGAACCATGAACATCAGGCCGTCCGGCATAGCAATGAGCTTGCCATGTACCACAATGTAGGTCTTCCGCTGAGCGTCGTTGGAGCCGATGAGCTGGTCGCCCAGACCAAGCTCTTTGCAGAGCATCGCAGCCCAGGGTTTCTCGGTCAGGAACGAGTCGGGACCGGCCTCAACGATGCAGCCCTCTATGAGCTCAGAGGAGATGGATCCGCCGAGGCGGCTGCTGCTTTCAAATACCGTGTATTCAATGTCAGCACCGGCGGCGCGGGCCTTTTCCAGCTGATATGCGGCGCTCAGGCCAGAGATGCCGGCGCCAATGATTGCAATCCGCTTCATGTATTAGTCGTTGGCGTTTACTGCTAGGTTTTGGGAGTCGCTCGCGGCTGCATTCAAGCGCGTCCGAGCCAACTCGGCTACGGCATGGACGAAAGCGGGCGAGTCATTCAACGATTCGGCGCGATAGAGTTTTATGCCGTGCTGGGCCGCGAAGTCCCTGAACAGGATATCAACGTCGAAGAGAATTTCCACGTGGTCACAAACAAAACCGATAGGCTGCACGAAAACGGCCGTGCCGCCCTCCTGCTGCAAGCCAAGCAGGGTGTCCTCCACTGTGGGACCAAGCCACTCGCCCCCCGACATTCCCTGGCTCTGGAAGGCAAAGCTCCAATTGCCGATTTCGAAGAGTTGCGCTGCGACCAAGGCTGCGGTTTCGCGAGTCTGACTTTCGTAGGGATCGCCTTCGGCTACCGTGCGGGTCGGGACGCTATGCGCAGTAAAAAGCACCGGGACTTCTTGTCCCTGCTCATTACAGGCCTTGTTCCAGCCGTCGCGGAGTTTCTCGGCGAAGGCGGCAATCAGGTGCGGGTTATCGTGCCACTCTTCGACAAAATCCACAGTGAACGGGACGTTCCGCCCAAGAAGAGCCTCTTTGTAGAGCCCGACGCTAGTTCTTGAATTGTGCGGTGCCAGGCAAATTGCAACGGCATGTCCTACTCCGTCAGATGCCATACGTTGTAGGGTATCGGCAATAAACGGATGCCAGTTTCGCATACCGACGTAAACAGGAATGCCCAGTTCACGTTCGACTCCCGCTGCCTGCGCTTGCGTTATGCGGGTCAGGGGCGAGCTGCCAATGAGCGAATAGCGATGCTGCACCTCACGTACTACCGCTTCTGGCATAGGGCGACCACGCGAGATGTTCTGCAGGAACTGGGGAATGTCCTCGACCCGATCGGGACTGCCATGCGCGATCAGCAGTACAGCCTGCTTCATCGGGAGACCCCCGAAGCTGTGAACTCGTGTACGAACTGCGCCAGGTCCTTAACGTTCTCTACCGGCGTGTGCGGCAGAATCCCATGCCCAAGATTGAAGATATGCCCGGGTCGGCCATCGGCGAGCCGAAGAATGTGCTCGGCTCGACTCTTCACCTCACGCCAAGACGCAAACAGGGTTATCGGATCGAGGTTTCCCTGGACGGCGTATTGATGTCCGACCGCTTTCCAGCCCTCGTCGAGTGGAATGCGCCAGTCGAGTCCGATGACTTCGGCTCCAGTCTCTGACATTGAGGGCAGTAGCGTAGCGCTATCGGTCCCGAAGTAAATGATGGGAACGTTGGTCTCTTTCTGCAGCCGCTTGATGAGCCGGGTGGTCGGGAGCAGGGCATATCGGCGATAGTCCTCAACGCTCAGGCATCCGACCCAACTATCGAATATCTGTACCACGTCGGCGCCGGCCCGGACCTGCGCGGCCGTGTACTCGGCCAGAACGTCGACCAGCTTGCCGACCAGTTCTTCCCAAACCTCGGGCGAGTTGTACATCAGCTTCTTAACTTCGATATAGTGCCGCGAGCCGCCGCCTTCCACCATGTAGCTGGCGAGGGTGAAGGGAGCGCCGCAAAAGCCAATCACCGGTAGCCTGTTTTTGAAGTGTTTGGCGACCAGGGCGACTGCGTCGGCGACGTAGCCCAGTTCGGCCGCATGATCGGTACGCAGAACGCTGACGTCTTCAGCCGTACGCACCGGCTTTTCGATCACCGGACCTTCGCCTGCCTCGAAGTGAAAGGGCATGCCCATCACTTCGAGGGGCAGCAGCAGGTCGGCAAAGATGATGGCCGCATCCACGTTGAGGTATTCCGCTGCGGTGATGGTGACGTCGGCTGCGACCTCGGGCTTCTTACAGATCTCGACCAGCGAGTAGTGCTTGCGCACCTCGCGATATTCCTTCATATAGCGACCGGCCTGGCGCATAAACCAGACAGGGGTCGCCTCGACAGGCTGGCGCCGGCAGGCGCGAACGAACAACGAATCAGGAGCGGACATAGAAACAATACTGTAGCAAACGAGGTCACTCCGGGTTGTGATTCGGGTCACAAGCGGTTTTCAGCCCAGGCAAAAACTCGAGCCGCGACCGACTCATTTGTGCGGCACGTCACCGATTTTCGGGCCCTCGAATTTCTACAATCGATCAGATTTCGGAGATGTCTCCAGCTTCGCCCAAACCGATAAATCCGTGGATCGTCACCGCCGCGGTCATGCTGGCCACGTTCATGGAGATTCTCGACACCACGGTGGTGAACGTCTCCGTTCCTCATATCGCTGGCAATCTGGGCGCCACGGTTGACGAAGGCACGTGGGTGGTCACGTCATACCTGGTCTCAAACGCGATCGTCTTGCCCATGGCAGGATGGCTGGCGAATCGGCTGGGCCGGCGGCGCATGTTGATGATGTGCGTGACAGGATTCACCCTGACATCCCTGCTCTGTGGAATGGCCACATCGCTGGAGTCGCTAATCTTTTTCCGCGTGCTGCAGGGACTCACTGGCGGAGGCCTGCAACCACTGGCGCAAGCGGTATTGCTGGAGACGTTTCCGCCCAAGAAACACGGCACGGCGATGGCAGCGTTCGGACTGGGCATCGTGCTGGCACCAATCCTGGGGCCAACGCTCGGCGGCTACATCACCGACAATTTCACCTGGCGCTGGATCTTTTACCTCAATCTGCCGGTGGGTATCTTCTCGCTGTTGATGATGAATGCCTTCGTGCATGATCCGCCTTACATTGGCAAAAACAGGGACGGCATCGACCTGTGGGGCATCGGATTTCTCGCGCTCGGCTTCGGCATGCTGCAGGTGGTGCTCGATCGCGGACAGCAGAAGGACTGGTTTGACAGCACCCAGATACGGGTGATGGCTGCGCTTTGCGTATTCGGGTTGGTCGCGCTGGTCATCCGCGAGCTGAAGGCAAAACACCCCGTGGTCGACTTGCGCGTGCTCAAGGACCGCACTTTCAGCGCCGGGGTGTTCATCATGACCATGCTGGGCTTCGTGCTGTACGCCAGCCTCATGCTACTACCTATTTTCTTGCAGACGCTGCTTGGTTATCCCGCGCTGCAATCAGGACTGGCGCTCTCACCGCGCGGCGTCGGCTCGCTCTTCACGATGCCCATTGTCGGCCAGCTCACGAATCGCTACGATCCGCGAAAGCTTATCTTCGTCGGCATTCTGGTGGGCGGATGGAGCATGTTCAGCCTGTCGCACCTCAATCTGAACGCCGGCTATTGGGAGATCTTCTGGCCGCAGGTGATTCAGGGCGTGGCGATGGCGTTTATGTTCATTCCGCTGATGGCGGTGAGCATGTCTGGTATCAAGAAAGAGAAGATGGGCAATGCCACCAGCATCTATAACCTGATGCGGAACATTGGCGGCAGCTTCGGCATCGCGACCATGACCACCTTCCTGGCGCGCCGCAGCCAGGTCCATCAGAACCAGATGGTGAGCCACGTCTCAGCCTTCGATCACACCACCCAACTCACCCTGCGTGGTATGACAGCGTGGTTCCAGATGCACGGCTCAAACTCCGTAGAGGCATCGCGTAAGGCGCTGGGGATGATCTATGGCATGGTGCAACAGCAGGCCATGATGCTGTCGTTTGTCGAAGCCTTCTGGGTGATGGGTGTCATCTTCCTCGCCATGATTCCGCTGCTGTTCCTGCTACGCAACGCGCGCGACCTGCATCCGCACACGCCATCGACAAAAGAGAAGACGCAGGAGCCAGTTAAGGTTGCGTTAAAGGAAGCGGAACCGGAACTGGTTGGGGCGATGCACTAGCCCATTCCCGACCGTGCTGTCGCCAAAAAGGAAAACCGGCCGCTTGCGCGACCGGCCTTTTCTTTGGGCTCAGGCCCTGACACTTTTGAGTGTTCTTATGGCGGCTAAAGCCGTGCCCTTTCAAACCGGCTCGAAACTAGTCTCCGAAAACTTCTTCCTTCACTTCTTCGCGCACCGGAGCGGCAGGCTTGATGCCGCCGAGCGAATTGAGCGGAACGAAGCCGCCCTTTTCTTCCGGCTTCTCGCCCAGCACGTGCTGCCGATACAGAGCCATCATGCGGGCTTCCTCGGCTTCCTTCTTGATCTTCTCGTCACGCGCCTTGAACTTTTCCTGGCGGGCGTTTTTCACGATGCCGAGATCGTCGAGCGTGTGATTCGCGTCGGCTTTCACGTGCTCATCGACCAGAACGAGTGTGTGATCGGTGGTCGGCAGACCAACTTTCTTGCCGCCGGCGAAGATCTCGTGACGGCCTTTGTCGGCATACCACTTTGTCAGAGTCGACGTCATGTGCATCTTCTCAACGATGTTCCGCCAGCCCACGCCGGTGTTGTAAGCGCAGAAGCTGATCTCGCCTTCCTGCGTGGCATAAGGAATGATGCACTGCTCGGTGCGGCGGAAGTCGTAGTTGAACAAGTCCTGGAACCACATGCCAGCGATGAACAGGAAGTTCCAGCGATCGCGGCGGCGACGCTCGATGTCAGTGATCGTGCGCTCGCCTGAAACCTTGCCGTAGTCCTTGCCGGTCGCGCCGAAGGTCTTGTCGAACTTCTTCAGTAGATCGACAAACTTGAAGTGCTTCGGAGACTTGAACGGGTCGTAGTTCTTGAGCAGGGCCAGCGTCATGCCTGCGATCGACAGCCACTTGCCGCGCGCGGCATCGTTCACCTTGGCGATGTCTTTGCCGATGGTGTCGCCGTTGAGAAACGCGGTGACGGGAACGGCTTCCTTGGTTTCCTTGTCGATCATGACGGCCATGCCGACGCCGCAGTTGGGGTGGCAACCGCAACTCAGCGAGCCCCAATCCTTATCAGGCCCATGTACCAGGTCGGCCCAATCGGAGAAGGTGCTCATGAAGGAAATCGGGAACCAGTCGCGGGTGGGCTCGCCCATGCCGGTCTGGTCCTTCACATCGTGCGCCAAGTGCGACAGCGTGTAGCGCTGCGCCTCGCGACGCTCATCGGTGATGGCCTCGTCGCGTCCGGTAAACGATACCGGCTGGAACGACAGGAAGGAGATGCGCTTGGGGTTATCGAGCGCGAACTGAATGATACGTCCTACCTGCTCGTTGTTCAGGTTGTTGACGATGGTCACGACCGGCACGATCTCGACGCCTGCCTTATGCAGGTTTTCGATGGCCTGAAGCTTTACGTCGAACAGGTTGCCGACCAGGCGATGCGAGTTGGCAGCGTTGCCGATTCCGTCGAACTGAAGATAGGCATAGCGTAGTCCGGCTTCGGCAGCCTTGTGGCAGAACTCCAGGCTCTTGGCGAACTCGATGCCGTTGGTCGCAGCCTGCACGCTGTTGTAGCCGACCTTGCGCGCATAAGCCACCGCGTCAAGAAAGTAGGGCGACAGCGTAGGCTCACCACCGGAGAACTGTACCGACATCTGGCGGCGCGGCTTGATGGTGATCGCGTCGTCCAGCATCTGCTTGATCTCTTCCCACGAAAGCTCGTGCACGAAGCCAACCTGGTTGGCGTCCATGAAGCAGGGATCGCACATCATGTTGCAGCGGTTGGTCAGGTCGATGGTCAGCACCGAACCGCGGCCATGCTTCACCGTGCTGGTGCCGTGGTGATGCAGACGCTCGTCATTATGAGCGCGGATGTCGCGGCCCGGAAATACATCTTCCAGGTGCTTGAAGAAGTCAGTGTCCATCGCCATCACGTCTTCGAAATGGCCATGTTCGGGGCAATCCTTCACCATCAGAATTTTGCCGTCGCGCTCGATGATCTGAGCCTTGATCTCGCCGACCTTTTCGTTCATCAGCACTTCGACCGGCAGCTTGCCGTCGATAATCTGCTGGCGAATTTCAGGCACGCATTTGGGGCACAGCGAATCGGTGGCGCGAGGCCATCCTAGCGGGGGCTTCGACTTCTGATAGGACTTGAGTAGAGGCTTGTCAGACCACTTGGGCGTAAACGATGGATTTTGATTGATGCTGTTCAGCTTGTCGAACACAACCCATGCGCCCTTGGCGGCGACGGTGACAGCTTTTTCTACATACTTAACCGGCTTATGCATTGAAGCCCCTCTAATATGGTGTGATGACTGTGGACCCGGCCACGCGGTACACGAATCCCGCGGCTTGCCACTAATCAGCCTAAATACTTAGCGCGAAGGGGCCAATGAAGATTGGCCAAACGGGAGGAAATGGCCCCTTAGCGGTGCTGTGGGACATTGAACGGGGAAGCTGCTGTCGGCTGTATGTTATTGAAAAAGCAAGAGCTGCCGCATTGGCGTCCCTACGCCGGGGTAACGTACTGGGCTTCGCCGTTTCCGAACGACCAGTTCTCTTTCGCAACTTCGACGAGAGTGATCAAGACGTCCTCTTGGCGAAGGTTCAGTTTTTCGCTCAGGCCGTCGGCAACAGCCCTATAGAAACGCTGCTTCATCTCGACTGTGCGCCCGGCGTTGAGCGTTATCTGGATGAAGACGCAGTCGTCGGTGCGATGAATGCCGAGATAGTCGCGATCAAACGGCATGTCGGACTTCGTATGCTCGGCGATGACCTGAAAGCGGTCGTTAGGGGGTACGTTGATAGTCGTAATCATCGCCTGGTAAATCACTTCACCAATCTGAGCGCGGTATTCGGGTGTTTTTCCCTGCAACAAATCGATACGCACGAGAGGCACGAGAGCCTCCTTTCTGTGCCGGTTGAGATGAGCCGTCGGACACAACAGATTCGGGAAATAGAGGCCCCCAGTAGCGGCAACCCGGGACGTGAAACAGCTCTGGTTGCAACTACTCCGTCCTCAGCGCCTTCATGGGGTCGATGCTGGCGGCGCGAGTTGCCGGAATGAACCCCGCTACCGCCGCGGCCAGCAACAGGACGCCCATTGCGATCGCGATGCTGAACGGGTCAAAATAGCGGACCTTAAACAATTGGTCCGAGACCAGTCTGGCACCCAACACCGCGATCGGAATTCCGATTACAAGTCCCAAAATCACCTGCGCAAATGCTCCGCGCATTACCAATCGAAGTACATTGGATCTGTCTGCTCCGAGTGCCATACGCAGCCCGATCTCGTTGGTGCGGCGCGCGACCGCATAGGACGTAATGCCGTAGAGACCTACGGAAGCCAGCACCAGCGCCAGGAGACCGAACAGCATGGTCAGGCGCGCCATCAGCCGCTCCTGGCCAAGGTGTTCCCCAACCTGGTCTTCAAGTGAGCGCAAATCGATCACGGTAAGGTTCGGATCGACATCGGCCAGGGTCCGTCGCACCATTCCATCCACATTCTGTGGTGGGCTTTTGAAAAGCAGGGTAATCGAGTTGATGTAGAGGGAGCGCTCTTCGGCCATTACATCGTTGGCCTGGGTGACGCCCATCAACTGTTGGGTCAGCGGCCGGAAGTACATGGGCTTGATTTCCTGGCGCGGATCGCTGTACTTGGCGTCAGCCACGACGCCGACGATCTCAAAGGTGCCGGCGAATTTATGATCGAAGACACCGAAATGACGGCCAATGGGATCTTCGTTGGGAAAGTACTTCTTGACGAATGATTGGTTCACCACCGCGACCATCTGTGAGGTCGCAGTATCAGCGTCGGTAAAGGCGCGGCCACGAATCACCGGCTCACCAACAGTTTCGAAGAAGCCCGGACTGACGCGATCCCAGGAGGCACTGTGATGTACGCTGGGCGGAGGTTCCGGTTGTCCTTCCACGTAAACGGTTTCGCTCCAGTTGTTGCCTTCCAACGTGCTGTAGAGCGCCAGACCAACACTCTGCACGCCGGGACGTGATTCGAACCTCTGCTCCAGCGCCTGATACAGAGCTTGCAGCTTTTCGGGTGTGTATCCTGCGCCCGCCGGGTCCACATGGACGACGTAGCGGTTGGCGAGCTGAATCCCGAAATTCTGATGTTGAAGGTTATTCAGACTCTTGGTAAGCAGGCCCGCTCCGAGCAGCAATAGCAGTGACAGCGCGGCCTGAATTACGATCAGCGATTTCTGCGGCAGAGAAGAGCGATCGCGGGTTGTGCGGTTCACGCCGCGTAAAGCCTCGGCCGGGTCGGAGTGAGAGGTGATCCACGCCGGCACAATCCCGAAGATGATTCCAGTCACCAGCGATAGCAGGAAGGCAAAGCCGAGTACCGGCAGCGATGGACTCGTTGAAATTGGTAAGTTATGGGCCTGAGGAAACGCCAGCGACAGGATGATTCTCGTTCCACCGTATGCCACCGCCAACCCCAGCAATCCACCCAGGCACGCCAAGAGTATGCTCTCGGTCAGCATGTGCCGGACCAGGTCGCCGCGCGCTGCACCCAGAGCCATGCGGACCGAGGTCTCGGCTTTGCGGGTTGTGCCGCGCGCCAATAACAGGTTCGCCACATTCGCGCACGCGATCAGCAGTAGTAGGCCGGAGAGAGTCATCAGCAGGTAAAGTCCCTTACCTGTCTGCTGCTGCAAGTTCTGGATGCCCGATCCCGCGGGCGTGATGGCGACATACTGCTTTGGAATGAGGCTGGATCGCCCGTTATGCGTGTACTCCTCCTGGGTTAGCAGCCAATTCCGCAGGCTGATGGATATCTTCTCCTGCAACGGCCCTATGCTTACCCCGGGCTTCAGCCGTCCGACTGCATACAGCCAATTACTCTGCGCGACATGCAGAAGCGTGCCCTCGCGTTCGATCGCGGGTTCCAATGCCAGCGGAATCCAAATGCCAGGCGGCCGGCTGCGAATTCGGTCGCCAAAGAATCCCGGCGGTGCGATGCCCACGATGGTGATTGGCTGGCCCTGAATATAGAAAGTCGAGCCGACAATCGAAGCGTCACCGCCGTACTCGGCTTCCCATTCCCGGTAGCTCATCACCGCGACGGGAGCGGATCCCGCTGTGTCATCGTTATCGCTCAGAACACGCCCGGCGAACGCACCAACGCCGAATGTCGAGAAGTAATTACCTGAAACGTATTCGGTCTCAACGGCCTTGGCGGGCTCTGAGCCACGGCGAACATTCATGGTGTTCTCGCCGGACTGCATCGCCGCGAGCTGCTCGAACTCCGGCATGTTATCTCTGAACCGGCGATACAACTCGTAGGAGAACAGGTCGAAATCACCGTCGTCGTTTTCGTATCCGCTGTTTACGCAACAGTCGTCCTTATCGCCGATGCGGTATAACGTCTTAGGATCGACCACGGGCAGCGACTTCAGCAGCACGGCATGGACAAGGGTGAAAATCGCCGTGTTGGCGCCAATTCCCAGCGCGATCGTCACGATAACGGTCAGGGAAAAACCGGGAGACTTGATGAGGCGACGAATCGCATATCGCATGACGGGTTGAGTCCTCCAACCGATGCAGGCATTCGGGGTGCCACGGTGCTTAGCAGCAAGCTCTTGTTGGTTCTACGAGGAATCCCCGCGAATGGTTCGCCGGATTGTCCGCCTGCGAAGTGAGTGACCAAATTCGGACACTCCGAGGAGCGACATTCCGAGAATATGGATCTGTCTGCGAGATTAGCGATAGGTTGCTGAGCCCGACATGCTGCTCAGCACCAGCCAACCGGTGCCGAGAACAATCAGCACCAGCATCACGACAGCGACCAGCCAGATGATGGCGACGGCTTTCTCCTGCTCCGGCTTGGGCAGCGAGATGCCGACCGCGCTGTGTACTCCGCGAGTTATGGCGATGAGGTACTTCATCATGGCGCGCAGGAACAGGATAGCTTAGCCGGTTCAGCCGTAATCCCAAAGCATGGTTCAGCCGCTCTTGGTTCGATATTTCGGTTGCATTTCGAGAGTGACTGCGGGTAAGGTATGGCAACTGTTTCCCAGGGTTTTCCAAAGTTTCTTCGTGTTTGAGTACCGCTGACAGCGAATTCCTGCGCCGCAGGATTCCGTGCGGGTTCCCCGTTGCTTCGCGCCGGTTATGGGCACGGAGCGCGGGAGACAACATTCAAGGAGAAGGTTCATGGCCGTTGGAAATGTGGGGGTAGCCGCTCGTCTTCACAAAAAGACGACCGCGATCACGCCGCTCAAAAGCTTCTTGAGCCGATACTTCTACCTGAGCATGTCGCTGGTGATGTCCGCCATCGTGGTGTGGGGCTTCAGCCGCACCGTCGACGCGAACCTCTTCCACGCCAAGCCGGCGAGGCCTTGGCTTCTCTGGATGCACGGCGCCGCATTCTCTACCTGGATGGTGTTCTTCATCGCGCAGTCGGCTTTGGTCCGCGTGCGCAAGGTAAGCATCCATCGCACGCTGGGCTGGTTCGGGGCCGCGCTCGCCTCGCTGATGGTCGTGCTCGGCTGTACCGTCGCGGTGGTCATGAGCCGCTTCGATATCACGGTGCTGCATGAGAAAGATGTTGCGCAATTCCTGTCGATTCCGTTCTTCGACATGGCTGTGTTCGGCACCTGCGTCGCGCTGGCGATTCTGTGGAGGAAGCGCACCGACTACCATCGCCGTCTCCTCTTCATTGCAACGTGCGAACTGATGGACGCCGCCCTTGGACGCTTTGATTTCTGGTTCAACCACAGCATCTTCTATGTTGCCCTGGACCTTCTCATCGTGGCCGGCATGGCGCGCGATCTCGTCGTGGAGGGGCGCATCCACAAGGTGTATCTCTACGCATTACCTGTGCTGGTGGTCGGCCAGAGTCTTACGGTGTATCTGTGGCGCGCCGATCCGGAATGGTGGCAGGCAGTGACGCACGCGATCCTGGGAGTGTGAAGGACGTGGCTACTTGCCGGCGCAACGGCTGTTATCCGACTGGTTATGGGTGGTCACCTCCGAAATGTGATCTAGATCACGAAAAAATCAATAACGCGATTCTTTATTTTCATGTATTTAAGCGACTTTTCTATCGCAAATAATTGATTCTGCGTCATTTAAAGTTAAATAATTCATTTTAAATGGCTTAGTCGGGCCGAGAAATGTCCGAAATCGGGCGAACTGAGAACCAGCCGGAAGTACCATCATGGCTGGTTATGTTTACCAGATATATATCTTTTCCTCCGTCACCCCTGGTCTGTCAAAGAGCCAATTCACGCGGCATTCCGGATCACCGGAAGGGCTGGGCACACAAATTCCTGCGCCCACAATTCGCAACCTAACACTGCAAGATGAGTTTCGCAAGTTACGAAAGGACATGTACTTTCGTAACCCGTCACCCACCGATTGGCTATGGGTTTTCCCGGATTAGCCGTGTTCGACGCGGGATTTGATATCTTCGTATGCCGATTCGATGAGCCGGTGCAGTGCTTCGTCGTTTACGACCGTTCCCGGACGTAGCTTCACGTGGCGCATGAACTTCCCGCTGCCTTGCAGCAAGTGGGCGGGGTCGCGCAGCGACGCGCCCTGAAAAAATCCGACGTTGACATGAGAAGTGAACACGTTGACGTAGGCGAACGCAGCATCTCCCAGGCACGCCGTCGGACAGCCATCATGCATCAGTTCGCGAACCTCGTCTCCGCACTGGCGCATCACCTCGAACCAGTGGCGCGCGATGTCTCCCAACTCACCGGCATGGTGGTTCAGCCATGCCTCGACAGCAGGATCGCGCTCGACCGCGCCGTTTAGGCGAAACAATTCGGTTCTCAACATGGCTAAGCGTCCCGCAGAGCGGGACAGCAGAGGATAGCCCAGCGCCTTCAGCGGTGGGAAGAGGTTAGTAAGAGAATCGTGAGTCCGCTTTAGCGGACGGCATACGAAGTCAGGCTCGGGCTCACGCCCCTCGCTGAAGAGTGTCGCCGGCTGACGTCACCCCAACAAGCGCAAACTCGGAGCTCGTTGGGACTCCGATAGCCGGCTCGGAGGCTGGCGTGCGAATCATCAGCACGACGCTTACACCGGCCAGTGTTTTCCGCACGGCGTGTCGCGTGGGGAGGGGCATAACGCTTGACAATAGTAATGCAACACACTAGTATTGCAGGACGTGATTAAGAGCTTTCGCGACGCCGACACCGAGCGACTATGGATGGAAGATCGTAGCCGCAGGCTTCCGGCAAGTTTGCGAAGAGTCGCGCTCAGAAAATTGCAGATGCTGAACGCCGCTGCGGTCCTGAATGATTTGGGTGTTCCGCCTGGTAACCGGTTAGAACGCTTACGCGGTGACCGCGAAGGGCAGTGCAGTATTCGCATCAATGATCAGTATCGCGTTTGCTTCGAGTGGCGCGAAGGCAATGCTTACAACGTGGAGATTACGGATTATCACTAGGGAGTTGGACTGATATGCCTCGGCGAGAGAAAACGATAGCCGCCCATCCGGGTGAGATACTTCGCACCGAATTTATAGAGCCGATGGGAATCACGGCCTATCAGCTCGCCAAAGCGCTGCACTCCCCCGGTATCTATGAGATCGTTCGTGGGCAGAGGGCGATCAGTGCCGACATCGCGCTAAGGTTGGGCAAGTACTTCGGCATGACACCGCAATTCTGGATGAACCTTCAGACCGACTATGATTTGCGGCTCGCCGCGCGGCGCGCACCCCTGAACAAGATCAAAGCGCGAACGGCGGCTTAGTCAGCCTCGTTCCTATCCCACTCATTCGAACCCACGAATGAGTGGGGCACCCGGCACATAACTAACGGTGATCGTAATTTAGTGAGATAGGCTCCCCTAGAATGCCGCGATCCCCGTAATGTGCTCGCCGATGATCAGCGTGTGAATGTCATGCGTGCCTTCGTAGGTTTTGACTGACTCCAGGTTGGCCATGTGGCGGAAGATGGGGTATTCGTCGGCGATGCCGTTGCCGCCCAGGATGTCGCGTCCCATGCGGGCGCACTCCAGCGCCATCCAGACGTTGTTACGCTTGATCATAGAAATATGGTAGGGCTTTACCTTGCCCGCATCTTTTAATCTACCCACTTGTAGTGCGAGTAGTTGAGCCTTGGTAATTTCGCTGATCATCCATACCAGCTTTTCCTGCACCAGTTGATGTCCGGCGATAGGCATGTCGTGGAACTGTTTGCGGAACTGCGCGTATTGCAGCGAGCAGTCATAGCAAGCCATGGCGGCGCCGATGGCTCCCCAGCCAATGCCGTAGCGGGCTTGATTGAGGCAGCTCAACGGAGAACCCAAACCTTTCGACTTGGGCAGCAGGCAGTCGGCGGGAATGCGGACGTCGATCAGCGACAGGCTCGACGTAACCGAGGCGCGCAGCGAAAACTTGCCGTGCACGTCGGCGGCTTTGAATCCCGGAGTGTCGGTGGGCACAATGAAGCCGCGAATGCGATCGTCTTCGTCCTCGACCTTGGCCCAGATGATGGCGATGTCGGCGATGGAGCCGGAGGTGATCCACATCTTCTCGCCGTTCAGGATGTAGCTTTCGCCATCTTTCCTGGCGCGCGTGCGCATGGCTCCGGGATTGGAGCCGGCGTCGGGCTCGGTGAGGCCGAAGCAGCCGAGGATTTCTCCCTTGGCCATCTTGGGCAGGTACTTCTGCTTCTGCTCCTCGCTGCCGAAGGTGTAGATGGGATACATGCACAGCGCCGACTGCACACTGACGAAGGAGCGCACGCCGCTGTCGCCACGCTCCAGCTCCTGCGTCATCAGGCCATACTCGACCGCCGACATGCCGGCGCAGCCGTAGCCCTCGAGGCTGGCTCCGTAGAAGCCGAGCTCGCCCATGGGAGCGATGAGCTCCTTGGGGAAGCGGCCTTCGCGGTTGCACTGCTCGATGATGGGGACGAGGTTCTCTTCGATGAACTTGCGGGTGTTGTCGCGGACCAAGCGCTCGTCGTCGGAGAGCAGCGTGTCGAACTCGATGAAGTCAACGCCTTTGAATTTGATGGCCATGATCTTTGTGCCTTTGTGAAAAATAGCGGGACGCCCCGCATGGGTGGAGCACGCCTTCAGGCGTGCATGGTCGGCCCTGGTGAGAATGCGCCTTTAGGCGCTGAGGTGATTTGACGAAGCCTACCTCCGCGGCTGAAGCCGGTTCTCCCGGGAGAGCCTTACTGCACGCCTGAAGGCGTGCTCCACCCGTGCAAATCAATTCCCGGAGGGCAAACATATGAAGCTAGCAGGCGGAGAAGTACAGGGTCAAACAAGGGCTGGGATTAGCCGGACGGAGGCTCGACGTTGCGAGGCGGAGCAGGGGCTCCGCCTCTGGTTACGTATGGTGGATTATCCTTTCATGCGGCGGCGGAGATTGCCGCACACCGCCAATGCACCGCCGCCCAGCAGCACCAGAGTTGATGGCTCCGGCGTCGCCGTGATGCTGACATCGTCCACATAGGTCGTGAAACTCGGGGAAGAGCCCCAGATGGAAAAGCCCGAGAGCGTTTTCCCTGCGTCCACATCACCAGTAACCGTTTCCAGAGTCCACGTGTTTGTAGGGGCGAAGATGACGAATTCCTCATCCGAGCTATCGGTGTAGAAGAAGTCAAACGCGTTCGCCACAGTATTGGTGTAAATCCAAAACGAGACATTGGTAATCTGCGAGCCCGGGGTAGGAGTGAAATCCTGCCGCAGCTCGATGTTGCCAACGTCCATTGCGCTGTAGGTTCCGCTGTGCGGATTGCTGTTGGTAACCGCCCACGGCGAGCAATTACCGCTGCAGAAGTCTCTCGCGTTGTACCAGGGAGAAAGCACGCCGCTTTCGAAGCCTCCATTCTGCAGAAGCTCCGTATCCGCTAATGCAATCCCGGCGAACAAAACGAGGAACAGTAAAGCAAGCAGGGCCTTTTTCAAAGCATCCTCCTTTGGTTGGGGCCGACTTTCTCTTTCGCATAGACAGGTTGTCTACGCGATTTCCGAAGTTAGATAAGCCCTCCTTGTAGTTTTAGGCAGAAACCGCAGCTACGAAGGGCAGGAGTAGGTGTCGGACTATAGCCCGGCGACTCTCGAGTGTCAACGTACTAAAGGTTGGTCGTGTTCAAAAACGGGACTTTTTGGATTGCGGCCGTGCTAAGTTGAAGCTCCGGTGAGGGGGCAATAGCTTGCGACGCGCAACATCTGGCGAAAGCACGACCCCATGGGTTGTTCAGGCGAATGGGAGCGCTGTCCTGTAAAATGAAGCTGCTACCCGGCGAGTAGAGAGTGGCGCGACATCGCGCCCGCCTGCAGTCGAAGCCGTCCGGTAAGGCCCACCCCGGCAAAACCAGCCGGAATTGGGCACCCAAGAAGTTGGGTACTTGGACGTGAGCTTGAGACATGTGCATCTCGCGCTGGCCTGTGCTTTTCTGCCCGGCCTTCACGCTGTGCCTCCCTCAAGTCGAAGCCATGCCCGCAGGTTGCGGGACACATCTGCAACAAGCATTCAGGAGAGAGTAATGGCAAAGATCGCAAAGACTGCTGACCGCAAGAAGGTCATGGACACCAGCAAGAGCACCGACTGCCCCAAGTGCGGCAAGCCGACGCGCATTGTGAAGCGGGTAAAGGACCGCGAGCGCGATATTCCCGGCGGGATTTACATTTCGTGCTCGGCGTGCGAATTTTACGAGAAGCTGTAGTGGAAGCGGGCTCAAGCCCGCGAAAATAATGGCTCAAGAAGTTCGGAGCAGCTAAAGCTGCGCCCCTTCTGTGAAGCCGCGCCAGTTGCCTGAAGCTGCGCCAGTTCTTTCAACGTGCGCCGGTTACCATCGGAGGCTCAATGATCGCTTTGCTAGCCGCCTTCTACAACTACACCTACATCGCTCCGGCGTACGGCATCGGATGGGGCACGCTGGCGCTTATCAACGCTGGCCTGGCGCAGGGCAAGAACCGCAGCGGATTGCTGTGGTTCCTGCTATCGATCTTCCTGGGGCCGATCGCGACCCTGATCGTCGTGTTGTTGCCGCGCGGGTAGAACCGGGGGCTGAAGCCCACCATAATTAAGGCGCTATTGGCGCAGCTAAAGGTGCGCCCCTTCGTCCCGCTACTGTTGCGGCGGACGGCCGCCCGGCATCATGCCACCCATTCCACCCATGTCCATCTTTTGATAGCCGGCCGGGATTTGGAACAGGCTCGCGTCCTGCGGACCTTCCTTGATATTGGTTAACTGCCAGGTGGTGCCACCGCTCACCGACTTGATGGGGAAGTGGAGCGAGTCGTCGATCCAGACGTCAGAGACGTTGCCGTCTTTGTGCGTCATTTGCCAGTGTTCAGTGCTGCGGCCGTTGACCGTTTCGGAGCCCAGATCTTTGCAGGTGGTATTGGGGTCGCTGGCGCACGGGTTCTTCGGATCGTAGGGATGAACGTCTGAGGTATTGGGCCCGCGACGCATGGCATTGTCGTCGGCTTTGTGCTCCATGTACATGTGCTGCTGCGGCATCAGGATGTCGACTGTCTTGGTAGCGAATGTCGTAATAATGATGGCTTCGCGCGGACCTTCGCCATTCATATCCATGCGCATGGCTTGCTGATCGACATAGACCTTGCCCGACATGTCGTGGTTCGCGGGTCCAGCCTTCATGGACGATATCTGCATATCGGCGGAAAAAGGTGTGAGGTGTGGGACCTGCGCAAACAGCGTGGAGGCCAGCAAGACTACTGCACCGGTGAGCAGACTGCGAGCAACGAGTTTCACGTAGGTTCTCCTTGATGAACCGCTAAAGGTTACCAGACCACGTCAAGTGTAATCCCGTGAGTCCAGCCCGGGCCGGTTTGCCGGGCAGATTTTGAAATCCCACCCCGCCAAAAGAAGGCAGAATCGGGTCCGGAATCGCCACCCCGGCAAAGGAAGCTGGAATGGGGCACCGCGCCATTGGATATGGCATGGCAGTTGGGCTATATTCGCTAGCAGCTTTGGTTTTCAGTCATCTCGCTACCAGGAGGATGCATGGGCGCAACCGGCATGTGGAGACGCACGCTCGACAACACGACGAGCAGCGATCCCATGATCCTGGTTGTGGTGGAAGGAACCGAGCGCCGTACCCTGTTGCTCGATCATTTCCCCTTCACCGTAGGCCGGCGCACCGATCGCGACCTGGTGCTGGCCGATCCACGCGTCTCGCGCGAGCACGCCCAGATTGTCCGTGAAGACGGCGGTATCTATCTCGTCGATCAGAACAGTCGGCAGGGAACTTTCGTCAACAACGAGAAGGTTTCGCGCCAGAAGCTGGTGCGCAATGACCGCATTGAGTTCGGAGTGCGAGGCGCGGCGTTCGTCATGTACAACCCCGACCGCTCGCCCTCCAGCATCGGGCAGCAGGTCCTAAGCCAGCTTTCTACCTGGAAGCCTGCGATCGGCGCGGGCTCCGAGTTGGAGATGCTGAATGTATTCCTTGAGACAGCGCGCAAGCTGAACAACGTCGGCGTGCTGGAAGACGTTTTGCAAACGCTGCTGGAAGCGTCACTGCGTCTCACCCAGGCGGAGCGCGGATTTGTCTTCTTGCGGGAGGGCGCTGACGGCGAGCTGAAACTGGCGGCGGGGCGCGAACGCAATGGTGACGTCATCATGGATGACAGCACGATTTCGCGATCGGTGCTGCGTGAAGCCATGCGCAGTGCCTCCGACTTTCTGGTGACCGATACCGAAGACACCGGCAAACTGGCCGGGCGCGACAGCATCGTGGCGCAGAATTTGAAGAGCGTCATCTGCATTCCGCTGCGCAAGGCCAACATTCAGGAGAAGACGAAGGAAGACACCAAGTCTGACGGCTCCGATCTGCAGGGTGTGCTTTACCTTGACTCGCACTTTCTCTCGGGCAAGCTCTCGACCGTCAATCACGACATCCTGAAGACCATCGCCAACGGCGCTGCAACGCTGGTGGAGAATGCCGCGCTGGTGCAAGCAGAGGATGCCGCCAAACGTTACCGGCAGGAGCTGTCCATCGCCGCCGACATTCAGCAGCGGTTGATGTCAGTGACGATTCCCGACGTTCCCTACGCCAAGGTGAACGCGGTTAGTTACGCCTGTAAAGACATCGGGGGCGACTTCTTCGACCTGGTTTTCACCGAGAATGCGCTGTCGCTGATCGTGGCGGACGTGTCGGGCAAAGGAGTTGCCGCGGCGGTGGTGGCTTCCATCCTGCAGGGAATGCTGTACTCGCAGCTGGCACAAGATGCTTCGCTGCCGGAAATGACTTCAGCGTTAAACCGCTTCTTGTGCGAAAAGGTAGGCGGACAGAAGTATGCCACGCTGGTGGTGGCGCGGCTGCGTCCCGATGGTGAGGTGGAGTTGATCAATTGCGGGCACGTTCCGCCGCTCATCATCTCGGGCGGAAAAGTTGAAAAGGTTGAGGCCGGCAATCTGCCGGTCGGCCTCATACCGAATGCCGAGTTCACTGCCACCAGGATGCACCTCGCGCCGGGCGATCGCTTGGCGGTGGTGACCGACGGCGTCACGGAAGCAGAAGATGCGACTGGGGAGTTCTTCGGCAATGACCGGCTGGAGCGCTGTTGTGGCAATGGCTTCTCCGCCATCGAGCAGGCCGTGACCGATTTTCGCGGACAGACTCCGCTGAGCGACGACTGCACCATCACCGAGTTGACCTATCGCGGGTAATCGGTGCGTCCGAAACGAATCGAAAAAGTCCCAGCCGGATCGAGTGTTCTTCAAGTCTCCTATTGAACGGTGACGGTGACCGTTGCGGTATTGCGGCCATATTGGTTGGTCGAATACAGGGTATAGGTCGCAGTTTGTGTTGGCGTGAAGGTAACGCTCGCACCGCGCACCGGCCCTATCACCGGCGAGATGATGTTGTACTCCGCGCCACTGACACTCCAGCTCAACGTGACCGGGTTTCCTTTCTGTACCTGGGTCGGGTTGGCGGTGAACGATGCGATGGACGGACTTGGGCCCGTGGGTACGTTGTCAGGTGTGTAGACGACACCCTGCGAAATGACGTCGAAGCTGGAGGCGGTGATGGTCTTGAGCGCTCCCAGATCATCGTTGTCCCAGCGGCTGTCGGGCGCTCCCGAAATGAAGATGCCACTTCCGTTGTCGGCGAGAATCATGCCGTACAGCTTGAGCGCTTTGAGAATCACCTGGTTATGTGCCGAAAAGCCGGAGATGTCAAAGTCGGCTTTCAGACGCAGCCGGGTTCCCATCGGAGGCAGCGTGGGGTCGGTTTTGCCTGAGGCCCAATGCGTCGCCGGCAGGACAAACGCCTCCTGTGTGGTGGGAACGGTGAAGCGCACAGCGTGTTTGATGGCTCCGGCGGCCACTTCGTCATAGCGAACCAAGCCGGGGAAAATCGGCAAACCCGCGGCGTCGGCCGATGTCCAGGTATAGGGGCGAGTCTGCGCGCTTGTCATGTCCCAGATGGCGGAAGAGTCGGCGCGCCAACTCAAACCCGCCGTGGGATAGGCATGGTAGAGCTCATAGAGCCAGCAGCCGTCTTTGTCCAGAACCAGCACGTGACGGTCGCCGTCGTCCGGATTCGGATAGCCCTCGATGAGAGCATTCGCGGGTATCGGCATGGGACCGGGATCACTCTCGTCCCCATAGGCTCCGAGAAGAATGGGAACCTTCATTTGCGAGCCCGACACGACCTGATACGGGATTCCAATGCTGGAGCCCTGGTATAAGCCGGAGCCGAAATCAGGATGAAGGGTGGTGTTCGGTCCGATGGAATTGATGATGTTGCCCGAGTTGGGATCGACCTGGGCCGCTGAAATGTCGGTATTCCACAGGCTGTTGGTACCCTGAAACGGGACAAACCCATTGAGATTGCTGAGCTGCCCAACGCTCATGCCTGCGCAGGTGGAAATCGCCTGTCCGAACAACGGTCCTGGCAACGCGAGCAGAGCTGCGGTCAAGAAGCAAAATACGAAGGCTGCTTTGGCGGGGAATATACGGTTCATGGCTCTACTCCTGTGCGGTGAAGCTGGTTGGTTGGCCAGAACTTTTGCCGGTGAACTCGAAGTGATTGGCCGCCTCACCAGCAGGCGATGCGCGAATGTGCCGACCGTAGCAGGCATTGTGAGTACGTGCAAGTTACGAAAGTGGAATTAGCCAAGAGCTCAGAGCTAACAGCGGCCTCCGTTAATTTCCCCTAATCCATTTTGGTAACCCTCTTGCACCCGCTACCGGCGTGCCCGCAGCGCCGCTGTGGCAGCTAAGTCATCGCTTTGCGGAGAACCCATGTCGGTTGTCATCGAAGGAATGGAAGAAATCATCAAGGAGTTTCTGGTGGAGAGCGCCGAAGGACTCGATCTGCTGGATCGCGATCTGGTCGCGCTGGAACAGGACCCGTCGTCGCGTGAGTTGCTGGGCGAGGTGTTTCGCGCTGTCCACACGGTTAAAGGAACCAGCGGCGTGCTTGGCTATCCCAAGCTGGAGAAGGTCGCCCATGTGGGTGAGAACCTGCTCAGCCGCATGCGAGACGGCAAGCTGGTGCTGAACCCCGCCATCACCAGCGGCCTGCTGGCCATGGTCGATGCCTTGCGCCGCCTGCTCAGCGAAATCGAGCAGCATGGCAATGAAGGCGCGGACGACTACGGGGCGGTGGTGCAGCAACTGGAAGCGCTGCTGGCGGAGTCGCAGGCAACGCCGCCGGCCAAGGCCGAAGTGGTGTCGGCATCCACGGTGCCGGCATCTCCGACTCCGGCCTCCCAAGCCAATGGCGGAGTGGAGGCGAAACCGGCAGCTCCTGCTGCAGCCAGCACAATCGAAACGGCCAAGGAGACGGCGGTTACGGGCAGCAATATCCGGGTGGACGTTGGTTTGCTCGACAAGATGATGAACCTGGTGGGCGAGCTGGTGCTGGCGCGCAATCAGATCCTGCAATGCAGCTCTTCGCAAAGCGACGCCAGCGTTCTTCAATGCCGCCCAGCGGCTGAACCTCATCACCACCGAGTTGCAGGAAGGGGTAATGAAGACCCGCATGCAACCGATCGGCAACGTCTGGAGCCGTTTCCCCCGACTGGTTCGTGATCTGGCATTGCAATGCGGCAAGCAGGTGACGATCGAGATGGAGGGCTCGGAAACCGAGCTCGACAAGACCATCATCGAGGCCATTAAAGACCCGCTTACCCACATCCTGCGTAACTCGCTGGATCACGGAATCGAAACGCCGGAAGAACGCGTGCGCGCTGGCAAGGCTTCGTCGGGCCGGCTGCATCTGCGCGCCTATCACGAAGGTGGACAGGTCAACATCGAGATCAATGACGATGGCGCGGGCATCGACCTGGAGCGGGTGAAACAAAAGGCGCTACAGCGCGGCTTGATGGGGGCCCAGCAGGTCGACCGCCTATCAGACCGCGAGCTGACCAACCTGGTGTTTCTCCCCGGGTTTTCGACCGCGGAGAAGGTCAGTAATGTCTCCGGCCGCGGCGTCGGCATGGACGTGGTCAAGACCAACATCGAGAAGATCGGCGGCACGGTCGATGTGCAATCGGTGCGCGGTCGGGGAACGACGCTGAAGATTAAGATTCCGTTGACTCTGGCCATCATCCCGGCGCTGGTCGTCTCCACCGGAGGCGAACGCTTTGCCATTCCGCAGGTCAGCCTGTTGGAACTTGTCCGGCTGGAGGATCGCAGGGAAAGGCCGCCATCGAGCATATCCAGGGAGTCCCGGTGTATCGGCTGCGCGGGCGCTTGCTGCCGCTGGTGTTCCTCAACCAGGAATTGGGTTTGGACGACAAGAGGCGGGAGGCTGAAAACAGCAAAACCGCCGACAACATTGTTGTGCTGCAGGCCGACGATCGCCAGTTCGGACTGGTGGTCGAGGACATTAACGACACCGAAGAGATTGTGGTAAAGCCGCTGGGTAAGCAGTTGAAAGGACTCTCCTGCTTTGCCGGAGCGACCATCATGGGCGATGGCCAGGTGGCCTTGATTCTCGACGTTCTCGGCATTGCCCAGATGGCCAGCGTGGTCACCGAAGTACACGAGCAGGCGGTCGCCGCCTCGGATGCGGCAGAAGCTGCAGCCCGCAGCGCGCGCCAAAGCTGGTTGCTCTTCCGCAGCGGGCAGGACAGCCGTCTGGCCTTGCCGCTGTCGGCGGTAGCGCGGTTGGAAGAATTTCCACTCCAGCTGGTCGAGCACTCCGGCAGTGATGAAGTGGTGCAGTACCGGGGCGAGATCATGCCGCTGCTGCGCATGTCGCGCCTGCTGCACGAAGACGGACCGGGCGCCGATCCGCTGCAGGTGGTGGTGTTCAACGCCGACGGCCGCAGTCTGGGGCTGGTGGTGGACCGCATCGAGGACATCACCGATGAAGCAATTCAGGTGCGCGATAACGCGCGCAAAGGCTTCCTGCTGGGCTCCGCTGTGATCCAGCAAAAAGTCACCGACATCATCGACCTGCAGCAGGTGATGACGCACGCGACACACTTGGTCGCCACGCCGGCGCCGGCGGGAGGGAATTGATCATGGCCGAGCAGCAATTCTGCACGTTTTATCTGGACGGCTCCTTGTTTGGAATCGAGGTCGAGAAGGTGCAGGAGGTCATTCGCCACCAGGCGATGACCCGGGTACCGCTGGCGCCGAAGTTGATTGGGGGACTGATCAATCTGCGTGGCCAGATCGTGACCGCCATCGATTTGCGATTGCGTCTGGGCTTGCCCGAACGCAACGCGGGTGAGCTGCCCATGAACGTGGTAGCCCGCTCGGAAGACGGCGCGGTTAGCCTGCTGGTGGACGAGATCGGCGACGTGCTGGAGGCGCAGGAACAACAGTTCGAAGATGTGCCCCAGACCATGCAGCAAGCGCGAGACCTGATCAAGGGGGTTTACAAGTTGCCTGACCGTCTGCTGTTGGTGCTTGATACCGCCCATGCGGTCAGCGTTGAACAGAAGGCGGTGAGAACCGTCACCTAATCGAAGCAGGCCTGAACGACACAACTTTTTCTGTCCGGCAAGCCGGACGCGGATTTTTGCACAACCAGACGTCGAAAGCTATCGCCCGGGTTTTGCGGCCCGGTTGCAACAAGGAGCAAATACGAAATGGCACCCAAAGGGATGGGAACATTGAATTCCAGAGAACGTAACCGAACAAGCCGCAGGGCCGCTGCCGAGACGAAGGTTGCTTCTGGTCGCGGTCCACAGTCCAAAAACGAAACCTATAACCTGTTGGCCGAGGAAGTCGATCAGCTGGCGACTGCTATCAAGGCCGGCAGTCTAAATCAGCGCATACCCGAACAGCAGTTCGAAGGCCGCGACCTGGAAACCGCCAGGACGCTTAACCAAATGCTGGATGCCATTACCGTGCCTCTCACTGAAGTGAAGACCGTCTTGAGCAGACTGGCGATGAATGATCTTAGCGTTAGCGTTGCGGGAACCTTTCCCGGGGCCTTCGGCGAAATTGCCGCCGCCACCAATCTGGCCCAGGAGCGGGTGAAAAACAGTGTGCGGATCCTGGGTAACATAGCCGCGGGCGACTTTAAAAAGGACCTTGATGACGTGTCCAAGATCCAGCGGCGCTCGGAAAACGACATACTGGTGCCGGCATTTATTCGAGCGATGGAGGCCATCAACGCTCTAGTCGGGACTCGAAGATGTTGTCGGCAGCAGCGGTGGAAGGCAATCTGGCCACCCGGGCGGACGCAACGCGCCACGCTGGAGATTTTCAGCGCATCGTCGAAGATATGAACCGAATGCTTGCCGCCGTTGCCGATCCGATTGCAGTTTCGGCCAGCTACGTTGAGCGTATCTCGAAAGGCGACATCCCTGAGAAGATCACCACCGAATACAAAGGCGACTTTAACACTATCAAGCAAAGTCTCAATCGCTGCATCGACACCCTGGACTCCCTGCTGAAGCAGATGGCGCACATGTCGCACGAGCATGAGTTGGGCGACATCGATGTGGTCATTGACAGCTCGAAGTTCGATGGGGCATTTCGCAGCGTCGCTCAGGGCGTAAACGAGATGGTCGGTGCGCACATCTCGGTCAAGAAGAAGGCGATGGCCTGCTTTGCTGAATTCGGCAAAGGCAACTTCGAAGCCACAATGGAGAAGCTCCCCGGTAAAAAAGCCTTCATCAACGACACCATCGAAGCCGTGCGCGGACACCTGAAACAACTGATCGCTGACCTGCAAGGACTGGTGGGGGCGGCTACGGAGGGCAAGCTCTCGGTGCGGGCTGACGCTACCCGGCAACAGGGCGATTTCCGGCGCATCGTGGAGGGCGTCAACCAGTTGCTCGATGCCATTCTGCTGCCGATCGAGGAAGGCAACCGCGTGCTGCGGCAGATTCGCGGCGGCAATCTGCGTGAGCGGGTGGATATCGAGTGCAAGGGCGACCACCAGAAGATGAAGGACGCGATCAATGGCGTGCACGACTGGCTGAAAGGGCTGGTGGATTACGTGACCCGCATCGCCAATGGCGACATGAGCGCCAGATGGAGAAGGCTTCAGATCAGGACCAGATTCATGAATGGCTGGTTCTGCTGAAGTCCAATATCGTGACCCTGCAATCCGAGTTGGGCCGCCTGATCGCCGCGGCGAAAGATGGTGACCTGGTTCTACGTGGCGATCCCCGACAAGTTCAAGGGCGCGTATGCCGAACTGATGAACTCGGTGAACGACATGTTCGAAGTCTTCCGCTCGACCATGGAACAGGTTGGGCAGATGAGCGATCCGCTCAGCCAGGCAGCGGCCGAACTAAGCCGGGTGTCGCAGGAGATGGGCTCCAGCGCCGAACAAACGGCGTCGCAGGCGAACATGGTTTCGGCGGGCTCCGAGCAGGTCAGCCGCAACATCCAAACCGTAGCAACGGCCGCCGACGAGATGGGCGCCAGCATCCGCGAAATCGCCAAGAACACGGCGGACGCAACCAAGGTTGCGACGGCGGCGGTGCGCTCGGCGGAAGAGACCAACGTCACCATCGGCAAGCTGGGACAGAGCAGCGCCGAGATCGGCCAGGTGATCAAGGTCATCACCTCCATTGCGCAGCAGACCAATCTGCTGGCCTTGAATGCGACCATCGAAGCGGCGCGCGCAGGCGAAGCGGGCAAGGGCTTCGCAGTGGTGGCCAACGAGGTGAAAGAGCTGGCCAAGGAGACAGCTAAAGCAACCGAAGACATCAGCCGCAAGATCGAGGCCATCCAAACCGACACCAACGGCGCGGTGACCGCGATCGAACAGATCGGGTCGGTTATCGGGCAGATCAACGACATACAGAACACGGTCGCCAGCGCGGTCGAAGAGCAGAGCGTGACCACGAATGAGATCACGCGCAACCTGACCGAGGCGGCGAAAGGCGGAGCGGACATCACTCGCAGTATTGCGGGGGTAGCCGACGCGGCTCGCACCACGACGGGCGGCGCAGGCCAGACGCAGAAGTCGGCCGAATCGCTGGAGAAGCTGGCGGAAGAGCTGCACACGCTGGTCGGACACTTCCGCTACGACTCGAACCAGGGACGTGTCGGAGGAGTGGTCGCCGGACGTTCCCGAAACTTGCATCACGAACTCGCAGGCGCCTCCATCCAATAAGAAATAGGAAGGACAAGCGCAACGGCGGTCGCCGGAAAAGCGGCCGCCGTTTTCGTCCATTGCGAGATGAGACAGGAAGACTCACCACAGAGAACACGGAGTTCACGGAGAAGTCGAAAAAGATCTCTCGGATTTTCCTGGCCGTGCCCTAACCTCGCCTACCTGTCCTTCTCCTGGTTTTCTCCGGGTCCTCTGTGCTCTCGGTTGTGAGCTCCTTCTTGCCTGAAGCTGATGCCTTCGCGCGCTTGATCTCTTCGAACCTGGCAGCGATTCGCGCTTCAATGCCTTCGTTTGTCGGATGGTAGTACACGCGGTCTTTCAGGTTGTCGGGCAGGCATTGCATGTCGGCGACTTTGTCCTCCAGATTGTGCGCGTACTGGTATCCCTCGCCGTAGCCGACCGCCTTCATCAGTCCCGTCGGTGCGTTTCGCAAGTGCAGCGGCACCGGGTCTTGCGCCGTTCGTTCGACATCTTGCTGCACGGCGCTGTAGGCGGTATAGAGCGCATTTGATTTGGGAGCTGCGCACAAGTAAACGACAGCTTGCGCCAGCGCGAGATTCGCTTCGGGCATTCCCAGGAAGTCGACCGCATCGCGCGCGGCCAGCGTAATCTCCAGCGCTTTGGGATCGGCAAGCCCGATATCTTCGCTGGCCATTCGGACAACGCGCCGGGCTATATACAGTCCGTCCTCTCCCGCCTCGAGCATGCGCGCCAGCCAGTACAGCGCCGCGTCAGGATCGCTGTTGCGCACGCTCTTGTGCAGCGCCGAGATGAGGTTGTAGTGTTCCTCGCCCGCTTTGTCGTACATCAGCACGCGCTTTTGCAGTGCGTCGGTTACGATGGCATCGTTGATGTGCCCGGGCTTGCCTTCTCCACTCGCCTCTCGTGCCAGGGTCGCAGCAACCTCCAGCGCGTTATAGGCACTGCGCGCATCGCCACTGGAATAGGCTGCGATCTTGCGTAGCGCATCGTCGTCCGCATCCAGACCCAGATCGCCCAGCCCGCGTTCCTTGTCGGCAAGAGCGCGCTGCAACAGCAGGACAATCTGCTCCTCCGTCAGCGAGCGGAGAACATAAACCCGGCAACGCGACAGCAGCGCGGAGATGACTTCAAATGACGGGTTTTCCGTCGTTGCCCCAATCAGGCGGATGCTGCCCTTCTCGACGTAAGGGAGGAATGCGTCCTGCTGGGCCTTGTTGAAGCGATGCACTTCGTCGACGAAAACAATCGTTCGCGTTCCGTATTGCCGCGCCCGCTCGGCGTCGGCCATGACCTGCTTGATCTCCTTGATGCCGCTCATCACCGCTGAGAACTCGATGAAGTCGGCGTGGGTCATGCGGGCGATGATTTTGGCGAGCGTGGTCTTGCCCACACCGGGCGGTCCCCAGAAGAGCACCGATCCGGTGTCATCGCGCTCGATCTGAACCCGCAGGGCCTTGCCCGGGCCCAGGATGTGCTCCTGCCCGACAAATTCGTCGAGTGTGCGCGGACGCATGCGATCAGCCAAGGGGCGGGACTTGTCGACGGATTCATCAGCCGGGCTGTTCTGAAAAAGGTTCATCGCAGCTTGAAAGAAAAGCTCACCACGGAGGCACGGAGGACACGGAGTTTTATAGGACTCGCCGGACTATTCCCTGCCGTAGTACAGGTACGTTAAAGTTGATCAGCAATCCCACATGCAAGAGGCTCAATCTCAAGTAGGTGAGTAGTTGCGCTACATGTATCGGAAGTATCTTTTCGATCGATTTCAATTCCACGACGACTCGATCGCCCACGACCAGGTCAATTCGGTAACCGCAGTCAAGCGCTGATCCCTTATACGTGACCGGTAAATCGACCTGAGATCTATATAGAAGACCCTGAAGCGAAAACTCGCGACAAAGACACGCATGGTACGCGGACTCCAGTAAGCCAGGTCCGAGCTCTCTGTGAACCGCGATCGCCCCACTGATGATCTTCCGCGTCAGCTCAGCCTCAAGCAGATGCGCATCGTCAGTAGGAGCCTCCAGTAAACCGATCATGTCGCTCATCTTTCGATTTTAGACCCATGGCCCTCCGTGCTCTCTGTGCCTCCGTGGTGATCTGTCTATCTCCGTTGCCGGCTCGCCTCATACAGCACCACTGCCGCCGCGATCGCCGCATTCAGCGATTCGACTTTGTCCGAATGCGGTATGGTCACCACTTCATCTGCCTGCGCGAGCACGTGTTTTGGAACACCCGCTCCTTCATTGCCGACAATGAGCGCAAGCGGCCGGGTCAGGTTCGTCTCGGAGATGGGAGTGCCTTTATGTGACGACGTCGCCAGCACGACAATGCTGCGCGCTTTGAATTCAGCCAGCACAGCAGCGATCTCGACCTTAGCTGTTGGCACCCGGAACAGTGATCCCGCTGAGGCTCGAATCGATTTCCAATTCCATGGACTGACGGTGTTCTCTGCCAGCAGAAGCGCAGTGGCGCCAAACGCCTCCCCGACGCGCGCGATGGTGCCCAGGTTTCCCGGATCTTGCAGGCCAGCGGCCAGCACCAGTAACGCCGGGTGATGGCGCAAAACGTCAGCCAGCGAAAACTGACTCACGCGCACCGTCGCGGCAACCCCTTGCGGAGATTCGCTGGGCACTGCGCTGGAAAATACGTCATTCGGCAGGAGCAGGACTTCGGTATGCTTGGGCAACTGTGGCAACAGCTTGTGGGCCCGGTCACGCGCTGATTCCGCAAAGAAAACGTTGGTGATCCGCAACCCCGAGCGGATGGCTTCTTCCACCAGGTGCATTCCCTCGACCGCGATCTCTCCATTCGCGTCGGGTGAAGCCTCGTGAAAAATGCGTCGAAGCTCTTTGACACTGGCGTTGCTGCGGCTGGTGATGAAACGAAGCCGGGCGTCTGTGGCCGATTCGAGGGGTGAGGGCATAGTTCCGTTCCCGGAAGCAATCGTACAACGGGAGCGCTTCTGAGGGCCGAAAGTCAGCTCGGCATGATAATCTGCTGCCTTGCTGGTGCTCGGGCGATGTATTGCGTTTCGCCCCCGCGAACTAATCACAAAGTGGCGAGGTTCGGTTGCGCCCCGAAATTGTAAAGATTAATCCTAATAGTCCGGAAGCGTCGCTGGTTACGTATGCGGCTGAGAAGTTACGCGCAGGTGCCGTCCTCGGCATGCCGACGGACACTTTCTACGGCCTGGCGGCGGATCCCTTCAATCTGCATGCGGTAGACCGGATCTACGAAATCAAGACCCGCTCCCGGCACAAGCCTCTGTCGCTGTTGACTGAATCGGTTGATCAGGCGGCTGAGCTCGCATGGCCAGTGCCGGAAACGTTTTACCTGCTGGCACGGCGCTTTTGGCCCGGTCCCCTCACCATCATCGTTAAGGCAGACCCCAAAGTGCCTTTGAAGGTGACCGCCAATACCGGCAACGTTGCGCTGCGCGTGCCGGCAGCCGAGGTACCGCTGGCCATTATCCGGGCCGCCGGTCATCCTATTACGGCGACGTCGGCCAACCTGCACGGTGAAGCGGAATGTACTACGGCGCAAGCGGTTCGCGACCAGCTTGGCGATTGCCTCTCCATGATCGTTGACGGTGGCCAGTCGCCGCGCGATATCGCTTCCACTATCGTCGACCTCACCAGCGATGACGGTCACTGGCGCATTTTGCGCCAGGGCGCTATAGCCTACGACGACATCGCAGAGCTGCTGGGACAGGAGTAGTCACCACGGGAGCCCGCGCTTCCAAATCACACCTCGTCGGCTGGTTGCTTGCGGCAGCTATCGTCGTTTTGGCCGGCGCGTTTCTCTGGCTCACTCTGCGCATCATGCACGAGGGCCGGGTCGATCAGCCGCACCAGGCGGACTGTATCCTGGTTCTCGGTGCGGCGGAATATTCCGGCAGGCCATCGCCTGTCTATCGCGCCCGGCTCGATCACGCTTATCAGCTCTTCCAGGAAGGGATGGCTCCGCTGATCATCACCTCGGGGGGCTCGGGCAAAGACCCGAAGTACAGCGAAGGCGAGGTTGGGAGCAACTATCTGCTCTCCAAGGGCGTTCCCGAGGTAGACCTGATCGCCGAAACCCAGGCGGACAACACCGACGAATCTACCCAGCGGGTCGCGGTTATCATGCGGCGCAATGGCTTCGACAGCGTGCTGCTGGTGAGCGATTCGTATCACATGTTTCGTGCCAAGCGCATGATGCAGCGCCAGGGATTTACTGTGTACATCTCGCCGAGACCGGAATCCGTCCCAAAAACCGAGTGGGAACGGTTCGTCGCCGCCTCACGCGAGGCGTTCAGTTATGTGCTCTACCGCCTGCATGTAACGTAGCGCTGTGCACTCTTGGCGTTGGCTTTAAGCACCTGCCACTTGGCAATTAGCGACTCATAATTACCAGCCAGCTGTTAGCCCCTTCTAAGCAGTGTTCGTGTTCGTCCGTGTTACAACTGCACTGAACTCACTGGCGATGCGAAAGTCCAAGTTCCGAATGCCAATTGCTGACAGCGGAGAATCCCAAATGCCTGATGCCGCGTTGCCGGCCCCTCCGGCCAATGGCTGGCGAAACTCACGATGGCTGATCGCGGTCGAGCTCGTCATTGTCGCTCTCATCTTCCTTGCCGATGCGTACCACTGGCACCATGTTATTTTGTTCAGCAAGACCCTCTATCTCCTGGCCCTGGGTTGGATCTCGCTTCGCCTGCGAGGCTTGCGATGGAAGAGCGTCGGACTCCGCTTGTATCATGGCTGGGCTCGCACCTTGGCGCTCGGCGCGCTTTGCGGAGCGGGCATTGAAGCCCTAGAACTCTTCGTCACTCAGCCCCTTCTCGTTCGGCTGACCCATCACTGGCCCGATCTCTCCGATTTTCGCGGATTACGTTGGAACTGGAAGCTTCTGCCTCTGGCTATCCTGCTGAGCTGGACGCTTGCCGCTTTCGGCGAAGAGTTGGTGTGGCGGGGATACCTGATGAACCGCGTGGCTGATTTCTTCAAGTCGTCTCGCCGCGGTTGGCTCATTAGTTTGATCGCCGTGAACATCGCCTTCGGCTTCGCACACCAGTACCAGGGAGTGACGGGTGTGATCGAGAATGCGATCGACGGCTTTCTGCTCGGACTTATTTATCTACGGTGCGATCGAAACCTCGCGGTCCCAATCGTAGCCCACGGCATCACCGACACCATTGATTTTCTGCTGATGTTTATCGGGAAATATCCGGGAATGTGAGAAGAGCCGCTGTTGGCTGTTAGCTCTTGGCTCTTAGCTTTCGTATCAGTGATAGCTGATGCCAAAAGCCAAAAGCCGCCCTTCTAATACACTTCGTCGAGCAGTTCGATGACATGCGCTATGCGCGCTTTCAGGTGAGCGCGCTCGATGCCGGCGCGGTACTGCAACATGCATCCCACGTTCGCGGTGGCGATAATTTCAGGCGAGACGCTGGCGATGAAGCCCATCTTCTCGTCGAGGATCTTCATCGAGATTTCGTTCTGCAGGACGTTGTAGGTTCCGGCACTGCCACAACAGCTCTCCGGACGCGGCGACTCAACGAGATTGGCGCCGATATGCCTTAGCAGTTGCCGCGGAGCGGCTCGCACTCCCTGCGCATGCGCCAGGTGGCAGGGATCCTGATAGGTAACTCTTGCCTCAAGCTTGCGCTTCGGCTGGCGCAGCCCGAGTCCCGCGAGATATTCGTTCACGTCCTTCGTCTTGGCGGTGAACTCCGCCGCGCGTCCGGCATAGTTTGCGTCGTCTTGCAGCAGGGCAGCGTACTCTTTCATGCTCGACCCGCATCCTGCAGCATTGGTGATGATGGCATCGAACTCCGGACTGAGCATGGCATCGATATTGCGCCGCGCTAGAGCGCGCGCGCCATCGAGAAGTCCGGCATGGAGATGCAGGGCTCCGCAGCAACTCTGGTGTGGAGGGATATGAACTTCAACGCCGTTCTTGGTAAGCACGCGGATAGTGGCGCGGTTCAGCTCCGCGAATGAGACACTGGCGATGCAGCCAATGAGTAGCGCGACGCGACCGCGACATTCGCCTTCCGCCGGATACACCTTGCCGAGGTCCTTGAACGAAAAATTTTGTTCGATGCGCGGAGATAACGCATCCAGGTCAGCTACTCCAAGCAGCTTCAGCAATCCGGTAGCACGGGCCAGCGCCTGAAGCCCTGATTGCTGATAGAAGCGGACGAAGCGCGCGTGAAAGGCGAGCCGCGAAAATGAGGGCAGAATATCGTTGTAGAAATGATCGCGCACCCTTTGCTGCAACCACGGACGGCGGTAGTTCTCGCTGATCTGCTGCCGCGCACGCTCGAGCAACGGACCGTAGGCGACGCCCGAAGGGCATGCCGTCTGGCAGTTCAGGCATCCCAGGCAGCGGTCGATGTGCAGGGCGAAAGAATCGCCAAGCGCCAGCTTCCCGGCATCGACCTGCACGACCTGATAAATGCGGCCGCGCGGCGAATCCATCTCGGTGCCGAGGACGCGATACGTGGGGCACTGATCGAGACACAGGCCGCAGTGGATGCACTTGGAGTACACATCCCACGTCGGCTTCTCGTGAGGAGAGAAGTTTGAGCGCAGCGCCTCCGGCTTTTCGGCAACCAGCGTCAGATGAGTTCCCTTCCGCGCAGAACGTTATTGGGGTCGAGCGCTTGCTTCACCGCGCGCATGGCGGGCATCGAGTCCAACGCGCCCCAGTTGCTGACAACCTGTACCGACTTCGGAAGCCGGCCTGGTAACGAGTCCAGCGATTTCACGCCTTGGACGTCGTTCGCGGGAACGGCAATCAGCAAATGCCCGAGACCAACCCGGCCGATGCAAGCGACGCCCGAGAAATCCTGCAGAGTCTGTAGCGTCGCGCCGAGTTCTGCGGGAGGCGCAAACAGAGAGCAGGTGCGGTACGCCTGAGCATCGGCACTTTGTCCGAAGGGAAACTGTTCCACCACTCTCCACATTTGCCGTTCGTCAGCGCCATCCAGTTCGCGCGTGATTGCCGAACCAAGCTCTTTGCGATAGCGATTCAGCACCGCATCGCTACCCGCAGCCCGAAGGCAAATTACCCAGGCGTCGGCGGCCATCTCTGGCCGCATTACTCTGCGCGCGTTTGGCGAAACGATCTCCAGGCACATCGGCGAAAGCGGTGAGCGCACGACCTGGTCACGAAACTTCAGCGCTTCTTGCCATGTGGCGAACTCAGCGAGGAAACTGCGCGTCTGTCGTGGCGCAGGAAACAACTTGAAGCTCGCTGAAGTAAGTACCGCGAGGGTGCCGTAGCTGCCGATGAGCAGCTTCATTAAGTCGTATCCGGCGACATTCTTGACGACGCGACCGCCGCCCTTGGCTTTACGGCCGTCTCCCGTCACAAAGCGAATGCCGATACAGAAGTCGCGCACTCCGCCAAAGCCCTGGCGCAGAGGTCCGTGCTTGGCCGCGGCCAGGATTCCGCCAACGGTTGTGAGTTCGGGAAATGCCGGATCGCAAGCGAACATCAGCTTGCCGCCTGCAACAAGGGCATTCAGTTGCGCAACCGTCATGCCTGCGCCAACTCCAACTGTCAAGTCCGCAGGATCGTAGTGCTCGATTTCAGTGAGCCGATGCATTCGCAGCAGCACGTCTGGCTTCGTCGCAGGACCAGCATTGGCATGTCCGCCAACCGGGGCTATCGAGAAGCCATGCTGATTGGCCAGGCGCACAATGGCGGCAACTTCATCGGCGGAGCCGGGGCTTGCAGTAAGGACTGAGGTCTTGGCGACTTCTGGAACATACTCATCGCCGCAGATGGCGCGCAGTTCACGGGCGAGATCGACTGAGACGCTGGTGGCGCTCACATGCCCTCCTGCACCAGGATGGGATTGAAAGCGGGGCCGCGAGTCTCAACGCATGTTCGGGTGGTCGGGAAGATCTTGCCGGGATTGAGCAGCGACTTGGGATTGAAGGCGTTGCGCAGACTCAGCATGACGTCAAGATCGTCGTTGCTGAAAAGCTGCGACATCAAATCGCGCTTCTCCATGCCCACGCCATGCTCGCCGGTAATAGAGCCGCCGGCATCGATGCAATATTGCAGAATCTCGCGGCCTGCTTCTTCCACCATATGCAGTTGATTTGGATCGCGCGCGTCGAACAGGATTAAGGGATGGAGATTGCCGTCACCGGCATGGAAGATGTTGCCGATGCGCAAGCCATACTTCTTTGATATGCCTTCGATGAACTGAAGCACCGCGGGAATCTTGGTTCGCGGCACCACACCGTCCTGGGTGTAAAACGACGGACTCACGCGACCGAGCGCCCCGAACGCGTTCTTACGTCCCTTCCACAACAGGGCACGCTCGGCGTCGTCCTTGGCGCGGCGAACTTCACGCGCACGTTGCTCGTGGCACACCTTGCGCACCTGCTCGGCTTCTTCTTCGACCACCTCCGCGATGCCATCCAGCTCGATCAGCAGCACCGCGCCTGCATCCAGCGGATAGCCCGCGTGACAGAACGCTTCGATGGTTTGCAGGGTCCAACCGTCGAGCATTTCCAACGCGGCCGGGGTGATGCCCTCGGCGGTAATTGCGGACACGGTCTGTGCCGCATCATCAATCGTCTCGAAAATGCCCAGCAATGTCGCCACCCGCTCCGGACGTCGCAGCAGTTTCACGATTGCGGAAGTGACGATGCCAAGTGTTCCTTCCGAGCCCACGAAGAAGCCAGTCAGGTCATAACCGGCACTTTCGGCCGTTTTGCCTCCGAAGTGAACGATCTCGCCATCCGGAAGAACAACCTCCAGGCCAGTGACGTGGTTTACCGTTACGCCATACATCAGCGTGTGCGGGCCGCCTGAATTCTCAGCGACGTTGCCGCCGATGGTGCAGGCCTTTTGGCTGGAAGGATCGGGCGCGAAGTATAAGCCCAAGTGTGCCACACTGTCAGATAGTATCTGGTTGACCACGCCGGGCTGAACGACGGCGCGCATGTTCTCCGTGTCGACTTCAAGAATGCGGTTCATGCGCGAGAAGACGATCAGGATACCGCCTTCAACGGGAATGGCGCCTCCGCTCAGACCGGTTCCTGCGCCTCGAGGAACGACCGGAAAGCCTTCCGCGGCCGCGAGCTTCACGATGCGCGAAACCTGCTGCGTGTTCTGCGGAAACACCACCACATCCGGCGGCTTGGTACGCACCCCACCGTCGTACTCGTACAGCATCAGGTCTTCGGGACGGTCAAGGACAGCGTCGCGGCCGACGATGGCCCGTAGCTGGTCAGCAAGCGCGGAGTTGCGCTGAGAGCCCATGAGGGATCGAAAAACAGGAGTCTATCACCAGAGGGTAACTTATCAATAACGTTTTATGGTAGGCGCCTAGCGCATGGCGTCTTCGACTTCACTCAGCCAATCCGGGCGCTTCAGTACCTCACGCGGCTTGGGACCGTCAGCAGCGCCCACGATGCCGTCCTGCTCCATTAGATCGATGAGGTGTGCTGCGCGGCCGTAGCCGATGCGCAAGCGCCGCTGCAAGAGCGAGGTCGAGGCCTTGCCGTATTCCAGCACGATGCGCACAGCATCCTGAAAGAGCTCATCGTTGTCGCCGCTGCCATCGCCACCGCTACCGCCCGACTCTGACGATGAACCGCCATCTTCGTCGCGCGGCGCAGCCAGGAAATTTTCCTGATATTGCGCGGGGGCTTGTGCCTTCCAAAACTCGACCGCCGCCGCGATCTCTTTCTCGGTAACGAACGGAGCATGAACGCGGTGGACGCGGGCCGATCCGTTGGGCAGATACAGCATGTCGCCGCGTCCCAGCAGCGCCTCGGCACCGTTGGCGTCGAGAATGGTTCGCGAGTCGATCTTGGTTGCCACGCGGAACGACATACGCGCCGGGAAGTTCGCCTTGATCAATCCGGTGATGACATCGACCGAAGGCCGCTGTGTGGCCAGAATCAGATGTATGCCGACGGCGCGCGCCATCTGCGCCAGACGCGTAATCGAGGCCTCGACGTTCTGCCCGTCGAGCATCATCAGGTCGGCCAACTCATCGATGATGATGACGATGTAGGGAAGCGGCCGCGCTTCGCTGCCTTCATCGAACAGACTCGGCGTGTTCTCTTCGAACAGCCGGTTGTATTGATCGATGTTGCGAACGCCCTTCTCGGCCAGTACCTTAAGGCGGCGCTCCATCTCGCGCACGGCATTACGCAAGGCATTCGACGCCAGCTTGGGCTCGGTGATGATCGGGGTATGCAGGTGCGGCACACCCTCGTAATTGCCTAATTCCAATCGCTTGGGATCGACCAGTATCAGCTTCACCTCGTCGGGCGTCGCCTTGTACAGCACCGACATGATGAAGGCGTTGATGGCCACGCTCTTGCCTGATCCGGTAGAACCTGCGATCAGCAGATGAGGCATGGCGTTCAAATCGGCGGTAACGATGCGGCCGTTAATGTCCTTACCCAGCGCCAGCGTGAGCTTCGACTTGGAGCCGAGAAACTCGCGCGCCTCGACCACCTCGCGCAGCCAGATGGTCTCGCGCTCGTGATTCGGCACCTGAATGCCGACGGTCGATTTGCCCGACATGCGCTCGATCAGGATGCTCTCAGCACGCAGCGCGAGGCAAAGGTCGTCACTCAGGCCGGTGACCCGGCTGTACTTGATGCCAGCCTCCGGTTTGAACTCGAACGTGGTGACAACCGGACCAGGATTGATTTGCGACACTGTGCCGCGCACGTCGAACTCGCCACACTTTTCCTGAAGCACCTGCGCCAGCCGCTTTAGCTCCTCCTCGTTGACAGCGTTGCGCTCGTCGGCCCGATGTAGCAACGTGGTGGACGGCAACTTATATCCCCCGGCAATGCGGGGCATGGTGGTCTTGCCGTGCGGCACGCTGTCGGCACGCGAGCCAACGGCGATCGACTCAGGAGCGGGTGATGTCTCCGGCTCAGGTTCAAGGGCGGTGCTCGGTTTGGTAGCCGGCCCTGGCCGTGGCTGCGGAGCTGCCGCTTCAAACTCGCGGTCGATACCGGTGCGAGCATTTTCTGCCCGCGCAGGCGCCGCGACCGGGGGCGGCGGCGGAATCAATTCTTCGGCAACAGGCGCCGGTGTTGGCTGTTCGGCAACGCGCCGCGGTATGAGCTGTGCGGTTACCACGGGCTTCGCATTTGCGGCGGCGGCGCGCTTTTTCTCCAGGTCACGGGCGGCGCGGCGACGTGCGCGTTCGGCTCGCCAGTCGGCGAAGCGGTCAACCGCAGCGTAGGCAAACGACAGGCGGCTCTTCGACCAAATCTGGATGGCGCCAAACGAGAAAGCGGTGGAGAGATACAGCGCCACTGCGATCGCAGCCACGCACACCAGGTACGCGCCCACAACATTCAGGTAGTGAATGAGTCCATCTGCAACGATGCGGCCGAGTAGACCTTCTGCGGGTACGGCTCCGCGCAACTTAAACTGCCAGGGAAGCAGTCCGATCAGCCCTGAGGCGAACACAACCAGGAATGCAGCCCCGGCGGTTTTCGCAATCGGCGAACTGATGGGCCGCGAGCGCAACCAGCGCAACGCGTAGAGCACCAGGAAAACCGGAATCAGAAAAATCGAAACGCCGAAAATCTGAAGCGCGAGATCGCTGACGATTGCTCCTACCGGCCCAATCCAGTTATGCGCCGGATGCGACGCCGGCGGAGCAGCTGCCGTGTTCCACGAGAGATCAAATGGCGAATATGAAATCAGCGAAAGGACAAGGAGAGTCGCGGAGACCAGCGCCAGAAATCCGATCAGCTCATTGAGCCGCCGGTTCGGCGTGGGCGTAAAGGCGGTGGAGACAAATGTCATGCTGGCTGATGGCCGTCTTCCCCAGCCACGCCGCTTCCGGTTGGTCATGTCGCCTTTAAGCGGAGCCCAGGCGAACATTACCCGCGTACGTTAACCGGAACGCGTGAACCTGAGAGCTGCCTTTGCGGGCCGCGGGCCGATGAAACCATGGCGAGCGGCTTACTGCCAGAGCATTATGATTATGCCAAACCAGCAACCCCTCTGCGCCGGATAAACCGCAGCCGGGGTTATCGAACTAAATGCCCCTTCAAATCACTGGTTGGCAATGAAAATCGAGGCGGAGATGGCGGTCCAGACTTCTACCTATCGAGGCACGGTCTGCAGCGAACAGCACACTGCCCGCTGACTTGAAGCCTACGCACAGCACGCGAACCTTGGCGGCTTGGGCCGGGGTCTGAGTACAGGAAGTCATCTCGTAAACGTCCTGCCAATCGAGCGACCAAGTGTGGCCGTCATCTTTGGTGGAGTAGATACCACCAATCTCGTTCAACCAGTTGCCGCCGACGGCCCACCCGTTCTGGCCATCGACAAACCGGATTTCGCGTATCGGCCAGGGGCTGTTCAGCGTCCGACCCGACCAGTGTTGGCCGCCGTCGGTGGTGGCTTGCACCCATCCCTCTTGTTGGGGTTCGATTAAGCCGCCGCCGACCCAGCCGTAATCGTCATCCAGGAAAAATGTGGAGGCAGACGAGGTTCTCTGAGGCCGTGGTTGATAAAAACTGCTTTTTGCTAAAGAGACCGAGGTAAGCGCAGTTACGCCCAGTGCCCCAGGTTCGCCCTTCCTTTGGGCTAACCTGGGTTTGCAACTGCTTCATGTTCGCGCCGGAGGGGCAACAGAGCTTAGCCCGGCGTTTCAACGCCGGGAGACCAATCCATCGGGTGGCTCGGAATTGCCGTCGGTTTGTTTGGCAATTATGGGATTGCGAAACTGTCTCTCTCATCCCTCAATCTGCGATCCCACATTTCCCAAACAAAACCCTCGCAATCCCCAGCACGCCCGACGCCATCAATACCAGCGAGCCCGGCTCGGGAACGGCATAGCTGAGCACGATGTCGCTGCCCGGGCCGATCTGCGACAGGCCTGCCATGTTGACGTAAATATCGTTGTTGTCGAACGAAATCACCGGAGTTTCGTTGTCCCAATTTATCGACTGTATCTTGACGCCAGTGAAGGCGAAACCCACAGGCGGGTTCAGGACCGAGATAACGAAACCGTTGAATGGGGCGTTAGCGTAAGGGCCGCCGTTGCAAGTGCCGCCGCAAGCATTGTACTCACCGTCTAGGGTGATGGTGTTCGTCGAGGCCGAAACGCTTATATCCATGGCCGTGTTATATGGGTAGGAGAGTCCGAAGATAAAAGGCACGTCTGATGGACCCACAACCTGTGAGGACGGACTCGAGGTTTCATAAACCGTGCCTATCGCAGGGAAGTCCCAGTTCGCGCTGACGGTGAGACCGCTGAGACCGCTATCCGCCAAGGCGGGTAATGACAGCAGTAGACAAAGGCTGAAAACGAATACGAAAAGGTGGGCACCCGGGACGTTCTTCATGGCAATTCTCCCCGGTCTGGATTTTTTATTTCTAAATACTTGGTCCAAAGGTGTCAAGTAAAATTGCGTGTTTCACCCTAATCTTCCTTACTTAGTTTCGTTTCGTTGAGTGCCGCTTCGGCCGAACTTCGCGCTGCACCGTCGTTGTCGACCGAGCATTGCTGTCTTAGGCCGACGAACGCGCCACTACCAATTATCGGACGTGTGTGCTCGTCGCACACTTAGTAGCGCGTTCCGATTGCGGGTCGAAATCAGGCGATTACACAAACAACTCCTTGTCACCCATAACTAGCTTCTTGCTAGGATGTGAGCCATGCTCTCCACCACTCACCGCGTCCTCGCCTGCGTCGCGCTGGCGGCATTTCTCGCTGCCCCGCTTCTCGCGCACGCGCAATGGCAGATGCAGGATTCGCATGCCACCACCAGCCGGGTGCCCCACTCAATCCGTTGTTTGGATTGAGTGGGATTGAGGAACGTGGAAACCCGACGGAGATCGTGCTGTTCGCAGAATGGGCTGCCGCCGGTCGCAAGCGATGGTGATGACGCGGAGCGACCTACATCCGTAACGGCGCGTGAGACCTTCTGTCACTCTACGAGCCGAATCGGAAACCCGAGCTGAAATCTCAGACGCGGCAAGATCAACGCTGTAACATCCCACTCAATCCAAACGATGGATTGAGTGGGGCCCCCGGCACGGGTGAGGTTATCGAACTGAATGCCCCTGAGGACTGACCCCGAGCCGAACCAGGGGCTTTCGCTTGCTACCATGTTGCTGCATGTCGTCGAGGAAGTGCCACTCCGCTCGGGTGATTGTGTTCGTTGCCTTGACCTTGGCCGTCACCTGCCTGCATGCCCAATGGCAGATGCAGGATTCGCACTCCACTGCCGGCCTTCGCGGTATTCACGCGGTCGACGATTCTGTTGCTTGGGCTACGGGTACAGACGGCACCATTTTGCGAACTCAAGACGGAGGCGCACACTGGCAGCGCTGTGCTCCTCCGGCGGGAGCCGAGAGGCTCGACTTTCGTGGAGTTTGGGCTTGGAGCGCCGACATCGCGACCGTTTTGTCGTCCGGGCCGGGTGACTTGTCGCGCGTCTATCTCACCACCGATGCTTGTGCGCACTGGACGGAGCAAATCAGGAACAAAGATAAGGGCGGATTCTGGGACGCTATCGCGTTCGAGACGGTTTTCGGTTCGCCAGGAGAGACCGGGATCCTGATCGGCGATCCGGTGAATGGGCGATTCGCGACCTTCACATTGGTTTCGGAACGCGACTGGTTGCCGGACCAGAACTCATGCACTGCCCGTGACAGTGAGGCCGGATTCGCGGCGAGCAATTCCTCGGTCGTCGTGTTCGGGGCAGGGCGCTACGTGATTGCGACCGGCGGTAAGGGCGGCCCGCGCGTGCTTATCTCACCCTTGTTGGCCTACAACGACAGCAACCGCGATTGCCTTGCAGTGCCCGTGCCGCTGGCTGGCGGCACCGACACTTCCGGCGCCTTCTCAGTTGCGTTTCGCGATCTCAAACACGGAGTCGTAGTGGGCGGCGACTACAAAAAGGCCGGCGACTCCGGCGGCACAGCCGCGTGGAGTGCAGATGGAGGTCGTCACTGGACTGCTGCGAGTAAGCCGCCTCACGGTTACCGCTCGGCCGTGGCGTGGTATCCCGAAGCGAAAGTATGGATCGCAGTCGGAACGAACGGCTCGGATATTTCGCGCGACGACGGCAAGACGTGGGAGCGGCTGGATGACGGCAAGTGGAACGCCATCTCTCCACCGTTCGCGGTAGGCCCGGGAGGACGAATCGGTCGGCTTCACCTCGAGAAGATCAAGCCAGCTCCAGAGCCGACAAAGAGTAGTCGTTAAGAAACAAACCCACCCCGGCAAAAGAAGCCGGGATGGAGCACCCAGCGGAATGTGCAATCGGATCGGGGATTGGTGGTCAAAGGCGCACAGCCTCCCAGAAGTTGTAGTCATAAGCTGCGCTCGCTACAGAAATCAAAATACGCGGGGACAGGCGGGGTCCCTGTTCATTGCAAATAAAGCAGTTACATTTTCCGAAGAGGTGGTAGCCCACGTGCAACGCTACATCTTAGTTTGGGTTGCGGCCAACTTCGGGGTTGCCGGCGCTCAAGGCGTAAAGCCAACGCAGGACTTGGGGGTCCTGCGACATTGACGTGAGGCTCGGTTGAAGCTAAAACACATCCGAGCCTCGCGGCGGCTGCTTACATCTCTGTCTTCTCTTCCAGTTTCACCCTCTAATAGTTCCCAGAATTCGGCGCGGTGTATCTACACGTTACTTCGAGGGCATGGTGTAGTAACCGCTACGCGAACGAACCTGCAGGTCTGAGGGATTGGGATAATCCGGCGTATTGGGGACGACTTTGATATCGATCTTGCGGAACTCGGAACTGGACAGCCGAGGGGCCGGGTAGTAAGCAATTAGATATTGGGTGCGCAGCTCTTCGCTGATCCTGCGAAAGGCTCCGTCCAGTTGCTCGAGGCCGCTGGCGTAGTAGTACTTCCCGCCGGTGTCGCGTGCCAGCTGAATGAGTGCGTGCTCGCCTCCGATGTCTCGGCCGGCGCTGTTTTCGATGGGCACGACGATGATGCTATAGACAATCGCCTCCGCCTGCTGAGCCTCGCGCACTGCTTCCTGATAGGTGATCTTGCTCATGGTGTCGCCGCCGTCGGTAATCACCACCATTACCTTGCGACCACGCCGTTGCATCAGCGCGTCGGCGCCGAGGTACAACATGTCGTATAACGCGGTCGCCGCGCCAGTTCGCACCCGGTTGATGCCCTTGTCGATGGTGCGCAGGTCCGATGTAAACGGAGTGAGCTGATCGACGATCTCGCTGAACTCAAATAGCGACACGCCATCGATGGGTCGCAGAATGGCCTTAGAAAACCGTCGCGCTGACTCCAACTCCAGCTTCTGGTCGGACTTCGTGCTCAGGCTGGTGTCGACCGCCAGGACAATCGAGAGCGGCAGCTCCGACTCACGCGAGAACATGGCGATCTTCTGCGGTACGCCATCCTCGAAAATCTGGAAATCGTCCTGCTTCAGCGACGCCACCGGAGCGCCGGAGTTGTCAGTCACCGTTGCGAACACACTGACCAGTTTCACGTTCACGCGGAAGGTCGTGGATGCACCGTCCGCAGAGGGCGCGCTCGAATCGGCGTTGTTCGCCTGCGAAGTTTGCGAACTTTGAGATGCAGGCGAATTTGTGCCGGTCGGTGGCCTGTGAACAACGCCGATTTGCGCCTGGGACCATGGCGATCCCAGCATGAGCATGGCGGCTGCCATCAAGATAGGCGCCGGACGGGAAGCCGAGATAGTTTTATGGGATAAGCGCATTCCTGCGGAGTAAACCCAATTCCTGCTACTTTGACGTGGCATTGGTGGAAATAGAGATCTCTGGCGGAAACGGCTCGCCATCGGCCCAGACTGCTCCGTCTTCGAAATATTCTTTCTTCCAGATGGGAACGGTCTTCTTCAGAGTATCAATAATCCAACGGGCGGCGTCGAAGGCTGCCGCGCGATGCGCTGACGCGACCACGATGAGCACGCTGGTCTCGCCAATCTGCAGCACGCCCAACCGGTGCGCGATGCGCACGTCGCGAATGGAATAGTTAGCAAGGGCTGCCTGCGCCAGCTTCTCCAATTCGGCAGCGGCCATCGGCTCGTAGGCGCTGTACTCCAAGTACTGGGTGCGCCGCCCGCGTGAGTTGTTGCGCACGATGCCATCGAAGACGATCACCGCGCCATCTTCCGGAGCCTTGAGGTCTCCGACGATGCGATCGTAGTTAATGGCTTCGCGAACCAGGCGAGCGTGTGATGCTGGGCTTTCGGAGCTTTCGCCGGTATCGGCTACTCCTCCGCTGACCGGCGGCAGCAAGGCTACTTCGTCGCCATCGTGCAGCGGCGCGTTAAGAGTCGCGTATTCGTAGTTGATCGAGAGAGCGATGGAGTTGCCGAACTTGCTGAGGCCCGGGATGTCCTTCTGGAGCTGCGAGTAGAGCTCAGCCAGGCGCGCGCCATCAGCCAACTCGACAGCTTCGTGCTCATGGCCGGCCATCTCGCGCAAAATCCCGAAGTACACGACCCTGACCCGCATGAATCAAGGATAACGTAAGGCGCTAAAAAAGTTGGCCGAGCCGTGCGTTAGATGGGCCATCGCCGAGCTTCCCGTTTTGGAACCGCATATCGCGAAAGCGACTGAATTGTCAGGCGAGATCTCAGTATTCGGCCTAGCATCGCAGGTGAGACACAAGCCAGGAGGCATCGCGATGCATCTCCCTCGATTCGTCTTCCAGCTTTTTCTTATTCTTCTAATCCTTAGTGCGGCTGCTTATGCCACCGATACCTGGGACGCAACCAAAGACTTTGGCGACTTCAATCCTAACGGCGCCTGGAGTTACGGCTACGGAGTTACCGGGACATCGTTCACGCCCTATTCGCTCTATAGCTCGACTTGTAACGGGATCCCGGGCATCGCCTGCTGGCATGCAACCTCTTATCAAGACATCCCCTTCGTCGGATTTAACACAACTGGGCAGTTCATTGATTGGGGAACCGGTGTGCTCCCGCCCGACAGCCTCAATGTTCACCCTTTCGCCGACCAGGACACCATTGTGCGCTGGACGGCGCCGATTACAGGGACGTACAGCGTCGCCGCATTCTTCGACATATTGGACATTTACCCGACCGGCATCATAGGACTTGTCTATGAGAACGGTATGCCCCTTTACCGCGGGGAGCTGCTGGGGCCTCCTGCCCAATACCCCGATAAGGTGGGCGGCCGGGAGGACTTCAGCTATCCAGCTCTCAGCCTTAATGCAGGGGATGTGATTACCTTCGGCGTGAACGACGACGGCGACTACAACTACGACACGACGGGCTTCGATGCAACTATAACGCTGGTACCCGAGCCGGGAAGTCTGTTGTTGGTTGCGTCGGGATTGGCGACCGCCGCTGCCTTTGTGCGTCGGAGATTGACGGTGTAGTTTTTTTTCGAACGGCGAACGTCGAGCTTCGCGACTCAGCTTTCGGGATGGAGGAAGAAGCGGTTCGGTCCGGTTCCCTCATTGCAGATGGTGTAGCCGAGCTCAGCCAGCAACGGAGTTGTTTCCGGCGAGGAGACCTCCACCAGCAAGGGAGGATGATAGGTCGTCAGCAACTGTCGCGCGCCTTGAATGAGCTGCAGTTCGTTGCCCTCGACATCGATCTTGATCAGCGCCGGCTTCATTCCGGCAAAGAGATCGTCCAGTCGCATAACCCGCACCGGGATGTTTCCCTGCTCGTCGAGGTGCGCTTCGTAGATATTTCTCCGGCCCCCATGCCAAAGCGGCATCGTCATGTGCGCGATGCCGGAGTAATCGCTCGCGGCTACCTGGTAAAGGAAGACATTGTTGAGACCGAAGTGTCGCACGTTGTAGTGCAGATAATCGAAGGTCTCGGGGACGGGCTCGACGGCGTGAACCGAGCCACCCGGCCCGACGCATTCCGAAAACAGCTTGGTATAGGAACCGAAGTTTGCGCCAACATCGATCGCCAGGTCGCCCGGCCGAAGGAAGGGGCGGCAGGCTTGAGCATCCGCTTCGGCAGCTTGATTTCGGAACATCTTGTAATAGCGCGTGCGACGAAGAAACTTCTCCAATTTGAGAGGCAGCGGAAGCATAAAGCCCTACTCCAGGCCCGATCTCCCGCAAAATCGGCGGGTTTTCTATGAATGCTCTCGGGTGTTTCTATACTATCGCAGCGAAAGCGACGGCCCCGGCGCGCTCAGCGAAGTTGGCCCAGCAGATCAACCGCGTCCAGCGCGCTCTTGGGGTCTTCTTCGTGCTTGAAGAATACGTAGGCATCGCGGCCGTCGCCGACGGCACGCTCAACTCTCGCCGCAATCTTTTTCAAGTCCTCGGCAGAGTAGCTCACCTCGCGCAGGCGGAAGTATGTGTAGCTTGCGGTATGAACTTCGGGCGTGGTCAGCTTCTCAGTTTCCGAGATACACAGAGCTGCATTGCAATCGCGGAGCGCGGTATAGACCTCTTCGCTGAACCACGACTCATGGCGAAACTCGAATGCCGAACGAAAGTTCTTGGGAAACAGCGATAGGAAGTTGCGCAACAATCCCACATCGCACTTCAGGTTGGGTGGGAGCTGAAACAGCACCGGGCCGAGCTGTGATCCGAATGGCTGGAGCGTCGCGAGAAAACGTTGCAGCGGTTCTTCAACGTTGTTCAGGCGGCGAATGTGGGTGATGAATTGGTTGGCCTTCAGCGCAAAGCGAAAGTTGGGTCCGACGGCAGCCATCCAGCCGAGCGCGGTCTTCTCTTGTAGGCGCATGCGAAAGGTGAAGTTCACCTCGACTGCGTTCAACCGGGTCGCGTAATAGTTTAGAAAGTTCTTCGACGCAACGTTCTGGGGATAGAAGTCCGGCTTCCAGATGGTGTACGACCATCCCGAGGTGCCGACGTAAGCACTGGCAGGTTGCGGGGCTGCGTCGGTGGTGAGGGGCGCGGTGTCAGCAGTCATGACTAGGTATCAGGTATCAGGTGTCAGGTCTCGGAGTCAAACCGAGAAACAGTTGTCGGTTGTCAGTGGCCAGTTGTCGGAAAGGCAGTTGCTCGAAACTAGTTGCGGAAAATTGCCCAGTGCGACTAGATACGGTGAATTGAGATCAAGGAGAAATACGCATCGACCGGGTAAGCCACAACTGTCAACTTAGGAAATGTTCATGACTTACTAAACTATTCTGCAGCTTCTTCTGATGCCTGACACCAAAGCTGACGCCCGTCTTTCTGACAGCTGACCACCGACAACTGACAACTGGTTTGTCACGCCCCTTGTCTCGTCACTTCCTGCACCGGAACGCCAGCAGTCATGCCCTGCGCCATGATCAGCTCACGCGCCGCGCCACGAATTTTCGGCAGGTACAAGGCATAGACACATGCCCCCGCGATGCAAGCTACGCCGCCGATCGCTACTGTGTATGGCGCGCCAATGTGATGTGCGATGGCGCCAGCGAAGAATCCACCAAAGGGCGCCATGCCCATGAACATCATGGAGTAAACCGACATCACCCGTCCGCGCATGCGGTCGGGCACCATCGACTGCACCAGCGTATTCGACGAAGCCATCTGCACCATCATGCAAAAGCCCACCGGGATGAGCAGTAGCGCAGAAAGCCAGAACACGCGGGAGAACGAAAACGCAATGAGGGCAAGTCCGAAGCCTGCAGCACAAATTGCGATCAGCTTGCCCAAACCTTTCACTCCGACACGTGCCGCCAGACTCACGGCTCCGAGCAGCGCGCCCACGCCGGTCGCACCCATCAGGATGCCGAGCGCCCTCGCCCCACCGTGCAAAATCTGCGCCGCGAACACCGGCATAAGCACCGCATAGGGCATCCCTACCAGGCTGACCAGTCCAAGCATCAGCAAAATCGTGCGGATCGGAGTCGTGTTCTTGACGAACCTGAAGCCGTCGATGATCTCCTCCATGGGCGAGGTCTCGCGTAGCCGCTCTACGCGCGCGGGCAGCTTCATCAGCAGCAGGCCAGTGATCACCGCGATGTAACTCAGGCTGTTCGCCATGAAGCACCAGCCCTCGCCTACCGCCGCGACGACGATCCCAGCCACTGCCGGGCCGATGATGCGGGCTCCGTTGAACATCGAGGAATTCAGCGCGATGGCGTTCAGCAGGTCTTCGCGGCCCACCATCTCAATCAGAAACGCCTGGCGCGCGGGAATATCGAAAGCATTGATGACGCCACCCGCCGCTGCCAGCGCCATGATTTGCCAGACCTGCACCCGATGCGTCAGCGTGAGCATCGCAAGGATGAACGCCACCACCATGGAGAGCGTTTGGGTCGCGATGATGATGCGGTGCCGGTTATAGCGGTCAGCAACGATGCCGCCGATGGGAGCGAACAGGAATACCGGAATCTGGTTGCAGAACGCGACCGTGCCCAGCAGTAGTGGCGATCCGGTAAGGCGATAGACCAGCCACGATTCGGCAACCGTGTCCATCCAAGTGCCGACGAGCGAAATGAGCTGGCCGGAGAAGAAGAGCTGAAAATTGCGGTGCTGCAGAGCCCGCGTTGCGACTGCCAGCTTCGACCTCTTCGAACCTGGCGCCGTGAATTCGCGCTTTTCCTCCTGCAATTCTGCGCGGATCGCATCGAGCTCAGAATTCGCCGGCTCTGTTTTCTCCATATGAGGTTTGATGCTGATGCCGCGCCGTTTGACTGGGAGCGGCTAGTTCCAGATTACAGGAGCAAGGGCCGACGCGGCCGCTTACATGGTCGAAGGGGCGCGCCTTCAGGCGCGCCAGTATGCACTTTCACGGGCTGCGCCGGAGACCAATCCCAACTGGGATTGCCTCCAGCGTCTACTCTGAGTCGAGTCGGCTTCGGCGCGGCTGAAGCCGCGCCCCTTCCCAACCCGATTCACTTCAGCCTACTGGCACACGCCGCCGTTGAGGTAGAACGTGGTCGGGTTACTGTTCTGGCCGCTGTAATTGGCGTTGAATCCGATGCCGGTCAGAATCTGGCCGGGATTGATGGTGCCGTTCCACGCAGCATTGGTCAGCGAGGAGTTCCCTGCTGGGTCGTTGCGCTGGCTTCGTTGGAATTGCCTGATTCGCCTGCAAGGTCGGCGGCTCTGACAATGTAGTAGTACGTCGTATTGGGCTGAAGGTTCTTGTGAGCAAACTTGTTGACCAAGATTTGGAAGGCGATGCGATTCGACGGTGCCGGCTGAAAGTTCGGGTCGGTGCTCGCGTACAAATCGTACAACGCGAAGTTGCAGCCCGGCGGCGGAATCACCACGCTCCACTTCAAATCGATCTCGCTCGACGAGGCTGCCATCGCCGTCAGGTTGCGCGGGATGGGTGGGGTCGCCTTGCAGCTGCCGCCACTCGAAAACTGAATCGATGCCAGCAGGCTCTGTTTCAGGCTGCTGACCGGCGTTGAGTCGTAGTTGCTGTCGAGCAGTGCGTAACTGTCTTCGCCGTTTAGCGCCCAGTACGTCCACTGGAGCTGCGAAGTCTGCTGCATGAACTGGACGATGCTCTGGAACCACTGTCCTTGCGAGCCGGGCACATTGCTCTGAATGTCGCTTGCGTTGTTGGTGGTGCCGAACTCTCCTACCCACACCGGCGCGATGCCGTTCAGGCTGAGGTAGGCCCAGAATTTTGTCCACACCGCGACCAGGCTGCCGTAGCTGGTGTTGCCGTTGAACCACGACTGCTGATACAGATTCGGACCGTAGTCGTGGGCAGAGTAGACGAGTTGATTGGCGACGTTGAGCGTGACAGGAAACGCCTGCGCACCTTCGAGATTGCCGCCCCACCAGTCGCAGTCGTTGTTATAGCAGTCGGTGCCTTCAACAAAAATCAGCAGGCTGGGATTGATGCCTAGCACCGCATTGCCGCCGCGCTCGGCAGCCAGTCGCCAGTCGTAGCTCTGGGCGCCGCATCCCCAACATGATCCGCTGCTCTGAGCGTTGTGCGGCTCGTTGCGCAGGTCCATGCCGATGACCGTCTCGTTGCCCTGGTAGCGTTGCGTCAGCGCAACCCAGTCGGCAATCCACGCGCTCTCAGGATACTGGTCGGTGTACCACAGCCCATTGCCCTCAGCGCTGTTGCCGGCCTCAGAGCGATGGTTGTCGAGGATGATGTGCAAGCCGATCTGTCCCGCGTAGGCAACGACCTTGTCGAGAATCTGCAACGAGTTCAGGCCCTTGAGGTCGGTGTTGATGGGCCCGCTGCCGTTCTGATAGCTGATGTTGGTCGGGATGATTGGCGTTTCCACCATCTGATTCGACATCGGCACGCGCACCACGTTGTATCCGTTGCTGTGAATGGCGTCGAGGATGTAGTGATAATCCTGCGCCCACAATCCGTGCACGACTTCATCAGTAGTTTCGAAACCGTACCAGTTGATGCCGGCGATGCGCACCACTTTATTGTTGGCGTCGAGAATCTGATTGCCGATGGTGTGCCAATATCCGGTTTGCGCTGACGCTGAGATTGTGAAAGTAATGGCGAGGGTGAAGAGGAAAACTACAACACGCGCGAAGTTACGCGCGCTGTGAGAAGTCATCGAACATCTCCTTAGGAACTTGCAGTACGGAGCGCGCAGTATTTGCATTAATAATTTAGTTGGTGGGATTGCGCAATCCGCACAATGGTGGCGGAGCGGAGGGCCTTCAGGCCCGCGATGCAGAGTTGGGTTTGAGAAACAGAGTCGGCCTCAGCCGACGGCTGCGGTGTCGCCGGCTAAAGCCGGCTCTCGTGTTGAGGGCGGGCTTGGACGCGGCGCTGAAGCGCCGCTCTACCCAAACGGCCATCGCGGCTTTACCTAGGCGGCAGCTATCTGGCCGCCGCGATGCGCTCGGCATGCAATTGCTGCAAGGCGTAGACGGTGGCTTCACCGCGTTGCAGCGCCGCAATGCCATCGCAGGCGGCGCGTGCGGCGGAGAGCGTCGTAATGGTGGGAATGCGAGCGGTGACCGCAGCGCGTCGAATCGCCTTCTCGTCGAACCAGGGCTCGATGCCGTGCGGCGTGTTCACGATGAGGTGAATGCGCTCGCCTTTGATGAGGTCGACTACATTCGGTCGTCCCTCTTTCACCTTGTAGACGCGCTCGACTTGCAGACCTGCATCTTCAATCAGTTTTGCCGTGCCGTGCGTGGCGACCAGGCTGAAGCCGAGTTCGACGAAGCGAGCGGCAAGTTCGGCGATGTAGGGCTTGTCGCGATCGTTGGCACTGAGGAAGACGCGTCCCGAGGTTGGCAGCATCTGTCCCGCAGCAAGCTGCGCTTTGGCAAACGCCTCGCCGAAAGTTTCGGCCACGCCCATCACTTCGCCGGTGGATTTCATCTCCGGCCCCAGCACGGTATCGACGCCGGGAAACTTGCCCCACGGGAATACTGGCGACTTCACGTAGTAGAAGCTGCCGGTGTCGAGGTCTGACGCGCGATCGATGTTCTCTGGCAGGAATTCGCGCAGCTTGCGGCCGGTCATCAGGCGCGCGGCAATTTTTGCCAATGGCACGCCCGTCGCCTTCGAGACATACGGCACGGTACGCGAAGCGCGAGGGTTGACTTCGATCACAAAAACTTTGTCGCGCTGAATGGCGTACTGCACGTTCATCAATCCGATGACATTCAAAGCGCGCGCCAGCTGGAAGGTGTAATCGCGCAGCGTGTTCAGCACGTGCTGCGGAATGTCGACCGATGGCAGCACGCAAGATGAGTCGCCGGAGTGGATGCCCGCCTCTTCGATGTGCTGCATGATGCCGGCAATGACCACGTCCTGGCCATCGCTCAGAGCATCAACGTCAACCTCGGTGGCCGACTCCAGGAAGTGGTCGATCAACACCGGACGGTCGTGCGAGTACTCGACCGCTTCGCGCATGTACTGCTCAACCGAGGCGTCGTCGTAGCAGATCACCATGGCACGTCCGCCGAGCACATACGAAGGCCGCACCAGCACGGGATATTCAACTCGCTTCGCGTTGGCCACGGCTTCTTCAACGCTCGCGGCGGTCGCGCCCGGCGGCTGTGGAATGTTAAGTTCGTCCAGCAGCTTCCCGAATCGCTTGCGATCTTCCGCCAGATCGATGTTCTCGGGCGATGTGCCGATGATGGGCACGCCCGCGGCTTTCAAGCGCAGCGCGAGATTTAGCGGCGTCTGTCCACCGAACTGTACGATGACACCAATCTCGGCTCCGCCCGAAGCCTCGTGGTCGTACACCGCCATTACGTCTTCGAAGGTCAGCGGCTCGAAATAGAGCCGGTCGCTGGTGTCGTAGTCGGTCGAGACGGTTTCAGGATTGCAATTCACCATGATGGTCTCGAAGCCGTCGTCGCGCAGCGCGAAGGCCGCATGGCAGCAGCAGTAGTCAAACTCAATGCCCTGACCGATGCGGTTGGGCCCGCTGCCCAGAATCATGACCTTCTTGCGATCGGTCGGCGGCGCCTCGTCTTCGTCCTCATAGGTGGAGTACAGATACGGCGTGAAGCTTTCAAACTCGGCCGCGCAGGTATCCACCCGCTTGTATACCGGAGTGACGCCATGCTGCTTGCGAAGCTGGAGCATCTTCTCGGAAGAGGCCTTGCCCTCTTCCACGTGCATCGACATTGCCAGACGTGAGTCGGAGAAGCCCAGGCGCTTCAGATTGCGCAGCTCTGATTTTTCGAACAGGCCGAGGCCGCCTTTGCTGAGCCGCGCCTGCTCGTCGGCGATTTCTTTGAGCTGATGCAGGAACCAGGCGTCGATGCCGGTCATCTGCTGGATCTCGCGCACGCTCATGCCCTGCTCCAGCGCGTAGCGGATGTACTGCAAGCGCTCGGGATGCGGCGTGACCAGACGTTTGGTGAGAATGCGCGGCTCGATCTTTTCCGCGTTGATGCTCTTGCCGGTCTCCAGCGAGCGAATGCCTTTCAGCAGCGCCTGTTTAAACGTCCGCCCGATGGCCATCACTTCGCCCACCGACTTCATCTGCGGGCCGAGCGATTCGTCAGCGCCGGGGAACTTTTCGAACTGCCACTTGGGAATCTTGACCACCACGTAGTCGAGGGTCGGCTCGAAGCAGGCCGGCGTTTTGCGCGTGATGTCGTTGGTGATTTCGTCGAGCGTGTAACCGACGGCGAGCTTGGCTGCTATCTTGGCGATGGGGAAGCCGGTGGCTTTCGATGCCAGTGCCGACGAGCGCGACACGCGCGGATTCATCTCGATGACCACCATGCGCCCGTTGTGCGGATTGACGGCGAACTGAATGTTCGATCCGCCGGTCTCGACTCCGATCTCACGGATGACGGCAATCGCCGCATCGCGCATGTTCTGGTATTCGCGATCGGTGAGCGTCTGCGCCGGGGCGACGGTGATCGAGTCGCCGGTGTGGACGCCCATAGGATCGAAGTTCTCGATCGAGCAGACCACAATGACGTTGTCCTTGAGGTCGCGCATCAGCTCAAGTTCGTATTCCTTCCAGCCGAGCACGGATTCTTCGAGCAGGACCTCGTGGACGGGTGAGAGATCGAGTCCGCGAGCCAGCAGTTCGAGCAACTCCTCGCGGTTATAGGCGATGCCGCCCCCCGTTCCGCCGAGCGTGAACGATGGCCGCAGGATTACCGGGAATCCGATCTTGCTGCTGAAGTCGATACCGTCTTTCAGATTGTTCACCAGGCTCGATTTCGGGACTTCAAGCCCGATGCGCGTCATCGCGTCTTTGAACAGCAGCCGGTCTTCGCCCTTCTTGATCGCGCCAAGCTGCGCCCCGATGAGCTGCGCGCCATACTTTTCGAGAATGCCGCTGTCGGCCAACTCGACGGCGAGGTTGAGCGCGGTCTGTCCACCGACGGTCGGCAGCACAGCGAAGATGCCGGGGTGTCCGCTCGACGCGAGCATCCCGGCTTCGCGCTTGATGATCTCTTCCAGATAAGTGCGGGTGAGCGGCTCGATGTAGGTCCGGTCGGCCATCTCGGGATCGGTCATGATGGTCGCCGGGTTAGAGTTGACCAGCACCACCTCGTAACCCTCGGACTTGAGCGCCTTGCAGGCCTGCGCGCCCGAGTAGTCGAACTCCGCCGACTGTCCGATGACGATAGGACCCGAGCCGATAATCAGAATCTTCGCGATGTCGTTGCGGCGTGGCATGGCTAGGACTTGTTCCCCTTCCACTCCTCCATCATCTTCACAAAATCCTTGAACAGGTAGTGCGAGTCGTGGGGGCCGGGCGCGGCTTCCGGATGATACTGCACGCTGAACAGCGGCAGCGAGCGGTGGCGCAGGCCTTCCAGCGTGTTGTCGTTCAGGTCGATGTGCGTCAGGTCGACTTCGCTCTGCTTCAGCGAATCAGGATCGACAGCAAAGTTGTGATTGTGCGCCGTGATCTCGATCTTGCCGGTCGCCATCTGCTTCACCGGATGGTTGCCGCCGTGATGCCCGAAGCGCAACTTGTAAGTCTTGCCGCCCAGCGCGAGGCCGATCAATTGATGCCCCAGGCAGATGCCGAAGATCGGGAACCTTGCCCATCATGCGGCGAATGTTCTCCTGCGCGTAAGTCACGGGCTCAGGATCTCCCGGCCCATTCGACAGGAACACGCCGTCGGGCTTCATCGCCAGCACGTCTTCGGCGCTGGTCGTTGCCGGAACCACAGTCACGCGGCATTGCTCACCGACCAGCCGACGCAGAATGTTCTGCTTGATACCGTAGTCGTAGGCGACGACATGATGCTTCGGCGGAGCGTCCTTCACCCCGACCATCTCCGTCGGCTCGTAGGAGCGCACGCCTTCGTCCCACTCGTAAACGCGCGGCGTGGTGACTTCTTTCGCGAGGTCGGTGCCATCCATCTTCGGAATCGAGCGCGCCTTGGCGATCAGCTTTTCCGGATCGGTTTCCAGGTTCGAAATCACTCCCCGCATTACGCCGTTGTCGCGCAGGTGGCGCACCAGCGCTCGGGTATCGATCTCGGCCAGCACGGGAATCTTGTAGCGCTCCAGATACTCCTCGGCAACCTCCTGCGAGCGCCAGTTCGAACTGACGCGCGAAAACTCGCGCACGATCAGTCCTTCGATATACGGGCGCGTGGCCTCGTTGTCGTCGGAGTTGGTGCCGTAATTGCCGATTTCAGGATTGGTGAGAACTACAATCTGCCCGGCGTAGGAGGGATCGGTGAAGATTTCCTGGTAGCCGGTGATGGAAGTATTAAAAACGACTTCGCCGTAGCATTCGCCTTTTGCGCCGTAGCCTTTGCCTTGGAAGAGCCGCCCGTCTTCCAGCGCAAGGATTGCTTGCATTGTTACTCCGGGGAGTGGATTTTATCGATTTTACCAGAGAGTCAGTGCGGCTTCGTCGGACTGCGGAAACGTTATCGCAATTTGCCCAGCTTGTCGAAAGGCCAATAGCCGAAGACTGCTTTGCCGTAGATGTACTGTTCCCGGACCGGGCCGAAGTCGCGGCTGTCGTTCGACAGATTGCGATGGTCGCCCAATACGAAGTAGGCATGCCGGGGCACAACTGTTTCAGGATACGAGCGCGCGTCCCAGTAATCTTCGGGAACGTAAGGCTCGGGCAGCCGGAGATCGTTCACGTAAACCACGCCATCATCAATGCGGACGCGGTCTCCTTCGACGGCGATCACGCGCTTAATGTAGCTCTTGGAAACATCCCGCGGATAGTGAAACACCACCACGTCGCCACGGTTGATCGGTTCCAGCTTGTAGACGAACTTGTTGATGAAGACGCGTTCCTGGTCGGCCAGCGTGGGCATCATGCTGGTGCCCTCAACTCTTACCGGCTGATACAGAAAGATGATGAACAGGATCGAGATGACAACAGAGATGACAATGTCGCGCACCCACGCCGTAACCAGCGGGCCGCCGCCACGAGTTGGAGGCGCATCCGGCGCAACGGTTACCGTGTCGTTGGCGAGCGCGTCGGGCTCGTTTGTCTCTCTCTCCATATATGGCTCTATCTTAGACGCCCCAGACCGACCGATGTCGACCGGGTCGCAGGCGTAGATATAGAAATCCAGCGCGTCCACCAGCGCCGCCGTCCCGCCGTACGGCACTCCCGCGAGCCGCTCCATTTCCATATAGAATATCGCGCGAGAGGTTTGGGGATGCGCAAACTAGCATTGCTCGCGGGTGTATCGGCATTGGCTGTGGTCGCCTTTGCCCAGGGAGACCATGTTCCGGCCTACAACACGGCGCCGCCGAAAGCGGGAGAGGTCATGCCCATATTACCGGCGGACCAGCGCGTGGGCGATCTCTTCAAGAATCCCTACCAGGTTCGCGCCTATGAGCTGGCGGCCAAGATTCCCGGTGTCATCAATCAGCTCCCGTGTTACTGCTATTGCGAGCGCATTGGGCACAAGAGCCTGCACACCTGTTACGAAAGCGATCATGGAGCGCACTGCGGTATCTGCATGAAAGAGATGTTTTATGCGTACGAGCAGACGAAACTAGGGAAAACTCCGACGCAGATTCGGGCCGGGATTATCAAAGGGGACTGGAAGGCGATTGATCTCGACGAAGCTGCCAAGGTGGACTAGCGATTGGCGGAGGCCACTTAGGTCAGTTGACGGGGAAAGCGATTGCAGGTAAGAATCCCAACTAATCAAAAGATTGATTCCTATACAGGCCCTGTGCTCGATGGGTTCTACCGTTGAACCCGCCCGACTGGGAACAGACTGAATGAATAAAAAACCCGCAGCAGCTCGCAAGCGGGCTCCTGCTAACTCGAGTAGCAACAGCCAATCGGCACCCATGAAGGCTTCGGACAAGTCTGGTATGAGCAAGCCCACGAAGATCTCCGAGGATCCCCGCTTCACCCAGGCCGTTCAGAATTACGAGGCTGGCCTGAAGGCGATGCAGACCCATAAGTACGATCGGGCCAAGGTATGTTTTGAGAAGGTGATGACCGGCGCAAGCCCTGAGCTTGCCGACCGCGCCGCGGTCCATTTGAATACGTGTAACCAGCACTTGATTCGCCCCGCCGCCCAGTTCAAAACGGCAGAAGAACAGTATGACTATGCCATCTCGCTGATGAACATGGGCGAGTACCTGGTGGCGCGCGAAAATTTCGAGATCCTGGTTGGCAAGTCCCCCCTGCTTGACTACGTCTGGTACGGCCTGGCAGCGTTGAACTGTCTGATGGGCCACTTCCCCGAGTCCATTACCAGCCTGAACGAAGCCATACGGCTGAACCCTGCCAACCGCTTCCAGGCGCGCAACGACTCCGATTTCAAGGGCCTGGCTGACGACCCGCGCTTCACCGAACTGCTTTATCCTGATACCAGCGCCGAAATGCCATCCGATTCGCAGAACTGGCACTTCTAAGCGCATACACCATTGGCAATGCCGATTGCACGCCAGCTCGAAGACTCGCGAGCGCTCCGGGTTGTCGCCATGGGCGGCGGCACCGGTCTCTCCACCCTGCTCCACGGCCTGAAGCAATACGTGTGTCTGCCGGGCGAGCCTGACCTTGATCCCGACCTACCGTTCATTGCGCAATTGAGCGCGGTCGTAACCGTCAGCGACGACGGCGGCTCCAGCGGACGCCTTCGTCGTGAGCTCAACATGCCCGCGCCGGGCGACGTCCGCAACTGCATCGTCGCGTTGGCGGAAGACGAGGCGCTGCTCTCCAAGCTGTTTCGCTATCGCTTCAAAGCGGGAGAAGGTCTGGAAGGGCACAGCTTCGGCAACCTGTTTTTGTCGGCGCTGGCCGAAGTCACCGGCGACTTCAGCAAAGCGGTCGAGCTCTCCGCCGCTATTCTGGCCACCCGTGGCAGTATCTACCCGGCTACCACCTCAGCAACCCTCAGCTTTATGCGGTGATGGATGACGGCTCGTTCGTTCGTGGCGAAACCAACATCACTGCCAGCGATCAGCGCATTGTCGAGCTGCGGATGGCTCCTGCTAACGCCAAGCCCTTGCCGATAACCCTGGAAGCGATCAAGAATGCTGACCTGATTACCATAGGTCCGGGATCGCTGTTCACCAGCCTGGTTCCGAATCTGCTGGTGCGCGATGTGTCGAAAGCGATCCAAGCTTCACGTGCAACGAAGGTTTTCGTCTGCAACCTGATGACGCAGGCCAACGAGAGCCTGGACCTGACCGCATCCGACCACATTCGCGCGCTGTATAAACATGCGCGGCATGAGTTTTTCGAATACGCGCTGGTCAACAGTACGCCGGCCTCTGCGCCCCTCAAGCAGAAGTACGCTGAGAAGCTCCAGTCTCCCATCGAAGTTGATCTGCGGCAGATCGAGGCCTTGGGTGTGAAGCCGATCCTCGGCGACTATCTGGTGGAAGAGATGCGTCAGCCCGATGGACTTATCGCTCGCCACAACACTCGGTAACGTTGCGCACGACCTGATTCGGCTTATGATGGAAGTGCGCGAAACTCCTGTTGTCGCCTCGCGAAAATTCGTAATCCCCCAATCGAGAACGGAACATCATGGCCAACCAGAGCTCTGCCTCTTTCGCCAACGACCTGGCTGACGATCAGCCTGACTTTATGTTTGCCGTCGCCATTCTGGCTGCCGGGAAAGGCACGCGGCTAAAATCGCGTCACCCCAAGGTGCTGCATGAGATTGGCGGAAAGCCTTTGCTGGCACACGTCGTAGCTGCTGCCGCGCGTGTGGTCGCACCGCAGAACATTTTCGCCATCATCGGACACGAGGCCGACCGCGTTGAAGCGGCACTGCGTTCCACCGGCATCAACTTCGTCCGCCAGACCGAGCAGCTCGGCACCGGACACGCCATGATGCAGGCGCGCAGCGCGTTGCAGAGCTTCGCGCATGTGCTGGTGCTCTCCGGCGACGTGCCCCTGATCCGCCCGCAGACCATCGAGCAGGTTCGTGATTTTCACATCGGCAACGACGCCGCCATGACGGTGCTGACCGCCGTTCCCGACGACCCCACGGGATATGGGCGAGTGTTTCGGCGCATGCTAAATGGCAGTCCGACCGACGAGCTTGAGCGCATCGTGGAGCAGAAATCGTTGCGTGACAACGAAGGCGAACAGCGCGAGGTCAACTCCGGAATCTACGCGTTTGCCACCAAGCCCCTCTTCCAGCACATCGATCAGCTCAAGCCAGAGAACAAGGCGCAAAGAGTTCTATCTCACCGATATGGCTTCCATTCTCGGTGATGCCGGGGAGAAGGTTCTTGCCATCCACGCCGAGGATTCCAACGAGGTGTTGGGCGTTAACACGCGCTTGGAACTGGCTGAACTCGATGCCAAGCTGCGCGCCCGGAAAGCACATGAGTTGATGGCCGCCGGCACGACGATCTTCCGTCCGGAAACTTGCGACATCGACGCCGACGTCGAAATCGGCGCCGACTCGGTGATCGAGCCCTTCGTGCAGATTGTCGGCAAAACGAAGATCGGCGCTGACTGTCGTGTTCGCTCTTACTCCATCATTACCAATTGCGAGATTGGCGATGGAGTGCTCATCAAGCCGGGCTGCATCATGGAAGACTCGGTGGTGCGCAAGGGAGCGATCCTGGGTCCGTATTCGCACCTGCGTCCGGGCAGCGACATTGGCGAAGGCGCGCACGTCGGTAACTTCGTCGAGACCAAGAAGACGAAATTGGGTAAGGGATCGAAGGCCAACCATCTCAGCTATCTTGGCGACGCCGAAATCGGCGAGGGCGTGAACGTTGGCGCCGGAACTATCACCTGCAACTACGACGGCGTGAACAAGCACGGTACCGTGATTGAGGACGGCGTCTTCATCGGCAGTGACTCCACGCTGGTTGCTCCGGTGCGTCTCGGCAAGGGCTCGTATGTGGGAGCGGCATCGTGCATCACCGAAGATGTTCCCGCGGATGCGCTCGCCATTGGGCGCGGAAGACAAGTCAACAAACAAGGCTGGGCGGCGCAACGTAGAGCCAGGATGAAGAAGGCGTCAAAATAACGAGTGCTCCCCATCATAGGTGGGTGCCCCATCCCGCCTTCTTTTGGCGGGGTGGGGGTTTTTAAGGGTCCCACCCGGAGAAAACCGGTCCGAATGGGGCAACCCGGCGTCGCCTGCGAACCCCGTCGGGCAGTCGCCTCATCCAACCCCCTGTCCTACATAAGGAGAAAGATCACGTGGCCAAAGATCCAAACACGAATCTGGATTCCGATCTCGCTGCGAATCCGAGCGTCAACCCTGAAACTCACACCGTGAATCCCTCAGCTCCCACAGTCGGCACCGAGGGATGGGGTTTGACCACCGATGAGCGGCGGGCGCTCTCCGGCACGGAGCCCGACGCGGCGCAGCCCGGGCAGGTCAAACGCGATCCAGGAACCGATCAGGCTGAGCCGTCGCGGCGCACAGGCGCTAGTGCGACGTCGGCGAACGTGACACACGAGGGGCACGACCGCACCTTTCGCTGCGCTGATATTGGCAATGCCGACTGTCGCTGGGAGACGTCGGGGACATCCGACGAAGAGATCATGGAGCAAGCGCGCGAGCACGCTCAGACCGAACACGGCTGGCACGATTGGACCGACGCGCTGCGTACTCGTGTGCGGGACGCTATCCGCGAACGTCGCGCCGCATAGTAGCCAAGGGGAACAATCGGGTGCCCCATTCCGGCATCTTTTGCCGGGGTGGGGATTTGTGCGTCCGAGTCCAAAAGCTCTGGGTTGACAACGAAAAGTCCCCATCCGGGCAAAACCAGCCCGAATGGCCACCTGTGATCCAATGAGACAAGGGAGGCCTCGAAGCCTCCCTTCTTTTCTTACGAATCGAGGGCTTCGCCTACTGCGCTGGCGGCGGCTCTTCTTCTGTCGCAGCCTTGGTCTTCTTTCCGGTATGCGGCACCGTAATCGAATTCGCCAGGCGGAAAGTCACCGCCGTCTCGGCCGGAATCTGCAGGTCCTTGTTGCCGGTGAAAGCTGCTCCCGCCGTACCGGCTCCGGCGCCCACCAAGCCTCCGATCAGCGCGCCCTTACCGCCGCCAGCGATACCGCCGATCAACGCGCCGGCGCCGGTGCCGCCGCCCACGGCAACTGCTGTGCGCTTGCCTTTGCCCTTAAGGGTCTGGGTGAAGGTTGAGGTCGCGATCTCTCTCGGCACTCCGCCCACGTTGATGGAGTTGAGCGTGATCGAGAGCACACCTTCGCCCTTAAACTTGCCCGGAGACTTGGCATCGACCACCGATCCGCTTACACCAGCTCCAGCGGGAATGGCGACTTCGCCACCGACCACAACCGAGCGGGCGAGGGTGCCATTGAACGGCTGTCCGGCCTCCGCCGTCTTGGTGTCGAGGGTTGAGCCAAGCCGCACCACCAACGATGTACCGGCAGGAACCACCAACGGCGGCGGAGGAGGCGGTGGTGGCGGCGCTTCCTGTTGCGCCTGCTCCGGCATCGGCGCGGGAGCGGGAGCTGCGCCGTTAGTCGGGGCGGATTGCGTCGCGTTGGGCTGACTCATCTGTCCCGGAGACGCTGTGCCGGCGGGCGTCGTCTGCGCCGTCTGATCAGCTGGCGGAGTCTGTGCAGCTTGCTCCTTCTTGCTGCATCCCGCCATGCCAACGACGAGGAGTGCGCTTAGAACGAAGCCGTAAATCCTGGGTCCCATATCTGCTCCTTTGGATAAGTGCCGAATGAGGGGTGCTCGGCAGGGATGATTAGCTCAGTAAACTCTTCTGGCTTGTAAGGTTAACAGTCACACTGAGTTGCATAAAGCAAAATTTCGAAGCAGGAGCATTGGATTCAGTCGGCAGTCGCTTCCGAAACGACGGGTTGCTGTTCTGCCTTTACCGAGCGGCGCAGTGCGACAAACCCGACAACCCCCGCGACCACCGAGGCCCCGAGCACGGCAGCCTTCGCGTCGGTGAGCAGCGCAGCGTCATCGAACGCCAACGAGCTGATGAAGATGGAAACGGTGAAGCCGATTCCCGCCAGCATGCCGGTTGCGGTCACCAGGCTCCAGTTCACGTGATGCGGCAGCTTTGCAATTCCAGCCTTCACTGCTGCCCACGAGAATGCGAAGATGCCCAGCGGCTTGCCCAGAACCAGGCCAAAGAAAACGCCCCACGTCACATGGCTGCGCAGCAGGTCGCCGAACCCTGCGGTCGAAAATTCAACCCCTGCATTGGCCAGCGCGAACAAGGGCAGCACGAGAAACGATACCCAGTCGTTGAGCTTTCGCGTCAGCCGCTCCGACGGCGCTTCCGTCGCACTCACCACCTGTTCCAACGCACCGAGCATGCGAGTCGCGGTCGACGTATCACCCGCGGCCAGCGCCTCGCGATAACTCTTTACGATGTCGGTCCCAATGTTCTCGAAATCTGCGAAGCTCAAGCGCGGCGTGGTAGGCACCATGAAGCCGAGGATCACGCCGGCGATGGTGGCGTGAATTCCCGAGCGCAGAATTGCTACCCAGAACAACACTCCGAGCACCGCATATAGCATTGGACGCTGAATGCCTACCCGGTAGACGAGATAGATGATCACCAACAGGAGCGCAGCGACGATAAGCGATTGCACCCGCAGCGTCTCGGTGTAGAAGACGGCGATGACCGCAATCGCCCCGATGTCGTCGGCGATTGCCAGCGATAGCAAAAACACTTTTAGCTCCGCGGGAATCCCTTTCACCATCGCCAGCACGCCAAGCGAGAACGCGATGTCGGTTGCCATGGGAATGCCCCAGCCGTGCGCGCCCTCCTGGCGGAAATTGATGCGGCGTAGATAAGCGCCGGTACGATCATTCCCCCGAGCGCAGCGAAAATCGGCAGCGATGCGCGCCGCATGTCGGATAGCTCGCCGTGCACGATCTCGTGCTTAATCTCCATGCCGACGAGGAAGAAAAAAATCGCCATCAGCGCATCGTTGATCCAGGCATGCACCGGCAATTGCAACCGCCCCAGTCGCAGCTCCAAATCCCAGACATGGTGATACGACTCATGCCAGGGAGAGTTGGCCCACACCAGCGCCGCGACCGCGGCCAGCAGCAGCACGATACTGCTGACGCCCTGAATGTGGATGAACTGCTGGACCGGGACAATCAACGCGCGCGTGACCAGCGACTCGCGGATTCTCGCCTCGAGTCCACCGGCAGTGCGCGGAGGAATTCCTTCATTCTGGCTCATGCGCGGTTAAGTTTAACCGCAGAAGGCGTTAACTACTCGCAAAAATCGAATGGCTGCGGCGAACACAACTTGGAAAGGAGTGCGCCTTGAGCCGTGGTCGCTATGCAGCGGCGTGGGTGTTCTTTCTTCTCGGCTTGGGCGTTGGGACTTCCTCGGAGATACCCGACAAGATGACGGGCTCTCGATTTGGAAATTCGGCGACAAGGGAAAGGCGTCCCCCCATTGCCTCGACGTAACCACGCAGCGTGGAGATTAGAAGATCGCTGCGCTTCTCGATTTTCGACACGCCTTCCTGGCCGATGCGTAGGGACTTGGCAATTTCTTGCTGAGTGAGCCTCCGTGCTTTCCGAACCTCACGAAGAGTCATCTCCTCAGCAATGAGTTGGGCTGCCCGAGCCTCCACCTTCTTGCGTTGCGCGGGGCTCAGACTCTCGATGATCTCATTTACGTTCCTGCTCATGGCTACTCCCCTGCTTCTTCTTCAATCGACGGAGATGGGCCTCAAATCGTTCGTCGGCTTTGGCGATTAGCCGCTTATAAAACTTGGGCCCGCTCACGCCTGACTTGTCGCCTGCTACCAGGAGGATGGCCTTGCGCGTCGGATCAAACGCGAAGGCCAACCGCCATTCGCCGTCTGCGGCACTAAACCTCAGCTCCTTCATATTGGCGTGCTTGGAGCCGTTGAGGGTGTCGACGCGAGGCCTTCCCAACTGCGGCCCGAACTGCTGCAAGACCTGCGACAGAGCCAGGATCTCAATGCGAACACTTCTCGGGCAACTCATTGAATTCCGGCTCAAACTCGCCACCGAGTTCGACAGTCCACTTCGCCATTAATTATGCCTTAAAATGACTATGCCTTCAAGTGCATTATTGGCTGAGTTGACCGTAGCGATATCGGGAGGGGGACTGAGCCAGTCAGATGCCCCTAGTGCCGGAAGTGCCGCACGCCAGTCAGAACCATCGCCAAGCCAAGCTTGTTCGCAGTGTCGATCACTTCTTTATCCTTGACTGAGCCGCCGGGCTGAATGATGGCGGTCGCTCCCGCTTCGGCAATAACTTCCACTCCATCGGGAAACGGAAAGAATGCGTCCGAGGCCGCGACCGAGCCCTTGATGCCGAGCACCGACTTCATCGCGCCGATCCGTGCCGAATCCACGCGGCTCATCTGACCTGCGCCGACACCGGTGGTCTGGCCGTTGCGCGCGTAAAGGATGGCATTCGACTTCACGTGCTTGCAGATCTTCCAGGCAAACAGCAGGTCGCGCATTTCGGCGTCGGTCGGCTGGCGCTCGCTGACGACTTTCAGATCGGCCTCGGTCAGCGGACGCATGTCGTTGTCTTGCAGCAGCACGCCGCCAGAGACATTCTTCAGCACCCACTTCTGCTCCATGGCAACAACTTCAACCAGCCGCAGATTTTTCTTGGCGGCAAAGATTTCACGCGCGGCATCGTCAAACTTCGGCGCGGCGATGACCTCCAGAAACAGCTTCGCCATTTCTGTTGCGGTCTCTTTGTCGATCGGGCGATTCACTCCGATCACGCCGCCGAACGCCGACACTGGGTCGCATTCCAGCGCGCGGAGATAAGCTTCTGCCAGCGTGTCCGCAACTGCTGTGCCGCAGGGATTGGTGTGCTTAATGATGGCGCACACCGGCTGCTCGAACTCCTGCGCCAGGTCCCATGCCGCTTGCAGATCAACGATGTTGTTGTAGCTGAGTTCCTTTCCCTGAAGCTGCTTGCCATTGGCAACGCCCTTGCCCGGAGCCATCGCTGTACAGCGCGGACTTTTGATGCGGATTCTCGCCGTACCGCAGATCGAACGCCTTGTGGAACGACAGCCGCAGCGTCTGCGGAAAGCCCTGCTCGTCGACTTCGAGCTTGCCTTCGGGTGACGCAATCCGCTCCAGCGTCGAAGCAATCGCCGAATCGTACGCTGCCGTCGTAGCGAACGCCTTCTGCGCCAGCCGCCACTTGGTGGCCAGCGAAAGCGCGCCGCTGTTGCTCTGCATCTCCTGCGCAATCGCCTCGTAGTCGCCGGGCGACGTGACGATAGCCACATCCTGAAAGTTCTTTGCTGCCGAGCGCACCATTGAAGGGCCGCCGATGTCGATATTCTCGATCAACTCGTGGAGACTCACGCCCGGCTTGGAAGCCGTCTTCTCAAACGCGTACAGATTGACCACCACCATGTCGATGGGCACGATGCCGTGCTGAGCCACCGCTTCTTTATGCTGCTGATTGTCGCGGATGTGCAGTATGCCACCGTGAACCTTGGGGTGCAGCGTCTTGACCCGGCCGTCCAGCATCTCGGGGAAGCCGGTCAGCTCCGAGATGTCCTTCACCGGAATGCCCGAATCGCGCAGCAGCTTGGCCGTACCTCCGGTAGAAATCAATTCCACTCCAAGTTGATGTAATTTCCGGGCAAACGCCTCGAGCCCGGTCTTATCGGTGACACTCAAAATTGCGCGCTGTACTTTGCCCATGATTTCCTCGCCTGTGGGAACCTCATTAACCTGGACACCCTACTTAGTAAAAATTGCATCCACCTTTAACAGAATAGCCGAATGCCCTCCCGCGGGAGGCAACGGTTTTTCACCGGGCCATGATCGGCATCTAAGTCCGACTTATGCAAAACCAGATCGCTATTGTTATCGCCGATGATCACGGGGTTCTACGCGAATCGCTCGCAGCCCTGCTCAGCTCGCAGCCTGACTTCAGTGTGGTGGGAGCGGCCGCCAACGGCGAGGAGGCGTTGCAGTTGGTGCAGGAGCATCGCCCGCATGTGTTGGTGCTCGACCTCTTCATGCCGCACGGTGACGGGTTCGAGGTGCTGCGGACTTTGGATCGCGCCGGCGATCGCGTGGCCTCAGTGGTATTGACCGGCTCAGAAAATCAGGGCGATTATGTGCAGGTGGTCCGGCTCGGGGCCCGCGGCCTCGTACTCAAGGGAGACAATCCCGACAAGTTGTTCGCTGCGATTCGTACCGTGGCCGAGGGCGAGTTGGCGTTCTCCGATGATGTGGCGCGCGGTGTACTAAACGCCATGGTGGCCGATCCGCGAGCCAAGCCCACCTCGATGGCGCGCCTTTCTGAGCGCGAGCGGCAGATCTCCTTCATGGTGGCGCGCGGAATGAAGAATCGCGACATTGCGAGCGAATTGAATATCAGCGAGAACACGGTGAAGCGTCACCTGCAAAGCATCTTCTCCAAGACCGGAGCGCATGATCGGCTGGAGCTGGCAGTCCTCGCTCTTGCCGAAGTCAGCAAAGCCGCCTGAAACGCACTACCGGCGGCTGCTCCTAATTTTCCCGAAGTAAATTATTTGCCGGCGCTGGCGGCCATTTTCTTGATCATGGCGAGAACCAGCTTGCGGTCACTGTCGTTCAAGTTCGGCGAGTAGCGGCGGATCTGCGTCAGGAAGCGTACCTCGTCTTCCGCCAATTGCGGCCCGGCTTTGCTGGCGCTGTCACCGGCGCCATTATGGAAAAACTGAGCCAGGGGCAGGTCCATTGCGCCGGCAATCTTGGCCAGCGTGTCGAGGGACGGCACCGTGTGTCCATTTTCAACCCGTGACAGATAACAGCGCAGCAGCCCGGTGCGCTTTTCGATATCTCCCTGGGACATTCCTTTTTGCAGGCGGTAATTCCGAATCGTTTCGCCGATGTTCATCGCGCCGCTCAACCTTTGATTAGAAGTGGCATTGGGGGGTGACTGCATAGTAACCAGAGTATGTGTCGATTGGCAAGCCTTTTACGCGGCCGTCACGTAATTATTCTTTCCGCTCGTCCTGCAATGGGATTAGTAATCGATACCCTTAAGTTACTAAGGTGTGAGCGCTCCCCCACCATCAGGGTAAGGTTCTCTATAACTTCAGTTCCATGTAGATCAGCTCCGGCATTGCACCGGTTACATCGCTAACCACGACGAAGTTGAATCTCTTGTAAAGTCCTATGGCCGATTGCATGGTCGGCGGATGAGTATCTAAACGTAAACGTCCATAACCGCGGCCGCGAGCCTCGCCGATGATTTGTTGCACCAGCAGCACGCCGAGTCTGTCTCCGCGAAAGGCAGGCCGCACATACAGCCGCTTCATCTCGCATGCTCCCTCCAGATGCGGATATGGGCGAAGCCCCACACATCCGGCCGACTGACCGTCGACGGTGGCCAGCAAGAGCGCGCCTTCTGGCGGAGCATATTTTCCCGGTAGGCTTTCGACTTCCTGATCAAAGTGCGGGGTGCGGATCTGCGGCGGCAGCTCGGAGTGATACGCCTGAAACAGAATGCGAACCTCCTGAAGTTGCGCGTCGGTCTGAACTTGTATGATCTCCGCCATTGGTAGAGCGGCGTTTTAACGCCACGTTCGATGTTGTCACTAGAGGTTGGACCGCCCGGTCGATAGAGCAAACTTCCCCGCTCAACGCCGGCGTGAAGGTCGGCTACCGAGCTGCGAAGCGGGACTAACCCATCAGAATTCCGCCGTTCACCTTGAGCACTTCGCCGGTGATGTACCCCGCCTCTTCGGATGCCAGGAATTTCACCGCGTGGGCCACATCCAGATCGCTTCCGGCTCGTCCGAGCGGAATGCTCTTCATCATGCCTTCTTTCATCTCGTCGGAGATAACCGCCGTCATCGCGGTTTCGATCCAACCCGGCGCAACGGCGTTTACGGTGATGTTGCGCGAAGCCACTTCGCGCGCCACCGCCATGGTCAGGCCGATCAGGCCTGCTTTCGCCGATGCATAGTTGGCCTGCCCTGCCTGGCCAATCTGTCCGAAGATGCTGGTGATGTTGATGATCCGGCCCCAGCGCTGTTTCAGCATCGAGCTGATCACAGCTTGGGTGAGCAGGAAAGGCGCGGTCAAGTTGGTGTTGATGACGTCGTCCCAGTCGGCGCGCTTCATGCGCATCACCAGCTGGTCGCGAGTAATCCCGGCATTGTTTACCAGAATGTCAATTCTGCCAAAATGCGCCACGATGGCCTTGACGCCCGCTTTGATCTCTTCTTCCCTGGCGACATCCATCTTGAACACCGCGGACTCGCCTCCCGCGGCCGCGATCTCACTCGCAACCTGCTCCAGCTTTTCCTGACTGCGAGCACCAAGCGCAAGCTTGGCGCCGGATGCGGCGAGCACCATGGCACACGCCCGCCCAATTCCTTGTGAAGCCCCGGTCACCAGCGCAACTCGGCCTTCCACGCCTGGCATGTATTTCTCCTTATTCCCGATCTATAGGAAACTCTGAAGAGTTCGGCAACTTCGGCAGGCAAGCTTCACGGCCGACCGACAATCGAGCACAAGGAGCTGTTTGTGTCAGCGCCAGAGCGCGGGTTTGTATCAGGGCACGACTTCAGTCGTGCCGCAAGCTGCGCCCATCACCCGGGCTTCAGCCCCTGTCTCCTTGCCGAGATCTGCAGCGGCTAAAGCCGGCTCATCTCCGCTGCTGCTTCGGCACGACTGAAGTCGTGCCCTGATACGAAGCAATGCTGCAGTGCTCTCTGCATAACGCCGTCTGCTTACCCATCAAAAAGCACCGACCGAACAGAGCTTCCTCGATTCAACTCTTCAGCAGGATTATACGAGTCGCGCTCAGCCAATCTGCATCCGTTCTTGGCTGTCGGTAACTGTGACCGGACGCGGCATCTCATCGCGAAACAGATAGCGCAACATCGGCGGGGGCGCCAGCGTCGTTACTGCGGTCATGAAGATAACGATGGCGTAGGTGCGCTGCGACACCATGTTCATCTGCAATCCGATAAGCGCCACGATCAGCGCCACCTCGCCGCGCGGCGTCATGCCGACGCCGACCTTCAGCGCGCACCTCCAGCCTTCATGCAGCACCGCCGCACCGCAGCCGACGACTTTGGTGATTACGGCCAGCAGCGAAATTACCAACGCGACAACCAGCACGTCTTTGTTGAAGACGTGAATGTTCAACCGCGCTCCCATGGTGAAGAAGAAGAAGGGCGACAAAAATTCGTTGATGCCGTGTACTCGCGGCTTCAGGTCCCACTCGGGCGAGTAGTCGGCGAATATGAGGCCCGCGAAGAACGCTCCGATGATGGCTGCCATGCCGATCTTGGTGGCTGCAACCGATAGCAGCAAACAGATCGACAGCGCCAGCACCAGCGGAGCATCTCGCGTGGACAGTCGCTGCAGCCCCGGCTTCATGCGGCCTACCACGTTGGGCCCAACGTAGATCATGAATGCGGCGAAGCCGACGGCTTCCGCCAGCACCACGCCGAGGTGTAGCCAACGGACGCCGGATCCGGTCGCCAGGCTAACCACAATCGCCAGCAAGACCATCCCCAGAATGTCGTCGAACACCGCCGCGCCCAGAATGATTCGTGCCGCGCGACTGCGGAGCACTCCCAGGTCCTGCAGCACTCGTGCTGTAATGCCGACGCTGGTGGCGACCATGGCCGCGGCTACGAACGCTGACTCGTGCGTGGTCTCGCCAGTGATCTTCATGAAGGCGAAGCCGGTGGCGAACGGCAGCAGAATGCCGGCCACAGCTACATTCATCGAGGTGCGCCCCAGCCGGACCAGGTCGCTGGGACTGGTTTCGAGGCCCACGGTGAACAGCAGGAAAATGGCGCCGATTTCGGCGAGCGAGATGATGCTGGCGCTGGGTTCGATGATGCGCGTCGCATAAGGACCCAGTACGATGCCGGCCAGGATTTCTCCCAGCACCGCGGGCATCCTCAGCCGTTCGAAGACTTCACCGAATACCTTGGCCCAGACAAATATGGTGAACAGCTGAAGCAGCAGTGTGTCAGTACCGTTGTTCATTCGGGCGTGGCGCGGACAGAAGTACGAGACCCAGACTGGCAGTAATTGTTGCTCACAAACGATTGCGCAACCACGAAATTCCAGAGTGTCTGCTGCTTTTCGTGAGCTGATCGGCACCGGGCGGCCCTTGCACCCAGGCTGAGGCTCAACTCACGCGATCGGCAACTTATCTTCTCTACTCTCTTTGGTAATCTCGAAGACCGCAGCTCAATCGTGAAGACCTTTGCTCTTCAAGGATTGTTCGAACTCGCAGCTGACGATTTCGCCATTCGGGAGGAGGTCCCGCAGATCCTGCGACAGGCGACTCGGCGAGGCACGCCCGCAATGAAGGCCCGCAGCCGTAAGCTGCTGGCTCAACTCGAGAAAGTTTTAAGACGCTAAAGAACAAGCCGCGCATAACTTGATGCTTGGCCCTATTTAGACTAGTCTTAGACTAGCATGAAGACATCCACGAGGGTTTCGCGACCTAAGCAGACTGTCGGCGCCTACGAGGCAAAAACTCGCTTCTCCGAACTGCTTGAACGGGTCGAAGCGGGCGGGGAGATCGTTGTTACGAAGCACGGAACTCCTGTTGCCAAACTCGTGCCCTTCAAGAAGGAGTTAAGCGCGGAGCAGCGCACTGAGGCCATCAATCGAATTCGGAAACTCAGCGCTGGTCTGTCCCTGGGCGGCCTGAAGATCAAAGATCTGATTGAAGAGGGTCGCCGGTGAGCGCCGCATTTGTTGTTGACTGTTCCATGGCGATGGCATGGTTGTTCGATGACCAAGCGACACCGGCAACGGAAGCTGTGCTCAATCGACTGGCAAACCAGACAGCGCTTGTTCCTGCTCTGTGGTTCCTAGAGATTACCAACGTACTGGCACTTGCGGAGCGCAAGGGCCGCATTACGCAGGCGCAGTCCGACGCGTTCATCTCCGATTTGGGCAAGCTCATCATCGAGCGGGACGACGAAGCCGCCGATCGGGCGTTTACCCATCTGCTTACATTATGCCGAACGCGCCGGCTAACCAGCTACGACGCCATCTATCTCGACCTTGCAGTCCGTCGCAATCTCCCCTTGGCAACCTTGGATGAGCAGTTGCGGAAGACTGCAACCAAATTAGGCGTTCGTCTCTTAGGATGAGAGTCTGCCCTGAAGCCGCAAAAACGAAAAACCCGCCAGCAACGCTGACGGGCTCTCGTGATACAACTGAGCGATTCGGCTTAGGCCTTCGTTCCCTGGTTCTTCAGCACCTCGATCGCTTTGTTCAACTGATCGTCAGGCTGATTGGCTTTCTGCTTTTCCTGCGTCTGATCGTCGACTGCGTTATCGTCTTCATCAGGAACCGCAAAGTCGTCGCTGTTATCTGCTACCAGAACGTTGGGCGTGATGGCGGTATCTTCCAGCGCCTTGCCTGACGGCGTGTAGTACTTCGCCACCGACAGGATCAGCGCCGAGCCATCCGGCATCTCGATGACTTTCTGGATCGCGCCCGACCCGAATGTCTTGTCGCCGACAACGTCGCCGCGCGCGTTCTCCATGATGGCCGAGGCCACGATCTCCGCCGGGCCCGCCGTGCCGCGATTCACCAGTACCACCAGCGGCAGCTTGCTCACCAGCGCCTTCTGCGGATCGGCGTTGAAGGTCTGCTTGGGATACTTCTGGCCTTGCAGGTAGGTGATGGTTCCGTGGTCGAGGAACAGGTTCGCCACCGCGATACCTTCGTCCTCTTCGCCATCACCGGAGTTGCGCAGGTCAAGCACGATCTTCTTCGCGCCCTCTTTCTCCAGCTGCTTCAGCTTGGCCGCAACGTCCTGCGAGCGTCCCTTGGGGAAGTCGTCAATCTTGATGTAGCCGATGCCCGCGTCCAGCATCTTGTCGGAGATCGGAGGATCGACCACCATCTCGCGCGTAATCGCCGTCTTCACCGGCTGCGCCTTGCGCGGCCGCACGATCGACACGTTGATCACCGAGCCCGGCTGACCGGCTAGTAGCCCATCGATCTCCGCCAGCGACATGTCGCGCGTCGTCTTGCCTTCGATCGCCTCAATGATGTCACCCGAGCTCATACCGGCCTTGTCCGCCGGACCACCCGGAATCACCGAGATCACCGCAGCGTAGCCGTAGCGCTTGGAGACGGCTGCGCCAATCGTGGCCTTGCCCTCGCCTTTGCGCTGCTTGTAGTCCTTGTACTCCTGCGGATCGAGATAGCTGGAGTTGGCGTCAAGCGATTCCAGCAAACCGTGCAGGGCGCCGTTGGTCACGCTGGAGATGTTCGGGTCCTCGACGTACTCGGTGCGAATGCGCGAGAGCACCTCGCTATACACCCCGAGCTGCCGGTAGGAACCGTCGTCGTTGTTGGTGCTGGCCTTGACGCCCAGTCCGCCGGCTATGACAAACGTGGCCAACAGAAACGAAACGCTGAGGATAACCGCTTTAATCGTCTTTGACATTGTTTTGCTGCGCGATTGTGCTGGAGGGACGGGCTACTCTGGGGAGATACGGCCCGAAGACTCGACCCTCATTATACCTGTGTTCGATGCGAGTACCGGTCCGGCGATGCGCTAAATCTGGCCGCGCGGTAGCTTGCAGTAGCTTGGACGTGGCCGGCGGGATTACGAAAGCCGGGTTGGACCGCCAGGACGTTTAAAGGGAATTGTCGTCACGAGGTCGCACCGCGACCGAGGGATCTGTTCTCGCTGGCGTAGCAACGAAAGCCCAATTCGGCGAAACCCCCGATCAGCAATCGACCCAGAGCCCGAAGGAGCGTGTCATGACAGCCCAGCACGGAGGCCTTCTTTTGGCCGGAGTGGTGGGTCGCGTCATCAAAGGATGTCAGAGCCCCTTCAGGGGCGACAGAAGGGGCTGCACGATCACCGCTGTTCGCGACGATCATCACTGACATCCACCTTTGATGCGACGTAAAGTGCTGCTTATGAAACTTCGGCGTCACTATTTCGCCCTTCTCCTGCTTATTACGGGTTCACTGTCCCTCGTAGCTCAAACCACTATGGTTCGGTACCGAGTTTCTTTGCCGCATGTCACCTTGCGGAGCGACAAGGGAGAGAGGATCTATTCCGTTGATGTGATCATGCACTGCGGACGTTTTATCGCCATCAACGTGATACCCGATGACTGGTCCGCCTCATTGGTGGGGCCTGTTTCAGAGGAGACTCGGGTTGGGATGGACGCCGGACACGGCAGCAGTTCGTTGTGGCATTCGGAGGACCTAAACGGATTTTTGACCATCCTTGCTGACCGTTCCTGTTTCGATATCTCAGGATCAATCGTGGCGGCCACCTTTTACGAAGGCAAGGAACATGAAAGAAAGATTTCATTCAAACAAAACGAACTGATTCTGAAGAAAGAGCTATCACCTCAGCGTTCGTCTGCTCCTTGATCGTTGATGACCTACCGTCGTCTTATCTCAACCGAGCCGAAAAGCATCTGCCGTCCCTGGCGTGCGACACCGAGCCGCGCCGAGTTGGAGATGCAAGCGAGAACAGATCCCTCGGTCGCAAGGCGACCTCGTGATGACAATTCATGATGAATGAGCTGCTTTCCTTAGCTCCCCCCAAACCCGCTCCACCTGCCGCTCCGTCTCTTCCAGCGTCCCCGAATTGTCGATAACGTAATCCGCCTGCGCCGCCTTTTGTTCGTCGCTCAACTGTGCCGCGCTGCGCCGCTCCACTTCGCGTCGCGCGGCTTCCAGTGAAATGCCTGCGCGATGCGCGTAGTGCTCCACCTTCTGCTCGAACGAGCAGGTCACGACGATGATCTTATCGAAGTCTTTTGCCGCTCCCGCCTCGATCAGCAACGCGGCTTCCAGTACCGCGATCCCTTGCGGATCTTCGGCCTCGCGTTCGGCCAGCCAGCGATTCTGTGCCTCGATGACTGCGGGATGAACGATGGCGTTCAGCTCCGCAATGCGATCAGGAAACGCTTTGTTGGCCAGCGCCGCGCGATCGATAAGACCGTTGCTGCGCAAAATGTCTTCTCCAAACGCCTGTACCACAGCGTCGTACACCGCAGCTCCCGGTAGATAGAGCTGGTGCGCCAGGGTGTCGGCCTGGAGGAAGTGCGCTCCGCGTTGCGCCAGCATGGCGCCGATGGTGGATTTGCCGCAGGCCACTCCGCCGGTGAGGCCTACGCGCAGCATGGCGCCATCGCACGATCAGGAGATTTGATAAGCACGCGAGCTATCGTGGGCGAGCAGCCCAACGCAGTATATACGGCGTACTTATGCACCGTGACTTCAACGTGCCGCAAGCGCTCTCGGGAGCTGACCTTCCGCAAAGAAAAAAGGGGAGCCCTCGCAGGCTCCCTGGTTGGCCGCGTTGTGGGTTGATTAGCGGTGAGGCTCAGGTGTAGTCGTGGTCGTCCCCATGTTTGAATTCGGGTTGGTGGTGCCCATGTTAGCGTTCGGGTTCGTGGTTCCCATATTCGAGTTAGGGTTGCTAGCCGCTCCGGGAGTCGTGTTGATGCCCTGAGTGCCCGTGGTTCCAGTAGCGCTGCCAGCGCCGACCGCTCCGTTAGTGCCTTCAGGAGTGGTGGTCGTCCCCACGGTTCCGGTGGTTGACCGCGGTGTAGTCGTGGTCGCTCCCGGAGTGGAGGGCGTAGTCTCTACCGTGGGCGGCGTTGCAGCCTGCCCACTCACCGAGCCGGCAGTTCCGGCGGTGCCTGTGCCAACGCCTGTCGTGCCGCCGGGCTGGCCGGTCGCCGAGCCGGGCACGCCTGCGGTGCCGGTGCCGGTCTGGCCCATAGCGCCACTGGTGGCTCCCGCGCCTGTACCTGCGGCCGCCCCTGCTCCGCCCGCTCCGGCGCCTGCTCCCGCTCCACCCGCCTGCGCATACGCGAAGCAGCCGGACAGCAACAATGTGCCTGTCATCAAAATCAGTTTCTTTGTCATATCTCGTGTCACCCTTCGCTCAAAGTCTGAAATGGTCGCTCTCATTCCGATGGGGCTCCGGTTAAGACAAGATGCCTAACGCCTTAGAGGAAATCGAGAGCAGGAGAAACACGCCGCCAGCTCTCAGCTACCAGCCGCCAGCTAACAGCCGGGGTGTCAGGCTTCAGGTGTCAGGTGTCAGAAAGAGGGCTGTCAGCCGTCAGACAAAAGCCGCCAGCTCCCAGCCCCCAGCTCCCAGCCGCCAGCTAAGAACGGGTATCAGGTCTCAGGTGTCAGAAATGGATTGTCAGCCGTCAGCTCTCAGCTGAGGCCTCACATCGGAGGCCGTCATAAAACTCTCGGGGAACCCGAACTTTGTGGAACAAACAAACGTCAGCCGCTTCGCGGCGGAAGGTGAGAGCCCACACTTCAGGTGTGGGAGGCTGTAATTAGGAATCGAAAGTCCGCTTCAGCGGACGACAGGATGGAACCACGACGCGATGTTTACAATCTCAGCAGAGAAGCTCAGACTTTGGCTGATAGCTGGTAGCTGGTAGCTGATAGCTGGTAGCTGGTAGCTGGCGGCTTCTTTCTGACACCTGAGACCTGATACTCCCATGTCCTTCATCCGCTTCCTCATGCTGCTCTCGCTCGTCGTCTGGGTCGGCGGACTCATCTTCTTCGCCTTCGTGCTCGCGCCCACGGTGTTTCATCCCGGCATTCTTCCCGCGCGGCAGTTCGCCGGCAATGTGGTGAATCGCAGCCTCGGGATCATGCACTGGATGGGCCTCATCTGCGGCATCGTCTTCGCTGCGACCTCGATGATCGATGCGCGCGTAGTCGATGGCGCGGCCCAACCGTTCGCGCTGCGCAACCTGCTCATCTACGCCATGATCCTGCTGACGCTGATTACCATGTTCGGCATCGCCTCGCGCATGATGGAGCTGCGCAACCAGATGGGCTTCATCGACGACGTGCCCCACGACGACCCTCGCCGCGTCGAGTTCAACCGCCTGCACATCTGGTCAACCCGCGTGGAAGGCACGGTGATGCTGCTGGGATTGGTGCTGGTGTACGTGACGGCGAGAAGGATGGGGTAGGTTGCTCGCTCAGACTAGCCGACGGCTACGGACAGAAGCCACATAGGTCTGTGTTGGCAACATTTACCTTCCGGGTGGCCCTTTGTCCAAGAGTTCAATTATCGATTACTCAAGCGGACTTCGTCAGAATAATTCGCCTGACCGTCTGTTATAGGGTGCGGCATTCTCTTTTGACACCCGCTTCTATAGAACCCGCCCCTGCTACCGGGTTGCGCCAATCTTGGTTACGTTGTTGCTGTTGAAGTTCGTGACCCAGAGGTTAGTTCCGTCGAAGGCCACTCCGAGGGGGGAAGTTCCGGCCCCATACGTACCAACCAACGAGCCGTCGCTGGCTTGCAACTTGGTCATGTTGTTACTGTCCGGGTTCGCGACCCAGATGTAGGTTCCGTCGAAGGCGACCGAGAAGGGAGTCGTGCCAACCGAATACGAACCAAACATTGAGCCGTCGCTTGCCCGCAACTTGGTCACGGTGTTGTCGAGCCTATTAGCGATCCAGATGTAGGCTCCGTCGAAGGCGACCCCTCGTGGTGAGGTTCCAACGTTGTACGTGCCAACCACCGAGCCGTCACTTGCCCGCAATTTGGTCACGGTGTTGCTATTCTCGTTCGTGACCCAAATGTTCGCCCCATCGAAGGCTAGCTCATTGGGAGCACTCCCAACGGAATACGTACCGACTACCGAGCCTCCAGTTGTAAGCTTGCTCACGGTGTTGTCTCCGGAATTCGCGACCCATATGTAGGTTCCGTCGAAGGCTACTCCACTGGGCTTGCTTCCAACGGGGTACGTGCCGAGTAAGGAACCGTCGCTGGACCGCAACTGGGTCACAGTGTTGTCCTTAAAATTCGCGATCCAGATGTTAGCTCCGTCAAAGGCAACTCCATCTGGAAGAGTTCCAACCTGATAGCTGCTGACCGCCGCGCCGGTACTAGCCAGCAACTTGGTTACGGTGTTGCTATTTTCGTTCGCGACCCAGACGTAGGCTCCGTCAAACGCCACTGCATAGGGGTTGTTTCCAACCGCATAGGTGGTGGAATACCACTGCAAGAGCGCTGCGCGCGATTCGGCGAGCCCCACGCCCCCGGGCTTCGGCACGGTCTGTCCCCAGGCAATGGCAGCTGCACACAACACAGCTACAATCACAGCCAGACCTTTGAGGGCTGAAGCTAGAATTAACCCAAAAACGTCTCCATCTATTGTCAAACTTCTTAAATGCCTGAGGTTCGTGGTCTCCATAGATTCCTCCTTGCAGATTCTTGGGAGTCGAGCCTCGGTTCGTGCCGAGGGAAAGAGAGAGGCCGTGCAGCTACAGAGTTGCGGAAGCACCGAAAATATCATCAGTGACGGGAAAAACCCATAACAAAAGTTCGTTAATCTGAGTTTTCCCATTTTGAAACGCGGCGAGGATGAAAAGGCTGTTGTCGGAACTTCTGTCGTCGCCTACGGGACTCGGATCTTTTTCCAAGCTCACCCAGTGCTGAAGCGCTGGGCTAAGCTCTGCTGCGCCTACGGCGCGGATCTCTTCGCTATCCATCCCACTCGCAGCCGACAATGTATTCAGCTGAGCATCGCGCGCACCATCCCGATCTGGTACCTGGCACCTGATACCTGACACCCAAACTGGCGGCTGGCGGCCGGAAGCTGATAGCTTTGAAGGTTGTAGCTGACGGGCTGACAAACGTCAGCGGACGGCTGACAGCCTTATTCTGACAACTGACCACCGACAACTGACAACTTCATCATGAAAACCGGAATCATCGGCCTGCCGCAGGTAGGCAAAACTTCGCTCTTCGTCATGCTCACCGGGCAGGATGTCTCGCAGCGTTCTGGCAATCCGCGCGAGGCGCACCTCGGTGTCACCAAGGTTCCTGACGACCGGCTCGACCGCCTGGCTGCGCTCTACAACCCGAAGAAGCTGGTGCACGCCAGCGTCGAGTATGCCGACGTCGCCGCCCTCAGCCAGGAGGCGCTGAAGGAAACCGCCTTCGCCGCCAACCTGCGCAACGTTGACGCGCTCGCCCATGTCGTGCGCGTCTTCGACGATCCGTCTATTCCGCACGTCGGGCCCGTCGATCCGCTGCGCGACATCAAGAACATCGACTTCGACTTGATTGTCACCGACCTTGGCCAGGTGGAGAAGCGCCTCGAGCGCCTGGAAAAAGACCTGAAAAAGATGCGCACGCCCGAGTTGGAGAAAGAAGACGAGCTGCTCAAGCGCGCCAAAATCCATCTCGAAACTGAGCGCCCGCTGCGCGAAATGGAGATGACCGCCGACGACAAGAAGCGCGTGCGCGGCTTCATGTTCCTCAGCGAGAAGCCGATTCTCTACGTGCTCAACATCGGCGAGAGCACCTCGCTCGAGAAAGATCTCGAAGCCGCGGTCGAGAAGTACGGCCTCACCGACGTCGTGACTCGCCCAAACACGGGAGCAATCGCCGTTTGCGCCAAAGTCGAAGCCGAGCTGGCGGAGATGAGTCCGGAAGACGCCGCCGAATTTCTCTCCAGCTATGGACTGAAAGAGAGCGGCCTGGTGCGCCTCATCCGCAAGAGCTACGAGTTGCTGGGGCTGATCTCGTTCTTCACCGTCGGCGAAGACGAGTGCCGCGCCTGGACGGTCGAGCGCAACTCAAAAGCTGTCGACGCTGCCGGCGCGATTCATACCGATCTGTCACATCACTTCATCCGCGCCGAAACCATTCACTGGGATGCATTGCTCGAAGCCGGCTCCGAAGCCAACGCCCGCGCCAAAGGAACCCTGCGCCTCGAAGGCAAAGAGTACATCGTGAAAGACGGCGATGTGATGCACATCACGGCATAGTGGGTAAAGAGGCCCGTGCCAGGCGCGACAAGCAGCCCGCGCCAGCAACTGGCAATTGGTTATTGTCAACAGCTTGTCAAATCATTCGAATTAAGTTGCTCCGTCCAGAATGCGTGGTAGACTTTGCGCCGAAACCGTGGCGGAGGGTTCAGCATGACGAAACGGCAGCAGATCACAGGCTCGATTCCCGGAATCAATTTTCGAGCGAGAACCACGCCGCTTGTCCCATTGTTATTAACGGTTCTCACCCTTGCTCCCCTCGCGGCTGCGCAAACATTACGCATCATTCACAACTTCGCGGGCCCACCGGATGGCACCGATCCCTCGGGACGTTTGAGCATCGATCGCTCCGGAGCGCTGTATGGCACCACCGAGAACGGCGGAACCGGGTATGACGGTGGTCAGGGAATCGCATTCAGGATGTCGTCGCAGGGAGAAACTTGGACAATCGGCCGCCTTTACACCTTCAACACTGAATCCGACGGCATCAATCCCTCCGGGCTCCAGTTTGGCCCCGATGGAGTGCTCTATGGCACCACCACCAATGGCGGCTCGGTTTACAACTTGCGTCCGCCGGCAGCCGTCGGGGCGACTTTGGTTCCGACCTGGAACATTACCTGGCTGAACAGTTTCCCAGGTTTCGACTATACCCATGGTGACGTGATCTTCGATGAAGCGGGCAATGTCTATGGCGTGACGCGGAGCGGAGGCAGCAACGGCTGCAATGCCAATCGCGGCTGCGGATTGGTGTACAAACTGACGCGTGCCGGCAACATGTGGTCGATGACCGCCCTCTACGTCTTCCAGGGAGGCTCGGACGGCGCATACCCGAACGGGGTGAGCTTCGACTCTGCCGGCAACCTGATCGGCACCGCCAGCGGAGGCAACAATCAGGCAGGAGTGATCTTCGAGCTGACGCCGGCGGGCGACAGCTGGAGCGAAAGCGTTCTGTACAACTTCGACTGCAACAGCAATGCAGGCTGTGAGCCGGCTGCCGGCCTCACCGCCGACGGGGCAGGCAACTTCTACGGCAGCACAATTGCCAGTGACGGCTACAGCGGCGTGATTTTCGAGCTTTCGAAATCTATTAACGGATGGACATACAGCGTGCTGGCCAGGATACCGGCCAAATATTATGGCGGACCGTATGCTCCGTTGACGCTGGATGCTCAGGGGAATCTGTACGGCACCGTTGCCGACTATGCATTGCGCAACCCGGGAGCGGTTTTTGAGCTGACGCTCAACGGCAGCAGCTGGACGTTTACCTCGTTGCACGACTTCACCGGACCTCCAGATGGCAACTTGCCCATGAGCACGGTCACAATTGCGCCCAACGGAAAGCTCTACGGAACTACCTACTACGGCGGCAACTGCTGCGGAGGGCTTGGCGCAGGAGCCGTCTGGGAGCTCACGCGGTGATCGCGGGCCACTAAACCCTGAGTTGGAGACCTACTTCTGCTCTAACGCCTTGGCCTCCGGAATAATCGTTGCCTGCTCGAGGCGGATTAGCCATTCGCCTCTTTGTTGCGTCCACACCGTGGTCACGCGGGAGCGCTGACTCCGCTACCCGTAATATTTCCCGTTCACCTCGGTTCCCATGATGGCGATCTTCGCGCTGGAAGTCTCCAGCGGGTCCGACTTCCACGAGAAGCCCATCGACGGTACCGCGACCTGTGCCTCCATCTGACAGGTCGCCAGCGTGCCGGTGAAGCGAAACATCTTGGCTGCGTCGTTGTACTCCACGGGCTCGCCGGTTGACGTCCACACCATCTTGAAGTTCATGCGGCCGGGAGTGGCAGCCGCATCGAGCGCCGGCCACTTTGGCTGATCGATAATGGGCACGTCCCTCATTGTCAGAGTCAGCGATTTGCCATCGGAGCTTGGCGTGAGACCTCCGTCAGGCACGGGCACAACCCAGTAGAGTCCTGAAGGCGCGATGGGCGGATGAAAGTCGTGGATCTGATTGGCCGGGGCAACCTGCCCCTGGAAGAGTGTGAGTCAAATGTGGGTGTAGGTACCGTGTTGCGTGGTGCGCGCGGCCCAGTAGTCGCCCTGCATCACGCCGTAGTCAGTGGTAGGGCTGCCGAATGGAATGCGGTTGCCGTGATTGTCGGTGCCTACGCCGGTGAAGGTGCTGCAGCGCGCCACCGTTCCCTTGAAGTGGAAGATGTGCGACGGCTCCAGATTCGGACCGGCGGGCTGATTATGGCTGCCATTCTTATCGAGCCAGGGAATGGGATAGGGATCGGTGCTGCCGTTGGCGGCGATGGGCGCTTCAGCAGTTGCAGCCGAAAGCAAAGGCGACAAGCCAAGCGCTGCCGAAGCCAGGGCTCCGGTTTTGAGCAGGGCTCGCCGCGAACAGATTGGGCAGGATAGGCGCGAATTCATGGTGCCGGAGATTGTACCGCGGAAAAGTGTGTGCGGAGGCGAGCATGGTGCACGCCTCCCGCCGCTAGCTGCTTTTCCTCGCCAGCGCGCGTCGCATGGTTTCGTCCAGGGCGGCCTTGGCCTTGGCATATTCTTCTTCGCTGACGCTGCCCTGCTGGCGATCGACTTCCAACTGGAAGAGCTCTTCTTTCATCGCCTCCAACAGGAGCGTCGAACGGTCGCCGGTGACGGGAGCGTCGATGCGCGGGCCCTCCGCCATTGTGGGATGCACGCGGTGGTTCGTCTTCGACACCACGTAGAAGCCGCCCATCACCAGCACCACGGCGAATGCGCCGAGAATCACAGCCCGGTACTTCTGCAACGGATCGGGAGCTTCGATGGGCGCACCGAGTCCGCCGCCGGGACGATTGTCATTCGCTGCGGCCTGTCCGCCGCCCATGGCTCCGCCGCCCTGCCCGGCGTCACCCGAGCCGGCATCTTCCTGGCCTTCCTGTGGGAAGACACCCGCTCCGGCGATTTGAAACGACAGGTCCTGCCCAGGCTTGACGTTGGTGGCGACCATGATGGTCGATCCCGATTTGTCGGGCATCGTCTGGAACGCCTGGGCATTCTTGGGAGTGAAGCTCATGCCCTTGGGCAGCATGACAACGAAATGCTGCACGTCAGCCAGCGGCTTGGGGGAGAAGCTGGCCTCACCGGTGTAGGGCAGGTGATAGGAAATCTGAAACTGCGTCTCGCCCGGCTTCAGCGGGTAGTTGAACGCGTAGGTATTCTTCTGGCCAGTCGCGCTCGCAGTACTGGCGATCGGCTGGCCGCCCGGTCCTTTCGCCTCGCCGCCGTCTAACGCGGCTCCTTGCGGCAGCACGAACTCGAAGGTCTTATCGGAATCCATGGTGCGCGGCGGATTGGACGCGTTCTGAATCGCGAACAGCGCGATTACCTGTAACTGCTTGCCGTCGGTTTGATAGCGGTCGACCTCGACCGTCTGGTTGAGCGGCTCAACCTTCTTCGCCGTGTCGTACACGGTCACCGCGGTCGTAGTCGCGCCCGGCATCAGCGGTCCACCTTGCGGGAAATAGTTCACGCCGCCGTGCGTCACGCGAACCATGTGTGGCGCTTGCTCTTTCGGAGCCGGGAACGAGAACTTACCCTGGCGCATCGCTCTTGGTCGAGCCCACGTCCTGCATGCCTTGGGACAGCGCGATGAGGGTGACGTCGTCGCCTGCAGCCGGCTTGCCGATGGTGCCATTGGTGACAATGCCAGTGATGGATTGGGCGAAGGCGAAGGAGCCGAAGAGCACTAACACGAACAACAGAAGCATCGCGGTTTGCGAAAGTGGTCGCAGAGCTAGAGCTCCAGCCCCCCGGGGGCGGCGGCATGATAGCCCAGCACGGAGCTCTGGTTTTGGGCGGAGTGCTGGGTAGAAGTGCGAATGAACCCCGAGTCCCCCGGGGATGGCAGATGCTGTGCCGATGCCGTCCGAGTGCGTCGCCGGCTGAAGCCGGCTCGCTTTCATTTGTGCGGTGTACCCCGGGCTTGCGCCCGGGGCTAAAACCGAAGTCGCCGCTTCGCGGCTCGTCTGCGTGTTGGGAAGCCTCTGCGATTCATGGAAGAGTTCTTGTACGCTGCGAACAAGAGCAGATCCCTCGGTCGCCGCGGCGACCTCGTGATGACAACCAAAAGCGTCCTCATTGGCACGACTGAAGTCGTGCCCAGGCGCGACTCGTCGCAACGGCCATCGGCCTCCCGGAGCCAAGATAACAGCAGGTCCTTCGCTGCGCTCAGGATGACAAATCTGAAAAATGGGCCTGAGGGAATTTCTGTTCACGCCTTCCCCCGACTGGGCGTCGCCTTGTGTCGCGCCTCGATCGCTTCCATCTCGGCCAGGATCGCGGCGGCTTCGTCTTCCAGCGCTGCGCGTTGCATGGCGTAATCTTCTTCACCCAGTTTGCCGGCCTTGTATTCGAAGTTCAGGTCGCGCAGGTTTTCATAGGTTGCTTCCTTGCGCTCGTCCAGATAGCTGAGCCGCGTCTTGGCTTCGCCCTGCTCCGCGTCGTCAGGCCGATAGAAGATGTAAACGAACAGGGCGGCGGCGAACAGCGCGCACCCAAACATTATGAACGCCGTCTGCGTCCCTTCCGCCGCTGCAAACATTGCCAGCATCAAAATTCCGTCTCCTGCCGCGCTTTCTGGCGCAGCTCGTCGAGTTGTTTCGCCGCAAGATTGGGATGCGCGACCGGTTGTGCCAGCGTACGTGCCTTCCACGAGCGCACAATCCAAATGGTCCCGCCGCACGCCAGTATGAAGATCGCGAACGGCGTGACCCACGCGACCACGTTGAAGCCACTCGCCGTGGGCGCTGCCAGCACCGTGTTGCCATATTTCTGCACGAAGCCTTGCAGCACCAACGAATCGCTGTCGCCACGCTCAAGGCCGGCCGTCAGTTCGTTGCGCATGCGGTCGGAGTAGGTGCAGCCGACGTGGTTGCACTCCAGCAGAATCTGGTTGCAGCCGCACATGCACATCATCTGATGACCGAGTTTGTTGAAGCGCGCGTCAGTATCGGCGCCGAGGAACAGCATGGCGAGCGCGGCGATCAGCGCGAGCTGCGCAATGCGGCGGATCAGTTTCGAGTTTCGAGTTTCGAGTTTCAACTACGCCTTACCAATTTGATCTGTCATTCGGAGCGAAGCAAAGAACCTGCTGTTGTTTGTATCGCCGCAATGTCGATTGAAACATTCTTCGTCGCCATCAATCGCATTTGTCGTCTTGGGCGGCGACCGAAGCACCTGGGTTGTCGTCCGCTAAAGCGGACTCCCATTATTATGTACGCTTCTACCCAGCGCTTCCGCGCTGGGCTGGAATTGTCTCGCTCTGAACTCCGAGCACACTGAGCACCGGCGACTAATCACCAGCCACCGCTTGAGCCGCTTCTGCCGCCTCGCGCTCCTTCTTGTCCAAAACCAACTTCTTCGGCTTCGCGTTCGGCAGCAACGCGATGATGGTTCCAATCAGCAGCAGGTGTACGCCGATCCAGATCCACAACACCAACGGATTCACGTGCGCCTTGATAATCGGTCTGCCCGTGTCGGGGTTCTTGCCGGTATACACCAGGTACAAGTCTTCATTCAGCCGTGAGCGATTGGCCACGATGGTTGACGTCTGCTGGCTGGCCTTGTAAAACCGCCGCTCGGGGAACATGGTGGCGATCTTCTTGCCGTTCTTGTACACGTCGATAACGGCCCACTCGCTGCCATAGTTGGGGTTGTCGTCCTGGGTGTACGACTGGCAGACCAGCAAGTAGTGGCCGATCTGCATCTTGTCGCCGAAGCCCATCTCCTGCTCTTTGTCCTGATTGAAGGGCAGTCCGGCGAAGCCGATGATGATCAGCACCACGCCGAGATGCACCAGGTATCCGCCGTAACGGCGCGTGTTGCGGCGCGTGATCTGCACCATGCCGTTCAGGATGTTGGTGTGCTGCTGGCGGGCGATGACGCGTCCGCCGCGCCAGAACTCACCCGTGACCGTTGCGAAACGAACACGGACAACGCAATCGCCATCAGCGAATAGAAGTAGCCGCTATCGACCCACGGCTTCATGCCGCCAACGATGCAGCACGATCGCGGTCAGCAGAGCGCAGCGCCGTTGGCCATATGAAGTTTCGCCGCAGCCTGTCCAGCGACGTTTGCCGCCACGCCAGCAGCGGACCGATGCCAGTGAGAAACACCAGGAAAATTCCAATCGGCACGTTCACTCGATTGAAGAACGGAGGCCCGACCGTGACCTTGCTGCCCGTCACCCACTCCGACAAAACCGGAAACAGCGTGCCCCACAACACGGCGAAGCACGACACCAGCAGCACTAGATTGTTGAACAGGAAGCTCGACTCGCGCGAGACCAGCGATTCCAGCTTGTGCTCGCTGCGCAGCGTGTCGCGATTGCGCACGAAGAAGAACACACAAGTTGCGAAACTGATTGCCAGGAACCACACGAACCAGATGCCGATGCCCGACTGCGCGAAGGCATGCACCGAACTTACCACGCCCGAGCGGGTGAGGAACGTCCCGAAGATGGCCAGCAGGAACGTGGTGAAGATCAGCCACATGTTCCACATCTTCATCATGCCGCGCTTTTCCTGCATCATCACCGAATGCAGAAACGCGGTCATGGTCAGCCACGGCAGCAGCGACGCGTTCTCCACCGGGTCCCATCCCCAGTAGCCGCCCCAGCCGAGCACTTCGTAGGCCCAGTGCGCGCCCAGGAAGATGCCGCAGGTCAGGAAGAGCCAGGTCACCATGGTCCAGCGGCGGGTGATGTGGATCCACTTCTCGCCGGGATACTTCATGATCAGCGCGCCCAGCGCGAAGGCGAATGGCGCGGTCACGCCGACGTAGCCGAGATACAGCATCGGCGGATGGATAACCATCTCGGGATACTGCAACAGCGGATTCAATCCGTTCCCGTCGGCAGGAATGTTGCCGACGACCAAACCGAACGGGTGCGCGGCGAAGTTGATCAGCAGCAGAAAGAAAACTTGCACCGCGGCGACAATCGCCGAAGCGTAGGCGGTTAGTTGCGGATCGACCTTGTAGCGCATCCGCATGACCAGGCCGTAGCTTGACAGCAGCCATGCCCACAGCAGCAGCGAACCTTCCTGGCCCGACCACAGCGCGGCAAACTTATAGGCGCCCGGCAGATCGCGGTTGCTGTGGTGCAGGATGTAGGCGACCGAGAAGTCATTGCCGAAGGCCGCCATTACCAGCGCAACCGCAGCGACCGTCACCGCAACCCAGCAGGCGATGCCGGCGCGGCGCGCGGTTTCTCCCAAGGCTTCATCTTTGCGGTAGAGCGCCAGTGCGCCCGCAATGAAGGAGTAGGCGGCCAGCGCCAAGCCCAGCAGGAGCGCGAAACTTCCAATTTGTGGCATTTGAGATTGTTACCTGTATTGTTCCAGAGGCTGCCGTGACCGGCAACCAAGCCATCCGTGCTGATTGCCGTAATTTTACTCGCAATGTAAAGAGCGGTCAGAACTTTGCGAGGAAAGGCGGTGCGACTTTCCGGGTAGGGGGCTCGAGAGTCAAACAAAAGAGCCAGCCGAAGCTGACTCTGTCATTGCCAAATCTGTACACTCAGTCGGCGGACGACCGCGGAACAAAATTCAGAAATTGCGAACGCTGTTTCTCAGGCTGCGCGAGACCTGGTCTTCGATTTGCCGCGACAGCTGATCCACATCAACATTGATATCCATATCCTCGTCGCCGGAACGGGAGACAACGCGCACCGCATGTTCACCGTTGCAGGAGTGAGAGCTGATTTTCACCTGCGCCATGCTGGCGCGCGCTTGTGCCAGGGCCGCGCGAGTGATTTCGCGCTGCATCGCCTGCGAGGTGAGTCTCGCCTGCACCGCCATCATTGGTGCTCGGCAATCTCACTGCTCTTCGCCTGCTCGGCCAAGGCTCTCGACTGCATGGCCATCGCGCGGGCTTGTACTCGCTGGTAATCTTTCGAAACTTCGACCGCAACCAGCCGCTGTGAGGGGCAAGCTACAATCTGCCGAGCCGCTGCCTTCACTGGAGCTACTGGAGCAACTGGAGCAACCGGCGCAACGCTGGCGCTGCGGGAACGGCGGCGGCTGCTGGCGGCGCCGGCAAGTTCAATTCAACCCGAAGCTGGGCTTCTTCAGCAGAGCCGCCGCCGAGCGTGTGGTTCACTTTGTCGAGCAGCTGCGACCGCAAAGTCTGCGCCGCGCAATGCATTTCTGAGATCAAGGTTGCGCGCGAATCGGGCACGTGGTTCAGCAGTCCGGAGCCAAAGGCATGAGAAAAAAGCGCGAAGGTCGCCGCCATCGCAATCGTCGCCGCAAAGTATCTGCGCTCCATAGTCCCTCCCCGTTGCTTCTCTGACGCGCTGCCCGGCGGATGGTTAGAAAAATCTTCGTGCCCGGGCGAAAGTTTTCTACAACAGCATCAACACGATAAGCAGGTCGTCCGCCATTCGGCGGTTCTTCTAAGTGTTGAAGGGACTCGACTTCGGATTGGGACGAAACGCATATTGACAGGACATCATGCCCAGAGGCGCGATTCGCTGTCCGGGAGTGGACGATGGGAAAAGAAGCCGCCAGCTCCCAGCCACCAGCTCCCAGCCACCAGCTCCCAGCCACCAGCCGCCAGCTCCGAGCTTAAAAGGCCGCGAGTCGGTTCACATCAGGGTTTCGGCTTTTTCTGAGAGCTGAGACCCGACGCCTGATACCTGACACCTCAAGCTGGCGGCTGGCGGCTGGTGGCTGGTAGCTGGTGGCTGGCAGCTTCGATACCTGACGCCTGATACCTGACGCCTCAAGCTGGCGGCTGGTGGCTGGTAGCTGGCGGCTGGCAGCTTCGATACCTGACGCCTGATACCCGGACGCCTCAAGCTGGCGGCTTCCTTCCCTGCCAAAAGCCGACCGCCGATGTTACGCTGTTTGCCATGACCGCTGACGAGATCAAGCAACTGCTGCAACTGGAACCGCTGCGCATGGAAGGCGGCTTCTTTCGCGAAACCTATCGCTCGCGCTGGATGGTTTCGCCCGACTACCTGCCCGAAGGCATGCAGGGCATGCACTCCATCGGCACCGCGATTTATTTCATGATTACGCCTGACTCCTACTCACGCCTACATCGCCTGCCCGGGTCGGAGATATTCCACTTCTACCTCGGCGATCCTGCGATCATGCTGCAACTCAAGCCGGACGGCACCCACGAGACCATTACGCTGGGCCACGATCTCGCCCGCGGAGCACGGCCGCAGGTCGTGGTTCGCGGCCATGTCTGGATGGGGTGCCATCTGGCGCCGGGCGGCAAATTCGCCCTTATGGGCACCACCATGTCTCCGGGCTTCGCGCAATCGGACTATGAAGGCGGCGTGCGCGAGAAGCTGACCGAGCAGTATCCCGCGGCAGCGGATTTGATACGGGAGTACACGCGGGACTAGGGAAATGGATCGTCGCAGGTCCCAGGGGCCGTAGCCCGCGACAGGTGAAAGCCCCGTCCTTCAGGACGGGGAAGGGGGGCCCCCAAGAAGCCCAAGTGCCGTAGGCACGACCGGCGTTCATCCGAAGATGAATTTCGGATCATAAGGCACACCTGATTTTTCCAGCAGGGTCACGAACTCCTGTTCGAAGGTCCATTTGCGATGGTGCTCTTCCTGTCGGAGAAGGTACGCGACCGTCGCATCGCGTCGTGACTCACTCACACCGAAAGCGCCATATCCTTGCTGCCAGGCAAAGCCTCTTCGAAAATCGTTCATCCATTTCGACGAGTTTCCTTTCAGATCCTGAATTACTTTGGCCAAGGCAATTGCCGGCGGCAATGCGATAAGCAAATGCAAATGATTTGCGGTCCCACCGATCGCAATCAGAGGCATTTTCTTCTGTCTGGCGATCCCCGAAACATATTGTCGAAGCCGCTCCGGATCCTGGATGAGGTTCTTGCGTTGGGCGGTACTAAAGACGCAATGGATGAGGTTCGAGGCGTAGGTGTGCGACATACATCGACGGTAAAGACGTTGCAAAACTGTCGTCAGTGACGGCCGACACAGCCTGTCGTGCCTACGGCACTCTGGGGCTCAATTCTGGACGCCTTCCCCGCCCCGAGGGGCGGGGCTTTCACCTATCGTCTCGCTTCGCGAGACTGGTTGTTGCGCCGCCCTACCACGTCGCTCCTTGGAGAATTTGAAGACGAGTCGCATCAAGAATCCAGCGGCCCGCGAAAGGTGACAGCCCCGCCGTTCACGGCGGGGAAGGCGGCCCACCAAGAAGCCCGGAGTTCCGTAGGTAACGACACGTCTTTATCCGAAGGCCGCGTCGCGGCAACAATTGGAGCTATCGACCGCAAACCCCGGGCTTGCGGCCGGGGCTAACTGCGAATCGCTGCTCCGCAACTCGTCCGCGCCGATCGTCCTATGGCAGCGGCTGTGGCCTCTGCTCCATCAACTCGGTGAAGCGCTTATCGGTCCGCAGGCTCGCGAAGTCTGATTCGGTATAGACCTTCTTGATATCGCGATAGCCCTCTTCCATGGCCTTGCGCAGATACTCGAGGCAGTGATCGACATCGCCGGCCTCGGCGTACATACGCGCGACCATGAACGAAAACGCCGCGCGATCTTCCGGCGAACTGGTCTGCGCCAGGATGCCCATGCGCGAAACCCGATTGAAGATATCGGGGTCGAGCATGTAAGCCGTGCGATACTCCTGCGCCGCATCCGGATACTTGTGGCGCGCGAAATAAACCGACGCGACGTTGTAGTGGAAGGTCGGAGAATCGGGCTTTATGGCCAGGGCGTGTTCGTAATATTTCGACGCCTTGCCATAATTTCTCTTCATCTGCTCGACGAAACCGATGTTGTTCCAGGCTTCGGCGCAATCCTTATTCATTTTGATCGCGCGATCGAAGGACTTTTGTGCGTCCTTGTATTGCTGCAGGAAAAGATACGCCATGCCCAGCTTGTTGTAGCGAAGCGGCGTGGCATCCTGCGCAATTGCGGCGTGATAGTAGTCGATAGCGTCGAAATAACGCTTCTGTCCGCGCAGTAAATCGCCCTGATGTTCCAGGTCGGGAGCGCTGGAACCTACCAGCGGTATCAGCGGCGGCGAAGGCGTGATGACGCTTTGGGTTGTAGTGGGAGCGCTCGACATCTGCTGATCAAAATCATCAGCAGCCAGAGCGAACAAGGAAAGGGTTACGGCAACCGCAAACACGAACCAGCGGCAAATACTTGATGCAGAGAAAAGTCGGCCCATGCTCGGACCTCCAACCCCATTTGCACCATATTAGACCTATTGGGGCGGATTTTTGTTCCCTTTGTCACTAGTTTGCCCGGAATTTTCTGGGGGCTGGGTCGAATTTTCACCCTTGCCGAAGAGACGGCCCCAGAAACCTTTCTTCTTTTTGGGCTCGCTTTCGGCGGCCTCGCTTCCCGGTTGCGGAATATTGCCCGGAGCGGCAACTACTGCGGCCGGCACCACGCCATTGGTGTCGGGTGGCGGGGGAGCCGCGGGCGGAGAGCCAATTCCCAGTATTTTGGTGAAAACGCCGCGATTATCGGTAAAAGCCTGGTCGCAGGTCTGCTTAGGCTCCGTCCCGGCGATGAAGGCGACGGTATAGGTCTGGGGGCAGGACGGCGTCGCCAGCAAATTGGTGACTTTGTCGATCTGCTCGACCACCACGCCCTCCGGAGCAGAGAACGATTTCGTGTCCGAGTACTGCGGAACCTTGACCGCGCGCTTCATGAATTCTGCCCAGATGGGAGCTGCCGCCGCGCCGCCGGCGAGTTTGATATCGGTGTAATCGTCGTTGCCCACCCACACGATGCACAGCAGGTTGCTGGTGTATCCGGCGAACCAGGCGTCGTGCGAGGTTCCGGTCTTACCTGCGGCAGGAGCGGCAAAGCCGCGCGCACGCACCGGGTATCCGGTACCGCTGTCGATGACGCTTTGCATCATTGTGGTCAAAACGTAGGCCACGCGGGGATCGAGCACCTGTTTGGAGTCGGACTCGTATTCCTCGAGCGCCTTGCCCTTAGTGTCGCGCACCGACCGCAGCATCTGCGGAGCCAGCCGCTTGCCTCCGTTGGCAAACACGGTGTAGGCGCCAGCCATTTCCAGCGGCGTGGCGTCATAGGATCCCAGCGCGATCGACGGCGTGGCGTGGACGCTGCTGATGCCCGCGGCCTTCGCCAGGGAGGCAACTTTGTCAAAGCCCACCTCCTGCGCCAGGCGCACCGTCGCGTTGTTCAGCGACATGGCCAGCGCATAGCGGGCGGTGACTTCTCCCTTGAAGCTGTCGTGATAGTTGCGTGGTTCGTAAACTGTGTCGCCAAACGCGATGCTCACCTGCGAGTCGTCGAGCAGCGTTGCCGGGGTGAATACCGCGTTGGTGGTAGTGGTGGTGGTTCCGTCGCCCACAGCAGACTGCACCGGAATCGTTCCACCATTCACTGCGGTATTGACCGCAGCCGCATAAACGAAGGGCTTGAAGATGGAGCCGGTGGGCCGTTTGGCGACCGCGTGGTTCAACTGGCTCATGCCATAGTTACGGCCGCCGACCAGTGCCAGAACTTCGCCGGTGTGGGGATCGAGAGCGATGAGCGCCACCTGCGGCATGGGCCCGTTCGCCACCGTGGTTTCGACTTTGGCATCCTTGCCGGTTCCAACCTTGGTCTTCCGGGTGCGCATCTTGAGCACCTGCGCATCGACCAGCTTCATGCCTTCGTCAACCGCTTCGGAAGCGGCGCGCTGCAAATCGGGATCGATGGTGGTGTAAATCCGCAGCGCCTGCTGATTGAGATCGGTTTCGCTGAATTGATTGGAGAGCTGGTCCTTCACCAGGTCGACGAAATACGGAGCATCGCTGGCCTCCACATTGGGCGGAGCCAGCTTCAGCGGACTCGCTTTGGCCGCGTCGGCTTGGGCACGGGTGATGGCGCCGGTCTCGACCATGGAGTCGAGTACCAGGTTGCGCCGCTCCAACGCGCGCTCGGGATGCCGGTAGGGCGAAAGGTAACTGGGCCGCTGGATGATGCCGGCAATCAGGGCGCATTCCTGAAGGTTCAGGTTCTTGACATCTTTGTTGAAATAGGCGCGCGAGGCCTCGCCCACTCCCATGATGCTGTAGGTGCCGCGCTGGCCCAGCGGCACTTCATTGGCGTACATCTGGAAGATCTGCTGCTTCGAAAATTTCTGCTCCAGGTCCATGGCGATCACCATCTCGGTGAGCTTGCGCTTCATGGTCTTTTCCGGAGTGAGGAAGAAACCGCGCGAAAGCTGCATGGTGAGCGTGGAACCGCCCTGGGTGCGATGTCCGTGGACAATATCGGTTATGCCGGCTTCCAGCAGCCGGTAATAATTCACTCCGCTGTGCTGGAAGAAGCGGCGGTCCTCGATGGCGACGATGGCATTAACCAGATCTTTGGGCAGATCGTCGAACTTGATGAGTTGTTGCTTGGTGCGGTCCGAGCCTTCGAACAGACCAGTGACCATCACCGGTTCCAGTTCGTATTCCTGCTGCGAATCGCCTTCGCGGCCGGTCACCTCGATAGCACTGACTTTTCCTTTGTCGAAACGAATGACCGCCGCATCGCTGGAGTGCGAAGACTGTGGCCCGGGAAGAATTTCAATTCCGCCGCGCACCATCCGGTAATGTCCGATCGGCGACTCACCATCTTTGCCGTCTTCGGTGTAGCCGGCGCGGCGAAGGTTGGTAACGATCTCCTGCGCGTCGATCGGCTCACCCAGCGACACGGTCTTGGGACGCGCATAGATGCTGGCCGCGGTGTTGAACACCGGCCCGGCCATGCGCCGGTCCACCACCCGCGAGTACTTGACGTAGAAGTAGGCGAACACCGCCATAAAAATGATGCCGGCGATGAGGAATCCCGAGACAAACAGCTTTACCACCGGATCGCCGAGGGTGAAGTGGCTCGATTTGGCGGTCGGGCGCGAGGATGGGACGGGCTCCGCCGTCTGATTTCTTGCGGACGGGCTTTCCCGATCCTGGAAGTTTGATTTTGATTGCCACGTTTATGAAAGTACGGAGAAACTCGCCGACCCCTAATGATAGACGGCGGCGGGGGAAGTTTCGTTTACTTCGAGATGCCGATACCGGGGGATATGCTTAACATTTTGGCGATGCCGAGCTTGATCATGCAGTAGACAGGCCGGGGTCGACGCCAGAGTATCACGTGTTTTACGGCCAATCCTGGGCCCCGTGAGAAAATCCGAGAGGTTTCAACAGGTCTCGTTTCACCTGGTACACCGCAATGTAGGGCAAAGTCGGGAACAACAATTCGCGGCGGCCATTCATCAGCGGCTTTAGCCGCCCCATGTACGGAAATTCCTTGAGTGGCTGCAAGCCCGTCGTAGATCGTCTTGGCGACGCGGCCGCGGCTAGGATGTCCGGTGCATCCAGACACAAATGCGCTCCAGGTCTCGGCCGCAGGTGCAGACCAACGTATTTCCATCAGGGCTGGAGAAAGCGCCGGAGCCGCTCGCCTACCTGTTCGTGGGTGAGAAAATCGCCCTGTTCCAGAGCCGCTTCGCCTCGTTTCACAGCGTCAATGAAGCGGTCCTCTTCCTTGAAGTAGCGGGTCACAACATCCTGCACAACCTCATCCGCATTGAGGCCATTCTCGGTCGCTCGCCGTATAAGGCGGGCTTGCACGTCGGGGCTGAAATGAACTTCCATGCTCAAAAGATACGGCAAAACGATTCGTCGGACAACGGCGCAATAACCTTGTGTTTCCGGCCGACTTAGATCCTACCCCTCCGCCGCTTCGGTGGCACTCACGCCGGCGCTCAGGGATCCGGAACCCGCACCGGCTGCCGCCGCGTCGGCTTTCAGCGGCTCGACCAGTTCTAAGGCCGCGTTGTCCGCACCTTCAGTCTGCTTCGCCGGTTTCAGACGGAATGCGGCGATCACCACGAAGGCATTGGTCACCATCACCACGGTAAAAGCCATGGCGGGTAGAAAATTGAAGGCGGCGCCACGCGCGTTGACGATCTGCAGTGCCAGTACGGCGGTGATCAAGCCGCGCGGCAGCATAAGGAACAACAGTTCGTTGTCCGCCGGAGTGGATCCGCGAATGCTCCAGCGAGTTCCGTAAACCGCAGCCACTCGCGCGATGACGATGGCGACGATAATCGCGATGATGGGCAGAACGTAACTGCGGCTCACCACCTGGGCCATGATGCCCAGCACCACGAAGAAGAATGAGCGTACGAGAAAGGTGAACTCGGTGTGAAAGGCCACCATGCGGGCGCCGACTCGGGTTATGTGCGGGGTGCGCGGCAGGTTGGCCAGCGTGAGTCCAAAGATCAACTCGGCCAGCAGGCCACTTCCGCCCAGGAGCCGCCCGACGGAGAAAACCCCAAGCACTACGCCCAGGTTGAGAGCGTTGATGAACGGCTGGTTGGCCACCCTCGGCCCCACCTTCCACCAAAACGCGCCGGCAGCAACACCAAGCACCAGGTCAACCAGCACGTGGTGCGAAAAGCCAACCACCAGGCCCGAGAACAGCGACTCCGTGCCGGAGATGGTGACCAGGACGCCGACGGTAAGCACGGCCAGAATCTCGCCCAGGGAGGCTTCCAGCGTGAGCGTCACCTTCAGGCGGTCGGGCACATCCATCTGCTGGAGCGCCGGCAGCACCACCGATCCGCTGGTCGAACCCAGGGCTGCACCGATCAGCAAGCTGTCGATCCAGTTGAAGTGCAGCAACAGATGCGTGACCACGCCTACCAGCCCCACGGTCAGGGCGAAACAAAACGTCGATAGCAGCAGCGCTCCCGGCAGGTTGCGCACTACTTCCTGGAGGCGCAGCTCGAGTCCGCCCTCGAACAGAATCAGGATCAGCGCCAGCATCCCGATTACGCCGATGGTGCTCTGAAAGGTATCGGGAGAGATCGAGTGGGTGACTGGGCCCAGCGCAATGCCGAGCAGCAGCAGTACCACAATGTCGGGGACGCGGGTGAGCCGCGACAGCCGATTGGCGATTACTGCCAATATCAGCAGCGCCGCGGGAAAGGCGAACATGAGACCGTAACTCATAGTTTTCGATTCGGCCAGGCGGAAGGGGAATCCAGCTGTGTTGCTGGATTTTACAAAAAACTTCTCAGTGCAGGAAGGCCTCTTTTAACGCCAAATCTTCTACCGCGTGAAACAGTCACTCGCAATCTTTACCTGCTTCCCCGAACCTACTCTCGATTTTTCGTCATTCTTCCAATCTGAACTGGTGGCCCTTGCGTTCATGGCGCAGTAGCGAGCTTCGACAGTCGCTCATCCCAGGGAGGTACACATGAGTAAGTTGGACCAGCTTGCGGAACTCGTCGATCGTCCATTCACCCGCCGCTCCTTCGCCAAAGGAATAGGATTGACCGCTGCCGGCGTCGCCGGAGCCAGCGTACTTGGCAGCATGGCTACCAAAGCGCTTGCGCAAAGCACCGACGGCAGTACCGGCACTACCCAGATCACCGATACGGACATCCTGAACTTTGCCCTGAATCTCGAATACCTCGAAGCCGAGTTCTATGCCGTGGCCACCTATGGTGCGACCCTGGTTCAGCTGGGCGTGATCTCGCAATCGGATACCACTGGTCCAACCACCGGTGGGCACATGGTTCCCAACTTCGGAAGCTCGCCGTTCGCATTTGTGGCAAGCGCGCTGCGGACGGACGAGATCGATCACGTAAAGTTCCTTCGTTCCGCCCTGGGCAGTTCGGCGGTGAAGAAGCCGGCCATCAACCTGAATGCGCTGGGCTACGGTTATGCGAATCCCAGCGACTTCCTGAAGCTATCGCGGCAGTTTGAAGATGTCGGAGTGAGCGCCTACGCCGGCGCAGCGCCGCTCATCTCGAACAAGACTTACCTCGATGCGGCGGCCCGCATTCTGGCTACCGAAGCGCAGCACAGCGGCAGCGTTCGCTTCGCCTGCGTCTACTGGGGCGTGAACAGCCCGGCGGTCGACAGTCTGGACGTGCCGCCGACCTCCAGCCAGCCGTTCTGCGTCGACAGCATGGCACTGTCGATTGCGCGCACTACCTCGCAGGTGCTCAACATCGTTTACGCCGGACACCAGGGCGGAGGCGGCTTCTTTCCGCAAGGCATGAACGGCAACATCCGGTAAGATAGAGGGTTGATAACTATAGGGGCGGGACAGGCCTGCGCTGTCCCGCAACTGTGCAACGCACTAATTTTGGGAAGGACTTACCAATGTTTGAAGGATTGTTTCAACCCATGCACCTGCTGGTGATTGCCTTTATTGCCATGCTGGTGTTCGGGCCCAAGAAGTTGCCGGAGCTGGGCAAAGGATTAGGCGACGGAATTCGCAGCTTCCGCGATTCGTTGAAGGAAGATAAGCCTACGCCGAAGCCGGAAGCTTAGTCTGCGGTCCTGCTTTCTGTGTGCGCTGCGCACATTTCTTCAGTTGTCATCCTGAGCGCAGCGAAGGACCGGCTGTGTGATCGCACAACGAATATCTCTACTGCGTTGACCGCGCTGATCGAGCGCGCCCACCAGGCGCGCGGCCCGAATTTAGCAGGCTGCTGAAAACTCGACTTCGCAACGATTCGCGTCAGGTTACTCTTCGGCTGCGCTCAGGGCAGGCTAAAAACTTGGTCGTGCCGAAAAGGCCTTTATTTTCGTGTCGTGAGCGACTTTAGTCCGCGAGCGATCCCCGCTTTTGAGTTTTCAGCAGCCTCTTTTAGCCGAAGACTGGGGAAAGCCACCCCCGCTCCAGTTTGATGCAACGCCGTCGAAAGCAGGTCCTTCGCTACGCTCAGGATGACAATTCGTAAATTCCGGGTTGAAGGCCTATGACTCCGGCCCGCAGCCTATGACTCCGCCCCGCAAAAGCGCATGGCGATCTCACGCTGACGCGGGCCATCCAACTCGATCAGCACGACGCGCTGCCAGGTCCCCAACAGCAGCGACCCATCTTCCACAATCAAGCTGAGCGAGGTTCCTATCAACGCCGACAGGATGTGATCGGGAACGTGCGAAGGATCGTGGGGATGACGATAACGCAGCTTCGGTATCATCGCCTCGAAGGCGTCAAGCATATCGAGGTCGGTACCGGGATCGAGATCAGCGGTGGTGAGCGCCGCCGTGGTATGCAGCACCAGCAGATGACACACGCCGCTTTTTCGCGCGTGATCGCGGCGCAATTCGGCTTGCACTGGCTCGGTGATGTCGACGACGGCGCGCTTCTTGTGAGTCGGGATCTTGAGACGGTTCATGTCCATTTGGATGTAACTCGACTAATTCGACCGTTCATCTGTTTTGGTGGCTGTTCGTGCAGGACCCAGACATTGTAGTTGGAATTCTGCGAAAGCCGGCCATTCCGTGGCACACAAGTGCCGGCGTGCCTGGCACTCCTTCCTGTCGCCTAAATTTAACGTTGGAATCAGGCGAGAACTGGCCTACAATCTTGGCGTCTGTTGAGACTACCCCTTTGTGCGAGGCTCTCGCAGAGTCGTGTCTTTCGTGTGTCTCTTAGGAGGAAACTGTGAAACGCTACATGCCTTTCGTGTTGGTTGCCTTGCTTGCCGTATTTGCGGCACAGGCAGGCGCCACTAACCTCATTCAAAACGGAAGCTTTCAGTCCGGCGACTTTACCGACTGGACCATCGGCACAACATCCGGCGGAACATGGGGCCAGGGATTCCCCATTGTTACAGGATGGCCCTTGGGCGGTGGATTGAACGCCGTCGAAGGCGAAGTCGGCAACGTGAATCCCACCGGCACCCAGCAGGGTGGAACCCTGACGCAAACCTTCACCAGCGGCGCTGGCGCCGCAACCCTTAGCTTTATGTATGCTGCCATGGGTGATGGCACCCACACCAACGCCGACGGCGGCGACTTCACGCTGATCCTGGACGGCACGACGCTGAACAGCATTGACGTCGGCGAGATCACTGCGGACCAGATCATCAGCGGTACGCTCAGCGCCAATGCGACCCTGACTGCCGGCACCCACACCCTGGAGATCGATGTCACCCGTTCGTTCCTGACTGAGTTCCAGAACACCCCGTATCAGTACGTAACCGGCGTCGATGTGGAAGGCACGGTTCCGGAGCCGGGCTCGCTGATCCTGATGGGATCGGGCGTTCTCGGTCTGGCTGGTGTGCTGCGTCGCAAAATCGGCTTCTAAATCAGTTAACAAGCTTCCCAACCATAAAGGCGGCCCGTTGCAGGCCGCCCTTTTCTCGCCCCCTCGCAAGCTCAAAGCTATGAAAATCTCGTGAAAATGGCCTAAAGGTGCCAGAAGTTCAGGCAAAATGCCTGGTTGGGAGGTGAATTTTCCTTGGTCATTGCCGCTTTTAGGATTACACTTCTCGCCTACGGAAAGTGGGTCGTGCGTGATCCGCTGTCCGCTTCTGTGTGCGTCTCAAGGAGGAAAGAGTGAAACGTTACATGCCCCTCGTTTTGGTGGCTCTGCTTGCCCTGGTTGCAGCACAGGCAGGCGCTACCAATTTGATCGTTAATGGAAGCTTCCAGACCGGCGATTTCACCGGTTGGACGCTCGGGACTACATCCAACGGCACTGCCGGCGCGGGCTTCCCGGTCGTGGCAGCGTGGCCGTTGGGCGGAATGAATGCCTGGGAAGGTGAAGTCGGCGAAGTGAATTTCGACGGCACCCAGCAGGGCGCCACCCTGACCCAGAGCTTCACCGCTGCCGCCGGAAGCTCGGCCATCTCTATAGATTGGGCAGCAACCGCCCGTACGCCGGCAACGCCGACGGCGGTGAGTTCACGATTCTGCTGAACGGAACTCAGATCGCCCAGTATGACTCTGGAAGCATCAACCAGGGCCAGCCGCTCAATGGAATTCTTTCCGGGCAACTGTGTAGCCTCGTCGCCGGAACCAACACCCTGCAGATCGACATTACCCGCAAGTACATCTCGGTTGCCGATTTGACGCCCCGTGCAGTACGTCACCGGTATCGATGTGGAAGGCACGGTTCCGGAGCCCGGCTCGCTGATCCTGATGGGATCGGGCGTTCTGGGTCTGGCGGGCGTGCTGCGCCGCAAGATCGGCTTCTAGCTAGCGGTCTTTACAGCCTATGAAGGCGGCCTGGAAAGGGCCGCCTTTTTTCGTGAAATTAAGTCGCTCCGCCCTGGCGCGTCTCAACAACCTGGGTAGTAATCGCCCTAAAGTTCTATTCAATTACCCAAGAATTCTGCAAGATTTCACGAATTTACAGTTGATGAGCTCTGGCTTCCGCGCTAAACTTCCTGCCCTCCAGCGAATCATGCGTGATTCGTGGTGAACGTTGTTTGCGGTAGGAGGAAACTGTGAAACGATACATGCCCTTCGTGTTGGTTGCGCTGCTTGCCGTGTTTGCGGCGCAGGCTGGCGCGACTCAACTACTCGTCAACGGAAACTTCGGGGATGGCACCTTCAACGGCTGGACCATCGGGACAACGTCCAACGGAACTTGGGGCGGGGGATACCCTGTGATTGCGGGATGGCCCTTGGGCGGCGGATTGAATTCGGCTGAAGGCGAAGTCGGCGAAGTGAACTTCGACGGCGAAGACACCAAGCAGGGCGGCACTTTGTCACAGGTTTTCACCAGCGGCGCCGGGGCCGCGACCCTCAGCTTCGACTGGGTTGCCATGGGTGATCCCTATCACAACAATGATGACGGCGGCGACTTCCGCTTAGTTCTGGATGGATCCACGCTGGCAGATTTCGATGTGGGCTTCATCAACATTGATCAGATCATTAGTGGCACACTGAGCGCCAACGTCAACCTGTCCGCTGGAAGCCATACCTTCGAGATCGATGTGCTGCGGGGGTCGCCCGAAATTTATGGCGTCACCCCGTACCAGTATGTGACCAACGCGGTCGCCGATGGCCCCGGGGTTCCGGAGCCCGGCTCGCTGATCCTGATGGGATCGGGCGTGCTGGGTCTGGCCGGCGTTCTGCGCCGCAAGATCAATTTCTAGTCAGTTTGCGAAATTGTTTGATAGCTCAGGCGGCTCGGTCAAAAGAGCCGCCTTTTGTGTCTTTCTGCGGACGGAAGCATTCGCCTATTCCCGCCGCCGTTGCTAAGGGCTGAGGCCATGGAACGCGGGTATTCCCGATTTGGGAATAGGCTTGTCAATAGCTCAAATGTGCCATAATTCCTGCTAAGTCGAAGCTAGAGTAGGGGATATAAAGTTCGAAAATAGTAAAGAAATCCGGCGGAATCTGCTATAGTTAGAATAGTGAAGTAAAGCCAGGTGGGCGATCAGCCTATCTGGCTTTTTTGTTTTCTGTGGATTCGGTCCTATCACACCGTGGTGGGGGCTGACAGGCTTAGACAGGTTCGACCCTCGGAGTCCTCGTCGATGGGCACCGTGAACCGCGTAGCTCAGATGTAGTCTTCGCACTCATTCGTTAGAACTTCCTAACAAGCTGATTTTCGAAGCTTCTGGTGCCGATGAAGTTCATGGCTGCAATTTGCAGCGAAGGACTCCGGCCCTAAGGGCTGCGAAGCCGAACCGGAAAGGTCAATCGCGCAGGCGATTTCCTGGTTCGGTTTGCATGACGCGCTGTGCATCCCCGTGCAAGCGCATCAGTGGCTTTGAACGACAGCGAGCTGAGCGGCAACCGAGCACGTTCTGTACAGCGGCAAGTCAGTCGTACCGCCTCCGGGAACCGGTCCGTGCTTATGCAAGGAGCTCGGCATGTTGTGTTGTCCTAATAGCAATTTTCCTCATCGAAGCTATCGCGGCTTCGACAATTTCCTCCAACGGTTCATTGATTTCAGTCATTATCGTCATGGTCACGTTGATTGCCACAGGAGCTGCCTGGGCGAGTACCGGATACTCCAACGAAATCTCCAACATCACGGTGCAGAACCAGACGCCGACCACGGTCGACATCGAATGGGACACCCTGCATCCCAGTACGTCCCAGGTGGTGCTGGCGCGCGACCAGAACTATCAAGGCGAGCGCCGCATTCCGCTTACCGCCGATCCTGCTCTGGTGAATCACCACAAGGTCACGGTCGATCGGCTCATGCCCTACGACGCGTCAAATGCGCAGGGGACGTACTACTTTTACGTGGCATCAGTTGACGTAAATAACGTCGTCTCGACCGCGCCCGGCCCGTACGACGACGGCACGGGAGATCCAAGCACCTATCTCCTGCCTTTACAGACGGCACCGCCGAACCCGAACGGTAAATCGAACTACGTGGTCTACACGTATGGTCCGACCGATGTGTATGCCGGCAGCGACCTCTACTTCGGGATGAAGATTGCGCAGCTGGCGGGCAATCATCCCAACTTCTACGTGCACAATGTCGGCGGCTATAACAACGGCACGGATGGAGTGGTGAAAGGGATTGTGGCCCGCATCGCGAAGCCAACGAATCCGCAGACTATCAGCGTTCATCTGGAATGCTACGAATACAACCCGAGCAACAGCGACGCCTTCGATCAGTACTTCGATTCCAGCAAGAAGCTGGGTCTGTGCTGGAACTCTGAGTATTACCAGATCACGGTGCGGCTGCGTACCGCTGCGAATACCGTTCCCGGAATTTACTCGGTGACAGTCACGCTGGAAGACAACGCGCAGGCGGTCCCTACTACCTACTCCTTCAACGTGCTGCCGGCGCCGAGCGCACCGGTGGTGAACGGCGCCTATCCGGTGCCGATTCCGACGAAAGATATCTGGGAAAGCAACATGACCCAGTACGGCCATAAATTCTGCGACGACCTGAATTACAGCGGGTCGCGCGATAGTCTCAATGCGGCCGGAAGCTTCCTGACCGGCTGGGGCAACGAAGCGGATGCGTGGTACTACGATGGTGGGCGAGTTTACCAGCAGATTGAAAGCTACACCAACGATCCGTCGTGGAACCACTGTGCGCTGACCATTCTGGATCCTTACCGGCATTGGATACTGGCCAATAATGCGCAGATGGACATCTGGGCCATCTTCCCGTATGGCATGCTGATGAACTACTGGCGGACGGGAGACAACACCAATTCGAACGCTATTCACTTCCTGGCAACGAATAGTGGAAGCGCTAACTACGGCGGCTGGGTCGATGCTTACGCCATTCGCGAGACGACTTATGCGGCCGATGTTCGCATCGCTGACGAGTTGATAACCGGCAAGCGTGATCGCCTTCTGGCGAAGAACATCGACAAGCTGCTGGGTCACCTCGACATGGTATACAACGGGCAGCTGGGCGCTTCGCACCCGTTCATGGTCGGATTGGCGACCGAGACCGCTATTCACTATTACGACATGACGGTGGCCGAAGGGCATCCCGACTATCGCGTGCCGGCCGCAGTGAAGCGGGCTCTCGATGCGCTCTGGCGTGACTACTTTGTGCCCAGCACGCATGCCTTCCGCTACACCCGCTGGGATATTCCGACCACGGACGATTGGATTATCCTGAACGACCTGGTAGCTCCGGCCTACGCCTGGTACTGGAACCTGACGGGCGACCTTGCCAGCCTGACTCACGGCGATGAACTCTTTCAGCACACGCTGGACGATCCCAGTAATACCATCTGGTCGGGCAAGCAGTTCAGCCAGGTCTACAAGTGGAGTTTCGACTACGTGCGCTGGCGCAGCGGCGCTCCCACCTCTACCACTGTGAAGGACAACAATCCGCTCAGCGGACCTTATCCCGACACCGAGCCTCCGATCGAAACCAAGGTGGCAGTCGGCAACACCACGAGCAATACCGCAACCATCACCTGGACGACCTACGAGAACGCCAACTCGCAGGTCATCTACGGGGTTGCGGGTGGGTATTATCCGCTGCAATCGTCGGTATATGACAGCGGACAGGGAACGATGTCCCACAGTGTGACACTCACCGGATTGGCGGCCGGAACCACATATCACTATCGCATCGACTCGCGTGATGCCGCGAACAACCTGGCCTCTCTGGCCGATGCCACCTTCGCCACCACCGGAGGCGGCTCCAACGGTGGTGGAGGAACGGTTAACGGCGGCGGAACCATCACGGGCGGAAGCTCAGGCAGCACCGGCGGAAGCACTTCCGGGAACACCGGCGGCACCAGCGGTGGCGCCGCATCGAGCCCGAGCGGCACTTCATCGGGCAGTTCGCTAGCTGTCTCACCATCGGGAACGTCACGTACAAGCTCATCGAAGCAGGCCGAGATGCAGTAGTCGGCACGAAAGGTTGTCTTCGGCCGGAGGCGAAATCCTCCGGCCGTTTTTTCTGTAATCGACACCCGACATTTCGCAATGTCGGCAGGTAGATTTTTCCCGACGATAAATTACCTATACCCCTCAAGTTGCTGATTTCGCTTCGGCTGCTATGTGGCAGAGCGGTTGCTTTGATACTGCACAAGCGACACTCGAAAAGGAGGTTATCGCGTATGAAGAAAGTAATGCTAATCGGTTTGCTGCTGGGGCTTCTGACCGGCGTCGGAGTGGCGCAGCGCGGACGAGGAGCTGGGGCAATCAGTCCAACCGCAAGGCCGGACGTCAACCTGGGCACCGGCCGGACGTTAGGCGTGTCGCCGACTCTAGGTAGCAGCCGGACCACCATGAATGGCAATGCCAGCCCTACGGCTGCACCAGTCAAAGGCCCCACGATCGGCAGAACAGCTACGCCCGCTCCCAGTGGAACTACGAATGGGAACGTTGAGCCGACGCCTGCACCGATCCGAGATCCACTCGCCGGATCTTCAACTACCGCAGGCCCCAATACGACTGTGAATCGCAACGACAGCCCCACCGCAGCGCCGCCGATACGCGATCCCAAGTAACTACGACAGTTGTCCTACATTGTAGGAGATATGGCCGGCCGGAGCGCGACAGCTCCGGCCTTTTCATTTCTCCTTGCGCATTCCACTGTTGGGGGACAGCTGCAAGCGGCGGAGGTGGGATAGAATCCGGTATTCCCGTGTCGAGTGAGTCAAGGTTCTTCTTCTTCCCCGGGCACATGCGCTCAGGCGGGGTCGGTCCCGGCACACTCGAAGCAGGACAGGAGACGGATAATGTCGAGCCTTGGTGCGAGCCGCCGCGCTCGTGGACTGCAGATCATCGTGAGCATCGGCATTGCTTTCGCGGCCTTTGCGTTGGCGGCCCCAGTCCTTGCCCAAACGTTTAACGTGATATACACGCTTCCGACCGAGTGGTTTTCGTCGCAGCTCACGATGGATCAAGCCGGTAACCTGTACGGAGTAACGGCAAACAGCGGCGAAAACAAAGACAGCGAAATTTGTGAAGACGGATGCGGCGCTGCATTTGAACTCTCCCCGAACCATGGCCGTTGGGTCTTGACTACGCTTTACACTTTTCAGGGAGTGGCTGACGGATTCAACCCGCAGGGCCAACTTACTTTTGGACCCGATGGCGACCTCTATGGGACGACTTTGTACGGAGGCTTCTGGGGCTTCGGAACGGTTTACAGGCTCGAGCCACCTTGCAAGAGCGTTTGCAAGGGAGGAGTGGTCTGGAAGCACACTGTGCTCTACAACTTCCTCAACGGGAACTGTGATACCGGCTGCGACGGGAGATTTTCCAGTACTCCGGTTACGTTTGACAACGTCGGAAACCTCTATGGCATAACCGAATATGGCGGCTTGGGGAACAACGGCGCGGGACAGGGAACGGCATTCGAAATGTCGCCTCGCTCCCTCGGCGGCGCCAAATGGCAGGAGACGCAACTCCACATCTTCGGCAAAACTCAGTCGGATGGAACGCAGCCCCAAGGCGGCTTGCTCAGGGATGACGCCGGCAATCTGTATGGGACAACGTTAACTGGTGGGGACAACAACTACGGCACGGCTTATGAGTTGGTGAATAACGGGAATACGTACACCGAAGTTGTTCTGCACAGCTTTAATTACAGCGACGGTGCCTACCCCCAAACCGGGTTGATCGCTGACCGATCGGGAAACCTGTACGGCGCAACGTATAGCGGCTCCTCCGGGGGCACTGTCTTCGAACTGAGTCCGTCAGATAATGGCTGGAGCTTTACCGTGCTCTACAATTCGCAGCCAGGGCAGGCGTCATCGTTGCAGAACCTGGCTATTGATGCAGGCGGGAACTTGTACGGTGTAGGTGACATTGGAGGCAGGTTCAACCTCGGCGCCATCTTTAGGCTCACGCCGACGGAGAACGGCTGGGTGTACACCAGCCTGCATGATTTCACCGGCGCGCTTGACGGGGAGTACCCGGAATCCGTTTACCTGGATTCGAGCGGCAATCTCTACGGCAGTGCGCACTGCTACACCGGTTGCGAAACCAGTCTCGTCTGGATGATTACGACGAACTAGCTTTCCCGCTGCTTACGCAGTGGGGCTTGACCCTTTTCCGCCCTTCAGGCTGTGAAATGCAATTGAGCGCACCCCCCCCAAGTACCTTCCTCCATTTAGACATTCTTGCCGGTCTTGCGGTCCCAGAGTTCGATTAGCCCGTAGATCACCACGCAAATCCAGAAGTCCACCAGCAGGCCGAGGTCGAGTTTGTCTGCTCGATGCTGCGCTTGCGCCGGCAGGTGCGGCATCAGCAGGAAGAAGTAGAGCGCGTTGCCGATCACGATGGCAGCGAATTGCTTGAGCAGGCGGCGAAGCATGTTATTGAGAAGAAGCTACCAGCTATCAGCCGCCAGCGCCAGCTATGAGCGTTGTCTGCGCTTATCCGTTGGGACAACACAAAGATACCGGAACGGCAATAACTCCACTGCCTCCCATTTTGAGCTGAGAGCTGGTAGCTGGCGGCTGGCAGCTTCCTGCTGCGTTACCATGCTCTTTGCTCGACCTCTCCACCAACGTTCAGTTCGTCAAGGGCATCGGGCCGCGGATTGCCGAGATTCTGCTGGAGAAGCGGATCACGACGGTCGAAGACCTGCTCTATTATTTGCCGTTCCGCTACGAAGACCGGCTGAATCCGCGTGGCATTAACGAACTGCGCGCCGGCGAGATGGCCAGCATCGTAGCCGAGGTGCGCACTTTCGGCATGTTTCGAACCAAGCGCATGCCACTGTTTGAGATGACGGTGGGCCAGGGACGCGACACGCTGAAGTGCGTCTGGTTCAACGCGACGTACCTGAAAGATAAGTTTCGCGCGGGAATGACGGTCGCGCTCTACGGAAAAGTTGAACAAAGTGAATACGGCCGCCAGCGATTGCAGATCATGCAGCCGCAATTTGAAATCCTGCATGACCCCGGCGAAGCCGAAGCGCAGGCCGGCGACGAGAGCAAGTGGAAGACGCTGGAGGTGGGCCGCATCGTTCCCATCTACGAGGCAGCGGGCAAGGGAAAGCTCAGCGCGCGCTGGTTTCGGCGCGTGATCCACGGAATGCTCGAGCAGCTGCAGCCCGACATTCCGGATGCGATACCTCCGATCGTGCGCGGGCGCATGAGTCTGATCGACCGGCGCGGCGCGTTTCAACAATCGCACTGGCCCGAGGTGGGCGAGAGCCTGGCGAAATTACAGGAGGCACGCACGCCCGCGCTGCTGCGGCTCATCTTCGAGGAGCTGTTCTTTCTCGAACTGGGGCTGGAGCTGAAGCGCCGCAAGATGCGCGCGCAGACCGGCATCGCATTCGAAACCAATGAGGAGATCCGAGCCGCGGTGCGCAGGATCCTGCCGTTTCGTCCGACGAAAGCGCAGTTTCGCGTGTTGAAAGAGATCGTCGAAGACATGAAACAGCCTTCGCCGATGCGGCGGCTATTGCAAGGCGATGTCGGCTCAGGCAAAACCATCGTCGCGCTGGAAGCGGCGGTCATCGCCATCCAGAACGGATACCAGGTCGCGCTGATGGCGCCGACGGAAATTCTCGCCACGCAGCACTATCTTTCCGCGCGCCGCATTCTCGAACCCGCGGGGTATCGCATCGTGCTGCTCACCGGCTCGCAGGAGTCGGCGCGCAAGAAACAGACGCGCCACCACATCGCGCGTGGCAATGCACAACTGGTCATCGGAACGCACGCCTTGATTCAGGAGTCGGTCGAATTCGACAAGCTGGGACTGGCGATCGTCGATGAGCAGCACCGCTTCGGCGTGATGCAGCGCTTCAAGCTGATGAAGAAGGCCGACGAGGCGGAGCCCGATGTGCTGGTCATGACGGCAACACCAATACCGCGAACACTGGCGCTCACCCTCTACGGTGATCTCGATACCAGCGTGCTGGACGAACTTCCACCCGGGCGCTCGCCGATCAAAACCACGCGCGTCGGTGACGAGCGCGCCGAAGAAGTCTGGCAGTTCGTCCGCAAGCAAGTCGCGGCGGGGCAGCAGGCATACGTCGTCTACCCGGTGATCGATGAGGGCGCGCTCGGTGGCGAACTGAAGGCCGCCATCAAGATGTACGACGAGCTGCGCAAGCGCGAGCTTGCCGGATTGCGGGTTGGGTTGCTGCACGGGCGCATGTCAGCCGACGAGAAAGACGCAACCATGGCCAGCTTCCAGAAAGGCGACATCGACGTGCTGGTTTCCACCACGGTGATTGAAGTCGGCGTGGATGTAGCCAACGCCAGCGTCATGGTCATTGAGCATGCCGAGCGCTTTGGGCTGTCGCAACTGCATCAGTTGCGGGGACGCATTGGACGCGGCAGCGCGAAGTCGTATTGCGTTCTGATGACGGGCGGCAAGGTTTCTCCCGAGGCCGAAGAGAGACTGCAAGCCATGGTGCGCACGCAAAACGGTTTCGAAATCGCCGAACTGGATTTGCAACTGCGCGGTCCGGGCGAGTTCTTCGGCACGGCACAGGCAGGCATGCCGAATTTTCGTGTGGCAAACCTGATTCGTGATCGCGAGATTCTGGAAGCGGCGCGCCATGAAGCACGCTTCGTGCTTGAGGGTCCGAATGAGAACCTGACGAAGGAAGAGATCGCGCGTGCCGTGCAGCACCTGCGCAGCCACTGGAATCGAAGGTATGGGCTGGTGGAAGTGGGATGAAGATAGGGATCGTGGGCTACGCGCACAAACTCCAGGGTCCCTCGACTCCTCGCTGGCGCTCGTCGCTCGGGATGACACAGAAAGATTAGAGGTAGTCATGAATCATGCACAAGAAATTCTGCAGTCGATGGCCGAACGGTTTGCCGCCACGGCGAATGTGAAGCAAGTTTTTGGTGAGCCGATCGAACGTGGTGGCAGAACGATTGTTCCGGTCGCCCGCGTGAAGTATCGTCTCGGCGCAGGATGGGGAGGTGGCGAGCAGGAGGGCGCCACAGTTGACCGTCCATTGGCGGCGGGCGGAGGCGGTGGGGGGGGAGTGGTCAAAGCCAAGGCGGCTGGTGCGCTGGAAATTACCGACTCGGGCGTGCGCTTCATCCGCTTTTTCGATGCCGGCGATATAGCAAAAGCTTGCGTGGGTGGGGTGCTCGCAATTCTTGTGGTTCGGCGTCTGACCAGAAGGCGTTGCTAAGCGGATTGAAAACCAGCACGCTGGGCAGTGCAAAATTGTTTTGTAAACGGGCGCTCTCCTTGTGCTTTAATCTAGGCACAGGTTCGGACGCGGAGGGGACGATGTCTTTTGAGGATGCTTTGAGTTTGGCTACGCGGGACGACTCGTTCAAGGCAACGATATACGCGATGAATACGCTGCTAATCCACAAGGGAATCTACACCCGCGACGAGTTCGAATCGCTATTTGTTGAGTGGGTCAGCAAGGAACAACGTCGTCAGACGGCACATCACGACCAAGTGCTGGTATCTAAGCGCGCCTAGTTGACGGAGCTGGATGCTGGCATTCCGGTTTTCTCGCGCAGTGCATTCCTATATCGCACGCCTTGCATTCGCAATTGCAAGACGGAGCGGGCTTGACGTCAGGACTCGGCTTCGTCCGTTTATCTTTCTGCATTCCACGTCCTTGTCGACTTGCACCTATTTTGGGCAACATCCCATTAGGTCTTACCAGCTCTATTGATGGCAAGGTGTGATTCGCACTGAGTTGTGGATTCCTTGTGAATTGCCCAAGAAAGTGGTGGATTGCATAGGGCAAAGGAACCGCGAATGACCGATAACCATTTCACTGTTCTCAGGAACAAAGCCGATCTCTTTCGCCTGCTGCCCTCGGTTGACGAGGCGCTTCGCCTTCCAGCTGTACAGCCGAGCCTTGCGCGCTATGGACATGCATCCGTAACCGGCGCCACACGCGCGATGCTCGATCAGATTCGGCAGGCGATAACGAACGACAGCCTTGATGAGCGAGGAACGGCGGACGCCATCGAAGCTCTGCCGTCGCTCATCGAGCGTCATCTGACCGAGTCACTCGGGTATTCGCTGCGGCCGGTGATCAATGCCACCGGTGTCATTCTGCACACCAACCTCGGCCGCGCGCCGCTGAGCGAAGAGGCGCTGCGCCATGTCGCCGAAATCGCGCACGGCTACTCCAACCTCGAGTTCGATCTCACTAGTGGTGAGCGTGGTAAGCGCGACTCGCATCTAGACCGCCTGTTTGCGCGTCTGCTCAATTCGCAGGAGCGTGAAGTCTCCACCATCGTCGTCAACAACAACGCCGCGGCGGTTCTGCTGTCGCTGAATACGCTGGCTGACGGCGGCGAAGTTATCGTCTCGCGCGGCGAACTGGTGGAGATTGGCGGATCGTTTCGCATTCCCGACGTGATGGTGAAGTCGGGTGCGGTGCTGCGCGAGGTCGGCACCACGAATCGCACGCGCATCGCGGATTACGAAGCTGCCATCACTGACAAGACAAAGCTGCTGCTGCGCGTCCATCGCTCGAACTTCCAGATCGTCGGCTTTGCCGAGCAGCCTTCGCTGGAAGAACTGGTCGCGCTCGGACGCGAGCACAACATTCCGGTGTTGGAAGACTTGGGCAGCGGGGACCTGTTCGACCTGCGCGAGGTGGGAGTGCACGGCGAGCCAACGATTGTCGCCAGTGTCCATGCGGGCGTGGACGTCATCACTTATAGCGGCGACAAGCTGCTGGGCGGCCCGCAAGCGGGGCTCATCAGCGGCACTCGGGAGCTGGTGGCGAAGATTCGTTCCAACCCGCTGTTTCGGGCTGTACGTGTAGACAAGATGTTCTACGCTGCGCTGGAGGCGACGCTGCTGGCCTATCTGCGCGAAGACTACGACTCGATTCCTGTGCTGCGCATGATGCGGCTGAGCGAAGACGAAATCCACAACCGCGCCGAACACCTGATGCGCAAACTGCACATCACCTCCCCGCAGTTGCATATCGAAGTGGTGGAGTCGCGCTCGGTGCTGGGCGGAGGCGCGGCGCCAGGCTCAACATTAGCGACGCATGTTCTGGCCGTCTCAAGCCTGGCAATTAATGCCGACGCAATCTGCGAAAAGCTAAGGCAGTGGGCGACGCCGATCATCGCGCGGGTGGAAGATGGACGCGTGCTCATCGATCTGCGCACCGTCACGACTGAGCAAGAACAAGTCGTTGCGGAGGCGCTGGAGCGGATTGGCGGGAGCTAGTCGCTCAGTACCTCCCAATCGTTCACTTCGCTTGCAGGCGAAACGATGTCGCCCAAGATCTGCATGGAATCTTTCATGCAGCCGATCCAGTCTGCCCGGGCTTGTGGGCGTTGCGCGGGAAGGACAACCGCAATCGGATCTCCGAACCGAGTTATGCACAAAGGTTCCTTCGTCGCTGAGACCTCTTTCAACAGGCTTGAACACTTCGACTTGAATTGAGAGACCGGAACTTCTCGCATGTGCAATTCACCTGTTGATTGGCGGTCGCTCATAACCTACCAGAAAGGTCTATCAACATGAAAACGATGTTGATCAGCTCTGTATCAGGGCACCCTTCGGCTGCGCTCAGGGCGGGCTAACTTCAGCCGTGCCGAAAGCCCACAGCGAGAGAACGCCTTTAGGAGCTGAGGTGGCCGTTTCAGGGGCTGAAGCCCGTCCACAACTCGGCGTCGTCCGGCACGACTGAAGGTCGTGCCCTGATACAACGCGTGTCAAGCGAAGTATTTGCCGGGTTGCGAGGTCATACGCTGAGGCGAATCTTCGCCAAAAAAAACGCCGGAGCTTTGGGCCCCGGCGCTGAGTGCGAATCAGTTGTCAGTTTAGAACAGCTTGCGGCGCAGAACGCCGATGCCGCCCAGGATGCCGGTGCCGAGCATCAGCAGGGAGCTGGGCTCCGGAACGCTGTTGAACTCGAGATCGACGGCCCAATCGGGCGAGAGCGGTCCGCTCCACGCGGTGTTGAACAGCGAGCTGAAGTCGCCCGCGTTGTTGTTGTAAACGAAGCCGTTCAGGTACTGGTTGGTTCCACCCTGCGATACGTAAGCTTCGCCGGCGGACTGCCCGTAGTACTGAGAGATGCTCAGGAACATGACGTACTTCGAACCCGGGGTGACAGCCAGACCGCCGGTGTTGAAGGTGAGCTCTTCATTACCGACGTTGTCATAGTTGTACGCGGCGCTCGAGTACAGGAGCGTGCCGGCCTCGCTGCCATTCCACGTCGCAATGTAAGCGCCGGTGATGATGTTGCCGGAAAGAACCGGGTCGCCCATATAGAACGAGAAGCTGGACAGGTTGCTGACGCTGCCTGGCGCGGTGAAGAGTTCACCGTACGTCGCAGTGTTGGGATATCCAAACGGATGCCAGTAATCACTGTAGCCGCTGAAATTATTGACGCTGACTTGTGCAAAGCCGCTTACTGCGACGAGCAGAAGTGCAGCTAGAAACAGGGATTTCTTCATACCGCTCCTCCTAATTCAATTCGGTTGTGAGACGCACATTGACCCGCCATTGGCCGATCAGAATAGAATCGAAATCCGCACAGAGTGAAGCTCGTTGACCGCATCGCAAATACGCACAGCGCGAGCAAAACAAGCGGGCGAGCTAGACGGCGAAAGTATACCTCTGGACAGAAACAAAGTTAAGCCTATAAGGAATAATTTTTCGAGACTTGTTTCGGTGTGCCCCACTTTAGTGGCGTTTTGAGGGGTGGGCCGCACCCTACGGAGGGCTGGAATTGGCGACTATCTACACGATCGGTCACTCCACGCGCACCTTCGATGAGCTGGTGCAGGCTCTGACTGGCCACGAAATCGTTACCTTGGCCGATGTGCGGTCGTTCCCCATGTCACGACGATTGCCGCACTTCAATCGCGAAGCGCTGGAGCTCGAATTGCCCAAGCGCGGCATTCGCTATGTGTGGACGAAAGAGCTGGGTGGCCGGCGGAAGAAGATTCGCAATGACTCGCCCAACCTGGCGCTGCGCAACGACTCATTTCGCAACTACGCGGATTACATGATGACCGGCGAGTTTGCGCACGGCGTTGAGCAGCTGTTGCAAGCCGCTGAGCAGGGTAAAACCGCCTATATGTGCGCAGAAAGGGTCTATTTCCAATGCCACCGCATGCTAATTAGCGATTATTTGGCGGCATATGGACATACGGTGCTGCATATCGATGATGAGAAGCGCCTCCCGCGCGAGCACAAGATTATGGCGGAGGCGCGGCTGCTGGATGGAAAATTGGTGTACGACGGAGGGATATTGTTGTGAAAAAGGCGACTTTTGGCCGTTGGCGAACCGTTTTTGGCTGTTATTGAGAAGTCCGCCGCGGTGGACGACGAGTCGAAGGATCTGTAGTTCGCCCTCGCGAGCATTTCGTGGGACTGGCGATTCTTCGCAGCGGCATCGAACTGCAGGTCCCTCGCTCCGCTCGGGATGACACCTCTCGGAGAGGGAAAGCCATAGCCAACAGCCAATAGCCAATAGCCAATAGCCAATAGCGAAGAGCGGCCCTTCTCCGCTATTCTCGAAGGACGCATGAAACAGGCGGTTTTTCGGGAACGAAACAAGAGTTACTACCGTGTCCTGCATACTCCCATCTGGATCTGGGTGTTTTGGGTGCTGCCCGGCTATCCGCTGACCTATGACTTGTACGCGCATGGGCCGGACATCCGCCACTGGATTTGGCTGGCCATCGTCGCGGCCGTTGTGTTTTGGCGAGGGTTCGAGGGCCGCATTCCGGGATGCGAGCAGCGTCCGTACATTCACTACTACGGCGTGCCTCAGCCCAACCTGCCCTATCGCGTCGTCTGCTACACCTCAGCCTGGATCGACTTGCTGGTTCCTTATGTGCTGAACCTCATCGGATTGATCATCGCTGCGATTAATGGTCAGTGGATGCTGCACGAGTTGTATCGCTGGGCGTATTACCCGCTGGCGCTGGCGGTTGTGCTGGCGGCGTGGCTCGATTGGATTCCGCGCGCCAGGCGCAGCACCATCGGCGAAGGCGCGGAGCGGGCGTGGTTCTACGTTGCTATCTGGACGGTGGTGCCGACGCAAGTCATCAACTGGGCAGCATGGCGCATGGGCAAGTTCCTGCACCTGGAGCCGCTGCCCCTGGCGCATGTGCGGCTGGCGGTTTGCCTGATCGCGACTGCGTTCTTCTTCGCACTCGGCTATTTGCAGAAGTTGCCGCGTACCACCCGCTATTACTCAGGCGTAGCGGCGGCGGGAGTGTAGGCTCGCCGGCTTCGTCGGCTCGCTCTGAAAACATAAGGCGCTAATAGGCACAGCTAAAGCTGTGCCCCTTCAAAACCAGGCGCAATGGCGTAGCTAAAGCTACGCCCCTTCGAAGCTGTGCCCCTTCAAAACCGCTACGACAGCTGCGGTCTATTCGGTGCGCAAAGCGGTCATCGGCTGAACCGAAGCAGCGCGGCGCGCCGGCAGATAGGTGGCGAACATTGCAACTCCTGCGAGCAGGATCGCAGATCCTGCGGTGGTCAGTGCGCCGAAGTTGTGTGAGCCGGCCAGCAACGCGCTCATCCAGCGGCCGAGTGGAATGGTGAGCACCACGCCCGCGGCGACGCCAAACAATACCAGCAAGCCGGAACGCCGCATCAGCAACGATAAGATGTCGCGCGGTCGAGCGCCCATGGCCATGCGGATGCCGAATTCCCGCTCCCGGCGGCTGACGGAGTAAGCCATCACGCCATAGACTCCGATGCTGGCCAGCAGCAGCGCGAGCCCGCCTAAGCTTCCCGAGAGAGCGGTAGATACCCGCTGAGCGGCAATCGAGTCCGAGGCGAGTTGGTCGGCCGAGGTCACATTCGACACTGCCTGTTCGGGATCGATCGCGTAGACCGTCTGCTTGGCGACTTCAGCAACCGATAGTGGTTCCATCGCCGTGCGCATCAGAACGGTCATGTCTTTCGGAGGGTGCTGCAAGGCGCTGAAGTAGAGCTGAAATCCCACCGGTTGCGAGACCCCGGAGGCTCGGACGTCACCTGCGATACCGACGACTTGATGCGAACTGCCATCGAGCGCCTTGACCCACTTGCCAATCGCGTTCTGACCCGGCCACAGTGCTTCCGCCATGGTGCGGTTGATGATTACAACCTTGGGTGCTCCGGTCTGGTCGTGCACGTCGAATGACCGCCCTTGCAGCACGGGGATTTGCATGGTTTCGAAATATTGAGGACTAACGAAGTAATCGCCCGCGAAGGGCATCTGGTGCGACGAGTTCGACGGTTGGCCTTCGTACTCAAAGTCGCTGGTTTGGGCGTCGCCGTCGAATGGGGCAGCCGACGATGCCGCGACTGCAGTCACGCCCGGCAGTGTACGCAGCCGGTCTTCGAGTTGTTGGAAGAACTGCCGCTGCTGCTCTTCCTTCGCATAACGCGCCGGAGAGAGCGGGACATTCATGCTGAGCACGTGGTCGGCGTTGATGCCGGAGTCGGTATGCATGAGTTGCGTGAAGTAACGTGCCATGCTCAGCGCGCCTGTAACCAGCAGAGTCGCCAGCGCAATTTCAGAGACCATCAGCACCGCGCGGGTCACGCCTTGCTCGCGCGTTTCGGTGAGCGTTCTACCTTCGCGGGTCGCGGCGAAGAAATTTTCGCGCAGTACGTAAAGCGCCGGGATGATGCCAAAAAATAATCCGGTGAGGACTGCAAGCCCCGCTGTAAACAGAATGACGGTCGCATCCAGCTTTATTTGGTCGGGGCGCAACAGGTACTTCGGCCACAGAGCGATGGGAAGGCGCGTGATCGCGACAGCGCAAACGAGGCCTAAGGCGCCCCCCAGCAAGGCGAGTAGCAGACTCTCGGTGAGGGTCTGTTGCAGCAGCCGCCGCATGGATGCGCCCAGCGCATTGCGTATGGCGAATTCGCGCATGCGATCGGTGGCACGTGCGAGCACCATGTTGGCGAGGTTCAGGCACGCAATCAGCAGAATGAATCCCACCGCCGCGAGCAGAAGCAGGGTGACGGGGCGGATATCGCCAAACATAGTCTGCGCCAGCGGCCGCACGCTGATGCCGTGGGCGTTTCCGGGAAACTGCTTGTCGATCTGGCCCTGGATGACGGCGAGCTCGCTGCGCGCAGAGGCCACGCTGATGCCATCGTTCAGGCGGCCCACGATGTTGAGGTAATTCGTGCCATGTCCGTCGTAGGGCGGCGCAGCTTCCAGGGGCATCCATACCTGCGGTTCGTAGTAGAAGCTGGGAACCATTCGAGGCACGACGCCGACCACTGTGCCCGCGCGGCCATTCAACGTGATCGTGCTGCCCAACACCGCCGGATTGGCACCGAACTCGTTCTTCCAGAATTCTTTACTCAGCACGTACACCGGCGCGGCGCCCTTCTGGTGTTCGCTGGCCAGAAAGTCGCGACCGAGCACGGGAGACAGTCCGAAGGTCGGCAAAAAGCCATCGGAAGCGTAGGCAGTCGCGATGCGCATGGGCTCGTGCTTGCCGAGATACGTCATGCGAGTCGGGAAGATAGCGACCAGATTGGAGAATGATTTCGACTGACTGCGCCAGTCTCGAAAATCGGGCAGCGATCCGGGAGTATCTTCCGATCCGGGATAGGTGTTGCGCACCGTGACAAGTTGGTCGGCGTGCGGAAACGGCAGGCGAAGCGTGCCATGCAACACCAGGAAGATCGCAGTGTTGGCTCCGATCCCTAACGCCAGCGTCAGCACTGCGATCAGGGTGAACCCAGGGTTCTTGCGCATCTGACGTAGCGCGAAATGCAGGTCTTGCCGCAGACTCCACACGGGATGCTCCAGAAACACAAACTCGCAGGAAGTGGAGCACGTGCGCTGCCACGCTATTCAGCGCCGGGACGCATTAGAACCTGTTAGTTATGAGCACTGATCCCTACGTCTCTGTCCAGAAGAGGGGGCTGTTGTCCGAGCGTGGACGCCGCTGAGGGGCTACTCCAACTCGGGGAATTCTATTCGGCGCTGAACGGCTCCAAGGCGGCACGGACGGGCCCACGCGAGCGCCCCACCACAGGAAAACCAAAATCGCGATTGCGGCATACCTGAGCAACCCGGCTTGGGCGCCGAGCACGCCTGCCGCCCCGAACTATTACTGAACGAACATCGTGTAGTGGCTCGACGCTCCCATGAAGAACAGCATGGGGAACGAAACCCAGAAACTCACGCCGGCAACGACCGCCGCTATCTTCGAAGCATTACGGGCTTCCGGCGGAGCTGGGCTGCCAGTGAGCGCGGCCGCATTCCAGTGGATGAGCTTCTTCTGCATGCGCCATACGATGCCCCACACATTCAGCAGCATGAACCAGCCCAGTCCGCCGCCGATTCCGATGCACAGGGTGCGATTGCTCTCCCACCCGCGCTGATTCAACTTCAGGAAAACATAGGTGCAGGCGAGCAACACCAGCGCCATTACGATGCCGAGACCGGACACGGTTTTGAAAACCGGCAGCGGAGCCATCACCAGAGCCATCTCGATGGCGAAAGCCACAGTCCAAATCACGAGGAAGCTGATGATGATGGCGCTCGGATCGGCCAAGTGGCCTGCGGTTTCGGAGGCTTGAACATCGGCGCTGATTAGGTAATTCCAATAGCCAAAACCTGCGATCACCGTCACCAGCGCGCTCCAGCGAAACCAAAACATGGCGCGGGGCATCAGCTCGGAGAAGACCACGGTACGAGTCTTCTGGTCGAGCTCACCCATAAAGCCGGGGTTCACCAGAACGAAGAAGTACAACAAGCCAATCCACATAACTCCGGCAATGAGGTGGATCCAGCGGGCGAATATCAGCGCCACGGTCACGCCTCCCGCCGGTGCGAATGAGGGGAGAACGAAGGAAAACAATGACAGTTCCATAGGATTCTTAGTACCTAAAATACAACTTTCAGCCGACGGCGTTGCCGCCTGGGATACCGTTGTCGATGCTACTCTAACCCACCCCTTAGAGGATTTCATTGAAATATCGCGTCCGTGGCCGTATGTTTACTCTGGGTTCTTGTGCCTATGACTCTGGGTATTAAGGTCATCGGCTTGCAGTATTTGCGTGCCAGGCTCGCGCCACTTGCGAAGCCGGTCTGTTTGGGAAAGGTCGGGAGGAAATAAACAATGGACAATAAACCGGCTCAGAATATTCAGGATTCGTTTCTCAACACTGCCCGTAAAGACAAATCCCTAATCACTATTTATCTGCTCAGCGGAGTGAAGCTTACGGGAAGAATTCGGTCGTTTGACAAGTATTCGGTTGTGCTCGAAACCAATAATCAGGAGCAGTTGATCTTTAAGCATGCCATCTCCACGGTGGTGATCTCGCGTGCCGCGCATAGCGATCGGCACGACGCTCGCCCCACAGCGGAATCGCCTACCGCTCCGATAGCACCGGTGCAGAACAGTACGTCGAACAGCTAGCCGCTTGCCTGCCCGGAGCATTATCGATCGGGGACGTGGGAATGATCGCTCGCATGGGGCGGAACGAGCTTTTCTGATCGGCCTGGAGTTTTCCAGTCGGCCCTCGCACCGCCCTGCAACGGCAGGAGCAAGCGCGGACGATGCGCAGCCGCAGCCTGCCGCCTCCAAGCAACGTGTGCGCCTGCCGGCGAGTGCCCGAATCGCGCGCAACGCGGTGACCGCGCACGCGACGATTGACGCCGGCGACCTCCCCAGTTTTTCCGCCGAAGACTCGATGGCCGAGCTGCGCGAACTCTCACAGAGCGCAGGTGCCGTCATTGCCGGTGAGATGTTGCAGCGGCGGCCGCGTCCCGATCCGGCCACGCTGATTGGCAGCGGGAAAGTAGAGGAGTTGAAGGGCGCTCTGGCCTCGACTGAGGCTGAACTTGCCATCTTCGACCACGAACTCTCGCCTTCGCAACAACGCAACCTGGAGCGCGAGCTCGATGTGCGTGTGATCGATCGCACGCAACTCATCCTCGATATCTTCGCCCGCCACGCGCGAACCCGTGAAGGTCAGCTCCAGGTGGAATTGGCGCAACTGGAGTACATGCTTCCCCGGCTGGCCGGACGAGGCGCCCAGATGTCGCAGCTCGGCGGCGGAATCGGAACGCGAGGCCCGGGCGAAACCCAGCTTGAAACCGACCGTCGAAAAATCTACCGCCGCGTCCGCCACGTCAAAGAGCAACTAGAGAACGTTCGCCGCATTCGCGGGCAGCAGCGGCAGCGCCGCGAGTCGGTGCCGATAGCGACGGTCGCTCTGGTCGGCTACACCAATGCCGGCAAATCAACGCTGTTCAATGCGTTGACCAAGGCTGGAGTGTTGGAGAGCTCGCGCATGTTCGCGACCCTTGATCCCACATTGCGGCAGTTGAAGCTGCCATCCAAGCGCGAAGTGTTGCTGTCTGACACTGTGGGATTCATTCGCAATCTGCCGCATACGCTGGTGTCGGCGTTTCGTGCCACATTGGAGGAGGTGCAGCGCGCATCGCTGCTCCTTGAGGTATCGGACGCGACCAGTCCAGCCGCGCTCGAACAGGAGGCGCAGGTGGAAGAAGTTCTCCGCGAACTGGAGGCGAACAACAAGCCTCGCTTGCATGTGATGAACAAAGTCGACTTGCTGAGCGACATCAAGCGCGAAAGCTTGATCGACACCGACTCCGAGATTCACGTCAGCGCGCAAAAAGGTGAAGGCTTGGACAGATTGCTGGCGCGCATCGATCAGTTGATTGAGCAGGATCCCGTTAGTCGTGCCCGGCTGCGCGTGCCGCAGTCGGAAGGTAAAGCTCTCTCCGCAATCGATGCCAGAGCGGTCGTGCTCAAGCGAGAATATCGCGAGGGCTATGTGGAGCTAGAAGTTGATGCGCCGGAGTCGCTGCTGCGGCAGATGAAGAAATTCATGTCTTAGAGCGTTCCCCAAGCATACGTAACCTGAGGTGAGCAGGCGCTTTCGGTTATCTTGACCGTAGATGTGCCCTTATCTTTGCCACCTGGAAACGGAATCACGCCAGTCCTAATCACGCCCTTTTCGTCTGACTTCACGACAAAGTCATTAGTCTTGTCTCCGGAGGAAACCCGGTAGTGAATGTCTTTCCCCGCAGGGTAGCCCGAACCAGTAATGAACGCCAGCTCGAACTTGCTCGTGAGCCGAACAGCACTGAGAGTGCAGCCCTTGTCCGTGTTCTCGATCGGATCGGGAACAATGACTGTCCCGACTTTAAAATCACCGGCGACAAACGCGATGCGATAAGGCTCACCTTTCAGGGGCATAACAGTGAAATCGATTGGATCATCGAGTTTCTTTGGATCTCCACAGTCATATCCGGTTCGCCCGGCGCAAATGAGAAGTCCATCCTTGCCTGCGGTGATTCCCTGTAGGGCCAATGTCGGTTTGTCGGCATTTGCCGGCCAATAAACGTACTGGAAGATCGCGTCAGCCGGAGCACCCTTCACAAAAACGTGGTACTTCACTGTCAGACTTCCGGACTTGCCAGTTCGCGAAATTTCCTTCGCTTCAATCGTGACACCTGGTGGAACCATGTTCTCGAACCCAACTTCTATGCCCATCAAATGTTGGACTTGCTGCGCGACGTCTTGCTGATTAGCCGAAGGTTTTTGGCCGAAAGCCAAGATCGGGAATACAAACAGTAGGAAGGCGAAAGCACGGATACAGGAATTCATGGCGAGGGCATTCTACACGCCAATGCTCACAAAAATCAGTGATTAGGCTGAGTGTTGGGCCGCCTCCTGGTGCGCGTGAAGCTCAAGTCAGGGCAGTCTAACGTTAGCGCTCTATTCCCCGAAGTGCCTTGCGAAAGCTTCGGTCACAACTTCCTCGTTGCGTTCCCGAACCACCTTCTGAAGCGACGACCTGATTCGCTCGCTGGATCGGTAAGTTGCCAGGACCTCAATCGCGTGTGCCGCGGTTTGTGGGCTTGCTTCGGCTGCGATCGTGAGCAAGTACGCAATTGCGGGTTCCAGCCGCGAGCACGCCATGGCAACCAGCAGTACCTGCCGCAGCGGGCCACTCACCGTACGCTGCCATTTGTCTTTCAGGACCTCAAACGCGCGCTCATCTTTCAATTCTCCCAAAGCCAGGATTGCAGCTTCGGCGACAGCCTCGTCCGCTGAATCGACATACTCTGCCACAAGGCTGACTGACCTTTCTGGTGCGGCAGCAAGCAGGCCGGTAAAACACTCCCCCAACACCTCGGGTTCCGTGTCGCCGGTGTACACCTTCAATTTCAGCAGAAGAACTCCGGCCTCGCCGCCATTGGTTGCGAGCGCTTTCAACGCGCCCATTCTCGCTTCCGGTTCACGATCGACCAACAGCCGCACCACCTCGTCCAGAGCGTTCGGATGTCTCGTGCGAAGCAGGCCCTGAGCACACAGGCCGCGCAACTTCGCTGCCGCGTCTACCGGCGGACCGAATGAGCCCTCCATCTGAATATGTCGCAGGCCGACGAGATAGGGCTCAGGATCGTCGCAGTCCAACTCGTAGAGTGCCGTCACAATTTCGGTCAGAGCGGCACAGCGCTTGTCGAGCCGGGAGGGATCTGCCATCAGCTTGTGGAATGAGGCGACCAGGTCCGAGACAAGGGCTGTCGCGCGCAGTTCGCCAGCCACCTTGGCTGCCTTGGCAATGACCAGGTTCGAGCGGTTCTGCAGACCGTGGCGAATTTCACTAAGGACTTGGTCGGTCAGCGCGGCGTGTCGCAATTCGCCGAGTCGTTCCAGAGCTCGCTCGATCGGATCAGGTTTGCTCACTGGAAGTTCCGAAACTTACGTCAGTGGCGGCTGAGATGTTCCCGCGTCCGCCTGCTCATGCGCGTGATAGCTGGAGCGAACCAATGGCCCTGACTCGACGTGACGGAAGCCCATCTTGAGTGACTCAGCCTTCAGGAAAGCGAACTCATCGGGATGATAGAGACGCGCCACCGGCAGATGATCTTTCGAGGGACGCAGGTACTGCCCGATGGTAAGAATGTCGACATTCCTGGCGGCGAGGTCGCGAAATACCGACAGCAGTTCGTCGGTGGTCTCTCCCAATCCAACCATCACACCCGTCTTGCTGGGAATTGCCGGATTCATTTCCTTGGCGCGTTCCAGCAGCCGCAAGGTTCGCTCATAGCGAGCGCCGGAGCGGGCCACGCGATAGAGTCTCGGCACCGTCTCGGTGTTGTGGTTCAGGATGTTGGGCCGGGCATCCATCACGATCTGCAGCGGCTCATCGTGTCCCTGAAAGTCGGGTATAAGCACTTCAACGCGGCAGTCGGGCATGCGCTTGCGGATTTCGGTGATGGTGTCGGCGAAGACGCGAGCGGCGTTGGTGTTGTCGTCATCGCGGTTCACGCTGGTCACCACGGCGAACTTCAATCCCAGCTTCTCGACCGCTTCAGCGACGCGCAACGGCTCTTCCATGTCGATCGGCATCGGCCGGCCTTTGGGCACAGCGCAGAATCCGCAACGCCGGGTGCACAGGTTGCCCAGCAGCATGAAAGTCGCGGTGCGATGGTTCCAGCACTCTCCAATGTTGGGGCAGCGCGCCGACTCGCAAACCGTGTGCAGATCGAGCTTGCGCGCCAGCGTCTTCAGGTCGTGATAGTTCTCGCCCATGGGGGCGCGCGCCTTCAGCCACTCCGGCTTGGGGGCGGGCGTGCGGGGCGTCATTTCGATTTGGATCAGTTCTGCTGCTGAGGCCATGCGCTCATTTGATTGTACTCGGAGGCCGAAGGTTCCGACGTCGCCGGACGCGGCGCTGAAGCGCCTCTCTACCGTCGCGACGGAGCTTACAGCGTATGCAGGTAGGCCATCAAATCGTCGAACTGCTGCTGCGTGAGCTTTTGCTGGAACGCAGGCATCTTCGCGCGGCCAAGCAGGATGACGTCTGTCACCCGCTCGTCATTTGCCGGTATACCACTTGTCATGAACTGCTTCTTGAACAGCCCGTGCAAGCTGGGACCTCGCAGATTGCGCGTGCTGTAAGCGTAATGGCACTCGGCGCAGCGCGCGTCATACACACGGCGACCCAGCGCCTGCTGCGGATTCAGTCCGAGTTCAGCATCGGTCTTGCGTGGCTCAGAGTCGCAGCCTGCGAGACCTATGACGAGCGCTGCCGCCAACCCAAGAATCCAGATGCGTCCGCCGCGTGATAAGGATCGTGGTTTCAAGATGTCGTGAAGTTAATGCTACAGAACCGGCTCAGGATTTGTCAGCGGCAGCGGGAAAAGTCTGACTGATGCGATCCTGCCAGCACAGCGATTCGATATCCACGAAGTACCACAGCACGCCCATGCCGAGCGAGAGCACCGAAAGATACAGCCCGACGACGCGCAACTGGCGCTGGCGGAAGTTGGGGAAGCGTCCCTTGAAAGTTCGCAAGTGAACACGGGTAGCAGTCATTCCTGGTGTGCGCCCGCGGTATACCAGAAACAGATACTGGTAACTCGCCCACAAGAGCACAGAGATCGCCAGCGCGCCCGCGACCAGAAACTTTACGGGTGGGAGTGCCGGCAGGAAGCGGCCAGCGGCAGCGGCGAAGAGGCCCGCGCCGGCGACCGTCACCAGCGCGTCGATGGAAGCGGCCCCGATGCGGCGAGAGGCTCGCACAACTGGACAGGGCAAGTCCAAACCGTCGGTGCGAATGTCGGGTCGCGACGCAGCGGGAGCATCCAGCAAGCCTTCCAGGAAAGATGTCGCCGGCATCGCCTGCAGTTCTTCGGGCACGTCGAGGATGCGCAACTGCTCAGGCTGTACCGGATCGGCGATGCGTCGAACGGCTTCGCTCTGCGCATACGAAGGACTGGGAAACGCAATCACCTTGCGCCGCGGTAAGGGTCGCGGAGGGAGTTCGATCAGGCGAAGCGGTTCTTCCTCCGGTGCAGGTTCGGTTGTCGGCGCGGCGCTCGCCGCAGCCGACGCAATCACCCCCGCGTCTGCCTGGGCCGTCTCTAGCGTCGGTTCAGCTTTCTTCTCTTCGGTGCGAATCTCTTTGACAGCTTCGGCGGGCTTCTCAACAATGATCGGCGCAGCTTCGCCGGGCTTCTCAACAACAATCGGCGCAGCTTCGCCGTTCTCTGTTGCGGCCACATCGTCTGTTACAGCTTGAACAAACTGCTCGGCTGGCTGAATCTCCTGGTACTCCTCGGGTGCGGCCTCGACAGGTTCCTCCACAGGGAACGGGAAGCGCATGGTGAATGCGCCCTCGATGCGACGGCCGCGGCGCTTTTTGTAGCGCTCCAGGCGGGCCTGCACCTCGTCGCGCCAAACATCGGGAATGACCGATTCGTCCAGCGGCGTGTGTAATGGCTGTTCGTTCATGTCGTGGCGCGACTACCGATTCGACCTAATCTCGAACCTGTTCCGATGAAGAATCTCGTTTGCTGTTTTGCCTGAGGCCATAGGGCGTGCTAACGTGCAAGTTCGGACGAAATCCGCGAATCCACCGGCGCAGGAACGCTCGGCGAATTGATGATTCTCCGCACTCGATTTCTTATCACGGCGATTTTCGCTTGTCATTGCTTTCTGGCACCCCAGCTAGTAACAAGTCAGTTGCGGAGTAGCTCATCCTCAAGCGGGGCGCAGATTTTACCCGAGTCCGCCGGTGACGATTCTTCACCGAAGGTGCAACAGCAGGACGCCCGCGACGCGCAACAGATCCTCGACCAGGAGCTGCAAGCCGGCAGCGAAGCGCAAGACGCCAATCCCAAGCCATCGGTAAACGTTCCTCTGGGCCGGGAAGAGGTCCTGATTCAGGCCGATCATCAAACCTGGAATCAGGACACGTGGACCGGTACTGGCCATGTGGTGGTGCGATTTCGCAACAACGTCCTGCATTGCGACGATGCCACCTACGATTCCACCACCGGAATCGTTACCGCTACGGGCCACGTCGTATTTGACGGAGGTCCCCACAACGAGCACATTGTCTCCAGCCATGGCACCTATGACGTCAGCCGCGACACCGGCACCTTCTACGACGCAACCGGGTCCACGGGAGTTAAGGTCAAGAACAAGCTGATGTTCCTCACCTCTTCCACGCCATTTTTCTTCTCCGGGAAGGTGATCGACAAACTGGGTCCCGACCAGTATCTGGTCCACCATGGCTACATCACGTCATGCCGGCTTCCGAAACCGAAGTGGCGATTTGTAGCCACCACCGCGCTCATTGAAGTCGGGGATGATGCGCGTATGCACCATGCGACGCTTCGCATCGGCAACATCCCGGTGTTCTATTTCCCCTACGCGGAGCACCCTATCGATAACCTGGGACGCAAGAGCGGCTTTCTCATCCCGGTCATCGGCCAGTCGACCACGCGCGGCACCATCATCGGCGATAGCTTTTATTGGGCGATCAACCGCAGCTCGGACGCCGAGATAGGCGGCGAACTTTACAGCCGGAAAGGGTGGGCCCAGCATGGGTCGTACCGCGCCGTAGGTTATACCTGGCACGCCGTTGCCGAGTACTACGGAGTCACGGTGACCAAGCAAACGCCGAATGGGCCCAACCAAAGCGGCGAGGAGATGAAGTTCAACGGCGACCTCCTGCTTCCTTACGGATATCGTGGTGTTGCCTCGGTTGACTACCTGAGCTCTTATCTCTTTCGCGCCGAGTTCGCGCCTAATTTTGTGGAGGCCGTTACATCGGAGGTGCGTTCGTCGGGCTTTATCAGTCGCAGCCGTGACGGCAACTTCAACGCCCTGCTGATTTCGCGCTACCAGAATTATCAGAGCACTCTTCCCAACGACGTCATCGACATTGCTCACCTGGCCAGCTTCCAGTTTGCCGGAGTGGAAAAGCCGATTGCCGGCTCCGGCTTCATGTACAGCTACGATGCGGCCGCGGAAGCGCTCTCCCGCCACGAGCTCGGGTTTGAGACCGCCCAAGGAGTCGGGCGCGGCGACGTTAAGCCGACCATCAGCCTGCCGGAGTTTTTGCACGGATGGACCCTTCGCCCGGAAATCGGAGCGGAAGAGACCGTCTATAGCCAGCGCTTGCAACCGGCCTCCACGCCTAACAGCCTTCCCCTGGCGCTGGACGAAGCCATCAACCGCAACGTGCTGCATTTCTCAATGGACGTGCGGCCTCCTACAGTGGCCAGGATCTTCGACCACAAGCCCTTCGGTTACGTTTACAAGCACACGGTCGAGACTTATGCCACGTATCGCTATCAGACCGGAATCAGTAATTTCGCCGACATCATCCGCTTCGACTACCGCGACATTCTGGCGGACACCAACGAGGTCGAGTATGGCGTGATCAATCGGCTCTATGCCAAGAAGACGAAATCTTCAGGTAACTGTTTCCGCGATCCGGGATACATTCCTTTCGGACTGGCGGATCAGCTGCGGCAGGAGACCGAGAAGAAAGACAAGAAGAAAAACGTCTCCTGCGACGACAAGCAGGGGGCGGCCAAAGAAATTATTACCTGGAAGCTGGCGCAGAAATACTTTTTCGACCCCACTTTCGGTGGCGCTATAGTTACAGGAGCGCGCAACGTATTCGACAGCTCAGTCGATCTAACCGGCATTGCATTCTTATATGGCCCGCGTCGTTTCTCGCCCATCATCTCGCGGCTTCGCTTTCAGGACAACGCTTCCAACCTGCAGTGGGATGTCGACTACGATCCGGTGCTGCAACAGCTCAACGCCAGCACGGTATCGGTGGGCCACCGCTGGAATCAGTGGTACGGCAGCGTCAGTCAAAGTTTGCTGAAGATTCCGGCTTCGCTGGTTGAAGGCGGCACCACCATCCCGGCCAATACGTTTAACCAGATGTCCTTTTGGGTGGGCTACGGCAACATCGGTCGCAAGGGCTTAAATGGCGCTGCGCTTGCGGGCTACGACTATCAATCGAAGCAGTTGCAATATGGCGGCGCCCAGGTGACCTACAACTGGGATTGCTGCGGTGTCACCTTCGATTATCGTCGCTGGGTGCTGGGGGTGCGCGACGAGAGTTACTATCGGTTTGCGCTGAGCCTGGCTAATTTTGGTACCTTCGGCAACATCCGGCGCCAGGATCGCCTGCAATAGCGCAACCCCAACCGCCGCTCGGCTGTCTTAGAATGAAGCCCGCATGATTGAAGCCATGCCACCCGCGCTTGACCAGAAGCTTACCGCCTTGCGCGCGCACATTCGCTCGCTAGGCTCCGTCCTGGTTGCCTATTCCGGCGGAGTTGACTCCGGCCTGCTCGCGTGGGTGGCGCACCAGGAACTGGGCGATGCCATGTTGGCCGTGCTGGCCGATTCCCCCAGCCTGGCCCGATCACAAAAGCGCGATGCGCTGGCCTTCGCCGAAGAGCATGGCATTCCCCTGACGGTCCTGAACACGGCAGAGCTGAATAATCCCGATTACGTTCGCAACGACGGCACTCGCTGCTTCCATTGCAAAGACGAGCTGTTCAACGTGATGGAACAGTTTCGGCAGCGCTCGCAACACCAGACCATCGCCTATGGAGTCAATGTTGACGACCAGGGAGACTATCGTCCGGGGCAACAGGCCGCGCAGCAACACGGAATCGCGGCTCCTCTGTTACAGGCCGGCCTTACCAAAGCCGAGGTTCGCCGGCTGGCTCGCGACGCGGGTCTTCGCATCTGGGACAAGCCTGCCTCGCCATGTCTTTCTTCGCGTATTGAATATGGACGTGCGGTGACGCCCGAAGCGCTCGCGATGGTCGAGCGGGGCGAGGAAGCGCTGCGCGAACTCGGATTCGAGCAGTTCAGGGTCCGTCATCACGGCGATATCGTACGCATCGAGATCGCCGCCGCAGAACTGCCGCGTGCCATGCAGTCGCCGATGGCGGTCCAATTCACACGCATCTTCAAAGGCCTGGGTTTCAAGTACGTAACGCTCGACCTGGAAGGCTTTCGCTCCGGCTCGATGAATGACATCCTTCCCCTGGAAACGCTTCAGGCGCGCAAACCGGCGTGACCACCTGGTCCCATAGTCCAAGGGTGCGCGTGAGATAATCAAATCTCGCAATGTTTTCCGCCAAAGGCTTCTGGTTTTTTCTGATGAAGAGATTCGTGTTTGTGATTCTATTGGCCTGCGTCGGCTGCTCGGCGCAGTCGAACAATGCTGCGCAGTCGGCAACCGCTTCCTCGGCAACCCTTCCCCCCGAGTTACAGCAACGCATTGAGCACCAGGTGCGGGCGCAGTACGAGTTGCCGCCCGAGGTTGCCATCAGCGTAGGCCCCACTCATCCCTCCGACGTTGTCGGATTCAAGAGCCTCACCTTGACGCTGAATGGTCATGGCAAGGAGCAGAAGCTTGAATTTCTTCTGTCGAACGACGACAAGACCCTGGCTCGCATGACGCGCATGGACTTGACCCATGACGTTTACGCCGAGCGCGCCGGCAAGATGGACCTGCAAGGACGACCGGTTCGCGGCAATCCGGATGCGAAGGTCACCATCGTCAACTATGACGATTATGAGTGCCCGTTCTGCTCGCGATTGCATTCCACACTGGTGCAGGACATCCTTCCCCAGTACGGCGACAAGATCAAGATCGTCTACAAAGACTATCCCTTGCCGATGCATCCCTGGGCCCAGCATGCTGCCAATGACGCGAATTGCCTGGCCAAAGAGAGTCCTGCCAGCTTTTGGGAATTTGCCGACTATGTGCATGCCAACCAGCGTCAAATCACCGGTGACAAGGACTTGAATAAGTCGTTCGCCGAACTCGATCGCATCACCCTGGACTTCGGCAAGAAGAATGGCGCCAACGTTGACGCCTTGCAGGCTTGCGTCAAGAAGCAGTCTGACGCCACATTGAAAGCTTCGATGGACGAGGCCGAAACCCTGGGCGTGCAGGCCACACCGACCATGTTTATCAACGGGCAGAAGATGGAAGGAGCCGTGGACGCTGACGACGTGAAGCTGGTGCTGAATGAGCAGCTCAAGGCGGCAGGCGTGCAGCCACCGGCTGACACCAAGCCCGCGACGTCAGCTCCCGCTCCAGCTCCAGCGAAATAGTGGATTCGGAGCGCTAAGACAAAAATTGATGATGAACTTAGAAAGTCCGCTCGAAAGAATGGCGCAGCATTTTACATCCCAAGGAACTGGCAGCCTCCCAGCCCGAACGCATGGAGGGAGGGGCGTTCTTATTGTTTGCGCGACCCTGGTTCTTCTGTTCGCGGCCGCCTGTAACGGCCCCAAGGGCGGCCCGGATGTGATGGCCACGGTGAATGGTCACAAGATTGACCGCTCCGAGGTCGAAAAGTACTACAACAATCAGACCTCGGATACTCCGCAGAAGCCCGGCGAAGAACAGGGCGATAGCTTGCGCCTGAGCATCCTGAAGCAGCTGATCGATAACGAGATCCTGATGCAACGGGCGGAGAAACTCGGCCTGCTGGCGACCGACGACGAGGTCAATAGCAAGCTGGCCGAAATCAAAGCGCCCTTCAGCCAGGAAGAGTTTGACAAGCGGCTCAAGTCCAAAGGCCTTACGCTTGACGATTTCAAGCGCGATCTTCGCCGCTCCATCACCGTCGATAAGGTGCTCAACAAGGAAGTCACGTCGAAGATCAACATCACCGACGCCGACATCACCAGTTACTACAACCAGCACCGGGCCGAATTCAACCTGGTCGAGCCGCAGTACCACATCGCGCAAATTCTGGTCACAACCCAGCCCAATCCGCAGTTGAAGGCGCCCAACAAAGCGCAAAACGACGCCGAAGCCCGCAAGAAGATTCAGATGGTGCAGAACCGGCTCGACAGCGGCGATGACTTCGCTACCGTCGCCATGGCGTTCTCCGAGCAACCGGAGACGGCGCAGAGCGGCGGCGATCTGGGCTTTGTGCCCGAGTCCTCGCTGAAGGGGGATCGTGCCACCTACGACGCGGTCAACAAGCTTAAGCCCGGCCAGTACTCCGGCATTCTTGTCGTCGGAGATCCGAACAGCCATCAGATCTTCGGATACCGCGTGGTAAAGCTCATCAGCAAAGAAACCGCCGGCCAGCGCGAGTTGGGCGATCCTCGCGTGCAGCAGGCAGTTCGTGAGCAGCTACGCGATCGCCGTGAGCAGTTGCTGAAAGCTGCGTATTACGAGGTGATTCACGACGAAGCCAGGATCGAGAACTTCTTCGCCGAGGACATCCTCAAGAAAGCCGGAACCGAGACCAAGTAGATCGGCAGCGCTACAACGCTTTTCGAGTTGCCGTGTGCCAGCTTTGAAAGGGCACGGCTTCAGCCGTGTCGTCCGGAGTCGAAATGGGTGACGCCTTCAGGCGCGGAGGGAACGCCTTTTCTCAGCGGCTAAAGCCGGGTTCCTTACCCCCCGCTGCGACACGCCTGAAGGCGTGCCCTTTCAAAGCGATTTAGACCAACTTTAGAAGACACTCTGACCCTTGAGGCGCCGCCAATTTTCAAGCCCCCTTTGGTGGTTTGCCCAATTCTAGAAGCGTACGCTCTTCAGCATGTTCTCAAACGCTGGCCGGAATCTCTCGAACTGCGACTGCGGGGCAACGAATACCAGGTATAGAGCTGACCCATCGCCGCGCGGAACAACCACCAGCCAGTCCCGCTCTTTCTGCGGATTTCCCTGGTCATCGGGAAACGGCGACATCGATTGCATCACCGCCGACCTGCCCTGCACTCCGTTGACAGTAATCGGCTGTGGACTTCCCACTGATCGCATGTCGCCCTGACTTTGAAAGTTACGCACCAGGTCCTCTGTGATTTCATCCACGTTTACCTGGCGATCTTGCGATGGCACGACATCGATAGCAACCCCATAGCCGACAGCGTGTCGGGTGATGCCTGCGCGCGGAGCAATCATCAGATCGCCGCCTTTTTGGCCGGGCGACAACACTTGCCAGTTATCAGGACGCGCGATCGATAGTGGGCCGAGATTGGTTGGCACCAGCCGCGAACTCGGCAGCACGCTGTCCAGAGGAACGGGATTCGATGCGATTGCTCCAGCAGCGGCCGATACCGGCCGACTCACCGCAACTCCCGAAGGCGGACTGAGGACGGCCCCGTTGCGCTGGTTCAGCGACGCCCACTCCCCGCTCTTCGCGCCTTGCGCAATCTGCTCCGCAGAGTAGCCCTTCAGCCCTTCGGCTTGTTGTTTCGCTTGCACGAAGGCAGCGTTGTTGGTGTCGTATCGTTTCGGTGGCCATCTGGCGATTTCATTCTGAATCGCCTGCTGGCGGTTTCCCGGATTCGGATGATCGTTCAACCACTGCGGACCGTTGTCTGCTCCCTTGGCCGCCAGCATCTGGAAAAAGTCCGCCATGGCCTGCGGGTTGTAGCCCGCCTTGTACATGATGATGGCGCCCACCGAGTCGGCCTGCGCCTCATCGGTGCGCGAATACTTCATGACGATACCGTTCGCGCTCACCTGAATTCCCAGCGCCGCCAACTGCCCGAAGAAGCCTCCCGAGCCAAGTACTGCTCCCGCCAAACCTGCGAAACCTGAGATCCAACTGTTCTTAGTCGACTGCTTGGCCGAGTGCTGCATGTAGACGTGCGACATCTCGTGCGCCATCACTCCTGCAAGTTGCGCTTCACTGTCGGCAGCCGTGATGGTGCCGAGATTGATGAAGATAGGCCCACCGGGCAGTGCGAAGGCGTTGATGTCCTTCTGCGCGATGACATGAAACTGATAGGGCCATGAATACTGTTGCGGAATCTGCGCCACCAGCTTCGCGCCCAACCGCTGCACGTATTGCGTCACCGGACTGCTGTCAGGCAGCACCGGCATCTGTTTGTAGACTTGCGCTGCGGTTTGATAGCCGAGCTGGACCTGCTCCTGGCGGCTCAGGCCGGCGCGTCCGGGATTGGGCAAATCCGGCCCGCCCACCACGGCATATATCTGCGCCGCCAACACCACGACGGCCATCACGAGCGACAGCTTCTTCGAAATCAGTTCACGCTTCCTCATGTCCTATCTCTGCGAAGAGGGGCGGCCTCCAGGCTGTCCGTAATCCTAATTCTCTGCGAAGGGGACAGCCTTTTGGCCGTCCGTAAATGCCCGGAATAAAGCTGAACTTTGGCCCACGATATCTTTCGTCGGATTTTACTCAGATTCTCCCAGAACCTTCGATGCAGGTTGGAATCGGCGTGCCAGCCGTAAGGTTCAGAGATGAACCAGTCGGTCGAGGACGAACAGCGCCGCCACTCCCACAAACACCACCAGCGCCATTTTTACCCCCGGTTCGCGATTGACTTCGGGGATGAGATCGGATGCGGCCACGTAGATGGTGACCCCGGCCGCCACCGGAAGCCCGTAGCTCACGGCGTGCTGGCCGATCGCCATGGTAAGAACACCCGCGACGGTGGCGACACCCAACAACACTGACGCGAGCCACGATTTGCCCTTGCTCAATCCGCTGGCCAGCATCACAGACGTGACGGTAAAGCCTTCGGGGATCTTGTGCAGGAACACCGCAAGGAAGATGATCCAGCCCAGCCACGATGAAATCAGAAAGCCCGAGGTGATGGCGATACCGTCGAAGAAAGTGTGAATCATCAAGCCGATCAACACTGACGCGCGCTTGTGGGAATGCACGAACTCGTCGGCGTGGGTTTCTTCGCCGTAATGAAAGTGCGGCGTCAGCGCGTGCTCGAAGAAGTGGACCAGCAGGTATCCTGCCAGCACCAGCAGCGCGCCGTAACGCGGCTCCAAGCTCAGGCTCTCCGGCACCATCTCCACCAGGGAAGTGGCCAGCATGAATCCTGCGCCCAGCGCTATAAAGTAGCGGAGATAGCTGCGGTCCCAGTCCTTCTGCACAATCACCGCGCCGCCGAAAACATTAGCGGCAGCAGCCGTAAGGCCGAGCAGAATGCTGGTGAGGATTGGGCTCATGAAGCAGCCAGCAGAATAGCAGAGCAAGCTGTCAGCTCTCAGCCCTCAGCCGTCAGCTCTCAGCCGTCAGTGGAACTGAAGGCTAGCTCACAAGCCGTTTTGAAAGGGCCCGTCTTCAGACGTGCCGAAAAGCTCCGGCCGGAGGCACAATCCTGCGGTCAAAGCTCAATTTTTGTCGGGTGTCATCCCGAGCCCGCCGACGGCGGGCGAGGGACCTGCAGTTGTTTTGGCTGACGGCTGAGAGCTGATGGCTGACAGCTTTGTTCCGCCGGGCGATACTGCAGAAGCATCCAACCAACATCACGACACAGGACGCCTTCTTGCAAACTACATACCTGAGCGCCGGCAAACCCGTCGCTATCGATGTCTTCGTCCCGCCGCAGGCCGGTGAGTATCCCATCGTGCTGGCATTACATGGTTCCAGCGGTCTGTACTCCGGATCGAATCAGTTTCCGCAGATGCTTGCCGACCGCGGCTTCGTCGTCTTTCTGCCGCACTTCTTCGAAACCACTGGCACGACGCGTGCCAACCCGAGCACAATTCATGAGAATTTCCCCACCTGGACGATTGCTCTCTCCGACGCACTGGACTTTGCCCAGGACCATCCCCAGAGCAATCGCCGACAGATCGGCATCATCGGCTTTTCGCTGGGCGCTTACCTCGCGCTCACGTTGGCCTCGCAGCAGTCGCGCGTGAAGGCCGTCGTTGATTTCTTCGGAGGCATGCCCGACCACTTTGCCGAACAGGTGCGCCAACTTCCGCCGGTGCTGATTCTGCACGGCGATCATGACACCGTCGTGCCGGTGAGTGAGGCGCACAAGCTGGAAGCGCTATACCGCGCGCGGCAGGCGCCTTACGAAATCAAGATCTACCCCAACGCCAACCACGGCTTTAACGGCTTCAACATGCTCGACGCCGGCCAGCGAACCCACTTCTTCCTGAAAAAATATCTCGCTGATGAAATCGCGAAATAGTGTCTGGAAACTCATGAGTCGGTTTTGAAGATGCCAGCTTCTTAGAGCGGCTGAAGACTCGCGTCTGCGAAAATTCGCGTCAGGGCACGACTTCGGTCGTGCCGAAAAACCCCTTATAGTGAAATCCTCGAGCCGGCTTCAGCCGGTGGCACAGTCCGTTTCTTCGAGTTTTTTCGCAGCTTATTCACAAGCCACTGGAAAAGTCAGCGGCCCCAGCCCTTTGGAGATTCTTGTAAGACTGCTAACTGCGAAGCGTGCCGCGGCTCTGGCGCACGCTGTTGATCTCGAGATCGAGCGCTCCCATCGACACCGTAATGTCGCGGATCGAGTAATACAGCGAGGCGACCAGGCATAGCAGGCAGAGCGCAAACGCCGGCAGCGCGATGTAGTCGATTTGGACTCGCAGGATGTACTCCGCAAACAGCGCCAGAATCGTAAGTGACACAAAAAAGATGCTGGCCGAGCCGTAGGTCATCGACGAGCGCAGCAGCTTGGCGCGGCGGTGGGTACGCTGCAGCTGCTCGTCCAGCCGGATGGCGCTCGCGGTCGCGGCGTCGCCCTGCTCAATCTGTTTCAGCAGCGCTCGCGCGCGGTCAAGCGCCCGCCCGTACCGATTACTGATGCTCAGCAACAGCAAGCCAATTCCGGAGATGACGATCACCGGCGCAATTGAACCGGTCAGGATCTGGACGACAGACGTGATGGGCATGGAGACGCTCCCGGCTGCTCTGCTCGACGTTGCTGGCTCGTGATCCCGTGCCGGCATCGGTAGCTCTATACCTAAATCACTGCCACCGCTTCTTCAACTAATTACAATGCTGGCGGTAGTGAGAGGGCCCATGGAAACTGCAGACGTAGTCATTATCGGCGGTGGAATTGTAGGCGCAAGTATCGCCTGGCATCTGACCGAAGCGGGATGCCGCGATGTTCTTATCGTTGAACGTGAGTCGCATCAGGGTAAGGGCTCGACCGGCAAGAGCATGGGCGGAGTGCGCGCGCAGTTCGCCACCAAGCCCAACATTCAGATGTCGTTGTACTCCATTCCTTTCTACGCCGCGTTTGAAGAGCGGCTGGGCCAGCCCGCGGATTATCGTCCGCAGGGATACATGTTCGTGGCGACCAAGCCTTCGCATCTGGAATATCTGGAGACCAATCAGGCGCTGCAAAAATCGCTCGGCCTGAAGAATGTTGGCATGATCACCCGCGACGAGATTGTCGACCGGGTGCCACAGTTGCGCTCCGATGACATATTGGGCGGCAGCTTCTGCTCGACCGACGGCTTCGTCGATCCCAACAGCGTGATGGTCGGCTTTACCACCGCAGCGCACGAGCGCGGCGCAAAGTTATGGCGCTCGACCGAGGTCACGGCGATTCGGCGCAATGGCTCGAGCTTTGAAGTAGAGACGGCGCGCGGGACGGTCGGCACCAAGACTGTCGTCAACGCCGCCGGGGCATGGGCGCGGGATGTCGCCGCCATGGCGGGCGTCGACCTCCCAGTCGAGCCGCTGCGCCGCATGCTGGTTCCGACGGAGCCGTTCGACGGCGTATCGCACGCGATCCCCATGGTTATCGACATGACGAACGGATTCCACTTTCGCCCTGAGAGCCTGGGGTTTCTCCTCGCGTGGAACGATCCGACCGAAGCCTCCAGCTTCAACACGAATTTCGAACCGACGTTCATCGAGAAGATTCTCGAGCGCGCCGCAGACCGCGTGCCCTGCTTCGAGAACCTGGCGATCAATCCTAAGCGCGCCTGGGCCGGTCTGTACGAGATGACGCCCGACCACCATTGCATCCTTGGTCCTGTTCCCGGACTCGATGGATTCTTCTGCGCCAACGGATTCAGCGGCCACGGTGTGATGCACGCTCCGGCAACCGGCAAAATCTTGGCCGACCTGATCACCGAAGGGAAGACGCGGGTGGTGAGTGAGGTCGAGGCGCTCAGCCCGGCGCGTTTCGCCAAGGGCGAACTGCTGCATGAGACGGCGGTGCTGTGACATTATGAGCGATGTACCGTTGCCTTCCGGAGAGTCCGTATTGAGGAATGCCGTTGCTGCGGATATACCCGCCATCGTCGCTCTCATCAACCGCGCATTCTCCATCGAGAAGTTCTTCAAGACGGGTGAGCGAATTGATGCTGCCGGCCTGGTCGAAATGTTGCTGCACGGCGAGTTTCTTCTGCTCGAATCGGCCGGCGCGATGATCGCGTGCGTGTACGTCAGGATTACCGGCGAGCGCGCGTATGCAGGAACCCTGGCTGTCGATCCTTCGCAGCAGAAAGCGGGCCTCGGCCGCCGCATGATGCGCGAAGCGGAGGACTACGCGCGGGCGCGAGGCTGTGAAGTGCTCGACATTCGCATCGTGAACGTGCGGCCTGAGTTGTCGGAGATCTACACCAGATTAGGCTTCCTACCGACCGGCATCGAATCAGCCGAGGTCATCAAAACGGCGACTCAGCCGGTACACTTCATCACCATGTCGAAGCCGTTGTGAAGCGTTGCAGGGGCGCAGCATTCGCTGCGCTTTTTCATAACCAATTATTCTGTGTCATCCCTAGCGGAGTCGAGGGACCTGCAGTTGTCGCGGGCTAAAGCGACTTCGCAATAACAATCGAAAGCAGGTTCTTCGCTGCGCTCAGAATGACGAGAAAGAGTGGGCGCCCGACAAAATCGTGACTGACGCGAAGCGTTGCACCACGAGAATCATCGAACTAAAACACATGGACTATCGCACTCTTCCCCACACCGACCTAAACGTCTCACGCCTGTGCTTCGGCACCATGACCTTCGGCAAGCCGCTCGATCAGGCCGGCTCGACGCAACTGGTGGACCGTTGCATCGAAGCCGGCATCAACTTCTTCGACACCGCCAACATGTACCAGACCGGCGTGGCCGAGACCATGCTCGGCGAGGCGATCAAAGGCCGTCGCGACAAGCTGGTCATCGCCAGCAAGGTGCGCTTCAAGGTCGGAGACGAGCCCGATCAGCAAGGACTCACGCGCGGGGCCATCCTGCGCGCGATCGACGAATCGTTGCGCCGCTTTGCAAACCGACTACCTCGACATCTACTACCAGCACGCGCCTGATCATGCGACGCCGATCGAAGAATCGCTGGAGACGATGAACTCGCTGGTGAAGCAAGGGAAGGCGCGTTACATCGCGTCGTCGAATTACGCGAGCTGGGAAGTGGTCGAGATGCTGTGGCTGGCGAAGGAGCGCGGCTGGGCGGCTCCGTATATTTCGCAACCGATGTACAACCTGCTGGCGCGCGGCATCGAGCAGGAATACCTCGCGATGTGCAAGCAGTTCGGCGTCTCGACCATCGTCTACAACCCGCTCGCCGGTGGACTGCTCACCGGCAAACACCAGCAGCAGACCATCACGGCGGGCACGCGCTTCGACAACAACAAGCTTTACCAGGACCGCTACTGGCACGATCGCTACTTCGGGGCCGTCGAAGAACTTCGTGAGATTGCGCAGCGTGCCGGGCGTTCGCTCGTCAGCCTGGCGCTGAACTGGCTGCTGCGCCACACTCCAACTGACGTCGTGATTCTGGGCGCATCAAGCCTCACGCAGCTAAACGAGAACCTTGAAGCCAGCGAAGAAGGTCCGCTCGACGAAACCACGCTGAACGCCTGTGATCAGGTGTGGCAGGAGCTGCGCGGCCCGTTGCCGGTCTATAACCGATGAGCTTTACATAAGGTAGTAAAAAGCTTTCACCACGGAGGGCACTGAGGACACGGGATTTCTTTAGTCCCAAGTCTCCGTGCTCTCCGTGTCCTCCGTGGTGAGATGACTTTCTCCGGTTTGAATCAGAGCGTTTCCTATGCGAGATTGGCATTCGCCTGTATGAACCTGATTGTCTGCCGCTCCGCCCATCTTCCGTCGTAACCATTAGGTTCGGCCAAAAACGCGCAATGGCCACCGTAGGCGGTTTCGATATAGGTGATATGCGGGTTGTTCAGTAACTTCTGTCGCGTCTGGGGAAGCACGCGAATAAACGGATCATCGTCGGCATGCAGCACCAGTGTGGGGACAGAGATGCGATCGAGAACGTTGGCCGAAGCCGCGCGTTCGTAATAGTCCTGGGCGCCGGCAAATCCGCAATAGCGTGCCGTGATCTGCTCATCGAAGTCGCGAATGCTGCGCAGCCCCCGCAGATACTTCACATCGTAGCGTTCGGGATAGAGTTGCGCTTTGCGCCGCACGCGGTTACGCAACGACTTCAGGAAGCGGTATTCATATACCCGGTTCGCGAGGTTATGCAGCGCATCGGCCGACGGAGCCAAGTCCATTGCCGGCGACACGCCTACGCTGGCCTTTACTTGCGACGGAGCATCAGCTCCCCACTCTCCCAGCAGCTTTAGCACCAGGTTGCCGCCCATGGAATAGCCCACCAGCGCGATCGCCGGCAGCCGCTCATCGGCAATCAGGGTCTCCACAATAACTCCCACATCGTCGGACATGCTGGAGTTGTACAGACTCGGCCCGAGATGCTCGGTGTCGCCGCAGTTGCGCATGTTCATGCGCACCACGTTCATCCCCGCGGCCCACGCCTTACTGCCGGTGCCGATCATGTATCCCGATTCCACTGAGCCCTCGAGGCCGTGCACGACGACCACCGTCATCGCCGCAGTTCGCGCGGCTTGCCAATGGCAATGACACAGCACCTGGATGCCGGGCTCCACGTCGAACAGTCGCTCCTCGGCAGTCGGGAGTAGATTGGTGCGGCGCAGGAAGTTGCCGGCAATGGTCTGCGCGTGTCCGCTTCGGAACAGACGACGGGGCACAAAGGGCTCGGCTACGAAGTGGATGGGTCTATCGATGTGCATCATCCCATGGTTGTGATGTTTCTGTACCGTCAAAGGAGGGCACGCCTGGGCACCAGGCCCAGGGCGTCGAGCCGCAGCTAAAGAAAGTTGACCAGCGCATCGGTCGTCTGCTTCGGTTGCTCCTCGAGTATCCAATGGCCGGAGTTTTTAACGATCACGACAGTCACATTGTTTGCGACCAGTTTCATTTGTTCTGCCAGCGGTTCTCCCAGAGACTTGTCGCCGCCGATTGAGAGCACCGGCATTGTCAATTTGGTCTGAGCCATCTGAGCGAAGTCCTGAGCAGCCTGCGGGAAGGTAGCAAAATATTCCCACGACGCGCGCATTCGCCCCGGACGCGAATAAGCGGCAAGATAAGCTTTGCGGTCAGCCTCCGGAATGGAATGATTCTTGTCGGCCGCAAGGTCGTTCCAGAAATAGGCGAAGTAAATATTTTCGCGCCCCTTCACCAGCGCTTCCGGCGTCGGACCATGAAAGCGGAAGTGCCAGTAGTCCGGACTGTTGTAGATCGGCTCCCAGCCCGGCACGCCGGGAATGAATGCATCCATCACCACCAGCTTTTCCACCTCAGAGGGGAACTTTGCCGCGTACGCGTAGGCGACCATCAGACCAATGTCGTGACCGACAACACGCGCTTTGGTCACGCCCAGTGACTTTGCCAAGTCATGAATTTGAATCGCCGCGGTCGTCACACTCATTGCGCCAGTTGGAATGGATGAATCCCCGATGCCGGGTAGGTCGGGAGCAATTACGGTGAACTTGGCGCCGAGTAACGGCAGGATGGGGTCCCACATACGTGAAGTTTCCGCAAAACCATGCAGGAGTATCACCGTCGGCCCGGTCCCACCAGTTGTGTAATGAATGCCAGCGCCGCCGACGTTGGCATCACGGGATACAAACTTCGGCGCGGCAGTCTGGGCACCGGCGGTGCATGTCAACGCGATGCCTGCCAGACAGATTGCAAAGATAAGTGGAACCATTGAACGTTGACGTCTCAAGAGAATTCCTCTGAGTGGTCAAGGTACTCTGACGTGCCGGCAGAATCAACCTTACCGGATGGCCCGCCACAGGCAGATTGATCGCAGAAACAACCGCCGCATCGCATTTTCCGCAAGGGTTCAGGAGTGGCTTTGAGCGTCACTCCACGGGAAAGTCCAGATTGAAGCGCTCACCCGCGACGGGCACGGTGATGGTAATGGCGTAGCTCTTGCTTCGGCGGCGCGCGCCCGGGATCGGTTGCGGCCTGGCGGGGCATCGGGAAGTAGAGCACCCCCTCAATGTCGCATTGCGGCGGGATGGTGTTCGCCAGAAACGCGGTGTGCTGAATCGACTCCGACAGGTTCTGCTGCCAGCCCGACGACAGCGTCGAGTTCACCTCACGATTGCGCAACTGACAGGCCGTGTCGCAATCCGGGCCATCGACCTGCACTTTCTGGCTGGAGTAAACCGCTGTGGTCGACTCGGCGCGGGCGCTTGACGTCACCTCGGGTTGCAGCGCGCGCACCAGTTCGTTCCACTGCGGATTGACCAGATCGCCCACCGGCTCGGCCGGCCCCGCGGCGTTGCCGGCAAACCTCATCCAGCCGGACTCGCCGCGCTTGCGGTTGACTACCTCGACCGCTGGAACGGCCCTGAGGCGGCGGTTAGCAATGGCATCGACCACAGCGATGTCCTCCGGACGAACGGTGATCGACTGGCGGCTGCGGTTGAACACGTGCACCTTGATACCGAGGTACTTGCCGCCGACGCCGGTGGTTACCGCAGCTACCACAGCGTAGGACGATGCCGTGGCGTAGCGATAGGCAATTCCGTTGATGTAAAAGAAGCTGGAGCCGGGCTCCCACACGCGCACCTCGGCCTGTGCCTGTGGACTGAGAGTCGATTTGGCATCCTCCGAAAATGTTGGTAGCGCGATCAGGATAGATACGATCAGCAGTGCAGCAGGGGTACGCATTTCGCCTCCGAGCGAGACACGGCAGTCGCCTAGTTCATCGGCAGGAGGCGGGGAAACTTGCGGGCAACCGCTCCAGCTTCGAAGACTCGCTTTGTATCAGGGCCTGGCTTTAACCGGGCCGTAACTTCAGCATGAGAGTCGGCTTTAGCCGCTGCAACCAGCGATCTCAGGGGCTGAAGCCCTCATCTTCTGGTGCCGCTATACGGCACAACTGCAAGTCGTGCCCTGATACAAAGCAGCTCCACGATGATTTCTGGCTGAACTCGGGCTAAAGCCTTCAGCGGGTCCGTCGCCTTGGCTAGGGCGTCACGTGCAGATGGGAATTATCTTCCTGCTCGAATGCATCAACGCCTTCCGGCAACTGCCCACCGTTGTACTCGGCCATGCGGTTTTTCCACTTCAGGAAGTCGGTGATGGATTGCGGCTCGATGCGCAGTTCCACACGACGCAAGCTGGCCAGCAGCAGGTTCATCTCTTTCATCAATGCCGCAGGGCTGCGTAGGTCGATCCGCCCTGGTTTCGCGACGAGATGGATTTCGCGGGCCCGAAGTTCCAGCAAGCCCCAATGTTTCGGCAAATCTTCGCGCCGAATCACGCCCGCCGGGCGCAAGATAGAAGCGCTCGCAGCCCATGCCTTCCTCGGGTTGCTGACGGAATGGCTTCAGCGCGTCGGCGAGAAAGTCAGCCCGCGTGACTTTGCATTCGATCAGCACCGAGCGGCAGAAGCCTTTCCAGCCGATGACATCAGGGACCTCGCCGGTGGCGCAGTATTGCTCAGAGAGGATGACGCCGCATTTGTAGCACGAGCGCAGCCATTGCACGGCCTTCGTTACCAGCAACGCGTGCTTCTTTTTCTCGGCCGACAAGTTCACAGTTTGGTTGTAGCGCGGGCGACATCATACGGGAATAGCAAGACGGTTTCGTTTGTCCTGCTGGCACGTGCCGTCGACTCGAAAGAATTTCTTTGCAACGGTGATCTCGTTGGAGTGCCGCCCCTGAAGGGGCTCAGTGGTCAGACGGGCAGCCTACCCAGGACGAGCCTGCCCTGAGCGCAGCCGAAGGGTCCTGGGCTACAGGTTGTTCCGCTCTTCGAGCTCGCGTTGAGGGTCTTGTGGAATGTCGACACAAAGTGAACGCCGGGAGCTCTGCGCCGAAAGCCAAAAGCCAAAAGCCAAAAGCCAAAAGCCAAGCCAAGCCGCCTCTCTCCTTCATGTAAGATCGAAGATTCGCCATGGCGTTGATGATCCAGGTAGAAGATGTGCGCAAGGTTTACCGTGTGGGCAAGGTTGACGTCCCGGCCCTGCGCGGGGTTTCGCTGGCGGTGGAGCGGGGCGAATTCGTCAGCATCGTCGGACCGTCAGGCAGCGGGAAATCCACGCTGTTCTACATCATGGGAGGGCTGACCCATGCCGATACCGGACGGGTGATCATTGACGGCGTCAACTTTACTGAGCTCTCCGATGCCGCGCGCACCCGGGTGCGAAAAACCAAGATCGGCTTCGTTTTCCAGAAATTCAATCTGCTGCCGACCCTGACCGCGCAAGGTAACATCGACATCGCGCTCGATATCTCCGGCCACGCCCACAGGCCGATCGCGCGTACATCGCACGCATCGTCCAGTTGCTGGGCATCGACAAGCGGCTGAACCATCTACCGTCGGAGATGAGTGGCGGAGAGCAGCAACGCGTGGCGCTGGCGCGCGCGCTGGTGAACCAGCCCGTCGATCGTGCTGGCCGATGAGCCGACCGGCAACCTCGACACGCAGAATTCCGAGATCGTGCTGAACATGCTGCGCCAGTCCAACAAGGAACTGGGGCAGACGGTGCTGATGATCACCCACAATCCCGAGGCCGCTGCCTACGGCGACCGCATCATCCATATGCGCGACGGCCACATCGAGCCGGCGGGTAAGGGCGAGTGCTTAATCGAGGATGACGCCGAGGACTAGGCTCGGCGCAGTAACCACACGCCTCGCAGAGACTTTTCCGCAGGAGTTGGCCGGATGATAAGGGTGAGCTTGCTGGGGGCCAGTGGGTTCAGGTGAATGGTGCGCGGCGCCAAACAGCGATACTGACTGGCGGTATGCTTCACTACGATGAAGCACGCGGCGAACTTCAATCGCGTCCGCTCCTGTAACGACGAAGAACAGTCTGTAATCGCCAATGCGGAGCCGAAGTTCCTCTCGACCTTGTAGCGCCTTCACATCTGCTTCGCCCGTCCTCGCGAACCGATCCAAGCCAGCAAGAATTCGTATGGCAGTGATTTTGTCGAGCTTGCGGACATCGGACTTCGCTCGGTCAGTCCAGACAATCCGCTTCATTGCGATCCATTGAAGCGATCGATATCTTCCTGCGTAATGCCCAGCTCCGACAAGACTTGTTCGTGAGGAATATCCTGATGTTCGTTCGAGCACTCGCGTGCGTCGTCTAGCGCCTGTCTGCCTTCGATACTAAGCGGCTCGTCATCCGTAGGCGCATTAGTGATCGCGCGAGTGACCGGATCGGTCATAACGCGAAGCAGTTGGACGATTGCCGCGAGCTGGCCGGAAGTGAGCTGCTCGATCATTTCGTGGGCCTGATGCTTTTCGGCGGGCGACATAATCACAGTGTACTGCCGAAGCGCTGGCAAAACCACAATCGACGTTTGCCGCTTTCCGTTACAGTTCGTTATAATCAGATTTCTTCGAGCGGGAGTAACTTGAGCCGGTTTGCGGGCGTCTGGGCCAGCAGGCGAATCCCGAGCAGTGCGAGGGATCTTTCTCAATTAGCGGGAGTAACTCAGTGGTAGAGTGCGACCTTGCCAAGGTCGAAGTCGCGGGTTCGACCCCCGTCTCCCGCTCCAGAATTCGCCGCCCTCGCCCTGCGCGGGGGCTTTGCGTATAGCCCGCCAGGTTTGTCCCCGGGGCGCGGTAGCCAAGTGGTAAGGCCGAGGTCTGCAAAACCTCTATTCGGCGGTTCGATTCCGCCCCGCGCCTCCAGTTCTCCCCACAAAGTATTCCGACTCGCAGGTCCCGCGCTGCCGCTCGGGATTTCGGCAGCAGGCTCCCGCCTTCGCTTCGCTCATGGTCACGCCTGCTAAGCGCCTCAAGTTCGATTCCGCCCCGCGCCTCCAAGAATCAGTTGTCAGTTGTCGGTTGTCAGAGAAGAAGCTGTCAGCTTTCAGCCGTCAGCTCACAGCCACCCGCCACCGGCTTCCAGCCACCAGCTTCCAGCCATCAGCTTCCAGCCACCAGCTCTCAGCCCTGTGTCATCTTGAGCTGATTCTGCGCAGGAATGGTTCCTCTGACGCCTGACGCCCGCGAAGTGTCTACCTGACAGCTGATAGCTGAGTGCCAGCTATCCCGCCAGGAATCTCGCAATCCGCTCCACTAGTTCCGCCGGTTTCTCGAGTGGCGGGATGTGGCCGCATTGCGGAATTACTTCCAGCCGGGCCTGCGGAATGAGCTGCGCGTAAGCCTTCGCCACCGACAGTGGCGAAACCTGGTCGGAGTCACCCCAAACCAGCAGCGTTGGAGTTTTCAGCCGGTCGAGCTGCTCGTCCAGCCGATCCAGCTTGAGGCGGATATTCTCCAGTACGCTGGCGATGGTCGGTCCATCGTTGCGTTCGAGATGAAATTCATACGCCAACTCAACCAGACCATCGGTTACATGACTCTTGTCGTAGAACATGAACTCCAGCACCTCGCGCATGTTTTGCACACTGGAAGGGCGGAGGTCGATCGGAATCTCAACTGAGCCGCGAACAATTCCAATGGCGTCATTCAGCACCAGCTGGCTCACCCGCTCGGGAAAGTGAATCGCAAATGACGCGGCGATCCAGCCGCCCATCGAGTTGCCGACGAGTGATACGCGCGGCAATGCCAGAGCTTGCAGAAAGCGATCGAGCATCTCGACGAAAGTCGCGAGGCGGTAATTGATCAGCGGCTTACTCGATCGGCCAAAGCCCAGCAGGTCAGGAGCAATCACGCGATGCGATTGGCTGAGCGGCTCCAGGCAATAAGCCCACACATCGGCTTCGGCGCCGAGTCCGTGAACCAGCAGCAGCGGCTCGCCCTGGCCGTGATCGTAGTACTTGATGGTTTGCCCGAAAACCTGAATCGAGCGCAGCGGCGGCAGTTGCGGGAGCGCGAAATGAGGAGAACTTGGAATCACCGGGGTTCCACCGTAGACGCGTTTCGCGTCGAAGATTGATAGCTCGTTCAGGGTACGTGGTTCAGGGTACTAGGACGAAGCCGATTCCGCAGGCTGCGTTCACCCATTTTTCATACGCGCTGCCCGGAGCGGGTACGCGATGCTCTCCCACTCGGCTTTGCCCACTTTTCACATACGCATCCTGATTTCGTTGTGCTGATTGAATTCGGTATGCGATGCTCTCCCCAACCCAGAGAAACTTCACTTGAGGTGAGCCATGCCCTGCGATCCCGAAGAACTAAAACACGTGCCGCTGTTTGAAAAGCTGGATGATGAAGAGCTTGCGATCCTGGCGCAGCAAGTAGAGCTGCGAAAGTTCGCGCCCCGTCAGCGGATCTACAAGATGGGCGACCCCGGGCGAGCGCGGCTACATCACCATGACCGGAAAAGTGCAAGTGGCAACCGTCGATGATGACCATCAGGAATTGGTCATCGACGAGCCAATCCACGGAGACTTCTTTGGATTCGCTGCCATGCTCGACGAGATGCCGCACCAGACTACCGCGACCGCGTTGGAAGAGACCACCTGTGTCGAGGTTGACCGGAACGACATCGCGACCTTGCTGCAAAAAAAACCAATGGCCGGCATGGACATGATGGCGGTGCTGGGGCGTCAGTTTCATGCGTCGCAGCAGTTGGTACGGATACGCGCCGCGCGCAATCCCAACGATTTGATTGAAGCGGAATCGACCTTCGGCGAGCGCATCGCCGACAAGGTGGCGGGCTTCGGCGGCTCTTGGACCTTCATCATCAGCTTTCTGGTCAGTTTGGTCATTTACAGCATCATCAACGTTTTTCTGGGACACAAGGCGTGGGACCCATACCCCTTCATCCTGCTGAACCTCATTCTTTCCATGCTGGCGGCGATCCAGGCGCCGGTCATCATGATGAGCCAGAACCGGCAGGACACAAAAGACCGGGTACGCGGCGAGCTCGACTTCGAGGTTAACCGCCGAGCGGAGACAGAAATCCAAGGCCTGGCGCGCAAGCTGAACCTGCTGGCCGACAAGGTGGACGATGTTGCCGACCTGGTTCGCACCCAGCCCGTCGTCAGACCGTAAGCCCCTCGCTCCGTGAGGATTCTTCGCCACCGATTTCCACGGAGGAACATGGATCGGAGTTCACTCTGTCTTCTCGAAATGTGTAGTTCTCTGATCCGCGTATATCTGTGCGAATCCGCGGCTGGCCTTTTCTCCTCCGAATTGAGCCATTGCGGTACAACATGCCACGTTGACACTGCCTCTCGCGCTCTGTTAATTTCAAAGGTTCCAAGGATTGTCGTAGCGCCCGCTAACGCATCTTTCAGTCGCAGGAATCACCAACAGCAATGGATCAGACACTCAAGCAAGTAGGGGAATTACTGCTCGGAGCCATACCGACGGTAATTATTCTTCTCTTGCTCTACGCCGCCTACGGCTTCCTGGTAGGACGTCCGTTGCGGCGCATCCTGGCGCAGCGCCGCGGATTGACCGAAGGTACAGTCTTAAAAGCGCGTGCTGATGTAGCCGCCGCCGAGGCCCGCACTGCCGAATACGAAGAGAAGCTGCGCGAAGCCAAGTCGGCCATTTTCAAGGCGGCGGAGGCACGCCGGCAAGCAGCGCAGCATGCCCGCGAGGCTGTCATCGCCCAGGCGCGCGAGGCCGCTCATCAGCAGATCCGCGCGGCTCAGGCCGCCCTCGATCAGGATATGAACGCAGCCCGTGCCGCTTTGCAGGCCGAGAGCGAGCTTCTCGCCACCCAGATTATTCAGGCTGTGCTCAGGCCCGCCGGAGCTGTTCCGGTAGCAGGCGGCCAGCAATGAAGGCATTCCTCCACCGCTGGCTCATTCCGCTCACTTTTCTCATGGCGCTGACCTTTGCCGCTGCCGCAGTAGCGGCGCAGGATTCCTCGCATTCGGCGCAGCCTGCGCAATCGCAGGCCCAAGGACATGCCGAGGCGCAAGAGCAGTCGGGCGGCGGAGACCCCAACGGCGGTATAGGAGAGATTCTGGAACAGTCCACCGAGAGGGCGGCTCACCAGGCAGAAGTTTGGGGGCGTAGGTTCGGTATCGGTCGAGACACTTCTTATCTCATTTCTGTACTGCTCAACTTTGCTGTCCTCGTGTTGTTTTTCTACCTTCTCTTGAAGTCGAGTCTGCCGCAGATCTTTCGCGAGCGCAGGAATGCCATCCAGACGGCGATTCGCGAAGCCCGAGCCGCCAGTGCAGAAGCCACTGAACGGCTGAAAGCGGTGGAAGCGCGACTGGCCAAGCTCGATGGTGAAGTCTCGGGCATTCGCGCCGAGGCGGAGAAGCAGGCGACCGCCGAGGAGCAGCGCATCCATGCCGCCGCCGAAGAGGACAAGAATCGCGTGGTCGAGTCGGCCAAGGCGGAAATCGATGCCATCGCCCGCAATGCCCGCCGCGAGTTGAAGAGTTATGCGTCTACGCTGGCGGTAGATATTGCCGCCAAGCGCATTCACGTTGATGAGCATTCCGATCAGGCCCTGGTGCGCGAATTTGTTGATCAGCTTGGAAAGGACGGTCGTCAATAATGGCTGCCGTTGCAAGCCGCTACGCGCGCGCTCTCGTCGATGTCGTGATGCAGCAGAAGATCGATCCCGCCGCCGCAGTGCAGCAGGTGAACAGCATCGTCGGCGCGATCAAGGAGAACGCAGATTTGCGCAAGGTCTGGGAGGCGCCCGATATTCCCGCAGCGCAGAAGCGCAACCTGCTGGACGCGATCGCCAAACAGCTTGGACTCTCGCGCATGGTTCGCAACTTCTTCGCGGTGCTCATCGACCATCAGCGCATTGCCATGCTGCAGCAGATTGCCCGCCAGTTTGAAATGGACCTGGATGCAAGGCTGGGCTTCGCCGAGGCGCAGGTCACCAGCGCGCGCCCCTTGTCCGACGGCGAGAAGAGGGAGCTGGAATCGCGGGTTGCGTCCATGACCGGCAAGAAGGTGCGCGCCCGCTACGCCGACAATCCGGAACTGCTGGGCGGCGTGATGGTGCAGGTGGGCAGCACGATTTATGACGGTACGGTGCGCGGCCAATTGGAGAAGATGCGCCAGCAGTTGGTGAACAGCTAAGTTTGAATGTCGGGTAGTCCCGACCTTTAGGTCGGTGGATCGCGGAGTTTCTGTTATGGAAGGGGCTTTAGCCCCTATGTCGCCCCTTATGGGGCTTTACGTACGAATGGTGAACGTGGAACGCCGACCTGAAGGTCGGCACTACCAAACCGCTGACAACTGAATTCATATGGCTCAAATCAAGGCAGACGAAATTACCAAGCTCATTCGTGAGCAGATCGAAAATTACGAGACCAAGATCGCCGTCGACGAAGTCGGCACGGTGATGTCCATCGGAGACGGCATTGCCCGCCTCTACGGTCTCGACAAGGTCATGGCCGGCGAACTGATTGAGTTCCCGCACAACGTGGCCGGCATTGCCATGAACCTGGAAGAAGACCAGGTCGGCTCGGTCCTGCTCGGTGACTACACCGAGGTGGAAGAGGGCGACGAGGTCCGCCGTACCGGACGCATCATGAGCGTGCCGGTCGGCGACGCGCTGATTGGCCGTGTGGTCAACGGACTCGGCCTGCCCATCGATGACAAGGGACCGATCAACACCGAGGAGTTCTACGCGGTTGAGCGGCTGGCTCCCGGCGTTATCGACCGCCAGCCGGTGAAAGAGCCGATGGCGACCGGACTGAAGGCCATCGACGCCATGATTCCTATCGGTCGCGGCCAGCGCGAACTCATCATCGGCGACCGCCAGACCGGTAAGACCGCGGTCGCGCTCGACACCATCATCAATAGCAAGGGCCGCGACCTGATCTGTATCTACTGTGCCATCGGCCAGAAGCGTTCCTCGGTTGCGCAAGTGGTGAAGACGCTGGAAGACTTCGGCGCGATGGAATACACCATCGTCGTCTCGGCGTCAGCCTCCGACCCGGCGCCGATGCAGTACATCTCCCCTTACGCGGCCTGTGCCATGGGCGAGTATTTCCGCGACAGCAAGCGGCACGCGCTCTGCATCTATGACGATCTTTCCAAGCACGCCGTGGCCTATCGCGAAATCTCGCTGCTGCTGCGCCGTCCTCCGGGACGCGAAGCTTATCCCGGCGACGTTTTCTATCTCCACTCCCGTCTGCTGGAGCGCGCCTCCAAACTGAGCAACGAGAAGGGCGGCGGATCGCTCACCGCGTTGCCGATTATTGAGACCCAGGCCGGCGACGTATCGGCGTACATTCCGACCAACGTCATCTCGATTACCGACGGCCAGATTTATCTCGAAACCGATTTGTTCAACTCAGGCGTGCGTCCGGCGGTGAACGTAGGTTTGTCCGTAAGCCGCGTCGGTGGCAATGCACAGATCAAAGCCATGCGGCAGGTTGCCGGAACCCTGCGACTTGACCTCGCGCAATATCGCGAGTTGGCGGCGTTCTCGCAGTTCGGCAGCGACCTCGACAAGGCCACACAGGCGCAGCTTGCTCGCGGCCAGCGTCTGACCGAAATTCTGAAGCAGGGCCAGTACGCGCCGCTGCCGTTCTCCAAGCAGATTCTCATCATCTACGCCGGAACCCAGGGCCTGCTCGACGACATGCCGGTCGATCAGCTTCGTGAGTTCGAAAAGGGTCTGTACGAATTTGTTGACCTGAGCAATCCCGGCGTGTTGAGCACGATCGAGGAGAAGAAGACGCTGGATGACGAGTTGCGCAAGTCGATGACGGATGTGATCAAGCAGTACAAGGACCAGTTCGTCAGCGAGCATCAGGCGGCGGCAAAGGCAACGGCGTAAGCGATAGCGGTCGCGCCGTAGGCGCAGCAGAGCTTAGCCCAGCGCTTCAGCACTGGGTGGGCGCCCGAAAGCGAGTTGAGTCCCATAGGGACGACAGAGTTGAGAAGGGTGCCTAAAGGCGGGTCGTACGGCACAGCTGATAGGGCCTGGCCCTGAGCGAAGTCGAAGGGCGTCCCTTCAAAGCTGAGGACCGGCGACTAGGAACGTGGGTTAGCAACGATGGCGAACGTACTCGATCTCCGGCGGCGTATTCGCAGCGTGAAGAACACGCGGCAGATTACCAAGGCCATGAAGATGGTCTCGGCGGCGCGTCTGCGGCGGGCGCAGGAGCGCGCTCTGGCTTCGCGGCCCATGGGCCAGATGCTGATCAACCTGCTGGAGTCGCTCATCAGCCGCTCCGAGTTGGTCGATCAGGAGACCGGCGAGTGCAAGCATCCGCTGCTGGAACAGCGGACCGAGAACAACATTCTGCTGATTCTGGTCACCGGCGATCGCGGACTGGCCGGAGCGTTCAACTCCAACGTGCTGAAGGCTGCGACGAAATTCTTGCAGGCCAAGGCCGACAAGAACATCGACATTCTGGTGGTGGGGCGCAAGGGACGCGATTTCATGCGTCGCCGCTATCCCACGCTGCAACCCGACAGCCCCACGCGGGCAGGGAAGATCCAGGTCATTGACGAATACTCGACGCTGCTGGGCAAGTTGGAGTTTGAAGCCGTCGGCGAGATGGCCGAAGCAGTGGTCAAGCGCTACACGCGCGAGCAGATCGACTCGGTATACCTGCTGTTCAACGAGTTCAAGTCGGTCATCTCACAGCGCGTGATTGTGCAGCGACTTCTGCCGGTGCAGGAGATTGGGCGGCGTGAAGTCACCGCGGCTGAGGAGCCAACCCAGGCTGAACGCGAGCGCATGGGCGAAGCCGCTCGCAGTGCCGGCATCAGCCTGAAAGAGCCGGAGCCGACCGAGCGCGATAAAGAAGCCGTGAAGTTTGGCACGCAGCCGGTGGACTACATCTATGAGCAGCCGCCGCACGAATTGTTCGCGGCGATTCTCCCGCGCTATGTGGCGATCGAAATTTTCCAGGCGACGCTGGAGTCGGCTGCGGCGGAACACGCCGCTCGCATGACGGCGATGGATTCGGCGACCAACAATGCAAACGATGTGATCGACTCCCTGACGCTGACGCTCAATCGCGTGCGCCAGGCGGCCATCACCAAAGAAATTATCGAGATCGTCAGCGGCGCAGCAGCGTTGTAGGGAAGCTGTCAGCCGTCAGCTATCAGCTTTCAGCTAATGCTGGGGGATGAAGTGCATCGGCTAGATCGATGTTTGATCGCTGTGACCGCGTTATCAGGCATTCTTAAGCTGACGGCTGAGGGCTGGCAGCTGAGAGCTTTATTCAAGCTGACGGCTGAGAGCTGACAGCTGAGAGCTAGGTTCTTATGGCAGAAAATATCGGACACGTTATTCAAATCGCAGGTCCCGCGGTGGACGTGCAGTTCACAGAAGGTCATTTGCCGCCGATCTATTCGGCGCTGCGCGTCACCAGCGAAGGCTTCAACATCCCGACGCCACTCAACGTGATCCTGGAAGTCGAGCAGCAGCTCGGCGAAGGTCGCGTACGCTGCGTCGCCATGGAGCCCACCGAGGGCATGGTGCGCGGCATGAAGGCCTTCGATCTCGGCGGCCCCATCACCGTTCCCGTCGGCAGGGCCACGCTGGGCCGCGTGCTCAACGTCATCGGCGAGCCGGTGGACAAGCTCGGGCCGGTCAACGCTCAGAAGCGGCTGCCCATTCATCGCGCGGCGCCGGCCTTCGACGAGCAGTCCACCTCGATGGAGATGTTCGAGACCGGCGTGAAGGTCATCGATCTCATCCAGCCGTTTTTGAAGGGCGGCAAGATCGGCCTCTTCGGCGGTGCGGGTGTGGGCAAGACCGTGGTCATCATGGAGCTCATCAACAACGTCGCGCTGCAACACGGCGGATTCTCCGTGTTCGCCGGCGTGGGCGAGCGCACTCGTGAAGGCAACGACCTCTGGCTCGAAATGCAGGAGTCCGGCGTGGTCAACATCAAGGAGCCGGAGAAGTCGAAGGCCGCGCTTATCTACGGCCAGATGACCGAGCCGCCCGGAGCGCGTCTGCGCGTGGCCCTGACCGGACTGACCGTCGCCGAGTACTTCCGCGACGAAGAAGGTTCCGACACGCTGCTGTTCATCGACAACATCTTCCGCTTCACGCAGGCCGGTTCGGAAGTGTCCACGCTGCTGGGCCGCATGCCCTCGGCTGTGGGATATCAGCCCAACCTGGCCAGCGAAATGGGCGAGCTGCAGGAGCGCATCACCTCGACCAAGAAGGGCTCCGTCACCTCGGTGCAGGCGGTGTACGTGCCTGCCGACGACTTGACCGATCCTGCTCCGGCGACGACCTTCGCTCACCTCGACGCGACCACGGTGCTTTCGCGCCAGATCGCCGAGCTGGGCATTTATCCCGCCGTCGATCCGCTGGCGTCGACCTCGCGCATTCTCGATCCACGAGTCGTCGGCGAAGAGCATTACAACGTGGCGCAGGCGGTGAAGAAGATATTGCAGGGCTACAAGGACCTGCAGGACATCATCGCGATTCTCGGAATTGACGAGCTCAGCGAAGAACAGAAGCTCACCGTCTCCCGCGCGCGCAAGATCCAGCGCTTCTTCTCGCAGCCCTTCCACGTGGCCGAGCAGTTCACCGGCATCCCCGGCAAATATGTGAAGGTCGCCGACACGATTCGCGGCTTCCAGGAGATCATCGACGGCAAGTACGACGACGTTCCCGAGCAGGCGTTCTTCCTCAAAGGCGGTATCGAGGAGGTCATGGAAGCGGCCGAGAAGATGAAGGCCACGGCGTAATCCGAAGAGGCGCGGCTTCAGCTGCGCCGTAGCAGCACTAGGAAGGGGCGCCGCTTCAGCTGCACCATAGCAGCGCCAGATGAGCGGGGGCTTTAGCCCCGAAACAGATATTAGAAATGGCCGACACCATACAACTCGAGATTGTTACCCCCGACCGGCTGCTGGTGAACGAGCAGGTGGACGAGGTCGAGATACCCGGCAAGTCCGGGTATCTGGAAGCGCTGCCGCAGCACGCTCCGCTGATCACCGAGCTCGCGCCGGGAGACCTGAGCTACAAGAAGGGTGGCACGGTGGTCCATCTCGCCGTGAGCTGGGGATTTGCCGAAGTGCTGCCTGACAAGGTGACGATCCTGGCGCAGACGGCAGAACGCCCGCAAGAGATCGATGTTGCGCGCGCACAAGAAGCGAAGCGGAAGGCCGAGGAGCAGCTGGAGCATCCCAAGCCCGACACCGATTACGATGCCGCGCTGGCCGCATTGCAGCGTGCCGATGTGCGGCTGCAGGTGGCGGCCGAAAAGGGACAGCGCTAACTGTCGCAACAGGCGTACATGCTAGCAGGGCGGAGCTTTTAAGCTCCGCCCTGGTTGTTTCAATCGCCCACGCCACTCTTACTGCATCTTTGTGTTTCCTGAAGCAACGCACTGCCACGTGCCGCTGCCTGACTTGTGCCAGGTGTCGATAAACCGTTCGCGATCATCCTCCGGTTTGCCACTCCCGTCGATACCTTTGCCTTTCCATATGCCAGTGACGACGGCGGTGTTTTCATAGTTGGTCACCTTCATATCGCTCGCCTCGACGCTATCCATTTTGCTTTTCTTGGTATCGTCCAAGGTTTGGGCCTTGTTCATAAGGCGGCCATCGGCGAACATGATGACAAACTTGTTGTCCAGCATGGGAGCAATCGCGTCCGCATCGCTTGCTTTCTGGGCCTGGGCCCACTTCTGCTCCATCGAAATGATCTGCTTCTCCACGCTGTCGCCCATCTGCGCTTGAGCGCACAACGCTGACAACACAACTGCGAGACACACCAGGAACTTCCTCATTGATTTTTCTCCTTGCGAAACTACTGAGATAGGCGTTCCGTTCAGGGCCGCCGATACTGCCATGTACTCGGGGGAGCGACGCTGATTGTACATGACCCGGTGACCAAAGATTTCGTTGAGCGGAGGGCTAATTCGCTCGTGATGACAAAGGGAGCGTGATGACAAATAAAGGGCTGTGACAAACTGGGCGCTGTTAGGATTCCACGGATGCAAGCTTAACCGAAGGGGTAGGCGCTGGCTGCCGCTGCTTCTCCAGCCAGCTTTCCAGCACCAGCAGGCGCCAGATTTGCAGAGGAACTTCGCCCCTGCGCTTGGCTTCTTGAATCGGCGCGGCGAGACTTCCCGGGGCGATCCATCCTTCGCGCTCCAGCAGTGTGCCGCCTTCGAGGCGATCGAGCATGGCGCTCCAGCGGGTGGCGAGCCAGCGCTCAACCGGTACGACAAAGCCTTGCTTCGGCCGGTGCGCGGTTTCGCGGTTCAGGTGCTTGCCCGCAAGCTTGCGCAGCACGGCCTTCAGCACGCCGCCTTGCAGGCGAACGTCAGGAGAGAGGGTTGCGGCAAACTCCCACATCTTCTGATCGAGGAAAGGCGCGCGCGCTTCGATGGCGTAGTGCATGGTCGCGCCATCAACCTTGGGCATGAACTCGCTGGTGAAGTGCAGTTGGAGGTGCGATTCGAAGACGTCGCGAAACAGGCGTCGTGCCGATGCCGCCGACGGAGGTGTCGCGCGCCAGTCGTAGTTCAGGCCCGCGAGTTTTTCGCCCAGAATGCCGCGCGAGGCAAGATAGGGAAGGCCATCGTGTCGTTGGCGCCACGAGCCGATTCCGCCGGTCGCATAGCTCAGGGCACTGCGCAGGCGTTTTGCGCCGCCGGAGTCCGGAAGCAAGTTAGCGAACCCGCGAACCAGGGGAGCCAGCGACTGAGGAATGGCCTGCGCCACGCGCTGGCATGCCACCGCGTAGTTGAAAAAGGGATAGCCGAGATAGACATCGTCGCCGCCATCGCCGGTCAAAAGAACGGTCGCGTTCTTCTTCACTGCGCTGCAAACCCAAAGCATTCCCTGCGCCGAGGAGCAGGGGAACGGCTCGCTGTAAGCATCGGTCAACTGCTCGAGTGAGAACTCAGCCCGCGGCATCTCGACGATTTCGTGCTCAATTCCCAGCAGCCTGGCAGTCGCAGCCGCATCGGCGCTTTCGTCGCTGGCATCGTCCGGCGCCCGTACCGTGAAAGCCTTCACGTTGGCATTGAGTTTTTGCAGGGCCCAGCACACCAGGCTGGAATCGATGCCGCCGCTGAGCAGCACACCGATAGGCACGTCCGCGATCAGGCGCAATTGCACGGATTCGAGCAGCAAGCGCTCGGTTTCTTCCACCGCCTCGTCGAAGCTGACACTTGCCCACGGATCGGGCGAGGGAACTGACCAATACTGACGCTGCTCGATTTGGCCGTCCTTCCATTCGGCGATGGTGGCCGGTGGCAGTTTGGAAATGCCCTGAAAGATGCTGCGCTTGTCGGTAACAAAGCCGAACTCCAGCAAGTCGAGCACGGCCACCGGGGCGATGTCGCCGCCCAGTCCGACGGAGCGCAACGCATCAATCGTTGAAGCAAACGCGATGCCGCCATTCTGCTGGCAGTAGACCAGCGGCTTGACCCCCAGGCGGTCGCGCACCATGGTCAGCTTTTGTTCAGGGTTATCCCAAAAGGCCAGGGCAAACATGCCGCGCAACTTTGGCACCAGGCGGTCAATACCCCACTGCTGATAGCCACGCAGAATCACCTCGGTATCGGTGTGGGAGCGGAAATGATGGCCTAGCGCTTCCAACTCAGCCCGTATCTCGCGGAAGTTGTAGACGCAGCCGTTGAAGACCATGCCGATCTGACGGTCGTCGGAGATCATGGGCTGATTGCCGGCGGAGCTCAGATCGAGGATCGACAGCCGCCGATGCCCGAGGGTTGCGTTCGGCCAGCCGGCAAAACCCTCGGCGTCAGGGCCGCGGCGTGCCAAAGCGCAGGTCATGCTGCGCACAATGTCCTGGGCGTACTCCGGCCGGCCGGGCGCCACCGCGCCGGCTATTCCACACATAAGCCGGTTCCTGAGAAGGACATGAGAGATAGACGCTGGGGCGGGGCACCCGATAGGAACAAAAACAGCCACTGGGGGGAAGCGTATTTCATAGCCTCGGCGTCGCGCCGGCCGCAGCCGTCAGGCGCATCTCCTGTTTCTTCAAATAGCTAGCCGCGCTGGTGAATGGCGCCGCAATTGCTAATACTCGTTATAGAATGTGTGACGTACGAGTCCTGCACCTTCACAAGAATACCGCAAGCGCGCGTACCCATGAGCGCGGAAAATCTCTTAAAGCCGGAGTTATCCATGCCTACCGCTGTGCAGAGCACCGGAGTTTTTGCGCAACTGAAGAACAAGATTGAGACCAGGACCGCCCGAGTCGGCATTGTTGGACTGGGGTATGTCGGTCTGCCGTTGGCGGTTGAATTCGCCAAGGCGGGGTTTCCCGTTACCGGCATCGACCTTCTGCAGGATAAGGTCGACGGGCTGAACCGTGGCAAGTCTCATGTGCAGGACGTACCCGATTCGGAGGTCGCAAAGTTCGTCAATGCGAAGACCTTCAGCGCAACCACCGACTTTTCGGTGGTGGGCGAACTCGACACCATTAACATTTGTGTGCCCACGCCGCTGCGCAAAACAAAAGATCCGGACATGAGCTACATCGTGTCGGCCGTGGAAGAAATTGCCAAGCACTTTCATCCCGGGCTGCTGGTGATTCTGGAATCGACAACCTATCCCGGAACCACCGACGAGCTTCTGTTGCCCACTTTCGAAAAATTAGGACTGAAGGTTGGCGAAGATTTCTTTCTCTGCTTCTCGCCCGAGCGCGTGGATCCGGGTAACCCTACTTATCAGACTTCGAACACACCGAAGGTGGTCGGGGGAGTTACGCCCGCCTGCACCGAAATGGGCCGGCTGTTTTTCGCGCAAGCCCTCGACACCGTGATTCCGGTCAGCAATACCCGGGTCGCCGAGATGGTGAAGCTGCTGGAGAACACCTTCCGCATGATCAACATCGGCCTGGTAAACGAGATGGCCATCATGTGTGACGGCATGGGTATCAATGTCTGGGAAGTGATTGACGCTGCCGCCACCAAGCCTTTCGGTTTCATGCCCTTCTATCCCGGCCCGGGGCTGGGCGGCCACTGCATCCCCATCGACCCGTTCTATCTCTCGTGGAAGACCAAGCAGTCGGGCATCGAGGCCCGCTTTATCGAGTTGGCAGGCTACATCAACGGCAACATGCCGCATTTCGTGGTCGACAAGATACAGAATGCGCTGAATGACAACGGCAAGGCGGTCAAAGGGTCGCACGTACACATTGCGGGTGTGGCCTACAAGCGCAACATCGACGATATGCGGGAGAGCCCCGCACTCGACGTGCTTCTGCTGTTGCGCAAGCTTGGAGCCAAGGTCACCTATACCGACCCTTATGTTCCGCAACTGAAATTCGATAGCCTGGTACTGAAGTCGCAAGACCTGATCCCCGCCGCCTCGGCTGCCGATTGCGTGGTAATCATCACCGACCACTCTAAGTTTGATTACCGCCAGCTAGTTGAATCGTCCAACCTGGTAGTTGACACGCGTAATGCGTTGCAGGGTATGAAATCGCCCAAAATTGTGCGTCTCTAGGTTCGGCGCCTGCGGGGAATGGACGCAAGAGTTGGCTTTGCCTTAAGCTTTGAGCGGAAGCAGGCTGGCTTCTTGCGGGTGTCAACTGCACCCTGCGATGGCAGGCAGCCGGTGACCGTTTCGGGTGCGCCCATAATGGATATTTGCGGCAAGCTTCGGCGCTTCCGCCTACTGACTTTTGGCGGCGTTCTGGTGTACGCTAAACAGACACTCGGAGGGCCGGTGTCCGCACTCGGCCAGTCGAAGCAAGCAACCCGAAATGGAGCGATAACATTGTGGCGCTAGCTGGCACCAAGCCTACTGGTTCGTCTGTGAGCGCGTCGGTAGGCAACTCCGTCCTTATGGGGGAGGCTCCTCCTCCATCGGAAATATCCTTTTCTGACGCCCTTAAAGCGATTGGCTGGCAGGGATACCTGCTGATCGCTGTCGTCGCCACGTTGTACGCGCCGATTCTGTACAAGCTGGTTGTCCAGTGGTTAGACGACCCAGACTATTCGCACGGGATTCTCGTACCTTTCGTTTCCCTCTACCTGATTTGGCGGAAGCGCGACGAGTTGGCCAAGATTCCCCGTCAACCTTCGGTATTGTGGGGACTGGTCATCGTTCTCGGATCGCTGGCTGTGCTGGTGTTGGGTAGCCTGGGAGCCGAGCTTTCACTGGCGCGAGGCTCGATCATCGGCGTTATTTGCGGCCTGATCGTGTATTTCCGCGGAGGGCCGACGCTAAGGGCAATTGCCTTCCCCATTGCCTTCCTGTTGTTCTGCATCCCGCTGCCGCGATTGTTCTATAACGAAATCGTCTTTCCGCTGCAATTCGTCGCCTCCGGGTTCGCGACGCGCGTGCTCGAGATCTTGAACATATTTCCCATCATGCGCGAGGGAAATGTTCTGGTCATGCCGGGCTTGAAGCTGGAAGTGGTGGAAGCCTGTAGCGGCATACGCTCGTTGATTTCCCTGCTGGCGCTGGCCGCCGGCTACGGCTACCTGGCGGAAAAAAGCAATACCGTGCGCTGGTTTATGTTCCTGGCCATGATCCCGCTGGCCATTATCAGCAATGGGACGCGCGTCATGATTACGGCGCTGATGGCCCACTACATCGGCCCGCAAGCCGCCGAAGGCTTTATGCACGAATTTTCCGGATGGGTCATCTTCGTGGTTGCCACCATCCTGTTCCTCAGTCTCCATAGCCTAACCGTTGCGATACGTAAGAAATTGGGCTGGATTCCGCCGGATCCTCCGGCCAAACCGCCCAAGGAGGTTGTTGCTTGAAGTCCAGTACGCGTTTTTGGTTGATGATTGCCGTGCTCGGTGCTGCCACCGCTGGAATGGGCATGCTGTCCCATGGAGAGGCCACGCCGATGGCAAAATCGTTGAAGGAATTTCCCAAGCAGGTTCTGACCTTCAACCAGATTGCCGACGTTCCCATGGACAAGGACACCTTGGAAGTCCTTAAGCCTTCGGACTATCTGATGCGGATGTACTACTCGCCGGGCCAAGGGGAGACCGGTCTGTACATCGCCTACTTCCAGACCCAGCGTGGAGGCGCGACCATCCATTCCCCGAAGAACTGTCTTCCGGCGGCCGGTTGGAACCCCACAGTGAACACCGTCACCACCCTGGACCTGGCGGACGGGCGCCACGTTCCGGTGAACAAGTACATCGTTCGCAAGGGCTTGGAAGAACAGGTTGTGCTCTACTGGTATCAGTCGCACGGCCGGGTGGTTGCCAATGAGTACTTGGGCAAGTTTTATTTGGCCATGGATGCCCTGCGTCTGAATCGTACGGACGCCGCGCTGATTCGTATTACCGCGCCCGTCGTCGACGGTGACGAGAAGGAAGCGGAACAGCGCGCCGATACCTTCGCCAAGCAGGTCGCAATGGACGTGGAAACGATCATCCCCCGGTAATCCTAGGAGAGTTATGCGGAACCGCTACATCGTCTTCTTCCTATTGATCCTCACGGCCCTGACTTTCGCCGGTTGCAGACGCAATCCCGAAAAGGCTAAGCAGAAGTATCTCGCCAGCGGCATGAAGTTCATGGACAGCAAGCAATACGAAGCCGCTTCCATTCAGTTCAAGAAGGCCCTCCAGGTCGATCCCAAGTTTGCTGAGGCGCACTACCAGCTGGGAAATGCCGCGATCAAGCTGGAGCACTGGGGCGAAGGCTACCGCGAGATGAATCAGGCGGTGGAACTGGATCCCAATAACCTGAAAGCGCGCGTCGCGCTCGGTGAATTCTATCTGGCAGGCGCCAAGTACCCCGAGGCGGAAGAGCAGGCCAAGGCGATCATCGAAGGTGATCCCAACAACGCCGATGGTTATCGTCTGATGGGAGCGGTGCAGCTCTCGCAAAAGCAGTACTCGGAAGCGATCGCTTCCTACACCAAAGCCATAGCGGTGAAACCGAGCGATTCGAGCGCCTACCTGAACCGCGGACTGGCTTACGCCGCCCTCAACCAGTTGCCGGAGGCCGAGGCTGACTTCCGCAAGTCCGTCAGTGTTGATCCCAAGAACCTTGACGCCTATGCGAACCTGGCGCGCTTCTATGCCTTCCGCGGCCAGCCCGACAAGTCTATTGAAGTTCTGCAGGATGGCATCAAAGCCAATCCTGATGAGCCGGCCAATTATCTCCGGCTGGCCTCGCTGTACATCGGGTTGGGACGGAAAAACGACGCCGAGACGGTGCTTCAGAATCTGCGCAACACCAAGCCCAGCTCGGGTGACCTGGCCGGGGATATTGCCAGTTTCTATTTGATGGCACGCAATCCCGAAGCCGCCATTCAGGAATACAACCGCGGCCTCTCGGTTGATCCCAAGAACGACAAGCTGAAGACCTCCATGGTCGAGATTCAACTGATCACCGGCCATGTCGATGATGCCCGAAAGCTGAATGAAGAAGTTCTGAAAGAGCATCCTAACGATGTGGCTGCGCGCATCGTGAAGGCCCGCCTGGATGGCGTTGACGGCAAGTTGCAGGATTCCATCAGCGTTCTGCAGGGAGTTTTGAAGGACGCGCCGGAGAACGCTCGCGCCCACTACTATCTGGCCCAGGCCTACCGCCAGTCGGGCAATGTTGCGGGCGCCAAGAGCGAGATTCAGGAAGCGGTCAAGCGCGAGCCCGACAACACCCTTTACCTGGAGTCGCTGACCGAAATCTACCGCGACGCGCGCGACTACGAGAACGCCAAGGACTATGGCAATCGCTTGCTGAAGCTGTCTCCCAAGAGTCCGCAGGCCCACCTCACCATGGCCACCGTCCAGTTGGGATTGCGGGACTATAAGGCGGCCGATGAAGAGCTGGCGCTGGCCAATCAGATGGCGCCCAACAATGCCGCCGTGCACTTGAACATGGCGTTCTCCTACGCCGGACAAAAGAAGTACCCTGAGGCGGAACGCGAATTCCAGACGGCGTTGCGTCTGCAGCCCCAATACGACGCCGCCGCCACCGACTACGTCGCTTTGCTGTTCGCAACCAACCAGCAGCCCAAGGGCCTCGACTTCGCCAAGCAGTACGCGGCCGCGAATTCGACCCGGGTGCAACCGCACTTCATTTACGCTACCGCGCTGGCCAACAGCAAGAATATGGATGGAGCCGCGGTCGAGTTCCAGAAGTGCATCGACATCGAACCCAAATTCATGCCGCCGTACCTGCAGCTCTCCCGCATTTATCTGGCACAGAGCAAACCCGACCAGGCCATCGCGACTCTGCAGAAGGCGCTCAGCGTCGATCCGAATTCTGCGGGAGTCAACCTGGCGCTGGGTGAAATCTACCTTGCCAAGACCGATTTGAAATCGGCGCGCACCTACTTCGAGAAGGCCAACCAGATCAATCCCAACGATCCGCTGGCGGCCAACGATCTGGCTTGGGTCTATGCCCTGCAGGGCGAGAACCTGGACGTCGCGCTGAACCTGGCCCAGATGGCCAAGCAGACCATGCCGGACGTACCGGCGGTCAGCGACACTTTGGCCTGGGTGCAGTACAAGAAGGGCAACTACAGCATCGCCATTGGCCTGCTCGACGAAGCCGTCAAGAAGGCTCCGCAGAGCGCGCAATACCGCTATCACCTCGGTATGGCGTTGAGCGCCGCCGGCGACAATGGCCGTGCCAAAGCTGAGCTACAGAAGGCGCTCGACCTGAAGCTGCAGGGCGATGACGCCAAGCAGGCTCAGTCGACGCTGGCTAAGCTGTAAAACTTCGGCGTAAATAATTCGGCCCGGCGGATTCTCCCGTCGGGCCATTTCTTTGCGCGAGAGACCGCTGCTCGCGGCCTGAGATTAGCGATTCTCCGCGGCCTTCAGCTTCTCCAACTGGTCGTTGGCGTTCTTGAGGCTCATTTGAGCGCCTGTCACATTGCCGGCGTCTAGGAACTTGCTCGAACTTGCGAGGCTCTGGTTCATCGACAACATTTCCGCTTTGATATCCGACCGAAGCGGAAGACCCTGTGCTTTGAGCTGGTTGCTCATGTTCGTCCAGAACTCAGTAGCGGCTTGCGCTTCGCCCTTGGTCTGATCCAGCTCTACTTGCAGTTTGGTTAATTCGGCTGCGATGGCCGGGTCCGGCTTGGCGACTGGGGACCGTCATCCGTTCCGGGGGAATTTCCTCCACCAACCTTCCCCTGATCGTTATCGACACCTCCGCGGAACGCGGCGCTTCACCATTGGCCGGTCCCCCGGTCGGCTTTCGCTTTCCTAATTCCCTCCGTCGGACGCTGCTCTGGCGTAGTTTGATCGCCTTCTCTGCTGCTCAGCGCCAGAATCACCTTGCTGCTTATCGGTGCCCTGTGCCCAGGTATCTTGCTATCGGGGGAGTTCGCTCGCCGGTAGCCCTGAATTTTGTCTGGGTGGACGGCATCCACAGCCAAAGCCCAACCACCAGCAGAACCACTGCCCCAATCGAGGCGCCTGCGATCAGTGGCTTGCGCGAATCCCTGCGATCGGAAGAAGTGCCCGGGCGAAACTCTCGCAAGGGGAGGGACCCACTCGCGCTCGCGCCATCTAACGCGCTTTTGAGCATCTCCAGGCCATTTGCGTAGTCTTGCTGAAAGTCGATGTACTGCAGGCGTCGCAGCCGCAGAGGCATGGTGCAGTTTCGATAAAGCACCGGGAGCACAGTCTTTCCGCTATCCAGGGCGGATGCCACCTCGTCCAGCACGTTAGGCGAAGCGACCGAATGCTCGGAGAGAATGACAATTACCCGCGATGCGCTGTCCAGCGCGCCTTGGACGGCATCATCCCACGCCCGGCCGGCTTGAATGCCGGATTGATCCATCCACACGTCAGTCCCGGCAGTCTTCAAGTCGCGGGCTAGTCGATCAACAAACTCCCGGTCTTTGCGGCTGTAGCTCAGGAACACGGGGCCCGAAGCGCTGCCTCGAACCTCGGCGGACTTCACCGCTTGCCCATCAGTGGCCATTGCGGACCTCGGCCGTGGAGGATGTCGGCTTATCGGTCGTGTTGGATGTGGGCCTTACGCTGTCGTTTTCGTGCGCTTGCGACTGCGTACCTTTCTGCGGCTCGGCGACGGAATAGTCGTCGTCCACCTCGGTGATCACTTCGATCTCGACCGTCTTCTCGATGGAAATCTTTCCCCCCTTGCCGTCGTCCATGGTTCCCGATACCCGCCGAACCTCGACCAGTTCTCCAACCTTCAGGCCAGCGTTCTTGCCGGCCCTGATGTACACTTCCTTGCCTTCCACCCGGCCAATCGTCATAACTTTGGCGGAAGCAGTTGTTGTACTGGTGGCTGGCTTCGGCGCCCCATCAGAGCCCGTAGGACTTTGCGGCTTCGTCAATTCCGCTGTCTGCGCCGATGACATCTGCCGTGCCGGCAGTAGCTCGCTCTTTTCTACGAGTCCGCCGGTGATCTTTCCGACGGCCAGCTCCAGCGCGGCATCCATCACCGGAGCCACCGGACTGGACTGCACCGTACCCGAATCAACGTTTTGGTCTTTCTTGGCATTACTCTTGTCTGCCCAGAAAATCTTGGCTGTTTCTGTACTCACGACCTGAATAGCTACCGTCGCGTCGGCGTGAAGCGAAGTTTGCGAGGCCATACCGGCCTTCGACATCCCCGGAATAAACGAGAGATTCACGGCCCTTGCGCTGCTGTGCATTTGCTGCACGCTGCCGGTCACAATGGCATCGACGTTCAATAGCTTTCCAATCTTCGGAGCATCGCTGGGATCGAAGCGATCACTGAACTGTTGGTTCTGCTCCTTCATGATCTGTTCGATCTTTGTGCGATCGATCACTTCGAAATTGGGATTTTGCACTAAGGCTTGGCTTACCCAACTCGCAACCAGGGCTCCTATGTTCTTCTTCTCGCCATAGGTTTTTTGAATTTCTCCCTGCACCAGCTTGTCGTCGAAGTCATAGACGGCGATTCGCTTCACAGTCTTCTGGGCGAATGCCTGGTTGATTGGAAAAACCATACTGGACACTACCAGCAGCAAAGTGGCAACAAGGCGCTTCATGGAACCTCCGTCATTCTGCACCCATGGCTAATTGGTCTTGCTGACTTACGTCGGACTAACATCGAGGGCATCCGGTCTTACTGGAAGGCGTCAACCCCCACGTTAGAGACTTCCGCGTCGGCCCGGGGAGTGCTGCTGATTTTGCAGCACTCCAGGCACCAAAGCAAGTGAATTTGAATGGTATATAAACACATTAAACGTTTTCAGATACTTGCGAATCAGCGGTGGCGCATGAGCCCGCGCAGGGTCAAGCAATCGGAAGGTCTACTCTGACAACGACTATCTATTTAGTTTGGCACTGATGTGCCATATGGATAGAGATTGGCACGCCTGTCAAATTGAAGGATTCGCAACCGTCTTCTAGTCAGCTTGTGCCAACCCAAGCCGTGGCTACCTGGTCCTCAATTAGAAAACGGCGCGCTTTGTGCGCGCCGCCTAACCATTCGGAAGCTCTTTTAGAACAGTCCCAGCTTCTTTTTCTTCTTGGCAGGCTTGGCGCTGGCGCTCGCTTCGGCCGTGGTGTAAATCGGCTTGGTCTCGTTGGGGCTGGCGCCGGTGTCGACGTAGCCCGGCTTGATATCAATGTAGGCGTCTTCGCGCAGTTTGGTGAGATAGTCACGCAGCGCCGGTTGCATGGCCTGCATGTACAGCCGCTCCTGGATCTGCAACTCGACATCTTTTTCAGCCGGAATGCCCGCCGACTGGTGCTCCGTCACCTTCAGGATCACCCAGCCCTGGTTCGTACGAATGGGTGGCGTGTACTCGCCAGCCTTCAGAGCGAATACTTTGTCCTCCAGATCCTTCGACAGGGTTCCCCGTTTGAAGTATTCCAGGTCGCCACCTACCTGCGAGGTGGGACCGTCGGAGTTGGCCTTCGCGACCTCATCGAAACTTGCGCCCTTTTGCAGTTTCTCGTAGATCGAGTCGGCCTTCTTCTGGGCCTCGGCTACCAGCTGCGCATCCGGCATCTCGGGCAGCGCAGTCTGCCCGCTCTCGGTCTTCACCGGAGCAGCCTTCTGGGTGGAGATCAGGATCTCGCTCAAACGTACCTGCTCCGGCCGTTCCATCTCCGCCTTATGCTGCTCGTAGAACTGCTGGATCTCCTGCTGCGTGATGATGATGTGGCCGCCAACTTCCTGCTGGATGACCTTCTGGGTGATGATTCCGTTCTTGAGGTTCTGCTTGAAATCTTCCCAGGAGACGCCCTGTGCCTGCGCCGCCTTTTCCATGTCTTCCATCGAATCAGCATGCATCTGCTGACGGATCTGATCGAGCCGCTTGATCACGTCGGTGTCGGCCGAGACTCCCAACTCCGTAGCCTTTTGCAGCAGCAGTTGCTGATCGATCAAGTCGCGCAACAGGTCCTGCTCTTTCGGAGGCTCAACTCCATCGGCCTTGGCCTTGTTGACGTCCTCCTGCCAGGTATCTTTGCTGCGCCGCAGGTCGGCGCGGGTGACGATGCTGTTATTCACCCGGGCAACAATCTCTTCCACCACCGATTCCTGCGATTGCGTGCCCACCGGTTGCGGCTGGGGAGCCTGTTGCTTGGCAATCTGCTGGTTCGCTGGAAGCGCCTGCGATTGTGATGAGGGCTGCTGGGCAATGACCGACGTGGCGGCCAGTACAAAGGCGAGGGGAAATACAGGTTTCATCAACATCCTAATTTGGGTAAAGCTATGACGCCGGGAATCCTGGGTTTTCCGGCCTGTTCACTGATTGTAAACCGCATCTACCAGCCTTGCCAGCAGCGAAAACCGCATCTCTGGAAACCCTAACGGTTGCTGGAACTCTCGTTTGGCACCCCAATCCCGCACCCCTGGTCACGGACAGCTGCCTTTCTTCCGAGATACTCGGCCGGGGATGCGACTCGCGCGGAGGCAGCAGAATGGGGGCAACGATTCCAAGCACGTAGAGACAATTCCAGCCCAGAGACAATTCTAGCCCAGCGCGGAAGCGCTGGGTAAGCGTGGCCATAATGAACCCCAGAGCCCCTTCAGGGGCGGCACAATCTGCCGTGACATGGGTCACAGGATGGGTTAACGTTTGGACGCTACCCTGCATCATGTCGCATAGTCTGTGCCGCTCCCTGTTCCACATCGTATTCAGCACGAAGCAGCGTCGAAACTACATTCCCAAATCCTCACTCGAAACCTGTTGGGCCTATGTCGCGGGAATCGCTCGAAACCATCACATGCGCGTGTACGCGGTCGGTGGCACACAGAATCACATCCATGCGCTTGTCGATCTCCCTGCGGAACTGGCTTTGGCCGATGCGGTGCGCACATTGAAATGTAACTCAAGCCGATGGCTTCGCGAGTCGGTGCCGTTGTTTGCTTGGCAATCCGGCTACGGAGGGTTCAGCGTGAGCCCATCACAGATCAGACGAGTGGTGAATTACATTTCGCATCAGGCGCAACATCATGCCCGATATTCGTTTGAGGAAGAGTTTCGTTCTATGCTGATGGCTGCGGGTATTGATAGGCAATTCGCGCACGATTGTGGCGCCCCTGAAGGGGCTTGGGATTAGCGAACGGGCCGCTACCCAGTGCTTCCGCACTGGGCTGGAATTGTCTCCGATTCGCTAGGCTGACCGCGTCATTCGAAGCTGGGATCTAGGCGGGTTGAGGGAGAGACCTAGAAGTGCCGATTCGCGGGGCCGAGAAAGAGCCTGCCCTGGGCGACGCCCAACGAAGTTGGGGGAGTCGAATGGGCTATTGCGTAACCTCCAGATTGACGCTCTGGCCGTCGTAGATCCGCTGTCCCGCCGCCGGAACCGTCCTGGTCACCCGGCGGTCGCTGGAGTATCCCAAACCGCCAACACTCGCCTGGCTGGAGATCTTCCCGACCTTCAGCCCTGCCGCGACGATCTCGTTGATCACCTCGTCCTCGCCCCGCCCACGCAGATCGGGCATAACGAACGACTTTCGGTCCTCGGGCGAAGCCACCAGGAGACTCACCTTGGGCGACGAAACATTCGTCGCATTCGCCGGAGGACTCTGGGCCGCGATCTCGTCAGCCGGAGTTCCGCTGATCGTCGGCGGTCGCTACCGTCCCCATCTCCAATCCGCGGCGGCGGATGTTGATCTCCGCGGCGCGCTCGCTGCCTCCCACGAGTTCGGGAATGACCACGCGCTGCGGCCCCATGCTCTCCGCTACGCGCACCCGCCAGCCGCTGCGCACCTGCTCGCCCGCCGCAGGCACCTGCGACATGATGCGTCCTTCGGGAACGTCCGCACTATAGAAGCGGTCGGAGTCGTCCAGCAGAAGCCCCTTCGACTCCATCAGCTTCTGCGCCTGCATCGGCGCCATCCCGACCACCTTCGGAACCGCGACCTGTCGGCCGTGAATTGCGAAACGCATGGCCACCAGCGCCGAGACCAGGAAGACGATCACCAGGATCATCAGCCGCAGCATGAAGGTCAACGATCTTGCGCATCAGTGCGACTCCGAATCGGCGGGCTCGTGCTCGCGCGGTATCCACTTTTTGTGCCAGCGCGCTGGGCGTCGTCGGCGGAGGCGCGGCGAAATCCTCCGACTCGCGCCCCTGCAACGCAACCCGCATGAAGTCCATCCAGATGGGCAGCGCGGCCTGGCCGCCCCGGTTTCCTTGTTGCCCAGCGTCTTCTTCTCGTCGAAGCCCACCCACACGCCGCAGGTGATCGACGGCGAGAAGCCGACGAACCAGGCGTCGGTGAAGTCGTTGGTCGTGCCCGTCTTGCCGCCCAGCGGATGATTCAGCTTGCTGGCCTGATAGCCGGTTCCGTGCTGAATCACCTCGCGCAACATGCTCACCATGATTCGTGCGGTGCGCGGGCTGACGACCTCTTTTACGTCAGGATAGTTTTCTTCCAGCACGCGACCGTCGTAATCGGTGACCTTGCGGATGTAACGCGGCACCACCCGCACTCCGTCGTCAGGAAACGTGGTGAAGGCAGCGGTCTGCTCGAACAGACGTGATGTCTGCCGCGCCCAGCGCAATCGGCAGATACGGCTGGCATCGGCGCGGTGATGCCGAACTTGCGCGCGTAGTCGATGACGGTGCTTGAATGCCGCCGACCCGCTCCGTCACCTTCAGCGCAGGGATGTTGCGCGACTCCGCCAGCGCGTGGCGAAACGTAATGACGCCCTCAAATTTGCCATCGTAGTTATGCGGCGTGTACATCCCCTGGCCGCTGGGGAAGCTCACCGGCGCATCGAGCACGGTGTCGTCCGGCGTCATGCCCTCATCGATCGCCGCGGTATAGATATACGGCTTGAACGACGAGCCGACCTGCCGCATCGCCTGCGTCGCGCGATTGAACTTCGATTGCTCGAAGTCGCGGCCGCCCACCATGGCCTTGATGTCGCCGGTCGAATTGTCGAGCGCCAGCAGCGCGCCCTGTACTCCCGATTCCTGCTCCAGCGAGACGCGACTCTGCGCCCCGTTCAATTCATCGACCTTCACCAGGACGATATCGCCGCGCGTTAAGAAATCCCTCGGCGAGAGGATAACGCGTCCACTTGATCTCGGCTGGCCCAAGCTGTGCCTGGTATCCGGCGAACTTCACCATCGCGTACTGCGGCGCGACCTCGGTCACCAGCGCATGCACGTAGCTGCCGGGACGAATCTCGCTGTCCCAGTCCACGTGCCGATAACTCGCCAGCGTCTCGCCATTGGCGACGACGTTCAGCAGATTGCCCTTCCAGCCATGCCGCCGCTCATAGGCCGCCAGCCCGTCGTATACGGCTTGTTGCGCGGCGCGCTGCATCTCCAGGTTCAGCGACGTGTACACCCGCAATCCGCCTTCATGTACCTCGTCGGTGCCGTACTTCTTCTCCAGGTACTGCCGAATCTCCTCCACGAAATACGGAGCGATATTGTTGTTGTCGCTCTGCACATGCACCACCAGCGGAGAATTCTTCGCGCGCTCGGCTTCCTCGGTGGTGATCTTGCCATCCTCCAGCATGGCGTTGATCACCAGGTTGCGCCGGCGCAGCGACCGCTCCGGATTGTTGATCGGCGAATACGCGTTAGGAGCCTTGGGCAGGCCCGCGAGCACCGCGGCCTCTTCCAGCGTCAGGTCCTTGGCGCGTTTGCTGAAGTAGTAGTTCGCGCCCGCTTCGAATCCGTAGACGCCGTGGCCGAGATAAATCTGGTTGGCGTACAGGGTGAAGATCTGCGGCTTGGTGAATCGCCGCTCGATCTGGATCGACAGCATGACCTCTTGAATCTTGCGGCGGAAATTGCGGTCGGGCGAAAGGAAGAGATTGCGCGCCAACTGCATGGTCAGCGTCGATGCGCCCTGCGCCCGGCTGTCGGAGGTCAGGTCGCGATAGGCTGCTCCGGCGACGCGCCAGGGATCGACGCCCCAGTGCCGCTCGAAATCCTTGTCCTCGGTTGAGATGAGAGCGTCGCGCAGCACCTTGGGGAAGTCCTCATATTTATCGATGACGCGACGCTGCAACGCGAACTGTCCGATGACGCGGTCCTGATCGTCGTAAAGCTGCGTGATGGTGCTCGGCCGATACTGCTCCAGCGCGGTGATTTGCGGGAGGTCGCTGGAATAAATGAGGAGCAGACCGCAGGCCGCTCCCGCTGCCGCAGTCACGACCAGGAGAAGGACGAAAACGACATTGCCGATGAGACGGGGAGGAGATTCCACTACGGTTTTAGCTTACAAGAGTTTGGGCAGGTCTTGTATAGACGGGAAGGTGCGGGTTAGGTGCGTGTCCAGTTTTCAACGGTCAGGTGCGGAACGCGGCCGAATTCGCGAGTGTTGTTAGTAACCAGAATCAATCCTTGACTGCGAGCATGGGCAGCGATGAACAGATCATTCGCGCCGATCATCATGCCGCGAGATTTCAGCCCTGCTCGGATTTGCGCATAATGAGGAGCCGCTTCGTCTGGAAAATCCATCACCTCAATATAGCGGAGGAAAATTGTTAGCTCCGTCTCATCGTAGTGCCGCCGGGGTGAAACCTCTACTCCGAAAAGCAGCTCCGCCTTAGTGATTACCGATATGCAGACGTCACTGGGAGGTGTTTTTGTAATCCGCTTGTTGAGTCGGTCGCTTGAGCGCCTCATGATATAGGAACAGGTATCCGTGTCCAGCATGTAGCGCAGCATTAAAGCTCTCGCTCCTGTACCGGCAAGTCTTCGACTCCTTCCATGAAATGCTCGGAGGCGCCCCGCGATTCCGCGAAGTACGACGACCAATCCAACGGCCGGGGGGACAGAATGACATCGCTCCCATCTTTGCGGATGAAAACCTCGCGCGCCTTAAACTGAAAGTCCTTGGGCAGACGAACGGCTTGACTGCGGTTGTTCATGAAAATCTTAGCGGTGCGTGGCGCGGCAGGCCTCTTTTGTGTAACTTTTGTTGGCATATCCATAAAGTATATGCCAGTCCGTACAATCCCACAAGATGGCGGTCGCACGACAAAAAGCCGCGTCAAAACGAGTTGGTGTCAATTGCGGTGAACTGGAAATGTTTTAAACACAATGTTCGAAGAACAGTACCGGAATACGTAAGCAGCAGACAAAACCGCGCTCCACTTGGGAGGTGTTCCTTCACTCCAGATTCTTGCGTCTTGTAAAGAAAGCAGGTCCTTCGCTGCGCTCAGGATGACAAATCATTTTTTCGAAGCGCTACTGACAGCGGAGACCTGACAGCTGACAGCATGGAAGGTGTTCCTTCACTCCAGATTTTTGCGTCTTGTAAAGAAAGCAGGTCCTTCGCTGCGCTCAGGATGACAAATCATTTTTTCGAAGCCCCACTGAGAGCTGAGACCTGACAGCTGACAGCGTGGAAGGTGTTCTTTCACTCCAGATTCTTGCGTCTCGTAAAGAAAGCAGGTCCTTCGCTGCGCTCAGGATGACAAATCATTTTTTCGAGGCGCTACCGACAGCTGACGGCTGACGGCTGAGAGCTGACAGCTTCGAACCACCGACAACCGACAACGCCGACCGACAACCGACAACTTCTTCACATCCCGGGCATCTTCATCCCCGCCAGGCGTCGCGCGAAGCTGGGTTTGCCCATGCTCTTGAACATCTTGCGCATCTGCGCATACTGCTTCAGCAACTGATTAACTTGCTGCACGTTGGTGCCCGATCCACGTGCGATACGCTTGCGCCGGCTGCCGTTGATCAACTCGTGGTGCTCGCGCTCATACGGCGTCATGGAGTTGATGATCGCCTCCACGCGGTTCAGCTCTTTCTCATCCACCTTGTCGGCCGCCTGATGCATGTTGGCCAGCGGCCCAATCTTCGGCAGATGGCTCATGATGCTCGAAATCGATCCCAGCTTCTTCACCTGCCGTAGCTGATCGCGGAAATCTTCCAGCGAGAAGCCTTCATGGCTGAGCGCTTTCTTAGCGAACTCTTCCGACTTTTTCTTGTCGAGCTTCGACTCGGCCTTCTCGATCAGCGACAGGATGTCGCCCATGCCCAGAATGCGTCCCACGATGCGATCGGGATGGAACTGCTCAAGGGCGTCGTACTTCTCGCCCATACCGATGAACTTGATGGGCTGGCCGGTGACATTGCGTATGGAGAGCGCCGCGCCGCCGCGAGCGTCACCATCCATCTTGGTCAGGATCACGCCGGTCAGCGTCAGCTTCTTGTGAAACTCGTCGGCTGAACGCACCGCGTCCTGCCCGGTCATGGAGTCGGCGACGAACAGGATTTCCTGCGGGTTCAGCAGCTTTTTCAGCGACTGCATCTCTTCCATCAGCTGCTCGTCGATGTGCAGACGGCCGGCGGTATCGACGATGAGCACATCGCAGGCGTTGTTAATCGCCTCGCGCCGGGCTTCCTTCACCAGGCGCTCGACGGTCGCGGTATTCGCCTCGGTGACTTCGCCGTGATAGAGCTGGGCGTCGATCGCCTTGGCAACCACCCGCAACTGCTCGCGCGCCGCCGGACGATAAACGTCAACCGACACCAGCATGGGCCGATGTCCACCCTGCTTCAGCCAGTGCGCCAGCTTGCCCGAGGTGGTGGTCTTGCCGGAACCTTGCAGGCCCGCCATCAGCACCACCGTGGGCGGCTGCGAGGCGAACTTCATCTTCGCCGTGTCTTTGCCCAGGACGTTGACCAGTTCATCGCGAACGATCTTCACCACCTGCTCGGCGGGCGACAGTGAGGTCATGACCTCCTGGCCCAGCGCCTTCTCGCGAATGTGGTCGACCAGTTCCTTGACGACCTTGAAGTTGACGTCGGCCTCGAGCAGCGCCATGCGAATTTCTTTCAGCGCTTCGCCGATGTTCTCTTCGGTAAGGGTGCCTTGTCCGCGCAGGTTTTTGAAAGCGCGCTGCAGTTTGTCGGTTAGATTCTCAAACATGAAATAGAAATACCTGGTGTTGACTGAAGGACTGACTTCTTTAATGATTTTCTCATGACGGAGAGCGGCATCGCTGCTCAGTCGGGTCCGAGCGCCCTCCCGGCGCTCGGCACTTGGCCCCGGCAGCAGACCGTGACGGCGCGGATTGGCTGTTCGCGGGAAAGCAAATTCCGATAAAATCTTTCTACCCTGGGGATTGGTCTGGATGAAAAACTCCGTCAAACGTTTCAGTGTCGTTATCGGATTTGTGACGCTCGTGTTCCTGCTGGCGACCAATGGGAGTCGTGATTCGCCGCGGGATCGAAGCGCAGGTCAGCGCCCATTACCGGGTGGAGCACGCGCAACAGGTCCTGCTGGAGCTGACCCAAATCGACTCGCTGCTGACTCAGGCGGAGAGCGGTCAGCGAGGATTTCTCTACACTAACGACGAACAATACCTGGCGCCCTACGACCAAGCCAAAGGAGAAGTCGACTCGCACATCAGCCGCGTGGCCCAATTGACGGCCGACGATCCCATACAGCAGGCGCGCATTCCGCAACTGCGCGAGCTCACGCAGCACAAGTTGGCCGAACTGGCGGAGACCGTTAAGTTCCATCGTGCCGGGGATGTCGATGCCGCCAAAGCGCTGGTGCAAACCGATGATGGCCTGCTCACCATGCAGCAAATACGCGCGGTGCTGGCCGACATGGTGCAGGAAGAGGTCACGCTGGAGAGTCGCCGCACCCAGGATTATGCGAGCAGTGTGAAACGCACCGTGGGCAGCGTCTACGCGACTACTGTGATCGCGATCCTGGGACTCGGCTTCCTGGTGTTCTACATCCTGCGCGAGATGCGTCTGCGCGAAAAACATGGCGAGCAGATTCGCCAGCGCGAAGAGTGGTTCCGGACAACTCTCACCAGTATTGGTGACGGAGTAATCGCCACCGACGAAAACGGCCGGGTGACCTTCATCAACCCCGTTGCCGAGCAGTTGGCTGGTATCACCCTCAGTCAATCGAGAGGACGCGAGGTACAGAGCGTGCTTCCTCTTTTCAATGAGGCGACGCAGAGGCCGGTCGACAATCCGGTAACCATCGTCATGCAAAAAGGCGTGATTGTAGGACTGGCGAACCATACGGTGTTGAAGCGTCCCGACGGTACAACGATTCCGATTGAAGACAGTGCCGCGCCCATTCGCGATGACAAGGGAAGACTGGTCGGCGTAGTGCTGGTATTCCGTGATGCCTCGAAAGACCGCAACGCGCAGGAGATTTTGCGCAAGACGGAAAAACTCGCGGCCGCTGCCCGGCTGGCAGCGACGGTCGCTCACGAAATCAATAATCCGCTGGAGGCAGTCGGCAATCTGGTTTTTCTGGCTAAGACCACGGCGGGAGTGCCTTCCTCGGTCGTCGAAGACTTGCAGCTGGCGGAGCAGGAACTGGATCGCGTTTCGCACATCACCCGGCAGACGCTCGGCTTTTATAAGGAATCAGGCACCCTCGACTCCGTGGAAATCGCGGAGGTGGTCGAGGGCGTCCTTAAGATTTTCGACAACAAACTGAAGAGCAAGAAAATCCGGGTACAGAAACGCCTGCAACGCTGCCAACTTTCCGGCAGGACCGGCGAGTTGCGGCAGCTGGTCTCGAACCTGGTTTCCAATGCAATTGATGCGGCCGGCAGCGGTGGCGTTCTCTGCCTGGAAGTTACCTGTGTGGATGGCGGGCGCGTCATTCAGATCAGCGTGGAAGACGACGGGCCCGGACTCGATCCCCGGCACGTCGAGCAGATCTTTGAGCCGTTTTTCACCACCAAGCGCGACGTTGGCACCGGACTTGGCTTGTGGGTCTCGAAGCAAATTGTTGAGCGCCACGGCGGCAGCATCCATGCCGAGTCATGTGGCCGGGACTTGAAGGGCGCCCGCTTCACTGTGCTGCTCCCCGTAAGCGAAACCGAGGAAACTCAGGCTGCGTTGGCGGGCTAGCTCCGAACGCGCCGCGGTTACATCACTCCTACAGCGACTTGGGCTTTACACATCATTTCAATGGCTGGCGGCTAACATCTGCGCGCCATCCAACCACCAAATTGTCGGGCAGACGTTTACGTTTCAGGGCTCAGGAAACGCCTTCAACGTCGTCGCAAAACGCATGGAATTGTGGATTGATGGCAAAAAAGTCGCTCAAAACCTCGAAAATTCCGTTGAATATGACCCTCTTTTTGTCCCCGGGAAGCCACCTGGCTGGTTCGTCGTGGTGAACACTTTCGACGAAAACACCTCGAAATCGGTGACATTTACCGTGTGTTTTTGATCATGTTTTGGTGAAAATTAGGCAAAAATGGGCAATTTTGCTTACAGTTGCCTTATGCCGGACACCTCCGAGCTGATATTCAACCGCGCCACTCGCTACAGCCAGCGAATCGCCATTTTCGATTCGCGAGGACCGCATACCTACCGTGATGTGCTCGATGCGTCGGCGCGCGTGGCCGCCGCTCTGCTTGCGGGTCGCGCCGATCTGCACGAAGAGCGAATCGCCTTCCTGGTCGCGCCTGGTTTTCCCTGGGTCGCTGTGCAATGGGGAATCTGGCGCGCCGGCGGCATTGCCGTCCCGCTTCCGACCGGCTCGCCCGCCGCTGAGCTCGGTTACTTCATCCAGGACACCGGCGCGTCGGCGCTGATTAGCGACAGTGCGAACCGCGAACCGCTCGCCGGCGCGGCTTCGGAATGTGGAGGCTTAGAAGTTCGTTGCTGCGACGAGTTGGTCGCTGCATCACCCGCCGCGCTGCCGGAAGTTGCCGCTGATCGACGCGCCATGATCCTCTACACCAGCGGAACTACCAGCCGTCCCAAAGGCGTGGTCACGACCCACGCCAACATCGCGGCGCAAATTACCAGCCTGACGGAAGCGTGGAAGTGGAGCGCCGACGATCGCGTCCTGTTGTGCCTGCCGCTGCATCACGTTCACGGAATTATCAACGTGGTTTCCTGCGCGCTGTGGTCGGGCGCGGTTTGCGAGATGCTAACCCGCTTCGAGGCTGACGTTGTCTGGGAACGCATTGGACGCGGCGAGCTGACGTTGTTCATGGCGGTGCCTACCATCTACTTCAAGCTGATCGCCGCCTGGGAATCGTATTCGTCCGACCGGCAGGCGAGCTTGCGCGATGGCGCTCGAAAGCTGCGGCTCATGGTTTCCGGCTCGGCCGCGTTGCCGGTGAGTACGCTCGAACGCTGGCGCGAGATCACCGGACACACCTTGCTGGAACGCTATGGCATGACCGAGATCGGAATGGCGCTGTCGAATCCCTATCGCGGCCAGCGAATTCCAGGCACGGTCGGCAAGCCGCTGCCGCAGGTGCAGGTGCGATTGGTCGACGATTCCGGTTTAGAAGTCGCGGAAGGAACGGCCGGCGAGATCGAGGTGCGCGGACCGAATGTCTTCCACGAATATTGGCAACGGCCCGAAGCAACGCGCGACGCATTTCGTGAGGGCTGGTTTCGCACCGGTGACACGGCGGTCGTCGAAAACGGCTTCTATCGCATCCTGGGCCGCACCAACGTCGACATTCTGAAGACGGGCGGACATAAGGTTTCGGCTCTCGAGATTGAAGAGACGTTGCGTGAGCATCCCGCGATTCGCGAATGCGCTGTCATCGGCCTTCCCGACCTGGAATGGGGGGAGCGCGTATGCGCCGCGCTGGTGCTGAATAACGGCCAGACGATCGACCTTGACTCTCTGCGCGCCTGGGGCAAGGAGCGGCTCGCGGTGCACAAAATTCCATCTCGCCTGCTGCTGCTCGATGACCTGCCGCGCAACGCCATGGGGAAAGTCACCAAGCCGGCGGTGCGAAAACTTTTCGACCTCGTGGATCAACGCTAGGTTGTCCGTCGCTTGCATGTACATTCCTGGCGGCCATCAGGAAAGCAGGCCCTTCGCCTCGCTCAGGATGACAAAACCTGCACGGCTTATCTTGACTGCCGTGATATGCTCCGTGAAATCGTTTTTGCCTCGCGCCCAGAACTGTGGAGACGCTGCCCATGTCTGAGGTTGCACTTCCTTCATCTCGCGCTGTAACCAAAACCAAGCTCAATCGCTCGCAGATTACCGGCTTCTGGGCGGCATGGGCCGGCTGGACGCTCGATGGCATGGACTCCGTCATCTATGCGCTGGTGTTGAGTCCGGCGCTCAACGAGTTGCTGCCCAAGTCGGGCATCAAAGCCACGCCTGCGACTGTGGGATATGCCGGCTCAGTTCTGTTCGCGCTATTCCTGGTTGGCTGGGGACTGTCGCTGATTTGGGGTCCGATCGCCGATCGCTTCGGGCGCACCCGCGTGCTGGCCGCCACCATTTTTGTGTACGCGTTGTTTACCGGAGCAGCGGCGCTGTCGCAGAACGTGTGGCAGTTGGCGATATTCCGCTTGCTCGCGGGCGTGGGCATCGGCGGAGAGTGGGCGCTCGCCGGAACCTACGTTGCCGAAGCATGGCCGGAAGATCGCCGCAAGATGGGCGCCGGCTATTTGCAAACCGGCTACTACGCGGGATTCTTTCTGGCCGCTGCGCTGAACTTCACCATCGGCGCGCGCTTCGGATGGCGTGCCATGTTCTGGTGCGGATTGACGCCGGTCATTCTGACCTTCATCATTCTGCGCCGGGTGAAAGAGCCCGAGCGCTGGACCCGATCGCACATGCTGCGGCAACATCCTCTGCTCGCGATCTTAACCGGCCGCTATGTGCGGCGCACCATCGTCAACACCGTGCTGCTGGCTTCGGCAATCTGCGGACTTTGGGCAGGCGCGGTTTATGCGCCCACCGCCATAATCGGGTTGGCCAAGCGCGCCGGCATGATGCAGGCCCAGGCGGTGAAAATGTCGTCGTTCGGCATGGGTTTGTTGTCGCTGGGAACCATCCTGGGCTGCCTGGCGGTGCCGCCGCTGGCCGAGCGCATCGGAAGGAAACGCACGCTGGCCATCTACTTCGCGGGCATGGCCATCACCATCCTGCTTAGCTTTGGCTGGGCATTCTATCTCGCGCAAGGTCTCAAACCTTTTATCGCGGTTCTGTTCTTCCTGGGATTCTTCGGCGGCAACTTCGCGGTCTTCAGCCTGTGGCTGCCGGAGCAGTACGACACCTCGGTGCGTGCCACCGCCTTCGCCTTCACTACTTCGTTTGGCCGATTCATCGCCGCGGGCGTGAACTTCACCATCGCCGGACTGGTCAGTCAAACCGGAACGTTAGGCCGGCCGGTAGCAATTACGGCTATAGGTTTCGGAATTGGCCTGCTGGTGATTCCGTTCGCGATCGAAACTAAAGGTCGAGTCCTGCCCGAGTGACGAGCTGGTGTTGGAGGAAACGGTCACGCAGGTGTTAGCGAAGATGTCGGATCTCTGGCGGACAAGCCGCGAAGCGGCGACTGGACCTGTAGCCCCGGGCGCAAGCCCGGGGAAGACGTATCACCTCAAGACTTCAGGGCCGCGTAGCGGCTCACAATTCCGGCTTATCCGGTGGGCCGCTCCGCGGCTTGGGGCTTTCAAAATCAAACGCGTACCCCGGGCTCGCGCCCGGGGCTAACCTCGCAGTCGCTGCTACGCAGCGCGATCCATCCAATGCAAACATCGACTCCGTGCGGAACTCGCCTACGAACTCGCGCCGAAAGTCGTCAAAACCAAGGTAGCCCTACTGCCCCTCTCCCATGGTTCCGACAAGCAAAATCGGCGAGGTCGGTTTGTCGGAGCCGGCTTCGTCCTCCACGGTCAGCGCGAAGGTCTTCATCTGCACCGTGGGCAGCGCATGATCGAGCATCATAGCGTTACCATGCTCGTCGGGCTTGAAGACACCGGCTGCTACCGGCGCGCCCTGTGGCGGAATGATCCACAACTCGTACGCCTTGCCCGCAGGTACCGGCGGCAGATTACTGGCCATCAGGGTCATGCGATTTTGCGATGGGCTGACGATAGCAGTCGCGTTGGGCTGCTTGCCGGCCTTAGGCGGAGTGAGCGAAACGTGCACCGCGTCGGGCGCCAGCAACAGCCGCATATTTTCCTGCGCCTGGGCGAGCTGAATCTTCTGATCGTTATAACGGTTGCGCAACTCGGCAAGCTGGTCATGCATGCTTTGATTGCTCTGCCGCAGGCTGATAGCAAAGACGATTACCGCCAGGGCGATGGCCGCCGGAATCCACGCCAGCCAGAAGTTTCTGCGGCCCGGCGCCGGAACGGTTTCAGCCGGGGCAGCGCCTCGCGGCTCGGCGGCGAGGGCGCGCATCAGCCGCTCCTTGCTGCGCGCCGGCGGCTGGGGCCCGACCGCCGACAATCCCAGCAAACCGAGATCGCTGCGCATGGCCTGCAACTCGCGGCGGCACGAGACGCAGGTCTCCAGGTGCTGCTCGAATTCCTGGAGCTCGTCGCCGTGCAGCTCGTTGAGCGCGTATAACGCCAGCTCATCCGCGAATTGTTCGTGCGTCCTCATGAACTTCTTAAAACCGAATTCCCTCAGGGGCTAAAGCCCCCACGTATCTTCAACGGTATAACGCTGGCCTGAAGGCCAGCACTACCCGAACTGCGACTCTTTCCGGCACGGCTGAAGCCGTGCCCCTTCAAAACCCAGGCCGTGCCCTTTCAAAACCCAGGCCGTGCCGCTTCAAAACTTAAGCCGTGCGGCTTCAAAACCTCGGCCTTGCCCTTCAAAACCTAATCCGTCCCTTTCAAAACCAAGCCGTGCCCTCTCAAAACCAGGCCGTGCCCCTTCAAGCCTAACTACGCGAACCTCGCCCGCAAAGCCTGTAGTCCGCTGCGAATGCGGGTCTTGATTGTGCCCAGCGGCTCTCCCGTCTTCTCCGCGATCTCGGTGTGGGTCAGGCCCTGGAAATACGCCAGCTCCAGAGCTTTGCGCTGATCGCCATTCATCTCGTTGAGCGCCGCTCGTACCTTCTCGATCACCAGCGTGCGTTCCGTCTCGTCGCGCAAATCGGTGGTCCCGGCAATGACCACTTCTTCAATATCGGTCTCCGGACGCCGCTGCCTTAGACGATCGATCGCACGATGCCGCGCAATTACCGCCAGCCATGCCGCCAGGCTGCCGCGGCTGCTGTCAAACGCGTCGGGCTTGCGCCACAGCTGCAGGAAGATGTCCTGCAAAATATCCTCCGCCCCCGCCGCATCCTGCAAAACCCGTAACGCCACGCCGTACACCACGCTGGAATAGCGATCATAAAGCTCGGACATGGCACCCTGCTCGCCGGCACGAATGCGGGCGATGAGACGCATATCGTCAGCCGCGTCGGTATGGTGCATCCCGGGATTGTCGCTCATTCCCATTGAGAGTACGGAGTAGGTGGCCTCGCAGATTGTACCCGAAGAAGTTGTCAGTTGTCGGTTGTCAGTTGTCAGAAAGAAGTTGCCAGTGGGTATCGGGTAGTGGGTGATGTGTTCGGGCCCGGGATACCTCTGGACGAACCCGAGCACGGAGAGCCTTTGGGACTTCGTTCGATCCCGTCCCGCTTGCGGGACAGCACAGGTTAGCCCACCGTTTCAACGGTGGGAAGGCTGACAAATAACGTTCGGAGCCCCAAAGAAGTTGTCAGTTGTCGGTTGTCAGTTGTCAGAAAGAAGTTGCCAGTGGGTAGCGGGCGAGGGGCGGCATAAACCGATTTATGTGGATGAACCGGGAGGTGTCGCCGGTTGAAACCGGCTCCGGAATCATATTGGCGCACGGCTCCCAGCGCTCCCGCGCTGCGGGGCTGGGGAAGTTGCGGTTGTCTCGGGTCTGGCGGCAGCCACGACTTGGCGGTTACCCAGCGCTCCCGCGCTGGGCTGGAATTGTTTCGGGTCTGGCGGTAGCCACGGCTTGGCGGTGACCCAGCGCTTCCGCGCTGGGCTGGAATTGTTTCGGGTCTCCTGTCCTAATGATCGAACTAACCCTGACCACGATCCGCTAATCACTAATCACTAATCACTAATTGCCAACCGTTACTCCGCGCCCTGCTTCCTTCGTCCGCGCATCTCGGTCAACAACTCCGCGCGATCGTCCGCAGTCAACGACTGCTCGATGGCCGGGAAGATTACTTCCTCTTCCATCTGTAGATGCGCAGCGAACATCTCGCTCAACGCTTTGGTGATGGAGCACATTTCGCCGCCGGTCTCGCCGATTGCGGCAGGATTATTGCCGACCAGCCGCAGCAGCGGCAGCAGGCGTTCCAGCAGATCGTCGATGGCCATGTGCTGATCGTGCATGGCGGCCAACGCATGATGCACCCGCTCGTCAGCAATTTTGTCGAGCCGCGGGCGCAGGCTGTCTTCCTCGTCGGCCTCGTGCAGCGGAAGCGAGACCGAGTAATAGCGGTAAACGGTTTCTGCCGCGTCTTGAATTTCCTGCGGAGTGGTACCCTGCGCATGGGCCAGCTTGGTAGCGACAGAGGTGAAATGCTTGATGCGCTGATGACAGCCTATGAGCAATCCGACCGCATCGTTCTCGCCTTTTGCTTTAGGAGCGGGAGAAATCTGGTTCAACATCTGGATTCATTATCCCGCAAAATTCGGAGTCCGTATTCGGAGTCTGTTTTATGGATTGTCATCCTGAGGTCGCGAAGCGGCCGAAGGACCTGTTCTCGCCGGCAGTGCGAGGCGGCTTTTCATTGCCAAGAGTGTTAACCCTGAAACAGAAAGCAGGTCCTTCGCTCCGCGCAGGATGACAAACCTAAAGTGGTTCGTCATTCAGATCCAAGGTGAGCATCGCCGCGAGTGTCCGACGCTGTACTGCAATGCGCTCAGGATGACACCTAAAGTGGGTCGTGATTCAAACAGCGGGCGAGCGCCATGAGCAGGGTACCGACTCCTCCGACGCTATACTGCAATCAGCGCATGGATTTCCCCCAGCCACCGATCTCAGCCAATTCCGTGACGAAAATTGGCGACGTCATTCCCGCAGACGCGCACATCCCCGGCGTCGAGGAACACCGTATCCCGATCAAGGGTATCGAATGGCGCTACCTGCGTGCGGGCTCGGGACCGGCGCTGCTGCTGGTCCATGGCTTAATGGGCTATTCGTGGTCGTGGCGTTTCAATATGCGCGAGCTGGCGCAGAACTTCACCGTGTACGCGCCTGACCTGCCGGGTACCGGCTTCTCGCAGCGCGCCGATCGTCTTTCGGGATCACTGGAGAGCGATGCCGATGGTCTGATTTCGCTGATGGACGCTCTCGGCGTGGAGCAGTTTCACCTGCTGGGCTCCTCTCGCGGCGGCGGCGTGGCCATCGTCGTCGCGGGGCTTTTGGCGCAGCGTGGTCTGCTGCATCGAATTCCGCGGACGATCTTGTGTGCGCCCATCAATCCCTGGTCGAGCTTTGGCCAACGGAGGGTGCGCTGGTTTGCCGGTCCGCTGGGGCGAGAGTTTGTCATTCACGTCGCTTCGCGCCTGCACTCCATCATGAAGATGTATTACCGCGATATGTATGGCGACCCGTCGCGGATCGCACCGGGCAGCGTAGAGGGCTATGCCGCCGGACTACTGGTGCCGCGCAGCTTCCATCACCTGGTGCGCATCATGCGCGGATGGCATCCTGACCTGCGGCAGGTCGAGTCCATGCTGCCCCTGTTGCAGGAGCTGCCGACGCTTCTACTGTGGGGCTCGCGCGATCGGGTGGTCTATCCTTCCTCCGCCCACGAGCTGCAAGATCGCTTGGCCAACAGCACGACGCTGGTAATGGACGGCGTCGGCCACCTGCCGTATGAGGAGGTTCCCGCGGAGTTCAACCGCATTGTGTGCGAGTTTTTGTTGCGCTCCGCTCCGAGAACGCCGCTGGAAGCTGCGCATTGCGAATATTCGAGTCAGGGCACCCTTCGGCTGCGCTCAGGGCAGGCTAAAAACTTGGTCGTGCCGAATCGGCGTTCTTGAGAATTTGTTTTTCCGAGACGACTTCAGTCGTCGAGGGAACTGCTCGTGTGCCGTCCCTGGAAGGGCGCGTTTCTTTAAAGAGGGCTCTGCGGCACGACTGAAGTCGTGCCCTGACGCGCATCTTCGCAGAGTCGAACATTCAGCCGTTGAATCTGTGCGTCAAAGCGAAAACGCGCGCCTTACTCTGCTTTCCAGCGATAGGCGTCGGCCTGCGGCAGTCCGACGTGCGCCAGCACGCGATTGACGAACTCGCGCGCGATCTCTTCCGTCGACACCGGCTTGAAGTAGAAGGCGGGAATCACCGGGAAAATCGTAGCTCCGGCTTCGGCGGCCAACGTCATGTTGCGCAGGTGAATGCGATTGAACGGCGTCTCACGCACACACAAAACCAGCGGTCGCCGCTCCTTCAGGCAGACATCGGCGGCGCGCTCGATTAGCTGATTTGCGAAGCCGTTCGCGATTCGCGCCAGCGTACCCATACTGCATGGCAACACAATCATCGCGTCGGTGGGATACGATCCGCTGGCGACGTTGGCTCCGATGTCGTCATTGTTCTGCTGCGGATTTTCTGCGAATCGCGCCCCAGCAACTTTGCCAGCACGTCGTTGCGGCCCGCAATCTCCAGCTCTTCGGCCATGACGCGCAGTCCGCTGTCGGAAACGACCAGGTTCACCGCGCCGACACGCTCATCGCGGTCGAGCAGGTCGAGCAGTGTCCGGGGAAAGATGGAGCCGCTGGCGCCGGTGATGGCGACGGTCAGGGTTCGTAACGCAGATGGATTTCCAGGCATGTGGATTCGGGCTTGCGTCCGCGCGACTGCGGGGGCTCGGCTCGGCCCATCGTAACATTCGCGCTTGATAGAGCGGCAGTTTGGAGGAGCGAGTGCGACCGAGAGGCACTTTCGGCAAAGGATGGCATTTACGACGCCAAATACAACACCTAGGTGCTATAAATTGCCCATTGACCCTGAAAACGACGTCTGGGCTATCCTGGAATGGCTCGTAATCGCGCAGAATTGACTTCTGGGAGGCTCTATTGTGCGTTGGCGAGTCCTGAGCTGGTCCTGCGCATTCGGACGCCTCAGGTCGGCTTTAAACGCGAAATTCTGATCCAGTTACCGGTCGAGGCGTAGGTAACTTCGCAGATTAAATGTCACCTTGGTGCCAATCCTAAGGGCGGTAGGCAAGAAGTCGGGCGGTTGCAGATCGCCTGTTCGGGTAGTGCGGGCAGCGAGACCCTCGGTTCTAGTCATTCCCCTGAATGAAAAGTCGCTGGTTGACGCGGCGCTGAAGCGCCGCACTACCCGAGCCTGCATTGGCGCCTCACTACCCGAGCCTGCCTTGGCGCCGCGCTGCCCGAGCCTGCCTTAGCGCCTGAGGATGAAATCCGCCGCTATGAAGAAGAGGAATCCCATGGAGATGAAGCCGTTCATGGTGAAGAAGGCGGCGTTGAGGCGGCGCAGGTCGTCGTGCTTCACCAGCGAGTGCTCGTAGATCAGCAGCAGACCGACCAGCAGAACTCCCGCCATCGCGATCTTGCCCAGGCCGAAGGCGAGTGCCATCCACACCAGCAGAGCGAACGTGATGACGTGGAATAGCGCGCGCGAGCCGCAAGCGCGTTGCGAATCCCAAAAGCCTTGGGTACAGAGTAGACGTTGGCGGAGCAGTCGAAGTCGTAGTCCTGGCAGCCGTAGAGAATGTCGAAGCCGGCGCCCCAGAAAATCACGGCGGCGGTCAGCAGCAGGATGCGGGGATCGAGCGAGCCGCGAACCGCGATCCAGGCAGCGGCGGGCGCAATGCCCATCGCCAGGCCGAGCGCGACATGCGACCAGCGGGTGAATCGCTTGGTATAGGAGTATAGAAACACGATGGCCAGCGCCGCGGGCGACAGTCGAAAGGCCAGCGGATTGAGCTGCCAGGCGGCGAAAATCAGGATCGCCGAAGCAACGATCACAAATCCCGCAACAAACTCGCGCGAAAGTTTGCCGGCAGGTAAAGCCCGCGTTCTAGTGCGCGGGTTAGCGGAGTCGATGCTGGCGTCGGCCAGTCGATTGAACGCCATGGCAGCCGAGCGGCCAGCGATCAAGGCAACGCAGATCCACAGCAGCGTACGCACCGGCGGAATGCCTTGCGCCGCCAGCACCGCTCCGGTGAGCCCAAACGGGAGCGTCAGGAACGAGTGCTCCCACTTGATCATCTCCAGCGTGGTGCCGATGCTGCGAAGAAGCGCCATAACTTGATTTTAACGGAGCGCCGGCGGGTTGCACGATTCCGTCCGTGACCGGAATCACAACTGCGCTGGCCCGTGAAGGCTAAACTTATGGACAGATCATCATGAAATATCGCATCACCCCCGACGGAGCGCTGGAGACGTCGCTCTCCGGCTTTGACCTGATCAACTTTCCCATGCTCAACAAAGGAACTGCGTTCACCGAAAGCGAGCGCACCGATTTTGCGCTGCACGGACTGCTGCCGCCGCACATCGGCAATCTGGAGGACCAGGCGGCACGCCGCCTCAAGCAACTGCGCGGCCGCGCAACCGATTTCGGACGCTATGCCTTACTGCGCGATTTGCAGGACACCAACGAGACGCTGTTCTACGCCCTGCTGGTGCGCAATATCGAAGAGATGATGCCGCTGGTGTACACGCCGACCGTGGGCGAAGGCTGCCAGCGCTTCAGCGAGATATGGCGCAAGCCGCGAGGGTTGTTTCTCAGTTATTCCAACCAGAACAGGATTCGCCAGATTCTGGCCCATCACCGCTACGATGCCGTTCGCGTCATTGTGGTCAGCGATGGCGAACGCATTCTCGGCCTCGGCGATCAGGGAGCGGGAGGCATGGGTATTCCGATCGGCAAGCTTGCCCTGTATAGTGCGTGCGCCGGAATCCATCCCCAGGTGTGCCTGCCGGTGCTGCTCGATGTCGGCACCGATAACATGGCGCTGCTGGAAGATCCGGTGTACATCGGCTGGCGCCACCATCGCCTGCGCGGGGCCGAGTATGACGATTTCGTCGAGGCCTTTGTCAGCGCGGTGATGGAGCGCTGGCCGCACGTCCTGTTGCAATGGGAGGATTTTGCCGGCAACAATGCAGGGCGCTTGCTCGATCGCTATCGCGACCGGCTGTGCACCTTTAACGACGACATCCAGGGGACGGCAGCAGTGGCCGTGGGTACTCTGTTGGCCGCAGTCAATGTTACCGGCACACCATTGACGGAGCAGCGCATCGCAATCGTCGGAGCGGGATCGGCTGGCATGGGCATCGCCTCGCTACTGCTCTCTGCGATGAAGGATGCTGGACTGAGCGAAAGCGAGGCGCGCCGCCGCTTCTATGCCGTGGATAAGGATGGATTGCTGATCGAGGGCATGGCTGGAATCCGTGAACCGCAGCAGCGGTTTGTACAAGAGCGCTCGGCTGTCGCCGGCTGGACGCTGGAACATGCGGACATGGCCAAGGTGAGCTTGCTCGACGTAGTGAGAAATGCCAGGCCAACGGTGCTGATCGGCGTCTCCGGGCAAGCCGGCGCTTTCAGCGAGGTAATCGTTCGGGCGATGGCCGCCGCGGTCGAACGGCCAGTGATCTTCCCGCTCTCGAATCCGACATCGCGCTCGGAGGCGAGCCCCGCCGACTTGATGAAATGGACCGACGGGCGAGCGCTCATTGGCACCGGCAGCCCGTTTCCACCGGTGCACTGGAACGGTCACCAGGTTCCTATCGATCAAACCAACAACTCCTATATCTTCCCCGGACTGGGATTGGGCATCCTGTCGGTTAACGCTCGGCGGGTCACCGACGCAATGTTTATGGCGGCAGCCAAGTGTCTCGCCGGGCTGTCTCCTGCGCTGAGCAACCGGTCGGGACGATTGTTGCCGCCGGTTTCGGAGCTGCGCTCGGTGTCGTTCGCGGTAGCGAAAGCCGTGGCGCTGCAAGCTATCGCGGACGGAGTAGCAGAAACGCCTGCGGGCGAGACCATCGAATCTCGTATTTGCGCCAACGTCTGGCAGCCGGAATACCTGCCTTATCGGTTTTGTCCTGAGCTTGCCGGGTAGGGAGTGGGATCCCGAACGGGAGCGTGAGGAACGAGTTCTTCCATTTGATCATCCGGCGTTGTGCCGATGCTGCCGAGACGACGCTAACCGTTCTCGATGGATTCGATGTCCTCGAACGTTGCGCGATATATCGGAATGCAGTAATACGAAATTTCTGGCATGTTAGCCAACGGCTGCACGATCCCAGCGCTTTCCAGCTTCTTCAAGTCTGAGCGGGCTGTTGGATAGGTCACATTGAAGGCTTTCTTGTACTGGTTAACCGTGATAACCGGACTGGAGAAAAGACGATCCACGAGTTTTGACAGACGGACACTTCCGCCCTTGATGCGTTCATGGAAGTCTCGTTGCAACTTTAGAAGTCTGTCACAACGCTTTTCGGCATCTACGGATTGAGCAACCACGCCCTCCAAACAGAACCGAATCCACCCTTCCCAATCTCCTCTTGTGCTCACGTTGAACAAACGGTCCATGTATTCCTTTTTGCGTTTCTCGAAAAAGGCGCTCATATAGAGCCACTGGCTTGATAACTGGCACCACTCTGCAATTGTCCAAGAAAGAAGTAGTCGGCCAACCCTGCCATTGCCGTCTCGAAACGGATGGATGGTTTCAAACTGATAGTGCACCAGGAATGCCCGCACCAGACAGTCGAAATCATCCTGGGCGTGAAGGTATTTCTCGAATTGATCGAGCGTCTCGTGGAGATGCTGCGGCGGAGGCGGAACGAATCTGGCTGGAATTCCAATCTGGTTCTGTATCGTTCTGAACTCCCCCGGCTGTTGCTCTGCCCCGCGAACGCCGTCCATGAGAATTGCGTGAAGCTCTCTGATGAGCCGAAGGGAAAGCGGCAGGGTGTTTTCTTGATCTAACCGGAGCCTCAGCGCTCTTCGGTAGTTGAAAACCTCCCTGAATGCGTTCTTGGGGTCAGTGCTGGATGTGGGGTAGCTTGGGTCGGCCTGGAACAACACTTGTTGCTGCGGATCCGTAAAGGTGCCCTCCAATTGCGAGGAAAGTTGCGCCTCCCTCCCCTGTAGTGGCTGCAGCAAAATCTCTGGATTCGGCAAATGTTTGCCTGTTCCGTCAAGGCTCGCGAGAGACTTTCTAGCTTCAACCAGAAGGGGCCACAGGTTGCTTGGCCAGTCCCATTTAGGCGGCAACGCGTTGGGAACAAAAGCCACCCTGGCATCCGGAGGTCCGTTAAGAACTGCAACCAATTGCCCAGTCATGTTCCCAGTGAAATCGCTTCCATCCATAGGCTTTATAGTAAAAGCGTTTCATTAAAAAAAACACAGAAAAATTTTACTATAATCGACACCATTAAAATGAACCTACTTCTTCCCTTGGCACACGCGGTTCGCTCGCCAGGTAGTGTCCTAATTCAAATTAGGACACTACCCGCTCGCCATTCCCGGTTGACCTCTGCCTGCCAAACACGCTAAACTTCAATGGTTTGCCTGTACGACTGTGTCCTGTCTGGGGCACCCAGCCGCCCGTTCCGTGAAGGTTTCCTTCCTGGCGCTGGTAAGTGCAAGTGCACAAATGATTTACGTGTCGCTGGAAAGCGGCGCCGTTGCGTCATCGCAACAGTTCAAGTTCAGGAGATTGCCATGTACGCGGTGATCCGCGCCGGGGGAAAGCAGTATCGCGTCGCACCCGGAGACGTCATTGAAGTCGAGAAGCTGCCGCAGGAAAGCGGCGCCGAAGTGCAATTTGCCGAAGTTCTGGCCTTCAGCGGCAAAGAGGGCGAACTGGGCAAGGTGGCCAACGCCATCGTCACCGCGCAGGTCGTCGAGCAGAAGCGCGGCGACAAGGTGCTGGTCTTCCATTACAAGCGGAAGAAGCAGTACAAGAAGCTGCAAGGTCATCGCCAGGCCTACACCGCGGTGAAGATCACCGGCATCAACATCGACGGCCAGGCGCACAAAGCGTAATGCTGACTTGTCAGTTGATGATGGCTGCGGTGGCGGCCATCAAGCGGTTCGATTCGCACTTGCTGCACTGGTGGGCGTCGGTTCGTGAGCGCTTGTCAGGCCTGAGCTTTTGGAGAACCGACGGCGAGGCGGAGTACTAGAGTAGAGCAGCGCTTAGCGCAGCGTCGCGGCAGAGTTAGTAGAGCAGCGCTTTAGCGCAGCGTCGCGGCAGAGTTGAGGTAGAGCAGCGCTTTAGCGCAGCGTCGCGGCAGAGTTGAGGTAGAGCAGCGCTTTAGCGTTGCGTTGCAGGCAGAGTTGAGGTAGAGCAGCGCTTTAGCGTTGCGTTGCAGGCAGAGTTGAGGTAGAGCAGCGCTTAGCGCAGCATCGCGGCAGAGTTCAGGTAGAGCGGCGCTTCAGCGCAGCGTCGCAGGCAGATCAAGAATTTTGAGCCCCTTCAGGGGCGGCACAATTTCAGCCCAGCGCGGGAGCGCTGGGGAAACGGTGCCCAGATGAATCCGAGTCCCGTAGGGACGACACAAGAGCGGGCTTCAGCCCGCGACACGAGAAGAGATATGGCACATAAAAAAGGTTTAGGAAGTTCGAGAAACGGCCGCGACTCCAACGCGCAGCGGCTTGGCGTGAAAGCTTTCGGAGGCCAGACGGTTTCCGGCGGCACCATCATCGTGCGGCAGCGCGGAACCCGCATCAAGCCCGGCCTCAACGTCGGCCGCGGCAAAGACGACACGCTTTTCGCCAAGATCACCGGCATCATCGAGTTCAAGGACCGCGGCGACATGGGCAAGTTCGTGTCAGTGGTTGCGAAAGAAGTAGTTAGCAACTAGCAACTTGGCTCTTGGCCTTTGGCTCTTGGCCTTTGGCCGGAATGCCAAGTGCGGGATGCTGCTCCCATTGAATTCAAGAACATTTAGAATCAAGGCTCCTCTTTACGAGGGGCCTTTGGTTTTTTGTTTTTGCCAAGAGCCAAGAGCTAATAGCCAATGGCTGCCTCTATCAAACTCGTCGAATGCCCGCGCGACGCCTGGCAGGGTCTGCCGGGACAGATTCCCACGCCGGTGAAAGTCGAGTACCTGCAGGCGCTCATCAACGCCGGATTCAAGCACATTGACGCGGCATCGTTTGTCTCGCCCAAGGCGGTGCCGCAGATGGCCGACTCGGAGACGGTGCTCAGCGAACTCGATCCGCCCGATGATGTCGAGATCATCGGAATCGTGGTCAACGAGCGCGGCGCCGAGCGCGCCGTCGCTACCGACGCGGTGCATACGCTCGGCTTCCCCTATTCACTCTCGCCGACCTTCCTGAAGCAGAATCAGAACCAGACTCCGGAAGAGAACCTGGAGACGCTGGAGAAGATCAAGCAGAAGGCCGACGAAAGCGGACTCAACACCGTGGCCTACATCTCGATGGCATTCGGCAATCCGTACGGCGACTTGTGGAACGCCGACGAACTGATCGAGGGCATTCGCCTGCTCGCCGACATGGACCTGCAAGCCATTTCGCTGGCCGACACTGTGGGATTGGCCACGCCGGAGCTGATCGGGGAACTGCTCGATGCGGTGTACGCCAGCTTCAGCGACGTCGAGATCGGGGTGCATTTGCACAGCCGTCCGGATGATGCAATCGCCAAAGTTCTCGCGGCGTATGACTCGGGCTGCCGGCGTTTCGATTCCGCTATCGGCGGCATGGGTGGATGCCCGTTTGCCCAGGATGTATTAGTCGGCAACATCCCTACCGAGAAGCTGCTGGAAGCGCTGAAGCAGCGCGACGTCGCTTCGCCGATCAGCAAGCCCATCACCGAGCCTTTCCGCCTGGCAGTCGATATTGCAAGCCGGTTTAGTGGACCGAAGATGTAGAGGCGAAGCTGCGAGCTACGAGCTGCGAGCTGCCAGCCACCAGCTACCAGCTCAGCCAGCTACCAGCCTCCAGCTACCAGCCTCCAGCAAAAACTTAGAAGCGCTGTCATCCTGAGCGCAGCGAAGGACCTGTTTTCGTTTCACTGGCCAAAATATTTCTTGCACCGGTAGCAGACCAACCGATTGATTTTGTACTCCGGCGCAACCCTTGATGTCGCCTCTTTATCGTGCGTGATGCGGTGGAACAAATTGCCAGTAACGCCTGTGCAGAGGCGATGCGACTTGCCGGAAAGGATGTAAACAACGGTGCTCGCGTGGCATGCAATTCGAATTTCGCATGCGATCCGCAACCCGTAAGTGGCACAAGAGCGCGTTGGCAGAGTTGGCGGCTGTGAAGGAAGGAGCGAAAGCAGGTCCTTCGCTTCGCTCAGGATGACAGTTCAAGGGGAAGACTTTTTATTCCAGCCGATTGATGATCGACGCCACATATCCCGCGCCGAAGCCGTTGTCGATGTTCACCACCGTCACGTTCGAGGCGCAGGAGTTCAGCATTCCCAGCAGCGCTGTCAATCCTTTGTAGGACGCGCCGTAGCCGACGCTGGTAGGAACCGCAATCACGGGAACGCCGACTAATCCGCCGACTACGCTGGGCAGCGCGCCTTCCATCCCAGCGCAGACGACCACGACGCGCGCCTTGGTCAGCACATCTTTGCGCGCCAGCAGTCGGTGGATTCCTGCGACCCCCACGTCGTACAGGTGCTGAACTTCGTTGCCCATGGTCTGTGCCGTGACCAGCGCTTCTTCGGCGACGGGGATGTCGCTGGTTCCGGCGGAGACGACGACGATGTTGCCTTTGCCGCGGATGGTTTCGTCCTGCGTGAGGGTGATGCAGCGGGCGAGCAGGTGAAATTCGGCTTTGCGCAGCTTGCGCTTGACGGCGCGAAATTGTTCTTCGGTGGCGCGCGTCGCCAGCACATTGTTGCCGCGTTGCGCGAGTTTAGAAAAGATCTCGGCCAGATGCAGCGGCTCTTTGCCCGGCCCGAAGATGACCTCGGCCATGCCCACACGCAGCGCGCGATGATGATCGACATTGGCGAAGCCCAGGTCTTCGAACGGCATGTGGCGAAGCTGCTGCACGGCCTCGTCGGGCGAGAGCGTGCCCTTCTTCACCTGCTGAAAAAGCTTCTTGATGGAGTCGGAGTTCATCGGACGTCGGTCAACAGTGAGAGTATCACCGGGGTCGGCGTGATGGCTGGCGAAGCCGGCTGGCCGACGTACGCGGTCGCGCACTCTTTACAATGAACCCGTGGACCTTGATGACACCATCGTGGCGATTGCGACGCCTTTGGGTCGCGGCGGCATCGGTGTGGTTCGGCTGTCGGGAACACAAGCCCGAGCAATTGCGCATTCCATGCTGCGGCTGGGCGGCGCGGGTGAGTTGCAGCCCAATCGCGCGCACTTCGGCGAACTGATCGACATCGCGACTGGCGAGCGCATCGACGAAGTGGTCGCGACGTTTTTCGCCAAGCCGCATTCCTACACTACCGACGATGTGGTCGAGATTTCCTGTCATGGCTCGCCGGTCGTCTTGCGCCATGTGGTGGAGATGGCCCTCGCGCGCGGCGCGCGGCTGGCCGAGCCGGGCGAGTTCACCATGCGCGCCTTTCTCAATGGCCGCATCGACCTGACCCAGGCCGAGGCGGTGCGCGACCTCATCGACTCGCAAACGCTTTATCAGGCGCAGGTGGCGGCGCGCCAGCTCGAAGGCTCGCTGTCGAAACGCATTCAGCCGATCAAGCAGAAGCTGGTCGAGCTGATCGCCGTGATGGAAGCCGGAATCGACTTCGCCGAAGACGATGTGTCGGTGATACCCGGCGAGCAGATCCTCGCAGCGCATCTCCGCGGTTCGCGAGCCGTTGCAGCAACTGCTGGCCAGCTTTGCCTTCGGCAAGGTCGTGCATGAAGGACTGACGCTGGCCATCGTCGGACGTCCCAATGTCGGCAAATCCAGCCTGTTTAATCGCCTGGTGGAGCAGGAGCGTGCGATTGTGACCGCTACCCCTGGCACCACGCGCGACCTGGTGAGCGAGACGGTTTCCATCGGAGGCATTCCGGTGCGGCTGGTCGATACTGCCGGCATCCGCATCGCGCTGGATGAGGCGGAGAGTATAGGAATTCGCAAGTCGCTGGAGGCGCTGGCCGACGCGGATGTGGTGCTGGTCGTGCTCGACCTCACGCAAATGTCGGACGCGAGTGTTCGATCTGGATCTCGACTGATCGAGAAGACCGAACGGCCGCCATCGCATCCTGGTGTGCAGCAAGGCCGACCTGCATACCGAAGCGCGGGGAATCGTCACCGACGAAATTGTCGGCCAGCGACGTGTCGCAGAATGAGCCCGGAGTATTCACCTCAGCGGTGACCGGCGAAGGCATCGATAAATTGCGGGAGGCGATTCTGCAGCTCGGTTGGTGGCGACAACGGCGTGCAGCAGGAGAGCGGTTTCCTGACCAACGTCCGCCAGCACGGCGAGGTGCAAACTGCGAGTACCGCGCTCGACGCTGCATCCGCTGCCGTCCCGCTCAAGATACCGCACGAGATGATCCTGCTTGACCTCTACGGCGCACTGCATGCGCTCGACGAGATCACGGGCGCGACCACTGCCGACGATGTGCTGAATCTGATCTTCAGCTCGTTCTGTATAGGGAAGTAGAATCACCACGGAGGTTTCGAATGAGCGACTCGCTTTGTATCAGGGCACGACTTCAGTCGTGCCGCGCGAACCTCTATTGTTGTCATCCCGAGTGGACTTTAGTCCGCGAGGGACCTGTTCTTGTGTGGACGACATCAAGCTCTCGGATACGAAAAGCAGGTCCTTCGCTGGGTTAATTCGCCTTCGGCGAACTCACTCCGCTCAGGATGACAACCAATGAAGGTCGCTCTCTTGGCACGACTAAAGATCGTGGGCTGATACGAAACACCGATTGAGAACTCTTTCAGCAAGCCAGATCACTTCGACAGTCCGCCCAGCGCCGCTCGGAACATCGCGTCGAAGTTTTCCCGGCCGACGGAAGCGACGGCGCGCTCGACGGCCTTTTCGGCCAGTGGCGTTGGTAGCCCAGGTTGGTAAGCGCTGAGATCACGTCGTCCTCGACGGGGGAGACGCTCTTCGGCGTCGGAGTTTCTCCAAAGCCTTCCAGCTTGTCGCGCAGCTCCACACACATGCGCTCGGCTGTCTTCTTCCCGACTCCGGGAATTTTCGTGAGCCGCGCGTAATCATTGGTGCGGATCGCGCCGACCATGTCGGTGGGCAGCCACGCCGCTCAGGATGGTGATGGCCAGCTTTGGTCCGATGCCGCTGACGGTGATGAGTTTCTCGAAGAGCTGCTTTTCTTCGACGCGCAGAAACCCGTAAAGCGCCAGGGCATCTTCGCGAACGTGGGTATGAATGTGCAGCGCGACTTCGTTATTCAAAGACGGAAGTTCGGAAAAGGTTGGAATAGAAATCGTGACGTCGTAGCCCACGCCGGCAGCTTCAACGATGGCCTGGTTGGGATGCTTCGAGATGAGACGTCCGCGGAGATGAGCAATCATGGATCAGTTGTCAGTTGTCGGTGGCCAGTTGTCAGCAAGAAGTTTGCAGTCTTCAGTTACCAACGATGGAGATTGCCCGTGATCTCCGTCGTCCCTACGCGACTTCTGTCGTCCCTACGGGACTCAGCCCTTCTTAACAATCAACCCAGCGCTGAAGCGCTGGGCTAAGCTCTGCCGCGCCTACGGCGCGGACTTTGCAAGCGGCGTGACAGCTTTCAGCCACTGCCAACTCACCACCGCCAACTCACCACCGCCAACTCACCACCGCCAACTCACCACTACCAACTTCCACTGACAACTGACAACTGACAACTGGCAACTTTCCTACTGCCTTCTCCGGTGATAGACCGCGAACTCGAATCCCGGATTCGGGGGGAAGAGTTCGTTGATCTTGCGCAGCCGCTCGGCCATGGCGCCGGGAGCGAGCAACGGATAATCGCGCTCACGCAACTCGTGGTAATCCACATCGACGTAGAGCGACAGCAGGTACACGGCGATGGCATCGGCAAAGGTTGCGAGCAGGTATTCGTGGCGGGCCTTCTCGGCCTCGGGACCGCCGCTGGTTGCAACTTTGCGCAACTCATAGGAGTCCATCGAAGTCTCGCCCCGGACGCGGCCCTCCGCCTGCTTCCATACCAGATCGGCGAAGTCCTGCGAGACGCCAATGTCGTCAACGAAGTTGTGGCCGATGTTGATGAAGAACTCAAAGGCAATGGCGAAGCTGTCTTCCATCAACCGGGTAGAAATAAAGACGTATTGCGAGTCGCCGACATTGTGGTCGCGATGGCAGATGGCGCTATCGGCAAGCTGCACGTCGTAGCGATCGGCAATAAGCGTCTCGTCGCCGAGATTGAGCGTGAGCGGAACGAAGTAGTAAGCCTTGCGGGCAAGCGCCGCCGCGATGGTGCGCGGCACGGCGGACACCAGTCGGTCCAGGTCCGCCGAGGTAGCCGTCACTTCGCCGGAGATGGCGTAGCAGATTCCGTTGCTCGCCTGCGTAACCGGCGCCATGCGGACGACTTCGGCCGGCGTGCGCGTAATAGCTTGAGAGATCTGCGACATGAAGTCCGATTGTAACCCACCTGCAATAGCGCAGGCGGGATTGAGCAACGCCGCTCAAGTCTGGTGTAACCTATTGGCGTATGGCAGGTTCAGCCATGACTGCGGTGAAAGGTCCGAGCACGTTTGCGATCGTGCTGAGTTCGGTGATGCGGGTGTTGTTCGCGACCCTGCTGTTCACCGCTGCCGGCATGGGTGTGGGATTGTTGCTGGGCATCCTGGGAACCGTCGCCTGGGGCATGATGCACGGTGGAAACATTGATATGACGATCGCATACCGTCATGTCGCCATTCCGTTCGCGATTACGATCGGCAGTATCGCCTTCATCGGCGCCGGCTACCTCGAGGTACGCGCCCGTCGAACATCCCGGGAGCGCTAGGGCGCTCCTTCTCGCAGTCTCACAGACCAAAGGCCCATTCGACTTCCGTACAGGAATCCTGTACGCTTGAGATTAAGGGAGTCCAAGATCATGCCAATTGAAACCACATACACTGGCCTGCGCGAGCGCTTGGCCGCGGTGCTTGACCAGGTCGTCGACGATCAGGAGGTGGTTATTGTTCGTAGGCGAGGCGCGCGAGACGTCGCTTTGATTCCTGCAGATGAGCTTGCAAGCCTGATGGAGACTGCTTATCTGCTGCGTTCGCCCCGGAATGCGAAGCGGCTCCTGACGGCCCTTCGGCGAGCGAAACAAGGCAAACTAAAGCCAGAGCCGGTTGAAAAATTGCGGCGGGAGATGGGGCTTGCCCGAACATCCTAAGCGGGAATCGGTATTCCATCCCGAATTCCGCGCCGACCTGATTTACTGGTTGAAGACCGACCGCAAGACTGCACTGAAAATTTTGGAATTGGTTGAAGTGGTCATGCGAGACCCGTTTGAAGGGATCGGTAAACCCGAACCTCTGAAACACGAGTTGGCGGGAACTTGGTCGCGACGTATCACGCCCGAACACCGACTGGTTTACCAGGTTAGAGGCGCCCGCGTGGATTTTCTGCAAGCCCGCTATCACTACTAAATCGAAGTACCGAAAAGGTAAGGCCCTTATGTCTGAAACGATTCATGTGAAGCTGCCGGATGGCAGCGTAAAAGATGTTCCCCGAGGGACCTCCGCGCTGGAAATTGCCAAGAGCATCAGCCCGCGTTTGGCCGATGCGGCATTGGTCGCGCAAATAAAGCCGATGTCGTCTAACGGCAATGGCAGCAAGCCGGCAGGCAATGCAAGCGCGGCTGCGGCGGCAACGAGTGCCGAGCCGAATGCCAGCGACGCTAAGCTGGTCGATCTTGCGCGTCCGCTGGAGAGCGATGCCGAGCTGCGCATTCTTACCGAGCGCGATCCCGAGGCGCTGGAAGTCTATCGCCACTCGTCCGCCCACCTGATGGCGGCGGCAGTGCTTGAGCTTTTTCCGGAGACCAAGCTTGGCCATGGTCCGGCGACCGAGAGCGGATTCTTCTACGACTTCTATCGCGAGAAGCCCTTCACGCCGGAAGATCTCGAAGCCATCGAGAAGAAGATGCAGGAGCTGGCGAAGCAGGACCTGCCGTACGCGCGCGAGTTTCTGCCGCGTGAGGAAGGACTGGAGCGCTTCAAGTCGGAAGGCGACTTCATGAAGTGTCACTTCATCGAGCAGTTCACCTTGCCCGATGAGAAGATCTCGATTTACAAGACCGGCAAGTTCACCGACTTCTGCCGCGGGCCACACATCCCTTCGACCGGCCGCATCAAGGCGTTCAAGCTGCTGAACATTGCAGGAGCGTACTGGCTGGGCGACGAGAAGAATCCGCAGCTTCAGCGCATCTACGGCACGTCGTTTTTCTCCAAGAAGGACCTCGACGACTACCTGCACAAACTGGAAGAGGCGAAGAAGCGCGACCATCGCGTGCTGGGCAAGCAGCTCGACCTGTTCTCCATCCAGGAGCTCGCCGGGCCGGGGCTGATTTTCTGGCATCCCAAGGGCGGGCTCATTCGCAAAGAGATGGAAGACTGGATGCGCGACGAGTACCTGCGGCGCGGCTATTCGCTGGTGTTTACGCCGCATGTGGCTCGCACCGATCTGTGGAAGACCAGCGGACACGCCGGCTATTACGCGCAGAACATGTTCACCCCGATGGAGCTGGACGACGCGGAATATCGCATGAAGCCGATGAATTGCCCGTTCCACATTCTCATCTATCGCGACTCGCTGAAGTCGTATCGCGATTTGCCGGTGCGGCTGGGCGAACTGGGAACGGTGTATCGCTACGAGCGCTCGGGCGTGATGCACGGCCTGTTGCGGGTGCGCGGCTTCACGCAGGACGACGCGCACATCTTCTGCACTCCGGAGCAGATTGAAGACGAAGTGGTCGGCTGCATCGACTTCGCGCTGGCGGTGCTGAAAACCTACGGCTTCGATCAGTTTCAGGTTGAGCTATCGACGTGGGACCCGAACGATCAGAAGACGTACGCCGGGCGTCCCGAGCAATGGGAGATGGCGCAGCATTCGCTGGAACATGCGCTGAGCCGGCGAGAGATTCCGTACAAAACCATCCCCGGCGAAGCGGCGTTTTATGGGCCGAAGATCGACATCAAGCTGGTCGATGCCATCGGACGGCTGTGGCAGCTCTCGACGGTGCAGTTCGACTTCACGCTGCCGGAGCGCTTCGAGCTGGAGTATGTCGGCGAAGATGGCAAGCGGCATCAGCCGCTGATGGTGCACCGCGCGCTGTACGGCTCGGTCGAGCGCTTCTTCGGCGTGCTGATCGAGCATTACGCGGGCGCGTTCCCGGTTTGGCTGTCGCCAGTACAGGTGGCGATCATCCCGATCGGCGAAAAGCATCACGCGTATGCCAACGAAATCGGCGAGAAGCTGAAAGCCGAAGGCGTGCGTGTGCAGGTCGACAATCGCAACGAAAAGATGAACGCCAAGATCCGCGAGCACGCCATGCAGAAGGTGCCATTCCAACTTGTCGTGGGCGACAAGGAGATGGATGCCATGCAGGTGAATGTGCGCGTGCGCGGCCAGGAAAAGGCCGAGGGCTCGGTTCCGATCGGCGAGTTCATCGCGCGGGTGAAGAAGCTGATCCAGGAGAAGAGTCCTACGCTGTAGGACCAAAACCTTAACCACGAATCTGCACGGATTCTCACGGATTAGGATTTGTATTAAAACAAGGGCGGGTCCGTCCCGCCTTTCATTTTCCACCCGATCCGATCCGTGTTCATCCGTGCCAATCCGTGGTTCGTATTTCTTCCGTCGTGACCACTAAGCGTACGCAATCCGCTGAGATCTCCCACCGCAATGCCGTCCTGATCATCGCCATCACGGCGACGATTTGGGGAGGCGGCTTTCCGGCGACACGCATTGCGCTGAGCGGCGGCATGTCGGTCGGCGTGCTCATGGCCATGCGCTTCGTCGTGGCCGGCGGGTTGATGGCGATCATCGTGCGCGCCAGGGGCATTCCCATTCGGCGGCGCGGAGTAGTTGACGGGATCTGGCTGGGCATTGTTCTGGCCACGCTCTTCTGGTTGCAGACCGACGGCATGCGCTTCACTGCAACGGCGAAGTCGGGCTTCATCACCGGCCTGTACGTCTTATTCACTCCGCTGATCGCGGTGGCGATTGGGCAGCGGGTGAAGCTCACGTCGCTACTCGGCGCCGTCATCGCTACCCTCGGACTTTACCTGCTGGTGCATCTGCCGGGCGGGTGGTTGTCAGGCTGGAACCGAGGCGATGTGGAGACACTGGGCTGCGCTTTGCTTTGCGCGGTACACATCGTGTTGATGGGCAACTTCACACGTAAGTCCGATGCGTGGTTGCTGGCCAGCTCACAAGTCATCACCTGTGGAATTATCTCCGCGGGCATCGCGATCGTCGGCAGCTTCGGAGCAGAATCGGCCCATGTTGCTGGAGGACTGACGAATTTGCATGCGGTGCTGGCGACACTCTATCTCGCGCTGTTCTCGACTGTCTTTGCTTTCTGGGCGCAGGCCACCGCGCAGACCCGACTGGGGCCAACCGAGGCAGCCATTCTTTTTTCTTTGGAGCCGGTGGTTGCAGCGCTGCTGAGCGTCTTCTGGCTGAAAGAGCCGATGTCGGCAAGGCAGGCGCTCGGCGGCGGGCTCATTGTATTCGCCATGATCGTTGCCGAAGCGCTGCCGCACATGTTTCGCGCCATTACGGTGCCGGATACCAGGCCGTAAAAGAAGTTGTCGGTTGCCGGTGGTCACTTGTCAGAAAGGCGGGTATCAGGCGTCAGATGAGTGAGCGGCCGGTTCCAGCCATCAAGGTTTGTTAGAACGATACGTTGCATGGGTGGAAGCACCGGGCTTTAGGCCGGTGGGGACTCTCCCGCATCTTGACGGGCTTTAGCCCTGGAAGCTGGATATCCCCCGGCTGAAGCCGTGCCAATTTTGGGCGTCTTTTCACCAGCCTGAAGGCTGGTGCTTCCACCTACTGATGGCCTGTGCTCCACCCCGACTTGCAAAAAAAGCAACTGCCAACCACTTATTAGCCGTCTAAGATGTTTAGAGCAGGCGAGACCCTGACCTCGAACGTCTCTATGAAAGTGCCTATTGCCAGTTTCGTTTTAAGCGGGCTGATCTGCTGCCAAATCGGATTCGCACAGCAGCCGAACAACATCGATCCGGTGGCTCTGGTGCGCCAAGCTACGCAAAACGAAATTGCGGCCACTGGCCCGACCAAGCCGCCGTTTTTCATCTATAAAGACCACACGCAGTACAAAGACCACTCCATCACCACCGAGGCGATTGAAACCTCCGAGGGCGGGCTGAACCGAACCGTGGCGAAGAACGGCAAGCCGCTGACCGCGCAGGAGCAGGCGGAAGCCGATCAGAAGCTGAAGAGCTTTGCCTACGATAAGGAGGCGCGCCGCAAGAAGAGGCAAGCCAATGGCGAGGATGATCAACGCTCCATCACGCTCATGCGGAGCCTGCCGGACGCTTTCAACTACACCGTTACCAGCGTCAGCAAAGCGCCGAACGGTCATGAGATGGTGCATCTTGCGTTCAAAGCCAAGCCGGGTTGGAGCGCTCCTACGCATGAAACTCGCGTGCTGGAGGGGATGGAAGGCAACATGGTGATCGACCAGACCGCGGCGCGCTTGTCTGAAATAAACGGCGAGCTTTTCAAGGATGTCGATTTCGGATGGGGCATCCTGGGCCGCTTGTTCAAAGGCGGGAAGTTCATCATCCATCAGGCCGATGTTGGCGGTAAGTGGGAGGAAACCCAGGAGAGATTGCAGTTCAACGGCAAGGTCCTGATGGTGAAGAACCTGACCATTGACTCGAACGAAACCATGAGCGATTTCCGTCCGGTGCCGTCGAACATTACAACCGCCCAGGCGCTGCAGTTGTTACAGAATCCCGACGAAGTTGTCGCTCAGAATAGCGAAGGGACAGCGGGTAAGCAGTAACTAAAGCAACTAGCAATTAGCAACTAGCAATTAGCAAAAACGGATTTGGTTCACTGAAGGTGATGGCCGCTTTTTGATCCTGCCAAGAAAATCCTCACGGGGGAAGCGTCGGGCTTTAAGCCCACGAAACGGCGTCGTAGAGTGGGGCTTTAGCCACGGCCGCGCGGGGCTGAAGCCCGTTTCGTAAGCTTCCTTTCTCGGCATGGCTGAAGCCATCCACTTCCACCCAGTGAAGAGAATTCCAGCTAGCGGAGGCCCTTGCTGATTCGCTCTACTGCCCAGTCGATCTCCTCGCGAGTGATGACCAGCGGCGGCGCGATGCGAATCACCATCTCGTGCGTCTCCTTGCACAGCACGCCCAGTTCCTTCAGCTTCTCGCAGTAGGGACGCGCCGGCTGTGTTCAGCTCGATGCCAATCCATAGTCCCTTGCCGCGAACCTCGCGTACATGCGGGCTGCGAATCGCGCTGCAGTCTATCGCAGGAAGTAGGCGCCCAACTCGGCGGAGCGTTCGACCAGCTTCTCTTCGACCAGCACGCGCAGCGCGGTGCGCGCCACGGCGCACGCCAGCGGATTGCCGCCGAAAGTGCTGCCATGATCTCCGGGATGGAACACGCCCAGCACTTCCTTCGAGCCAAGCACCGCCGAGACCGGGATAGAAGCCGCCCGCGAGCGCTTTGCCGATGATGACCGCGTCCGGGCGAATGTCTTCGTGCTGATAGGCGAAGAGCTTTGCCGGTGCGGCCCAGGCCCGACTGAATTTCGTCGGCGATGAGCAGCACGTTATTCTGCTCGCAGATCTCGGCCGCCTCTTTCAGATAGCCAGCCGGCGGAATGATGATGCCCGCTTCGCCCTGGATCGGCTCGACCAGGAACGCGCAGGTGTTCGGGAGTGATCGCGTCGCGCAAGCGCGCTGCGGCGTCGCCAAAGGGAATGATCTTGAAGCCGGGCGTGAACGGGCCGAAGCCGTCGCGATATTGCTCGTCGGTCGAGAAGCTGACGATGGTGGTGGTGCGCCCGTGGAAATTGTTGGCGCAGACGATGATCTCGGCCTTGCCGTCGGGAATGCCTTTGACCTTGTATCCCCACTTGCGCGCGGCCTTGATCGCGGTCTCGACCGCCTCGGCGCCGGAGTTCATCGGCAACGCCATGTCGAAACCGGTCAGCTCGTGCAGTTCCTTGTAGAGCAGCGGGAGCTGGTCATTGCGGAAAGCGCGCGAGGTGAGCGTCACCTTGCTGGCCTGCTCGATCAGTGCCGCCAGGATCTTGGGATGACAGTGTCCCTGGTTGACCGCCGAATACGCTGCCAGGCAATCGAGGTAGCGTTGCCGTCGACGTCGTAGACCCAAACTCCCTCGGCGCGCTCGATCACCACATCGAGCGGATGATAGTTGTGAGCTCCGTATTCTTTTCCAGCTCGATCAAGTTCTTGGGTGCAGGTCGTTCTTTGACAGGCATGAGGTCCTCTTTATACAATCCGCATGATCGCAGTTTCGATTGAGCGCCCTATCTGCATTCAGCGCAATGCGGGTTCCAGGCTATGCCTCGCCCGAATCGCTCGTGAGCTAGGTGCCTGAATACGCAATTATTACTCCCGTCCAACAGCATCGTCAGCAACGCCATGCGCACGTAGAGTCCGTTTGCCGCCTGGCGGAAGTACAACGCGCGCGGATCGTCATCCACAGTCTTGTCCAGTTCGACGGTGCGCGGCAGCGGGTGCAGGATCATTGCGTCCCGCGCATCCGTCGCAACACAGACGAATCGATCGCGTAAGCGGAGCGGCCCGGTGCGCCGGCGACTCGCTCCGGCCGAATCCGCGTCTGGTACACGACATCTACTTCGCCGAGCACCTGGTCGCTCCGACTTTCCAGCTTCGTAACGGACGTCATGGCGCTCGAGATACTGCAGGATGTCGGGCTTCATCTGCATTTCCGGTGGGCTGACGAAGTAAATCTTCACCCGTTCGAACTTCGCCAGCAAATACGCCAGCGAGCGGACCGTGCGGCCGCGATCCAGCTCGCCAATGAAGGCGATGCTCAGCCCGTCGAGTGGGCGCTCGCGATAAATCGTGTAGAGGTCGAGCAGGGCCTGTGTGGGATGCTGGCCGCCATTTCCGTCGCCGGCATTGATGACCGGCACGGGCGAAACCTTAGCCGCGCGCGCGGCGCCGCCGGTTTCCTGGTGGCGGATGACGATCGCAGTCGCAGTAGCTGCCCATGATCCGGATGGTGTCTTCTACCTGCTCGCCCTCCACCTCGGAGGAAAAGGCGCGCGCCTGCTCGGTGGACAAGACCCGCCCGCCGAGGCGCAGCATGGCCGCCTCGAAGCAAAAGCGAGTGCGCGTCGAGGGCTTATAGAAGAGCGTCGCCATCATGCGGTCCCTGGTAGTCGAGCGTGCCGCCGCGGGCGACGATGCGCTCCATCTGCCGGGTGCGGTCGAACAGCTCCATCAGCAGCGGAACGGTGAACTGCTGCGACTCGACCACGTGCCGCAGGGGCAGTGGCGGCGCTACTGTTGCCTGACGCCGGTGGCGCGTGATTCAAGTGCTTCTATCGGCATGTCAACACCTCAACTTCTTCATACGTCGCAAGCGGAATGCGATTCGGGAATGATGTGCGTACCGGCGCGGCCGTTCACGGCGTCGGCCAGTTGTTCGAACGAAGTAATGACGCCTTCCTTGCCGCCCTGCGCAGGAAATCGCAACACCGATTCCACCTTCGGACCCATGTTGCCCGGCGGAAAATGTCCGGCGCGAAGGTGCTGTTCCATCTCGGAGACCGTCACTCGCAGCCAGCGGTGTTTGGTTCTGCTTCTTGTAATTCAGGTACACGTAATCGGTGTCGGTTGAAATCGCGAACAGATCGACCCCGAGTTGCGAGGCCAGCACAGCCGAAGCGCGATCCTTGTCGATCACCGCCTCGACTCCGTGCAGCGCGCCGTTTTCGCGCACGACCGGAATGCCACCGCCGCCGGTACAGACGACCAGTACGCCATCGCCAACCAAGTCGCGAATCAGCTCCAGTTCCACGATTTCCAGCGGCTCGGGCGAGGGGACTACGCGGCGATATCCGCGCGCCGCATCTTCCACGATCTGCCAGCCGAGCGAACGCCGTTTTTCTTCTGCGTCGGATCGCGAGTAGAACGGACCGATCGGCTTGGAGGGATGCGCATCGCCGGGTCGTCGGCCGACACCACGGTCTGCGTCACCAGACTGACCACGGGAATTTTGAGCCCGGCAGAGGCAATTCGTTGTGCAGCGATTGCGCAAGCAAATATCCGATTTCACCCTGGCTTGCCGCACCGCAGACGTCGAGCGTCTGGCTGTAGGCGACGTCCGCAGCGCGTTCGGAACGCAGCAACTGCGCTCCCACCTGCGGCCCGTTGCCATGGGTCACCACCAGCCGATAGCCCAGCTCGATCAGCCGACGAATGGCGGTGGCCGTGCGTCGGGTATTGGCCAGTTGTTCGGCGATTGTGCCCTTCTCACCCGCGCGGATCAGGGAGTTGCCACCCACCGCAATTAGTGCAGTTTTCGACATACATTCTACCGTCTTCGCCTTTCGCCCTTCGCTCTCCGCCGGACGCGAATATCCCACTCATTCGAAAACCGCGAATGAGTGGGGCACCCGCTAACCGTCGCTTACGAGGACCTCCCTTACCGCACCATTTCCGCCTTCAGCTTCATCGCCGGGTCATGCCGCGCCGCCTATCGCCTCGTTCCGCCATCAGTTCCAGCATGATCGCCTTTTGCGCGTGCAGCCGGTTCTCCGCCTGCTGGAAGACGAACGAGTGTGGCGAGTCGATCACTTCGTCGGTGACCTCGTCGCCGCGATGGGCGGGCAGGCAATGCAGGAAGATGGCGTCCTTCTTGGCCTGGCCGAACAGCGCCGCGTTCACCTGGTAGGGACGGAAAGCATCGGCGCGCTTTTGGGCTTCGCCTCCTGACCCATGCTGGCCCACACGTCGGTGTAGACCACATCGGCGCCGGAAGACCGCCGATTCGGGATCGTGGGTCAGACGTGACGCTGCCCTGGGTTTCGCTGCAGCGCAACCGTGCCCACGAGGTCGCGTCGAGGTTGGGCTCGTACCGCGGCGGCGTGGCCATCCAGACGTTCGCACCCAGTTGCGCGCCGGCGAACATCAGCGAATGCGCCACGTTGTTGCCGTCGCCGATATAAGCCACCTTCAGCCCGGCGATGCGGCCCTTCACCTCGAGCATGGTCAGATAGTCGGCCATCGCCTGGCAGGGATGGCTGAAATCGGTCAGGCCGTTGATGACCGGCACGCTGGCGCAGCGCGCCATCTCCTCCACGATCTCGTGCGAGAAGGTGCGGATCATGATGCCGTGCACCATGCGTTCGAGGTTCTTCGCCACATCGTGCACCGACTCGCGCTTGCCCAGGCTGATCTCCGCCGGCGAGAGATAAATCGGATGGCCGCCGAGCTGCTCGATGCCGACATCGAAGGTCACGCGCGTGCGCAGTGACGGCTTCTCGAAGATCATGGCCAGCGTCTTGCCCTTCAGTGACTGCGAGTAAGCCGAAGGATTCGCCTTGACCATGCAGGCGACATGCAAGAAATGCCGGATGTCGCCAGGCGAAAATCACGCAGTGATACAAAGTCTTTCGCCATGCATCACTACCTCCCTGCGCCAGCCAGAACGCGCTGATGCTGCTCGGTGAATTTCTCGAGGAGCCGGGGTGATTGCGGGCGTGCCGATCTCCTCGACTTCATAGCTCACGCGAACACTCGGCTTGTCGATGTGGATGGTGCGCGCCAGATCGATTGGCGTTGCCACCAGCACCACGTCGCAGGGAACGCGCTTGATGGTCTCCTGCAGCTCGTGCCGCTGGGTTTCGCTGTAGCCCATGGCGGGCAGCAGCTTGCCTAAGTGCGGGAACTTCTCGAACGTCTTCTTGATGGAGCCGACCGCGTATGGCCGCGGATCGATCAGCTCGCCGGCGTGATAGCGGTTCGCCGCCACGATTCCCGCGCCATACGGCATCTCGCCGTGCGTTAGGGTCGGGCCGTCTTCAACCACCAGCACGCGTTTGCCCGCGATGCTTTCAGGATCGGCAATGCGTGACCGCGACAAGCGGTCTCGATCACCTGCGCCGTGGGATTGTGCTGCGCGATGTTGCGCGCGAACGGTCTCAACCCCCTCCGCGCTGGCGGTATCGACCTTGTTGATGATGAGCACGTGCGCGGTGCGGAAGTTGACCTCGCCGGGGTAATAGGAGAGTTCGTGTCCCGGGCGATGCGGGTCGAGCACCACGATGTCGAGGTCGGGACGATAGAACGATGTGTCGTTATTCCCGCCATCCCACAGCATGACATCGCCATCCTGCTCGGCGGCCTTCATGATGTCGTAGTAATCGACGCCGGCGTAGACGATGGTTCCTTCCGACGATATGCGGCTCGTACTCTTCGCGCTCCTCGATGGTGCACTCGTAGCGGTCGAGGTCGGCCATGGTGGCGAAACGCTCGCAGCGCTGGGCGACCAGGTCGCCATAAGGCATGGGATGACGAATCACTACCGGATTCCATCCCTGCTTGCGCAACTCGGCAGCAATGCGCCGCGACACCGGACTCTTGCCGCATCCGGTACGCACCGCGCAAACCGAGATCACCGGCACCGAAGACTGCAACTGGGTGCGCTCGGCGCTCAGCAGCCAGAAGTCAGCTCCGGCGGCGACGACACGCGAGGCCAGGTGCATAACCGTCTCGTGTTTCACGTCGCTATAGGAGAAGACAGCAATGTCCACCTTCTCGTTGCGGATCATCTCCTCCATGCGGCTTTCTTCCACGATGGGAATGCCGTCGGGATAAAGACTGGCCCGCTAATTCCGGCGGATAGCGTACGGCCTGCAATGTCGGGGATCTGATTGGCGGTGAATGCGACTACGTCGAATTCAGGCTTATTACGAAAGATGAGGTTGAAGTTATGAAAGTCTCTACCGGCAGCACCAATAATGAGAACTCGTCTCATAGTGGGTTAAAGCGTCATTAGACCCATGATGTGGGGACACTTTTCTCCTCGGCTAGATGATGGGCCTCATCCGGCGCTACCGCAGTGAGGCCTATCACGCGAGATGACGCGCAAGGTCACACGGCAACGGTGAGGAGAGCTCGCAAATACGCGCCAGATCGCCCTGTTGCCGCCGAATGAGTGCCGGGAGCAAAAGTTCAAGCCGGGCATCGCCCTCATTACGTTCCATTTCGGTCTGTCTTTCCCTGATTGGTTACCGGGTCACATCCTGGCGTGCGGCACATCACTGACGTGGCGCTTAAGTGCTTGCTATATAAGAAACCCTGGGTTCTTGCAGCGTTCAAGGACTGGCGGTGAGTTTGGTAATCCCCATATCGAGACTCGCCGCAGCTCAGGGCACGGAATCTCCTCACCGTGACCTGTGGTTCAGATATCAGGTCGTACTTGCTTTAGCGAGTAACGGAAGATTATTCGGCTAAAGCTGCTTCGAGTGCGCAGTCTCCCTGGTAGCAGTACTGAAAATTCAGCAATCACGTCATCTGTCTGCTCGTCCGGTGGATAGTAGCGACGAATACGGAGATCCTCATGAACGCAAGAGCGAAGGTTCCCTGGCTGGCCGTAGTCTCCCTGGTAGCTGTTCTGATTACTTCCTTGCCCGGCCTCGCACAGTGCTACCTGAATCAGGGCTGCAAGCCACAAGACTTGCTGAACTACCTGCCCAACCCAGCTACCAGCCAGGTCTACCATGGGGATGGGGCTTCGAATAACGGAGGAGGAGGCTGGACGACTAATTATTCCGATGTGAATCAATGCCTGTCCTGCCACTACGGAACCGATACCTATCCCTACTTGTGGACCGGGCATAAGAATACGCTTCGTAAATTTGCCCCTGGAGCTTTATGGGGCGGCCCGGATGGCACGCTCTATCCGACGACCGATAGTTACTATGGATCGGGAAGCACCTATGACTGGGTAACGTGGCTTGATTACACTGGGCTGGTGTTACCCGCTGGCTACGCCATTGCTGAACGGTCTTCCCATTATCGATCCCTACTGCAAGTTTCCCTGGTACACGTTGCCGAACTCAAACGCCCCAGCGCCGTACACTCCCGTTGCTCAGACTCGAACAAGCGGGCGGAGTCCGCAATATCTTTTACCTGAAGGGCGGCTGGATGAACTATGGCGGTACCACCAATCCTAACCAGACGCAATTAGGAACAGTTTTTGACAGTGGCCATAGCGGCCAGCTCTATCCCAACGGCAATTACGATTGCGCACGCTGCCACGCCACCGGCTATACCTTCGATCATTGGGCCCCGGAGCCAACCAGCAACACCAACAGCCAAATAGCCTGGGTCCCTAATAACAAGCTTCCGCGCATTCCGACGGACGGCTACATAGCTCCGGGGACCAGCGGGACTTCTTCGTGGTTTCTCACCGGCATACAGTGCGAACGCTGCCATGTGGCTGCCTATCCCTGGGGCTCGCATCCCTACGATAATGTCTATGTAACCCAGCCTCAAAACGAGCAGGCCACGGCTCTCTGTATGGAATGTCACCGCCAGGACAACGTGACGATGGCGAATGCTAGTCAGACGGGAAGCATTGTTCCATCAAACCCGCTTACCACCAACGATCACGGATATTGTTCTGACCTGTCAGGCTCTGCCTATACAACTTGCATTCAGAACCAGGCCAACACCTGGGTTTACAAGCCCAAGGTTGATCATGCGCAAGGACAGGAGTTTCTGAACAGCCCTCATGCGAGCTTTACTGGAAGCCTGAATCAGAACGCCCAGAACTCGGCCGATCTTTCCATCACGATTGCGGGAACCTACAACAGCTATTTCAGCGAGACTCCAACCGATACGACCAAGAATTACGGATGTACCGGGTGCCATGATCCGCACCAGAGTACGGTTGCGAGCGTGCCGCAGAACGAGGCCCAGAAACCTATCGTCAATACCTGCGATGCCTGTCATCCCCTGGCTAAGAACATCATTCAAACCACCAGCCATCCGACCGGCGCACAAACGCCATTCCCCACGGGCACCCAGGCCGACATCCCCGGCGCCTGTGTCACGTGCCACATGCAGGGAGCTCTAGGACAGGCGCAAACTCACTTATTCCGTATCAATACCAATGAAACGTACTACACCTATCCCACTCCCGAGCAGCTTTATGTGGACAACCTGACTGGCTTGGGTACTTGGCCAACCACCTCGCGTTACACCGGGCAGCCCTATAATCCGGCGAGCTGGCTGGATGTCGACCTAGCTTGCGGACAGTGTCACGTGGGCGGAGATGGCAATACTAATCCCTATGGACTAACCCCGCCTGCAGGATTGCCCGGCTCGCACGCTTTCACTAGAAACCAGTTGTCGCAAATGGCGGTTGGAATTCATAATCCCGATCCGGGCGTTCCGCGACCCACCTATTCTCCCACCCCTACCACCTATACAACCCCGTAACTGTAACCATCTCCGACACTATGCAAGGTACCACTATCTACTACACGACGGATGGAACAGTACCTTTGAGAACTTCACCTATCTATACTGCCCCTATCACCATCACCACCAGCACCTCATTCCAGGCAATAGGAGTTGTCCCGGGGATGCCGCAAAGCGATATCGCTTATGCGCAGTATTCCATCAACTTGCCGACCGCGCCGCCGCCGCAGTTCTCTCCGACTCCGTCGACCTACGCTTCTCCCCAATCGGTAACGCTGTCCAACACCGCGCATCTAGCGATGTACTACACCTTGGACGGGTCAACTCCGACGACGAGTTCGACGCCTTACGCCTCACCCATCTCCGTCACCAAGAACACGACGATCAAGGCGATCACAGCAGGATATGGATATCTGAACAGTACGGTCTCCACGGGGAACTACTATATCCAGGCAGCAGTCCCCACCTTTTCGCCAAGTTCGGGAAGCTACTCCCCGCCGGTTGCGGTGACGATCTCTGATACCACCAGCGGAACAACCATCTACTACACCGCCGACGGTTCCATCCCGACCACCAATTCAACGTCGTGTCCAAATCCCTGCACCCTATCGGTTTCGACCACGTCAACGTTGAAGGCCATCGCCTCGGGCGGAAGCTACGCATCCAGCAATGTGTCGGTTGCGACCTACACAATCGCCGCAGCCAATCCGGTATTCTCGCCCAGTCCGGGAATCTTCTATGGGCCGGTCGCGGTTACCATGACCGATACCACGCCCGGCGTATTGATTTACTACTCAACCACGGGATTCCCATCCACCAGCTCGCCCAGCTGCGCTAGTCCATGCCAGGTTAATATCACTGCCACTACCACCCTAAGGGCCATGGCGGCAGGTAATGGTATTTCTCAGAGCGGAACTACGGCCGGCGCTTATACTCTGTCGGCTCAAACTCCGACCTTCGCACCGGGTTCAGGCAGCTATGCGTCGCCATTGTCAGCGATAGTCACGGATACTACACCGGGCGTAACCATCTACTACGCGATTAATGCATTCCCGACGACCAGCTCGCCGTCATGTTCGAGCCCATGCAGTATCACTGTCACTGGTAGCGGTTCCTATGTAGTCAGGGCTATGGCGCTGGGCAGTAGCTATTCGCAGAGCTCCACAGCCGTCGTTACCTATACTTTGCACTAGATTACAGAAGGGATTACGAAGGTGGCACAACCTGGCCCCGCGAGATGCGGGGCCTTTTTATTGAAGATTGAGAGGTGAACCGCCATTCACCCGGGAGGCTTGCCGCCGCGCTCGGCTATTGCGAACATGAGCGCGATGCTGTTCGCGCTCGCCAATTGCAGGAGACTCGGACGTCGCGATTGACTAGCCCTTGCTACTTTGCTGGGCGTCGGCAATCAGGTGTTCCACCTGTTCCTTCTGCTTGAACTCAGGATTCAGCTTCAGCAACTTCTGCCAGGAGGCCACGGCATCGGGCACATCGTTCTTCGCCTTCCACTGGATGATCCCGAGGTTCATCAGCGCTCCCGGATGCTTGGGGTCATACTTGAGCGCCTGCTGCAGTTCACTGATGGCGCTATCGACGTTGCCGGTGTAGAACATGCACGCCGCCATGTCGGTGCGCACGTCAGCGTTCTTCGGGATCGACAGCCAGTGACTTCTGAAAGTAAGTTACAGCTTCGTCGAACTGATGCGCGCTGCGATAGATGATGCCGATTTGGTTTAGCAACTTTGCATCATGGGGCTTCGACTTTAGCTCGGCCAGCAGCGGCTCGGCTCTCTTGTCGGCCATGTGCTTCATGTCTTCCATCGTGGGAGTGCCGGCGGGCATTCTGTTTGGCATTACGCCCGCGTGTGGATTTGCGCCAGCCGTGGGCCCGGCGGGCGGCATTCCGGTGGGCATTGCCCCGGCCGGCGGCATAGTGGGCATCGCCGATGTTGCGGCCACCGGGGCGGGCTCGGGCGCGGAGCCGCGCAGCAGATATCCGACCGGAAATCCGATGGCGAGGCAAACGCCCGCGAGCACATAAACTTGTACTGGCCGCCAATAGCTCTGCCGGGTTTCGGGACCCTTAGTTTCTTCTTCCATTCGTTGTACCCCTCGCGTGACGCCTGCTACGCACACCCCACTCGCGCGGCCAGCAGCGCAGATATTCACCTTCTGTCTACGCATGGCGGCTGCCAAAGCCTTCGGCACGAGAGCGATCCGGCAATTCTTTGCGGCTCAGCGGCTTAGGAGGAGTTCCGAGAGCCTGTGGCCGGCCCGCGTTTCCCGATTTGGCGTGTTTTTCTCCGCAGCCTGCGTGTCTTTTGACGCCCACCCAGCCCGGCGTGGTCCCGGATGCTGTGATCTTTGTGCCGTGCTTTGAGTCACTTACAAGCGCCCCTCTGTGGAAGGCGACCTGCACCTGTGTATTCGTTACCGGTTCGGGGATGGCACCGGGATGCGGGACTGTGGCAGCAACGGCTTTGGGCTTAAGAGCGGCTGTCACGACGGAAACGCGATGAAGCACACCACCTACAAAACTGTGATCGTCGGCGCCGGGCCGGCGGGACTCACCGCAGCTTACGAACTGGCCAAGCATGGCCAGTCAGTCGTGGTGCTCGAGGCCGATCCCGAATACGTCGGCGGCATCTCGCGCACGGTGAACTACAAGGGCTTCCACTTCGACATCGGCGGCCACCGTTTCTTCTCCAAGTCGCGCGAAGTCGAAGACCTGTGGACCGAAATCGGCGGCGACCTGATGCTGGAGCGGCCGCGCTCCTCGCGCATCTTCTATCGCGGACAGTTTTATAGCTATCCGCTGAAACCGTTTGAAGCGCTCTCGAAGCTCGGAATCTTCGAGTCGGTACGCTGTGTGGCTTCGTTCGCCAAGGCCAAGCTTCATCCCAACGCCAAATCCGAAGACGTTCGAAGATTGGGTCGTCAATCAGTTCGGGCAGCGGCTGTTCAGCATCTTCTTCAAGACCTACACCGAAAAAGTTTGGGGCATGAGTTGTAGCGAGATCTCCGCCGACTGGGCCGCGCAACGTATCAAAGGACTGTCACTGTGGTCAGCCGCGAAGAATGCGCTTGCTACCGCAACGCAAAGCCAAAGATCGCAGCCAGGTCATCAAGACCCTGATCGACACCTTCCGCTATCCGCGGCAAGGTCCGGGCATGATGTGGGAGCGCTGCGCCACCCGCGTTCGCGAGATGGGCGGCGAAGTCCTTCTGGGCCGCAGAGTGACGAGCTGCATGCTTCGACGCAGCGCACGCAGCGTTGGACAGTGACGGCGCGCAACGCTGACGGCCGGCTCGAAGCAATACGCCGGCGAACACGTGATCTCGTCGATGCCGATTCGCGAACTGATCGCCGCAGCTTCAGCCGCAACTTCCAGCCAAAGCCGTTGAAGCCGCGAATGGCCTGCGCTATCGCGACTTCCTCACCGTTGGCCTGATCCTGCGCGACAAAGATCGCTTCAGCGATAACTGGATTTACATTCACGACTCGTCGGTGCAGGTCGGGCGGGTACAGAACTATAAATCGTGGTCGCCCGAGATGGTGCCCGATCCGCAGTTCTGCTGCTATGGCCTGGAATATTTCTGCTTCGATGGCGATGAATTATGGAATTCGCCCGGACGCTGACCTGATCGCGCTGGCCAAAAAGGAAATCCAGAAGATTGGACTGGGCGCTGCCGAAGACGTGGTCGATGGAGTCGTAATCCGCCAGCGCAAGGCTTACCCGGTGTATGACGATACCTATCAGGCATGCGTGACCACTGTGCGCGAAGCGCTGGAGCAGCATTGTCCCAACCTTCACCTGGTGGGCCGCAACGGCATGCACAAGTACAACAATCAGGACCACGCCATGATGACCGCGCTGCTTGGCCGCGCGCAACATCCTCGCCGGCCGCGCCGAGTACGATGTCTGGGCGGTGAACCAGGACGGCGAATACCACGAGTCGGGCAGCGCCGGCGAGCAGCGCATCGAGCCGCGGCTGGTGCCAATGAAAGCCAGCGAGGCTTCGCCAGCGTAGCTCTCCATGACGGTCGCTTCTGAACAAGACGCAAAGCCAATGCAAGACTCGACAGGCGAAGCCCGTACGGCGAACGCGGTGGGCGATCTCCGCTCCCTGTCTGCGCTTTCGCCCTCTGCAACTCGCCGCGTTGGTAGTGTTCCTCACCGCGGTCGGCGGATTCGCCTTCTACACCAAGCTCTGCGTTATCGACAACGATATCTGGTGGCATCTGAAGGTTGGCGACTGGATCGTTGGGCACCTCGCGGTCCCGCACACCGGAATTCTGTCGCGCACCGCCGCCAGCCGTCCATGGATTGCCTATAGCTGGGGCTATGAAGTGCTGATGTCGTGGGCCTACCGCTGGTTCGGCATCCTGGGCATCGGACTCTACGGAACGTTGCTGACCATTGGCGTCGCCGCCGCGGTTTACGCCATGCTTCGCCGTCTGTCCGGGCGCTTTTGGATTGCGCTGGTGCTGGCGGCGATCACCTGCTGGTCGTTCCTGTTCAACGGAATGCCGCGGCCGGTTTTCTTTTCGATGATGCTGTTTTGCGCGACGCTGACTTTGTTGCTGGAAGCGAACCGCAGCGGGCGGGTCGAAAAGCTCTACTGGCTGCCGCTCATCTTCTTTCTATGGGTGAACCTGCACATCCAGTTCATTCATGGGCTGTTTCTTGTCGGACTATTGATGGGCGACAACCGTGGTGCAGCGCATTGCCGAGCGCTTCGCGTGATTGGGTGTCCAATCAGGCTGGGTCTGCCCGGGTGGGTATTCTGCCGCCAAAGCTTCCGGCGCTGCCCATGATCGGAATTTTCGCTGCGTGCGTGTTGGCGACCCTACTCGGCCCGAATTTCTATCATCCCTACGTAGCGGTGCTGGAGTACTCCAAATCGAAAGTTCGCTTACAACGTCATCATCGAGTTGCAGCCGCTAAGCTTCCGCGGATCGAGCAACTACTTCCAGCTGCTGCTCACCGCCTTCGCATTTTTCGCCGTGGGCTGGAGAAAGAAGATCGATCCCGTTCAAGCTGGCGATGATGACCATTTGCAGCGTGGTCGCTTATCGCACCATGCGCGATGCCTGGTTCATCGCGATCCCTGCGGCGGCTTGCATCGCCGATTTCCCGGTGACGGAAGAAGACTCGGGTGCCGCACTCGCGGGTGCCCGATCCATCCCTGTCTTTTGGGTTGGGTGGGATTCAGGATGGCGAGCCGCCTATGACTTGGATTGAGAGCCATCGGCGTTGCCGCTGTTGTCGCCGTGCTGTTGTTCGTGGTGGCGCGCGGAACCGACTTCACCGAGCGCGGCATCGATCGCGCTATCAGCTCGGAATATCCGGTTAACGCGGTGAACTTCCTGCGGCAGCATCCGCAGCCCGGCCCGCTGTACAACAACCTGGGCTGGGGCGGATTCCTCATGTGGTACATGCCCGATTTCCCGGTCGCGGTCGATGGCCGCAACGATCTCTATGGCGACCAACTCGACCAGCTCTTCTATGCCTCACAGAATGGCGACGCCGGATACCGACCGATCCTTACCTGAATGAAGTCAGGCGTGGTGCTGCTGGCGGCCGACCTGCCGCTGGCCAAGCTGCTAACCGCCGATCCCGCGCTTCCAGCTTATTTATCAGGACTCAATGTCTGTGGTGTTTGCCCGGAAGTAGGGTGGACACGGCGAAAGATGAAATAACGTCTCGCGCGCATACACCGCCCGCTTGTATAGGTAATAGCCGTCGGAGAAATGAGCGAGTTCGTAGCCTTCGCGTCGGGAGAGTCGAACCGTCTTTTTCAGGATAGAGCTCTGGATCTCGCGTGTAGACGACCACATATTCCGGCTGAACTCGATGTAGCTCGCTGAGATCCAGCGATCGTGCCGGTCAAGGGCAAGCCATGATGGAAATAGGTGCGTCGGCATATTGACGAAGATATTGCGATCGAAGTACGCCTGCACGCCAACTACTCCGTAAACAAGGCCGAACATCGGTCTCTTGTCCGCACCGACCGACTTGAGATAGTTTGCAGCATCCTCCGCCCCGGAATACGGGTACAGATATTCGCGCTTAATCACGACGGCCGCGTCCCAGATATTCACTGCGCAAAGGCAAAGAAGCAGCGCGACCATGCCGTGCAGCGCCCATGTCTCGCGGGCGCTAAATAGCGTGGCGTTCTTCCGCGTCGGGCCACGCAATCCAAAAAGCCGTAATCGCCGCAACAAATGCTGTTCCATGGTGATGTGCGTAGCCATGGATGACCGCGTAAATGGCGACCATCAACCCCACCGGCAGCACAAAGACCAGCAGTCGTCGGCGGCTATAGCACCAGGCAGTGCTCAGCAAGACGAAGGCTATGGAGGGAATCAAGTAATCGAGAAATGCCCCGCTGAGAATCGTCGCAGCTTTTTTCGCGGGACTCACGATATTCAGCTCCTGCTTCTGGGCTTGGGTTAGTTGCGTGATCTCCTTCTTTACGATGTACTCTTCGTTGTCAGGCGTGGGCCTTAGAACGATGGCGATGAACACAAAGGTCACGACCATCACCGCGACACAGATGAAATACCGGTTACGCAACCGCTCATCAAACGCCGGCCATCGATGGATGGCCTGCAGGAGGTAGAGCAGTCCGAAGCAAGCCGCCAGCAAACTGCCGTGTACGCTTAGGTTCGCCAGCAGCACCAGCACAACCGTCATCCGCACCGGGTGCTCGACGTCTTTGAAGAAGATCGCAACTAGAAAGCACAGCAACGGTAGCAGCGTGTAGGGCCGGGCGATGACCGCGTACTGATAGACCATCACGTAGGTGAACGCTAGCGGCCACCGTAGATACCAGGGGAACGGCGCCTTGTAGATGAGTACCGCTACGCCCGCGATGGCGAATACCACACCGATATACCCCAATGTGGCATAAGGCAGATGGAACCAGTGCTGGGCGATCCAGAGTATGGTGTGCCACAGCCCGGGTGAGCCCTCGTAGCGCAGCTCGTGAAACCAGATGGTCTTCAGGTCGAGGTCGCGGGCGATAAGCCAGGCCTGCGCTTCGTCCGCCCATTTCTCGTGATAACGCACCGTAAACAGCACCACGCCTGAGTACAGCAGCAGGACGACGGCGTTACCGATCTTCTCCCAGCTGCGGGCGAAGACAGCTTCCTGCGGTGCATTGGCGACGGCAACCGTACTCATGGCTGGTCCTGATCGCGCACCAGCACGACTGCCACATTGTCAGAGTAGACGGTCTTGAAGCCGCGCACTTTGGGTAGCGCGCTGGCCATGGTGCGAACTTTTGTCGAGCAGAATGGTCGCGGCTCCGTTGAGCGGCGGAAACGTCGAGTAGTGCGTCTCGAAGTTCATGGCCTTGGCGTATTGAATGTTGAAGCCGGGACCATAAAGCTCAGCGCGCCCGTCGATGGCCACCGGATACTCGGGCAAATACCAGGTGAGAAATCCTCCCCAGGAATAGGGGTTGAACAGCGGCGTGGGCAGGTGATTGGCACGAATATAATCGGCCGCAGCCACCGGATAGTGCTCAGCAATCTTCGCCAGCAGGGCGTCGCGGCTCGGCATTCGCACCGCGAGAACAGCCAGCAGCAATACGACGCTGACTCCGGTCGCGAGCAGAAACGGTAGCTCTCGACTCGCCGCTCGTATCTCGCCGCTCGCCACTCGGCACTTCTTCCGCAACCGGATTTGCAATGACCGCGACCGCTGCCAACGCCAGCAGCCATCCATCGCGCTGTGCGTGGAAGGCAGCTACCGTGCATAGCACCAGCAGACTGATCTGGAACAGGTCGCGGGAGCGGCGCATTCCCAGCGAGAGGAATGCCGCCATGCCCAGCAGCAGGAGCACGTAATCCTGCGGGCTGCGGAAGCGCAGGCTCTGGTAGTCGGGAAAATAAGTATTGGCGGCACTGGTCACGTTGGCCCAGAAGACGCCGTAACCGCTCCAGCCGTAGGGTGTAATGCAGGTCGCAATCAGCGTAACGCCCGTGAGCACCGCGACTCTCGTGATCTGCACGTCGGTCCGCCGGGATGCAATCCAGGGGACTGCGCTCCCTTCGACCGTACAGACCGCGGCAAATAGCAGCAGGACGAGAATCCCATAGACGAAACGGGGATCCAAGTTGGCCCACACGAGAAACAATGCGGGCAGAAAGTAGAGTGAACGAACTTGCCGGTTGCGGCGAAAGTCGAACAGCAGCGCCAGCTCAATCGCAAGCGCAAGCACCGAGCAGAAAACCGGCAGTGGCGGCATCTGCCACAACAGGTACTGCGCGACGATGGAGAGCGCCAGCGCCGTCCAGAATCGCCCGCGCAACCCTCCGGCCAGCAGAAACATGAGCACGGCCAGGAAGAACTTCGCGATCACAGCCAGCACTGGGAGACAGCGCAAGCCTAATAGCTGATACCATCCCGCGATCCGCACATCGTAGAGCCACGAAGACGCCATCCACGGCTGCGCCGCCGACTGCGAGAACCATCCGGTGTGGGGCAGCGCGTGGGTGCGCAGAATTTCGAGCCCGGTCTGCAGGTGCCACCAAAAGTCAGCGGCAGTGATGCCGGTTAGTGCGCTGCCGCGAAAGAACTCCCACAATGCGGGACTTACAAAAACGACGACCGCGGCGAGAGCGTGTAACGGTCCGATACTCGACGGCCGCTGCACGCCTACTTTTTCTTCCCCGGCCCGCTCTTGGTGCCGCTGCTGACCGACCCGTTAGGATTGTGCGCCACCTGGTGGCACATGAGAACGCAGGTACCGGTGCCGCGATTGTAGGAGATGGGATAGCTGCCGTTAACGCCCACCACGTTGACGTCGAAGTTCATCAGGCGTTCGCCGCTGTCGTTGGGCGAAGTGGTTCCCATGCCGTGCGCGGTGTGGCAGACCGAGCAGGTAAAGCCGTCCTGGCCGACGTGGGTGCTGTGCTTGGTCCAACTGGTGTTGTTGAGTACGGAGGTCAGGTCGTGACACTTGCCGCACATGGCGTATGGTCCATTCAATCCCGTGTCGGGATTGGGGAACAGGTTGCTCACGGGGCCGCCCGGCACCGCCGCCTGGCTGAACTGATAGTTGCGTTCGAGGATGTGGGAGTTGGCCGAGCCATGCGGCCCATTGGGGCCCTGTCCGCCAAACTCGCGATTGTCGTCACTGTTGTGGCAGTCGCTGCAAAAGATGCGCGGCCCGGTGGTGCGGGCGGACGGTTGCCCGCTTAACGTTAGCTGGTACGTCCGCAAGCTGGGTTGCGAGAACGGGCTGCTGCGATCGTGAAAGACCGGGTGGCTCGAGGTCGCGTTGGGACTGAACTCGGGAATGACGTTCAGGAAATCGGGCAGCGCCACCAGCCGCGAAGGAGCGTAGCCATAGATGAGCAGGCGCTGCTTACCGGGCCCGGTTCCGTGACAACGCAGGCAATTCTCGTATTGGTTGATAGCCGGATTTAAGACGGTAATCCCGTCCAGCGCGCTGATGCCCACAACGTAGGACTGCGAAATTCGTATCGCCGGCGGCGGCCCGAAGGTCGAAACCGCGCTCGATGCGTGCGCGCTGTGGCAGTCCACGCAAGTGGCGTGGCGATTGTTGATCAGCACTCCCGGCTCAGCCGCATCGTGCGGATTGTTCCCCGCGGGCAGCAGATGTCCGGTCTTGTTGATCTCGGCCATGATGTTAGGCGCCGCCGGAGAAACAAAGGTGCCGCCGTTGTGGCAGGTCATGCAATCCTGGGTTGCCGCGTCGAGGTTTGGCGCGCCGGGAGTAGCGGGACGAAGCAGGCGCGCCGGTCCATTGGCGTTGTGCTCCGCGTGGCACGAGGTGCAGGCATTCAGCGCGACGGTGGAGTACAAGCCGACGCGGGCTTCGGTAGCAACCTTGTTGGTGGCAGTCTGGTGAATGCTGCCGTCCCAGCCTGCCAGCGGATTGATCTGGCCCTGAATGGTGCGGTTGGGATCGTGGCAGGCCAGGCACATCTGCCCGCTCGAGCTGTCGCGAACCAGGAATTCCTGCGCGACGACATCCGTATCCTGAACGTGAGGATCGTGACAACTCGTGCACTCGATGTTGCCGCGAATCAGCCTTACTTTGTGCAAGCGGGTCGTTGGTCTTACCCGATATGAGCCCGGAGAACAAGTCGATGCTGTCCTTCATCGGCAGGACAAGACTGAAAGGATGCGAGCTGCTGAGGTCTCTTCCGAACGAATCCTGGGGGGCGAATTTGCCACTCACGCCGGCCTGGCCATAAGCCTGGTTGGTTCCGACCGCGACCGTGCCGTCATGACAACTGAGGCACAAGCTGCTGGTGATGCCGAGCGGCGGCTGCGAGTTACCGGTCTGGTGATAGGTGGTGCTGTTGTAGGTGTTATAGGTCGCTTTGGAATACTGCTGGTTCCACAGCGGACTGATTCCACCGAGTCCACTATGCGGCGGATGACAGAAGGCGCAACCGGTGACGCCCGAAGTTTGATAAACCGAAGCCCCGCTGCCGGGCGTGAGATTATGCATGCCCAAGGTGTCGATGTCGGGTTGCTGAGCTACCACCAGAGTCCCAACCAGCAACGCAAATGAGGCGAGCCACTTCATCGCGCGACTCCGGCGGCTTGCTTGCCAACTGCCGTGTAGTGAAAAATCTGCACCCGGCGGTTATACGAATCCACGACGTAAATACGGTCGTTGCCGTCGATCTGCAATCCTGCGGGCAACTGGAAGTCCCAGGGACCGTTGCCCTTTTGGCCGAAGTAGTACAGCAATTGTCCCTGCTGGTTGAAAACCTGCACCATGTCCCAGGCGCTGTCCACCACGTAGAGGTGTCCCTCAGAGTCGAAGCCAATTCCTTTGGGGCGGAAGATCCACCCAGCGCCGTCGCCCAGCTTGCCGATCGAATACTTGAAGTTGCCGGAGCGGTCCAGCACCTGGACGCGGAAGTTCATGGCGTCCACCACCGCGAGCTGATCGTTGTAGAGCCGCAATTCCGTAGGATAGTTAAACTCGCCATCGCCCGTACCCAGCTTGCCGATGGTTTGCAGCACGCTGCCCTGCATGTCGGTGACGTAGATCTTGTTGCGCAGCGTGTCGGTGATGTAGATCTTCTGCGCGGCTGAGTCCACAGCAATGCCCGTGGGACGCTTGAAGAATCCTTCGCCGCCTTTCAGGCTGCCGATGGCGCGCTTGTACTTGCCACTGCTGTCCCAGACGAAAACCTTGCCGGCTTCGGAGTCAGTGACGTAAATGTTGTCCTGGGCATCGACTGCGACGCATTGCGGATTCAAGGTCGCATCCTTGTCCTTATCGCGGCGGCTGAGGAACTTGTACTTCTGCTGGACGAAGTCGAAGACGTGTACCCCGCTGGCCCCGGGATCGCTCACGATGATGCGTCCCTTGGAATCGGTGGTGACGCTGTAGGGATTCACCAGGTAGCGAAAATCCGGTTCGCCGGCGACCACGTCGACCAGCTTGGTCCAGAAGCTGCGTTTGGGCTTTACCTCGCGCTCCAGGCTGAAGCTGCGCTCCCAGGTCAGCTTGCGCCCTTCGGGCAGCAGCAGCTCCGGCGGCGGCTCGCTTAGGCTCTGCTGCTGGTCATGCTTGGCAGCAGCGGCGGGCAACAACATGAGCAAGACGGCCGCGAGGCACAACGCGGTTCGAGAAAGCGACTTGCTATAACGGTTTAGAAAAAGTCGAACCATCTCGAAATTCCGGCGTAGTACGAGTTGACTGTTCCCGGTAGTTGCCCGGTAGAGCTGATGCCCTGGGTGAAACGAGTGTATCCCGACAAGATGCTGATGCGCCGCAAACGGTACTGCAACTGGCTGTAGATCACTTCGGTGTTATTGCGGGAAAACACGTCATTGCTCAGCGTGTTGCTCAGCGAACGGCTGTAGGTTCCGGTAAGCACCAGACGGCGAATCGGCGTCCATGAAATCCCTCCGCCGTAGTTTTTCGCGGTGTAGTAGATCAGGTTTGGATCAGGCTGGCCGGGAACCGGCGGCAGCGGCACCACGCCGTTCGCGGTAAGCAGGGAGTTGCCCGAACCGCTTCCGTAGTTGGCGGTGAAGGCCAGCGTCCGCATGCTGAGCGAGGTGCTGAAATTCGCCGATGTGGTGGAAGCATTACCTTGCTGACTAAATCCGCTGTGTCCACCGTTGAAAGCGGCGGTCCACTGCATGTGGTTGCTGAAACGACGGTGCAGGTTGGCGTTGTAGTTGTAATAAGAAGTCGTATAAGTGATCAACTCCGATTGTACGTTCTGCGCGTAACTGAAGTTGCCCGAAACCTGCCACTGGCCGATGCGATGGAATCCGTTGACCGTGCCGATAAATCCGAGATTGCTATTGTTGAAATTGCTGCTGCCTTCTACCACGCCTACCGTGAAGGTGAAGGTATCGAGCAGCTTGCGATTGTAATTAACGTTTCCCGCAATGAACGTGCCGTCGTAGGTGTTACCCAGATAAGCCTGGCTGTAGTGCGTGATGTTGGTGTTGGCGTTCAGGTGCTGGGTGAATTGATACGCCGCGCCACCTCCCATGGTGAGCGAATACGAATTCTGGCCGAGATTAGGAATGGTTCCTACCACCGGTGGATTGTTCGACCCCAGACCTTGCAGGTAATACGACGAGAGGTTATTCGTATAGTTCTCGTTGGCGAACAGGCTGAGTTTCTCCAGGGGGCGAAAATTCGCGTTCGCCGATTCAATGTCGGCGGTGTAGCCCGAGTTGTTCGACTGCACATCCTGGGTGACGTAGTTCGACGAGTACGAAGTGTGACTGTAGTTGGCGGAGAAAGCCCCATTCCAGAACGGGATATTGCGCGATGCACTAATGCCGGTATCGTACCCCTGGCTGTCGTTGAGATTCGCGGTTCCGGTCAGCACCTCGGGATAGAATCCGTGCAACGTGTCGTGGTCGTAATAGGCGTTCAGATTGAAGCCCTCCAGCTGGTAGCCCGACCTGACGTTCAAGATGCCGGTGTTGCTCGAGGTCTTCTGATCTGTCCCATACAGCGTTCCGTTACCGGTGCCGTACTGATATCCAACCGAAATCGTCGGCCAGCCCGGAAACAGCGCAGCCCAGTTGATGCCTAAGCCCTGGCCGTTGCCCTGGGTGGTGAAGTTCGGCGTGTCCGCCAAACCGAAGGTGCCGGTACTGTTGTAGTCGTAGTGATAACTGACCGAACCCGGGAAATGGCTTCCAGTGAAAAAATTTGCGCTGGCAGCGACTCCGCTGGCGTCGGTGAGCGACTGGTAATTGGAATCGGCCCGCGACTGGTTGTAGTAGGGAGTGATGTTGAAGTTCAGGAAGCTCGGACTGTAGTAATAGCCGTCGAAGCCTCCGCCGAATCCGAAGGTCAACCCGTGGTTCGATTCCGTTTGGTTGCCGTAGTCACCGGAATAGCCGACGCTTACTGTGCCCCCGCCGCTGAGCTGCGTTTTGTCCCCAATCTGTATTTGAGCGAACAGGCTTGCGGAGAAGCCCAAGGCCAACATCCCAACGAGAATTTTCGTCACCTGCTTCACAGACCCGTTTTCATCCCGCCGTGCCGGAGCTTTCACGATTTCGGCTCCGAGTAACACGTTAGATATGGCACGCTGTTAACCAAACCGCGAACCAATTTGGGCTGGCTAAGTTGCTGATAATGAATAGGTTGAGGTCCCGCCGAAAGCGGGTCTGCGGCACGTTGGTGGTTCTCTGCGGGATAACACTCAAAGGGACGTGGCGAAAGTCGCAATTCAGAGTTAAAGCCGTACGCTTGATAGTGTTACGAGCGGAGGAGGAACGGTTCACCACGGAGGCACGGAGGACTTAGGGTGGAAGCCCCCGGATTTATCCGGGGGGACAGAGTCGGACTATTGTGATTCGCGCTTTAGCGCTGGCCGTGGCTAAAGCCACAGCGGGAACGCGAAGCTTATTCCCTCGCATAAATGCGAGGGCTTCCACCAAAGAACAACCAGGCACAGAGATCCATGTCTCTCTGTGCCTGGGTCTGAAACTTCCGGCCAACAGCGAAAAGCCAAAAGCCAAAAGCTGCCTTCTACACCACTTCGATCTTCGCCTTGGAGCGCAACTGCTTGGCGAGGTTCACCCGCAACTGCTCATACTTCTGCTTCTGGAGCTCCACGGTAAGCTGGGCCTTGACTTCTGCCAAGCTCTGCTTGTGCGCCAGGGTATGCGTATTCAGGCGGACGATGGTATACGCCGTCTCGATCTGTATGAGGCCGCTCACATCCCCCGGCTTCATGGTCTTGAACGCATTGATGATCTGCGGCGGTAGTTTGTCGGCCGGCGTGACTTTGTGGTCGCCCATGTTCACGCGATAATCGTCTTCCGAAATCTTCTCCGCCAGCAGTCCAAACTGTTCGTAGCTCTTGGTGGCCTTGGCCTGCTTCAGCGCGTCGTCAGCTTTCTTGCGCGCGTCTTTAGCCTGATCGGGCGTGTCCTTCAGTGGAGGCACGATCGAGATGCTCTGGAAGGTGTACGACTCGGGCAACTGGAAGCGGGCCGAGTTCTTGTCGTAGTAGGCCTTTACCTCGGCCGGTGTAACCTGGCTGCGGTTGTCGACCTCCTGCTTCAGCAACTGGTCGATCATCAGTGATCGTTCAATACTCTTGCGCAACTGCTGGCGCGAGCCGTTCATCTCCTGTTGCATGTACTGCTGGAACTGGTCGGGACTATCGAACTGCTTCTTAAATGCGGCCTCAGCCTGGTCGATCTTCGCGGCGGGGACGGTCATCTTGCGCCGCTCGGCATCCTGATAGACCATCTCTTCAAAGATGATCATCTCCAGCGCACCCTGCCGAATCCCGGCTTCCTGCGCCTTGGGAAATCCGTTGTGCTGCCGCGCATAGGGGAAGATGGCATACATTTCGCGCAGCAGATCTTTGTCGGTCAGTACGACGCCATTCACCTTTGCGACCGTCTTGCCCGTCGGCTGGGTGATGGGTTGGCTCTGCATGGCCGACGGTGCGTTCGTCTTGGCAACCTGGGTCGGTGCGTGTGATGCCACTTGCGCAGATGCAATCATTGAGCCTGTTAGTAGGACTGCGGTAATGATTCGGCTCTTCATACTTCCTCTCGTTTACGTCTTACGTCCAGAAAGAAGGGGGAAGGAATTTCCTTCCCCCAAGGTATTGCAAGTTACGTTTACTGGAATACCGTCGGAATGTTGTTGGTGTTGTTGGCTTCGTTCGCCTCGCCGAAGTGGCACTGACGGCAGAACTGGGTCGTCGAAGCAGCCTGACCGGCAGTGAGCTTGCCCTGCAGGTTCGGGTTGTACGGGCCGTTGATGAAGAAGTAGGTGGCATAGAACTTGCCGCCGCCGTCGCCCACGATCGGGCTAGCTAGCCGTCGACGTGTAAACCGTCATCACGTGCTGGTTGTGGCAGGTGGTGCAAACGACATAGGGCTTGCCTGCGCCGTTGACGCCGTAGGGATTCGAATACTTGCCAGGAGCCAGCGCCGGCCAGCCGTAGTTGGCTACGAACTGCGCATACGGTGTGCCAGGAGTAACGGTGAACACGTTGTTGGCAAACACCAAGCCGCTGCCGCTGTTGATGGTGGCATTCTGGCCCACCGGGTGATCGTTGGTGTAGTTGCCGGCAGTGGTTCCGTCGTTGCCGAGCAGGGTCGGGATCTTCTGGCTACCATAAGTGGTGTTGGTCAGAAGGCCGATCTGCTGTTCGTAGGACCAGTTCTGCATCATGTTCGACTGCGTGAGGTTGCCGTCATGGCAGCTCAGGCAGAGCAGGATGCCGCCGACTTCAGTCGAACCAGTGGCGATGCCGCTGGGCAGAACTTCGACGTACTTTCCATTGTCGCCAAAGGCGATGGTCTTGCCGTAGAGCGGACTCGCGTCCTGTCCCCACAAGGCATAGCTGCCGGCATCGGGCGCGCCGCCGTGACCGGATCCGAATGAGCCGCTGTGCGGAGCATGGCAGCCCGCGCAACCACGGCCTTGATTCTGGTGAGCGCCCAGGACGTCAACCGTGGACGACCAGTTCTGCGCCATCATTAGCCCTGTAATGGCTAATACAAAAAGAGATATTAATACGACTTTCTTCATTTTAGGTACGACCTCCAGAGTGTGTTGCGACACTGTCATTTCGTTTCCGAAGGCTAGGCCTGGTGGCTAGAGAACTGCTTTCTGTCACCGCCTCCAGTCTTATGAATGGCAATTCAGCCACCAAAAGAGAAGCGGGCCGGCGAATTCTCGGAGAACCGTATATGTGCCTTTAAACCAAGGACTTAGAGCGATGCTGCTCCAAGGTGATATACGAGCGCAGTATTTCGCAACTGGGTGAAAAGAGCCACTTGGCAGCGGTCAGCAGTCAAATCGCGCATTTGTTTTCGGATAGTTGAAAAATGCAACAGTGGCGGCCGGGGGGATTTCGGGTAGTGCTGGCCTTCAGGCCAGCGTTTTCTGCCGCTGAAAACAGGTGGGGGCCTTGGCCCCCTGAGGTACTTCGGGCGGACTATTTCAGCAGCCTGCTCACGGCGTGCCGGAAGCATCCGAAGAAGCACCACGAGCGAGCTCTACTCGCGAGAGATCCGCTCTCGAGCTGCGAACTGCAGATCCCTCGTCGGACTGAAGTCCTCCTCGGGATGACACTCAACAGACGAGCGGGGTGGTAGCCCCCGGATTGATCCGGGGATGCGGATTGAATTCCATTCTTTCGGCTTGAGCGCTGGCCGTGGCTGAGGCCACCGCGATAACGGAAGCTCACTCCCTCGCATTTGCGCCCTGGCCGCGGCTAAAGCCGCCGACCGCGCCGCATCCTACCCCTCGCATAAATGCGAGGGCTTCCACCGGCCAAGAAAAAGGGGGAAGGCTTGAGGCTGGCCCCGGCTGAAGCCGCCGACCGCCCCGCATCCTACCCCTCGCATAAATGCGAGGGCTTCCACCCCTAGAAATTACTGGAACACGGTGCCGATGTTCGGCGTGTTGTGCGACTCGTTGGAGTCGTTGAAGTGGCACTCGCGGCAGAACTGCGCCGTCGATGGCGCCAGCTGCGAGTTGTAGGTCTGTATGTTCGGATTGTAGGGACCGTTGATGAAGAAATAGGTGGCGTAGAATTTTCCGCCGCCGTCCTTCTGTATCTGGCTTAATTTGGTTGAGGCGTAAACCGTCATGTCGTGCTGGTTGTGGCAGGTGGTGCAGACCACGAACGGCATACCACCGCTGTTGATGCCCCAGGGATTCGACCATTTTCCCGGCGCCAGCGCCGGCCAGCCATAGTTGGTGACAAACTGGTCGTACTCCGATCCCGGTGTGATGGTGTAGCTGTTGTTTGCCCAGACCAGCCCGTAGCTCGACAGGTTCTGGATGGTGGCATTTACCCCCAGCGGATGATCGTTGTAGTAGTTTCCGGCGCTGGTTCCATCATTGCCCAGCAAAGTCGGAATCTTCTGCTTGCCATAAGTCGTGTTGGTGAGCAGCCCGATCTGCTGTTCATAGGACCAGTTCTGCATCATGTTCCTCTGCGTCAGGTTGCCGTCATGGCAGCTCAGGCAAAGCAGGATGCCGCTGACTTCCTTGTTTCCGGTGCTGATGCCGTTGGGCAAGACCTCGACGTACTCGCCGTTATCACCGAACAAAACGGTCTTGCCATAGAGCGGACTCGCATCCTGTCCCCACAAGGCGAAACTTCCGGTATCGGGTGCCCCGTTCTGGCCGGCGCCAAAGGAGCCGCTATGCGGTGCATGACAGCCGGCGCATCCTCGGCCCTGATTGTTGTGGGCTCCCAGAATGTCGACCGTCGATGACCAGTTCTGTGCCATCACCAATCCCGACAACGCCGAGACGAGAGCCATCAGCAGTAATAGTTTTTTCATGGGAGTTCACCTCCAGCAAACGTAGTAACGCACGTTACTCCCGGTTTCTGGAAGCTTAGGCCAGGAGACAGCCAGGATGGCTTCCCCTGCGTCCAGCACGATGGGCAAAATTGGACTTAGGGCGCACCGACAGACGTAGGCCCGTCTGACGAGAAAACTATGACGGCAACGCGGCGCCATGTCAAGGGCGATTCACACGGACTCGGCAGTCAACTCACCCATTCGTCTGGCCAAGTTAAAAAATGCAACAGCAATACACTCAATCGCTACTAGAACACCGTCGTGATGTTGTTAGTGTCGTTGGCCTCGTTTGAGTAGACAAAGTGACACTGACGGCAGAATTGCGCGGTGTCCGGCGCTTCGCGGCCATATTTGCCCTGTACGTCGGGGTCGTATGGGGCGTCGATGAAGAAGAACGTGGTGTAGTAACCGGATGTATTTCCCTCGATCGGGTTATTCACCGATGCCACGAAGATTGTCATGATGTGCTGATTGTGGCACGTTGTACAGGTGATGAACGGTTGGCCCGACCCGTTGACGTTTTTCCAGCTGCGGTTGATGCGCAGGTCCGGAGCTCCATAATCGAGCATGAACTGTGCGTATGCTGAGCCTTGTTTAACGGTGAAGGTGTTGTTAGATACTCAGCCCAAAAGACGAAAAGTCGGACACAGTGGCATTCTGGCCCACGGATGGTCGTTCTTATCTTCAGCGCCGGTACCGTCGTTGCCGAGCAGTGTTGGGATTTTCTGCCTGCCATACGTAGTGTTCGTTAACAAACCTAGACGCTCTTCGTATGTCCAGTCTTGCATCATGTTGGTATGCGGAGGCTGCCGTCATGGGCAGCACTTCGACATACTGCCCGTTATCACCAAAAGAATCGTCTTCCATAAGGGGACTCGCTCCTCCACGGGCATAGCTGCCGCATCGGCCGCGCTTCACCGGCGGCGAAAGCCGCTGAGGGAGAATCTGTTCCCGCGCATGAGTGCGAGGGCTTCCACCTCTCGCTCTGCCGAGAACAGCCCGCGGCGCGAACAAGAGAAAAGCTGGATTTCCTCATGAACGTAGGGAAAACTGCTCGGCCCCCCGCCAGCCGGCAGAAAATAGACTACGACATACAGTGACTATCACATCGCGACGTGACGAGAGCATATGGTTTCGACGTGAGCCTTACTTCGGTTGCGGAGGAGTTGTCTGTTCCGCCGGCTTGGGCGCGGTGGCTGAAGCGGCTTCGGCATCCTTCTTGGGAGCATTGCCGGCGCGCAGTGCCTCACGCTCTTTCTTCAACTGGTCGTATTCGCCATCGGTGACGTAGCGGTACTCCTGCACACGTCCGGGATAAATCTCGGAGGTGTAGATGCGGTTACGCTTGTTATCGCTGGCGATGCTGACCAGGCCCTGGTATTGGCCGGGCAGCAGGCCGTGTCCGCCCATGGCGATCAGCAACTGGCCTTCAGGGGTGAAGACTTGCACCCGGTCCTGCATTCCATCAGCTACCCAGACGTGACCGTCGGCGTCGATGGCTACGCCTTTAGGGCGCGCGAAGTAGCCGGGGCCATCTCCATTTTTTCCCCAGCTGCGGATGAACTGGCCGTCGGCGTCGAATACTTCGATGCGATCGTTCAAGGTGTCAGCCACGTAGAGGTTGCCTTCCTTGTCCACCGCAACGCCGCTGGGTTTGGCGAAGTCGCCGGGCGTGGTTAGCGTGTGCTCTTTGCCGCCAGTGCCCATCTTGCGCTTCAGCTTGAAGCTGTCGGCATCGTAGACCAGGATCTGGTCCTGCTTAATATCAGAAACGTAGAGCAGACGATTTTGAATGTCGAGAGCCAATCCGCTGGGCTCGACCATTCCGTCGGTGATGACGTCGGTCGCTTTGTGGTTCTTGTCGAAGACCAACACGTGCCGCAGGCCGGGATCGGAGACGAACAGGCGATCGTCGTCGTCCATGGCGAGGCCGATGATGCGATCGAAGTGGGCATCGATTTTGTTCTTGATCATCTCCACGTCGCGCGTTTCTGTATTGAAGATGAAGATGGCGCCAACCTTGGTGTCGGCGACGTACAGCTTGCCTTTGGAGTCGACTGCCATGCCGTAAGGCTGTGCCAGTTGAAAGAGCACCTTGCCGCCGCCATCCGATTGCGGAACCGTGCCGGCCAGCCGGTCCATCCAGCCCTGTTTCGCCGTCTTGGGTGCGTCCAGGTCCTTCAGAGGCTGCGCAGAATAGAAGGCGAGATAGCGAATGCGAGCGATGGCAGGCGGATTCGGCCAGACGATGTTGGAGTAATCAATGACCGGCGTCTTCTTGGTCTGGGTACTGGTGTCGGTCTTTTTGTTCTTTCCCGCGTAAGCAGCGTAAGGCGTGCCCAACATCATGGTGAACAGCACTGCCCCGATGAGTACCGGGCCTAAGTCAATTACCTTTTTGCGCAGTTCCAACATTGAAATCAACCTCCTGCTCGCCTCTAACGAGCTTGCAAGTTCTTATGGCAGTCCGAGCAGAACGCCGTGTTATTCACCTGGTCTTTGACCAGCAGGTCCGGCTGGGCCGAAGAATGCGGCTGATGGCAACTCAGGCAATTAATCTGCTGATAAACCTTGGCGGTGTTCGTGGGGTCCGGCACATCTGAAACCGGATGTCCCATCACCGGATGTCCGCGCCCATACTTCAGGGGCAGGACCACCGCCTTGTTCTTCACGAAGTAGTCGTCGGGTAGCTTCACCGAACCGTTGAAGATGGTAATCAGGTGCTCGGACTCGAGCTTTCCGGGCGCCGGGGCCTCCGGGCCGTGGCACTCCAGGCACAAGTTGTTGACCGTCTTGGTGCGCAGCAGATGCGCATTGGCTCCGCCGTGCGGCTCATGGCAAGTTGCGCAACCTTGTTGAAACGCCGGTTGATGAAGATGCGCTTTCTTGAATTGGTCGGCCTGGTCCGAGTGGCAAGCCAGGCAAGCCTTCACCGGATCGGGCTGCAGGAAGCCAGGAGTCTGTCCGGCGTGCGGATTATGGCAGGCGATGCATTCGCCCTGCGCTCCCGGATGCTGGACCGCGGCCTTCTCGATTTTCTCTCCCTGCTCGCTGTGGCAGGTGAGGCAGAGCGCGCGCGAATCAGAATTCGTCAGGACGACTTTGCCGTCTTTCGGCGCCGCGTGGCAGGTATCGCAGGAGCCACCCGCAAACGGAGGATGGGTGAACTTCTGCATCAAGTGCGCTTCGTTTGACTGATGCGGATTGTGACACTGCACGCAATTGGCGGTCGCGAACGGCTGGTTGTTGTGCGCCTTCTGCAGGTCGGCAGAGGTTGGATCGTGACATTCGATGCAAAGCGCAGGAACCGCCTTGGTCAGGTGATCGTCGAACTCCATCACGCCTTTTTCGCCCGTCTTGTGCACGTTGTGACAAGTGGTGCAGCCCATATCGAGCGCGGCGTGACGGCTGCCACCCTTGGCAACGTTCAGGCCCTGGGTGTGACACTCAAGGCACAGGTTCTGTCCTTTATCGCCCTCGGGAGCTTTCAGCAACTGATACTTGTTGTCCGACTGATGAGGATCGTGGCACTTGATGCAGTCGCGCACCGCGGGAGGATGAACCGTGCCCTTGATCTCCGCCGCGTTCATGTCGGCGTGACAGGTGATGCACAACGCGCCCGGAGTCGCGGTGATCAGCTTGATGCGGGTTACATCCTTGCTCACCCGAACTTCGTGACAGCTGGTGCAACCGGTGGCGATTGCTGAATGGACGAACTTTCCCTTGCTCTTGTCCTCGTGACACTCAATGCACTTCGCGGAGTCGGTATTGGGCTCGAGTTGGACTGGGTGGATGGCGGCGAAGATTGGACCTGCGCTCAAAAGCAGTGCCGCTCCGAAAATGACCCGTACTGCTGTCCTCACAAACTGCCTCCGTCTTAGCAAGGGAAAGAGTGCACGTTCGTTGCCGCGTGCCGAAGGCATCGAACCTAGGCTTGCGAAGTCCACTAAACAGCCTGAAAACTCAGCGTTTACCGACCAGCGGACGGGCAAGGCAGCTGCCCAATTTCGCCTCTACACCGGCGCCTGGCGTGAGACTTCCGGCGCAGCGCGCGGTGAAATCACACACCGAAAAGGCCGGGAATCAGGCTATTTCACCGTGCGATCTGGTCGCTTTACTGCGCTGTTTGCTCACCCGGATGGGTGATATGGCTCACGCTGAACTGCGACATCCGCCCGGTTCCAAAGCTTAAAGCTCCGACGAATCAGCGAGTTACCCGTCGCCTGTTTTTTGGTGCTCGAGTTGCCATATTGCCAGTGGACGGAAGGAGCCCTATGGCCTTCGACGTACTCTCGATACCAAAACGCTTTTACAAAACTTTTTCGAATCTGCGCACCGGAATTGTTCTGCTGATCCTGACCGTGATCGCGGCTGCGATGGGAACCTTTATTCTGCAACGGCCCACCACCGATGCAGCTAAGCTGCAGGCGACCTATTCACCGCAAGCGCTGCAGGTCCTCGATAAGGTTGGCCTCACCAACGTTTTTCATTCGTGGTGGTTTCTCACTCTCTTAACTTTAGTCAGCCTGAGCATCGTCTTCGTCTCGCTTGAGCGCTTTCCCAATGCATGGCGTTTTTATTCGCGCCCTTATCGCAAGACCGACGCGTCCTTCCGCGCCGCCAATCCTTACAAAACCGAGATCCCCATTCAGAATCCCGAACAGGGATTGAATGCCGCGGAGCGCGCTCTGCACAAGCGGCATTGGCCGGTACAGAGAATCACCGGCAACGATGGGACTTCGCTGTATAGCGAGAAGCATCGCTTCTCCGTCATGGCGGTGTACGTCATTCACGCCAGCCTGCTGCTGATCTTCGCCGGCGGAATCATCGACGGCTTCTTTGGTTTCGGAGGCTTCATCGGCCTGCACAAAGGACAGACCGGGAACGTCATCGAGCTGCGTACCGGCGGCAACAAAACGCTGCCCTTCAGTGTGAAGTGCTACAACGCCGGCCAGGAAAATTACGCCGATGGCTCGCCCAAGAAGTGGTGGTCGAATCTCGCGGTAATCGATAACGGAAAAGAAGTAGTCACCAAGCAAATCGTGGTCAACGACCCGCTGGTCTACAAGGGGCTCCGGTTCTTTCAAGCCAGCTACTGGATCGATAGCAAGTCTGTCGACGCGCTGCGGCTGACCGCAGTGAATACAGCCGGCGCCTCGCAGCCGATCGAACTCTTTATGGGCAAGCCGGTGGAACTCGATCCCAACACCACCGTCGCGCTCACCGACTACATCTCCGATGCTTTCGTTCGTGACGGCCAGGTGTTCAGGAAGTCCGATGAGATCGATAACATCGCCTTCGGCCTTGACGTCACCGACCGCGCGACCGGCACTACTACCAAGGTCTGGCTGCTTCCGGTTCAGGGAGCAATTGCCGGTGGCGACAATCTCAACTACAAATTCGCCGGCCCCACTTCCGCCAAAGACGTCGACTTCCCGGCGGTTACCGGATTGGAAGTTGCCTACGAGCCCGGCCAGTGGCTGGTCTGGGCAGGCTGCCTGCTGATGGTGTGTGGCCTGTTCGTCGCCTTCTACATGGTCCACATGCGGATATGGGCGACCGCGGTTTCCAACGCAAACGGGCAGCTCGTGCTGTGGATCGGCGGCGCTGCCAACAAGAATAAAGATCGCTTCGAGCAGAAGTTTGCAGAAGTCGTCACCGAGATTCGTAACGAACTGAAGAACACAACGGCCAAGGCTCGCTCTGCGCAAACCACGAAAGACCAACCCGAGCCTGAACTTGCCGGCGTGAAGTAGGAGAAAGAAAAATGTCGACTCGAGCCCGAGTAACCCAACTGGAAACTACCACCCCAAGCGGCGGAAACGCGCTGCTGGTGCTGGTAGGACTTGGCGTAGCTTTTCTGCTCATTACCGCGCTGCTGAATGTCGCCAAAGGCGGCGGAAGTCTTTACACCGAAAGCAATCTTCTTTATGTCGCGCTGATTTTCTACGCAGGTGCCGCGGCGCTGTACATGGGATTCGGCGTAACCGGAACCGATAAGTACGTTAAGTACGCCTCGTTCGCGACCGCCGTCGGATTCATCGCTAATACGCTGGCAGTCGCGCATCGCTGGTATCTTGCCGGGCGCCCACCGTTCGCCAGCATCTATGAAATGCTGCTGAGCTTCGTCTGGACGCTGGCGCTGCTGACCCTGATCACCGAGAAAAAATTCGGCGTAAAAATCATCGGCAGCATCACCATGCCGCTGGCAGTAGTTTGCGTGATCCTGATGCAACTGCTGCCCTCGGAAGTGCGGCCGCTGGTTCCGGCGCTGCAGTCCACCTGGCTGCACGTGCACGTGACGCTGGCCATGCTGAGCTACGCCGCCTGCGCCGTGAGCTTCGCGCTGGCGATGATGTTCCTTATCCAGGACGACTTCAGGACCGAAACTTTCCTCGCTGGAACCAGCACGCTGGTCAGCGCGATCTACATCGCGATCCTCGCCACTCGCTTCGAGCGCTGGGGCGGCCTGTCGGTTACAGGCTGGGACGTTGAGAACAAAACCGACATGTTCCTTGGGCGTGGCGTGCGACTGTTCGTTACCATTCCCGACCTGGGTTGGCTGTTCGTCATTGCAGCCGTGGCCGCCATCCTTCCGCTGGCGTTTTATGCTGCGTGGCGTGTGAAGCAGGACGAGCGCTTCCTGGCGATCGCCAACAAGTCGATATTCATCGGCATCCTTCTGCAAGTCGCGGTGCTGGCGGCGTTCGTGCTACGCGCGAAGAGTGGCAGCTACGCCTCGCCGTATCAAGAAGGTTTGTATCCTACTTCGCTGGCGGCATCGCCCTTCATTCTGGGCGGCATGGTGACAGCGGTGTTCGCCTCATTGCTGTACCTGATGTTGCTATGGCGGCGCACTGACCTGCAGCGCCTGCTGCCCCCGGCCGACGTGCTCGACCGCGTCACCTACAAAACAATTTGTATCGCCTTCCCGCTGCTGACCGGAATGATCGCGGCGGGCGCTTACTGGGCCAATCGCACCTGGGGCTCGTACTGGAGCTGGGATCCGAAAGAGACCTGGGCTGCCATCACCTGGCTGGTTTACGCCGGCTACCTGCATATGCGGATTACGCGCGGATGGCGCGGCCGCCGTGCAGCGTACTTCGCGATTCTCGGCTTTGGCGTCGTTATCTTCACCTTCCTCGGCGTAACGTATCTGCTTCCCGGCTTACACGCGTACGCATGAGGACTTTCAGGGCTGGAACAGGGGCTGGAACTGCGGTTTAGGCCCCAAGGGACCAGAAACCCACTCCAGCCCTGAAGAATTTTGGATTGGGTAGTGCGGCGCTTCAGCGCCGCGGCTGCCTCGGCCTCTCATAGTGAGTTTCGCATCCCGCTGCAAGGCAGCGGGATGCGAAACGGGACCTAATAGCGGCGTGTGAGCGGGTCTGAAGACCCGCGCTACCCGAACAGATTTTTTGGAAACTATAGTGCCTACCGAAACGTTAGTCAGCACCGTCGATACCTCTCAGCTCGAGTCCTCCGGTCGCGCCGTGGTTGCGGCTCCGGTGATCGAGCGCGAGCGCCATATGAACTGGGCGCTGAAGGCACTGGTTCCGATCGCAGCTGTGCTGGTCAACGGCCTGCTGCTTTTTGTGCTCGTCTCCTCCTCGCTGGATCCCGGTCCCAGAAACAACGTTATTGCTGTCGCCGCCGGCGGAGCCTTCGTCATCTTCGCCGCGATCCTGGTAGTCCTATCCATCAGTTTTCGCCGGCCCATGCTGGAGCTGCAGGAAAAAATCGCACGTCTGCGCCTGGGCGACATGGATGTGCACGTCAGCTTTGCCGATCGCAGCGACGAGATTGGCGACCTGGGCCGCGACTTCAACGAAATGGTTGAGCAGTTGAAGTCGAGTCGCGAGGAGATCCAGCGGCTACACCAGAACCAGATGTCGCGCGCCGAGCACTTCGCCACCTTGGGCGAACTGGCCGCGGGACTGGCCCATGAGATTCGTAATCCGCTGGCCGGTATCGCCGGCGTTCTGGAAATTGTTGGCCGTGACCTGCCGGAAAACAGTCCGGCTCGGGCTGTGATGTCTGACGCCAAGCAGGAAGCGGTACAGATTAATCGCATACTGACCGATCTGCTGGAGACCGCGCGACCCCGGCCGCCGCAGTTCCGTCCCGCCGACCTGGTTTCAACCGCGGAGCATGCGGTGGTTTTCGCCCGGCAACAGGCGATTACCAAACGCATCATGATTGAGCTGGAAGCCAAGCACGAGCTTCCGCCCGTCGAACACGATCCCAACCAGATTAATCAGGTGCTGCTCAACCTGTTGCTCAACGCGGTCCAGTCGATGGATAAGCCAGGCACCATTCGCGTGTCCCTCGAGGTCGATGAGCTCAACGAATTCGCAGTTGTCACCGTCGCCGACCAGGGACGCGGCATCGCTCCCGAACACATCGCCAGCATCTTTCGCCCCTTCTTCACCACCAAAGGCCACGGTACCGGCCTGGGTCTCTCGCTGGCCCGGCGCACCGTCGAGGCCCATGGCGGCAAGATCGAGGTAACCAGCGAAGTCGGGAAGGGAACGCGCTTCGAGGTCCTGCTGCCGGTGAAACGAAGCGTCTGAGGAAGAAGTTGCTAAGCACCGCCTCAACGCAACAACTCCTACTACCCGCGAAGAACTCCGCCCAGTTTCTCCAGCGCCTGCACGATCTGGGCCGACCATTGCGCGACCTCGTCGTCGCGCAGAGTGCGCTCCTTCGACTGGAATTCCGCGTGGAGCAGGATTGAATACGTGGGTGCCCCATCCGGGCCGTTTGTGCCCGGACCCTGCCCCGAGCTTGCCGATGGGTGGGTCTTCTCGCCGCGATAGATCTCGCGCGCTGTGAAGAGCTGCATCTCGGCGATGCTCAAGGCTTCGACCGCGGAGCGAATGCGCTCGAACGCTGACCGCATCATCGAAGACGAATGAGAAATCGCGCTCGACCGCAGGAAACTTCGAGATGCGTTCGTACTTGGGCTCGCGCAGGGAGTGCTTGTACAAGCGATCAAGCAGCACCTCGGCGACGAACACATTTTGCCGTAGCTTGCGTGCTATAGCAATCTCCGGATGCAGTTGTCCGAAGCGTGCCACGGTCTCGCCGTCGAGCACCGCACGGGCCGAACGCCCGGGATGGAGGTATGAAGTGGTCATCGCGTCGAAGTACAAAGTCTGGTGCTGGAACGCCGCCAGCAAGTCTTCGACGTCGCCCTTCATGTGGAAGAACGTGTATGGCTCGGCCGCGCGATGAACATTGGCCGGAATAAGACTGCCGGTAGCCGCGAAGGCCAGCGTGCGGTGCTCCTCGTGGCGTTCGCCGGATTTGGCGAAGATCTCTCCTGCTTCAAACAAGCGCACGTCATTGTTGCCGCGGTTAAGGTTGTACGCAACCATATTAAGCAGGCCGGGCAGCAGCGAGTTGCGCATGAAGCCTGCTTCTTCGTTCAGCGGATTAGCCAGCAGCAGCGGGTCGGCAGTGCTGAAGGTGTGAGCGTCTTGTTCAGAGACGAAGGTGATCGAGATGGCTTCGTCGTAGCCCAGCGCCAGCATGGTATCGCGCAGCTTGGCGTTCTTCTGCTCGTCGGGCAGCGCGACCACCGCGCCGGCAAATGAGGGCAGCGTGTTGGGAAACTTGTTATAGCCGTAGATGCGCGCCAGCTCTTCCAGTAGATCGATCTCGCGCTCGACATCGAGGCGCCACGTGGGAATGGTCACGCTGAGATCGCTGGGTGCCCCATCCTGTCCCATCCTTTGGGACAGAGTGGGAGCTGAGCTGGAAGGTGCCGGGGTCACGCTGAAGCCCAGCTTGCTAAGGATACCTTCGATCTCCTGCTGGCTGAGATCGATGCCGAGAATGCGCTTCACCTCGGAGCGATGCAGCGCAATCGGAGGCCGTTCAAGGGAGCGGGCGACAGCATCGATACGCTCGCCGACGAGTTCGCCGCCGGCTGATTCGAGGATCAGCTCGGCCACGCGATCGCAGGCCAGCGGTGTGATACCCCAGTCGGCTCCGCGCTCGAAGCGGTGCGACGCGTCGGTGTGCATGAAATGACGTTTGGAGGTCCGGCGGATGGTCGCAGGGTCGAACCACGCTGACTCGATCAGCACGTTCTTGGTCTTCTCGGTGATCATCGAGTCGAAGCCGCCCATCACGCCCGCCAGCGCGACCGGCTTCTTCGCGTCGGCAATGACCAGGTCGTCGGTCGGAGAGCTTGCGCTCAACACCGTCGAGCGTCTTCAGCGTCTCGCCCTCGCGCGCGCGGCGCACGATGATCGTGCCACCCTCGAGAAGATCGAGGTCGAAGGCGTGCGTCGGGTGGCCCAGTTCGTTGATGGCGTAGTTGGTTGCATCGGCGGCGTTGTTGATGGCGCGCGACCCCAGCAGTTCCAGACGCTTCACGATGTGCGCAGGCGACGGGCCGATCTTCACGTTACGGATTACGCGGCCGGTATATCGCGCGCAGCCATCGGCATCTTCGATGACGATGAGAAACGAACCCTCACCCGCTGTCATCAGGGGCGAGCCCGCTCGCTGCTGTGTCATCCCGAGCGGAGCCGAGGGACCTGCAGTTCCTCCGGGCAGCATGGGTTGCACAGGTTTTAGCTCGACGCCATAGATGGCCGACGCTTCGCGCGCAACGCCGTAATGATTCATCGCGTCCACGCGATTGGTGGTCAGATCCATCTCGTAGATGGTTTCGCCGTTCTCCTCAGCAATAGATTCGACGGCGATTCCGGCCGAGGTCAGGTCTTCGGCGAGTTGGCGGTCGTCGGCCGTGACGTTGACGAACTCACGCAGCCATGTGGGTAGGATTCTCATTCGAGGCCCCGGGCTGACGCCCCTGTTTGTCATTGAGCGTGCCTTCGGACGGCTGAAGCCGTGCCCCTTCAAAGCTCTCATGCGAACTGCTCCAGGAAGCGCACATCGCCCTCATAAAACAACTGGATCTCTTCGACCTCGTACTTCAGAATCGCGATGCGTTCCACGCCCATGCCGAAGGCGAAGCCCGAGATCTTCGATGAGTCGTAGCCGTTCTGCTTCACGAATTCGAAGACGTTGGGATCGACCATGCCGCAACCCAACAGTTCGATCCAGCCGCTGAACTTACATTTGCGGCAGCCCTTGCCGCCGCAGAAGATGCAGCTCACCTGCATGTCGGCGCTCGGCTCGGTGAAAGGGAAGAACGACGGATAGAAACGCGTCTTCACCGACGAGCCGAATAGCGCCTTCATGGCGTGGTCGAGCGTGCCCTTCAGATCGCAGAAGGTAATGTTGGTGTCGACCGCGAGCCCTTCGACCTGGTGGAAGACCGGCGAGTGCGTGGCATCGAGCGGATCGTTACGATGCACCTTGCCAGGAATGACGATGCGCAGCGGCGGCGCAAGCTTCTCCATGCTGCGAATCTGCACTGGCGAGGTATGCGTGCGGAGCAGCAGGCGGTCGCGCGCGGCCTTGCGTTCCTGCCCGGCGATGAACAGTGTGTCCTGCGTATCACGCGCCGGATGATTTGGCGGAAAGTTCAGCGATTCAAAGTTGTAGTAGTCGGTCTCGACCTCGGGACCTTCGCCGACGGAGTAGCCCATCGCCTTGAACACGGCGACGATCTCGTCCTGTACGCGCAGCACGGGATGCTTGACGCCGATTGGGCGGCGGATGCCGGGGAGTGTGATGTCGAGGCGCTCTCGGAGGCGCAGCTTTGTGTCCTGCATATTCGACGAGTTCATGCAGACGGTGTTTTCTGCTGGCGAGCCTACGACTCCGAATCGGGACCGCGAGATCGCAACGCCGCTCGAAGTTCAACTCATTGACTCGTTCAACTGGCCGCAGCTGTTGATTCGCTCCCCTATGTCCTTTTGTTTAGGCGGGAGCAGCCTTGAGCCATATGTCGTTAACCTGCGTGAGGATTCCGTTCTTGCGCGCCAGCCATCGGTCGCGAAAGTTCTTCCAGTGCCTCGAGTTCGTTGTAGACCGCGGTTTCTTCATCCAGCGCCGCGTAGAGGTCGGCCAGCACGCGCGATCGAGTGCTTCGGGCGAGTAGTCGTCGAGTTTGGGAACGGTGTACATGTGATCCTCGCGGCTTAAGCCGCTCGGGAAGAGTGTCGTCCCTAAAGGGACTCAGAGTCTATTTACATCGCCCACCCAGGACTCACGTCCTGGGCTACGGTTGTGCCGCCCCTGAAGGGGCTCGGGTTCTAATTACGACCCTACCCAGCACTCCGGCCAAAAGATGGCTGCAGCCCGCCCTGAGCGAAGCCGAAGGGTGCTGGGCGAAACTGTTTCGCGCCTACGGCGCTGGTGCGACTCGATGCCAACTCCATTGGTTCTCAAACAAATGTTCCGAGTTGAAGCTGACAGCTGATCACTGAGAACTGACAACTCATCACCGACAACCGACAACTGCTTAAACCACAACGGGCGACCTTATCGGCCGCCCATCGGGTGAGATACAGATTGTTCCTGGGATGGGCGGCGTTACGCCGCGACGGCAGATTCTGTAGCTGCGTGCGCGGCCTTCGCCTGCTCACACAGCGAAGTAAACCCGGCTGCATCTTTCACGGCCAGGTCAGCCAAAATCTTGCGATCGAGTTCGATGCCGGCCTTCTTCAGGCCGTTGATGAACTGGCTGTAGCTGATGCCGTTGAGCTTGGCGGCGGCGCCGATGCGCACGATCCAAATGGAACGGAACTGGCGCTTCTTCTGCTTGCGGCCGCTGTAGGCGAACTTCAGTCCGCGCTCGACCGACTCTTTCGCCGACCTATACAGTTTTGATTTTGTTAAATAATAGCCACTTGCGCGCTCTAATATCTTTTTGCGGCGCGCGCGGCGCTTGGTACCACGTTTTACGCGAGGCATTGCTGCTCCTTTTCAAGTTCGTTAAGCGGCTGGAGGCAAGAAGCTTCAGGAAGCCGGCCCGCGCCTGGGATTTCGGGGGGCCTGATTACCTCTTCACACACTGTTGACCGTCATCTTCCCGTGTTCGCTTTGAAATGTGGGCTGATGCCGGCCGCCGCACCATGCGGCTTTGTTTCGTGGTCTAGTAGGGGATCATGCGCGCTACTTTATGCTGATCCGCCTTATCGACCATCGTATCGGTATCGAGCTGGCGTTTGCGCTTCGTACCCTTGGAAGTCAGGATGTGGCGCTTAAACGCGTGTCCGCGCTTAAACTTGCCGGTACCTGTCTTCTTGAAACGCTTGGCCGCTCCCTTATGTGTCTTCAACTTGGGCATAGCGGTTCTTCCATTACAACACAGAACAGTGGATAGTGGATAGTGGTCAGAGATCGGCGCACAGTCGTGGTCAGAAAGTGACGGCTAACTGGCCACCGACAACCAACTTACTGCTGTTGCTGAGGCGGAACCGGCGTCTGCGCCTGCGGCGGACGCGGAGCGGCGCTCTTGTCAGCGCTCTTTTCGTGCTTCTCGGATTTGCCGGCGGGCTTCTGTTCCTTCGGCGGAGCCAGGATCAGGTGCAGCGTGTTGCCTTCCTGACGGGGACGAAACTCGACAATCGCCTTGTCGCCGAGGTCCTTGATCAGCCGGTCGAGGATCGTGCGGCCCAACCCTTGGCGTGTCATCTCGCGTCCGCGGAAAAAGATGGTTGCCTTCACCTTGTCACCTTCGCCGAGGAAGCGCAGCACGTGGTTCTTCTTCGTATCGTAGTCGTGATCGTCCACATTGATGCGGAACTTCACTTCCTTGACGGTGATCTGGTGCTGGTGCTTCTTGGCTTCGCGTTCACGCTTTTCCTGCTGGTACAGGTACTTCCCGTAGTCCATGATGCGGCAGACAGGAGGCTGAGCCGTGGGCGACACTTCGACGAGGTCGAGGTTTCTTTCGCGGGCAATCTTAAGCGCTTCGAAAGGTGGCATGATGCCAAGCTGGTTGCTTTCGTCGTCGATTACGCGAACTTCGCGAACACGAATGCGCTCATTGATGCGGATAAAACGTTTGTCGATACAATCCTCCGATTTATCAGTTAGATGCCAAAGTATAGCATGTGGGGCTCAACCTTTTTTCCACGAGAAAGAACCCACCGCCCGACAATTCCGCTCAGGTAAGCAAGCCGACCAGTGCATCGGTTTCTACACTTCGGACCTGAATTCGTAGCAATTGATTAGCCTCTTGCGGATTGCGAACCTTCAGCTTCAGATAGTTATCGGTGAGTGCCTCGGTGTACTCGCCGTCGAAGCGCGTCAGCGTGATGGCCTCGAGCTCACGGCCAACGAACGACTGCATGAATGCGCGTTTCTTCTCCGTTGCTAGTTCGCGCAGAATGCGATTGCGTTCGCGCGCGACTTGCACAGGAATCTGGTCGGGCATTTCGGCTGAAGGCGTTCCCGGACGCGAGGAATAGGTAAAAACGTGCAAATACGTGAACGGCAGCGCATCGATGAACGCCCGCGTCTGCTCGAAGTCGTCATCGGTCTCCCCCGGGAAGCCGACCATCACGTCGGCGCCAATCGCAGCATCCGGCATGGCGCGGCGGATTCGCTCGATGCGATCAGCGTAGTGCCAGGGGCGATACTTGCGATGCATGCGCCGGAGAACCTTATCGCTGCCCGACTGAAGCGGCACATGCGCGTGCTTGCAGATGCGCGGGGACGAGGCGACCAGTTCGATCAGTTCATTGGTCCAGTCCATTGGCTCAACCGAGCTGATGCGGATCTTTTCGACCCCGGTACTGCGCAGGATCCCCTGTATCAGGGTCACGAAGTTGGTGCGCGGAGTCAGCTCGCGTCCCCAGCGTCCCAGGTTGATACCGGAAAGCACAATCTCACGATAGCCACTTGCCACCAGCGAATCGACCTCGCGAATAACATGCTCCGGTTTCAGCGATCGGCTGCGCCCGCGGACATAAGGGATCACGCAAAACGAGCAACGGTTGTTGCATCCGTCCTGGATTTTCAGATTCGGCCGCGTTTTCTCGTGTGGGTCGCTCGCCTCGAACACCGGCGCGGCGAGCAGATCGGTGTGCGCAAAGATATCGCCGATGAGTACCTTCGTCTCGGCTAACACGCCAAGATGCGCCAGCGGCACGAACGATCCATTCGTCAATGGCAGAATCGAATCGACAATCGCGTGCTTGTGAGAGTTGCCGATCACGAAATCGACCCCGGCAATGGCCGTTAGCTCCTGCGCTGCGCGCTGTGCGTAACAGCCGGTGACAATGATCTTGGCACGTGGATTCTGGCGCTTTACGCGGCGAATCGCGGAGCGCGCGTCCTGGTCGGCTGAAGCCGTAACAGTGCAAGTATTGAGGACGACGACTTCGGCCTGTGCTGTGGACTCAGCGCGCGTCAAGCCGCGGTCGCGGAACTGACGCTCCAGCGCTGCGCCGTCGGCCTGGGTGGCACGGCACCCGAAGTTCTCCACATAAAACGTCGCCACAAAAACCATTATACTGAGCACAGAGATGTGGCCTGCCGGTTGGATACGGATTCACGTATCTGCGGCACCTAGCAGCCACAAACAACTTCGACATATAATCCTGCATCTCACGTCGCTGCGTTGTGAGTGGTGAATTTCGCCTGGAGAACTCGATGAAACGTCGCATCCTGCTGGTTGATGATGAGCTTGCCATTCTACTTACGCTTCGGGCCATACTGGAGATGAACAACTTCGAAGTCGATACGGCAGCATCGGCGCGCGAAGCGGAAAAGAAGCTCAAGAATCACAGCTACGAGATGGTCATCACCGACATGCGTATGGAGTCGGAGACGGCGGGATACGAAGTCATTCGTGCCGCGCGTCAGCAAGCCTATGATCCCGCGACCGCAATCCTCACGGCATACCCGTCCAACGATGAGGAATGGCAGAGCAGGGGAGCGCAGTCGCTGCTGGTAAAGCCTGTGAACACGCAGGAATTGCTGCGACAGATCGAGAGCCTGCTGACCTCGCACAGCGAGCACAAGCTCAAGCCCGGTGGCAAAGCGCCCGGGAAGAAATTAACTCCGCCGGCCAGCCACCCAGACCAATCACGCGTGGCCTCGAAGAAGGCTCTTTAGTCCCGCACTCGCGGGGACACAGTCCGGGCGTTGCAACGCTCAGGTTGCCAGGCGGGGGCAGTACTGAAACGATTCAGGCAGTGGCAGCCGTAGTCCGGCGCTGCTGAAAGCACTCCCGGCAAAAGACCGGTCTACCTTGTGTAGGCTTGAACGGCACGGTGGTTTCCTTGCCGCATCCCGAGCAGTTGGTGCGGGTCTCGACTTTGGAGTATCCGCCCGACGACGAGGTGGTTCCCACCGACGAAGCCCGCTTTGACTTGCAAGCCTTGCACCGCTTGGGTTCGTTCTTGAATTGTTTGTCGTGGAAGAACAGCTGTTCTCCAGCTGTGAAGACGAAGTCAGCGCCGCAGTCGATACACTTCAGAATCTTGTCCTGGAATTCCATGGAGAAATGCTCCCTTCAGTCCGTGAATCCTAAACAACGGATAGGGGGTTGCAATCGCTCCGGAGACCGGACTGAGAATCTGAAACGGGCGATGCAATTCCATTGCTTGGATACTGCCCCGGGTTCGGCCCCCATGCGAAACCGCATGGCACATCGGTATTACTACGGACCTGCTCGACTGCACCTTATGAAGAAACGGCCTGAAGAAAACCTAGGGCCGCCTCGCTAATGGCGGCCCAACTTGACGATATTCCTGTTCTTTATAAACCGTCTGACGACCGCGCCTGCGCGCCAGAGCCTCTTTGACGCGCTGTCTTTCGCCTGGCTTGAGGTAGAAAAAAGTGACGCTTCACGTCTTCGATGAATCTCCTCTTGCTGGACCTTGCGGTTGACTCAACCAAGGGTGTCTGCGAATGATTCACCCTCCTGAATTCGAACGTCGGCCAACCGACCAAATACCTCCACACTGCCTCCGCTGGGCTCTAGTAGTTATCCCAGCGTTCACTATCTAAGTCAAGGGTAGAGTATGCATTTGGGCCGCCATTTAAGCGCCATAATGCTGCTTCACCAAGGTGTCGGTATACCTAAAATCATCAGAAATTGGCTCTAATCGAGAACTGCACCTGGCGCGGCGCATAGGCACTGTTGGGGTTCAGGAAATCTGAACTCTTGAGAAACTGCCCGGGATAAACCTTGTTCGCGACCTGAGTTGAATAGGCAACGAACTGTCCGGCTGAATTGAGGAATCCGTCATCGCTGATCATGACCTGTGCGTTGGTTCGATTGAAGGTGTTGAAAGCCTCGGCTAGTAATTGCACGGTAACCCGCTCGCTGGTATGCAAATTGCGCGTAAGTCGGAGATCGGTGGTGAAGTAATCCGGTCCAATGAACGCATTGCGGCGATACCCGGGAAGGCGATCGTTGTAGGTGTTGCCATCCTGATTTATGTCACCGGCAATGGTGGCATTCACTGGCCGGCCTGAGCCGTAGGTCATCACACTGGAGAGCTGCCAACCGTTCGCTACACGGTTCAGCCAGTTGTATCCGGCGTCCAGTTTCGGGGGTTGGACGACGCCGGAAGCTACCAGACGGTGTCGCTGATCGGTGACGCTTAGTCCGCGCTCCAGATTGACGGCGTATGAATCCTGGACGTTGCCGGGCCTGCCCACCACCAAGGCATCCTGACCATCATCAATCGCTTTCGCGAAAGTGTAACCGATTCGCAGAAAGAGTCCATGGTTCACCTGTCGCTTGAGCGATATCGTAAGCCCGTTGTAAACGCTGCTCGATTCGCTCTGAAACGAATTGATCGTACCCAGCTGGGAGATGGGACGTTGCAAATCGTTAATGCAGGGCGGATAGGGACAAGCGACAGTCTTCTGCGTCTGCCACGTCGAGAACGATTCCACCGGCAGATACTGGCCAAGAAACACAGAACCATCATCGTTGTATACCGGATAATCAACGATGGTAGGCGCCGGTAGGTTAACGTCCAGGGAACGAATCAGATGCTCTCCGTGGACGTAGAGATAACTGGCGGAGGCGGTGATCTTTTGCCCCAGTTCGCGCTCGATGGTGAAACTCGCCTGGTCGGTGTAAGGAGTCTGAAAATTAGGAGCAAATGCCGAGACGGTCGTAGTGACGTAGCTGGCGAGATTGGCGGGGACCAGACAGTTCACAGTTCCTGTCGGGCAGTGCACCAGTGGATTGGGGTAGGTGGGGAAGAGAGCAGCCTGTGCGGGCTGCATGAGGTCGAGGAACAGCTCACTCTGATTCAAGCCGTTGTCGGTCTGCACCTGTGAAGCATAGATCGATGGAATGAGCGAGTAGAAACGGCCTGCTCCGCCGCGAACGACCAGTGGATTGTGATCGCCCAGCGACCACGCGAAGCCTAGCCGAGGCGAGAAGTTCTTGAGATCGGTGGGCAGTTTTCCCGAGGGCGCATATAGCGGATTGCTCACCAGTCCCGACATAAGGAATGTCTGCACATCCCAGCGAATTCCTGCGTTCAGCGTGAAGTGGCGAGTGAGACGAAAACTGTCTTGCATGAACAGTGCCAGTGCTTGCGAATCAGGATGCGACGTCGCCGTGCCGAAGTCCTGGATGTAGTAGCGTGGCACCCCGTGGGCATAGGCGCGAAGCGGCGTCAGCGATTCTCCATATCGCTCGGGCGCAAAGGTGAAGGGATTCACTTTCACGTCGTCGAAGTAGTACTCACCTCCGGACATCGATGGGAAGTAGTTGTAAATCCAGGTCTGGATCAGGTCGACGCCGAACTTCCAACTCACCCGGCCCTTTTCGATATCGGCGGTGTCGGCGATGTGGAGTTTGTGTTCGCGGGTTTCCCGCGGAAGCAGGTTCGACCTCCCTGCGCCATCCAGCAGATCGTAAATCTTGATCTCAGGGTCTTCGGAGTTCGTCGATGACTGTTGCAGGTCGCGTGAGAACTGCGCCCGCAGGTGGGTGGCGAAGTTGTTGGTCCAGGATGAAGTCAGCGAGGCCGCAATGCTTTCTGTCGAGACGTTCTCGCTTCCGTTTGAATTCTCGGTATAGGTTGTCAGCGGACTGGAAGGATTAAAGAAGACATTGTTCAGGCCGCCGTAGCGAGAGGTATTCACCCGCAGGAATATCAGTTGCTTGGACGACGGTGTGAAGTCGAGTTTGCCGAAAGCGGCATTACCCCACATCTTGGTTGGATACTCACCTGCCATGCTGTTGAGTTTTTGTGCGGCTTGTTCGACCAGAGCTTGATCTTTGTAGTCATAATCGCCCGGCTGCGGTGCGACCGTGGCCGCTCCATTGGCAAATTGCACAATCGAGGGCACGTCGAGCAAATCCTCATCGAACCCGGCGTAGAAGAACGCGCGGTTCTTCCGGATTGGGCCGCCCACCGTGCCACCGAACTGATCCTGGCGGGCTTCGGGCTTGTCGGGAGAAAACGCGGGCTGAGCATCGAATATGCGGTCGCGCGCGTACAGGAAGCCGGTGCCATGCCAATCATTGCTGCCCGACTTGGTGACGACATTGAATACGCCTCCGCCGGCCCGGCCCAGCTCCGCACTGTAGGAGTTCGAAGAAACCCGAAATTCCTTGATGACCTCGTTGCTGAATTGGTAAGGCGCTCGATAGCGGCCTCGCGCCTGCGCGTAAAACGAATTGTTATTGTCGGTGCCGTCGACCAGGAAGTTGTTTTGGTAGCCGCGAACTCCGCCAAATGACAAGTCGCCATTGGAGTCCGACGTCAGCCCTCGGGGATCTTGCGTCACTCCTGGAGTCAGCAGTGCCAGGTCGGTAAATCGGCGTCCATTCAATGGCAGCTCCAGGATGGCTCGCTCCACGATATCGTGTGAAACCTCCCCGGTCTGATTGTCAATTTGGACGGCGGGCGCAACGACGTTCACGGTCTCGATTCGCGTCGCCGGAACGAGCTGGAACTGCAACTCGGTCGAAGCTCCAACGTGTAGTTGGACCCCGGGTTGAGCCGCAGCCTGCATGCTGGTCGCGATTGCTCTCACGTCGTAAGAGCCCGGCGTCAACATGTCGAAGGTGAAGTTGCCTTCGGAGTCGGTGAAGACGGCGCGCTGAAAGCCGGTCTCGGGACTGGTCACGATTACTAATGCGGCGGGTATTCGAGCTCCCGAAATGTCCTCGACTACGCCCCGCATGGCCGCAGAACCATCTTGCGCGTTCAGGGGAATGACCGGGATGATTACGGCCAGGATGATTATTTGAAAAAAAGACAAAAACGACGACAGTGGTCCGCGGAGCCAATGCATGGGGGAGTGGCCTTTGTCGCGGCTCCTTTCGAGGAGCACGCATGTTTCATTGTGGGAGAGCCATTCCCGCAGGTCTGTGATGTGGCTACGGAGAGAGGTACACGAAAGGACATGTCCTTTGGTAACCATGTCGAGCCTGTTTTGGGAACTCGGTCATCCTCTCTTGTCACTTAATGCTTGATGAAACTGTCCGCGCCGTGCTGGGTTTTTCTCCGCAGCCGGGTGCATGGTATGTTCGGAGAGCCTGGATATCCCAATCCGAGGTGACGAGGTAGTCCTTGGAATCTCTGCGGCAGTGAGGCTAGCGCACGGGAAGACGATGATCCGTTCTTACAAAGGAATCAGCCCCAAGATCCCCAGTACCTGCTACGTCGACGAGTCGGCCCAGGTGATCGGCGACGTAACGCTGGGCGAGAACGCCAGCATCTGGATGAACGCGGTCGTGCGCGGCGACGTGCACTACATCCGCATCGGCGCCAACAGCAACATTCAGGACTGTAGTGTGCTGCACGGCATGTTGGGACAGTGGCCGGTCGAGGTCGGCGACTGGGTCACCGTAGGACACAGCGTCACCTTGCATGGCTGCATCGTCGAAGATCACTGCCTCGTAGGCATGGGAGTAATCGTGCTGAATGGCGCGCGCATCGGCGAAGGCTCGATTTTGGCCGCTGGCACGCTCATTCCGGAGAAGATGGTGATTCCGCCGCGCTCTCTGGTAATGGGTGCGCCGGGAAAAGTACGCAGGCAACTCGACGATAGCGATCAGGAGATGATCCTGCGCTACGCGAGGAATTATCTGGGATATCGAGAGCAGTATTTGGCGGAGAGAAAGTAACGGCTGTTGGCCTTTGGCTATTAGCTCTTGGCCAGATTGCATAGTGGGAGCTATCTGGCCAAGAGCCAACAGGTAAGAGCCAAGAGCCGATGATTAGAGCCGTCCGCGGAACCCGTGACCTTTTGCCTCCTGATACTGACCTGTGGAACCAGGTCGAGGCGAAGGTGCGCGATGTGTTCGCGCGCTACAACTTCCACGAGATTCGCACTCCTGTATTCGAAGACACCAGCCTGTTCGCGCGCGGCGTCGGCGAAGAGACCGACATCGTCACCAAAGAGATGTTCACTTGGGAAGACAAGAGTCGCGCCGCCAGCGAGAAATCGCAATCGCTGACGCTCCGCCCAGAAAACACTGCCGGCGTGGTTCGCGCCTATATCGAGCACGGTCTCGACAAGAAAGGTACGCTGCAGAAGCTCTATTACATCGGGCCGCAGTTTCGTCGCGAGCGTCCGCAGAAGGGACGCTATCGGCAGTTCTTCCAGATCGGCGCCGAAATCATCGGACCGCCGAGCGCTGGCAGCGAGTCTCCGGCGCGCGACGCCGAAGTGCTGGAGATGCTGGCGACGTTGCTGGACGAAGTCGGTCTGCGCGGCTGGCAATTGCAGCTGAATTCGGTGGGGTGTGCCGCTGATCGCGCCCGCTACAACGAGGCGCTGCGCGAGGCGCTCAAACCCGTCGTCCACCAGATGTGCGCCGATTGCCAGCGGCGGGCAGAGACGAATCCGCTGCGCGTGCTGGACTGCAAGGTGCCGGAAGATCAGCCCATCATTGAGAAGCTGCCGAAGATCAGCCAATATCTCGACGAGCCCTGTCGCGAGAACTTTGCCGCCGTGCGCGCGATGCTCGACGCTGTCGGCGTGCCCTACAGCATCAATGAACGTATGGTGCGCGGCCTCGACTACTACACCCGCACAACCTTTGAGTTCACCCACGGCGACTTGGGCGCGCAGAGTGCAGTGCTGGGCGGTGGCCGTTACGACGGATTGTCCGAATCGCTCGATGGGCCCAAGGCTCCGGGCATCGGCTTCGCGATCGGGGAAGACCGCCTGATCCTCGCCTTGCAAGCCGAGGGCGTAACTGCGGACGTAAAGCTTGACGCCTACATCGCTCCGCTGGGAGCAGCAATGAATCAGCAGGCTTTGAATCTGGCACGCGAACTGCGTCGCGCAGGTGTGAGCGCAGATATAGGCGATGAGACGTTTCGCCTGAAGAAGTCATTCGAAGCCGCCGAAAAAGCTGGAGCGAAGTACATCGTGATCGTGGGTGAAAATGAGGCGAGCATCAGGCGAGTTCGCGGTGAAAGAACTGGCGACCGGAAAGCAGGAAAAGGTGCCACGCGGACGCCTTGCGCAGTACCTTCGCGGAAATCAGTCTCCCTAAAACGTTGGTGCGTCAAGGGCCGTACGAGTTGTCAACGAGACGATAGCATCCTGCCCGTTGCCGCGCATGACGATCTTGTTGCTCTGCTCACTTTCAGCCTGACCTGGTGCGGCGGAAGAAGGCTTCCATTTCGACATCGACTCCCAAGTTACGGATGGGCTGCTCTGTATAAGCATGACCACAATCAAGATGGCTCCGAAGAGGGCGAACGCAGTACCCGGCGCCGCGTTTGTTATGGCCAGCCGCGCCCCAGCAATTGACGACTCTATATTTGAACCGGTCTCACTTCCGTGCGCCACACCGATACCTTTACAAAACAGTCTGTATCCGAGGATAAGACTTACAATGGCGCTCACAACAATCGCCACTCTGAACAAAAGCAGATACAAGAGCACCGCGTCAATGAATGTCATTGCTGCTGCTGCCTCCAATCGGCGATATCATCTGTGAGTTATAGCCAGCGCCACTGACAAGGACGGATTCTTTTCGCGGCTTGCCTCAGTGCGCGCCAAGTTGCTTTATTGCGTCGTACTGGCCACTTTGGCTTCGCCCCTTCTTCGCGCGGCCTCTTTTCAGCACAGCTATGCAGTCGTTGTGGGTCTAAGCAATTACTCCTCCGCGCAGCGCTGGAAGCACCTCCCCTATGCCCGCGGGGATGCGGAGGCCGTTGCAAAGCTGCTGAAAGCAGAAGGCTATGTTGTAACTGAGTTGTATGACGAAAGGGCGACCAAGCATAACATTCTTGCAGCCTTCGACCGCTCTTGCGGACAAACTGCGCCCCGACGACCGAGTCGTTGTCTTTCTCTCCGGACATGGGACAAGTAAACAAATCGGAACTCAGACCCGCGGCTACATCGTTCCTTACGCCGGAATAGATTATGCCTGCGAGCTACCAGCAACGAGCCGCCAGCTACGACCCGTTAGCCGCCCGGTCGCCAGCGACCGGCTCCGACTTTGAGTTGCGAGCTTCCGGAGCTCAGGGCTCTCGCTGGGGCAAGCTAGCGGGGCCAGCTCACAGCTGAGAGCTGACGGCTGAGAGTTCGTGCTCGCGGATCGTACCGCTCGTAGCGAAAAAATCTGTTGCGCGATTCTTTGTTTTCTTCGACTTAGCCAACATTTCTGCGCTAAATTATTGAGCGCGTGAGGTTTAAAGTCAAATTATAGATTTCAAAGAGCTTAGCGGAATCCACTCCGCAGGGACACGCTTCGCTGTCCTCTTAAGCTAGTTTAGGAAATTGCTGAAGTGCTCTGCACGAGAAATCTGCGGCGGACACGTTACGAAGGTAATAGAAATTCCCGAAATGGGAACGGACATGATCGAGTAAGGCCCGCGGCGACTCCGAGTGTGGATAGTTCTCACAGCAAGCTCTACGTTGAACACCCTAAACGAAATAGGCGGGATGAAGGTCTAGAGGAGAGCCCCTCACCCCACCTCACACTGCCGGCTCCGATAAAGGCGCAACGGTACCGGCAGCTTCCCAGAGAAGCGTGCACCTTCCTGGGAATCAGTTAAGTGCGATCATCCACACCGTTCCGCAGCCGATTCCGGAGTTGCACCCCAGATCGCCGCCAGCGGCCGCCGACCCGTACAGATTGCCGTGTGCGTCCATCACGAGAGGCCCCTGCGGGTTAGCCCCGTCAGATCCGCCGCTGAAGTCGTACACGCTGGAGTAGGAAAAGCTGTTGTTACCAATGGGGGTGAGCTTATAGATGGTGCCGTAGCCGGAGCCTCCCCCCTGCTGCGCCGCGCCGTACAAGTTCCCGGCGGAATCCATCACCAGTCCGCTAGAGACGATTTGCGCCTGACCGGGGAGAAAAGGATACCGCCGGCTGATGTCCCAGCTTCCATTGGAGGGTGTCAACTCAAAGGCGCCGCTGGGCTGTGGATCGCCAAGAGTGGTGCCATAAAGGTTCCCTGATCCGTCGAAGATCAGGTTGCCGATCGGGTGAATTCCATCCGACCCATCGAACTGATACAGCAGTTTCTCGGACCAGCCCTTCGATTGCGGAATCAGTTCGTAAACCGTGCCGTAATCGTTGCTGCCGCCTCCAAGGGTTGTCCCGTACAAATTGCCAGATTGATCGAAGGTGACGGGACCTTCGGGCCATCTCCCGTCACCCGGCGGTCCCTGGAAGTTACGCACGGGTGTCAGGTCCCACATGCCGTTCAGGTTCTGTGCGGGCGAGAGTTCATACACCTGTCCTAAGCGATTGCACGTCGCCACAATCGTGCCGTAGAGATTGCCCACGGTGTCAAACACCAGCCCGCCGTTGGTGCCGGCGCCATTGCACGGGCCAAAGCCGTACAAGATGGTCTTGTTCCATACGACTTGGCTGCAGCCCAGGTCCTTGCAGGTTGGCCTGAGCCGGAATACCGAACCGTAACCTCCCTCGATGCCGCCATCGAGAGTCGTGCCGTACAGAATGCCGCCGGAGCCGACTGTTAGAGGAGAGTTCGGCGAATATCCGTCGGCGGCGCTCTGGAACTGATAAACGGTTGTGAATACCCAGGCCGAGTTCTTCATCGACAGCTCGAAGATGGTGCCGCAGCCGGCGTTGTTGGGAGCAGGACAGTTTTGGATGCCACCTTCTGCTGCGGCTCCGTAGAGATTTCCCACCGCATCCATGGTCAGGGCACCGGGAGCCAGGCCATCGGTCTCTTCAAAGGTGTGCAGCCGTTGAAATGTTTGCGCATAGGCCATTGACGTTAGCGAAAGAAGCGCGGCCAGCGTCAACAGTAAGAGCTTGGTTTTGCCTTTCATCGAGTTTCCTCACCTCTCTGGCGGCTTAGGTCCGCCTGCGAATGCGAGGAGTGTGCGGGCGGAATGGCGCGCGCAGTCGATGTGCTGGACATAATCTGTGTGTAAGTTGGAAATAATCCGGGTAAGTTGCAGAGCAGGTTGGGAATAACGGCGAGCCGCGAGGTGGAACGCCCCTGTCGGTCGCGTGTTTAGGCAGTGATCATCCGCAATTCCAGTTGGCCGAAGGTCAGAGCGGTAGTACCATCTCTGCCACCACAATGGCACAAGCGCTGCAAGGCCGGGCGCGTTTTGGGGCGTTCGAGCTCGACCCGCGAGCGGGCGAGCTCCACCACGACGGCCGGAGTGTGATCTTGCAGGAGCAGCAGCTCAAAGTGCTGCTGATGCTGATCGAGCGCGAAGGCGAGATTGCCACCCGCGAGGAAATCAAGAAGAAGCTTTGGCCCAACGACACCATTGTCGAGTTCGACTTCGGGATCAACAACACCATCAAGAACCTGCGCCGGGCATTAGGCGACTCGGCGGACGACCCCGGGTTATATCGAGACGATCAAAGGGCGCGGCTACCGGCTGATGGTGCCGGTGGAGTGGCTAGGTAAGGCGGAGTCTGCGGCGGCAGATTCCGCGGAACGATCCTCCGCCCATCCTTCTGACGATGTGTCATCCCGAGCGGAACGCAGTGGAGTCGAGGGACCTGCAGTTGATGATTCCGAATCCCTTCCCAGAGCCATGCTCAAAGTCGGTCGCCTGACCGGCAAAGTCGTCTCGCATTACCGGGTGCTGGAGGTTATCGGCGGCGGAGGCATGGGGCTGGTTTATCGCGCCGAGGACCTGAAGCTGGGTCGCGCCGTGGCGCTGAAGTTCCTTCCGGAAGAAGTTGGCGACGATGCCAAGGCGCGCGAGCGCTTCGAGCGCGAGGCGCACGCCGTCTCCGCGCTGAGCCATCCCAACATTTGTCCAATCTATGAATTTGCCGAACATGAAGGGCAGCCCTTCATCGTCATGGAATTGCTGCAGGGCAAGACTCTGCGCGATCAGCTCGCCGATGGCCGCTTCCGGTTGACGCAGCCGGAAGGGCTGGAGATCGCGATTCAGATTGCCACCGGGCTGGAGGCGGCGCACGAGAAGGGGATCATTCATCGCGACATCAAGCCAGCCAACATCTTCATCACTGAGAAGAATGTGGCGAAGATTCTGGACTTCGGGGTGGCGAAGGTGCATTCGAGCCTTCCGGAGAGGGACCGAAAACCCCCACGCGGCCAACAGCAGGCCGAGATGGGGCACCCGCAAATGCTGTCAGCCGAGCGACGAGCGTGGCGGGGAATCAACCCATGATGATCCCCGCAAGACAAACAGCAGCCGACGGCACACCTGAAGACGCGCCCCTTCAAGAGCAAACCAGCCTCACCCGGGCCGGCATGAAGCTGGGCACGGCGGGATACATGTCTCCCGAGCAGATTCGCGGCGAGCCGCTCGACGCGCGCACCGACATCTTCTCTTTCGGACTCGTTCTCTACGAGATGGCCACCGGCGAGCGTGCCTTCACCGGCGAAACTGAGGCTATCCTTCATGACGCGATCCAGCACCGCGATCTAAAGCCAGTTCGTGAGTTGGCGCCGGAGATCTCGCCTGAAGCTCGAATCAATCGTTGGCAGGTGTCTGGAGAAAGAGCGTGACAAGCAGATATCAGACCGCCGTCGAGCTTCGGAATCAGCTTGGAGCAGGTACAGAACAAGGCAGCGACAGTAAGAAGAAATCACGCCTTCACGTAAGCGAGGGAAGTACGCAGTCGCAGTAGTCACTGTTCGTTGCCGGTCATTGCAGGTCGGGCTTTATTACCTAACAACACCAACAGCTCATAAGCTCACCGACAAAGACACCATCGTCCTCGCCGACTTCGAGAATAAGACTGGCGACGCCGTCTTCGATGACGCTTTGAATACAGCGCTAACCGTCGAACTGCAGTCAGTCGCCTTTCCTGAATCTGCTGGCGGCTGACAAAATTCGCGCCACGCTGAAGCAGATGAATCGGCCCGAGACTGAAAAGATGACACCGGCAACCGCTCTGGAAGTCTGCCGCCAGACGAAGAGCGCCGCGCTGGTCACAGGTTCCATCGCGGACGAGGGTAATCAGTACAAGCTTTCGCTTAAAGCGACGATTGCCAGACCGGAAAGAATGGGCGAAGGCAGATGTGACGGCTGACTCTCGCAATCAAATCGTACACGTCCTGGGCGAAGCTGGTTACCAGTTACGCAGCAAACTGGGTGAGCCTCAGGCTTCGCTTCGAGATTTCAACCAACCGTTGGATGTAGCCACGAGTGCCTCACCCGAGGCACTGGAGGCATTCGCGCGAGGGAGGAATGAGCAGAACGCTAACGGGGATTCCGCGGCTCTTCCCTTATTTCCGCAAAGCGGTAGATATCGATCCCCAATTTGCGCTCGCCCATCAACGACTTGGTTCAGCTTACTGGAATCTCTCTGAGCGAACGCTTGGCGCTCGAGAGCTTAAAGAGGGCTTTTGAGCTTCGCGACCGGATGAGCAAGCATGATCGCTTCCAAGTTGAGGATGGTGGTCGATGGCGACCTGAGAAATCAGTAGACGTTGATAGAAAATGGGCCAGCGCTTATCCGCGAGAGTACTTACCTCACGCTTTTCTCGCCTATTATCTTAGGTTGGAGGGAGAGTTTCAGAACGCAATTGACGAGGCTCGCGAGAGCCATCCGGCTTAATCCATACGATTATCATGCGGTTTTCAACCTCATGATCGCGGAAATGGCGATGGAGCGGCCCGATGAAGCTAAGGCGGCTTACGATGAGGCACGCTCGCGTAATGTGGACGCTGTATTGTTGCGAGAGCAGTCGCTATAAATTGGCATTCCTTCAGCGCGACGAAGCTTCTATGCAGGAGCAGCAAACCTGGGCGGCGGAGAAGCCTGGGGCTGCAATATTGCTTATTCGAGCGGTACTTGACTGAAACTTATTACGGCCGCTTTGCAAAAGCCCGCGAGTTTGCCCGGCGCGCTGTGGACGCGGCCACGCAGGGCAACATTCAGGATCAGGCTGTACAGTGGACGGCCGGTCGAGGCGCTCACCGAGGCGGAAATTGGCAATATCCACAAGGCGGACGAATTATTACGCCCTGTGGCCGGCCTGAATATGGACCCGACTACCGAGGCGCCGGCAGCCTTGGCGCTAGCACGTGCCAACCGCGTGACTGAGGCTGGGCACCTGGCAGCCCACCTAGGCCAACAGTTCCCTCTAGAGCACGGACATAAATAAATACAGCCTTCCTTTGATCAGAGCTGCGATTGAACTCAGCAGGAGCAATCCAAGCGGGGCCGTCACGGCGTTGCAACCGGCAACTCGATTGCGAGTACGGATCCGAATTGTTCGGCTTGTACCCAGTGTACTTGCGCGGACTCGCATATCTACAACTTGCCGAACCGCTCAAAGCGCAAACGGAGTTCCAGAAGATCATCGATCATCCAGGGATTGTCGTGAATTCTCTCATCGGCGCCCTGGCCCACCTCCAACTTGCCCGCGCGCAGGCGATGACGGGCGACAAGGAAGCCGCGCGCAAGTCGTATCAGGACTTTCTCACTCTCTGGAAAGATGCCGATCCCGACATTCCCATCTACCGGCAGGCCAAGGCGGAGTATGCGAAATTGAACAAGTTGCCAGCCACCAGCCACGAGCGAAGAGCTCTCAGCTCTCGGCCGTCAGCCATCAGTAAAAAGCAACTGCGGGTCCCTCGTCGCTTCGCTCTCTCGGGATGACACCCTAAGAAGCGAAGAGCCAGAGCGAAGCGCTCGGAGCGGCATTCACCCTCCGCACCTTTCCGGTAAACCCAATTAGCAGTGGTAGAGGATGCGCCGACCCCATTCCTCGTCCCGGCATGACCGGCAGATGAAATTTCCCACCAAAGTGTGACTTTCCGCTTGACAGGCAACAGCTTAGGAGTAAACTTTCGTCCAAGTGGTAAGAAGTGGGAGACGGTGGTAAATCCGATCGGTTAACCAGCCGGTCGGTGGCCCAGTGACCCTCCCGGTGGAAGCTTGATGAAGATGCTGAGCCAATCCGAACTGCCAATCCCTCGCGAACTGACGTTCGCTGGGGAGAACCAATAGCGATGCGTTTATCGGCACGAGTGAACTCGTGTCCTGACGCGAAGCTGGCCAGTCGGAAAGGTTCAGCGAATTCGATCCACATGGGGTGCAACACAAGGCCGACCTCCTCTCCCGGAAACGATGTAAGCGCCGATGTTTCGCGGCACACATTTAACCCGGCTCGACGACAAAGGGCGCCTCAAGGTGCCGGCGGAATTCAAGCGCCTGCTCGACGAGCGTTATGGAACGCAATTCTACATAACCAGCTGGGATGGCAAGAGTGCCAAAGTTTATCCCATGGAAGAGTGGGAGGCGATCGAGCGCAAGCTGGTCGCGCTGCCCACGTTCAATCCGGCGAAAGAAAAGTTGTTGAAGCGCACCAGTTACTACGGCCAGACGGTGGAGTTCGATGGACAAGGTCGTCTGCTGCTGCCACAGATCATTCGCGAGTCGGCTGACTTGCGGGGCGAAGTGGCGGTCGGCGGACGGTTGACTCATCTGGAAGTTGCGAACGCGGAAGCACTCCGCAAGGAAGTGCAGGAGCCGTTTACTACCGAAGATGAAGAGACCCTGGGCGGGTTGGGCATTTAGCGCGGCGGGTTCCATTCGCGATCTCGAGCGAGGAGTGAATGGACAACGAGTTTCGAGAAACCGACAGCCCTCAAGAGGGCAGACATGGCGCAAAGGAATTTGGCCATGTCCCGGTTCTTTTACAACCAGCGATCGAATTTCTAGCCGTACGGCGCGGCGGAACCTATATCGACGCGACTTTGGGCTTAGGCGGGCACAGTTGGGAAATCGCAAAGCTCCTGGGCGCACAGGGTCGTTTGATTGGCTTCGATAAGGATCCGGCAGCGCTGGAGCGGGCGCGTGAGCGGCTGATGTCGCCTCCTACAGAGTGGGAGTCGCGAGTGGCCGCAGATCGAGTTGGTGCATGCATCGTTTGCAGAAGTTGCGCAACATGTTGCGCCGAGGCTCGGCGGATGGGCTGCTGGCTGACCTGGGTGTCAGCTCGATGCAGCTGAATAATCCGGAGCGCGGATTTAGTTTTCAGGCCGAAGGGCCCCTGGACATGCGGATGAATACGCAAGCGGGGCAGACGGCCGAACAAGTGGTAAACCGCTTCGACGAGCGCGAGCTTGCCGACGCGATTTACGAATTCGGTGAGGAAAGGAGGTCGCGGAGAATCGCCAGAGCCATTTGTCGGGCGCGGCCGATTACCACTACTGCGCAGCTTGCGCAGGTCGTATCGGCTGCGGCCCGGCCAATGAATCAAGCTGAGCGGCGAATTCACCCGGCGACCAAAACCTTTCAGGCTCTCCGAATTCTGGTGAACCGTGAACTTGAGGACCTGCAGTTGCTGCTTCGCGCGGACGCGGCGCCGCAGGTCCTACGGGCGGGCGGGAGGCTGGTGATCATCAGCTTCCACTCGCTGGAAGACCGGATTGTGAAAGACGCGTTACGGGACGGCGCGCGCGAGGGCAGGTACCAGGTGCTAACGAAAAAGCCCGTAACTGCAGAAGAACAAGAGATCGATCGCAATCCGCGGTCACGCAGCGCAAAGCTGCGGGCGGCGGAGAAGTTATAGGTTTCGAAGTTTTGCACATTTTCCACTGGATATCCACACGCTGTAGGACACAGGTTTTGCAGCGTAGGAGTTGCTGAAATGGCAGCAGGAGTTCTGTACCCTACTCTCACAATGTCGGAGCCCGCTGACGCCGGCCTGCAGAACATGCAGCCGGTGGGAATGTTCATTGGCACTCCGGAGATCTATTTCACCAAGCGCATCGACAACTCGCGCGTGCTCAAGATCGTTGACCCCCAGCGGCGGCGCGAGCTGGGGATATTTGCCGTTACGCTGGGAATCCTGCTGATGTTCGCCATGACTTACGTGTGGCAGCATTTCAGCGCCATCGAGTGCGGCTACAAGATCGAGCAGCTCAAGTCGGAGCGCGAGGCCATCATGGAATCGAACCGCGCCCTGAAGCTGGAAGAGTCGTCGCTGCGTGATCTGTCGCGAATCGATCCGCTGGCCCGGCAGATGGGGTTACAACCTCCCACAGCAGGGCAGCTTGAAATTATGGATGCGAGCGTGAACGACAGCGGCGTGCCGGTCATGGCCAAGGCGACGGGAATCATGGTGGTCTCAGCCGTGCAGTAAAACGGGGACTCGGTTGACGTTGGAAAGTTGGTATCCCACGTTGTGGGATAGTGGCGTGACTGGTTTGAAAGGGCACGGCTTCAGCCGTGCCGCCAGAGCGCAAAAAGGCCATGCGGCTTCAGCCGCTGAGGGAGGGCTTTTAGCGCTTAGCTCAATAGCGAAGTCCCTCCGCGGCTAAAGCCGTTGTCTTTCCTGCCTATGTGCCGACACGGCTGAAGCCGTGCCCCCTTCAAGGCAGACTTAATTGTCGGAGTTCTGTTGGCCACACGTCCCAAGCCCGAATCCAAGGCCCCCAGCAAGCGGCTGCTGATGCTTGCCGGCATACTCGTCCTGTGGATCGGCGGCGTCTGCTTCCGCCTGGTGCAGATGCAGGTGCTGCAATACGGCGAGTGGGAGCAGCGGGCCTTGCGTCAGCAGAGCCGCACCATCACGGTCGAGCCGCGACGGGGCATCATCTACGACCGCAACGGTTCGGAGCTGGCGATGTCGATCGATGTGGATTCGATCTTTGCTGTCCCCAGCGAGATTCCTGAGCCGGAAACGACTGCCAGCATTCTGGGCAACGTGCTGCATCTCGACCCGGAAGAGATTGTGGCGCGCATGAAGGCCTCGCGCAATTTTGCGTGGGTCCTGCGACGGGTAGACGCCGAGACCAGCGAGCGGGTTCGCACCCTGAACCTGAAGGGCATTTATTTCCGCAAAGAGCCAAAACGTTTCTATCCCAAGCGCGAACTGGCATCGCAGACGCTGGGCTACGTCGGAATGGATGACGAAGGCCTGGGCGGCATCGAGCTTGAGTTCAACGATGATCTGATCGGCATTCCTGGCCGCGAATTGATATCGGTCGATGCCCGCCGTAAGTGGTTTGGACGGGTTGAGCGGCAGCCCGAGCCAGGTCAGAACGTGGTGCTCACCATCGACAGCACCATCCAGTACATCGCCGAGAAAGAGTTGGCGCAGGGAATTGCCGACACCAAGGCGATTGCCGGGACGGTGGTGGTGCAGAATCCGCGGACCGGAGAAATTCTGGCGCTGGCCAACTATCCGACGTTCAATCCCAACGTGTTTAACCAGGTTCCAAAAGAGGCGCTGAAAAACCGCGCGGTCAGCGATGTGTACGAGCCGGGATCGGTGTTCAAGACCGTCACCTACTCGTCGGCTCTCCAGGAGCACCTGGTCAAGCCCGACGATCACATCGATTGCCAGAACGGTTCGATCAACGTGTTCGGCATGAAAATTAACGACCACGAGCGGCTAGGCACAATCACTATCGCTGAAGCGTACGCGCATTCCAGCGACGTGGCCGCAATCAAAGTTGGAATGAAGCTGGGCGAAGATCGCTTCTATCACTACATCAAGGACTACGGCTTTGGCGCGACCACCGGGATTGAGTTGCCGGGCGAGACGCGGGGACTGGCGAAGCCGGTGAATCGCTGGTCGAAGGTATCGATCGGCGCCATCTCCATGGGGCAGGAGATCGGAGTCACGCCGCTGCAGGTTATCTCGATGGTTTCGACAATTGCGAACGATGGCATCTACACGCCGCCGCGCATCGTAGCCGGAGAGCTGCCTCCGAATGCTGGACCCAAGGAGGTGGTCTTCCATCCCGCGCAACAGCATCGCGTGGTCTCTGCCGAGACTGCCGTCACCATGAAAAAGATGATGGAAGGGGTGGTGGAATTCGGCACCGCGCGTCGCGCTGCGCTCGACGGTTACAGCGTCGCGGGTAAGACGGGCACGGCGCAGAAGGTCGACCCGAAAACCGGCACGTATTCCAAGACGAAGTACATTGCGTCATTCGTGGGCTTCTCACCAGTGAACGAGCCGGCGTTGACCATCGCGGTGATTCTTGATTCCGCCGAAGGGCTGCATCAGGGCGGACAGGTGTGCGCGCCGGTATGGCGCCGCATCATGCAGCAGGTGCTGGAGTATAAGCACGTACCCCACGATCTCGAGATCAAAGACGTGCGACGACAGACTGTGGTGGCTTCGGCCAAGGACATTGACGAGGGCTCCGATCATCTGGGGCCGCCCTTGCCGATGGGCGATGACGCGAACAGCGCCACGCCGGGAGCCAGCGCCACGACGGCCGCAAAGGAAACGCCCGCTCCAGCTCCGGCAAGCGGCGCCAAGATCGTTGACGCATCGGTGCGTCAGCCGGTTATAGGAGCGGCTGACGCAGTTCCAAGTAGCTCCGAAATGCCTGTATCTGACAGTGTGGTACCAGCTTCCGGTGATCTACCTTCGAGCAAGGGAACCGTGGTTATCGACGTAAACAGCGGCCCGGTGGTGCCATCGTTTGTGGGCAAAACGATGCGCGGCGCAGTTGAGACGGCGCAGCAGACGGGACTGGAACTCAGCGTCATCGGCAGCGGCATCGCGCGCCAGCAATCTCCGCCGCCAGGCAGTCATCTGGCCGCGGGACAGAGGGTGATGGTGAGGTTCACGCGATGAAACTCGCAGGCCGAGCGAGCCGAATGGACATTTCTTGCGCAGCGCCGTCGTCGCTCTACCCCTCGGAGCCGACGCCGTTGTGCACGACAAACAGTCCTGACGGGTCATACTTCTTCTTTACTTGCCTGAGGCGATCGTAATTCGTCCCCCAATACGCATGCTGCCAGTGCTGCTGAAAGTAGTTGCTTTCGGAGACGTAGCTTCCGGTGTTCGGCGAGATCGCGCGTAACTCGCTCATGCAGCGATGCACGTCGTTCGCAGCTTTTCGGCCCGCGACCGTATTGGGCTCGTGGTTGGGAATGCCCGGGTAGGCTGGCCCTTGCCCGTCCGCGACGATGGCGAGGGCAAAGGCATCGACCACGTCAGGGTTCGTCGCTGTATCTTTCGCAGCGGCGATGGCTTCCGGGGGTGCGCCTGCCAGGCCCTTGTTGAAATGCAGCTCCACCTCACCGTGTCGGGAGGCCGCGAACAGCGCGTTAGCCAGCCGCTCCTGCGAATCATCCTTTAATAAGGAAGACGGCAGCCACAGAGACTCGTAGCCATAGATCACCCATCCCACCTGCCCGCCGTCTCCCGTCCACCACACGTTATTGGGAGAGGCACCAGAACGGGTATCGCTCTTGAAGACATCGTGATGATGCTCTTTGCGCCAATCGACGTCCCACCAATGGCGCGTGGGCATGCTGCCGATGATCGGTGAGCGCTGAGATGGTGTAGCTGCCCGGCGACTTGCCCAACCAATCCATGAAAGGCTGCCAAATCTTCTTCGCCTGCTCGGTGTCGAGTCCATGCGAAACCATGCTGAGCCCTAGATTATTGTCTGAGCTGAAATGCGCCTGCTCGCCCCAGTGGTCATTGAAGAGCGCGTCGCGATAGAAGCTAACGAACTGCCGGATGAGGCGCCGGTAGGCATCGTCGGACGAAGCTTTAACGTTGAAGATTGCGCCACCCGCCCACTCCGGCAACTCCCGAACGCGCAGCGTCACCTTGCTCACGACGCCGAAGCTGCCTCCACCGCCTCCTTTGAGCGCCCAGAACAAGTCCGGATTGGTACAGGCATTGGCGATGCGTATCTCGCCGTCGGCAGTGACGACTTCGGCCTCGAGCAGTCCTGCTGCCGCTGTCCCGTAGTGCTTGGAGAAGCTTCCGAATCCGCCGCTTTGAATCAGACCGGCAACGCCAACGGTGGTGCAGCCTCCACCTTGCACGTAGGCGCCGGCCTTGGTGGTGACGGCGTCGTAAGCCTGCATCCAGATTGCGCCCGAGCCGAGCGTGACGGCCTGCTGCGGCTTTTGAGAACCGCCGCATCCCTGCGGAACAAAGGCGTCATGCATGCTGATGTCATGCATGTGGCGCGTCCAGATGAGAAGCGAATCGGGCGCGTTCGATGTGCCCTGATAGCTGTGGCCGCCGCCTTTCACCACCAGCCGCAAATTGTTTTCACGCGCGAAGTTCACCCCGGCTGCGATGTCCTGGGCATTCCTCGCGGCGATCGCGTAGACGCTGGGCTTGGTAGTCCAGGCGTCGATCCAACCGAGGGTCTGGGTGAGGCCCGGCTGGTCGCCAATGAAGTAGGGGTTTTTCAGGTTCTTGAAGAGTTCCTTACATTCGGCGCTGTCCGGGTGAGACTTGCACGCAGCCAGAGGGAACTCAACCGCAATCAGGTTCCCGTCGACAGCGTCGTTCAGCTTCTTCCACGCCTGACTGGATGGCCACGCAGCGTCGGACGGACGCAGACGCTGCGGCGCCGAGCTGGCGAGCAGCTTGCGCGGGCACAACGACAAGAGGGCAGCTGCGCTGGACGTCTTAAGGAAAGCTCTTCGCTTCATGGGTAGGAATAATAAACGTAGGTTCGGGAGAATGGCCGGTGAAGCGTTGGTCAGGTGGGTAACCGCCAATCAGAATGACGCAGAATCAAGAGTGACGGGCGTCATGGACGCTTGTGCCGCCGTGTGGCCTGAGCCCGAAGGGCGCCATTTGTGTGAGCCGTGGGCGTTAGCCCGCGGGCGGGGGAGCCCATGATCGGCCCCGAGCCGCGCAAGCGGCGGCACGTCTTACCCAAGAACCTCGTCAGAGTTGAACGTTGCGCCTGAGCGTTTTAGCAACGACAAATATTCGTCTTCGAAAGAGCGGATTCGATGGTGCGCCTCCTGGTTGGCGATGTACTTCTTCACCGTCAAGATCTGCGATGGGCTGACGCTGACCGCTGCATAGCCGTCCTGCCACGCGAACAGACGGTTCGTCGTTCTGACGAAACGGGATGAATTCGCTTTGATGTCGCGCATCACATCGGAAATGTTCCGTCCAGCAGGCAATGCAAGAAGGAGGTGAACATGGTTGTTGGTGCCTCCGATCGCATGCAAGTCGAAGTGGCAGTTTCGTGCGATGCCGCGAATGCATGCCTAAACAGAGGCGGGGTCATTGATCGTTGGCCTGCGTTGCTTGGTAGCGAAAACGCAGTGAAGGTAATTGAGGACATAAGAGCGAGACATAACCAGATTGGACCATTTCCATTGTTTTGCATTCTGTGACGAAGGTCATGGAACGTTGTGCCGCCGCTGGCGCGGCTCGGGCGGATTTATTTGATCGAGTACCGCGGGCTAACGCCCACGGCTCACACAAATTACGCCCTTCGGGCTGAGATCGGTCGATCGGCGATGGATTTGACTCACGCGTGAGATTGCCGAATCAGCCAAACGAAGGGCGGGCGTAGAGGAGGCTCCAATATTCGGATCTCCCTAGTTCCATTTCGGTAACTGTCCACGAATTGCGGGACATCCCGCGAGTCGCAAGCCCGACTATAATTCGCTCAGGATGAACTTCCTAAAGCTGTTGAACGGTGCCGAGTACATCGCACAGCAGGGCGATCCCGCCATCGCCGGCCTCGACTACGACAGCCGTCGCGTAAAACCGGGATGGTGTTTTGTCGCCATCAAGGGCGAAACGACGGACGGCAACCTTTATATAGACGAGGCGCTCGCGGCCGGGGCCGTCGCGATTGTGAGCGATTCGTCGCCGCCGCGGCCGGGGGTTTCGTGGGCGCAGGTGCCCAACGGGCGTCGCGCATTGGCCCGTTTGAGCGCCAACTTCTATCATCGCCCGGCGGAGAAGCTCAAAATCACCGGCATCACCGGGACTAATGGGAAGACCACTACATCGTTCATCCTGCACCGCATGCTGCAGGCGGCAAAGCGCAAGACAATGCTGGTCGGGACGGTCGAGTATCGCATCGGTGACGAAATCTTTCCCTCGCCGCACACTACGCCCGAGGCGCTGGAGCTGAATCAACTGTTCGCCCGCGGGCTCGATGCCGGTTGCACCGAAGCGGTGATGGAAGTCTCGTCGCACGCGCTGGAGCAGGGACGAGTGTATGGAATTCCCTTCGACGTCGCGCTGTTTACCAATCTCACGCGCGACCACCTCGACTATCACGAGACGATGGAGAATTACTTCGCGGCCAAGACGATCTTGTTCGAAGGTTCGGGAGTTGAGCCGCCGCGCGCCGCGGTGGTGAACATCGAAGATTCGTACGGACAAGAACTTTTGAAACTCTGCAAGAAGCAGGAAGAGCTTATTACGTATGGCATAGACCAGGGAGATTTTCACGCCCGCGATATCAAGATCGAGCACAATGGGGTGCGGTTCACGCTGGTAACGCCGCAAGGCGAGCTGCCGATCTACAGTCCGCTGCTGGGCAGGGTGAACTTGTACAACCTCATCGCTGCATCGGCGGCGGCCTACGCGCGCGATATCGACTTCACCGCGATGGCGGAAGCGGCCGACCAGATCGCGCAAATCGCGGGACGTTTCGAGCGGGTGGATGCCGGGCAACCGTTCACCGTCATCGTCGATTACGCGCACACGCCCGACGCGCTGCTGAACCTGACGGCCCTGGCGCGCGACTTCATCCAGCAGCGTGGCGGGCCGGGGCGCGTGATCACGGTGTTCGGCTGCGGAGGCGATCGCGATCGCAGCAAGCGTCCCATGATGGGCGAAGCGGCGGGCAACGGCAGCGACTTTGTGGTGCTGACCAGCGACAATCCGCGCAGCGAAAACCCGGTCGACATTATGAATGACGCTATGCCGGGACTTCAGCGAACCGGCGCCAAGTACACACTCGAACCGAGCCGCAAGAAGGCCATCGAGTTGGCGATCAATGAAGCGAATGCAGGCGACATCGTTCTGATCGCGGGCAAGGGGCACGAGAAGATTCAAGTGACGCGCGAAGGCACGCTGCCCTTCGACGATGTTCAGGTGGCGCGCGCCGCGTTGCAGCACGCAGGATACGGGTCTGTGTCGGCCGCACATCCTGCTACCGTATGAAGCTTCCACTATGGCGAGCGGCGGAGTTCATGCCCGCGACCGGCAGCTTCAACGGAGAAGCGGTCGCCGTCGGCTACTCCATTGATTCCCGCACCATTCAGCCGGGCGAGCTGTTCTTCGCCGTCAAGGGCGAGCGACTCGACGGACACGACTTCGTCGAAGCTGCGCTTCAGGCCGGAGCCATTGGTGCGGTCGTACACGAACGACCGGCTCAGCGTTTCGGCGATAACGACAAATCGCGCCTCCTGCTGGTCAACGACACGCTCACAGCTCTTCAGCGGCTGGGAGCGGCAGTTCGCCGCTTGTGGGCGAAGCCGCTGATTGGCGTGACCGGGTCGGCCGGCAAAACGACGACCAAGGAAATCGTCGCGCATGTTCTCTCCACCCGGCATCGCGTCTTAAAGTCGCAGGGCAATCTCAATAACCAGTTCGGCATGCCGCTGCAACTGCTCAAGCTGGAGCCCGAGCACGAGATGGCGGTCATCGAAATGGGCATGTCGCACGCCGGCGAGATACGCGATCTGGCTGCATTGGCCGAGCCCAATTGCGGCGTGGTGACCATGGTCGCGCCGGTACACCTGGAGTATTTCGATTCGATCGCGGGCATTGCGCGCGCCAAATACGAGCTTATCGAGTCGTTGCCGGCTGGTGGCATCGCGGTCTTGAATGCGGATGATCAGTACGTTGCCCAGTTTGGGCGCGACTTTCACGGAAGCGTTGTCACCTTCGGACTCCACAAGCACGCAGCCGTGATGGCCAAGAACATCGAAGCACACGGGTCGGCAGGCTCCATCTTCGATGTGGTTGTCCAGGAGCGTTCCGTCCGCGGATCGCTACCGCTGCTGGGCGAGCACAACATCTACAACGCCCTGGCGGGAATCGCAGTCGGGCTGGAGTACGGTGTGCCGCTCGAGGTGGCCGTCCAGTCGCTGGCTACACTGGTCGCGGGTGACAAACGCGGCGAGGTGCTGCATGTTGCCGGAGCGATCGTCATCAACGATTGTTACAATTCGAATCCGAAAGCTCTGGAGAGCATGATTCGTTCACTGGCGCAGATCCAAGCGCAGCGGCATATCGTGGTTGCCGGCGAGATGCTGGAGCTGGGTTCATCAGCCGAGACGCTGCACCGCGACAGCGGCCGGCACATGGGGCATTACGGAATTACGAAGTTGCTGGGCGTGCGCGGCATGGCCAAGGCCATGGTCGAAGGCGCGCACGAAGCCGGCGTGGATGCCGAGTTTGTTGCTACTCCCGAGGAAGCCGGCGAATGGCTGAAGCGCGAAATTGAGTCGGGCGACGCGGTACTCATTAAGGGGTCACGCGGCGTGCGCCTGGAGCGGGCGCTGGATTTGTGGATCAAGGGCGCGTAGGCGAGGGATAAACGTGCGCGCTGCAGAATGGGCTAGTCGGTTGAGTTTTGTATCAGGGCACGACTTCAGTCGTGCCGACCGAGTTAGCAACAGATCTGGGGCTTCAGCCCCTGAAGAAAAAGCAGGTCCCTCGCGGACCGAAGTCCGCTCGGGATGACAAAAAGTAAGATGCGCTAGCGGCACGGCTGAAGCCGTGCCCTGATACAAGGCTCGCGATTCTTGCTGGCGGCTGCAGACTTGCTCCACCCGAGATCGCCAAATCTGTTAGACGGGGACGAATTTGCTCTATTGGCTGCTCTATCAGCAGGGCTTTCTGGTCTTTCATATCGGTCCGTTCCGCATCTTCCGCTATTTGACCTTCCGTACTACCTTCGCCAGCTTGACCGCGATGTTTATGGGACTGGTCGTCGGGCCGGCGGTGGTACGCAGGCTGCGCGAATTTCAGATCGGCCAGTACATTCGCGAGGAAGGTCCCAAGGCGCACCAGAAGAAAGCTGGCACGCCGACCATGGGCGGCGTGTTGATCGTCGTCGCCATGGTGGTTCCGACGTTGCTGTGGGCCGACCTGAGTAATCGCTTTGTCTGGATCGCCGTCGTCTCTACTCTGGCCTTCGGAGCCATTGGATTTGCTGACGATTATCTAAAGGTAGTGCACCGGCGGAACCTCGGTCTCAGTGGTCGGGCCAAGCTGGCCTACCAGTTTGCTGCGGCTTTCGCGGTGGCTATAACCCTGATCGGCCTGCAGCACTATGGGCTCTATTCCACCCGGTTGATCGTCCCGTTTTTCAAGCGCTTTCGGCCTGACCTGGTCATCAGCAGTTGGCTACACACGCCGTGGTGGCCGCTGGCGTTTCTTCCGTTCTTCATTTTTGTTGCGCTGGTCATTGTCGGCTCGAGCAATGCGGTAAACCTGACCGATGGTCTCGACGGCCTGGCGATCGGCTGCACGGTGATTGCAGCCGGGGCGCTGACTATCCTTACTTATGTCAGCGGACACGCGGTTTTCGCCGACTATCTTGAGTTGGCCAAGATGCCGCAGGTCTCGGAGCTGACCATCTTTTGCGGCTCCATGGTGGGCTCGGCCATCGGTTTTCTCTGGTACAACGCGCACCCGGCTGAGGTATTCATGGGCGACGTCGGCTCGCTAGCACTGGGAGGCGCCATCGGCACCGTCGCCGTCCTCATCAAGCAGGAGCTGCTGCTGCCCTTCATCGGCGGAGTTTTCGTAATCGAGGCGCTGTCGGTCATCCTGCAAGTCGGCTCGTACAAGCTGCGCAAAAAGCGCATTTTCAAGATGGCCCCGATTCATCACCACTTCGAATTGATGGGCTGGAGCGAGTCAAAGGTCATCGTTCGCTTCTGGATTGCCTCGCTGGTGTTTGCACTCTTTGCTCTCACCACGCTGAAGTTGCGCTAGCTGCTCGCGAGAAGTGGCACAATGAGGACTTCGGGTTTCAGCAATGGAACATCAACGGCAAACGCGTTCTGGTCGTCGGCTTGGGAAAGTCCGGCGTGGCTTCCGCGCTCTTCCTGCACCAGCGGGGCGCTCGCGTTTCCGTGTCCGATGCCAAGTCGCCGGAGCAGCTTCGCAATGAGATCCCCGCGCTGCTCGATGCGGGTATCACGGTTGAGACCGGTGAACACGGAGAGCGCACCTTTCGCGAGCAGGACCTGATTGTCGTCAGCCCCGGTGTACCGTTCGATATGCCGCAGCTTGCGCGGGCGCGTGAGCGTGGCCTTCCGATCATCGGCGAGGTTGAGCTGGCATCTCGCTTTCTGAAAGGCAACATCGTCGCCGTTACTGGATCGAACGGCAAGACGACCACCACCACGCTGGCAGGAGACGTTATCGCCGCCTCGGGACGCGACACGCTGGTGGGCGGCAACATCGGAACGCCGGCCATCAGCTTCGTCGATACTGCGACCGACCAGAGCTGGGTGGTGCTGGAGATCAGCAGCTTTCAGTTGGAGAGCATCGAGAGCTTTCGGCCCAAAATCGCCGCCGTCCTGAACGTCACGCCCGATCACCTCGACCGCCATTACAGCTTTGAAAACTACACTGCCGCGAAAGCCCGGGTCTTCGAGAACCAGACGCAAGATGATTCCGCAGTGCTGAATGCCGATGACCCAACCTGTGTCGCCATGGCGAAAAACGTGAAGTCTCGCGTGTACTGGTTCAGCCGCCTGAAGGAAGTTGAGCGCGGAGCGTTTCGTGCGCGGCAAAGAAATCGTCTGGCGGGATGCTAATCGCGAGCAGAGCATTCTGCCGGTGAGCGAGATCTCGCTTAAGGGCGCGCACAATCTGGAGAACGTGCTCGCCGCAGTATGCATCGGCATGTTGGTGAAGGCCGAACCGGCGGCCATCCGGCGCGCAGTCGAAGAATTCCGTGCGGTTGAGCACCGTCTGGAATATGTGGGCACCAGTGCGCGGCGTCGAGTACTACAACGATTCCAAGGCGACGAATGTCGATGCGACGATCAAAGCCATTCAATCATTCCCGGGTCGCCTGCACCTGATTCTCGGCGGCAAAGATAAAGGCAGCGACTACACCGTCTTGAACCAGTTGCTCGCGCAGCGCGCGAAACGGGTTTATACCATCGGCGCTGCCGCAGCCAAGATTGAGTCGCAGCTTCGCGGCGTCGAGGTGCTGCACAGCGAAACTTTGGAAGCGGCGGTGAAACGCGCCAGCGAAGAAGCCGAAGCCGGTGACGTCGTCCTGCTCGCCCCGGCCTGTGCCAGCTTCGATCAGTTCCAGAGCTACGAACATCGCGGGCGGGTCTTCAAGGAACTCATTCGCGGCTTAGCTGCTCGCGAGGGTGAACGCAAGGGCGCGACGACTCCTACCGCCGGAGGTGTCAGCTAGTGGCCAAGCGCGTCAGCGTCGACAAGTGGCTGTTCGGCGTCATCTTGCTGCTGGTGTTTGTGGGCCTGGTGATGGTCTTCAGCGCTTCGGCGGTGATGGCGAAAGAGCGCTTCGGCTCGCCCTACAATTTCCTGTTCAAGCAACTAGCCTGGGCCGCTGCCGGAGTGGTCGCGATGGTCGTAGTCATGAACATCGACTACAAGCAGCTTCGCCGCCCGACCGTGGTGTTCACCTTTCTGGGAACCACGTGCCTGCTTCTGATCGCCGTCTTCTTTTTCCGCGACTCGCACAACACGCATCGCTGGATCAAGGTCGGCATTCTTTCCTTCCAGCCTTCCGAGTTGGCGAAGCCGGCCATCATTCTTTATCTCGCCTACTTCCTTGAGAGCCGCTGGCAGCAAATCACCGATTGGAAGCACGTGCTTCTACCGGCTGCCGCGCCCACCATATTGTTGGCGTTGTTGATCGTCAAAGAACCCGACCTGGGTACCGCCGTTGCGTGCATGGCTATCACCGCCGCTGTGCTTTACGTCGCGGGTATGAGGACGCGTTATTTCGCCTACGCCATGGCAGCTTCGGTGGTGCCGTTGTATTTCCTGATCGTGCGCGTGCCCTGGCGCTGGAACCGTATCATGGCGTTCCTTGATCCTTATAAGGACCCGCAAGGCCACGGATTTCACATCATCCAGTCGATGATCGCCGTCGGCACCGGCGGCCTCACCGGCGCCGGATTGATGGAAGGCAAGCAGAAGCTGTTTTACCTGCCCGAACCGCATACCGACTTCATCTTCGCCAACATCGCCGAAGAACTGGGGTTGTGGGGGACGCTGCTGATCGTGCTCCTGTTCAGCATCTTCCTGTTTCGCGGATTGCGCGTCGCTCTACGAACGGAAGATCCCTTCGCGCGTTTTCTCGCGACCGGCATCACCGCCATGGTGGTGATTCAGGCGCTCATCAATATGAGTGTCGTGCTGGGCATGATGCCGACCAAGGGGATTCCCCTTCCATTTATCTCTTACGGCGGCTCATCGCTGTTCATCACCTTGGCGAGCGTCGGGGTACTTCTCAACATCACACAACAGACAGACTGAAATTATGCGCGTCATCATCGCGGGAGGCGGTACCGGCGGCCACGTCATCCCGGCCCTCGCCATTGCCCAGGAGTTGCGCTCGCGGCACGGCAGCCGAGGTGAAGTTCGTCGGCACCTCACGCGGCATCGAAACCCGTCTCGTCCCGGCGGCCGGTTTCGAGTTGCACCTGGTGCAGGTTGGGCAGTTCAATCGCGTCGACCTGCGGACGCGAGCGAAGACAGTGCTCGACCTACCCCGTGCGGTGATTCAGGCGGCGAAGCTGGTGCGGGATTTTCGTCCTGACGTGATGGTCGGCGTGGGCGGCTATGCCTCGGGCCCGGCGATGTTCGCCGGCGGGATCATGAATGTGCCGCTGGTCGCGTTCGAGCCGAACTACGTTCCCGGACTTGCCAATCGCATGCTGGGGCCGATGGTTAAGACGGCGGTCGTCCAGTTTGACGCGACTTGCCATTATTTTCGCGACTGCCACGTCACCGGAGTACCGGTGCGAAGCGAGTTTTTTCGCGTGCCTGCGCGGCCCGCGAATGCTCGCCCAACGTTGCTCGTCTTCGGAGGAAGCCAGGGAGCGCACGCCATTAATGTCGCAGTGCTGGGTGCGATTGAAAAGCTGTCGACGCTCATGCCGGACATCTGCATCATCCACCAGACCGGCGAGAAGGATTATGTGGACGCGCAGGCCGCTTATTTGAATACGGCCATCACTGCGGAGGTTTCGCCGTTCATCGACGATATGCCCGGAGCTTTCGCGCGCGCTGACCTGCTGGTATGCCGCTCGGGTGCCAGCACGGTGGCGGAGGTTACGGCTGCCGGACGTCCTGCCATCTTTATTCCCCTGCCCACCGCCGCTGATGACCATCAGCGACAGAATGCCGCCGCCCTTGCCGAGGTGAACGCCGCGCGCTTGCTGCCGCAGTCGGAGCTCACCAGCGATCGCCTGGCCCAGGAGATCGCCGCTCTGCTCAGCGACCGCGCAGGCTTGGCGGAAATGGCACAGGCAGCCCGCAAGCTGGCTCATCCTGATGCCGCCGGGGAGATCGCGCGCATTGTGGTGCGAGCCGCTGGCGTGTCCACTCAACACGCTGTAGCCTAGGGGTTCGGGACGATTCGCGTCAGGGCACGACCTCGGTCGTGCCGATAAGCCCCCTATTTAAATGATCCAGAGCCGACTTCAGTCGGTGGCATATGGCGCTGTCGCAGTTTTTTCAATAGCACGTTCAGCCGATAGTTATGTGACCCACATGAGTGTCAAAAGAAAAGACAGCCCATATCGAGACGCGCTTCGCGAAGCACTGACAAATCGCGAAGAAGCGGCTAATTACCTCGGCGTCGCGTTCGCGGACTCATCGAACGCGTTCCGCAAAGCCTGTCTGAATGTCGTTGATGCGCTTCAGGCCGGGAAGCGCGACAACAATTTAGAATTGGCATCGTCGATTGCAGGGCTTCACAGGCTGCTGAAAGCTTCCGAAGAAAGGCGCTCGCGGACTCAAGATTAGAGCGTTTTCGGCACGACCAAGGTCGTGCCCTGACGCGGAGGTTCCCCTTAAGCGGGTTTTAGCAGCCTGTGAAGGTCTGCTCCACCGTTCCAGAGTTGCGTAACCAGAAATCCCATGTTCGCCAACATTCAGCGCATCCATTTCGTAGGCATCGGTGGCATCGGCATGAGCGGTATTGCCGAGGTGCTGCTGAACCTCGGCTACACGGTTTCCGGATCCGACCTGAAGCTGTCGCCGGTCACCGAACGCCTCGCAGCCATGGGTGCGCAAGTTTCCGAGGGACATCAGCCGGAGCACATCGCGGGCGCTGAGGTTGTGGTAATCAGCTCGGCGGTGCGCAGCGACAATCCGGAGGTGCAAGCCGCGCGCGCCCAGCACATTCCAGTCATCCCACGCGCCGAGATGCTGGCCGAACTCATGCGCCTGAAGTATGGAATCGCCGTCGCCGGCATGCACGGCAAGACCACCACGACCTCGATGATCGCGGCGGCGCTGGCCGCAGGCGGCCTGGACCCGACGGTTGTCGTCGGCGGCCGCGTGGACGCCATGGGCTCGAACGCTCGCATCGGCAAATCGCGATATCTGGTTGCCGAGGCCGACGAAAGCGATCGCTCGTTCCTCCGGCTCTCGCCTATCGTTGAGGTGGTGACCAACATCGATCGCGAGCACATGGATTGCTACCGCGATCTTCGCGATGTCGAACAGACCTTCCTCGCGTTCATGGACCTGGTGCCGTTTTACGGAATCATCGTCGCCTGTGCCGACGACGAGCACCTCCGCAACCTGCTTCCCCAGGTGCGCCGTCGCGTCCTCACCTACGGAACGCAACGAGAGCGCAGACTTCCGCATCACGGATCGAACCTTCGCTGCCGGGCGATGGTGAACGGCTTTCGCTGAGCACACTTCCATATTCACTATCGGGGCGCCGACCTGGGAGAGTTTCGCCTGCGCGTGCCCGGTGCGCATAACGTGCTCAACGCAACCGCCGCCATTGCTGTGGGAATGGGGTTGGATGTTCCCGTTGATCGCATTCGCGAAGCGCTGGAGCAGTTCAACGGCGTGGATCGTCGCTTCCAAGTGAAAGGCCGCGTGAACGGGGTCACGGTTATCGATGATTACGGCCACCATCCGACGGAGATCAGGGCGACGCTGGCCGCAGCGCGTCAGTGCGGATTTCGTCGCGTTCATGTCATCTTTCAGCCGCACCGCTACAGTCGTACCCAGCTGCTGATGGAGGAATTCGCAACTGCATTCGTCGATGCCGATTCGCTCGTCCTACTGGATATTTATCCTGCCAGTGAAGCGCCCATCCCGGGCGTCACCAGCCAAGCCTTGGCTGAGCGTATTGCGCAAAACGGCCTAAAGCATGTTGCGCACGCAGCCTCATTCGATGAAGCCGCTCTACTCGCGTGCGAGTCAGCGCAACCAGGCGACATGATTCTGACGCTTGGCGCCGGCAACGTGTCGCAACTGGGAGCAATCGTGCTTGGGATTTTGGAGAGATGCACCGCGAAGCCCCTGCTCAGATGATCGGAAAACCCAGGTAACGGTAATGCTTTCTCCCCTAGCTGTCTTCTGTGTCGAGTTCGGAAAGTAGACCTTTCACTTCAGTTTGAAGTCTTGGCAAGTCTGCTTCGATAACGCTCCAAACCACCGCGTTCGCAGCAAAGCTGTATCCATGAATCAGCCGATTGCGGAAGGCAATGATTTCGGCATGTTGACCGACACGCGATCCGGTATTTGGAAATTGTCGAACCAGTTGCGCCAGCGCCTCTCCGATAATCTCCAACTGGCGCTCAACCGCCGACCGCAGCATCGCATCGTTAGAGTAGTCGGCCAGGTCTTGTTGCCGATGAACTGCTGAACAAGATTAATGGAATTGAGAATGTCCCACAGATATGCCTTTTGATCACGCTGCATAGAGCGGAACCCGCGAGGCTTCGATATTGCGCAGGATATAAGGATTGCGCACCGCAGAGGCCTCCACTAAATCAACACTACGTTCGAAAAGTCGCTCTAACTCCCTGACAAGCCCAAAATATGCATGGGCATGTTCGTGCGGCTGCATGGGAAAGAACTCAACCACAAAATCGAGATCACTGGTTTCCGGCTGGAAATCGGCGCGCGCGGCTGAACCAAATAATGCCAGGCTGAGAACATGGAAGCGGATACAAATCTCTTCCAGCTCCTGCCTGCGCTCTTGTATCAAGTCGACCATGCGCACAAATCATAACTCAAGCGGACCTCGCCATGCCGGCATGAAGGAAACCGGCAACGTATCGCAACTGGCAGCGCTCGTTCTTAAGTGGCTCGCCGAACACGCCGTCGCCAAAACGACAGCCTGACTTGTGGCGGCTTCAGCGATTGATCCGGATGTGCATCGCGATCAGCGTAATCATAAGGAACATGCTCCAGAAGTGAAGTCGTCGCAGACTGCGCCTGATCCTTGGACTCAAGGAACCGCGCAGCATCAGTCCACACCACACTTGCACCCAGAGCATTCCGAGGGCGACGGATGCGATCCATAGCCCTTCGGCATGCAGTTGAGGTTGCGAGCCGGCCATCGGCAGCGACGCATGAACTGTCGAAAGACCGGCGACGGCGTACCCGATCCAATAGTGTGGCCACAGGCGCGCCAAGTACGGACGACTGCTCACCAAATCGAATCCGCTTGCCACAGAAATTTTCGTCGGTCGAAGCAGATAGGGCAGCAGGCCGCCCAGCGCGACTGCAATGGTGGCCAGCCAACCGGTCCCTGCCGTGAGAAGGTACTTGAGCATGGATTTAGTGCACCGAGACATATCCGGTGAGGATGACGAAGCGTGAGGCGTGCAGCACTTTCTTCTGGTCGACCGTGCCGGTTACATGCACCACTGCGTCTTTGTGGACATCGTCGATGCTGCCCATGGCGACATTCACCTCCTTGGAAAAACTCACTTGCATCGGCTGATTGGTGCGGCGATATGCATTTTCGAGTTGTTTTTCCAGAATCACGCCTTGCGCGGAGCCATCGCCGACCGTGGTCAATTGAAGTACCGCCTTTAGCTGCGCACCTGCTGGGGCTTTCGTCACCTCTTGCCCGTTGCTTGCAGCGGCTGCGGTTTGCATGTGCATGGCCCGCCGCCCGACGTCCCAAAGCTCAAACAGCATGACAGCCAAGACAACCATCCATAACAGGGTCCAGCGACCTGCGCGCGAGTTCTTGAGTATCGGCATTGCTTCCTCCTGAAACACCCTTATCCAACACTCTGGACCCAGTACTCAGGTACAGAGTCAAGTGGGCTTGGCGGAGATCAGAAGGTCTACTTACCGGCGGGACAGACTAGTTTCTTCTGCAACTGATAAATGCGCAGGAATTTCGCAAGCTGCTTACGCATGGACTCGAGTGTTTCGATCTTCTCCTCTATCGAGCGCAACCTTTCGCGAGTGAGTTGGAGAAGTTCCATGTCCTGCGACTGTTTTTTCGGAACTTTGCTGGACGCGAGTCGCTCATGCAATTGCAGTAGTTGCCGAATCTCACTCAGAGTGAAGCCCAGGGCTTGGGAACGCTTGATGAAGCGGATGGTTTCGAGATGGCGTTGGTCGTAGCAGCGGTAGCCTGATTGCGCGCGTGGTGGGCAGGGTAGCAGTCCCTCACGTTCGTAGAAGCGTATTGATTCCAGGTTAACCCCTGCCTGTTTTGCCAACTCTCCGGTGAGCATTGGGCTGAAGGTAGCGCGGGAAGGATGGCCGATGCAAGCGATGGTTCGTGTCGTGCTGCGGCGTACTCTCCCGGCCTAATGTTTACTTGCAAGGTTCGCATGGCCCTCTAATGAACCGCTGACGCTTATCCGTTCTCCGAATCAGCTGCGAAACCAGCTATAGTGAGGCCAAAGGCCGACTTGTCGGCGTTTTTGTGCGGTTTCATGGCCCGAAAGAACGCATCCACCATCTCCGACGACGAACTCGAAACGGCACCGGAAGCTCCATCTTCCGGCGGCCGGTTTGACGATGGTCCATTGGATGGGCGTCTTTTCGATCTCGACGATGAAGCCGAGTCACCGTTTCTCCGCGGGCAGAAGCGTGTGCCGGTCAAACGTAGTGCCTTGCCGCGCAAAACGCTCGACCGGGTCAAAGTGTTGCTGGTTGTGCTGCTGATTGGCGGAGCTGTAGCCCTGGTGGCAATTACCTTTTATCGCTATACGACGCAATCGTGGAGATTTCAAATCGATTCCAGCGACAACATCCAGGTGCTGGGAGCGCACAACGTAAGTCGCGCGCAAGTACTCGAGGTCTTCAGCTCGGACTTGGATCGCAACATCTTTTTTGTGCCGCTCGCCGAACGCAAAAAGCAGTTGCAGGAAATACCGTGGATTGAATCGGCAACCGTCATGCGCCTGTTACCCAATCGGCTGAACATTGCCGTGACCGAGCGCATCCCGGTTGCTTTCGTGGAGATCAATTCGCACATTGCGTTGATCGATGCGCGTGGCGTGGTGATGGAGATGCCGCCAGGACAGCAGGCGAACTATTCGTTCCCCGTTATTGTCGGCATGACGGATGTGGAGCCGCTGTCAAGCCGGGCAGCGCAGCATGACGATCTACGCCACGCTGATCAAGGAACTCGATTCCTCGGGCACGCAATATTCACATGATCTGAGCGATGTGGACCTGAGCGATCCCGGACGACGTGAAGGCCATGGTGTCCGATCCGCAGGGCGCGGTGCTGGTACATCTCGGCATCGTCGAATTTCCTGGAGCGCTTCCGGGTCTATGTTTCGCACGTGCAGGAGTGGCGCACGGAATTTCAGCCGCTGAAGTCGGTGGATTGCGCTATCAGCATCAGGTGATTGTGAATCCCGGATGAGATGAGCGAATCGGCGCGGCCTGCGACGGGTACTTCGGAAGCTGTTGCCGAGCCGCCCGTGGCTAAGAAAACAAGCCAGCCGTACACGGTAAGACTAAGAGTCGCAACTGACATGGCGAACCAAAGCGAAAACCTGTTGACGGTCATTGACGTCGGAAGCGCCAAGACTTGCGTCATCGTTGCCGAGGTGAACGACTACGCGCTGCGCTACCGCGGGCACGGCATCTCCGATTCGCGCGGTCTGCGCAAGGGCATCATCGCCGATCTCGATAAGGCCGTCAGTTCAATCAAGAAGGCGGTCGAAGAGGCGGAGAACGTGGCCCAGGCGCCGGTGGAGCACGCTGTCGTCGGAGTGGCGGGCTCGCATATCCGCGGCATCAACAGCCATGGCGGCATCTCGCTGGGCTCGCGTTCGCGCGAGATCAGCCGCGAAGACGTGCGCCAGGCAGTTGAGAAGGCGCGCAGCATTCCGCTGCCTGAAGACCGCGAGCCCCTGCATCTTCTGCCGCAGGAGTTCATCCTCGACGGCCAGCCCGGGGTACATGATCCCGCCGGCCTGATGGGCAAGAAGGTCGAAGTTCGCGTGCACGTCGTGACTGCCGGCACGATGGCGACGCAGAACGTGGTCACCGCCGTGAATCGCGCGGGCATTCATGTGGACGATACGGTATTCGAGGCCCTGGCTTGCGCGGACTCGGTGCTGCAAACTGACGAGCGCGAACTGGGCGTCTGCCTGGTAGATATCGGCGCCGGTTCTACTGATCTCATCGTGTACTTCGAAGGCGTGGTGATTCACACCGGCGTGATTCCGGTGGGCGGCGACCACTTCACCAACGACGTCGCGGTGGGCTTTCGCACGCCGCTGCCCGATGCTGAAAACATCAAGACGATGTTCGGCTGCGCCATCGTTACGCGAATTCCCGAGGGCAACGAGATCGAGGTTCCTTCGGTCGGAGATCGTCCTTCACGGCTGATGCAGCAACGCATGCTGGGCGAGATTCTCGAACCGCGCTCGCGCGAGTTGATCGAGTTGCTGCGCGACCATCTTCGCCAGGCCGGAGTGTACGAGTTGCTGGGCGCGGGAGTGGTGTTTACCGGCGGCGGATCGCGGTTGCCGTCGCTGCTGGAGACGGCGGAAGACATCCTTCGGCGGCCGGTGCGTCTGGGTTATCCGGTGCCGATTGCCAAGCTGCCATCGCAGCTGCTGGAGCCGGAGTTCGCAACCGCCATCGGCATGGTTTTGTACGGACACCGCGCGCGACAGGCGCGCATGAACATCGATCGCAGCATTGGAGCCAGGCTGAGAGCAATATTCGCCAGGTAGGGGAAGTGCTCGGCCTAAGGCCGGCAACAGGTGTTGGGTGGAGTACGCCTTCAGGCGTACAGGGAGACGCAATCTGCTGCCGGTTTGCGAAGTGGAATGAGCAGCAGAAAGCCCCGCGCCGGTAGGCGCAGCATAGCTTAGCCCAGCGCTTCAGCGCTGGGTGAAGTGGGAAAAAGAGGCCCGAGTCCCGTAGGGACGACAGAGGTTGCGACAGGGTTTCTTTCGACCTTGAAGATATTTGACAGGGGCTGAAGCCCATCCGTTTCGATGGCTGATTGGCCTGACTGAAGTCAGGCCCTGATACAAACCGTTTCAACATGCTCTAGCACGCATAAATGCGTGCTCCACCCGGATAGGCGACATTGGGGACCAACAGGAGTAGACCATGATCGAAGACTTCAATTCGAAGCCAGAGAACGACCTTCGCATCCAGTTCAACGAAGAGCTGCTGAACAGCGCTCGCATTAAGGTAATCGGCGTAGGCGGCGGAGGCGGTAATGCCGTCAACCGCATGATTGAGTCGCGTCTCGAAGGGGTTGAGTTCGTAGTTGCCAACACTGATCTTCAGGCGTTGAAGCTCTCCAATGCGCCGGTGAAGATTCAACTCGGCGTGAAACTCACGAACGGTCTGGGCGCAGGGGCGAATCCTGAAGTCGGACGCAAGGCCGCGCTGGAAGACGCCGACAAAATCATCGAAGCCCTCGAAGGCGCCGACATGGTGTTTGTCACCACGGGTCTGGGCGGAGGCACTGGCACCGGCGCGGCTCCGATCATCGCCTCGCTCGCCAGCGAAATGGGTGCGCTCACGGTCGCGGTGGTCACCAAGCCGTTCGCCTTCGAAGGCAAGCGCCGCCAAAACCAGTCGGAGCGCGGGCTGCAAGAGCTGATCGACTCGGTCGACACGACCATTGTCATTCCCAACGAGAAGCTGCTGGCGGTCGCGAAAGACGCCGGCTTCTTTGAATCGTTCCGCGTCGCCGATGACATTCTGCGGCAGGCGGTGCAGGGCATCTCCGACATCATCACCATTCCCGGCATCATCAATCGCGATTTCGCTGACGTGAAGACCATCATGGCGGGCATGGGCTATGCGGTGATGGGCACCGCCACGGCTCGCGGCGAAGACCGCGCCAGCAAGGCGGCGCAGGCTGCGATTGCCTCTCCGCTGCTCGAAGCCGGAGCCATCGATGGCGCGCGCGGCATTCTCATCAACATTACGGGCTCCAGTTCGCTGCGCCTGGCCGAGGTCAACGAGGCTTCGACCATCATTCAGAGCGCGGCCCACGAAGACGCGAACATCATCTTCGGCGCAGTGCTCGACGAGAAGATGAAGGACGAAGTGAAGATCACGGTCATCGCGACCGGATTCAAAGAAACCATGCGCGAGCGCGAGCATCGCGACGCATTTGCCGGCTCGATGCTGCACCACCGCAACAACGGCAACGGCAACTCGGCGCACGCGACCTATGAAGTGGCTCCGGTGACAGTGCCAGAGAGAGTTGCCCCGGTCGCGCCGGTATTCACACAGCCCACGCCCGAGCCGAAAGTCGCAACCGCAATCTCCTACGTCCCGGAGATTTCGGATGATTACGAACTGGGCTCCGGAATTGTGCGTCACGCGGCGCCTATAGAGGAGTACCCGAAGCCAGAGCCGCCTTCCCGCGAAGAGTTGCCGGCAATCGAGACCGTCAGCAGCAGCGTGAACATCAAGTACGATTCTGACGATCTGGAGATTCCGGCATTTCTGCGCAAAAGGGGAGACGCGTAAACTTCGTTGCTTGTTATCTCTTGAGCGAAGTGACGTGCAGCCGAAACGAGCCGTGCGGCATTCGCGCCGTAGGCGCAGCAGAGGTTAGCCCGCCGTTTCAACGGCGGGTAAAGCGGCGGTGGAGGGGATTCCAGTGCCGTAGGCACGGCACAAATCTCTGTGGGTATACCCACGCCGTTGGAACCGCGGTCACGAAACATCTGTCGTCGGCTAAAAGCCGACTCGGGGTATTGCAGTCGCACTTTCCCAGCGCTGAAGCGCTGGGCTATCTTCTGCTGTCCCTGACGGGACGGGCGCGTGGTTTGTCCAACGTCGACACGCATGATTTACGATCATTCCATATGCCAAGCTTGAGGCTAATTGCGAGCACGGTCGCGATTTCTGTCCCGCTAGCCGTCGCCTTAACCTCAGCGGCTGCCAAGTCCAACGACTCAGCGAAGATTTCCGACTCCACGGTCACCACTCCTGACGATCAGGCCTTCGCCGCCTATGAACGCATCGCTCCAGGCATCACGCCTCCGAAGGCGACGAAGTCTCCCGATCCACCTTATCCCGACCTGCCCGCTGATACCGAGCCGCGCGGTGTGGTAGTGATGCTGATTGGCGTTGACGCTCGCGGGCACGTTGGGCCGGTACACGTGGTGCGCAGCTCCGCGCCGGTGTTCGAAAAGAGCGCGGTGAACACGGTAAAAACCTGGCGCTTCAAGCCCGCTAAGAAAAACGGCCAGGCATTGCCGGTGCAGATCACGGTGGAGATGAGGTTCGCCAGGTGAGCATGGTTGGACCGATCGCGATGGGTGGGCCACTTCCAAGCTGTACCTGCGAACTCGGAACCTGCATCAGCTCCGACAGTGTGGGAGCGCTCCAGCACCATGCGAAAAGCAGCTTGCCGTAGCGCGTGATCGTTATCACCTCGGCGTCACGCTGTGCGAGATTGCCAGTGGGGTGTCCCGCCGGAACGGTGCCTTCGTAAACCGAGAACAGCCGGCCACCAGCCTCGACCAGCCGATTCGACTTGATTTTTCCAAAGCGGCCCAACATCTGTAGGTAGCGGCCCAAAGACTCCGACCCCAGCGAATCGGTGAGCGACGCCGGAGCCGGCAGTCCGAAGCAGGACTGGTCCAACACGCGCAACTGCAGCCTCACCGCGTCGTTCGCCGCCGGGTTGGCATCGAGCACATCGCGCGCGCACGACTTCCACAGATCGAGCAGCCGCTCCGCCAGCGTGTCGCCGGCTCCTTCATCGTCGGGCGCGAGCGGTCGCTGGTCGAGAATCCATCCCGCAGGCAGCGCGTACGAGAAGTCCAAGGGCGCAATCTGAAACTTACCGTCGACGACATTTCCCGATGGGATTGTCTGCTCTGCCGGATGATTGCCAATCGCTTCATCGACGATGGCGGTCGGAATCGTTGGGCCGCTGGTGGCTGCTCCGCGCGGAACGTAGGTCTTTCCATCATGCGTGAAGAATCTTCCCGTATCATCCGTGCAGAAAATCTTCACCGCTTCAATTTCCTGGCGCGCCTGCTCGAGGAAAGCCTTGTCATTGGTCTGAACGGTGAAGCGGACGTTGTAGTCCCGGATACGGGCGACGAACTGCGTGGCGTGGTCCTCACCGAGCCGCTTATCGGTGCGCTTGAGCTTGAGAGGGGCGGGTGTGTAATCGAGGCGATACGCGGGGCCGGGCTTGCTGCGCGCAATCTGCTCCTCACGCTGTTGCATCTGGTCGGGAGTAATTCGCTGGTCGTACTCGGCGCTGTTGCCGTCGGCGGTCACCTTCAGCGTTCCGTATCGCCGGCCGTCCTGAAACCCCATCGCAAACAGCGCATGCTCTCCGGGAGGGCTCAATGGAAGCATCAGCCGATGTCCTGCGATTGGCATTGGCAGATGAAACGAAAATCCGAAGTAGAGGTTGGTATAGGTGTCATCGGTGAGCAGGCCAGATTCGGGCAGCAGAGCCTCTGCACTCGACTTAGAGTTGGCGAGTGCGCTCGGGGAAGGCAGCGGACATTGCGCGTGCAGATGCACACAGCACGCGGCGAGCAGCATTCCCGTCAGCAGCCTAAGCCGGACCGCCATCGCGCGTTGGCAACGTAAGGAATTCAAGCCGACCAGGGAAGTTCAGGACTCTCGTAAATCGTCCGGCAGCACTCGCTACAACGTGTGGCCATCATTGCAGTAAATTGCGGAGCGGGCAAATGGGCGGGACCTCATTGCCTAAAATTGCGAAAAGCAGAATGCCTGCTTGCGTGGCGTAAGCACCGTGTGGCACCATGACCGGACTTATGTTTCCAGCCAAATTTCGCGCCACGGGAAAGCTCTTCGTTGCCATCCTCTTCCTGCTCCTCGCGGTTCCGTCGTTTGCGGCCACTGCTCGCGACTGGCATACCGGAACCTTGCTGGAGACCGAGCAGCAGAAAGTTCCCTCCGGGACGATTTCACACAGCAACACTGACGTTACCGCCAAGGATAACGGCGACAAGACGCAATACTCGGGCAACCGGACGACTACCACAACTCAGGATTACGACACCTTCCAGATTTATACCGTCGAGGGATCCAACAAGGTCTACACCGCACGCGAGCAATTGCTCTTCCCCTGGTCGAAGCCGGCCAACATCACCGTGGGCGAGAAGGTGAAGTTCGTCGTGGATAAGAACAAGATGTACCTCTTGGACGACGACGGCAAGGAACACAAGGCCAAGATCACGAAAGTGAAGATGAAGAGCGCAGAGTAGCGGTCACGCCTTTTGCGCAAGCCAGATCACCTGCCGCCCGCTTTCTCGATTCAACGCACATTAACCTGTCGTAGCTAATATTCCCTTAATTTCAGTCGTACTCTCTCCTCGTCATCTCAGACGGCATCGAATGCGGAATCATCTTGGAAAGGAGTAATTACTTGGCGAGTCTCGATGAATTGAAGCAGAAATACGCAGGCGTGTTCCAGGTTTTGGAGCACGATGGAGCCAACGTTCAGACCGTGGAGTTGCAAGGCGACAAGCTGCACCTGGTCGCGGTCGTGGTATCCGAGGCCAGCAAGGATCGCGTTTGGGATGCCATCAAGGCTGCTGATCCCAGCTTCTCGGACCTGGTGCACGAAATCACGGTAGCCCAGGGTGAGCAGACCTACACCGTCAAGGCGGGCGATAACCTGTCGAAGATCAGCAAATTGTTTTATGGCGACGCGAATCAGTATCAGAAGATCGCCGACGCTAATGGCCTCGATAATCCCGACAAAATTCGCGTCGGGCAAACCCTGACCATTCCCGCCGCATAGGCTCGAAACGCCTTCTGCAGGGCCCGTCTCCTGGCGGGCTCTCGTCGTTTCCAGCGAAAACGCGGCATCGAGCTCTTCCGGCTCGGTGCTCAGGTAGTTAAGCCTCGTGCTGCTTTTCCATTGACATTGCCGATGTTGTGCGCCATTTTTGTCGGAACATCCCATGACGTCCATTCTCAGTTCTGGACTGCTCGAAGTCGCGATCGGCCTGGCCTTCGTTTATTTGCTGCTGAGCCTCTTCTGCTCCATCGTGAACGAGTGGATTGCCGGCATCATGGGTTCGCGCGCCTACAATTTGCAGAAGGGCATCAGCAGCCTGTTCACCGATGGCAAGCTGAACAACACCATCTCTCTGAAGGATGCCATCTACGGCCATGGCCTGGTTCAAAGCCTGTATCAGCGTGGCTTCTGGGACAAAGTCTTCCTCCGGCCCGGCGGCCCGTCATACATACCCTCGCCCATCTTTGCGACCACTCTGGTAAACCTGTTACTCCCCAATCCCGGTGCGACCAACGCCTCGGTTGATTCGCTTCGCACCGCCATCAATGACCTTCCCGAGAGTAAAGGACGCCAGGCGTTGTCGGCGTTGGTGAATCAGGGGCAAGCCGATTTGGAGTCCGTACGAAGCAGCCTTGAAGCTTGGTACAACGACGGGATGGATCGCGTCGCTGGTTGGTATAAGCGTCGCACCACCCTGGTCCTGTTCTGCCTCGGTATGATCGTCGCTGTCGGTGTCAATGCCGACTCGTTTCTCATTGCGCGTACCCTGTGGAGCAACCCGGCGTTGCGGCAGGCCACGATTACCGCTGCGGATAAGTACATCCAGAGTTACAAGCCCGACACCCCCGGCAACCAATTGACTGCGCTACAGGTGAAGGATTCGATCGATACCCTGAATTCCAACCTTGCCAACTTGCACCTTCCGATTGGTTGGCCTCCAAAAGGCAGCAGCAACGACGCGCGTTCGTTTGATGCCGGCAATCCCTGGTTCCGTATAGTTGGCTGGTTCATGACGGCGGCTGCACTGTCCTTAGGCGCGCCGTTCTGGTTCGACCTGCTGAATAAGTTTATGGTCGTGCGCTCGACGGTGAAGCCGCATGAAAAGAGTCAGCCAGAGGAGTCAAAGGATTAAAGGTGGAAGCACCGGCCTTCAGGCTGGTGAAAAGTGGGTCAATTGAGAATGGCTTTAGCCGCGGCGTTGCGAGACGTGCAGCCGTCAGGGCTCGACTTCGACAGGCCGCTGAAAAACTCAAGTTCGGGTAGTGCTGGCCTTCAGGCCAGCTCAAGTCGTTGGAATACGCCCGGGCTTTAGCCCCTGAGATAAAAGAAGCAGACTCTTTCCGCCGCCTGTCCGAGCCCTGCCCTACCAGCCTCAATAAACCGTTAGCCCTGGCGACGACCCTTTTTCGTCGATTGTCGTTTTTCGACGGGCGCCGGTTCTGTTTCGCCGCTCCGCCCATGCTGCCTGCCGTAAATCTCTTCCACCCGCTCGATGGTATCGATCTCCGCCGGCAGCTTGTCCTGACGAATGCGAACGATGCGAGGGAAGCGCAAAGCGAATCCGCTATCGTGCCGGTCTGACCGCATGACTGCGTTGAACGCCACCTCAATCACGACCTTCGGCTCCACATCGCGCACATGCCCGTAGTCGGTGACGGTGTGGGCGAAGAACCACTGCGTCATCTCAGCGATCTCGACATCGGTCAGGCCGGTGTACGCCTTGCCGATATTCACCAACTCCTCGCCTTTGCGGACGGCAAAAGTGTAGTCGCTCAGGACCTGCGCCCGCTTGCCGTTGCCGAACTCGGCGCGCGTGACCACTACGTCCAGCGTTGCCAGCTCGCGCTTCAGCTTGAGCCACCAGCGTCCGCGTCGCCCCGGCATGTAGGGCGAGTTCACGTCTTTGATCATCAAGCCTTCGTTGCCGCGCGCCATGGCTTCGGCAAACAGCTCTTCAAGCCGCTCGACGGAGTCGGCGCGGGTCGCGGGGGCGCGCAAAATCCATCCTGAGGGAGCTTGCGGCTCGATCTCCGCCTCAAACAGCAACTGCCCCTGCGCATTGATCAACGGCTTGGGCGCAACCCGCCGCGCTCCGGAGAAAACTCGGTCCAGAATTGCAGCACGCTCTGACAAAGTTTTCTGTAACGTCAGCTCGCCTTCCGCGTACAGCACGTCAAAGACGACATACGCGACCGGTATATCTTTCATGAGCTGCTCACTCACCTGCTTGCGTCCCAGTCGCTTCTGAATCTCGGAGAACGGCATCGCGTGACCGCCATCGTCGTTATCGCGCCAGGCAACAATTTCGCCGTCGAGAATCACTTCGCCCGTTAGTTCGCTCAGCGGCGCCTTGAACTCCGGGAAACGATTGCGTCACCTCGTCGAGGGTGCGGGAGAAGATGCGCACTTGCCCGCTTTCCGCAATGCGCCTGCGCGCGAATGCCGTCGTACTTGTCTTCCACCAGTGCGTGCTCAAAGTATTCGAACGCTTCAGCGGCATCGGCTGCAGGGCTGGCCAGCATGAATCCGATGGGATGAAACAGCCGCATGTGGGCTGCGTCCAGCCTATGCTCGGCCGCGAGTTTCAAGCTTTCGCCGATGTCGCCCAGCAGCATGTTGGCGCGCTGCACCTGCGCCAGCGGCTCGTCGTAAGCCCTGGCAATCGCCTCCTCGACCAGGCTCTCCTTCAGCCCGATGCGCAACTCGCCGGTGATGATTTTCAGGATGTACTTGGTTTCAAGTGGGCTGGCGCGTTCCAGCAGCGCTCGCAGAAGTTCGCCTTTAGCATTGGCGGTGCGGGTGGCGGCGATCTCGTCGAAGGCAGAACGAACCTCGCACAACGTCAGCTCAGATTGCTTCAAAGTCGGTGCCCCAGGTTCGTCCCTCTTTAGGACCGGTGCCCCAGCTCCGCCCTTCTTTTGGGCTAAGCTGGGTCTTCGCTCCACCAACACCCTATACACCGCCGCTCCCAGATCGCCGGTCTTGCGATAACCCGCACCGAGTTCGCTCCTCCGATGCGCCGGTAATTTCCTGCACCACTTTCCACAGCAGCGATCCGCCGACTTGCAGCGTGCGTTCTTCGAATGCAGGAAAGGCGCGGCCCGACAGGAACACGGCAGAAATAGCCGCTTCTTCGAGACTGCGCGAACGAAAATACTCAGCCACCATGGCCGTCTTCTCGAGCTTTTTTGTGGTCGCCCCAATTCGCTCGCAGGTTTCGGCAAGTCGTTGCATTCACCCATCGTAATAGCGAACCGGTAACGCGGGTTGTCGGGCACTCGCAGCCCACCATCATCTTTGGCAAACGCTCGCCGAGGCTTCGAAATAATGGGAGTTCCTGAGCGGTGGAGACGAGCGTATGCTGTTCCGAGATTCTCATCCGGAAACTTGCGCTAAGTGTGCTTTAGCATTTCAGCCAAGGGAGTAGACCGTGAAACGCCACCTTTCTTTATGTCTCTCCGCATATGTGCTGCTCTTGGTCGCCGTCGTAGCCAAGGCCCAGGATCCCCTGCCGGCGTGGAACGATGGGGCTGCCAAGCAGGCAATTCTCAACTTCGTTAAGACCACCACCGATCCATCCAGCTCGAACTTCGTGCCGCCGGAGCAGCGCTTTGCGACCTTCGATCAGGATGGCACCACCTGGGTCGAGCAGCCCATGTATACCCAGTTGATCTTTGCGCTCGATCGTGTCGCAACTCTTGCGCCGAGCCATCCGGAGTGGAAGACCACCCAACCTTTCGCGACCGTGCTCTCCGGCGATAAGGCGGCGATGGCCAAGCTCACCATGAAGGATCTGGAAACCATCATGGTGGCTACCCACACCGGCATGACCGAAGACCAGTTTCAAACCATCGTGAAGGACTGGATTGCCAAAGCCAAAAATCCGCGATGGGACCGCCGCTACACCGACCTGGTCTACCAGCCCATGCTCGAGGTGATGAAGTATCTGCGCGCCAACGGCTATCGCACCTATATCGTGACCGGCGGAGGGCAGGACTTCGTCCGCGCTTATGCCGAGCAGGTGTACGGCATTCCACCGGAGCAGATTATCGGCTCGGCGCTGGAAGCGACCTACGGCTACAACCAGGCGGGACAGGCGATCCTCACGCGCCCTCCCAAACTTCTGCTCAACAACAATTTCTCCGGCAAGCCGGAGGATATTTACCTGTTCATTGGCCGCCATCCCAAAGCGGCCTTCGGCAATTCGACCGGCGATCAGCAGATGCTCGAATACACGCAGGCGGGCGGCGGCGCTTCACTGGAGATGCTTGTGCTGCACGACGATGCCAAGCGCGAATATGCCTATGGTCCGGCGCAGGGATTGCCTGACTCGAAGGTTGGCACATTCACCCAGTCTCTCTATGACGAGGCCAAGGCAAAAGGCTGGACCGTGATCAGCATGAAGAACGACTGGAAACGGATCTTCGCTTGGGAAAAGTAATGGCGTCTACGAACACGACGAAGAGAGGTGCCGATTGAATTCCGCGCATCCCAACCGCAAGCAAAAGATCAAGCACGAGCTATGCTGGAGATGACTCTGGCTCTTCCTGTACCTTGCGTTCTTCTTTTGTGCTCTCGTGGCCTACGACACTTTGCTGCTGAATCAATATGCCGTCGAGTACTGGAACTTCGGCTTCGCCCTGTTAAATGCGGCCGTCATCACCAAGGTCATCATGATCGGCGAGTACGCCAAGCTGGGTAGCCGGCACGAGAGTAAGCCCCTGTTCATCTCGGCTGTGTGGAAGGCCTTGGTGTTCGGACTGCTGGTGTTTGCCTTTCACGTTGTCGAAGAGATCGTCAAGCGGCTCATCCACGGGGCCAATGTTGAAAACGCCTCGCGCCACTTACGCTTCGATCAATTCGCCAGACGCGCCATTGTGGTGTTCTGCACCTTCATCCCGCTATTCGTCTTCCGCGAGTTTCGCCGAGTGATGGGAGAAGAAGAGTTTCGGAGCTTTGTATTCGGGCCGGGGAAAAAGTGAGCGCTCTGCCCGGTGGCAACCCAGGTGGGTAGCTCGTTGATATTGCGGGCGCCCCGCACCTGATACAGCGGCATCCTTCGGCTTCCTGAACTGTCATTCTGAACGAAGTGAGAACCTGCTTTCGCTGCAGCATCATTCTGCTTCCAACGATGTACCTTCCGGCAAACGCCGTCCTCACGGTTTTACCCCTTGCGCCTGAATGGCATTCTTGACCCTTCTGAGCGTCATTCTGAAGGGGAAGAACCTGCTTTCGCGTGCAGTATCGACGACGCCTGCCTCCAAGGATTTACCTTCACAGGCAAAGCGCCGCCTCAAGGCTTCACCCCCGCATAAGCAGGAATAGCATCCTTCGCGACGTTCTTGTAGATCACGCCGCCCTTCATGACGAACACCACCCGCCGCACAGCCGTGATGTCTTTCGCTGGGATCGCCATCCAGCGCGATGATGTCGGCCTGCATTCCCGGAGCAAGCGCGCCAATTTCGTCGCCCAGACCCATCGCCTCCGCCCCGAGTGATTGCGCGGAAACCATCGCGGCCATGGGCTCGACGCCGCAGTGCACGCGATCGATAAACTCCTCCGCGTTGCGTCCGTCGGCGCCAGCGACAGCATCCGTGCCGAAGACCACTTTCAGCCCTGCGATCTTCGTCGCCCGCCGCACCAGGTCGCAGTTCACGGCGCAGAACCTTCTCCATCGCAGCGAACCCCTCCGCGGTATAGCCCGCAGTGCCCAGATATCTTCTCCTTGTTCTGCAGGTAGTTCTCAATCACCAGCCCGGCCTGCGGATCGAAGTACGTATCCTTCTCCGCCATCAACTTCAAATCCGCGTCGGTGGCCGCGTACCGTGCTCCACCTCGGTGCATCCCGGCGAGCGCGGCAGCCCGTACCGCCTCTTTATACGCATGGACCAGCGTGCGCAACCCCTGCTTCTTCGCCTCATCGCAAGCCGCACTCAGCTGCTCCCACGAAAGCGTCATGCCTCCGCCCTGCCGAATCGATTTCGACGCGAAGATCTTGATCAGGTCGGCGCCGGCCGCCTTTTGCTTGCGGATGAAGGCGCGAATCTCGTCGGGAGTGCCCGACTCGGCGCCCTTGCCTTCCAGTGGCTCGACCGCGGTCAAGATGCGCGGCCCGGGAATTTCGCCACGCGCGATCGCGTCGCGCAGCGGAACATCATTCGGCGCGCCCACGCTCTGCACCGTGGTGAAGCCCGCCATCAGCGTGACCCAGGCATTCGACGCGGCCTTGTAAGCGTCCTCCTGCGTCGTGCCGCTCGTGCCGGCATTCTTGCCGTCGTTGCCGAAGATCCACGTGATGTGCACGTGCGCATCGATCCAGCCCGGCATCACCGTCAGCCCACGCAGATCGTAGTCCACTTGGTCGGATTGGGCCGCGGACTGCTCCGAGCCTGGTTGCTCCGAGCCTGGGTGCCCCATTCCGGCTTGGTTTGCCGGGGTGGGTCCTGCTGCCGATAGCGGCTCGATCGCAACAATCTTCGATCCCTCGATCACGATGCGGCGATTCTGCATCACGCCACCGTTGCCATCGAAGACGCGGTCCGCCGCGATGACGATGCGTCCCTTCGTGGGAGCATTGCCTGAGGCCTGTGGCGCGGCGCTCTGCGCAGCCAGAGCGGGCACGATCGCGCACACAACGACGACAGCACGAAACATTGTTTTGGGCAGGAATCTATAAGTTCCCATGCGTTGAATATATTAACCGCACCCGCAGGGTATTTTCCCTGGGTCCTGTCAGGGCGGCAGAAAAACTAGCCGCGGATTCGCGCGGATGCCACGGATCAGATCAGGCGGTTTCTCGTCCGACTGGCGCGGCCAAATACTCTCCAACATTGGTGTCATCCTGAGCGGAGGTTCGCCCGGGTTTGGCGATCCGGAGTCGAAGGACCTGCAGTTGTCTTCGCTGACGGCTGAAAGCCGGGTGCCCCATTCAAGCCTTCGGTTGGCTTGAGTGGGATTCCATCACGACTGCGCCTTCAAATCAGCCACCAGCTTGGTAAACGCCTTCTGATACGAATCGTGGTCCTTCCAATTGCTGAAGTCGGGAATGAAATACTCGCGTATCTCGCGCGCCGAATCTTTCCCCCGGTCCGCATCGAAGCACTCCCACTCCTGCAACGTCGTTGAACGGAACCAGGGCGAACCGGAAACAACATCTGGCTTGCTTCTCTTGCGCCTCGCGCTTGCGGGCCTTGGCGATTTCGCTCTGCACCCAATCGCTCGCCATGCTGTCCTCCGACAGGATCAGCAGCAGCTTGTCATGTAGGCGAATGGCTTCGTCAATCTGCTCATGAATCTTCCGCCCACCCCGGATGTCATGCGGCGCAAACCAGCAGCGCACGCCCTTGGCCTGCAGGTCGGCATACAGCCGGTCAGCAAACTCCTGGTCTTTGGTCGAATAGCTGATGAAGCAAGAGTAGAACTCAATGGGTCGCCCCACCATCGACCCAATGTCGGCAATGAATTCGTCCGGCAGACCGCATCCACGAAGGTAACACGGTGGGGATGTGCCCACGCGACATATACAGGGTGTCAATGCTGATTTAACGACGCTGCTTCGTGTCGTGCTCTATCCAAACCTGTAGCCACGCTTAGATCAACGCCACCAAAGTTCGTGCCGTGTAATACAGCGCCACTAAAATCCGTATTCTTAAGATTTGCCCGTTGGAAATTCACGTTTCCAGCAGATAGCTACCGCTAAAGCTAGCAGACGCCAGATCCGCTCCAAAAGTGACGGCACCCAAACGATTGTTTCGTGCACTCCGCCTCGGCAAGTTCGCCCACGCAAGTCCGAACTAACCAACGTCGCGCCTCGAAGGTTCACTTTGTTCGCATTAACTCCCGATAGCTGTGCATCTCCGAGCTGAGCGCGGCGTAAGTCAGCGCCGTCGAGCATCAGACCATCGACAGTAGCTTCCAGAATTTTGCAGATCTCGCACCCGCGAGGCCGGCCCCGGCTAGTAGACGCGCCGTGCAAATTAGCATGGGCTCAAAATCAAAAGCTGTTTAGAGAAACTCCAACGAGATCTGCGTCGCTCAAAGTCTGGCCGAACCTCAGGGTCAGCCTAGTCGCCACTTGTTCCAGCCTTCAAGGCCCTCTTTGGAAGTGGATCGAGATGTTCAGGATTCGCCATGGGCGCGTGATCTCGCTTGATTGCAACTTGCTTCCGCGATGCTCCAACCTACCCTCAAACGCGCTCTGGAAGAAAGATAATTCCGAATGCTGCCTTCCAGACGCTTCAGAACAAAGGCAGAGTCCGCGAGCGTATAGCGCCGCTGGGCCGCAGATGAACAGGGACAGCCCGCAGGACGACACAATTTGTAGCCCAGCACGGGAGTGCTGGGTAGGCGTGATTTTGAAGTTCCGAGCCCCTTTAGGGGGCGGCACAAACGATTTTCGTGCGCTCCGCCTGGCGGCTGCGCGCAAGCCTTCGGCAGATTGGAAGTGGCGAGATGTTCAGGATTCGCCATGGCGCGTGACCTCGCTTGCTTGCAACTTGCTTCCGCGATGCTCCCAACCTACCCTCAACGCGCTCCGGAAGAAAGACAATTCTTGGGCGTCCTCAGGTTAACTCAAGGGAAGAATATCCTATAGTGTCAAGGAGAATTCTATAGAAGGTTATGCCGCTGAGGCGTGCCTATGCCCATCGCTAACCGAGATCTCGCCGCTCCAAAGGGCCGGTTATTTTCATCAGCCACCGCCATAAAGACAAAGAAGTGGTAGCGGCCCAGTTCACGTGTTGGAAGCGGCATTCCTTCTGCCGAGGCGCCTGCGCGTGACCTCTAGCGAGAGATATAGGCTGCGGACGGGGAACATGATATTGATTCTCTGAGGAACGATATTAGAAAAGTTAAGTTGGTTATTGGTGTTATCGGCCCAAGAATGTCTAGCGGTGACTATGTTCTATTTGAGCTTGGGGCCTCATGGGCATTTGGCAGACCAACATTTCCCGTCTTGGTTTTTGGGGCGCTTCCTAAGCACGTCCCGGGACCGCTCGTCGAGCGTCAGAGTGTGTCCCTCGCCGAGCGCGATGAATGTCAGCAACTCGTAGTTGACATCGCTGAAGCCACAGGACTTCGGCTCCGGGGAGGATTTAGTGCTAGCGCAGCCGTCGCAGCAGCAATTCAGAAGTTGGCGGGGCTCGCAGGGGAGGCTGATGCAGAGGCACGTGTCGGCAGGCTTTCGAGGCTGAAGGGCTGGTCGCATCTTGGCGGTGAAATAAAGTCTGATATGAGATTTGCGGCTAGCTGGATTGACTCGAAACGCAAAAGACTTCAAAGAGGGAGATCGTTTACGACTGGTTTTGGGAGGCCCTATAAAATCAAAGGGAAAACCTGCAGCGACGATCTTAGTCAGGCTGTTGGGAACCCACCAAGACGCCAACCAACCCATTGGCATGCTCAACCAGGTCGGATTTCCTGTCCCGAATGATGGCATCCTGCAGGTTCCTATCCCTACGACATTCAAGAATGTTTGCCAAATCTCGATCCACGCAGGGGAAAACCCGTGACACGTTTCCCTCTGGGAAAGGATAATGGTACCCGTGAACTGGTGGGAGTGGACGTAATGCAATCGTCCCGAGCGCTTGCCAGAACGGCTTCGGGTTAAGAGATTAGGGACATGCTTCAAAACGGTATATCGTCCACTGGCGTGCTGGCCAAATCGACCAAATAAATTATTTGCGATGCTGCGATGCCAGTGCGAACGCCGGAACTCATTCGTCGCTGTGCCTCCTTCACCACCACCGTGGCCCAACCTCACCACTATTGCGAAAGCCATAGAGGCCGTGAAACGTGTTCGGCAATAGTCTTCGGCATCAGGGCGGCATCTCCAGTTGAAATTCCCTTGATCACATCACCCAGAGTAGTTCCTTTCACGTTGGGAAAGAGCGCCCTTGCTGCCGCTTCTATCGCGCACACAGCTTCCTTGACCGCATCTCGAGTCAGGCTTTTTGGTGTCATGGAAGTATTGCAGAGCTTTCTGGTAGTGGTGTCGGGCACCGGAAAGTCTGGGTCACCTAGCACAACTTCTGCCTTAGAACTCGATCCACGGTGTGCCTCCTCCCCCTGCGCTGCGCAAGCCCCTCTCGAATTCGAATGCAAGGCTCTCTTCATGAAAAAGCAGGTTCAATTCCTCGGTGATGAATTGTTGCACGTCTGCTTTGCTCTTTCTTTCAACCGTGTGGCCGAAATCCTCGTAAGCGTCTGCCTTCGCAAGTTGAGCGTGCAGTCTTTCGCAGAAGTCATACACTCTTTCCCACGCGAGGCCCATCAAAACATCCTGTGCATCGTTGGCGGCACGCTCGCTGCCGTAAGCGTCATAGTTCGTGCGCTCCCACCGAGCGATCCTTTGAAGCTCATTGGCGATCTCCGGCCACCCAGTGACGTATCCTTTCTCGACCAGATGGCTCATCAGGTGAAAGAGCCCATTCCTCGCCGAGGCTGGAAAATCGTTATCAATACGCGAAGTGTGTCTCCTCGATTTCGGGCTGAAAAAGGCGCAGGTATCATTCCGGCCATGAGGTGAACCTTAACGGATAACGTTGGCTTAACGCATTCATGATAGCGCCAACTGCTTCCCATAGCCTGTCCTTGGCCAACGTGGGCGCTCGGAGCAATTAATTACGCCTACCCAGCACTCCGGCCAAAAGAAGGCCGCAGGCTGCCCTGAGCCTGGTCGAAGGGTGGCGGGCTAACTAAGCCGCGCCTGCGGCGCTCAGGTTGCCTCGACGCTCGGAATCCCCGATTCCCCAACAGAGGGGAAATTTAGGCCATCCGGAAGGAAATGTGGGCCGCCCAGCGAGCGTCGCACCCCACGCGCCCTTGGGCGCGACATAAGAAAGCCCACCTCTTCAGAGGTGGGAAGAGAGTCAATCGAGAGATCCGAGTGCCTCGGGCACGGCATAATCCCCCGCGTTTATCTGAGGTACAGCTTTCTGTCGTCCCCGCGGGACTCGCGCAGAATTTCCGGCCTTCCCACCGCTGAAAGCGGTGGGCTTCCTTATGCTGCGCCCGAGGCGCGGTTCGGCCGATTCGAACTCCCGCGCTTTTCTTGACCCGACGGGTGGTCCACATTTCCCCTCGGTTGGAAATGCGGTGTTACGCCCTCGCTGTCCCAACTAATGTATTGAGGCGGCTTTGCTCTCCCACATTTGCCAAACGAAGGCAAATATGGGCCACCCCGTCCGTGCCGATTCAAGCAACTTTGCATTCCCACATCACACGCCCGTGTGACCTCGTCACAACCGCGAACTGCAATGTTTTTCAACTTAGTACATACACTTTCGTAACCTCCGCTCGTCCCAAATCCACTGACTTCCGCTTGACGGGACAGTAGTCTTGAAACTGGGAAACTCTGCTTTTGGCCATTGGCTCTTAGCTATTGGCCAGAAACGGATTCGCTCTTGGCTATTGGCTTTGAGCCTTGGCAAGCGCCTGATGAACGTTCTGGCCAAAAGCCAAAGGCCAAGAGCCAAGAGCCAAAGGCCAAGAGCCAAGAGCTAACAGCCAAGAGCGATTCCAACGCACACCACCACAGGAGAGACACACCATGTCACAAAACTATTGCCACCACATCAACGCTGCCGGGGCATTCTGCCGCGGCATTCCGGTGAAGAAACGCGATTACTGTTTTTGGCACCTGAACGAGACCGGCCGCCGCATGAAGGCTGCCCGTACGCGTGCCCACTCCGAGCGCGTCATCATTCAACTGCCGGTGCTCGACGATCTGCACGCCGTGCAGGTGAGCCTGATGCAACTGGGCGAGGCCATCGTGCATGGCGAGATCGATGAGCGCCGCGGACGTCTGTTGCTCGCCGTGTTGCGCCTGGCCGCCTCTAACATCAAGGCCCAGGGCAGCTGGCTCGACGAGGCACAGATGCAAGAGGAGGACGACGCGTGCTATGTGGCGGAGAACTCCGGCTTCGAGAAACAATACGCGCTGCCGAAAGGCTTCGATCTCAGCGTCGATCCGGAAGTGGCCTTTCCGCCGCCGACCTCCCACTCAATCCAAATGACCCGGGTGGCCCACACATTCCTGCGGTTGGAATGTGTGGGAATCACGACCTCCCACTCCATCCAACTACGGGATTGAATGGGGCGCCCGCTGGTGATCCCGATGTGCGCGCGGATGCCCCATACATTCCTTCGGTTGGAATGTATGGGAACGACGATCTACGCGTCAGGCTCGGACAGATCCTGCGCAACGCCGCCACCCCCATTCCCGGCGTCCGCTTTGAAGCTACCGCCGATGATATGGAGCTGATGGAGGTCTACGAGCTCCAGGGTGAGCAGGCTGGCTTGCAGTGCGCGGCGGTGCTGGAACGCAACCGCAAGCGCCGCGAGCGGCGCGAACTGCGCATCCGCTACGAAGAGATGGCGCGCAATCGCAACATCCAACTGGCCGCCGAAAAGCTGTTCATCGATCAGCAGCGCAAGGCGGCAGGCTCGGCTGATGGACACGAGGAGGCGGGAGGCGAGCGCAAGCCGCCGCAGCCGAAGGAGAAGGTGATTCAATCAATCGAGGCGAGTGCGGCTGCCGCGTAAGTGCTGACGAATCAATAATTTGATTGTAAGTATATGTTAAATCAATAATTTAGGAGAGAAATCGAGGCTAAGTTAAAGATTTTAAAGAATCGGAGAAGAGTTTTTCGGAGGTGACCCTGAGCTAGGCCGAAGGGAATTCCGGAAGGCGAAATTTCAACGAGCGCGAAGGATGCTCAGCTGGCGAGTGCTCCTGGCGGAGCTGACAGCTACGCTGCGAAGAGAGCTGCCCCGCATCGGGAGGAAAGCAGGTCCTTCGCTACGCTCAGGATGACAGTCCTGAAGGTATTTGGCTGGGAGCTGGCGGCTGGCGGGCGGCTGGGAGCGGGCGAGCTGGGAGCTGGCGGCTGGGAGCTGGCGGCTGGCGGCCAAGTGGCAAGTGCAAATGCCAAGAGCTGCGGCTCTTCCCCGATTGACAGGCCATCGCAAACTGCTACTCTGGAGACTGCAACATTCGAGCCGAACTCTGCCGAGGTACATCCAATCGTTATGCGTTCCCTGCGTCGATATCTACGTTTTATGACTGCCGTGCAGCTGCTTCCCGCCCTGGAGAGCGGTGAAGAGACCTTGGTTGGCGGACAGGCCGTGCTGGAAGGCGTGATGATGCGCTCGCCGCACGCGTGGGGAATTTCCGTACGCAAGCCCGATGGCACGATTTCGACGCACTCGGAGCCGCTGGAGCGCCTGTCGGAGAAGCACAAGTGGATGGGCTGGCCCGTGGTTCGCGGCGTGATGACGCTGGGGCAGGCGATGAAGCTGGGCTTCCGCGCGCTGCGCTACTCGGCCGACATTGCTATGGACGCGCTGCGGCCGGTGGAAGAGCAGGGCAAGCCGAAAGAAGAGATGAGCAGCTGGGCCATGGCGCTCAACATCATCGTCTCGGTGGGCTTCTTCATCGCGCTGTACAAATTTGTGCCGCTGGTGGCAGCGACCAAGCTGAAGAACATGTATCCGGTGTTCGGGAACCAGGTGCTGTTCAACCTGGTGGATGGAGTGATCCGCATTGCACTGTTCCTGCTGTTCATCTGGGGAACGTCGCTGCTGCCCGACCTGCGGCGCGTGTATCAGTATCACGGCGCCGAGCATAAGACAGTGTTCGCCTTCGAGTCGAAAGACCCGTTGACGCCGAACAACGTGCAGGCCTATTCGACTTATCACCCACGCTGTGGGACCAGCTTTTTGATGACGGTGATGCTGATTTGCATTGCGGTGTACATGCTGTTTCCGGTGCATGGATTCTGGGCGAAGTTCGCCTTGCGCATCGCGCTGTTGCCGGTCATCGCCGGTGTCTCCTACGAATTGATACGCTTCGCTGCCAAGCATGGCTCTTCGCTTTTCGCGCTCATGACCAAGCCGGGAATGTGGCTGCAGCGGATTACGACTCAGCCTCCGGATGACACGCAGGTTGAATGCGCCATCACCGCGCTGAACGAAGCTATGGAGCTGGAAAAAGTTCGCGGCGGCGAACTGGTGATTGCGTAGCGGCTCCCGCCGCGAAAAAAGCTCTTCCCAAACAAGATTCTTCCGAGGACGTGAAGAGCAGATCCCTCGTCGGACTGAAGTCCTCCTCGGGATGACAATCAAACAGAGCGAATAACGGCGCACCTGAAGGTGCGCCCCTTCAAGACGTCGCGGAAATAAACATCATGTTTGAGCGTTTAGAACAGACCGAAGCAAAATACGAAGAGCTGACACAACTGTTAGCTTCGCCGGAGATCGTCTCCGATTCATCGCGCTATCAGAAGACCGCGAAGGCCCACAGCGAGTTGCAGGCGATCGTGGAGAAGTATCGCGAGTACAAAGACCTGACACGCGGCATTCGCGAGAGCAAGGCAATGCTCGCGGACGAGAGCGATCCTGAGATGCGCGCGTATGCGCAAGAGGAACTCGATCGCCTCGAAGAGCGCGTGGGCAAAGTCGAGGAAGAGCTGAAGGTCCTGCTGCTGCCGAAGGATCCCAATGACGAGAAGAACGTTGTTCTGGAGATCCGCGCAGGAACTGGCGGAGACGAAGCTACGCTGTTTGCGGCGGAGATATTTCGCATGTACAACCGTTATGCCGAGTCGCAGCGCTGGAAGGTGGAAGTGCTCTCCAGTTCGGACTCGAGCGTCGGCGGACTGAAGGAAGTCATCGCCATCATCGAAGGTCAACGCGTTTATTCGCGCATGAAGTACGAAAGCGGCGTGCATCGCGTGCAGCGCGTTCCCGAGACGGAGACGCAAGGTCGCGTACACACTTCGGCGGTCACGGTCGCTGTGATGCCGGAAGCGGAAGACGTCGACATCAAGATCGAGGCGAAAGACATTCGCATTGATACCTTCTGCTCGTCGGGTCCTGGAGGACAATCGGTGAACACGACGTATTCGGCGGTGCGCATTACGCACTTGCCGACGAACACGGTTGTCAGTTGCCAGGACGAGAAGTCGCAGATCAAGAACCGCGAGAAAGGTATGCGCGTGCTGCGCGCCCGTCTCTACGAGCAGGAGCAGCAGAAGCAGCAGGATGCGCTGGCCAAAGAGCGCAAGGCGATGGTCGGCTCAGGCGATCGCAGCGAGAAGATTCGTACCTATAACTTCCCGCAGAACCGCGTGACCGATCATCGCATCGGCTTCACCGCGCATCAGCTGCCCGAGTTTATGGATGGCAAGCTGCAACCGATGATCGATGCGCTGGTCACGCACTTCCAGGCGGAGAAGCTGAAGCAGGAATCGGAAGTGCTGGCGTGAGTGGTAGAGCGGCGCTTCAGCGCCGCGTTCACGTTGCCGTATAAGATCTGGGGCTGATTGTCCGCTGCGCGCAGCGGACAATCAGCCATTCACTTGAAAGGGTCGCATGACGCGGCGCTGAAGCGCCGCTCTACCCAAGCTACTTCTGTGCAACTGAAAGCTGCGCTAACGACGGCGGTCGAGCGGCTGGAGGCCGCCGACATTGGCTCGCCCCGTCTCAATGCCGAGACGCTGATGATGTTTGTGCTCGGGGTCAATCGTGCTTATCTCTACGCTCATCCTGAGTTGGAGCTCAATCCCGAAGAGCAGGCGAATTACGACGATGTGATCGCGCAGCGCGCGACGGGGATGCCTTCGCAGTACATCACCGGACATCAGGAGTTCTGGGGGATGGATTTCGTCGTCTCGCCTGCGGTGCTGATTCCGCGGCCTGAGACTGAGCATCTGGTCGAGACCGTTCTGGAAATCATCCGCGAGCAGCGTGAGCAACTCGCTACTAAGTTGACCCTCGTTGACGTGGGAACCGGTTCGGGTTGCGTCGGACTAGCGCTGGCGAACGAGCTGCCGTTCGCGCAGGTGTACGCGACGGATATTTCGCCCGAAGCGCTGGAGATCGCGAAGGCGAATGCGGCGCGGCTGCAACTGGAAAAGCGCGTGCAGTTCCGGCATTGCGACGTACTCAGGCCGATCGTCATTAGAAGCTATAGGGATCCTTCGACTCCAACTGACGTCATCACTCAGCATGACAAGGCTGAGTTTGCCGATCTCGACTTTGTAGTGAGCAACCCTCCTTACGTTGCCTTTAGTGAAGCCGACAAGGTGCAGAGATCGGTGAAGGAGTTTGAGCCGCAAGAGGCGGTCTTTGCCGGCGAGCACGGATTGGATGTCATCACCCGCCTGATTGCCGAGAGCTCACGCTGCGCTGAAACCTGGAGGCTGGCTGGCAATGGAGATTGGCTACTCCATGCGCGATCAGGTTGTAGCCTTGCTCGATGTCGCGTTGTGGGAGGATGTCCGCGTCGTGCCGGACTTGCAGGGCATTCCGCGAGTGATCGCGGCCCGCCGCAAATAGAAAAGACCCGCCGCGACCGTGCGCTGGCGGGTCCTTCCGGTTAGCTGTTGGGATTGGCCTGAGGCTGTCCACTCCACGTGGCCCCAGCGGCAGACTCCTAATGTTACGGGTCTTGCGAGGATTTAGAGCGGAAGCCCTAAGCCTCAGCCACCTCACTTGGGATACAACTATGACAATCAGATTTCATATATTTTGGATCACCCTCCTTTCCAGTGTATGGCTACGATAGCGCGGTCGAGTCCTGCCGTCAAATTGAGAGTTGATGACTAGAAAGGCTCCTGTTCGCAACGGCGCCGAGATCGCATTTGGGTCGGAAGGGATACAAATCTGGTCTGCGGAATGGCGCGTTCAACACCATTACTGAGAGTTCCCGTTCGCAGCGGTGTTTACAACGCAGCAACATTCAGTCACAATCTGTACATCAAACGTTCATAGAAGTGTTACGAGAGAATAGAGAACTAAGATTGTCCACGGGCCGATCCATTCCTATATTTTCCGAAGATTTTGCTGAAGCCAACATTCCCATATGGCGTGAGGCTTTGTTCACTGCCGAGCTCGTGCTGCTGCACTGCTCGCCGGTATACTGGGGATTCGGCGTCCCGCAGGGCGATGGGTCTGCCGTGGTGTTGATTCCAGGCTTCTTGAAGAACGACGATTACCTCGGCCAGCTGCACGCTTGGCTTACTCGCATTGGATACCGGCCGTATTTCTCCGGTATCGCTCAGAATGCGGAGTGCCCGAACCTCCTCATCGAATCCGCGGTTCGCGAGAGCGTGGCGCGCGCGTACCACGAGAGCCGGCGCAAGGTCCACATCATCGGACACAGTCTCGGTGGCTTGATTGCGAGAGCAATCGCTGCGCAGCAGCCGGAATGGGTTGCTTCCGTCATTAGTCTCGCGTCACCGTTTCGTGGGACGGTCGCCCACCGACTTATACTTGGCGCGGCAGAAGTGGTTCGAAAGAGGATTCTCAAAGAGAATGGGCCGAAGGTCCTTCCCACCTGCTATACCGGCCGTTGTACGTGCGAGTTCGTACAAGCGTTGCGGCAGGAGGTCCCGGAATCCGTCATGGAAACCGCGATCTACACGCGCAGCGATGGGATCGTCGATTGGCGGTACTGTTGCACCGAGAACGCGGCTGTTGACTTCGAAGTTCCGGGCACTCATCTGGGCTTGGTGTTCAATTCGGACGTGTATTCCGTCATCGCAACCCGTTTGAAGGCTGCTCACCAGGCCCACTGAAGACTTCGGCGGTCGATCGGTCGCAGGTCTATCCGCAACCTCTCATTTCCCAGAATGGGAACGGATGTGCCTCGCTCTGTCGTTTTCGCAATTTTTCGCTATTTGTAAACCGACGCAAGGGAAGAAACTTAGAACGTCTCGGCACCATAGTTGTACGCCAGTCTGTCCTGGCGCAATGGTTCGGCGGTCGCCCATCCGCTGAGACAATGTATAAATGTGTAACAGTTGCTAAAGTTCAGTTTGGGAGAAGCCCGTATGCGGCGTAGCACAATTTTCTTAACAGCATTCCTCCTGCTTTCCGCCTTGACCTGTTTCGCGCAGCAAGACTACATAGCGCGATACAGTTCATTCACAGCGTTCTCTTACCTCACCACTCCCTCGTTGAATCTGACGCAGCGCGGATTCGACACTGATTTCGGCGTCAATGTCCGTCCGTGGCTGACGCTTGGCGGTGATTTCAGCTACAACGCCGGTAACACCACGCTTCTGCCGAGTTCCCTGAATGCGGCCACACAAGCGAAATTAGCGCCCTTCCTGCCGTTTCTTCCGCCGGGGTTTGTGCTCGCCGTTCCCTACGATTCGACGACGTATACCTATGAGGCTGGTCCGCAGTTCAATTATAGAAAGGACAAGCATTTCACTTACTTCGTTCGTCCCGCACTCGGGGCATTGCACGCTGACTTCAATGCCAAGCCAGGCCGCTGCCAGCAGCCCGAGCTACAGTGCCAAGCCATCCTCACACAGGTTGTAACTGGCCTTGTCGGGCCGAGTTTGAGCAAGTCAGATACGGTAGTGTTTTATGGCTTCGGTGGCGGAATGACGTGGGAACTGACGCACAACTTCGGGCTTCGCATTGCAGCAGATTACGTCCATTACGATTTCTTCTCCGACCTGCTGAATGGCGGCCGGAATAGCATTCGCGTCACGGTGGGAACAAAGTTCAACTTCGGCAAGAACATCGTGCACAAATAGCAGATTGCTAATCGCAGTACGCGAGATGCAACACCGTCCAGGAGGCGCGGAGCAATTCGCGCCTTTTGATTTGCAGCCGGGGATCAATGGATCAGCCGCTGCTAGTCGCTCTGTGTCAGCGGAAGCTTCGGAGCAGGAGGGAAGCTCGTCCCGCCACGGGAGCTGATCCGTAATTGGCAAGCAAAGTAAATCAGAAGCTGGAGGACAAAGGCTCCGCTGGTGTCGAGAACTACGTCTTGCCAGCGGCCGGTACGGGAGGGAAGAAAGGTCTGGTGGATCTCGTCCATCGAGGCCGTCGCCACCGTTAGCAATATCGCGATCAGCGACCACTCCATTCGCCACAAGTCGCCGAGAGACTTTCCCCAAGGCCGCTGTAAGGAACTTTGGATGCGGTCGCGGTAAGTGTTCCGCAAGGCCAGAAAGGTCAGCCCACTCAGGACGGCGTAGCCAATGAAGTGTCCACTCTTGCGCAGGATGTGGTCCATTTCAAGGATGAACTGATAATTGACCCGCCCAAAAAAGAAGGACATCGTCTGGTACAAGAGGCGAAAAGTATTTTGCGATGATGCGTAGCCCGTGGATTCGACGCGAATGACGCCCAGCCAGACCGCTACCGGCCACCAGTTCCGTGCGATTATCCCGAGGCTTGGCTTCATCAACAGCGATCCTTCATGCGCAACCAAGACGACGACTACTCCACTCGATAGTTCGGAGCTTCGCGCGTAATCATGACGTCATGCACATGGCTCTCGCGCAATCCGGCGCCGCTGATGCGAACAAAGCGTGCCTTCTGCTGCAGCTCAGCAAGATTGGAGCAGCCGACGTATCCCATGCCGCTCTTCAGTCCGCCCACCAACTGGTACACGATCATCCCTGCGGTGCCACGATAGGGCACGCGGCCCTCAATGCCCTCGGGAACCAGTTTCGCCAGCCGATTGCTCTGTCTCTCTCCATCTTCTGACGTGACAGGAATGGAAGAGTCACTCTCGGCATCCTGAAAATAGCGTTCGCTGGAGCCTTGCGCCATCGCCGCTAGCGATCCCATACCGCGATAGGTCTTGAACGATCGGCCCTGGTACAGGATGGTCTCGCCCGGGCTCTCTTCGGTGCCTGCGAACAGTGAGCCGATCATGACGCAGCTCGCGCCGGCAGCGATCGCTTTGGTAATGTCGCCGGAGTATTTGATTCCGCCGTCGGCGATCACAGGGATTTCACTATCGCGAGTCGCGCGAGCGGCCTCGGCGATTGCGGTAATTTGCGGAACGCCGGCGCCGGTGACAATGCGGGTGGTGCAGATCGAGCCCGGACCAATGCCGACCTTGATTGCGTCGGCTCCGGCGCGCGCCATTTCGCAGGCACCCTCGAAGGTGCCGATATTGCCAGCAATAAGATCGATCTCCGGGAACTTCGCTTTCACCTCGCGGATGGCGTCGAGTACGCGCGTCGAATGTCCGTGGGCACTGTCGATGGCCAGCAGATCAGCTTTGGCGCGAACCATCTCCGCCGCACGCTCGAGGTAATCGCCGGTGGCGCCGATCGCTGCGCCGACCCGTAGGCGTCCCTGGCTGTCCTTCGCGGCGTTGGGATACTTCAGCCGCTTCTGAATGTCCTTGACCGTAATGAGACCCATGAGGTGGAAGTGCTCGTCAACGACCAGCAGTTTCTCCACCCGATGCTGGTGCAGAATGGCTTCCGCCTCAGTCAGCGTAGTGCCGACGGGGACCGTGATCAGGTTCTGCTTGGTCATGACCTCGCTGATGGGAATATCGGTGCGGGTCTCAAAGCGCAGGTCGCGGTTGGTCAGAATGCCAACCAGCTTCTTGTCCTTGGTGACCGGCACGCCCGAGATGCGGTAATGGCGCATGACCTCGAGGGCATCGGCGATCTTGGCATCGGGCGACATGGTAATAGGGTCGACGATCATGCCGCTCTCTGAGCGCTTTACCTTGTCGACCTCGCTAGCCTGCTGCTCGATCGACAGGTTGCGATGAATGATTCCCAGGCCGCCCTGTTGCGCCATCGCGATGGCCATGCGCGACTCGGTCACCGTGTCCATGGCCGCGCTGATTAAAGGTATGTTGAGCTTGATGTTGCGGGTCAGACGGGTTGAGGTGTCCACCGTAGCCGGAACTATGTCGGACTTGGCAGGCAGCAGCAACACGTCATCAAAGGTAAGCGCCTCAGGGACAGGAAAATGAATCATGATTTGGTTCCGAGAAGAGTAACTCTCATTGTAGAGACGCGAGACAGGGGAGGCAAACCGGGCGGCGAGTTCACCACCGAGGCACGGAGTACACGGAGAAGAAGAGCAGAGAGTCAGAAGAGGAGCGGGGAGAGTCAAAGGTTCCTCCGTGACCGCAGCTTGTTCTGAGGGCAGCCGGAAGCCGCTTCGATGGCGAATCCTCTGTTTGCAGATGAGTAATCGAAGCGCAGAATTGCCGAGTCGCACGCCGGCGCCAAATTTGTGACGCAGATCACCAAAAAATTTTGCATGCGAAATTTTGTTTTCAGCACTTTAGACAACTTTTCGCCGTAAATTATTGATGCCGTGAGGTTTACAGGTAAAAATTCGAGAAATAAGGACTTACGGGATGTTTCTTCGAGGTGGAAGAATTGGAATGTTTCAGAAGTAGTTAACAGCAGCCAACAGGCGCTAGGACGGCCCGATCGCGTCACGCATCCTCATCAAAAGGGCAAGACTCCGAGGGAGACAAATCTCCCTCGTCCTCAACGTTGCAATTCTACGCAAGCGCGGGCTGGGCGCCAAGCGAGTTCGTCACAGGTTATTGTGACGAGCGACCGCGATTCCGCTACGGCGTGATCATCCACACAGTGCCGCAGCCAACTGAGGCGTTGCAGGTTAGGTTGCCACCGGCCTGTGCGGTGCCATAGAGGGCACCGTCGGTGTCGATTGTAACGTTACTGATCGGATATGCCCCATCGGCACCTCCCGTGAAGTCGTGAAGCGAGACGTACTCCCATCCGTTCTGCGTGTTGGTCAGCTCGAAAATACTCCCAAAGCTACTGGCGCCGTCACAGGCGGTGGTCCCGTACAGGTTGCCTGAATTATCCGTGGTACGCATTGGGGAACACGACATATTATTACTACGTAAGCCCGAATGAAGTTGAGGCCAAGATGAGTTGGACTTACGGTCCAGCAACTTTACAAATTCACACCGAGCTACAGCACCACGAATCACATCACCAACGCGAACTTCACCTATGACTCGGTCGGCAACATGACCTACGATGGCGGCAACAGCTACGCATACGATTTCCAGGGCCGTCCGGTCACGGTCAACAGCACTTCGTTTATCTACGACGCCTTCGGGAGGGTCGCGGAGGAGGATGTCCCCGGCACGGTGACGCACATTCTGTATCAGCCCGACGGCTCCCGCTTTGCTACGCTGCAGAACGGCAGCATCCAGAATTACTTCATGCCCATGGTGAACGGCATGGTGGAGGTGTTCAACGCCTCGGGTGAGCAGTACATTCGTCATGCCGACTGGCTGGGCTCGTCGCGGCTTGCGACCAATCCCAATGGCAATCCGGTGTACGACCGGGCGTATGCTCCGTTTGGCGAGACCTACGCCGAGACGGGAACGGCAGACCGCTTCTTTACCGGCAACACGCAGGACGTGATCAAGGGGCAGACGGGCATCTATGACTTCCTTTTCCGCGAGCATTCAGCGGGCATGGGACGCTGGCTGTCGCCCGATCCGGCAGGCCTGGCCGCCGTCGATATCACCAACCCCCAGACCTGGAACCGCTATGCCTATGTGGGCAACAACCCGCTGAACGCGACTGATTCGCTCGGCCTGGCGACATGTGACGACAACGGAAACTGCACTGCAAATGTGTATTGGCATCCCTCATTGGGGGACTTCTGGGGTGGTATCCGGTACGCGCTTGCAGGTCTGTTCGCCTGGGAGCACCAGATCGAGCCTCCCGACCGCGCCGGACGTAATCAAGGGGTGCCGCCCATCCCACCCGGCCCAAAGCCGCCAGCAATGAACCCGCCAAAGGCCCCCCCTGTAACGCTGACTTGCCAGGGATCAGCGAGCTACTCGGATGTGAGCCAATCACAGCCGAACCACTTGCTTTCGCAGGGCGGAGGCGCACTGCGACCCAATATCGTTCCGACTACCGGGACGGTTGCGGTTGGAGGATCAAAGACATTCGGTCCCAGCTATAGCCAGTTGCGTCAATTCGGAACGTATATCTCCGTCAACCCGACCGACTTAGCTGGGATGATAGCAGCCGGGTGGCCCAGCGCCGCCCTATAGCGTGTCAGATATCGGCGATGTCAACATTCGGGATTCAAGCGGGACCCGGTTCGACATTTACGCGTTTCCTAATGCGACTGCGAATACGTTTGGAATTCAAAACTCAAATGCAACCACTTACACGATCCCTGCTGTGACAGGTGCTCATTGTCCCAGCGGGTCGCAGCTGATCCAAGGACCACCTCAATGATCTCCCAGCAAATGCCTCCGCAGTCTTGGCTGTTGGCTGTGAGCTTTGTGAGCGTGGGTGCACCATGTGCCATTCAAGTGAAGTACGGGATGTAAACACGATTCCTGTCCACCGGTACCAGATCACCAGCTCGTCATCACCGGAGGGACACTGGAAGATCACGCTAAAACCCTCTGCCAGTGAGGAGCAAGGCCCGACTATGTGGCTTGTTGGAGGAGGCGGCACAAAGAAGTCCATGGTCGGCGAACTTCGGCGAGATGCGGAGCTTGTGTGGTGTCCTACGGGGCGCTGTCTGCTGCATGACTGGAGGAGTGCTCCATCCATTGAAAACGTGCTCAGTCTCATGACATCCTTTACAAACTGTCCCGAGACATCCTTTACACTCCCGCGCGAGCGTAGCGAGCGCGGGAGTGAAACGGAATGCCTTGGAAGACGATGGATGTGCGAGACAGCGGGTGCAGTTTGTGGTGGCGGCGTACGCGGCGGGAGCGGTCTTTGCGCGCGTTGTGTGCGGAGTTCGATATTTCGCGGCCTACGCTATACCTGTGGCTGAGGCGATACCGGAAGAGGGTATGGCCGGATCGCGAACGCAGCCGGCGGCCGCAGCACTCCGCGGCGATACGTCCCCGAGTTGGAAGTGCAGGTGGTCGAGCTACGACAGCGATATCCCGACTGGGGGCGCGCAAGCTGCAAGTGCTGCTAGCGCGTGAGGGCGTGCCCTGACGCGCACACCATCCATCGCATTCTGTTGCGGAAGGCCTGGTGCACCGGCGGATCGGCACGACCGGCAGGCAGCGCTTCGAGCGCAGCCGCACCGAATGAGCTGTGGCAGATGGACTTCAAAAGTCCGATGCTGGTGGCAGGCGGAAACCGGGCCGCTGTCGGTTATCGACGATCACAGCCGCTACCTGATTAGGTTGCAGCAAATCGGTAGCATGCGGGCGGAGCTAGTGCAGGAACAGCTGGTGATGGCCTTTTGCGAGACGGTGTACCCGCAGGCGATGCTGATGGACCACGGCACTCCGTGGTGGAGCTTGACGTCGGCGACGAGCCACGTAGTTGTGCGTTATGGCTGATGCAGCAGGGCATCCGGCTGCACTGGAGCCGGGATACGGTATCCGCAAACGCAGGGTAAAGTGGAGCGCTTTCACGGCGCGTGCAGCGGGCGCTGGCAGCGGCGCGGCTGCTGGGGTAAATCGACGTAGCAATGGCTGGACGAGTTTCGCTGGAGCACAATCAGGTGCGTCCGCATGAGGCGCTGGGGATGCGGACGCCAGCCAGTTGTGGCTGCCGGGTGCCCCACTCAATCCATCGGTTGGATTGAGTGGGATTCGCGATGCTGGAATCGCCAAGGACAAGGATTAACCTCTACGAGTCTTTTCTCACCGTTGAGATAAAACCGAAAACTACTCCAGTCCCACTCTTCGGGACTGAAAACCAGTCCGCGCTTCACCGGATTCCGGTGCATGTAGCGTAGCTTTTCAACCCGCTTCTTTTCGGTGCATACGTTGAAGTCGTAAAAGCGCTTCTGCCACACCCGATCACTCAGCGCTTCGCGCTTGCGCAGCAGTCGACTGAAGCGTTCTTTCACCACCTTCATGACCACCGACGGGTCGCCCACAGTGGGCATGGTCATCAGCAGATGAACGTGCTCGGGCATGACGGCATATCCCAGAAGCGCGAAACGGTATCGTCGCCGCGCCTGTTCGAGAACCTGCAGAAAGAGGTCGCGTCGCGCTGCCGTTCCCAGTTGAGGCAGTCGCCGATAACAACTGAAGGTGATGAAGTGGAGAGAGCCTTCGAGGTAATAGCGCTTGAGACCGGCTGTCACAGCGTGAGACTATGCGACTGGTGAGGTGAGGTCTGTGACTTGGCGCCGTCAACAGTGTGACATCCCACTCAATCCAAACGATGGATTGAGTGGGGCACCCGGCCAACATCACACTGGTGGGCGCGCCGGAGAAGCCGCTTAGCGTAGCCGCGTTCCCCCTGCTTGTGGGTCGCCGCAGCCTCTCGGGTTCGCCGATTGGCGGAATCGCCGAAACCCAGGAGATGCTCGACTTCTGCGGTAAGCACAGCCTCACTGCGGATGTCGAAGTGATCCCAATCCAGAAGGTGAATGAAGCTTATGAGAGGCTGATCCGGTCGGATGTGAAGTACCGCTTCTCGATTGATATGGCTTCGCTCAAGGCAGAGTAAGCCGATTCGTTGGCGGCGGTTGATGCGAGACACAAACTACTGCCGCGGCTCGAGGGGAGCTTGGGTCGCGCCAGGAGATGAGTTTGCCGCTCAGGATTACCAACCCATTTGGCGCATGCGACCCAGGATGATGGCAGGATAGCGAGTCATGCGCTCGGGCCGGCGCTTGAGGGGAGCGGGAAGAATCGCGGCAAGTTGCGCTGCCTGCTGCCGCCCGAGGTTGCGGGCCGAAGCGTGAAAGTAGATATGGCTGGCCGCTTCCGCGCCGTAAACTCCGGGTCCCCATTCGACCAGGTTGAGATAGAGCTCCAGAATGCGTCGCTTGCCGAGGACGAGCTCGGCCACAGGTACCAGCGTGGTCTCCGCACCCTTGCGGAGGATGGAGCGGCTCGTCCCGAAAAATAGATTTTTCACCAGTTGCTGCGTGAGGGTAGAGGCTCCGCGCGTGCGCTCGCCTTCCAGGTCCTGTTGGGCGGCGATTTGCACCTCGTGCCAATCGAAGCCGTGATGCTGGTAGAAGCGCGCATCTTCGGCGGCGACGACAGCGTGCTGGAGATCGGGCGAGATTTGGCTGAGGGGAACGAAGTCAAAGCGTTTCTGATAAGGCTTGTCGTGAACCAACGCCTGGAACCGGCGCTGCATTTGCACCGCGGTTGTCGGGGGATCGATCCAGCGCGCAGCAACCAGCAGCAGCGAGGCAAACGACCAAAGCGCCAACACGCCGCCGACGAGCCATAGAAGAAAGGACCGCAGGGAAACCTTCCGAAGCCGGATCTTGAGAGGTCGGGTGGACCGCGAGTTCACACTTCAGAATACTTAAGGTGGCAGGGTTGCGGACCTCCCACGCCGCGCGCGGTTCATCGGCGCGCAATGTTGGGCATCTATAGTGCGCGATGGAGCTCTCCTGTGCGAATGTTCAGCGGACTAATTATTCTTGCCATTGCCGTCTACGTCAGCGCGCAAATCCCATCCGATTTCACCGGACACTGGCAACAGCAATCAACCTCGGGAGTGCAACGCCAGCTCGAGGTCGAACAGAAGGGCGAGAGCTTGCGAGTGAAGACCGTGGTTACCAACTCCGAAGGGACCCGGAACCTCGAAGTGAAGTATCAGATTGGAGGCGCGGCAACTACCTACAAAGGTCTCGACGGCGACGAGTTCCGTTCCTCTATCCGCTGGGACGGCAACACGCTGGTGTTCGACACCATCGAGCATGAGGAAGGGAGCGAGATTCCTCAGAAGGCGATTTGGACTTTGTCAGAAGATGGAAATCAGCTGCGAGTGGATAGACAAGTCACAAAGTCGGGAAAACCAGCGCATTCGTTGACCACATATGTTCGCCAGCCATAGATGGCGGAAAGTCCAGAGCTGATTGCCGCCGGTGTCGTCTGCAAGTGAAATAATTCAGGCTGGCCGAAAAAATATGTCCGGTGCGCGCGGGCCCATACGTCTTTATGTCGGAACCCGAGAGGGAAAGCCAAACATCCAGTCCTGAGGGACTAACGAGGAGAGTTCAGGATGAGCCAGTTTCTTTATCTTTATCGCGGCGGCAGAACCACACCCCCTTCGCCTGAAGCAAGCACAGCAGATCATGCAAAAGTGGATGACCTGGCTGAAAGGCCTGGGCGAAAGCGGTCACTTGAAAGACCAAGGCCAGCCGCTGGTGCCGGATGGCAAGGTGGTGAAGGGCAAGGCAAAGTCGATCAGCGACGGGCCGTTTGCCGAAGCAAAGGACCTGGTCGGCGGCTTCACGGTGGTCGAGGCGCGCGACATCAATGAGGCGGTCGAGCTTTCGAAGGGCTGTCCGATTCTCGAAGACGACGGCGCGGTGGAAGTAAGGCCCATCATGATCATGAACATGTAAGCGATGGAATTGAGCGACCATCTTTTCCGGCAGGAAGCGGGACGCATGGTCGCCACGCTGACGCGCATCTTCGGATTGCAAAACCTGGCGCTGGCGGAAGACGTTGTACAAGACGCCTTCTGCCGCGCCCTTGAAGTCTGGAAGCTTCGGGGTGTGCCGGAGAATCCGTCGGCGTGGCTGATGGCGGCGGCGAAGAACCGCGCGCTCGATGCATTGCGGCGCGAGCGAACGGCGCGGACCTTTGAGCCCGAGCTGAGCCGCTTCGTGCAGAGTGAATGGACGCTGGCTCCGGCGGTCGCAGAGCTTTTCGCGACCGACGCGATCAAAGATGACCTGCTGCGCATGATGTTTTCTTGCTGCCAGGCGCGCTTGTCGGAGGAAGCGCAGGTCACGCTGATCCTGCATATTCTTTGCGGCTTCAGTGTGGGCGAGGTTGCGAACGCATTTGTCAGCACTCATGCCGCGACGGAGAAACGAATCACGCGCGCGAAGAAGGTACTGGCCGGTTCAAAACGATTGTTCGATGTCGAGCGCACGCAAGGTGTGGCGGCGCGGCTTCCATCGGTTCACCGCGCGCTGTATCTGCTGTTCAACGAGGGATATCACGGCGCGTCGCCCCAGTCGGCCATACGTGTCGATCTGTGCCACGAGGCTATGCGTTTGATTGCGCTGCTGCTGGAGCATCCAGCAGGAGCGGTGCCCGCAACCTACGCGCTGGCGGCGCTGATGTGTTTCAACGCGGCGCGTCTGCCGGGACGGATGGATGCCTCCGGGAACCTGAGCCTGTTCTTCGAGCAAGACCGATCGCAATGGGATCGGGGATTGATCGCGGAAGGAATTCGGCTGCTGGATTTGTCAGCGGTGGGAACCGAGTTGACGGAGTACCACATCGAAGCCGGCATCGCGCGTGTGCATGCATTGGCGAAACATGCAGGAGAGACGGACTGGGCCAGCATCGCTTGGTTGTACGACCTGCTGATGAACACGCGTCCTTCGCCGGTGGTGGCGCTCAACCGCGCTATCGCGATTGCCGAACGGGATGGCGCTGCGCGCGGGTTGGAAGAGATCAGTCGGATTGCGGATGCAGAGCGGCTCGAACGGTATCCCTTCTACTGGGCTGCGCTGGGAGAGTTTGAGTTGCGCTTAGGACGGCACGAAACGGCTGGTCAACATTTTCAAAAGGCATTAAAGCTGGCGCGAAACGAAGCGGAAAGGAAATTCCTGCGAAGTCGCGTCGAGGCATGTGTTGATGTATCGGTGCGCCTGGAGATGAGTGCTTCACAGATCGACATTCATGGATCCCACTCATTCCAACCGAAGGAATGAGTGGGGCACCCGCAGGGGTATTAGTAGCTAGCGTGCAGATGATCCTGCTGAACGTCGAAAGGGAAGAAATAGCGTCGCAACGGTTCCATTTCCTACTTTGCTTCGCAGCGAGAGCTTACCTTCATGCCTTGCAACAATTCCTTTCGTAATCGAAAGTCCTAAGCCGTTGCCGCCGTGGCCTTTGGTTGTGAAGAAGGGTTCAAACAGGCGACTCAAGGCCTCTTTGGGAATACCGGACCCCGTATCAGCCACAGTAATCAGCAATCCCTTCCGGCCAGTGACCCAATCGGTGGCGTTGCGTGAACGCAAGAGAAGCCTGCCTCCCTTGGGGTGCATGGCGTCAATGGCGTTGCCGATAAGATTCGCCAGGGCCTGCCTGATCTCTCCCTCAAAACACTCGACCGGATCTTGCGCCAGATTTCGCGTCTCCACCGCGATGGATGAGTTGGTTAATTTTCCCTGATAGAGAGACAAGGTATCGCTGAGGAGAGTCGCCGACATGACGCTGGTGGCCGCACTCGACTGCTTGTGAAAGCGAAGGGTCTGATTGGCAATGGCGGAGGCTCGTCTAAGTTCAATCTCAATTGCGTTGAGGTAGCCGGAGGCTTCCTCGGGCGAAGATCTCTGTGCCAGGTAAACCAGGTTGGTCACCGCTTCCAGAGGGTTGTTGATCTCGTGCGCAATGGAACTCGCCAGCCGTCCAACGGCGGCAAGCTTTTCTGAGCGGAGCAGCGTCTGCTCGGTGCGCTTCGCGTCGGTCACGTCGACGCCGAAGATCAGGATCCCGGGAAGATTCCCGTCCACATCACCGGTCGGCTGAAAAACGAAATCGAGTATGCGTTCTTCCAGCCGTTCCGAACCCTCAACGGCCAAGGTTACCGGCACACCCCTGCCCATGTATGGCTGACCTGTGGCATAAACTTCGTCCAGAACGCGAATGTATCCCTGTTCTTCAACTTCGGGCACTGCCTCGCGCACCGATTTTCCGATGACGTCGCGATTCGCAATGAGTTTTTGATAGAGCGGGTTGGTCAATTCGAAGACGTGGGCCGGGCCGCGCAGTAACGCGAAGAACGCCGGAGCGCGCTCGAAGAGTTCCCGCAGAGAGGCAAGCCTGCGACGTAAAGTCGTGGCTGCAATCGTGGCGGTTGTGGTTTCGGTGCAGGTGACAAGGGTGCCTTGAATCGATCCGTCCAGATCGCGCACCGCGCTGTAGCTGTAGGTCCAATAGACGTCTTCCAGCTTGCCGTCGCGGAATATCGGTACCAGTTGGTTCTCATTCCAGGTGGCTTCACCGGTCGACATCACCTGAGCTATCTGTGGACCGATGACGCTCCAAATCTCGGGCCAGCAATCTTCTCCTCTTTGGCCCAATGCCGAGGGGTGTTTATCGGAGCCGATACTTCTTCGATAGGCGTCGTTATAAAACTGGATCAGTTCCGGTCCCCACCAGAGAAACATGGGATGCTTGGTGGCCAGCAGATTGTTAACTGTAACGATGAGGGACTGCGGCCATTGTTCGATCGGTCCCAGTATGCTCTTGTCCCAGTCAAACTCGCGGGTGCGATCCGCCATCTCGCCGGAGGCGAAGATCCGGTTCGGGCGACCATCATTTATTGGTTTGAACTCAGTCGTTTCTGGAAGAGGGCGAGCCATTATGACGTCCGGGAAAACGCGACCACGACTCTATGGTTTATATCTAGGCCAACCGGCGAGCGGATTCAAATTGAGTTGACGACTAAATCGCATTATAGCGTAGGAATTTGCGGCGTTGCGATGTCGTCGTCGTGCCATTGACCGGGTGATTGGGCCAGCGACGGAGAGCCGACCTCTCGGTGGCTGAAGCCGCCTCCGGATGACGATCGTGCAAGAAACGGGACTAGCGGCACGGCTGAAGCCGTGCCCTTTCAAATCGATCACAGCTGCGCAACGCCGGACTGAAGGCCAGCACCACCCGCATCTACCTACCCCTTGTATCCCGCCTCTCCCAGCGCGTCAGAGAACTTCTTCAGGAAATCGTCAACGTGTTCTGGTGTTGCCAGCGGACCCATGATTCCGATGCGAAAGATCTTGCCCGCAAGCTGGCCAAAGCCGCCGGCGATCTCGATTCCATGCTCGTTGAGCAGTGTGGCGCGAACCTTCGCGTCGTCCACTCCTGCAGGCACGCGAACGGTATTGAGGTTCCAGATGCGATGGCCTTCGGGTACGAGCATTTGCAGTCCCATCGCTCGATCTGTTTTTACGAACTGCGATGCACCTTGTGATGGCGATTGCAGCGTTCCGCCACGCCCTCTTCTTCGATCAGCGTCAATCCTTCGTGCAACGCATAAAACATCGTCGCCGAGGCGGTGTGATGATAACGATGCGACTCCAGCAGGTAGTCGGCGATCAAGCCGATATCGAAGTACCAGGTACGCGGCGGCGACTTGCGCTGCTTCAACAGCTCAGTGGCGCGCGGCGAGACGGTGATCGGCGACAGGCCCGGAGGACAGCTCAGATCCCTTCTGCGTGCAACTGTAGGCAACGTCGATTCCGGTCTTGTCGACCTCGACGGGCATCGCGCCTAACGATGTGACGCAGTCGGCAATGACGATGGCTCCGACTTCGTGGGCGGTTTTGCAAATCGCTTCACCGCGTTCGAAGACGCCGGTGGAAGTCTCGGCCATCACATACATCACGACCTGCGGCTTCTCGCGGCGGATGAAATCGGCGGCCTCGTCCTCGGAAAAGAATCCTCCCCAAGGCTTTTCAAGGCGGACAACATTCGCGCCCTGCCGCTTGGCCATCTCGGTCATGCGATCGCAGAAGTATCCGTTGGCAAGGACGGCGACCTTGGTTCCGGCATCGACAAAGTTGGTAATGGCAGTTTCCATGCCGCCGCTGCCGGTTGCCGAAATCGAAAAGGTGAGCTGGTTCTTGGTTCCAAAAACCGTGCGTAACATGCGCTCGTTGTCGGTGCTGATCTGAAAAAAATAAGGGTCGAGGTGGCCGACGACCGGCTGCGCCATCGCTTCGTACACCCGCGGGTGAACCTGCGTTGGTCCCGGGCCAAAAAGAAATCGCTGCAGGCGGATGCACCGAGATTTCTTCGCTTACTGCGATGTACGCTTCCTGAACGTGACCATGTAACCTCCATAACAGTGCGATAAGAATCCGATGATTGCATCTCTTAAGGATAAACCTCAGTGCGGTCGGCAGGGCACAGCGCAGGAGATGGGAGAATCCTCACATGGCGAACCTCGATTTCGCGGCATAGCCGGTTCAGCGCCGTTATACGCGGGACAGCGGTGCGTAGGGAAATACCTGTTTTCGGATAGAAGGCTTGCTGTATCCTAAACGTTCCCCACGAGCCGTTCCGCCCACCCTCGGGTCATCTCCTTGGAGAATTGAATGTTCGTTGGATATGTGCTGCTGTCGGTCGCAGCGGTTGGATTGGTGACCTGCACTGGCTTCCTCAGCCTGTTGCTTATTGCAAGATTCCGGTTTCGGCGGAGGAAAGTTCCACAAACTTCGGCAGACCATTTTCCTCCCGTCACGCTGCTGAAGCCGCTTTGCGGCAGCGAGCCAAACCTACGGGCGAACATAGCCAGCTTCTTCGACCAGGAATACCCCGAATTTGAAATCATCTTCGGAGCTCGCAGCCTCAATGATCCGGCTCTGACGGTGGTGGAAGAGGTCCGCAAGGACTATCCGTTCGTCCCGGTGAAGGTGATTATCTCGGGTGAGCCGACGAAAGCCAACGCGAAGATCTGCTCCATGCAGAAGATGTACGCCTTCGCGCGTTACCAATACCTGGTCATCAGCGATAGCGATGTTCAGGTGAGGCCGAACTACATTCAGGAAGTTGTCGCCGACCTGCTCGACCCTGAGGTTGGCCTGACGACTTGCCTGTATCGAGGAGCAACCAGTGGCGGCTTCTGGTCGCGGCTGGAAGCGCTGGGTATGAGCGTCGAAATGACATCGGGCGTGCTGGTATCGGACCTGCTGGACGGGATGCAGTTCGCTCTCGGTCCAACTATGGCGATAAAGCGAGAAGTGTTGGATGCGATTGGCGGTTTCGGACCTTTGGCAGTTACTGCGCCGACGATTATGTGCTCGGTCAAAGAGTTGCGCAATCGGGTAAGCGCGTAGTGCTCTCGAAACACGTTATCGATCACGTGGTGATCAACCGCACGGCGCGGGCCTCGCTGCTGCACCAGATTCGCTGGATGAAGAGCACGCGGTTCTCGCGTCCCGTGGGACACGCGGCCAGCGTGCTGAGCTTCGCCATGCCGTTTGGCCTGCTCGGGCTGGTGGCCGCAATAGCCATGGGCCGGCCAGGGCTGGGTATGGCGTTGCTGGCGGGCGCCGTTCTGAATCGCGTATTGCTGTCGTTGGTCGCAGGATGGGCGGTGGTGCGCGATCCGCAGGCAGCGCGCTGGTGCTGGCTTTATCCGTTTCGTGACTTGCTGGGCTTCGGCTTCTGGCTGTGCAGCTTTTTTGGAAACACCATCGTGTGGCGCGGCCAGCGTTACCGCCTGGAAGTTGAGGGTCTGATGGTGCCGGCGGAAGCCAGCATCAGCCTCAGCGGTATTCGCTACAGCGATCCCCTGTTGCACCAGCGGGTCGAGTCTTCGCTGGCAGCGGAGCGCGTCCTGTAAAGGTTTCGCTGTCACTCCCTGCCGGGTGCCACATTCAAGCCGTCTTTTGATTTGTGTGGGATTCAACTCAGCCGCCAGACACCAGCTCCCAGCCGCCAGCTCCCAGCTGCCAGACACCAGCCGCCAGCCAGATTCGCTTTTCGCCGTTCGCCATTCGCTCTTCGCCAGAGTCCGGAGCGAACAGCGAACAGCGAATACGGGTTCCATACCCCCCTCCCCCGGGTACCCCGTAAAATCTTGATTCCATTGGGCTGGCAAAAAACTTTCCTTGTAAAATCTTGAGCCCGTGAGACTTGCAGGCAAAATCTTGAAAAGAAGGCACTTGCGTGCGGCTCTTGGCTTTTGGCTCTTCGCTCTTGGCTCCGGAGATGGACAGAAAGCGAAAGAGAGCGTGGGCGATAACGATCGAACAGGGAAGTTTCTGGCCAAAAGCGAAAAGCCAAGAGCCAAGAGCGGCTTTTCCCACACCTTCCCCCTCCCCGATGTCCGTTGCAAGAGTAAAGAAATCAGAAACAGTGTGCGGTGAGCGCGGTCACGTTGATGTGTGACGAAGGGAAATCAGAAGTGGAGTGAGTTCAGCAACATAGCAATTGAGGTGTGGGCAAAATAGTTCGGGCAGTTATACGACACGTTCGTGCCAATTCGAGGTTGCCGAAATGCCGAATAGCTATCTACTTTCGTTTCTTAGATTAAAAACAACTGAATTATGTTACCGTTAGTCGCCCAAAATATTCCCTTTCTATGGAGTTACTATGCGACAGTTCCTGGCCGTACTGTTGTGCATCACCCTGCCCATTGTCGTATGTGCAAAGGATGCAGGCTACAAGGTGATCTACGACGGAGGCTCGCTGCCGGACATAAAGACTGGCAGCGGAATGCATTTGTTCCTTGAGCAAGATAGATTCCGGCTCGTAGACAACGGTAAGGAAGTAGCGAACATTCCCGCCTCGGCGATCACGGAAATAAGCTATGGACAGGATGTTCATAGGAGAGTGGGCACCGCGATCGCTGTTGGAACGCTTACGTTGGGGCTCGGCGCTTTGATGGCTCTCAGTAAATCGAAGAAGCACTTTGTCGGTCTAACCTGGGCCGAAGGAGACAAAAAGGGTGGGCTCGCGATGCAGTGCGACAAGAACGAGTATCGTGGCATCCTAGCTGGACTGGAAGGTATCTCCGGCAAGAAAGCTGTCGACTCCACGACCATGACCGTCAAGAACTAAGCTGTTCTGGGTCCGGTTAGGCCGGAACCGTACACGGACAAGTACGGTACGGACGAGAACTCCGCAATCCCACTCATTCCAAACCCAGGAATGAGTGGGGCACCCGGCCGGACTGCCTACTCAGTTAAGTACTTTGGATTGAAGTATGGCGTAGGTTGGTTCGGACTCTTTACCCTTCGAATTGAAAGCCTGAACCGCTAGGCCTTTGCTCGTTTGCCTTGCGTTGAAAGTGTCACCCGCTCTCAAGGGCACACACTTAGACCAAGCCCAAGCTCGGTCGCACGCGATCATATAAGCGATTCCGTCCGATGCCGTGACGAGCATGACATTCAACACATGCGGCCAATTTACTGTCGTGTCGTAAGAGTTGCAGTTCAAGTGCAGGCCCGTAGTGGTGTTCGCATTTCCGTCTGTGTAGTTTCCCACGGTAGTCGCCGACATCGTGGTGTTGGAGCTTCCGGTGATGTTGCAACTGGTCGAAGGGCCCCCTCCCAGTTTTTGCACATAGGGTACCGATTGGGCCTCTAGCACTCGAATCGTGAGACCGCCGGGTGCTTGAGTCGGAACATAATTCCGCTGAGGGTCGCTCGGCGGCGGTCCATGTTCGTCGAGTATCTCGGGCTTGATCGCGTACGCGGCTGGATTGGCCTGAAAATCCTCAATAGTCGTGTCGGTAGTCCCGTTGGGTTCTACCGCATGGCGATGCGCCGCCAACTGCAATCCTCCAAACGATTTGAAATCGAAGTAATCGATGACCGTCGTTCCGCCAAATGAGGACTTCAGCACTCGACGCCTGATTCTCCCCGTCGAGTCGATGCTCCACGTCTGTTCCCCGAACTGGCTAATCAATTGAAGCCGCTCACAGGAGTCCGTCCCGATGTCCTCAGTTCCAGTTGCCGTAAGTGTGAACTCAGATAGATGCTGGGCAATATATGCCACATCAAATTTCACCCATGTCAATCGATCTTCAACCACGGCCGAAGGGGCTGCAACCCGAGTCGAGCCATTGGTGGCGTAGGAGCCATCCGGCCGTATTACCAACGTCCACACCGAATTGTTGGCCCCGTGTAGCTCCTCGTAGATGCGATCTGGGAATATTATCTGTCGTTCCACTCTGAATGTCGTTGTTCCGCCGGGTTTAATCTGCGTGGACGTAAGGACAACCTTGGTACTCGAAATTGATGTAAGCACATTTCTCGGTGCAATCGCTAGCAGCGCCTTGTCGAGCAAAGCAGATGGGTCAGTCGTTTCTGACGCCGCGATCGGCCTCATCGATGGAGTGCCTGTTCCAATAGACTTAGAAGCGCGCAACATTTCGTCAAGCACAGTGTCACTGACGCCGGATTTCTTCAGCTTTACCAGGGTCGCTGGTGAAGTATCGAAATCTGACGGCCCATGCCCGATGGCCAACATTATTGTCTGGTCTTTTAAGCCAGCCTTTGTCATTGCAAGGACATCATCGTTTGTGAGCGGCTTGCCCGGTTGCTGGGCGACAATGCTGAATGAGATGCAAGCGACTAGCGCGAGATAGAGCAGCCGACTCATCGCAGTGTCCTCTGACCCATGCAGTTTCAACCTATCAATTAGGTCCTATTGTGCTCCGCAAACCAAGAAAATTGCCAGAAATAAGTGAGAACTCGTCCAAATACCTGTGGCGAATTCGGCCGCTGGCTTCGGGCAAGCACTTTGAGTCGAGAATGATCGCGATTCTTTGTTTGTGGTGCGACTCGATTCGGGCTTCACGATGCTTCCCCATTCGAAGGCGCATCAGGAAGCAGCGTGGGGGAGCACGCGAACTGCAGGTCCCTCGATTACGCTCGGGATGACAAGTGCAGGGTATAGGGGTCCTTCGACTCCTCGCTGCGCTCCTCGCTCAGGATGACAGCTAAGGAAAAGCAGGTCCTTCCCCCTCGGCTGCGCTCGGGATGACAAGTGCAGGGTATAGGGGTCCCTCGACTCCTCGCTGCGCTCCTCGCTCAGGATGACAGCTAAGGAAAAGCAGGTCCTTCCCCCTCGGCTGCGCTCGGGATGACAAGTGCAGGGTATAGGGGTCCTTCGACTCCTCGCTGCGCTCCTCGCTCAGGATGACAGCTAAGGAAAAGCAGGTCCTTCCCCCTCGGCTACGCTCGGGGTCAGGATGACAGCCAAGAGAAAGCAGGTAGCTCCCACATTTCCCAAACGAAGGGAAATGTGGGCCACCTGTCGCCCATCAGCCGCTCCGATTCCGGAACAACGTCTTGATCATCTACAGCCACCCCGACGAAGACAACTGCAGGTCCCTCGGCTACGCTCGGGATGACACTGCTTTAGTCAGTCCCATTTAGTCGGTCCCGCCCGCTGCAGGCGATGGCTGCTCTCCCATACCCGAGCCTACTGAGATGGTCGGCACTCCCGATTTGCGCATGGCTGCGTTGAGCATGGGGATTTCCGTGCGCTGGATTTCCTGCCACTGCGCCAGCTGCGCCTGCAAGCGCTGGTGCAACTCGTCGTACACCTCCAACTGTTGCGTGGTGGGCGCGGCGTCGTTGTACTGGATCAGCTCGTTGAAGCTCCAGTACTGCTCGTTCAGCATATTGGGATAGCGCAGGTTGCCTTCGGAGCTCTTCATCTTCACCTGCATGAGCAAGCCCTCAACCGGAGCCATCTTCTGCTCCAGCGATTTCGCGGCGGCGATGACCTCTCCGCTGGAAGCATCGGAGCCCGCCCACTTCTGTACCAACTGAAGGTTGTTGCGCAGGTCGCGCATCTGGTTCACGGCGCGATGCAACTGGTCGATATCCTGCTGCAACTTCTGCGCCAGCTCAAGCTGCTGCTGCATGTCGGCTTCGGAGACCTGGTTCTGAATGCGGGGATCGAGCTCGACCACGAGCGGCGCGGTTTGAGTTTGCCCGTGTACCGTCAGCTTCACCTGATAGGTGCCAGGGATGACCAGCGGTCCACGCGGAGCATCGCCGACATAGAACGCGCCGGGAATTTGCACCGGGGGATCGTAGCGCAGGTCCCAGGCAAAGCGGTTCATGCCTGCGTTGGCCGGCAGCAGATTCGATGGCCGCTCCTGATCGGGCCATTCCGGCGGCTGCTCCTCCTTGTTCTCGGTCAAGCTGGAGAGGCGGCGAACGCGCTTTCCATTGGCGTCGAAGATTTCCATGACGACTTCTTCTTTGGCCGCAGGTTTGGTCTTGATGAAGTAGTCGATGATGGCGCCTTTGGGCGGGTTATCGCCCACGGGACGCCGGCGATCGACCTGGTCAGGGAAGTGGAGCCTGCACGGTCGGTGCAGGCTCGAAGAGGTGGAAACTCTGTCCGGCAATGGCCGAGTTCGCCTGGCGCAGCGGAGTGACATCGTCCAGGATCCAGAAGGCGCGGCCGTGGGTGGCTGCGATCAGATCGTTATCTTTGAGGGCGAGGTCGTGAATCGGCGTGGTCGGCAGGTTGAGCTGCAGTGACTGCCAGTTGGCGCCGTCGTCCTTGGAGAAGTAGACACCGGTCTCGGTTCCTGCGTATAGCAACCCTTTAACTTTGGGATCTTCGCGCACCGAGCGAACGTAGGCTCCGGGAGGAATGCCGTTGTTGATGCGGGTCCAGCTCTTGCCGTAGTCGTGCGTCTTGTAGATCAGAGGATTGAAATCGTCGAGCTTGTGACGATCGATGGCGGCATAGGCCGTGCCGGGATCGAAGTGGCCAGCATCGATGATGCTGACCATGCTCCACGCCGGCATGTCTTTGGGAGTAACGTTCTCCCATGTTTTGCCATCGTCGCGGGTGACATGGATCAGTCCGTCATCGGTGCCTGCCCACAGCATGCCCTGTTTCAGCGGAGACTCCGACAGCGCGAACACCGTGTCGTAATACTCAACGCTGGTGATATCGAGCGTGATGTCGCCGCCGGAGGGTATCTGTTTTGTCTTGTCGTTGCGCGTCAGGTCGGGGCTGATGGTGTTCCACTTGCGGCCCTGATTGTCGCTCTTCATGACGTACTGCGACGCGGTGTAGATGACGTTGGAGTCGTACTGTGACACCAGCACCGGCTCGGTCCACTGGAAGCGATATTTCAGGTTATCGGCTCCGTTACCGGAGGTGTCGAGCGGATAAGGAGAGACATCGATCATGCGCTCGGTGTGGTGGTCGTATTGCGTGATGATCGCCGCATCGGAACCGGCGTAAACAATGTCGGGATTCTTAGGGTCAGGCGAGATGTATCCGCTCTCACCGCCGCCTACCTCATACCAGTCCTGGCGGCCGATGACGCCGTCCTCACTGCGGCTGAGTATGGCGACGGTGCTGTTGTCCTGCTGCGCCCCGTAGACGCGATAAGGCCAGTGGTTATCGGTGACCACGTGATAGAACTGCGCCGTCGGCTGATTGTTCTGCTGCGTCCAGGTCTTGCCGCCATCAATGGAGATGGTCACGCCGCCATCGTTGCTGTTCATGATGCGCTTGGTATCAGTGGGATCGATCCACAGGCCGTGATGATCTCCGTGAGGGGCGGGGAGCAGCTCGAAGCTCTTACCTCCGTCGTTGGAGCGGAAGGCTCCGGTGTTGAGAACGTACACCGTGTCGGCCGATTGCGGATCGGCGAAGATGTGAGTGAAGTACCAGGCGCGCTGGCGATAACGCTCGTCATCGTTGACCAGCGTCCAGGTGTTGCCTGCGTCATCGGAGCGATAGATACCGCCCTTTTTCGCTTCTATCAGCGCGTACACGCGATTGGAGTTTGCGCCCGATACGGAGACGCCGATGCGTCCTAACTCGCCTTCGGGCAGGCCATGACCTTCCAGATGTTTCCAGGTGAGTCCACCGTCAGTCGATTTGTAGAGTCCGCTGCCCGGGCCGCCGCTGGTGAAAGTCCAGGGCTGCCGGCGCACTTGATACATGGCGGCATAGACGATGCTGGAATTCCTGGGATCGAAGACCACATCGATCGCGCCGGTGTTCTCGTCCTTATAAAGAACCTTTTGCCAGGTCTTGCCACCGTCGGCAGTGCGAAACACGCCGCGTTCTTCGTTCGGTCCCCAGGCGTGGCCCAGCGCAGCCACCAACGCGATGTCAGGATTGCGCGGATCGATGATCAATGCGCCGATGTGGCGCGAATCTTTCAGGCCGATGTTCTGCCATGTCTGGCCGCCATCGGTGGACTTGTACACGCCGTCGCCATAGGAGATGTTGCCGCGCAAGCAGGCTTCGCCGGTGCCGACATACAGGATGTTGTGGTCGGAATCGGCAACGGCGATTGCTCCGATGGACGAGACACTCTGCTTGTCGAAAGTTGGAACCCAGGTCATGCCACCGTTGGTGCTCTTGAACACTCCTCCGGCAACGGCGCCGAAGTAATAAGTATTCGGGTCTCCGGGAACGCCGGCGACAGCGAGGACACGGCCTCCGCGAAAGGGGCCGATCTGGCGCCACTGCATGCCTCCGACCAACGACGGGGCAACCTGCCCGTAGGACGCGAGTACAGAAGAGAGAATCAGGGCGAACGAAAGATAGAAAGGACGACGCATTAGTTGTATTCCTCGAACGTTAACAATCCGCGTAATCGTACTTGCTAGTAGCGGGGAGGCGCAAGTTGGGCAGAAGCAACGCAAGGCCCCTTCTTATGCAGGCATCTTTTGCGCTGCTCGCGACCATTGCCGCCGTCAGATGGCTACTTCTCGACTTCCATTCCTGCAAATCCAAGCAGGCTACTAAGTTGCTGGCTCTTTTGATCAAAGCAGCGGCACGTTTGTGCTATTGCATAACTGAGCGCCGAGGTCTAGATTGCTCAACCATCGAGTGGGTTGAGTCGCTGGCTAACGGGTGCGAGCGACAGTTGGTCGGGGGGTAAGCTGTCGGGCTAGAAATCCTCCTGAATTTGTCCAGGTAGCAACTACGAAAGTAGTAGCTCTGCAGAACTATCTGTTTTCTGTCCGAGAATAGGAATTCGAAGGGGGACGAACGATGCGTTCAACGTGCAAGTGGTTTTCTCTTGCGGCGGCGATGTTGTCTGCATTGCTGCTGTGTTGTACCGCGTTGCCAGTGTTTGCGCAGACAACAACTCTGGGCACTGTCAATGGTACGGTTACCGATTCCACCAATGCAGTGCTTCCAGATGCGGCGGTGACCCTCAAGGACACCTCCACGGGGCAAGTGCGAAACACGACAACCAACAGCGCCGGAAGATACGTTTTCATTAACGTGAACCCCGGCAAATACGACATCACGATCACCAAGCAGGGATTCGCCAAGGCGACGGCCACTGGTCAGGTAGTTGAAGTCGGACAAGTATCCACCAACAACGTGGTCCTGAAGGTCGGATCGGAAAGCCAGACGATTGAAGTTGCGACGACGGGCGTTGAATTGCAGACCGACAACGCTACCGTCGGAAGCACCGTCAGCGGCATTGCGCTTAACTCACTGCCGAGCATCGCGCGCGACACCAGCACGTTCTTGACGCTGCAAGCCGGCATCAGTCCTGATGGCAGCGTGGCCGGTACGGTAGTCGATCAGAGTACCTTCCAGCTCGACGGCGGCAACAACACGAATGACATGGACGGCAGCATGAGCGTGTACACGCCCAGCTATGCCGGTGATCCCACGGGCGGCGTTGCCAACCAGAGTAACGGCGTGGCCGCCGGTGCAACCGGTGTTATGCCTACTCCTGCCGACTCGGTGGAAGAATTCAAGGTCAGCACCGCAGGACAGGGCGCTGACTTCAACAGCTCGGCAGGTGCGCAGGTACAAATTGTTACCAAGCGCGGCACCGGCCAGTGGCATGGAACGGCTTACGAGTATTACCTCGACAACAATCTGAACGCCAACACCTGGCAGAACAACCTGGTTGGCGTAGGAACTCCCAGTTACCACTACAACCGTTTCGGTGCAGCCATCGGCGGTCCAATCATCAACAAGAACATTCTTGGCGGGAAGACCTACTTTTTCGCCAATTACCAGGGCTTCCGCTGGCCCAACGCGACTACGGTGGAACGCGCTGTTCCCTCCGCCGCAATGCGCTTGGGACTTCTGACGTTCGGCGGAACAACTTACAACCTGAACCCGTATGCAGTGAGCTATGGCGGTCAGACCTATGCGCCCTCAAATTGCGGCAGCGCAGGACCCTGCGATCCGCGTGGCATCGGCATCAATCCCTTGGTTCAGCAGATGTGGAACAAGTACATGCCGCTGTCGAACGAAAGCGCGACGGGCTGCGGTCTGAGCCGTTGCGACGGCAACAATATTCTGGGATACCTGGCGAACGTCTCCATCCCGCAGAACGATAACTTCGGCGTAGCTCGTCTTGACCACGACTTCGGCGCCAAGTGGCATTTCATGAGCAGCTACCGCTATTACAACCTGACGCGCGCCACCGCCGATCAAGTGGACATTGGCGGGTTCTTCCCGGGGGACACACTGGGAACACCGGCCTCGCTCTCCAGCCGTCCGCAGCAGCCGTGGTACCTGGTTGCAGGACTGACGGGTCAGTTGTCCAACAACATCACCAACAACTTCACCTACAACTATCTGCGCAATTACTGGTCGTGGGGCACGGCTGGCGATCCAGTGCAGCTTCCCGGTTTGGCCGGAGCTTTGGAGCCCGGCGGCGAAAACGCGACACAGGCGCTGCTGCCTTACAACGTCAATACCCAACAGACGCGTACCCGTTACTGGAACGGTCACGACAACTCGTTCCGCGACGACGTGACCTGGTTGCATGGCAAGCACCTCATCCAGTTCGGAGGCATGTTCCAGAACAACTACGACCAGCACCAGCGTACTGATAACGGTGGTGGCATTAACTACCAGACCGTGTACCAGCTGGGCACGAGCAGCGGTGCGGGCATCTCAGGCATCGGCGCATATGTACCCGCCGGCGTCTCGACCAGCCAGTTCGGCCGCGACTATGCATCCGTTCTGGGCATCGTCTCGACCTCTCAGATTGCCTATACCCGCACAGGCAAGGACCTGACTCTGAATCCACCACTTACCCCGGCGACCACCGCGGTCAGCATTCCGTATGGAAATTTTTACGGCAGCGATACCTGGCGCGTGTCGCCGCGCTTCACGTTGACATACGGCCTGGGATGGACCGTGGAAATGCCGCCTTACGAGAAAAACGGCAAACAGGTGATTTTTGTCGGTCCCAATAACGAACCCCTCAGCACATCGACCTACCTGAACGATCGCGAACAGGCGGCATTGGCCGGCAACGTGTACAATCCGCAGGTTGGCTTCACTCTGATCGGGAACCTGGCCAACCCCCAGAAGTATCCTTACAACCCCTACTACGGTGAGTGGAGTCCGCGTCTCGCCGCAGCGTGGGACGTGTTTGGCGATGGCCGTACGGTTCTTCGTGGCGGCTATGGCCGCACCTATGGGCGTTTGAATGGCGTCGATCAGGTGCTGGTGCCGCTGCTGGGTACGGGATTGATTCAGGCTGTGCAAGGTAATGCTTGTACGACTGCCGGCGTTTGTGGAAGCGCTACTCCGGCGAACGCATTTCGTATCGGAGTCGATGGTCTGACCGCGCCATTGCCACAGCCTACCCAGACGCTGCCTCAGCCCCTCTATCCGGGCGTGAACAACGTTGCTGCTGGTGCCGGCGAGGCGCTGGATCCGAACTTCCGTCCCAACGTGGTCGATTCCTTCACCTTTACCTTCCAGCGTCAGTTGACCAACAAGGTCAGCCTCGAAGTTGGCTACATCGGACGCCTCATCAACAACGAATACCTGCCCATCAACTTGAACGCGGTTCCGTACATGATGACCAAGGGCGGCCAGACCTTCGCCAAGGCTTACGCCAACACGGTGATCGGATACTGCGGCAACGGCAACGTCAACAACCTGGGCGGTGGAAACTGTGTCGGCAATCCCAATGCGGTCGCGCCGCAGCCCTTCTTCGAAGCCGCGCTTTCCGGTACTGGCTACTGTAATGGCTTTGCCAACTGCACTCAGGCCGTCATTGCCAATGAAGGTCTGAACGGCACCGGCAACCTGGCGATCGCCAATGTCTGGTCGCTGTTCAGCGATCTGGATAATGGCGGGTTCAACTTCCCGCGCGTGATGATGAACACGCCGATACCGAACGATCCGAATGGCGCCGTTGGTCAGCTCACCAGCGGCGTTGGTATGAACGCCAGCGTAGGACATGGCAATTACAATGCCATGTTCGTCAGCGTGAAGACCTCCGACTGGAAGGGCGTCAGCATGCAGTCGAACTTCACCTGGTCCAGGGCGCTCGGTACAGGCGCCGAAGTACAGGCGACGTCGGAAGCCACCGCTCCCAACCCGTTCGACATCAATGCCGGATACGGTCTGCAGCCTTTCGACCGCACCCTGGTGTACAACATGTACGCCGTTTATCAGCCTAAGTGGTACCAGTCGCAGTCAGGTTTCGTAGGACACCTGCTGGGCGGCTGGAACATCGCTCCGATCTTCACTACCGGAACCGGCTTGCCGATCACGCTGGGCACTATCAACGGCGGCGGTCAGGCCTTTGGTGAAGGCGATTCGCTGAACTTCTTTGGCTACGGCGTTTCCGAAAATGCCATCCCGATTGCACCGTTGCCCTCGGGCTCGCGGCACAACAACGTGCCCGGATCCAACGGCATCGGTACCTCGGGCTATGGTGTGAATCTGTTCGCGAACCCGGTTGCTACGTGGAACGACGTTCGCCAGCCGATTCTTGGCTACGACACCAAGGACGGCGGCTTCGGCGTAGCCCGTGGACTCAACTACTGGAACGTTGACTTGAGCGTGAAGAAGATGTTCAAGCTCACGGAGCGGTTCAGCACCGAGTTCCAAGTGGTCTTCACCAACATCTTCAACCACGATCAGTTCGGCGATCCGGGCGGAGACTATCTCGACACGAGCAATGCCGCTGGCTGGGGTACCTTACCTGGAACAGTGACTTCCACCAGCCCGCGTCAGATGGAGTTTGGCGCTCGCTTGAACTTCTAGCTTTAGGGAAGCAGTCCTCTCCACCGCCGGGAGCGCATGCTCCCGGCGTTTTTGTTGCCCTGTAAACCAACGGCTTCCACCCACAGGTCTCCGTGCGGCAATCCACGAGCCAAAATGTGATGTCACATCCTAGATCACGGACACCACAGACCGCTGTGTGCAAGCCTGCTAAGAATTTGAGCCATCTTCGGCATCGCTGGGTCGCGCTTATGTGCCCAGCCGGTGATGGAGGTAGCGCCCAATGCCGGCAATCTGGGTGAGCTCTCTCCTGGCCGCTCTCCTGCCGGTTGAACCAGCCAATTCTTGTGGGAAAAGAGACTTCATGGGTTCTTGCGCCGTTGCAGGAATTGGGAACTGAATTGTCAGTCGGGATTCCCGGATGCGTTCCGAAATCGCCGCCATGGTTTAACCGGATGCGACAGTTTGCCGGGTAGGCGTAACCTTAGGATCGAAATTACTTAAGACTTGGATTGAGTTGATGCGTCGGAACGGAGCGGATGCTTGCCGGTCCGGGAAAAGGCATGTGGAAGAGCCGTGATAAAACTCACTGACAGCAAGTAGGGGTTTGCAGCAGACTGAGTCACGAGTAGACTATCGCGTCATGGCGTGATGGTGCCCCGGAAAACGGGAACTCGGCAGGGCTCCCCGAACCATCCTGGGGTGACCGTTCGGCCCGGCCGAATGGCTAGAGTGATTTTGTGAAAAAACCTCCCCGGGGGAGAAAGAATGGCAACGACGTTCGGCCTAGTGATGACGGGCGGTGGGGCCCGAGGGGCTTATCAGGCAGGCGTTCTGAAACGCCTTGGCGAGATTAAACATCTGCAGGGACGACCCAATCCATTTCCGATCATTGGAGGCTCGTCCGCCGGGGCGATCAATGGCGCCGGGCTGGCCATGGGCTGCGACGATTTCCCCTTGGCGACCAGAGTTCTGGCGCATATCTGGTCCAACCTGCGACCACAGGATATTTTTCGCTGCGACGTCTTATCGCAGGCTCGTAATTCCCTCACCTGGATTATGGACCTCTCGTTCGGAGCCGTGCTGGGCGGCGGTAACGCCAGATCGTTTCTGGACGCAACGCCGCTCCGGCACTTCCTCCATCGGAACCTTGATTGCGATTTGATTCAGGACAACATCAAGCGCGGGCATCTCTATGCGCTGACCATCTCTGCGACCAACTACAACTCAGGGAAGAGCTACCTGTTTATTCAGGGCGCGAAGGGCCACCCCATGTGGAACCGCAGCCGCCGGGTGACCTTGGCGACCAAGATTACGGTGGACCATATCTGCGCGTCGGCCGCGATTCCCTTGGTCTTTCAACCGGTGAAGCTAAAGACGGCTCGCGGGACGGCGTTCTTTGGGGACGGTTGTATTCGCTTGCAGCAGCCGCTAAGCCCGGTAATCAGGCTGGGGGCGAACAAGCTCTTTGCAATTGGGGTACGCGGACACGGTCTCGAACATCAAGAAGAAGCCGTCGGCAATCGGGAGCCCTCGCTGGCGCAAGTCCTGGGACTACTTTTCAACGTGATGTTCCTCGATCACCTGGCGACCGATATTGAGCACCTGCAACGGCTCAATACGCTGCTTAACTCAGGCCAGCTGGACCAGTCGAAAGTCGAGGGATGCGAGCGGGTGCGCCCCCTGACGCCGCTGGTGATTACGCCCTCGGTGAATCTGAGTGAACTGGCCGAGCAGCACCAGCGGGACCTGCCTTATCTGATTACCTATTTCGTCAGCAGCTTGGGAAGGGACGCGGCCTCTTGTTCCGACCTGATGAGTTACCTTCTCTTCGCATCCAAGTACACCACCGACCTCATCGAGATTGGGTACCGCGATGCCAGCGCACGCATCGATGAGATCGAAGATTTCCTGTTCTCTCCCGATGATGACGCTGACGAAGAGATTGCAGTCGGGCCGCCTGGGGCCAACAAGTCGCGGTCGAACTCGACATCCTCGAAACGCAATCTAAATTAGAGCTGCCTGGCTTGAAGAAGCGCGGGATTCGGGCGATGTGCCCCCCCCGAAGCTTCGCTTACAGGTACACTGGAGTCAGTGCTGAATCTGGAAGAATGGCTCAGGTTCGGGAACTCCTAGGTGGTTAGTCGCCAGTTGACGGCGGCCTGAGATTAAGCCGGCAGCCGTGGTTCGCGAGGCTCTGTCGCCTATGTTGAAGGAAATGCATCACAAGGATCACTGTGTTCTCGCGTACTGTACTGATACTCACGTCTCTACTTATTAGCGTCACCTGTTTCTGTCAGCAGAACCCCGCATCCCCATCCGATCCTGCTTCGTCGTCCGCCAGCGCCCCCGCGGCGCCATCGGCCCCGAACAGCCAAGCGCCGAGCGATCAAACCCAAACCAGTCAAACTCAAAGCGACAAAGCGAAGACGCCGGAAGAAATTGAGCGCGAACTCGAAAAGAAAGAACAATCGCAGCACGTATTCCTCGTCATACCCGCGTTTAGCGCAACCGACCGCCATCACCCTCCGCCTCTGACGCCGCGGGGAAAGTTCGATCTCATGGGGAAGACCTACACAGATCCATACATCTACGCTTTGACCGCGGTCCAAGCAGGGATCGGACAGGCTACGGATTCCTTTCAGGGATATGGCCAGGGAGTGCAAGGCTACGCCAAGCGCTACGCCGCTAATCTTACGGATGCGGCTTCCAGCAATTTTTTCTGCAACTTCGTGTATCCCGTAATGTTCAAGCAGGACCCCCGCTACTTCCGCTTGGGAGAGGGAAGCTTCGGCAAGCGATTCTTCTCTGCGATATCGCAGGTATTTGTCGCCCACCAGGATTCGGGTCGGGAAATGTTCGCTTTCGACAACGTACTAGGCGCCTTTACCTCGGGAACTATTTCCAATTTGTACTATCCCAAGTCCGACCGCGGAGCGGCATTAACAGCGAGTCGCGCCTCGGTGTCTTTTCTGTATGGCGGATTGGGGAATTTCTTGGTTGAGTTTTGGCCCGATATCGATCACCACTTCCGCAAGAACCATCATGCCTCTGGAGCCCCTGCCACGGCTGCCCCCGCGCCGGTAGAGGCACCGACCCAAGATCCCCCGCGCTAGAGACTCGCCGCGCCGCGTTTGGCAAGCGATTGGGCTGCCATTGAACGACGCCCGGCATCTTTCTCCCCAGTGCCCAGCGTTCTTGCGCGAGTCATACGACGCTGCGCTATCCTGAACAGGACCCATGCCCACCTTCGCCGCTGTCGACATCGGCTCCAACTCGGTTCGGCTTAAGATCGCCGAAGCCGATCGTGATCGCCTGAAGACCGTTTTTGAAGATCGTGAGGTCACGCGGCTTGGGGCCGGAGTATTCGCGAATGGCTCGCTTGAGCCGCAGGCGATGGCCTACACGATTCAGGTCTTGCAGCGCTTCTTGCGGGCCGTCCAAAGTTATGCTGCTGATCGGGTGCGCGTGGTTGCGACCAGCGCGTTACGTGACGCCAAGAATAGCCGCGCTTTTGTCGACTGGGTCCGGACGGCTACGGGCTGGAAAGCTGAAATTATCTCCGGCCTGGAAGAAGGTCGGCTGATTCACCTGGGCATTCTGTCAAATGCGCGCATCGCCAACGCGCGCGCTCTGCTCATCGATCTAGGTGGTGGCAGCTGCGAGCTAACTCTCTCCGACCAAGGCCATATTGCGGAGATGGTCAGCCTGCCGATTGGCGCCGTACGGCTGACGCAGACCTTTTTGCAGTCCGATCCGCCGCGGAAGCGGGAACTCGAACAGATGCGCGGCTTGATCCAACGAGAGATCTCGCGCGTGCAAGCGCGTGTTCTCGAAGCCGAGGTGCAGACGGCGATCGCGACCTCAGGCACCGCGGCGGCACTCTCCAACTATTACAGTGGGCGCGGTGATGATCCCTCGAAGCCGGCCGCCGTGCCGCAAGAGGCGCTCTCCAAGATTACAAAGGACCTGAGCAAGCGCGACCTTGTCCAGCGCCAGGCGTTGCGCGGAATTGGACCGAGGCGAGCCGAGATCATCGTTGCCGGTTCGATGGTCTACTCCGAGCTGCTGGAGATGTGCGAGCTGCGCAGCTTCCGATATTTGCCGCTGGGATTGCGCGACGGCCTGCTTGCGCAGATGATGGCCGACTACAATGCCAGTTCCGCCATGGCTGAGCGGGTCGAGTCGGAACGGCAGGACGCGCTCATCTCGGCCGCCAAGCATTACGGAGTCGACCTGCTGTTTGCACGGCGCATCCGCGATCTGGCGATCCAGCTCTTTCAGCGCTTGCAGCCAGTGCATCAGTTGCCCGCGCAATATGCCGATTGGCTGGAGGCGGCCGCCATGCTGCATGAGGTGGGATCGTACATCAATCGCTCTGGCCGGCGACGCCACACGTACTACGTCATTGCCCATTCGGAGATCTTTGGATACACGCCGGTTCAGCGTCTCATCATCGCGGCCATCGCGCGGTATCTCGGGAAGTCGTTGCCCCGCCCCGGTGATCGCAACCTCCGCGTTCTTCCTTCGGGTGCCCAGAGTCGAGTGCCGAAAGCAGTTGGCCTGCTGCGATTAGCGCGTGCGCTCGATCAGAGCCGCCGCGGCACGGTTCGAGACCTGCGGATCAAAATCGAACAGGACGAGCGCGTGACCTTGCAGCTCACGCCGAGCACGCCCGAAGGAGTTGAACTGGAACTTTGGGCCGTAGAACAGGAAAAAGACTACTTCCGCGAGGTCTTCGGGCGCGAGCTTTTCGCCGAGAGCGCCTGAAGCTTGCTCGCCATCTTCGGAGTTAGCAGCCAGTTCAGCACGCCCTTTTCTCCCTGCACATCGACTTTAGCCACGGCGCCTTTCTTGAAATCAACGCAGTCGGAAGGTTCGTTGCCCGTCATTAGATGAAGCAGAAACTCAGTAATGCTGGGATTGTGGCCCACCACCATGATCGCGTCGCTGTTGCTGTAGTGGGTTAACAGGTCGTGGAACTGATCGTAGTTTGCCTCAGGACGCATCGCATCGCTGATCACAATTTTGTTCTGATAGCCAAGCTCGGTGACGGCGAGTTCTGCCGTCTGTACGGCCCGGGTTAGCGGACTGGAGATCACCGCATCGACTTTCACGCCCAAGGCGACGAGTGCACGTCCTACAACGTGGCACTGCTGCTCGCCAACCTTGTCGATAGGACGTTGGTCGTCCTCCTTGGGCAGAATTTTGTGCTGGTTCGCACTGGCATGACGCAAGAAGTAAACGATCATTCATCCATTGTGCCTGAGATGTGGGTGGGCCGGGGATTGATTGTGTGGTGTCGGCAATTCACTTTCACTAAACTGCAACACTGATCGGCTGAGCAGAGGATGTCAGTTCGCGGGCGAAGTCCCCGGGCCAGGGATGCTGGCCGCGCGCGCAGGGGCCGCACTTGTCTCCAGCCCCTCGGCGATCGCCGCCTTCAACGCGGCAGCATATGGCTTGACATGCGGTTCGTTCATGATGGTGTCGTGCAGCCCCGGCACGCGCCGAATCTCGAGCCCGTCCTTAGGGACATGCGACCATCCCAGGTGCTCGCAGTTGAAGCGGCTCACAGTTCCATCGGTCACCAGCATCACGATCTTTCCGTCGTACGGCTTCGCCTTGTACTCCAGGAAGGCATGGGTGTTGGCCGACTCAATGTCCCAGAGGAACTTCGGCATCGCCCGATTGCTGAGCTTGTATACCTGATAAGCCAGCTCCCATAGCTGGCGTTTGATGATGAACCCGACGTTCTCCACGCGCATCCTCAGGTATTCGCGAATTTCTTTTCGGGGCATCTTGCGCAAATTCTGGTAATGGTCCTTAAGTCTGGTGCCCAGCCCATAAGGCGACGCTTCCTTGGTCGAGCGGACCATCCATGGTGCATGGGTGTCGAGCATCGCTACCAGCGCGACCTTCTCACCTGCAGCCTGAAGCTGCTGCGCCATTTCCAGCGCCAACGCCCCGCCCATGCAGAAGCCGCCCAGCAGATACGGTCCCATAGGCTGTACTTTGCGGATCTCGCAGACATAATGCGCTGCCATCGTCTCCATGCTGGTGAGCGGCGCGGCCTTGCCGTCGAGGCCAATACACTGCACGGCGTAGAACGGCTGGTCCGAGCCGAGGCGCTTCGCCAGTGCAAAGAAGATGGCGCGGCCGGTATCGCCATGCATGCAGAAGAAAGGAGGCTTGGTCCCTCTCACTTGCAACGGGACAAGCACTTGGTCGAACATCTCCCGCAAGGACTTTCCCTGCTTCAGCAGTCCGGTAACCAGCCCCGGCGAATCTTTCGCAGACAGTTGATCCTGGTTTAGCCGATCGCTCTTCTGTTGTTCCTGGTTCTCCACGTGAACCACTATACTTAACACCGCGGTTGACAGGGCAAGCGATTCCGGCACATTCTGAACTGCGAAGGCTATGGCTAAGACTTTGGCGCTGATGTATCACGATGTTGTGCCGGCGGGCGGATTCTCTCTGTCGGGCTTCAACATTGTCGGCGCCGACCACTACAAGCTCACCGAGGAGCAGTTCGAGCAGCACATGTGCGCCATTGCCGCCGCGGTGAAGGCCAAGCCGGGGCGCATCACCGACACCAATGGGCTGGAATTGTTCCTGTTCACCATGGACGATGGAGGCGTTAGCTCCATGTACGTCGCCGATCAGTTGGAGCGCCGCGGTTGGCGTGGCCACTTTCTCATCGCGACAGACTACATTGGGAGCGGGACTTTTCTCACGCCGGCCCAGGTGCGTGAGTTGGCCGAACGTGGCCACTGTATCGGCTCACACACCTGCTCGCACCCCATCCCCATGTGGGATTGCTCGCCCGAACAAATGTTTACGGAATGGCACGACAGCCGGCGGAAGTTGGAGAGCATTGTAGGCACCGAGGTTACTTGCGGCTCGGTGCCCGGTGGAACCTACGTACCGGCCATCGCGGCTGCTGCTGCCCAAGCGGGATACCGGAGCCTTTTCAGCTCAGAGCCTACCTCAAGCGTGCGGGATGTTGACGGGTGTCGCGTACTGGGACGTTATGGCATCCTCCGGACTACAACTGCGGCCGAAGCCGCCAAGCTGGCGAGTGGTGATTTCGTCGCCTGCTCGCGACAGCAGGCGCTGTGGAACGCCAAGAAGGTCCTGAAGAAGGTCGCTGCCAAACCCTATGCGGCCGCACGCGGCTTTATCATGCAGCGTCGCTACGCTCAAACCGGAGACCCGGCCCCTGCAGCAGCGGTTCCGGAAACTCAGACAGCGCGCCAGCCCTCATCGGCTGAGACTTCGCGGCGGCCGTTAACTCCCCAAGATTCCGGGCGTAGTTAGCTGCAATAAAGGCGCGACGTCTTGTTTCTGGCAGAAGCGCGATCCCTGCGGTGCTAACGGAGAAACCGCTGGCTTGCGGTCGCTGGCGGTTCACACCAAAAGATCAAAGCCCATCGGCAATAAGTCCGCCGACTTGAAGTCGTCGATGTCCTCGGCTTTGTAGACGTGCGTTCCCCCGCAGGCCCGGCAGCACATCTGGAAGCTGGCGGGAAAGTTGAAGTGGATAGTGGGCTCATCGGAAGAACTGGCGTCGAAGGGGACGTCTTGGAAAATCTGGCGACGCTTACAACCCGGAGTCTTGCAGTCCGCACACCAGTAGAGATGCACTGTGACCTCGCTTGCCTGAACCGCACACCCACAGATTGAGAGCCCTACCACCACGTCCAGGCTGGTTGGGGAATTGTATCCAGAATCCGGTAACGAAACATAGTAACTGCTTGGTAAAGGCCTAAGAGATCTGGCTGCTGCGAGATGGCGGTGGTCCCTAAAAGGTTCGCGATGGGGGCCCTGGGCAGAGTCGAACTGCCGACCAACGGTTTAGGAAACCGCTGCTCTATCCATCTGAGCTACAGGGCCGCTGCGTCGTAACAGGCTGGACTGCTTCAGTTTACCGCAGTCGTTGCAATCCTTTGGGGACCGGTAGTGCTCTTGCCCGTCGTCATTGAGCGTGCGCTTCGAAAGCCGCTCGCTTCTTGATTCAGAGAATTGCGAATACGTCCGAGAAGCGAGTTACTCCCAACGCAGGGACTTCATCGGATCGACTCGTACTGCGCGCCGCGCGGGAACATAGCAGGCGGCAATCGCGACCAGCATCAGGACGAACGCGACGCTCGCGTAAGTCAAGGGATCATGCGCACTGACCCCGAACAGTTGCTTCGCCATCAGGCGGGTCAGCACCAGCGACGCAGCCGTGCCGATTGCGGCACCGATCAACGCCATCTTCGTTCCCTCGCCGAGTACCAGAACCAGGATGTCGCGCCGTTGCGCTCCCAGTGCCATGCGAATGCCGATTTCCTGCGTACGCTGTCCGACCAGGTAGGAAATTACGCCGTAGACGCCGACACAAGCCAGTAGCAATGCCAGTGCAGCGAACGCGGTGAGCAGAATCATGGTGAGCCGGCGCGCGGCGTATGAGGTGGCGACCACATCGTCCATCGTCTGCACGTTGTAGATCACCTGGCGAGGATCAATCTCTCTTACCGTTTCCCGAACCTGTGCCATGATCGCCGTGGGATCGCCCTGCGTGCGCAGCACCACTGCGACAGACTTCGCGACCAATGGCATTACTTTTTCCGGAATCTGCATGAAGGGATAAAAGAACTGCGCCTCGATGGTGCCCGCCGGGTCAGCGTCGAGCCCATACTGCTTCACGTGTCCGACTACTCCCACGATTTCAGCTTGCACATTGAACTCGGTGAAATTGAGGTGCTTGCCAATGGGATCCTGACCGGGGAAGTACTTTCGCGCGAAATTATCGTCGATGTCGACCACGATAGGCGTGTTTTCGTTGTCCTGGTCGCTTATGAATCGGCCGCGCAGCAGGGTGATTCCCATCGCCTCGCGAAAGCCCGGCTCAGCGAGGAAGAACGTCGCCGCAGGCATCTCGCTATCGTGAGCGGGCTTGGGTTGGCCTTCGATCCAGAACGGCAGGGAAGAGTCATGAATCATTGGGCGCGAGCCCAACGTGACCGACACCGCCAGCACACCCGGAATCGATCGCACCCTATCGTCGAAGTTACGCAGGCGGGCCCGGGTTTCAGCCGACGTCGTATTCGACGTGGCTGGCATCGCCAAATTGAAAGTAATGGCGTGATTGGGATTAAATCCCGGATTGACTCGCCACAGCGCGCCAAGGGTCCGCACCATCAAACCGGCGCCGACCAGCAGCACCAGCGCCAACGCCATCTCGACGGCAACGAAGGTCCCTTGCAGGCGATGACGGAAGCCGCTCGAACCGCGTCCGCTCTGTTTCATGACCTCCTGCAGGTTGATTCGCGTGGCTTTCAAGGCAGGCGCGAGCCCGAAGACCACTCCGGTGAACAGCGACAACAAAAGCGTAAAGAACAGCACCTTGGGGTCGAGTGAAACCTCGCTGGCTCTGGGTAGCGCCGCAGGTAAAGCCCTAAGCAGGGTCCTGGTTCCGAGCCAGGCGAGCAATAGACCAACCGCTCCGCCGACGGCTGAAAGCAGCACGCTTTCCGTCAGCAACTGGCGAATCATTCGCGCGTGGCTTGCTCCCAGTGCGGAGCGAATCGCAAACTCGCGGGAGCGCGCGATCGACCGAGCCAGCAGCAGGTTGGCGACGTTGGCGCAGGCAATCAGCATCAGGAATCCGACGGCCGCCAGCAGCACGAACAGCAAGGGCTCAACGTTGCCGACCAAGTCCTCCTTCATCGAGACGAGTTTGATGGTGTGACCGGCGTCGGCTTGGGGATAGGCGACGGCGAGGTTGCGGGCAATCTCATCCATCTCGGCTTGTGCCTGGGCAAGTGTGACGCCTCGCGTCAGCCTGCCGAAGGCACGAGCACTCACCGAGATGCGACGATCGCGGAAGGAAGGATCACGCCACTGCCCGACAGGAGTGTAGACGTCTCGCATGTTGCCGTAGAACCGGAAGCTGTCAGGGATGACGCCGACGATGGTGTACGCGGTTCCGTTCAAGGTGATCGGCTTTCCAATGATGTCGGGCGAGGAGCCGAACTTGCGCTTCCAGAAACCACCGCTCAGCACGACGACAGGCGCGGCACCGAGTTGGTCGTCATCGACACGAAATGTGCGGCCAAGGACCGGTATTACACCGAGCGTATCGAAGAAGCCGGCTGAGATCATGTATCCGCTCAGCCGCTCGCCTTCGCCATTGCCAATGAAGTTGTAATCTTCGTTGCGATAGGCGGCCATCGAGGCAAACGAGCGACTATCGCGCTGCCAATCCTGAAAGTTGGGATACTCGATGGGGGCACTGTCGAGGCCGGCAACGCTTTCGTAGATCGCGACCAGTTGGTCGGAATGCGGATACGCAAGCGGGTTCAGCAACACTCCGTTGACGACGGAGAACAGGGCGGTATTTGCACCAATTCCGAGCGCCAGTGTCAATACAGCAATCGCTGTGAAAGCCGGAGACTGGGCGAGCAGCCGGGCGGCGTAGCGTAGATCGGCAAGAAAAGTGTTCATGACCTGTCCTGCGAGGAAGCCTTGGACCGTTTCGGGTGGCTCGATTTTACTGCAGTTGCGAAACTGATGCGATTGTCGCGAGAGGGTTGATGTCCGCACCACCTGCACCTCGGCGGATTGCCGGAATATTCGTGCTGTGGCGGAACAGAACACTCACCCCGCGATTTCTTGGTTCGGTTGATCCAGGCTTTGGGATGTCCGTTCTTCCAAGTCATGCGGGTCCGTGTCAGCTTGGTTCGTTGTCCAGGGTCTGAAGAGACAGTTACTTGGGCTGGCGGACCAGGGCGAGGGTGGTCAGATCGTTGGTGATGGGATGGGAGCCAAGGTGCTGGCGCACGGCATCGAGCACGCTGGCAGCAACTGTGTTTGCGCTATTGATTGGTATGCTGGCGAAGTGTTCTGTCACGCGCTGCAGGCCGAACTCTTCTTTGCGACGTAGTGCCTCGACGACTCCGCGCGAGGCCAGCAGCAATGCGCTCCCGGGCGCGAGGAACGCCGTGGGGGCTTCGTAGGTAGAAGCTGCAAATAAACCCAGGGGGAGTCCGGTCGCTCGCAATTCGGTCACGTCGTTGCCGTGGCGAAGCAGTCCCGGAGTGTGCCCGGCGTTCACATAGCAAATGGTGCCGAAATCCTCGCTGTAGCAGCCGACGAATGCAGCGCAGACGCAAACCGCTGAGGCGCTGCGACGGATGGCGGCGTTCAGGTCCATGCAGAATTCCATCATGGCATCGGCTTCGTTGACGTCAACGTCTCCGAACCTTGCGCAGGCCGCTTCCTGGAACGCGGTTCGTGTCGCAGCGATGATGTGGTGATTCTCCGTCCGCTGTCCCGCCACATCGAGCAAGCCGAACACTACGCGCTGCGGAGTCGTGCGCATGAAGTGATAGAAATCCCCTCCCAGGCGCGTCCCGTGAACCATCGCCGAGATCTCAGCCCCATCGAGCGGTGGAAACTCGGTACACGTTGGCATGAAACCCGTCGGGCCGGAACTGGTTCGCTGAAAGGGAAGTTTCATAGCTTCGCTTCGCCGCGAGCACACCCTGGCGGCCAAAGTGTCACAAATCATACGCCGAAAACAGCAATTTGCAACAGCGGCCCAAGCACCCGTTTGGAATGACACCTCAACTGGAGCCAGCCGCTCAAGAGGGTCGCTGCTTAAAGTACGGGTGGAGATGGAGCTTCAACATAATGATCGGCGAGGCCATTTCGAAGGCTCCCAGGATGAACGAAAGAAGCGCGACCCGCGCAGACAGCACGCCATCCGTGTAGGCCCCGTAATAGGCCCAAATCGCAATTGGATAAAACAGTAGCACGGCGGTTCCGAGACCAGGCGAAAACCGTCCTTTCATCAGAATAAAGGGGGCAACGTGAAAAAAAGTGGCATTGATCAGCATCAGAGCGGGCAAACTCAGTGAATAGGCGGGGAGCGCCCAACCGACCGAAGCACACGAGATACCCAGCACCACTACGACGCCATTGGCAAGCGAGAAATGTATCCAGTTCACAGGGAGTTTGAGGACCGCGGTCGCCCAGGTCTTCCAATCGAAGGTGTATTCCTCGAATACGTGAATGGCATAGGCCAAAGTGGCGATCTACAGAATGTAAGTGTGCATAGTTCCGAGACGATGCGCTTTAGGATTAGGGCCACAAGTTTAGCAAATCGGTACCCGAGCCGCAGACGATTGAGGAACTCCAGCTCTCGCCAACGCAGTTTCACCGCATTGTGTTTGGTTGTGGAGGGCCAAGTGCAGCCAGTATAATTTTGGTAATCGATCTGTAACACGAGTTTCAGCGCATTTCCTTGGCTGGGCGCCTCCCCGGGGGGGGGCCTGCCATGAACGCTGATGAACACCGGACCGACGTCGTTTCCGCAGGGGTATTCAAAAATTGTGTGGCATAGCCGGATTTACTCATAAACACTGGTCGCCAGATCCCGACCGAATCCGAGCTGCCACGGCTAGCCTTCATCACCGCGGTCCCGACCAGCAGGGCGTCTTTCAGTCTTCTATCTGTTCGCTAGGCGCAGCTCGCCTCAAGATTATTGATCTAGAAGGCGGCGACCAGCCCATCACCAGCCCCGACGGCGACACCACCATCGTCTTCAACGGCGAAATTTACAACCACATGGAGCTGCGCCGCGAGTTGGAAGCGCTGGGGCACATTTTCGTCAGCCACTGCGACACCGAGACCGTTCTGCACGCCTTCATGGAATGGGACACGGATTGCTTCCGCCGGTTGCGCGGCATGTTCGGCGTCGCGTTGTGGGTGAATTCCGAACGCCGGCTGGTGCTGGCGCGCGATCGCATTGGCATCAAGCCGCTGTACATTGCGCAGCGCCGCGGTGACCTGTTCTTCGGCTCGGAGCTGAAAGCGATCTTTGTCCATGCTGAGATTGAGCGCAACCTCAGCATGGAAGGGCTCGACTGCTACCTGTCCATGAACTACGTTCCTGCGCCGTGGACGTTAGTCGACGGCATCGAGAAGGTTCTGCCGGGAACGTGGGTGGAGTGGCGCAATGGACGAGTCATCAGCGAGCCATATTGGACTTTGCCGGAGCAGCGCTACCAGCCGTGGACGCTGGATTCGGCCAAGGAAGAGTTCGATTCGCTGATGCGGCAATCGACCGCTGAGCACCTGGTATCGGATGTGCCGCTGGGGATCTGGTTGAGCGGAGGCGTGGATTCATCGACCATCCTGCACTACGCCGCTCAGGCGTCGCCGTCACGCTTGAAGACTTTCTCAGTATCGTTCGACGGTCGCAGTTTCGACGAAACGCCATATATCAAGGAGGTCGTTGCCGCCTATGGGACGGAGCACGAGCAGTTCGACCTCCATCCCGGGCAAGACCTGGAAGGCGCGATCGGGGAGTTTGCGTATTACTCCGATGAGCCCAGCGCCGATGCCGGGGCGCTGCCGGTGTGGTTCCTGTCGAAGATGTGCAAGGCGCGCACGACGGTCGCGCTGAGCGGCGAGGGCGCCGATGAGTTGTTCGGCGGATATCTCACGTATCGCGCGAATGACTACGCGAAGCTTCTGCGCAGGTTTCCGCGTCCGGCATTGCAATTTGCGTTGAGTGCGTTGCGGCGGATGCCCGTATCCGACGAGAAGATCGGCCTGGAATACAAGCTGAAGCGCCTGCTGGAAGGCTCGTTGATGGAACCGTCGAGAGCGCACGTTTACTGGAACGGAACGTTCTCAGAGGACGGCAAAGAGAGCCTGATGGCGGGTGATTTTCCGCGCGCTATGAACGACCTGCTCTACGGCCGGGATGGCGATGGCGGCGCACGAAACGGTCTCGGCTCTTATCTTCGCTTCGATCAGCAGTACTATCTGGCGGACGACATCCTGGTGAAGTCCGATCGCATGAGCATGGCGCACTCGGTTGAGGTGCGGCCGCCGTTCCTCGATCACCGCCTCATCGAGTTTGCGGCGACGCTTCCGCCCGAGCTGAAGATCCGCGGATCGAAGCAGAAGTTCCTGTTGAAAGAGGCCATGCGCGACGAGCTGCCGCCTGCGGTCTTGAGCCGCAGCAAACAGGGCTTTGATATCCCGGCCCACGAGTGGCTGCGCGGCATACTGCATCCAATGCTTGTTGATACACTTAACATTGGCCTCGCAGAATATCCCAACCTGTTCCGAGCAGACGAAGTCAAGCGGCTCCTGAAAGAGCACACCGAGAGGCGCATCAACGTCGGGTACCACCTTTGGGGGTTGATGATCCTGTTCCAATGGATGAAAAGATGGCGTATACAGCAGTCGACGTGGAGGTCGACGCGACAACAATTGCAACTACCCGAGGGAATCGCGATCTCTACCTGATCGTCATCCTCTGCTCGGCCCTCATCTATCTTGCGTGTATCATCTCTCCGCCCCACCTGCAGGACGACGTCGATGCCGTCCAGGCGCAGATTGCGCGCAACATGCTTACCTCCGGCGACTATGTAACCGCGCGGCTGGATGGCGTCCCTTACCTTGAAAAAGCTCCGCTGATTTATTGGCTGATTGCCGGCTCTTATAAAGTTTTCGGCGTACACGACTGGGCGGCACGCATTCCGATTGCGCTATCGTCGATCGCTCTCGCGTGGCTGACCGCGGCGTTTGGCATTTGGGCCTTCGGGCGAAAGGCAGGGCTGTATGCAGGCCTGAGCATTGCCATCTGTGTCGGCTTGTTCCTGTTTACCCGCGTACTGATTCCGGACGTGATGCTGACGTTCACCATTGCGCTGGCGATGTGGGCGTTCCTGCGTGCGCTGGACGAAGAAGAATCCCATCCTCGCGCCTGGGCGTACGTCATGGCCGCCAGCATGGGCGTGGGGCTGTTGCTGAAGAGCCTGATTGGCGTGGTATTTCCTGTGGGCGCAGGGTTGGTGTATCTGGGGTGTACGCACCAGCTCTTCTCAGCCCGAACATGGAAGCGGCTGCACCCGCTCTCGGGAGCACTGATTGCGCTGGCGATTGCCCTCCCGTGGCACGTACTGGCGACGCTACGCAATCCGCCATATTTTGCGTTCAGCTTGCACAGCGGGCCGGGCGAGTATCACGGATTCCTGTGGTTCTACATTATCAACGAACAGCTCCTGCGTTTTCTGAATCTGCGTTATCCGCGCGATTACAGCACGGTGCCGCGCGCGCTGTTCTGGGGATTCCACCTGCTATGGCTATTTCCGTTCAGCGTGTATTTTCCGGCCGTGGCGAAGCTGTCGTATCGGCCGGTCGATCGCGCCAGCCGGACTCGACTGCTGGCATTGTGTTGGGCAGGATTCATCCTCGTCTTCTTCACCTTCTCTACCACGCAGGAGTATTACTCCATGCCGTGTTATCCGGCGATGGCGTTACTGCTGGGCTCGGCGATGGCGATGGGCGGACGCTGGGTGGAGTGGGGAACGCGTTTTCTGGGCGTGCTATGCGCGGCATGCGGGGCGGCGTGTATCGGCATATTGATCGCAGTTCGCAATCTGCCGGCGATCGGGGACATTTCTCAGGCAGTCAGCAAGCAATCGAATTACAGGCTCTCACTGGGCCACATGCAGGACCTCACCCTGCCGTCGTTCGCCTATATGCGCCTGCCGCTGACGCTGGCGGCGGCGGCGTTCATCGTTGGTGCGATCGGTATGATCGCCTGGCATCGGTCGCGCGCGTTTCTCTCCGCTGTGGTGATGATGATTTTGTTCTACCAGGCGGCACGGCTGGCGATGGTGCAGTTCGATCCGTACCTGTCGTCGCAGCCGCTTGAGGCGGTGCTTGAGCACTCTCCTGAGGGGCAGCTGATCACGTTCGGGCACTACTATCCGTTTTCGTCGGTCTTCTTTTATACGAATCGGCCCGCACTGCTCTGGCACGGGCGGCAGATGAACCTCATCTATGGCTCGTATGCGCCGGGCGCGCCGAACGTATTTCTTAGCGACGAGCAGTTGACCGACTTATGGCGAGGCTCGCAGCGCGAGTACTTGTTCCTGCCGGAAGAGGAATTGCCGCACTTGCAGGGGTTGGTGGATTCGCAGAATGTCGTTATCCTAGCTTCAAGTGGAGGGAAGCTTCTGGTGACGAACCAGACTGTGCCCGCCGGAGCCCATTGATGCCTGTAACCTACCTACCCCGCGTCTGGATGGGGACAAACATTTCGCCGAAGCTGTTGCCGTCGCGCATACAGCCGCTCTCCGCGCACATCAAGCTGACGGAGAATTGCCAGGCGAAGTGCATCAGTTGCGACTACTGGAAGACGCGTTGGGCTGATGTCATCACCACGGAGCGCGCAGTCGATCTGCTGAACCAGATCCACGATTGTGGCATTCAGGCGCTGCGGCTGACTGGCGGAGAGCCGTTGCTGCGCAAAGACCTGTTCGAGATTTTGGACAAGGCGAATGCGTCACGATTCAAGCGCGTCATTCTTCAGACCAACGGCCTTGCTCTGAAGAAGCTGCACAAAGAGCTGAACGCTTCGGCCATTACTGATGTTGCTGTTTCCATCGATGGATTGAAGGAGAGTAACGACATCATCCGCGGCATTCGAGGGTATTTCGACCTGGGGATGGAAGGGCTCGCGCTAATGAAAGGCAAGCGCCTCTCGATTTCGGTGACGCTGAACAAGATGTCGACGAACGAGTTGGACGAACTCTCCAAGGACGCGGAGGAGGCTGGTGCGCACCTGCAGTTCAACATCCTGAGCACGAGTCTCTCTTTCCTGGAAAACGCCGATCTGAACGCGATGTGGCCTGACCGCGGCCAGGTTCGGCAAATCAAACGATTCCTGGACGGCCGGCGTCCGCAGTACGAGGTCGACTATATTACGCGTTATTACAATCGCGAAAATTTGCCAGAACCGGCGTGTGTACTGGGATATTTGCAGGTCTTTGTCATGTCTAATGGAGATGTGCTGACGGGATGTTATCCCTTGCCGCGGGTGGGGAACATCCTGCACGAGAAGCTGGCAACGGTGCTGCATTCAGAGGCATACCGCAAGCAGGCTGAGGCGATGTTACGGCGCGAGTGTCCGAGCTGTACCTGCGGGGTAGAGTCGTCGCTGGCGATGAAGCATGGCATCGCGAGCGGCTTCTTCGAGTTAAGCCGGTTGAAGAAGAAGAAGAACAACGGCGACGGTTCAGACTTTCCCGCGGCTGGTGCCGGTTCGCAGATCCCGGAGCCAGTCTAGGCGGCCAAGTAAAATCATAGGTTCAGGTTCTAAATTCCATTGCAATAAAGATCAAGGCTTACAGGAGTGGGAGATGAGAATTGCCGTGCTAGGTGGTGACGGCTACTGTGGTTGGGCAACAGCGCTGTATCTTTCGGCGCGAGGCAATGACGTTGCCATCGTTGACAATTTCGTTCGCCGCCTTTGGGACCACGAGTTGGGCGCGCCCACGCTGACCCCGATCCGGCCGCTGACCGAACGCCTGAACGTGTGGAACCAGCTCAGCGGCAAGACCATCCACTCCTTTGTCGGGGACGTTTGCGATTACGACTTCCTCGCCGAGTTCATCCGCACCTGGGAGCCGGACGCGATCATCCACTTCGCCGAGCAGCGCTCCGCGCCGTATTCGATGATCGACCGCCAGCACGCGGTGTTCACCCAGCTCAATAACGTCGAAGGCACGCTGAATCTGCTGTACGCGATGCATGATCTTGCGCCCGACTGCCACCTGGTGAAGCTGGGCACGATGGGCGAGTACGGCACGCCCAACATCGACATCGAAGAGGGCTACATCAAGATCGAGCACAACGGCCGCAGCGATGTGCTGCCGTTCCCCAAGCAGCCCGGCTCGTTCTATCATCTGTCGAAGGTGCATGACAGCCACAACATCGCGTTCGCCTGCAAGATCTGGGGTATCCGCGCCACCGACCTGAACCAGGGCGTGGTGTACGGAACAGTGACCGAAGAGACGGCGATGGACGAGGCGCTGATCAACCGCTTCGACTACGACGAGGTTTTCGGCACAGTGCTCAATCGCTTCTGCGCGCAGGCGGCGCTGGGTTATCCGCTGACCGTCTACGGCAAGGGCGGACAGACGCGCGGCTTCCTCGACATTCAGGATACCGTGCGTTGCCTGGAAATCGCGTGCCAGAATCCCGCGAACAAAGGCGAGTTCCGCGTCTTTAACCAGTTCACCGAACAGTTCAGCGTGCTGGAACTGGCGCAGATGGTGCAGCATGCCGGCAAGGAAATCGGTTTGAAGGTCGAGATCGATCACCTGCCCGATCCGCGCGTCGAGGCGGAAGAACACTATTACAACGCCAAGCACTCGCGCCTTGTCGACTTGGGCCTCAAGCCGCACAATCTGTCGGATACGCTGCTCGACTCGATGATCCACATTGCGACGAAGTATCGCGACCGTATCGACACGTGGTCTTTCCAGCCGAAGGTGAATTGGCGCAAGACGCGCAACGAACGCAAGGCGGAAAAGGGAGCGCTGGATAAGACGTTGGTGTAGGGTTTCGTCCCAGAGCATCTGGGTGCCCCATTCGGGCTGCGTTTGCCCGGGTGGGGCTTTTGTGTTCTCGGCGAACCTGTAATCCTTGAGGATTACCAAAAATCCCCGCCCCGGCAAGAGATGCCGGCATGGGGCACCCACTCGTATGTTCTTACATTTCTTACTATTCGCTAACCGGCACCAGTTCCCCATCCCGGATGTAGTACTCGTGGTTGCGCCAGCTAATTGTTTTGCGGGTAAAGCTGCGCACCCAGATGCCGACCGCAAGGGCGTCCCATACCGGGATCAGCAGCAGATAGCGCAAGTGGAAGGGCTGCTTGAGTCCCCAGCTTCCGATGAGCCAGGTCATGGCGATGCGCATGAAGAGATAGACTCCCAGGTACGCGAGACCGACCCATGCGGAATGCGCCACCAGTCCCGCGATGATCGCCCATGGCAGTCCCAGGGTGAAGAGCAGACCAATGTGTCCCCACGGACGCATGTGGCGCATCACGGTCATCCAGCGCAGGCGCTTGAGTACAAGGTCGCGCATGGAGTGGAAGTCGGCGACGGTATCAATCCAATATCGAAGAAGCTTTACTTCGTAGCCTTGCTCGGCGATCAGCCGTCCGACGAGCAGGTCGTCGCCGGGACGGTTCTCAATCGCTTCAAATCCGCCGAAGCGCTTTGATCCTGGTCGCGAGTCGTAGCGATGGTCGGCCCTAATGCGAACTTTATGCCGTCCAGTAGCCATGCCACCAGGATGCCAGGGTAGAAGTCGGAGAGCATGCCTACCGACTGCAGGCGCTGCACCAGCGACGTCTCGTGCGTCGGCACGTAGAAACATGTAACCGCTCCGACTTTTGGGTTGACCAGCGGAGCTACGACCTTTCGCAAATAACTCGATTCCGCCCGAACGTCGCTGTCGTTGATGACGAGCGTGTCGTAGAGAGCTTCCTGCGTCAGGCGGGCCAGCTTGGCCACTTTGTCGTTGGTGGCGTCGCGCCCCGAACCGTACAGCAGTCGGATGTCATGTTCCGGAAAGTCCATTGCCAGCTTCTGGATGACCGGAACCACAGGATCGGAGGCGTCGCCTACACAAAACAGAATTTCGTAAGCTGGATAATCCTGTTTGCAGAAGCTGGCGAAGTTCTGGTAGGCATCAGGATCGAGTCCACGTACCGGTTTAAGGATGCTGACGGGAGGAGTGTAGGTGGAATGCGGGTTAACCGCGTTTTCACGGGAAAGGAAATAGCGCCATGAACTGAACAGGGAAAGAAAGTAATAAACAAAAGGCGCGCCGGCAACAATCAGTAAGGCGTATTTCGCTATGAGATGGCCCATCGCTCCTCGACGGCGCTAGTGTAAGAAGTATCCAGTGTAGACGATTGGCAAGCCCGTTGCAGGAGATGCTTACAGTCAGAAATGGGGATCAAAGTGTAGATTCGTCGAAATCCGAGGCGCAACGTGAAGAGCTTCTTTTTCCCATTGTTTGTCGCGACTCTCTTAGTCTGCTGCTGTATGGTCATCCTTATCGCGGTTACGCTGGTCGCTCGCCCTGCAGCCGAGTGGAAGGTTCTTCTGTTTGTGGTACCCAACGTTGTTTTCCTAGCCTGGGCAACAAGAGAGATGCTTCGCACATTCAGGCAAGCGGGGCGGAGAACGACTCGAAGCGTCATGCCATGACGCCGGCTATCTCCTACGCGTCTTCTTTGCGAGCAGCCTTTCGTACATGGCGCCAGTTCGTTCGGCAGCGATTTCGATCGACAAGCTCTCTTTGGCAAACTTTGCGGCCTTGGTACCAAGATCGCGACGCAGCGTGTCATTTATAATCAGCCTTTCCAGTTGATTCGCCAGTTCGTTGGCATCGCCACTGGGGAAGAGCAATCCGCGTTCTTCGTTGGCCCCGGTCAGTTCTGGCATTCCGCCCACGCGAGAGCCGACGACGGCGCATCCGCAAGCCATCGCCTCCAGTAGCGAGTTTGAGAATGCCTCCGAATACGAGGGCAGCACGAAAATGTCCATCTTGCGAAGCCAGTCGGGAACGTCGCGCGTCGCCGGAATAAAGTTGATCGCATCGGTGATCCCCAGCCGGGCCGCATTTTCCTGAAGCGACTTGAGCTCCGCGCCACTGCCGACGATTACCAGCCTGAGCTCCGGATGCGCGGTGTGCACCTTCCCGAACGCCTGCTGCAGCAGGGGCAGATTTTTCTCCGGACGCAGCGCGCATACGATGCCGATGATGGATGGCCTCCCGGGGCGCGACTCCGGCGGATAGAACTGCGTCGTATCGACACCGTTGTAAATCATCTCGACACGGTTTGCGCGCACGTGCTCGTCATCAATCAGGTAGCGACGCATGGCTTCGCAATTGGCCAGCATGGCATCGGGGACGCGGCTGCCCAGGCGAAGCCACATCTGCGTGCGTTCATCGACAGTGTCGAGATAGCTGAGCTGGCTGCCAATCGTCAACGGCACGCCGGAGAAACGCGCCACGGTGCAGGCGAAGACGTAGCTGGCATCATACGAATGCACAACCTGGAATCCGTGCTGAATGATGTACCCGCGAAGTTCAGCGGCCAGTCGCAGCGTCGCGAGCGATGTAAACGAGCGCACCGGAATCTCGATGACCGGCACGCCGGCCGCTCGCAGCTCGTCATAGCGAAACCCATGCGCCCAGAACGCCATCACGTGAGGATCGAAGCGCTCGCGATCGAGGTGCGTGGCGATTTTGGCGACGTCGCGTTCGATGCCGCCCTGGTCGAGTTCGCGCACCGTGATCAGCACCTTGATGCGTGGCTTCTTGATTACTTGTATTCGGGATGCTGGGCCGCTGGCGGAAGTAGACATTACGAGTGGCGAGCCGCGGTCTCAAGTGCAGCAGTTTCGGAATTCGATGCGCGCTGCAGGGGCCGTGCGGGATTGCCGGCCACAACAGACCGGGCGGGCACGGGGCGAGTTACGACCGACCCGGCTCCCACGGTGACGCCCTCGCCGAGATCGGCCATGACCACGGCGCCATCGCCAATCCAGCAGTCGGCGCCAATGCAAATGCGATCGCTGATGGTGCCACTGAGAGTGCCGTCGTCGTTGCGCAGATGCTGGTGGCGTCCACTGGGCATGAGCACATGCGACGCGATCTGCGAACGAGCGCCGATGGAAGCACGTCCGATCACGCAGTAGGCGCCGATTGAGACACCCTCTTCCAGTATGGTGTCAGGCTGCACGAAATAGGTTCCAAACGACAACGTCACGTCGATTGACGCTTGACGCAGCGTCATCTTGTAATAGGCCGCGCGAAGGTAGCTGCCTGGCAATCCCGCACCAAGCGCGAAGGACTGCGCGAAGAAGGTGTATACCGGCTTGATCCGTCCGAAGAGCGTAAGGGTCGCCGCTGGAAAAGTCAGAATAACTGCGACGGCCTGAAACAATCTCTTGGTGCTAAGCCTCACCAGCTTCAAGAAAGACCTCCTCGAAGATGCAAGAGACGTTTTGGGAATACTGACGCTTTAGTCATCTTGAGTACCATGAAAACTTACCGCAACTATAACCCGAATCAGCTCTCGCTCAAAAGTCGCATCACGGCTCGGGGTAGCCTGAGAGGCTTGCTAGCTTTCGTGATTTAGACAGCGCCAGGGAAACAGAGGGTTCGGCCGCAGCTCGAGCGGGCGCCCGTCGGGCTCATGCCTCGACCGTCGTTTTGTGTAAATGCTCCGCCGCTTGCAGGGTGTCGGCTTTGCGCAATTCGGGGAACATCCAGGCCCATGCCGCAACCACAAGTAGCGTACCGGCCCCGCCAAGCAAGACGGCAGGAACCGCGCCAAACCACTGGGCCGTGATGCCTGACTCGAACTGGCCGAATTCATTGGACGCGCCGATAAATATTGAGTTCACCGCGCTCACGCGGCCGCGCATTTCGTTAGGCGTGGCCAGTTGCACGAGCGTGCCCCGCACAATCACGCTGACCATGTCAGCGGCGCCCACGAACAGAAGGGAAATGACAGAGACGATCAAACTGCGTGACAGACCGAATGCAATCGTGAAGGCTCCGAAACACGCCACGCACCACAACATGGTCGCCCCCGCACGACGGCGTAATGGACGATTTGCCAGCAACAGCGCGGTCAACAACGCACCTACGCCGGGCGCGCTGCGCAGGATACCCAGCCCCCATGGGCCAGTGCGCAAGATTTCCTTCGCATACACCGGCAGGAGCGCGACCGCTCCACCAAGTAGTACGGCAAACAAATCCAGAGAGATCGAACCGAGGATCAGCTTATGCTGCCAGATGTAGCGAAATCCGGCTAGCACGGTATTCAGGCTGACAGGCTCACGTTTGCTGGACGACGGGCGGAGCTGAATCTTGGAAACCGCCAGGACCGAGATGATCGCTGCGATTAAAGAAGAGAGATACACCGCAGCAGGTCCCCGGAAGGCCGCGTAAACCAGGCCACCCAAAGCTGGGCCGACGATGGTTGCAGTTTGGAATACCGTCGAGGACCATGCGACGGCGTTGGGAAAATCCTTCTCCGGGACGAGTGACGGTACCATCGATTGTCCGGCCGCTCCGTTGAAGGCCCTCGCTACGCCAACAATCACCAGCGCGCCATAGATCGCATGAACCGAAGGATTGCCCCGCATGGCTAACCAAAGCAATGTTGCCGAGGCGACGCCCAGCAGGGTGTAACAGATGGTGACAATGTTGCGCCGGTTGAAGCGATCCGCGGCATGGCCCGCTACCAGAAACAGCAGAAGCACGGGCGTGAACTGCACCAACCCGACCAGGCCAAGGTCAAGCGGACGGCGGGTGATCTCGTAGACTTGCCATCCCACGGCTACGGATTGCATCTCGCTCGCCATGACGGTGAAAAGGCGTGCGAGCTGATACCGCCGAAAGTCGGGATACTGAAATGCTGCTCTCGTGTTGGATGGCGGCTTCCCGGAAGAGGCCATGTTTTTACTGTGCCACAGCGAAGGGATGAAATGCCTCTGATTTGTCATAGAGGCATGGCACGATTTTGCCGAAAAAAAACAAAACGCCCAAGCCGGGCGTGATGTATGCCATTGAATTGAATGGC
>CAWELL010000013.1:0-347152 GCA_963809865.1 uncultured Acidobacteriaceae bacterium | reverse complement strand
ACCGGGAGAGTCACCGGACCCCCTTCGCTTCCGCAAACCAAGCCCTCTACTTGGGCTGTGGCACCACACGCAAATAGGGGCGCAAAGTCTTCCAGCCTCCAGGGTAAGCCTTCTTTGCGTCTTCATCGGAAACCGCAGGCGAGATAATCACGTCGTCTCCCGGCTTCCAATTCACCGGGGTTGCGACCTTGTGCTTTTCCGTCAACTGCATCGAATCGATAACGCGCAGGATCTCGTCGAAGTTGCGTCCCGTACTCATAGGATAGACGATAATCAGCCTGACCTTCTTGTCCGGTCCGACGATGAAGACATTGCGCACCGTCATATTGTCGGCAGCGGTGCGGCCATCGCATCCACCTTGCAGGTCGGCCGGCAGCATTCCATAGAGCTTGGCCACCTTGAGCTCGGTATCTCCAATCATCGGATAATTCGGCGCCTGCCCCTGCGTCTCGCGGATGTCTTCCGACCAGCGCTTGTGATTGTCCACCGGATCGACGCTGAGGCCAATCACCTTCACGTTGCGCGACTCGAAATCCGGCTTCAGCTTCGCCATGTATCCCAACTCGGTAGTGCACACTGGCGTGAAATCTTTGGGATGCGAAAACAGTATTCCCCAGGAGTCGCCGAGCCATTCATGAAAGCCGAGGCGCCCATGCGTGGTCTCAGCCTGAAAGTCTGGTGCCGTATCACCAATCTGCAGTGACATAACTGCCTCCTTTAATTTTTGGTTGAAATGCGCTGTTGATTCTACGCAGCCCGGCGCAACCACCGCAATCCTTGTCTACCGGGAAACAATTTTCCGCTGCGGCCTACAAATGCTCCCACGCGGGATGAACTGCTTCCGGCGCGTTACGGAATTAGCATCGGCGCGACCGCTGCCCTCATCTTTGTTCACGTAGTCATCGTTCCATGGGAGCCCAAACCACCATGCCTGCCCGCGAATTTCCCTTCGTCCATGTCGATGTCTTCACCTCGGCGCCGTTGGAAGGCAATCAACTGGCGGTATTTCCTGATGCTGGCGGCCTGAGCGATGCCGAGATGCAGAAGCTCGCCAAGGAGATGAACCTATCGGAAACCACCTTCATCTTGCCGCGCGACGCCGAAACCGAAGCCCGCGAAGGCGTGCGCGTGCGCATCTTCACCGTCGAGGAGGAGTTGCCCTTCGCCGGCCATCCCACGCTGGGGACCGCGTGGTATTTGAAGCAGCAACGTCCTGAGCAGTCCGAGATCGTTCTTCACCTCAATGTCGGACGCGTGCCGGTGCGCTTCGAAATGCGCGACGGCCGGCTCTTTGGCGAGATGCGCCAGACCGATCCCCAGTTCGGCGACACTCATCAGCATTCGCGCGTTGCCCAGGCGCTGGGCGTTCCGCTTGTGGAGCTGGACGAAAATCTTCCTATCCAGACCGTTTCCACCGGCATGCCGTTCACCATCGTCGCCTTCCGCCACCGCGCAACTCTCAGCCAACTGAAAGTGAGTTGGCAGCAGATTGCGGGGTATATCCAGAGCGTGCAACGCTCGGGCTTCCTGTATTTCGTTGCCCCCGATGGCGAGCGCCGTCTGCACGCGCGCATGATTTTCTACAATGGCGAAGATCCCGCAACCGGTTCCGCTGCGGGTTGCTGTGCGGCATGGGCGGTTAAGTATGGCGTGCTTGGTTCCGACCAGCAGGGACTCATTGAGCAAGGCCGCGAAGTTCGTCGTCCGAGTTCCATCTACGTGCGGGCAACCAGGTCCGCCGAAACGGTGACCAACGTTCGAGTCGGCGGTCACGTGGCGCCGATTATTGCTGGCAAAGTTACCTTGTGAATTCTCTGCGGATATCCTGTGCATGCCGCGCGACCGCATAAATAGCGGCTTATACTGTCTCTTAGTTTCTTGACTACTGCATTCAGGGCGCAACTCAAACGGCGGCGAACGCGCGAGAGACCGCGTGCGATTTTATGGCGACGATACTTGTATGCGCCGATTCCCGCGCGTAACATCCGACTACGCTGTTGTTCTGGCACGACATGAAATATGCAACGTGCTGACTTGCACCTGCCTCTCCCAGGCGCCGACAGCCTCAAATACTACGAGCCCAATTAACACGGACAGATGCGATGAAACCAAAGCGCACCATACTCTGCGTGGATGACGATGAACGCTCTCTCTCCATTCGAAAAGTGATGCTCGAGACCCGCGGCTACCGGGTAGTGACCTGCGCCGATCCCGGGAAGGCGCTGGAACTCGTGCGCAACGGAGGCATCGACCTGATCATCGCCGATCTGATGATGCCCAAGATGACGGGCGCCGAGCTGATTGCCCAGGCCAAACAGATTGCGCCCCAGCTGCCGGCAATCTTGTTCTCCGGTGCGGTCAGCCATTTTGCCGAGCAAAGCTCGGCCGATGTCTGGCTGCCCAAGGGAACCTTTGCTCCCGTCGAATTGCTGGAACGCGTGCGCATCGCGCTCATTCGCAAACGTGGTCCTAAACGCTCAACCTTTCCTGGCGGACCTGCCCGGCGCATCGCTTAGTGCTGCGGCGGGCGGCCCGCCAATCGCGCTTTCCGAGCTGCTGCCGGGAAGTTTTATTGATTTTTTCGCAACCATAGTTTCTGAGTTGCAGAATTCAGAGAACCACGATATCCTCTTGGTATTGCGCCGCTTGGGCTGGGACTAATCCAGTCTTGTAATCCGTTTTGTCAGTGCTTCGCCCGATAATTCTAGGGCAAATACCCTCGGTAAATTAGGCCCAACCTCCCTATCTCCAGAGTAGATGCGTCCGTAGTCTGGCCTTCGTTGAACCGCGGTTACAAACCGTATTCAGCAGCCCTCATATTCAGGAGATACTGTTTTGAAGATTTTCCCGATTGCAGTTTTAGTTTGTGGATTGACCACCCTGTCCCTCGCCGGGGTGAACGTCTCGTCACCGACTCCCAACAGCCAGAATCAATCCTCTATCCATTTTGTCGCCTCCGCCAGCGGAAACTATCCCATCACCGCCATGATGATCTACGCCGACAATCAAAGCGTCTATTCCGTCAATAAGGCCAATATTGATACCGACGTCACCCTCGCCAACGGCAACCACTACATCGTGGTCCAGGCATGGGACACCAGGAACAACGTCTACAAGGCGACCGGCTTCAATATCTCGGTCAGCGGCGGCAACGATAACAACCCTCAGTATCAGATGATTCAGTCGATGTCGGGCTGGCAGTCGTGCGGCTCATGCGCCGGTCCGGGCGGCCATGGTCCCGATACCCCGCGCTATATGCACCAATTTATCCAGACGCCTTCCATGACAGGCAAGGCCAGTGAGTACTGGATCGGACCCAAGGTCCCGTATTCGGGAGCTCTGTGGTGGAAGCAGCTTGGGGCCGATGGCAGTGCTTCGCACTTTATCTACGATCTTTATTTCTATGTGAAGAGTCCCAATGCTCCGCAGGCGCTGGAGTTCGACATGAATCAGTCCGCAGGAAGCCGCAAGTTCATCTTCGGGACGCAGTGCGACATCAAGGGGCACAAAGACTGGGACGTATGGGATACAGCCAATAGCCAGTGGATCAAGACCGGCATCGCCTGCTCCGCGCCGCCCGCCTATACCTGGAACCACCTGGTGCTGGAGTTTGCCCGCAGCAGCAGTCAGACCACCTTTGTTTCGGTCACGCTCAACGGCAAGAAGAGCTACATCAACCGGACCTTCAACACCTTCGGAGTTAATGCTTCCGAGTTGAATACTGCCGTACAACTGGATGGCAATAGTTCCCACACTGCCTATTCCATGTGGGTGGACAAGATGCAGGTCACGTCCTGGTAGAAAACGCCGGGGAGCAGCTGAGCAAAAGGGGGCATCGAAATGCCCCCTCGCTATCAGCTAGCTTGCAGAGTATCTATGTCGTCCTGACTTATCCTGGGGCGCAGGGTTGAGCGATCTTGCTCAATGGGGTGAGGATCGAAGCTAAGCCAAAACAATGACATGCTGCACCAAAGCAACTCTGTTCCAACCTCAGCGTGCCAGTTAGTCAGGTTAAGCTGACTTTCCTCTGGCCGCCTTCTTCCGCTCTGCCCAGCGCTTCTTCATCATTTCCGAAATGCGCTTGCGAGCTGCAGGGCTCATATGCCTCCGCCGTCCAGTCGCGGCCTTGGCCTTGCCCGATCCCGCAGGACGCCCAGGTCCACGTTTCGCGCCGGTGCCAAGACCTTGTAAAGCTTCGATAGCTGCATCCAGTCGCGCCCGCTCTCTCTTCAACTCTGCTAGTACAGTCTGAATATCCATATTCACCTTTCCTTTAGATTATTGGGAGGGCTCTGCCATCCAAACGGTAACACGTGTAGTCACCTGAATCCAGCAGGATTTTGCAAGTATCCATCTCCAGTCGCCACTATTTGCAACCCGGAGTCAGCCCAGTTGCTTTGGCCATGCGCCTGCGAATTCCTCTACACTGGCTCTATCATCACTGAATGAAATCGGAGGCGCCGCTTGTCAGAGCTCTCGAACTTCCACATGAGTAGCCAGCAATTCCGGGAATATGGCTATACCATGGTCGACTGGATCGCCAGCTACTATGAGTCGGTCGAACAATTTCCCGTCCTGTCCAAGCTAGAGCCCGGAGCTATTCGCCGCCTATTGCCGGAGGTTGCCCCGCAAAAAGCCGAGCCTTTTGCCCAGGTACTTCGTGATGTGGAGCAGGTAATCCTACCCGGCATTACTCACTGGCAATCGCCAAATTTCTTTGCTTACTTCCCTGCGAATACCTCCGGCCCAGCTATTCTCGGGGATTTGCTTTCTTCCGCCTTAGGCGTGCAAGGAATGCTATGGGCCACCAGCCCGGCCTGCACCGAACTGGAAACTCACGTCCTCGATTGGCTGGTCCCCTTGATGGGATTGCCCGAAAAATTCCTGTCCACTTCCACTGGAGGAGGTGTCATCCAAGATACCGCTTCCAGCGCAACTCTATGTGCCATGCTTGCTGCCCGCGAAAGAGCGACCTCCTATCGCAGTAACCATTCCGGAGGTGACTGTAGGCTGGTCGCTTATACCTCGACCCAGGCACACTCTTCCATCGAAAAAGCTGCCATGATCGCCGGCATAGGACGCGACAATGTCAGGCTTATCGCCGTAGATGACCGGTTTGCCATGGCCCTAATGCTCTCGCCCAAGCTATTCATCAGGATCGCGAAGCTGGCCGAGTGCCATTCTTTGTCTGCGCGACAGTGGGAACTACCTCGTCCCATGCCATGGATCCTTTACCGCAAATTGCCGCCGATTTGCCAGGAGCATGGTTTGTGGCTTCATGTCGATGCCGCCATGGCAGGCACGGCTACCCTCTGCCCCGAATTCCGCCCTTGCACGCCGGCGTCGAACACGCCGACAGTTATTGCTTCAATCCTCATAAATGGATGTTCACCAACTTCGATTGCGACTGCTTCTTCGTCGCCGACCGCGCAGCCCTCATCCGCAGCCTCAGCATTCTGCCGGAGTACCTGCGCAACCAGGCTACGGAATCGGGCGCGGTCTTCGACTACCGCGACTGGCAAATACCTTTGGGCCGCCGTTTCCGCTCGCTGAAGCTATGGTTCGTTATCCGTCATTACGGAGTTGAGGGACTACAGCACCACATCCGCTATCATGTGCAGCTTGCCCAGCAATTCCGAGGCTGGGTCGAGAGCGATGCTCGTTTCGAAATTGTTGTACCCGCGCCATTGAACCTGATCTGCTTTCGTTATCGCGGCAGCGATGAGCAGAACCAGCGTCTGATGGACAACTTGAATGCCAGCGGCGACCTTTACCTGACGCACACTCGTCTGGCAAACCGATTTGTCCTGCGCTTCTGCGTAGGACAGACGAACACCGAGGCGAGGCACGTTCAGCGCGCCTGGCAGCGCATTCAAGAAGAAGCTGATAGGCTTTAGTGACGCCGCCAGTGGTCAGTTAGTTTGTCATCCCCAGCGAGCCTCTTTTGCGAGTGAGGGATCTGGGCGTGCCGATTCGCGCCGGACCGGGGTCGCCAGAGCACGCCGATGTTGCGGGTTCTGGGGTGGACGCAGCGCGAAAGGCACGCATCCTTTTCAACTGACCACTGCAGTGACGCCGCTTTCTCTCCGTTCGCAAATTTCAAAGTTGGGCTAAACTACGACTCAAAGGAGTTGCTCGTGCATCCCAGGGTGGTCGCGCTCACCGGCATGTTTAAGGGCGAAAGCTATCGCTTGACCGGCGAGAAGCTCACGCTCGGCCGCGACACCTCCAATAGCGTGCAGATCGGGGACGCCACCGTCTCCAAGAAGCACTGCGCCATCGAGGCCGTCCAAGACAGCTTCGAATTAGTTGACCTGGATAGCCACAACGGAACCTTCGTCAACGGCATTCCGGTGAAGCGGCGCACGCTGGCTCACGGCGACGTGATTCGCCTTGGCCATAGCGAGCTGCTGTTCCTGACGCGTGAGCAGGCCGGCGAGGAAAGCGCCGCAGTGCAGTACAGCGACGAGCTTACCCAGGACGAACTGAAAACCGTGCTCATCACCCCGGGCCACCATACCTACACTTCCATCGATGTTGGCCGCATGGCGCGTGACTTGAATGCCTTGTTCAAGATTGCGAACACCATCAACTCCATTCGCGATCCCGAGCGTTTGCAGACCCAGCTCCTGGAATTGATCTTTGAAGTTGTGCCGGCCGCGACGGGCGCCATTCTGCTGATGAGCCATGCGGACGAGGAGCCCCGCGCAGCGCACACCCACGAGCGCCATCCCGGCGGCGCCCCGCTGAAGATTCGCAAGACGGCGATCCGTCGCGCGTTGTGGGAGCGCGCCTCCGTCTTCACCCAGTCTTCTTCCGATCTCGCCGCCGCGGAAAACATCATGTGCGTGCCGCTCATCGGCGTGCAGAACACCATCGGCGTCATCTACCTGGCCTCTACCGGACTCAAGGCGCGATTTGCCGAAGACCATGTGCAGTTCTTGAACTCCGCCGCCGGCATCGCTGCGGTCACGCTGGAGAATGTGCTCAGCTTCGACGCGTTGAAGCAGGAGAACCGCCGGCTACGCGAGGTGCTCGAGCCATCCGACACCATTATTGGCGAGAGCAAATCCATGCGCCGCCTGGGCGCGTTCATCGATAAGGTCGCCAAAGGAGACTCGACCGTCCTCATCCGCGGCGAGAGCGGCACCGGCAAGGAACTGGTGGCGCGCGCCATTCATGCCGGCAGCGCGCGTTCCGAAAAACCATTCGTCGCCATCAACTGCGCCGCCATTCCCGAGACCCTGCTGGAAAGCGAGCTCTTCGGTAACGAGAAAGGAGCCTTCACCGGCGCCGTTTTCAAGAAGGGCAAGCTGGAGGCCGCCGAAGACGGCACCGTCTTCTTGGACGAAATCGGCGAACTGGCGCCGCTGCTGCAAGCCAAGCTGCTGCGCGTTTTGCAGCAGAGAGAGTTCGATCGCCTCGGAGGCACTCGCCCTATCAAGTTTCGGGCTCGCGTACTGGCCGCCACCAACAAGAACCTGGAGCAGGCCATCAAGGCGACCGAGTTCCGGCAAGATCTCTTTTACCGCCTCAATGTGGTGTCAACCACCGTGCCGCCGTTGCGCGAGCATCGCGAAGACATCCCTCTGCTCGCCATTTACTTCGCCACCAAGTATGCCGAACAATCGGAGCGGCCTTTCAAAGGTATCTCTGCTGAAGCGCGCGCCATTTTGATGGGCTACGACTGGCCGGGCAACGTCCGCGAACTCGAGAACGCCATCGAACACTCGATTGTCATGGGGAACGTGGACGAGATCCTTCCCGAGGACCTGCCCGAGGCGCTGCTGGAAAAGCAGTCGGTGCAGGTGAGTTCAGGAAAGTATCATCACGAGATCAACGAGCTGAAGAAACGTCTCATCCTCGACGCCGTGACCCAATCCAAGGGAAGCTATATCGACGCCGCCAAACTGCTGGGCGTCCACCCCAACTATCTGCATCGCCTCATCCGCAACCTTGAAATCAAAGACCTGCTGCGCGCCGTAGAGAACGATAACTAAAAGGAGCGCAAGCACCACCTTTTAGCGCGGCCTCACGGGTGGAAGCACCACGGTCTTACGGGTGGAAGCACCACGCTTTAGCGCGGCCTCACGGGTGGAAGCACTACCGTCTTACGCTGGAAGCACCGCGCTTTTAGCGCGACGTCACGGGTGGAAGCACCACGCTTTAGCAGCCTTAGGCCGTTACGGGTGGAAGCACCACGCTTTAGCGAGGCCTTACGGGCGGAAGCACCACGCTTTAGCGTGGTGAAAAAGGCTATCTCAGAAAAGGGGCTTTAGCCCCGGCGCTGAGGGGTCACCTTGATTCTCGTGCGACGTCACCTGCCGTTAACCTGGGTGGACTATAGTTCAGTGCAAGGTTTCACACTCATGGCGAATAAGCTTTCTTCCATCGAACACATCGTTGTGCTGATGCTCGAAAACCGCTCCTTCGATCACATGCTCGGCTTCCTGTACTCCGCCGACGGGAACGTCTCTCCGTCGGGCCACGCGTTTGAGGGACTCACCGGAAAAGAGTCGAACCCCGGGACCAAGGGAGCGGCGGTGACCGTCTATCGCGTCAAGCCGACGGACAAGAATGCCTACTACGTGCCCGGCGCCGATCCCGGCGAAGGCTATTCCGCCACCAACTCCCAGCTCTTCAATAGCACCACCGCTCCCAATCCGCCGGTCGCTACCAACAACGGGTTTGTCGCCGACTTCAGTTACACCCTGGGCTGGGAGGCCACAGAAGGTTGGTCTATCCTGCCTGGTACCGTCGCCAAGGACATCATGGGCATCTTCCCTCCCAGCATGTTGCCCATCCTCTCCGGCTTGGCAACCGGATTTGCCGTCTGCGACTATTGGTTTTCTTCCGTGCCCACCGAGACCCTGCCGAACCGCGCTTTCGTAAACGCCGGCACCTCGCAAGGCCACCTGAATGACACCGCGACCCAGTACACCGTGCAGAGTATCTTTGGCCTGCTCTCAGCCCATAACCTGGGTTGGAGCATTTACGGCTACGATGCGGAGCCGTTGACGCGGATGGATTTTAGCGACACCACGAATGCGGCTGACAGCCACTTTGGTCTCTTCCCCGACTTCCAGAAGGCGGCGGCTGCCGGCACATTACCGGCGTACACCTTTCTGGAGCCAAGCTGGGAGGCCACCGGCAACAGTCAGCATCCCAACTACAACGTTGCCCTGGGCGAGCAGCTTATTCACGACGTTTACTACGCGCTGCGCAATGGCCCGGCCTGGAACCAGACACTGCTCATCATCACCTATGACGAACACGGAGGCTGTTACGACCACGTGCCGCCGCCTTCGGGCGCGGTGCCGCCTGACAATTCCGTGGGTGAGGATGGCTTCGACTTCAAGCGATTCGGCGTGCGCGTCCCCACCGTGCTGGTGTCGCCGCTGATTCCGGCCGGCACGGTGTTTCGCGTTCCCGCAGGCACTACGCCGCTGGACCATACCTCGATCCTGAAGACCATTGAGTCGCGTTGGAAACTGCCGGCGCTGACCGCGCGTGATGCGGCTGCGCCTTCCGTCGGCAATGTGTTGACGTTAACCAAACCGCGCACCGACGATCCGCTCGCCGGCGTGGCTGTGCCGCAAACCAGGCAAGTCAATCCCGACGCGGACCGCCCCTCGCATCTGCAAATCATCCATGCTCAGCTGGTGGCGCAGCTACCGGTTCCGGACCCGAGCGGCCGTACCCACCACGTGATGCCGCAAATGACCACCAACCGCGAGTACAAGCATTACATCCAGTCGCGGACCGAGGCGTGGAAAGCATCGCGGAAGAGGGGATGACCGTGCTGATTCTCTGCCTTCCCATTTTGGGAATTTGGCATTGGCCGCCTGCTAAGAATTAACCGCGTTTACCTGAACCATCCTTGGGCGCGGAATCACTCGCGCGCGTCCGGCAAGCCGCTGCTGCAGGATGACGCGTTGCCTCAAGCCGGCTTGCCGGTCGCACTCTCGTTCGGATAGTTGAAGAAGAGCTGATTGCCGTCGGGATCATCGACCACCAGCAGCCGGTAGCCCCACTGACCCTCCTTGACCGGAACGCCCTTGGCCTCCAGCTCGGCGCGCAGCGCATCCACGGCGGCGATCGCGGCCTCGCGCGTCGCCGGCTCGGCATTCAGCGAAATGAACATCAGCCCCTTGCCAATCTTCTCCGGCCAGGTGTCGGCAAGGATCAGGGCGCAACCCTGGCGCTCGACCTGCGCGACGCGCGCTCTGCCTGCCTCGTCGTAGCGCCAGGGACTGGTGAAGCCGAGCTGGTCGATGTAAAAGCGGAGCGCCGCCTCAACCTCGCTCACATGTAGGACGGGACGCGCAAACCAGTCTGTCATAGGTTCTCTATCCTCGAATTACAACTGCTTCCTCTGGCAGTGAGCTATCGCTCATCCTATAAACCTATAAAGAGGATGCGCGCGAAGCGGCCGTCCATGAGTGCTTGGCGATTTGTCGTAAACAATTCCGCGCTCTGAGCTACCTCAATGGCCGCGCAGATGAAAGGCATCCACCATCAACCGCAAAATCGGACGTTCGCGGCGGACGCAGGCTGAGCGGGGCATCGCACGCGTTTCCGATTCAGGCGCCCAGCGCGAAGCTCTACTTCTGCTGTTGCTGTAACGGCACCCACGCTCCGACGTCGGCGATGTCAACCCGGATGGTGCATTCTTTCGGCCCGGTGTGCTCGAACGAGACGTTGAATTTCATCTCGGGAGAGGTAAGAATTCCAACCTCCATGGGAGCGCGCACGATGTCCATCGCCTGATCATAGGCAGCCGACGGATTGGTGTTCTTCGAGACCACCAGCGTCCACTCCTTTTTATTGGGAATCAGGTACATGGTGTAGGCGCCCACCGGCAGGATGGTTCCGGCGATGGTCAGAGGCGCATTGGTGAATAGTTTCAGCGGCTGTTTGCCCGGCTCCCAGATTTTGCCGTAGGGCACCTCGTGTCCCAGAAAGTTGTCTTTATCTTTCTTACCCAAGGTTACTGTTTGATATTCCACGGCAAGCTGTTGCTGGTCGCTGAAGTCGCAAGTCGCGGTCGCAGAGGCAGCATCGTTCGCGGCGGAACTTTGCCCGAAGGCCCCGCAGCAGCCAGCAACTGAGATAAGTAGTGCGAGAACGAAAGCGTGACGCATTGCGCTAACCTCCCGAGTCAACGCTGCCGATGAACGGTTATGAAATGCGCTCGGCGCGTATAAAGCTATCTTAATACCGCAGCCCTGCCGTTAGCGAAGCAATATGCGACGGTTTGATACCGTAGAACCATGACAGGTTCCGACAGTTTTGGTTTTCGCCCTAGAAAGCTCGGCTATGTAGCTGTCGGACTCGTGCTGTTCTATCTTGGATATACCAGCATTCGCAATACTCGCATCGATGCTTTGGCGCACGCGGCCATGGCCGGCAACGCCAATCCTTCGATCGTCAGCAAGCTGGGCAGCTACCACGGGCAACGCCCGTCCGACTTGCTTCTGGTCATCGCCGGTGGCCCTGCGCCCGAGCAGAATCGCATTGCCGCTATCCACGCGCTGGTCAATCGCAAGGATGCGTCTTTCGTTGCCCGCCTCTCCGCGCTGTTGGTGCCGCCCGAACCTCTGGCCGTCCGCCAGGCGATTGCCCAGGCACTCTCCAGCAGCGGCTGTCCGCCGGAGTGTCTGAAGAACGTCCTTTCCTTCCAGGAACGCATGGCGAACGGCGCCCGTCCTGCCGAAGACACGCAGGCCGATCCGCCACGAACCCTCTCGCCGGTGGAACAGGAACTGCAAAGTGTGCTCGACGAAGTCTTGCGGAAAAATAAGGCTGCGCTCGAAGTTGTTCTCAGCCAGGTGTATGGCCTCACCACCAACTTCCCTTCTTCCTTCGCCATTCAAACCGTCGAGCGTTTGAACATGAAGGAATCCTGTCCCACCCTCATTCACACCTACCTCAACCCCAATGACAATGTGCGCAATTCGCCCGAATATCAGGAGGTCACGCAGGCAGTACAAATCCTGCAATGTGTTACCTGGGCGCAGCAGTGACAACGTACCTCTTCCCCGGTGTCATCCCGAGCCTGCTTCACGGGTGTCATCCCGAGCCCCGTGTCATCCCGAGCCTGCTTCCCCGGTGTCATCCCGAGCCTGCGAGGGACCTGCAGTTTGTGCGCACAACCAAACCGTGCGCGTAACCAAACCTCTCGTCCTCACTACGTACCTCTTCCCCGGTGTCATCCCGACCCCGTGTCATCCCGAGCCCGGTGTCATCCCGAGCCTGCGAGGGACCTGCAGTTTGTGCGCACGACCAAAACCGTGCGCATAACCAGACCGCTCGCCTTCACTACCAACCCCTTCCCCCGTGTCATCCCGAGCTCCGGTGTCATCCCGAGCCTGCGAGGGACCTGCAGTTTGTGCGCACAACCAAACCGTGCGCGTAACCAAACCGCTCGCCTTCACTACCAACCCCTTCCCCGGTGTCATCCCGAGCCTGCGAGGGACCTGCAGTTTGTGCGCACAACCAAGACCGCTCGCCCTCACGAATTAGCCGCCGCCGCAGCGCGCGAACCTTGGCCGTGGTGGAAGCACCACGCTTTAGCGCGGCTTCGTGGTGGAAGCACCACGCTTTAGCGCGGCTTCTCGGTGGAAGCACCACGCTTTAGCGTGGTGAACCGACGTCCCTTCTTTGTCTGTCATCCTGAGCGAAGCGAAGGACCTGCTTTCGCATCCTCTCGCACAAGCTGCGCGGAGGGCGTCGTAAACCCGAATCGCACCCCGCGTGACCTCCGTCACAGACGGCCTCTTCTTCATTCGCGAAACTATGCATGAGGAACACTCATGTCCAAAGATGGAAAAATGGCTGACGGAAAGATGTGCTGCTCGTCTAACCAGTGCCCGATGCACGCCAAAGCCGCCAACGCCAGCGGCTGCTGCTGCGACAACATGGGCGACCAAAAGCCCGCAGCTATGTAACCAACTCTGACCCGTTTAGGAGTAAACTAGCGACCATGTTCTCACCCCGCATAGCTCGGTTACGCGCCGCCCTCATTCTGGCGCTGGCCGTGTTCGTGTGGTCTGACGGCGCTTTAGCCAGCTTCGTGTGCCCCCACATGTCGGGCTGCGAACATGGCATGCCCGGCTCGGGTGATCAGCAGGCTGGCGCCGAAGCCGCAACCGCCGAAGCCATGCCCTGCTGTCCGGTCAAGCCCGGAACCTCGATGGAATGCGATGCCAGCGCAATGGAGTGCTGTGCCTGGCACCACGGCGAGTCCGATGTTGCCGCTGTTCTGTTCGCCTCCGACCAGCCCCGGCCGCGGCAAATTGCCGCTCTGCTGCCGGCGACTGTTGCTGCCGCGCCGAGCTTGCTTGCACACGCCCACCTTGCCGGCTTGGCTGCCGCTCTCGCCTACGTCAAGCCTGTCGCTCAGAAGAAAACCGACCTCAGGATTTAGAGCGCGCTCTGGCAAATGCATTGCGGCGGCTCACCCCGCTGCTCGCGCAAGCTCGCGGAATCATGTTCCGCACCGACAAAATCTTGAGGAAATGAAATGAAATCGAAATTGCAAGCCGTATTCTGCACGGTCGCCCTCGCGCTGACCGTCGCCGCCTCCACCTTCACCTTCGCTTCCACCCAGAGCCAGAGCGTTTGCTCCTCCTGCGCCGAGTGCGCCGGAGCCGATTGCTGCTCTGGAGCGCAGAACTGCTGCAGCGACTGCCAATCCTGCTGCGGCGGCGCCGACTGCTGCTAAAACAGCGCTGGTCCACCAACGCTGAATCCCCCCGGATCCGCCAGGGTCCGGGGTTTTTTCTTTTTTTGGGTGTCATCCAGAGGCAAAGCCATCCCCCATTTCGAGGTGTCATCCCGCCGCCAAGCTATCCCCATTCCGAGGTGTCATCCCGAGGCCTAGCCGAGGGACCTGCAGTTTCTTCGCGCCGCCACCGTCGTTCACGCCGTCCCGCCGCCAAGCCATCCCCATTCCGAGGTGTCATCCCGAGGCGTAGCCGAGGGACCTGCAGTTTCTTCGCGCCGCCACCGTCATTCACGTCATCCCGCGGCGCCAAGCCATCCCCATTCCGAAGTGTCATCCCGAGGCGTAGCCGAGGGACCTGCAGTTTCTTCGCGCCGCCACCGTCATTCACGTCATCCCGCCGCCAAGCAATCCCCCATTCCGAAGTGTCATCCCGAGGCGTAGCCGAGGGACCTGCAGTTTCTTCGCGCCGCCACCGTCATTCACATCATCCCGAGGCCAATCCATCCCCATTCCGAGGTGTCATCCCGAGCCGACGGCGGGCGAGGGATCTGCAGTTGTTTTGGCTGACGGCTGATAGCTGATGGCTGACAGCTTTGTTCCTCCTAGCGATGCTGCTTCTTAACGAGGGCAACATCTCCGCCACGCCTTGCTTCTTATCGGTGTTCGTAAACAGCAGTCACCGTCAATGATGCCCAGCTGGGCAAAGGGAGATCTCTCGTCATGAAGAAGTTGCTAGTCGCAACCACCGCCTTGTTGTTCACCGTTTCCATGTCAGCGTGGGCCCAGACCGCGCCCCAGGGCAGCCAGTCCGGTACCGGCCAATCCGGCGGCACCGGGCAGCAGAGCACCATGGGTAGCGGCTCCTCTACCGACCAGTCCACCATGGGCAGCCAATCGGGCAACTCTGGACAAACCGACCAGAACGGCCAGACCACAACCAAGAAAAAGAAGCACCACAAGAGCAGCAACAGTTCGAGCACCAATGGAACCAGCAGCAACAGCTCCAACTCGTCGAACTCCACTGGCTCCAACCCGGAGCCCCATCTGTAACCAGCTGTGACGAAAGTCGCGATGGACAACGACAGTCGGGCAGACCATGGGTCGTCCCGCAGGAACGGCAAATCTTAGCCCAGCATTTCAATGCTGTAGGCGTAAGTGGAAAACTGTGAGTCTGCTTCAGCCGACGACAGGCCTTTCGTAACGGGCTCGCAAGCAACGGGTCTTTGAAGCAGATTATGTACGGGCAGTCCAGGTAGCTCGCTAGACTTCTCCGGATCGACAGAAAAGCGATGTTCGCCGATCGAACATCGCTTTTTTCTTTACAGAATGCAGGATTCGCGTCAGTTTACGACCTTGCGGACCGCTGAAAAATCAGATTTTTTGGATAATACTGGCCTTCAGCCAGCGTTATGCCGTCAAAAACAGGTGAGGGCTTTAGCCCCTCAGGACCCTTCAGCAGCCTCCTCAGTCGCCGAAACAAGCCCTCAATTTCGATCTTCCGAGCCGATTTTATCGGCATTACCAGGCATTTTTCGGGTTTTTAGAGCGCTTTTCACTCGCTAGCAAGTTCCAGGTTGGTGTGAAACCAGAATCGCGCTCGGATTTCGCACTTCTTGCAACAAAATGCCTGGCCATCCTGCGCCCGGCTCGTTCCCTTTAAGAACTGGGAGTTACACCACAGACATACCGCTGTGGAAGTGGCAGCATTGTTGTTTTGTTGCATCTAGAGTTCTCCCGTTGGACGCGAGCATAGGCCAACTCGCCACGGAAGACAATCAGCAAAACTCAGGGTCGCCAAATGGTTATTGCGACTTCTGCCACAGCCTCGAAGCAGACCCAGCTCTTAGCTGTGTTCTGAAGGGGCCGCAGCTTGAGCACGTTTGAAGGGCCGCAGCTTTAGCCCGTTTGAGGCTTTAGCACGTTTGAAGGGGCGCAGCTTTAGCTGCGCCGTTCCCCGGGTTTATTTCCCTTTGTCATCCTGAGCGTATCCGGGGTCCCCATTGAGCGCCGGGTTTGCGGTCAATGGGGTGGAGGAGCGAAGGACCTGCTTTTTCCCTGCTCAGCGACGACCCTCACACTCTCTCCGGCCCCAGCAAATCATCCACCGTCTCCCGCCGTCGGATCACCCGCGCCCGCTTGCCCTCGACCAGCACCTCCGCCGCACGGGGGCGCGTGTTGTAATTCGAAGCCAGCACCATCCCATAGGCGCCGGCATCCAGCACCGCCAGCAAGTCGCCTTCCGCGACCTCGGGCAGCTCGCGGCGGCGGGCGAAAAAGTCCGAACTTTCGCAGATCGGACCGACGACATCGGCGGTAACCATTTTGCTATTCCGCGGAGGCACCACCGGCACGATCGCGTGATAAGCATCGTAGAGTGCGGGACGCAATAAATCATTCATCGCCGCGTCAGTAATTAAGAATAACTTCCGATTGTTATTTTTCTTATAAACAACGCGCGTAACCAGTATCCCCGCAGGTCCTACGATAGACCGTCCCGGCTCCAGCAGAAGATGAATTCCCAATTCAGCTAAAGGAGCAAGTACCTGCCGCGGCATAGGATTTCACCTCGCCGGCAAAGTCGCTTTCTTCTTCCGAGCGATAGCCAATTCCCAGTCCGCCCCCGGCATCGACGTAACGAATATCATGTCCATCCGTCCGCAGCGCAACCACCAACTCCGCGATCTTCTCCATGCTCTCGCGAAATGGCGACAACTCGGTAATCTGCGAGCCGATATGCGCGCTTACCCCGGCAGCCTTCAGGTATTTCTCGGCCGCACCCAGCCGATACAACTCGCGCGCATCGCCGAGCGGCACGCCGAACTTATGCTCGTGCAATCCGGTCGAGATGTAAGGATGCGTCTGCGCATTCACGTCAGGATTGACCCGCACCGCAAACGACGCGGTCTTGCGCAGATGCGCGGCGCGCGCCGCCAGCAGCTTCAGTTCGCTGGCGCTCTCCACGTTGAACAGCAAAATCCCGGAGCGCAGCGCGAGATCGATTTCATGCGCCTGTTTGCCAACTCCGGAGAAAACCACCTTCCTCGCTGCGCGCCGATCCGCCGCCAAAACCCGCTGCAACTCGCCGCCGGAAACTACATCGAAACCCGCGCCCAGCCTGGCCAGCAGCTTCAGTACCGAGAGGTTCGAGTTCGCCTTCACCGAATAACAAATCGTGTGTGCCTGCTCCGCAAATGCCCGGTCAAATTCCTGGTAGCGCGCCGAATCGCCTCGCGCGAATAAACATACAGCGGCGTGCCATATTTCTTGGCCAGCGCCGAGACCGCTACTCCTTCGGCGAACAGCTCGCGGCGGCGCAATAATCCCGAGGATTTATAGGTGAATCCAGGAGCGCGTTCAGGCAAGCGGCGTGCTTTCACTTGGCGGCAGACTCTTTGACTTTGAGCACGACGATGGTCTGGTCGTCGAAAGGATCGACGCCCGCGGCGTGCCGGCTCACCGCGCTGAACAACTTGTCGACCAGCGCTTCCGCATTGAGCTTCAAGTTCTGGTCGGCAACTTTTTCCAGGCGCTCGCGGCCGAACATCTCGCCCTTGGAACTGGTCGCGTCCAGAATGCCGTCGCTGAAAAAAATGAAGGCATCGCCCGGCTCCGCCTGCAAAGTCACAGCGTCGTACTCCGCGTGCGGAAACAAACCTATCGGCAGCCCAACCACATTCACCAGCGAACAGTGGCCGGCGCGGCAATGAATCGGCCGCGGCAAACCGGAGTTGCTGATCTGTAACGTGCGCTGTTGATCGTCCCAGATGGCGTAGATCATCGACACATACTGGCCGTCGATAGGACGCTCGGCCAGCGAAAGGTTCACGCCTTCCAGCATCGACGCCGCATTCGGTTCTTCCATGGCGTGCGAGCGCAGGATGCCCGAAACCAGCGCGGCATAAATCGCTGCCGGCGCGCCTTTGCCGCTCACGTCTCCCACCGCAATCGCAGCCATTCCCTGCCCGGTGTACTTCAGGAAATCGTACAGGTCGCCGCCGATCTGGCGCGCGGGAGCGAATCGCGTTGCAACTTCCGCATTTTTGAAAATCGGCAACTTGGGCGGCAGCAAACGAAATTGCAGCTCGCGCGCCAGCGCCAGGTCCTGCTCCAGCCGCTTCTCCTGGCGCGCGATGCGCTCGTACAGCGTGGCATTCTCGATGGCGATCGCGATCTGCGCCGCCAGCGTGGTCAGGGTGCGCACGTGATCTTCGTTGAAGTAGTTGCGCCGGGTGTGCTCGATGTCGAGCACGCCGATGACCTTGTCCTTATAGATCAGCGGAATCGCCAGCTCCGAACGCGTCTCGGGATTGGCCTCGATGTAGCGCTTGTCCTTGCTGACGTCGGGCGCCAGCACCGCCTGCCCATGTTCGGCGGCGTAGCCAACCAGTCCGCGGCCCAGCGGGATCTCGTGCTTCAGTTGCACACTTTCTTTAAACCGCAATGAAAAACGGTGGGTCAGCACCTTCTCCGCCGGGTCAAGCAACAGGACGGAAAACATCTGGTAATCGATGATGCGGGTCAGCAGGTCGGCCACCCGCTTCAGCAACTGGTCGACGTTCAAGATGGAGGTCAGTTCGCGGCTGATCTCGGTCAGCAGCGTCAGTTGCCGCGCCTGCCGCGACACCTTGGTATACAGGCGCGCGTTCTCAATGCCGATGGCGATGCGCGATCCGAACAGCGCCAGCAGACGCACGTGCTCCTGGGTGAAGGCGCCGGGCTGCGCCGCCTCGACATCGAGCACGCCGATGACTTTGTTTTTCGCGATCAGCGGCACCGCCAGCTCCGAGCGCACGCCGGGGGCGGAGTTGATGAAGTTCTCCTCCGAGCGAACGTCGTTCACCAGCACCGGCTCGCGCAGCTCCACGGCTTTGCCGGTCACGCCCTGCCCCACTTTGATCTGAATGCGCTCGGCTACATCCGGCGGATGCCCCACCTGAAAACGGATGCGCAGCTCCTGTGTTCTCTCGTTCAGCAGCAGGATGGCGAACACCTCGTAATCCATCACCCGCTTCAGCATCTCGGCCACGCGCTGCAGCAGCGTGTTCAGGTCGAGCGTAGTGTTCACCGCGTCGGCAACTTCCAGCAGGTAGTTGTCGAGCCCGTTCGAAACCAGCGGATTGGGAACCGTCGAACTCATCAGCGCCTGTCCATGATAGCAGCGGAAAGAACGCGCAATCAGCCGCCCCCTGCCAGCTACCAGCCACCAGCTAAAACGAGCGCTACGAACCCGGATGGCCCTTGTAGCTCAATTCGCTGGTCGCAAGAAATGGACGAAGAAACTTGGAAGCAGCTCTAGCTGAGAGCTGAGAGCTGGGAGCTGGCGGCTGGAAGCTTTCCCCCGTCGTACAATGCGAGTTTGTCCTAACGCATCTCATTCCCCGAGGACGCCATGAATCTCGCAGGCAACAAGCTTACCTGGCTGGGCCACGCCACTTTTCGCATCGAAACCGCCGACGGCGCGACGGTGTATGTCGATCCCTGGGTAATGAACAATCCCATGTGCCCCGACTCTGATAAAAATGTGACCAAGGCCGACGCCCTCATCTGCACCCACGGCCACGGAGACCACATCGGCGATGCGGTGGCGATTGTGAAGCAGCATCAGCCAAAGATCATCGGCATCTTTGAGCTCTGCCTGTGGCTGCAGAAGAAAGGCGCGAAGAACATCTCGCCCATGAACAAGGGCGGCACGCAAACTGTCGCCGGCATCAAGGCGACGATGGTCCAGGCGGTGCATTCCTGCGGAATTCAGGATGACGACGGCAGCATCGTTTATGGCGGCGAGGCTTGCGGCTACGTGCTCGAACTGCCCGGCGGAGTGAAGCTTTATCACGCCGGCGACACCGCCGTGTTCGGCGACATGCACATCATTCACGAGCTCTACGCGCCTGAAATCGCCATGCTGCCCATCGGCGATCTGTTCACCATGAGCCCGCGTGAAGCGGCTTACGCTTGCGGATTATTGAAACCGAAATTCGTCATCCCCATGCACTTCGGAACGTTTCCTCCGCTGATTGGGCCGCCCTCGGAGTTGCGCGAACGGCTGGGCGCCGGCGGCCCTGAAGTCGTCGAGATGAAACCGGGACAGACACTGCAATGATGCAACCGATAACCATCACCGATCCGCGAGTCGAAAATTATCTCTACGCCGTGCTGCCTGCGCGCACTGCGGTTTTACAGGAGATGGAGCGCCAGGCAACGGAACGCGACATCCCCATCGTCGGCCCGGCTGTCGGTCGCTTACTGTTTCAGTACGCGCGTCTCATCAATGCGCGAACCGTTTTTGAGATGGGCTCGGCCATCGGATATTCCACCCTCTGGTGGGCGATGGCCGTCGGCGACGGCGGCAAGGTGCATTACACCGATGGCAGCGAGAAGAACGCCAAAGAAGCGCGTGGATATTTTCAGCAAGCCGGCTTGACTGATCGCATCGAGGTGCATGTCGGCGACGCGCTGGATTTTTTTGAAGGCCGCAAGGAACAGTTCGACATCGTCTTCTGCGATGTTGACAAGCACGACTATCCGCGCGCCGGACGGATGGCTGCCGCGCGCGTACGCAAAGGTGGTTTGTTCATCACCGACAACACGTTATGGAAAGGCAAGCTGGCCTACATGGCGGGAAATCCCGACTTGACGCCCGACCCGGCCGACGCCTCGACCAACGCCATCGCCGAGCTGAACCGCCTGCTCTACGACTCGCCCGACTGGTACACCACCGTTATTCCGTTGCGCGACGGCGTTACCGTGGCCATGCGGACGTAAGTTTTCTGGTGGAAGCTCCCGCATTTATGCGGAGAAAAGCCGGGGCGCATGGAAAGCGCTCTAGCGCTGGCCGGATCGAACATATTCTTTCGCCCGTCTCCGCAGCCAAAAGCGACAATGAGCTGGGAGCTGGTGGCTGGCAGCTCTAGTTTTTCTGACGCCTGATACCCGACACCTGACACCCGCTTTTATTCGGTGCCCACGTATTACAACTGGCTTACAATCGTGAGCGTCTAAGTTGCTGACGATGGAAACCTACAGCTTCATTTTGCCCGCTTACAACGAGAGTGAGCGGCTCGCGACTTCCTTGCCGAAAGTTCTGGAATACGTCCGGCAGCGCCGGCTTGACGCCGAGATCATCGTGGTCAATGACGGATCGAAAGACGACACCGCCGACATTGTGCGCAAGTTTGCCGCCGTCGATCCGTGTATCCGGCTGCTGGAAAATCCCGGCAATCGCGGCAAAGGCTATAGCGTGCGCAACGGCATGTTGCACGCGCGCGGCGACGTGATGCTGTTCAGCGACACCGATCTCTCATCGCCGATCTACGAAGCCGACAAACTTTTCGCCGCCATTCGCGATGGCGCCGATGTTGCCATTGGATCGCGCTGGCTGCAGCGCGAGTTGCAAACCGAGCGCCAGCCGCTGCTGCGGCAGCTCTACGGCCGGCTGTTCAACCTGGGGCTGCGCATGGTTCTCGGGCTCGATTTCAAAGACACGCAGTGCGGCTTCAAGGCCTTCACCCGCGAGGCGGCGCACGTCATCTTCCCGCGCCAGCACATCGAGCGTTGGGGCTTTGACCCGGAGATCCTGTTTCTGGCCAAGAAGTTCAAGCTGAAAACGGTCGAGGTTCCGGTGGAGTGGGCCCACGACCACCGCTCCAAAATCAGCCCGCTGCGCGATGGTCTGCGCATGGGCCGCGAAGTACTCGAGGTGCGCTGGCACGACCTCCGCGGCAGATACCAGCAGCCCGCGTTCGCCTTGGAGGAGCTTCCGGCGATTGAGCCGGCGCCCGCACGCGCAGCCAACTGATTTTGCAGGGGCACGGCTTCACAGGCTGCTGAACAACTCCGATCGCGACTGTTTTGCAAGGGCACAGCTTGTTTTGCAAGGGCCCAGCTTGTTTTGCAAGGGCCCAGCTTGTTTTGCAAGGGCACAGCTTCAGCTGTGCCACAAAAGTCACGTGTTTTTGTCATCCCGAACCTCTTTAGAGGTGAGGGATCTGCTCTTCTTCCCACTGCCACGGGTTTTTCAGCAGCCTCTTCAGCCGTGCCGCAAAGTCCACAGCAAAAATCAGGGCTTCAGCCCCTCAGAAAATTCCCTTAATTTTGTTTTTGGATATACGGGAAGAACACCTCAGCGGCTGAGGCCGAATCCTTGGGGCAACTCTTTCGGCACGACCAAGGTCTTTTAGCCTGCCCTGAGCGAAGCCGAAGGGTGCCCTGACGCGAATCGTCGCAAAGTCGAGTTTTTCAGCAGCCTGTGAAGGCGTGCCCTTTCAAAACATACTTTCGGGTAGCGTGCTACTATCTCACCTCTGTTTTTTTCTTTTTTGTGACTTTCTTTCGGCGCAAGCATCTTGTGGAAGGCATCTCAAGATAGCGCAGTTCGGCAGCAACTCTGAATTTCGAAACAATTGAGGACACATGCACGTAACCAGCACAATCCACGAGGGGGCCTCAGCGCCGGCCCGCGAGCCCAGCCTGGGCGAACGCTATGGCGAAGTGCGGCAGACTTCGATGCGGCTTTGTTCTCCCCTCAGCATCGAAGACCACGCGTTGCAGTCGATGCCCGACGCCAGTCCGGCGAAGTGGCATCTGGCCCACACCACCTGGTTTTTCGAAACCTTTCTTCTCACCCCCAACCTTGACGGTTATCGGCCCGCACATCCAGAGTTTCGCAACTTCTTCAACTCCTATTACGAGGCCATTGGCGACCGGCCGTTGCGCGCCTTGCGGCATACGCTGTCGCGGCCATCGCTGGCGGAAGTCCACTCCTATCGCAATGCGGTTGATGACGCAATGCTTGAGTTCCTCAGGACCGACCCAGCGCCGGAAGTTCGCGACCTGATTTTGCTCGGAATCAACCATGAGCAGCAGCACCAGGAGCTTCTCGTCACCGATGTAAAGCATGGGCTGTGGACAAATCCGCTACGCCCGGCCTATCGCGATCCTGGGGTGGCCCACATTCGCGTCCGTCCTTTGGACGCTAATGTGGGATCGGTGAACCAAACCCGGGGCACAGATCCACTGACATGGCGGCGCTTCGACGGAGGCATGCATCCCATCGGCTCTGACAATGTGGGATTCGCCTTCGATAACGAAGGGCCGCGGCATCAGGCTTATCTCGCGCCCTATCGGTTGGCGTCGCGCCTCATCACCAATCGCGAATATCTCGAGTTCATGGAAGCCGGCAGCTATCGGAAAGCAGAGTTGTGGCTCTCCGAAGGCTGGGATGTGGTTCGCGCCAATCAGTGGAGCGCGCCGCTGTACTGGGAAAAGCGCGATGGCCAGTGGTTGCAGTACACCATGGAAGGATTGCAGCCGGTCGAGCTCGATGCTCCTGTTTGTCATGTAAGTTATTTCGAGGCCGACGCTTTTGCGCACTGGGCAGGAGCGCGGCTGGCGACGGAGTTCGAGTGGGAGGTCGCGGCGCGTGAATGCGCCGTCGAGGGCAATCTGCTGGACACGGACGTCTTGCGGCCGTTGCCTGCCGATTCGCCCGATGGTTTGACCCAGATGTTCGGCGATGTGTGGGAGTGGACGGGCAGCGCGTATCTCGGCTATCCCGGATTCAAGCCGGCGGCAGGCGCGGTCGGCGAATACAACGGCAAGTTTATGTGTAACCAGATGGTGCTGCGCGGCGGTTCCTGCGCGACGCCGCTCTCACATATCCGGGCCAGCTACCGAAACTTCTTTCCGCCCCATGTGCGCTGGCAATTCATGGGGATCAGGTTGGCCAATGGCAACTAGCAAGCAACTACAGTACATCGTCGATCCGGCGATGGCCCGCGAAGTTCGCGACGGCATGAGCGCAACTCCCAAGCGGTTACCCTGCAAGCTGCTGTACGACGCTGTGGGATCGGCACTCTTCGAGCAGATTACCGAGCTGCCCGAGTACTACCTCACGCGCACGGAACGAGCCATCTTTGAGGATTATGCGGCTGAAATGCTGGAAGCCGCCGGGCCAGCGCTCACGCTGGTCGAACTGGGCGCGGGGACGGCCAACAAGACGCGCATCCTGATTGATGAACTCTTACAACGTCAGACACGGGCGCTGTTCTACCCCATCGACGTTTCGTCGGCGGCGCTCAACGAAGCCGTCAGCCAGATGGCGGTGCAATTTCCGCAGCTGCGTGTCAGTCCGGTGGTCGCCGACTACAGCGGCGGCGTGCCGGCGCTGTCGCGCATCAGCGGGCGCAAGCTGGTGCTGTTTATCGGATCGAGCATCGGCAATTACGATCCGCCGGAGGCGATTGCCATGTTGCGCCGCATCCGCCGCTCGCTGCGCGCGGGCGATGCGCTGCTGCTGGGCGCAGACCTGGCGAAAAGCTCGAAAATCCTGCTTCCCGCCTACGATGACGCGCAAGGGGTGACCGCCGAGTTTAACAAGAACATCCTCGCCCGGTTGAATCGCGAACTGGACGCCGACTTCAACCTCGACGCATTTCGTCACGTCGCGCTGTGGAACAAACGTTGCTCGCGAATGGAAATTTACCTCGAAAGTACGACGGCGCAGTCGGTGTTCCTCCCCGCGATTGACATGGACGTGCGTTTTGGCGTGGGTGAGCGAATTCACACCGAGAACAGCTATAAGTACACCGACGAGATGGTGAATAACATCTTGAGCGAGTCGGGTTTCAAGCTGGAGCGAACCTGGTCGGATCCCAAGCGCTGGTTCGGGGTGCATTTGGCGCGGGTGTAGAACACGGAAGGGCGCGCGGGTGTAGAACACGGAAGGGCGCGCGGGTGTAGGACACGGAAGGGGCGCGGCTTCATCCACGCCTAAGTGCACCCTTAAGCGACTGTCATCCTGAGCGTAGCGAAGGACCTGCAGTTTGTGCGCAGTGACAATGGGTGCTTGGGAAACTAACTGCAGATCCCTCGCTTCGCTCGGGATGACACGAGAAGACTAGATTTGTCGGCACGACCAAGGTCGTGCCCTGGCGCGAATTTTCGCAAACGCGAGTTTAAGCTGTGCTACAGCGCCGTGGGCGCTGCGATTCGATTTGCCCCCGGAGCCATTCCTGCAATTCCCCCACGCTCTTTCGCACACCATGGCATGACGCTGCTTCTTGTCGCGAACGCGACGGCGAGTGGCTTCGTCCAGCGGAAGCAGCAGATCAAACGTGATGTTTGCCGGCTGGAAATGTTTGGCGTCGGCGTGGCAAATGTAGTTGATCAGCGCTCCGAACGCGGTCGCGCGCGGCGGGGGGATGGGCCCGATATCGTTGGCTAACGCGGCCGCACTCATTCCCGCCAGCAGACCAGTCGCAATTGATTCGACGTAACCTTCGACTCCTGAAATCTGCCCGGCGAAGATTACATTCGCATGCTGCTTCATCTGCAAGGTCTCGCCGAGCAGTGTTGGTCCATTGATGTAGGTGTTGCGATGAATCTGCCCATAGCGCAGAAACTTCGCATTCTCCAGTCCGGGGATCATGCGCAGAATGCGCGCCTGTTCGCCAAACTTCAGGTGATTCTGAAAGCCGACCAGGTTGTAGGAGTCGGCGCGCAGGTTCTCCTGGCGAAGCTGTACCACAGCGTAGGGCATGTGTCCGGTCTTGGGATCGCGCAGGCCGACCGGCTTCATCGGCCCGAAGCGCAGGGTATCGCGGCCGCGGCGGGCAATCTCTTCAATGGGCAGGCAGCCTTCGAAGTAGTTCAGGTTCTCCCATTCCTTGGCATCGACCGACTGCGCCTCGAGCAGTGCGTCGATAAATCGGTCGTACTCCTCTTTCGTCATGGGACAGTTGATGTAGTCGGCCGTGCCTTTGTCGTAGCGCGCGGCCATGTACACGCGCGACATGTCGATGGAGTCGGCCTCAACGATGGGGCTGATCGAATCGTAGAAGTAAAGCTGCGTATCAGGTGCACCGGCTTCGCTGCTGGGTTGGGCCGGGCTGGGACCGGTGCTCAGCCGCAGAATCTCGCGTGAAAGCGCGTCGGAGGTCAGCGGACCGGTGGCGACGATGGTGATGCCGTCGTCCTCGTCGATGCGCGTGACCTCTTCGCGAACCACGCGAATCAGCGGCTCGCGGTTGATCGCTTCTGTCACAGCTTCGGAGAACTTCTCGCGATCGACGGCGAGGGCGTGTCCGGCGGGGACGGCGGTTTGTTGCGCGATCTGCATCAGCAAAGATCCGGCGCGGCGCATTTCTTCTTTGAGCAGCCACGGGGCGGTGTTTTCGCTATCGGATTTCAGTGAGTTGGAGCAGACCAGCTCGGCGAAGTTCGCTGTCTGATGCGCAGGCGTCGAACGCACCGGCCGCATCTCGTATAAATCAACGCTCAATCCGCGACGAGCGCATTGCCACGCCGCTTCCGATCCGGCGAGACCGGCTCCGATGATGCGAATGGGTTTCGACATGAGGAAACTTTGAGTGTAAACGGAATTGCGCGGGCATGTGTGCCGCAGTCAATCCCATACATTCGAAAGTCGCGAATGTATGCTTCAGAACGTCTGGAAGATGGGAGCTCCACCAGATCGAAAACCTTCGCCGTGCGGGCGCGAAAGCAGGTCCTTCGCTGCGCTCAGGATGACAGTCGAGTTTGGTTTAGCTGATTGCTGATTGCTGTTTGCTAATTGCTGTTTGCTAATTGCTAGTTGCTAGTTGCTGTTTGCTAATTGCAATTACAATTACTAATTACTAATTGATTGCTAATTGCTCACTGCTAATTGCCAGTTGCTAACTGCTAATTGCTAAGGCTCGTTGCTCTTGCTACCCCAGCGCGATGACGTCGATCTCGACCAGCACGTCGCGGGGAAGGCCGGCGGCGGCGACGGTCGAGCGGGCGGGCGGAGCATCGCCGAAGTAGCGGGCGTACACCTCGTTCATGGCGCCGAAGTTGTCCATGTACTTGAGGAACACCGTGGTCTTCACCACCTGCGCCAGCGAACTTCCGGCAGCGGTCAGGATGGCCGACAGGTTCTGCAGCACGCGGTCGGCCTGGGCGGCAACGTCGCCGTCGATGATCTGCTGGGTCGCGGGATCGAAGGCGATCTGGCCGGAGACGAAGATGAATCCGTTGGCCTTGATGGCCTGCGAGTAGGGGCCGATGGCCCGGGGAGCATTATCGGTGGCAATGACTTGGCGCATGTGCGAGGTACCTCCTGGTAACTGCTTTTGGCTGTTGGCTTTTAGCTTTTGGCCAGAAGAGCTAAGCCGCATGATCTTGTGACTGCAACCGATTGTCGCATGGCGGGGAAGAAGAATTCACCACGGGAAGGTACACGGTAGCGCGATTCCCGAAGTGGGAACGACTCAGCAGTATCACTACTGACCAAAAGCCAGCAATGTAGTTTTTACGTGTCAACTAGGAGAAACGCAACACTTCCGCGTAAACTATAGTAGTTAATGGAAATATAAACTTCGCAATTAGTAAAGATTTCCTGCTCTGTGTGCTATAGTGAAACTAGAGTTGCAAATCGGGACAGCGGATAGTACAGCTTCCCGTTATCGAACCCGGCGAAAGCTGGGTTTTCGTTTTTACGTTTTTATATGACATGTTCCGGCCCGGCCAAGTGCCGGGCTTTTTTGTCTGCGATCCCCGGTAGCTCCGAACAAAGGCGAATCCAGGGCACAAAGTTTCCTACGGCAGGAGCGGAAGATGGCGACGAGCAAAGCAGCACCCGGCAAGAGGGCGGATGGAAAGCGCCCATCGAGCAGTAAGACAGCTGCGTCGGTGGATCTGGCCGGCGGGGACGAGCCAGCCGAGGCCCAGAAATCGAAGAAGTCGGTAAAGCGGGCGAAGCCGCCGAAACCTCCCTACACGATATTCAAACGCCTGGAGAACCGGCAGAAAGCCGTCGAGCAGAGCCGGCGAGCGGTGTTTGCCCATCTGGACAAGATTACGCAGGAGAACATCAAGCTGGCCCAGAACGGTAATTCTGCGATAGCGAAATTTCTGTTCGACTTCGCGGGAATCAACCAGCTCCCGGCCGCCACGGAGGCGTCTTCGAAAGCGGCCAAGTCAGCCAGCGCGGGCGAAGCCAAAGATGACAACGATCCGACCAAGGCGGTGCTGTCGTTCTACAAGAAGCTGGGCATCACGCCTCCGAAGCTGAAGCCGCCTAAGCCGGTGGAAGATGTGGAAGTGGTGGCGGAGGCGAGCAGTGTTGCACTGCCCTAAGTAGTTGAGCACAACAGACCAACCCATATGAGAGTGGAGATTTGCCACAAGAGACTGTCCAGGCAAACAAGCAGTTCCTCGGGTGCTCTAAGTCATAAGGAAAAAATCTTTCGGGGCCGCGACAATCAGGTCCTTCGCTTTGCTCAGGATGACAAGACATAAAGAGCATTTGCCTCTCAGCTGAGAGCGACAGCTGATGGCTGAGAGCTGATGGCTGAAGGCAGTAGGCTGATGGCTGATGGAGGAGAGCCTACCAACCGGGCGGCGCCAAGTTCACACGGTACAATCGAATCCAGGGCCGAACCGGGCCGAGGAGCGACGCGCCGCATGGACATGACCTGGGTGACCGACCGCATTGCGGTAGGAGGCGGCATCTGGAACGACGACAAGATGATCGAGGTAGTTCGCGCCGGGGTCACGCATATCGTGGACATGCAGATTGAGTTCGACGATACCAACCTGGCCGAACCCTACGGGCTGAAGGTGTTGTGGAACCCGACGGACGACGACTTCCGGCCGAAGCCGCCGGCGCTGCTGCAACGCGGGGTCGATTTTGCGCTGGAGGCGCTGCAAGATCCCGAGGCGAAGGTGTTCATCCATTGCGCTGCCGGAGTGCATCGGGCGCCGATGATGACACTGGCAGTGATGCGCGCCATGGGATGGCCGCTGCAAGATGCGATCGAGATTATCGAGACGCAACGGCCGGTGGCCGATTTCGCCCAGGTATATGTCGAGAGTGTCGAAGAGTTTATGAAGAGTTATGAGGTGACGGGAAAATAGCCATCAGCTGTCAGCTGTCAGCCATCAGCTTTCAGTTTTGGGTATCAGGTGTCGGGCATCAGATGTCAGGCATAGGTATGCAAGGTATCAGGTATCAGGCATCAGCAAGCAGTACCGTGACCTGCTTTGATGGGCTGACAGCTGACAGCTAGTTGCTAATTGCTAATCACTAATTACTCGTTACCATTAACAGTCGCTCATTTTCAGATTTACGAGGAGACCAAGACATGCATACCATCAGCCGCCCAGTTGGGCGGTTTTTTGTTGTCCTGATTGTGTGGCTCGCGTGGGTGACGCCGCGAGCGATAGCGGCAGACGGAGCCGGAATTAGTCCTCCAGCGGCTTCGTCTGCCGGGGGCGTACACCAGTTGTCAGTTGTCGGTGGTCAGTTGTCAGTAAACCCTGCTCTTGCCACAGGGTTGCCAAGGCCGCTGCATGCGTACTTCGACAACAGCCTGAAGCTGACCACGATCACCGACACGGTGTATTACGCCAATGGATCGAAGGCACAGGGAACGCTGCTCATCTCGTGGCCGGCGTTCACCACGGCGACACAGAATGTGGTCGCAGCGGGATCACTGGCAGTGCAACTCGGGGCTGACGGGTTATTCACCGCCAGCTTGGCTCCGACTACCGGAAGTACTCCCACAGGCGTGTACTACACTGTGGTATACCAACTGGGCGACTCCAGTAATAAGCAGGAATACTGGGCGGTTCCCGCGACCGACAACACTACGATTTCCGCGGTTCGGGCGAAGCTGGTGCCAACCACGCAGGCGGCGCAGTTTCTTACCCGCGATGTGGCGGATTCGGTTTACGTGCACACCAACGACAGTCAGACGGTGGGCGGGGTGAAGACGTTTGTAACATCGCCCGCCGTTCCGAATCCTGCCAATCCGACTGACGTGGCGAACAAGGAGTATGTGGATGCCAACGCGGGCCAGGCGAATCTGTCGTCGCCGCCTCCGATCGGCACAGGAACTCCCAACACGATCATCGGCTCGTCGATTTCAGCCTCGGCAGGGGCTGCGGGCGACGCCACCTTCAACGCCCTCAAGACATGGGTCGACGGAAGTGGGCAGCTCAACTTCGACATCCTGGCGCGGGATGGCAGCACAAAGATAACGATGGCCAAATACATGCCGTGGTTCCAGGCGCCGTTCGTGCCGCAGGGCTGGCTCGATATTCCAGTGCCGCTTACAGCGTGGAACTATGTAGGGGGCATCCCGGCTCTGGGAAGAATCAACAGCTTCCAGTTGCCCGATCCCGGCCCGGGAACCTGCACCATGACGCACAGCGGCGGCACCGGAAGCGGCGCAGGCATCGATCTGCGCTTTGTGGATTCCAACAGTGCATATTCACTTCCAACTTCAGCGGCAGGAGGTGCCTGTTTTGATCCTCAGGGGTTTACTTATGCGCAACTGGTAGCAGGACACGGAACATTGAAGAACATCGTCCACTACAACCAGCCGGGCATCGGTTACAGCGACGCTATTATGGCGCGCTGCGATGGTCCTACAGTGTCGTACTGCGATCCAGTGAACTACGTGGTGAATGACCCAAACCACCTGCAGGAGGGCGTGCTCTCAGGTATCACTTCGTGCCTAGAGAAGACTGGCTGCGACTGGATCGACGACGGCTCTTGGGGCAACACGACGCTACAGAGTCTGGCCGGAGTATTTGTTAACAGTCCCGACGACAACACAACGTCGAGCGGCATCTTCGGCGGTCGCCTATGGGGACAGCGGGGCATGAACATGTCGGGAGGAACATACCTGTTCGGTCGCACGGTTGTCGATACGCTTTCGCGGGCGACGCTTAACGTCACCGCGACCGCCAACGCCAGCGGCTCAACTCCATATACCTACTACGTTGTGGTACACGACTATGGCACTGGAACATTTCCGCCCCTGGGTCCCTTTACGATCACCAACGGCGCCGCTTCGCCGAACAACAACATCAGTCTCTACTGCGTCCCGTTCTTCGCCAGCTGGGACATCCTGAAGGGCGACACTTCGCACGCGGTGGCCACCAACCTACCGTGCCAGGGGCCCTCGCGGGACGGCTATCCACACCCTTACGTCTTCACCGACGCGGGGCAGGCCACAACCGGCTACTTTCCACCGACGCGAGATTCTACACACGATCTGCATGTCGAAGGCAACATTGATTGCGCGACTTGGAATGACTGCGCCATCTCAGGTAAGTACCTGGTCGCTTCGAATAATGCGACGTCGCCGACACTGTTCGGCTGGGATCAGGCGCCCGGGCATGGCTATATCACTTTGACCTCTGGCGACGCGACCCATCCCGGATACCTCGGCTGGTATGGCGGGGATGGCACGCGGACCTTCCACTTCGGATATGACACAAGCAATGATGTCACACTGACCTCTGACAATGGCGGATCATTCAACGTCGCGGCTCCGGTGAACGCCAACAGCGTTGCGGTTGCAGGTGATCTGACAGCGAGAGACATCCCGGGCCACGCCTACTTCGTCAGCAAGTATCCCAGCATTCAGGCGGCAATTAATGCGGCGTATGGAACGGGAACAGTGGCGGGGGCGGTGATTGACGATCGTACTGCCGCTTATAGTGGCCCGGGCTTCTACATTCCTGACTCGGTGACAGTTCGGCTTGCGCCGGTGCCCTATTCGTTTACCTCGCCGGTAACGCACAACAACGGCAACAACAATGTTACGGCCGCGATCATCGTCGAGCAGGGCGCACACCTGGCGGGCGGCGGCACGTCTTCGAATCATGGAACGACCATCACGGTCGCGACCGGCTTTGCCAATGACATCATCGCCACCACCAGCGTAGGAACCGGTACCGGCGCAGGGGTGCAGTGGTGGCACTGGGGCTCGATCGAGAACCTGAACGTCGACGGCACGAACCAGAGCGCCGGCGAGTGCGTCCATGTGGAGAACATGGGCGAAACGTCGAAGGTGCGCGACCTGCTGGTGAAGAACTGCTTCAGCAACAACGTGGAGTTCGTGGGCGCAGCTGCCACACAGTCAGACATCGGAAACGTGAGCACCAGCCGTTCGCGGAACGGCAGCGGGGTACGATTCACCAATCTTTCGGGCGTAGGCAAAATCAACGGCCTGAGCGGCGACTGCAATGCCGGGTCGCTGGTATCCGTGCAAGAGAACGCGGCCGGGACGCTGCTGATTACCGGGCTGAAGTCGGAGGCGGAATCGACCATCTGCTCCAATGGCAGCGCGCACGATCCGGTGGTGCTGCTCGACACCATGGCGGGGCTCAACACGCACGTGCACATCACTGGCGGATATGCCTTTGGAACCGCGCAGAATGCGGTCGCCAAGGTGATCGGCTCGGGCGGCGGCATCCTGGAGATGGAAGGCTTCTACGTTACCGGATACACCAACCTGTTGAATGACACCATCCGTAGCGTGGTGGTTCCGGCGACCAGCACGAATTCGAAGCAGCCGTTCTACTACGAGCCCAACGGCATCCTGTTCGCCAACCAGGCATTCACCCTGACGCCGGGGACGGGCGTTATGGGCGGGTCGAGCTCGCTGACGCCGATCTTCTATGCGACCACCGGAAATGCCACGATGGTTGCGTCGCTAGGTAATGGCGATGGGCAAAGCATCATGACAGGCGGAGTTGAGCTGGCCGGCCAGAATCGCACGAATTACGGCGCGACACCAGAGGTGATGGCGCGGGCGGGATATCGCTTCACGGGAACGGCTTACGATACCACAAAGTGGGACCTGGTTCCGGCGTGGAATGCGGGTGATACCACGGAGAAGAACCTGGGCAATTCGCTGAGCGTATGCCAGAAGAGCGGCTCGGTCAGTTGCCGCTGGAACCATGTATACGGCGTCGAATGTAGATGCGCTGGTATTCACCCTGGGAACCTACACGGTCGCTTGCACTACCGGGTCTTACGGTGTGGGATCACTTAGCCTGGGTGAGCGATGGCGTTGGCTCGTCAGATTGTACGGCGGGACACGGTTCGAGTCGCGTGATGTGCTATTACACCGGCACGGCGTGGACGGCCCTGACAACCGGAAGCGGTAGCGCGGTTTGGGGATCGATTACGGGAACGCTCGCCAATCAGACCGACCTGCAAGCTGCTCTCAACGGCAAGGCGGCGTCGAATGCCTCGACAACGGTGAACGGCGTGCCCTGCGCCCTGGGATCGTCGTGTGCGCCGGGGATGCATCTGGTGAGCGGAACGATGGTTGGGCCGCAAAGTGGCGTCGTGGGAAATGGCGCCGACCAGAATGTGTTTAGCGTGACGATTCCGGCGGGAACCGTGTCGGTGGGCAGCGGCATCAAGTGCAATGCGCGGTTTACCAAGCTCTCGACGAGCAACAGCATTACCTTCAAATGGACACTGGGGCTCGACCACGCTGGCGACGCAGTCGGTGACCTCCGGAAGTACCAATTGGACGGGCGATCTTGAGATCTTTACCCCGAGTTCCCTGTCGAGTGAGGTCGCGAATGCGAGCGCGCTTTTGGCCGGCACGACGATTCAATCTGGTCCGCAGGTTGGTCTGACAGCGTCAGAGAACCTGGCGAATGCGGATACACTGAAGCTAACCTTCAACGCGACCAGCGCGGAAACTATTACGCCCAAGACGTTCTATTGCACGACGATTCAATAAAGCAGCAATTAGCCATTAGTAATTGACCAGAACGAACCGGAGGATCTGCTAACAAGAACTAATACGGGTACAAGAACAGGGTGAGGCGGCGCGATCGGATGCCGACCCTCGTATGCCACAGTGTGGCATAGCGGGCAGACGGACGCGCTAAACAGGCTGGCGAGCATATCGCCGGCCTTTTTATTTTCCAGGGGGTGAGAGGCGTGGGTACCAGCAGCATTGTTGATATCGATGAAGCAGACAAACAGGCACTCGTACAAGCACTGGAAGAACACGAGGAAACTTTTGATCGGACAAAGGAGCTGGGTGCGGACCCGAGCGAAGGTTTCGCGTGGCTGGTGCAGACAGGGTTGAATCTCGACCGTGAACTGGCGATTATCCCGAAACACATACGGGTAGCTAAAGAGACGGGATTCGTTGATACAGTTCGCGAAATCACAATGGCGACCTTCTTGCGTGTCCGCGACAAGCGCGGTAAGTTGCGGCCGTTTTTTCTCAACCGCACCCAGAAGGAGTACGGAGAGCATTGCAGCAAGCGCAACATTGTTCTGAAGGCGCGCCAATTGGGCGTGACGACCTATGTGGCGGCGCGATTTTTCATTCATACCGTTACGCATCCGGGAACGCTGAGCGTGCAAGTGGCGCACGACCAGCAATCCGCAGAAGAGATTTTTCGCATCGTGCACCGGTTCGTGGAGAACCTGCCCGCACCGTTGCGCAAGGGCGCGCTACGTACATCGCGCGCCAACGTTCGGCAGATCGTTTTTCCATGTCTCGATTCTGAATATCGCGTGGAGACGGCTGCCGACCCGAATGCCGGCCGCGGGCTCACCATCCAGAACTTGCATTGTTCGGAGGTGGCCCGTTGGCCCCGGGATGCAGCAGGCACGCTGGCGTCGTTGCGCGCAGCGGTGCCGCCGGATGGCGAGATCGTTTTGGAGTCGACGCCGAACGGAGCGTGCGGTTGCTTTTATGACGAGTGGCTGCGAGCACGGCAAACCGGCTACACGCGGCACTTCTTCCCCTGGTGGTGGGAGCCCAGCTATCGCCGCCCGGTGAAGCTCATCGACTTTACCGAAGGCGAACGAGAGCTGATCGGAAAGTACGGCCTTGATGCGGGCCAGATCGCCTTCCGCCGCGAGATGCGGGCAAATTTCGGCTCGCGGATGGCGGAGGAATACGCGGAAGATCCCGAGAGCTGCTTCACGGCTTCGGGTGATTGCGTGTTCGATGTTGAGATCATCGACCGGCGCATGCGCGAGCCTCGCAGCGTGATCGAGCAGCGGGACAAGGCCAGCCTGCTGGTGTTCTTCCCGCCGATTACCGGCGATAACGGAGCGGAGCCGAAGCAGTACATCATCGGAGTCGACCCATCGGGCGGCGGCAGCGAAGGTGATTACGCCTGCGCCCAAGTGATCGAGCGCGGCAGCGGCATGCAGTGTGCCGAGTTGCAAGGGCACTTCGCGCCGGCGGATTTAGCGGCTCGGGTCGCACTGATCGCGCGCGAATACAATGACGCGCTGATTGCCGTGGAGCGCAACAATCATGGCCACGGGGTGCTGGCGTCGCTGACGATGAACGAGGGACGCAACAACGTGTACTACCAGGGGAACAAGCCAGGTTGGTTGACCTCGGTCGCCAGCCGGCCGCGCATGCTGGAAACCTTTGCGGCAACGCTCACCAATGCGCCATTCCTATTCAGCAGCACGCGGCTTCTGGAAGAGTGCCGAACCTTTGTGCGGCATCCCGATGGAAGCGTGTCGGCCGCCAATGGCACGCACGACGACCTGGTGATGGCAATGGCAGTGGCTCTGGCGGTGCGCGCCGACACGGCGCCGAATACGAAACGCAAGCCGACCAGCGTCAGTATGGGCTCGCTGGGATGAAACAGTAATTAGTAATCAGCGATTAGCAATTAGTTAAATGCCAAGAGAGCGAACGGCGAGACGCGCTGCCTTTGGTTGCTAGCTGGAGACTGGAGGCTGCGTACGTCACAAAGCTCTGTGACGCGCGCCATGATGGATGAGATGACGAAATGTTTAGCATCGAGTTTCGGAATCTCGCAACGGTCGCGCGTCACAGGTTGGTCGCCAGGTTAGCCCCAAAACAGGGCGAACTCTTCGACAAGCTCAGGGCAGGCTCTGGGGGCACATCGATGAGGTCAGGTGCACCGGCGACGCGGAGGCGATGGCCGTGATGTACGGCCGCGATGGCCGTTGCGGGCGGATTCTGAAAGGACGAGAGCGGGTCTCAACAGGGGACTGTATCGGCCGAGTGAATTCGCCCCGTCGTCTGAGAGCAGTCCCACTCAAGCCAAATGATGGCTTGAATGGGGCACCCGATCCGAATGGGGCAGCCGATCCGAATGGCGCACCCGCAGTCGGTTTGAGTTAAGGAGAGGCATTGGCAGTACAAGCGGTACAACATGTTCGCCGGATGCGCGGGGGCGCGCAAAGCCACCTGATGCGCTGTGACGACGGTCATTATTACGTGGTGAAGTTCCAGAACAATCCACAGCACACGCGGGTGCTGGCCAACGATTGGCTGGGTACGCGGCTGGGAAGGCTGATCGGCTTGCCCATGCCGGGGGTATCGGTGGTGGATGTCGATCCCTGGCTGGTGGAGCACACGCCGGAGCTGCGCATTGAGCTATGCGGGCACAGAATGCTCTTTACCGCGGGCCTGTCGTTTGGATCGCAGTATGTGATCTCGCCCATGGAAGGGCAGGTCTATGACTATCTGCCGGAGACGATGATTGCGACAGTTCGCAACCTTCGCGATTTTGCAGGAGCGCTGGTGCTGGATAAATGGACATGCAACGCCAATGGCCGGCAGGCCGCGTTCTGGAAGAAGCCACGGGAGAGGAAGTTCACGGCGTCGTTTATCGACCAGGGCTATTGCTTCAATGCCGGGGAATGGAATTTCCCGGACGCGCCATTGCGAGGCGTGTTCGGACGCAATGACGTTTATGCATGTATCACAGGGTGGGACAGCTTCGAGCCGTGGCTAAGCAAGATTGAAAACTTTCCTGAGAGTTCGCTGTGGCCGCTGGCAGACGAGATTCCGCCGGAGTGGTATGGCTCGGATGTGGATGCGATACAACAGCTTTTTACCAAGCTGCTGGAGCGGCGCGGCCGGGTGCGCGAGCTGATTCTGTCGTTCAAGAACTCGAGTAGGAATCCGTTCCCGAATTGGTGTGAGGTGGTGAATTAGGTGCTGACCACAGAGACACAGAGGCACGGAGAGAAGAGAAGAATTGAACCACGGAGGACACGGAGGACACGGAGCAATAATGAAATCTGTAAGCTCTGAGATCCGGTACCTGGGTTCCGAGCTGAGAGCTGATAGCTGATAGCTGATGGCTAACTTACGACAATGCGAGTTCTACGTTCTCCGCTACGTGCCCGACGTGGTGAAGGGCGAGTTCGTCAACATCGGCGTGGTGCTGCTGGAGACGGGCGAGGGAGAGTTTACGGACTTGCGGCTGACGCGGGACTGGCGGCGGGTACGGTGCATAGATCCTGACGTGGACATCGGGTTGCTCGAGGCGCTGGAGCAGGATTTGCGTGGCAAACTGAAGTCGCGTGTACCCGAGATCGTCAATTATAAAGCGCCGATGTCACGTCGCGACTGGCTGCTCGAGCAGATCGAGACGAGCTGGGCGGGAACGTTGCAGATGACGCCTGCGACGGGAGTGCTGACGGAGTCGCCGGAAGCTGAAATCGGCGTGCTGGCCGGGGCGTATCTGGAATCGCCGGCGCGCGGCAAGCAGGAGCGCGGGGCGCGCGGACGAATGGCAATTTATAACGCGATGCGCGGGACCTTTGAAGAGGCGGGTGTCTGGGCGCTCATGCAAAAAGACATTGCAGCCGAGAAGTTCACGCGGCCGGGCGATCCGTTCAAGGTGGATTGCGGATATCAGCCAAATGGCGTACTGCATATGTTCCACGCGCTGTCGCTGGCGGAGCAAGTTGGCTCGGCGCAGGTGAATGCAGCCAAGGCGCTGGCCTTCAGCTACACGGAAATAAAGCAAGGGCTTAAGGTAAAGAGCCATCTGGAGAGCGATCTGACGGCTATTGTCGAGGACGGGTTGGATGTGAACGATACATCGATAGGGTTCGCTCTGGCGACGCTGGCCGAGAGCGAAATTCAGCTTGCGCGGGTAGCGGAAATGCCTGCGATCGCAGAGCGGGTGAGGGTCGAGATGGGGTTGTAGCAAGAAGCCGAGTACCGAGGTGTGCCGAAAAGCAGGTCCTTCGGCGGCTAAAAGCCGCCTCAGGATGACAATCTCTACGGAAAGGTCTTCACGGCACGCCTGAAGGCGTGCCCCTTCAAAGAATCGGCGCTCCCTCGGGAGCGTTTTTCTATTTCAAGGCAAAAACCTATGAACATGCAAGAGAGTTTTCGCGGCGCGCTGCGCCGCCTGGGAGAGGTCCGCCTCAGTGGTACCACAATGTGGCAGTCGGCCCGGCAGGGGCTAAAGCCCATTTCATATTTAACCGGCGGGAAGGCGGCGCTGAAGCGCCGCTCTACCCGAGCAAGCGACGCCGCCGCTGGCCTGAAGGCCAGCTCCACCACATCAACCGAATCCGCGCGACGGACGGTGCCGTTGCCTTCCATATTGACTCCGGGGGCACCCACGCTATTGCGTGCCGGGGTCATGCCCAAACCTTCGCCGGTAAATCTGCGGCGGTTTGCGGAAACGCCCATCGCGCGCAAGGCGATCAACACCATAAAAGATCGCATTGCGGGCATGCATTGGCGGATTCAGCCGCGACAAGGCAAGTCACTGGACGCGCTGCCAGACGCGGCGGAGCGGATAGCGCTTCTGACAGAAAACTTCGAGCAACCGAATCCGGAAGATTCGTTCCGCTCGCTGATCGAGCAGGTGCTGGAAGACGTGTTGGTGGGGGGCTTCGGCGCGATCGAGCTCGACCTGACAGCCGAGGCGCAGCGACCTCTGACATTGTGGCCGGTCGATGGCGCGAGTATTCGCATCCGCACCGACTGGGATGGGAATCCAACCTCGCCGCGCTATGTGCAGTCGACGGGCAAGTTCTTCGCCGATTCGGAAATCACGCTGGCCGATGAAGAGCTGTCGTACATCCGGCTGAATCCCCGGACATACACGCCGTTCGGCCTGGGCAAACTCGAGGTGGCGTTCGAGACCATCCACGAATTTCTCAGCGCACATCGCTACGCCTCTCGCATGGCGAGCAACACGGTGGTGCAATACGCGCTCTGGGTGCAGAACCTGAGTCCACAACATCACGAGCGGCTGATTCGCTGGTGGCAGGACGAGATTGAAGGCACCGGCAAGGTGCCGATCCTGTCGGTCGATAGCAAGCCGGAGGTGCTGCGCTTCGGGCTAGGAACGGATGCCGACCTGCGGCTGGAATGGCAGGAGTTCCTGATTCGCATGATCGCGGATGCTTTCGATCTTCCGCCGATGTTGCTGGGGCTGGAACGCGACGTGAATCGGAACACAGCTACCACACAGTATGACGACGCATTTCGCACCGCGGTGGTGCCGGTCGCGCGGTTGTTGGCCGAGCATCTGACGCGCGATGTGATCGCCAAACGGCTGGGGTGGGGCGATCTGGAATTTGTCTTCACCGACGTCGATGCTCCGAACGAACTGGAGCAGGCGCAGATTCAGCAGACGCTGATCGGCTGCGGGGTCCTGACGGTGAATGAAGTTCGCCGCATGCGCGGCCTGCCACCGCTGCCCGAGAAGAGCGATGGGGTAAGTGACGCGCCGGAGCTGCAGTGAGAGAGCGGTAATCAGCAACTAGCGAAAAAGCTACGGCTAAGAGCCAGATGACCTCACTGCCGCGCGGAGCAAAACAACTGCAGGTCCCTCGCTACGCTCGGGATGACAAATCGAAGAGGACCGGAGTTCTAGAGGACAGGAGTTCTATATGAAATTGCAACTGGAAGCCATGGCGCTGGCTATGCCGGAAGTGGCCGAGCATCCCAACCGCCTGCCATTTCGCGGGATGCTGACCCTGGTGGGTGTGCCGTCGCAACGGTCGCCGTCGGGAGCGCGTGGACACCGTGTGACATTGAGTCGCGCGGCGACGGAGGCTGCCCTGCCTTCGCTGCTGGGCATGGCGCTGGACTACTCGCCGGCCATGGACGGACACGATGCGCAACGCAAGATCGGCATCATCACTGACGCCGAGATTCACTCCATCGCGGCGAACGCATCCACCGGACAACTCAGCGTCGGCGGCTTTCTGTACGCGCGCGATTTTCCGGAAGTGATGCAGGAGATTCGGGCGGGCAAGGGCGTGCTTGGCATGTCGTACGAAATCACGAATGCCTGGGTGCCGGATGTTGAAGCGCCGGTCTGGACCATCACCAAGTTTACGTTCACCGGCGCGGCGGTGCTGCGGCGCGACAAGGCCGCGTACCCGGACACCTGGCTGGTAGTTGACGACGTTGCGCGGACGCCGGCGCACGACCGGCTAGCCGCCTGTGCAAGCTAAGAACAACCAAACAAACCAATCTGACATTGTGGGAGACAAGCAAATGGATCCAGAAACGAATGCAACCACTCCGGACGCTTCGGAAGGGCAGGAACCGACCACGACCGACCGCCTGGCGCAGGCGACACAATCGCTGGCCAACGCGCTGGTCAACATCAACGCGCAGTTTGAGTCGCTGCACGCCAAGATCGACCACATCGTGGCGGCGGTCGACAAGGACGAGACGACTCCGCAGCCTGGCAGCGGAAAGATGGCAGAGCTGGAGAAGGCGAATCACGATTTGCAGGCGCAGGCAGCACGCGCCCGGCGCAAGACGATTTCTCCGCTGGTGACCACGCTGCTAGCCAAAGAGGGAATAGAAGGCGACGCCCTGATCGAGGCGCCGGTGATGGAAAAGGCGCTGGCGGGGCTGAGCATCGAGCAGCGCATTGCAGTGAAGGCCGAACTGGCAAGAGCGGGAATACTGAGTTAGGAGTTCGGCTGTCAGTAACAGCGGGTCTTCGCTTCGCTCAGGATGACAAGCATCGTGGGTGACAGGCAAAAAGCAGGTCCTTCGCTTCGCTCAGGATGACAGGCTAAGAGTTTCGCAAATTACAAACTAATTTCACGAATGGCGGCTCTCGGGTCGCCATTTCCTTTCGAAAGGACAATATGAGAGCACAATTCGTCAATTTGCAGTCAGCAGCTGATTTCATGGGACCGGGCGCGATCGAGATCGACCGCTACCAGACCGAAATCACCGACATTTGCATGCGCCGCGGCGTCTTCGGGCAGCGCATCAAGCAGGTACCGGCAACGGGCCATCCTTCGCGCTTCTTCGAAGAGACGGCCATCCCTTCTCCCAGCGCGACGCAGGGCTTCGTCGACCCGCGCAACATCCTGCCGACGCTGGTCACGCCTACGCGCGCGGAACGCTGCGTGCCGTTGAAGTGTCTGGTGTCACAGATCAACTACAACTTGTTCGACATCGAGGTGGGAACGCAGCAGAGCCAGTTCGCTTACCTCCAGGCGAAGGACCTTGCCGACTCCGTCGAAGGCCTGATGCGCACGCACGACGTCAACCTGTGGCAGGGCAACGACACTTCGTTGTCGAATCCGACCACGCCGCAGTACTACGGCGTGATGAACCAGATCAACGATGGCGGCAACGTAACCACGATTCACCACGGCGGAGCCGATTGTCGACAACATCAAGTCGACCATCGCGCAGATGGTGGCCAACTCCAACTACGAGGTGCGGCCCACCGCGATTTACTCCAATCCGGTACTGCTCGACCTGATCGACCGCGAGTTGAAGGCGCAGTTCAACGTAGTGCTTTCCACCGCCGACGTGGTGGGCGGACTTCGGGTGAAGACGCTCTCCACGCAGGCGGGGGAGCTGCCGCTGATTCCTGACTGGTCGATTCCGTATACCGGAACTCCGGGCAGCGGGACTGCGGTACTGCCGGCGTTCATCGTCAGCGAAGACATGATCGAGTACCACTGGCTGACCGAGCCGAAGCCACGCGTCTTCCAGTTGGGCACGCCCAGCACGCTGGCGTCGCAGATGGTGGTGGTGAAATTTGGCGGCGTCGTGGTCAAAGGCGCCAGCTACGCGCACTACAAGGTGGTCGTCAACCGTTAAGGATGACGAAGCGCTGCGCCGCTGAACCAGGTTGCTAACCATCCCTGTATCCCAACGGCGCGGACTCCAGCCTGGTGCGAAGGGGCGGCGAACTCCGCCCCTATTTGCTGCTTTCAGCAATCGAGGAATGGAAGTGTCATGAACTATTTAGATCCTGCCGAATACGAAAACTACGGGCTGGAAGCGGCGACGCCGGTGTCATGGGTGGGAGCGGCTTCCTCACTGATCGATGCCTATTGCCGCCGCTTGACCCTGGGCGTTTCGCAATTTATAGAGCGCATGCGGTTGGTCCCAGGACGCAACTGCGTTCGCCTGACGTATCTGCCGCTGGCCATCAACGGGCAAAACCAATCGCCGCTGATTTCCGCGCGTGGCCGTTATGCTCCGCCGCGACGGGGAGAGGATACCTCATTGTGGGACATCGCCAACGATGTGTCACTGGTGTTTGCCCTGCCGGGAACATGGGTCGACCTGGATGTGACCAGCATGGATTACTTCAGCGACACGGGAGAAGTTTCCTGGTTGCCGAATCCGCTGGGACTGGCTTTTCAGGAGATGGAAGTTACCTATACCGCCGGTTTTGCGACGATTCCCGATCCGGTGAAGTTCGCCTGCGCGCAGATCGTGCGCAATGCTCAAGCGACGCCCGCGCTCAACGTTCATACCAGCACGCTCAGCACCATGCATCTGGAATACTTCGCCGACACGCTGCTGGACCAGACGGTGAAGAGCTATCTCGCGCCTTACCTGGCGCAGAAGGCGGCCTGAGATGGAAAATCCGCATTTCTCCGCACCGCAAATCGATGGGCAGCAGTACATGGCGCAGCGCATGGCCGACAGCCTGGTGAGCTCACTGGGAGCCACCCAGGTGTCGCTTCGTATCGCCGAGCCCAGCCCCGGCGATACCAACAGCCAGCTCGGAATCACTGCCCCCACAGTGGAGGACGTGCCTCTATCGCCGGCGGTGGTGCTGGCGGTGTCAGCCGCTCACGAACCGACGGCACGTTACGAGATCAGGCTGTCGGCCGGTTCGGTGCAGCAGGCGGTGAGCCAGTACAACGTCACGGACGTCGCGGACTGGCTGCTAACCGCTGTCGGGTTGGTATATGGCGACAAGGTGCTGCACATTGACAGCGTACTGGTTGATGAGTATGCAGGCTCGGATTATCTCTATCGCGTTTTTACTTCGGAGTAGGCCATGCAAGCAACCAAAGACACGTTTTATGTCACCCTGCGCGATCGACTGGTGCAGGTTGATCCCAACCTCACCATGGTGATTGATGGCGCAACCCGGCCGGCAATCGTGGTCATTGAGAATGAGCCGCCCATTTCGCCGCCTCGGCAGGACGAGGCATTCTACCTCGACTGGGGTGGCGCAAGCGCGGTACAGCCGGCGACGAGCACGCTGACGGCGATGGTTTGCACGATCAGCTACACCAGTTTGGCCAGTCTGACAGTGGAGGAGTCGATCGCGGGCGGGAGCTGGCTGCGCTGGATGCGGATCTGCTGGCCGATCTGCGCGCCTGCGCAAGCCCACAAGAACGATTATTCCAGCGGCTCGCCCGTCGATCTCGGGTCGTACATCTTCTGGTCGATCACCTAATCTGGAGCCACTGAAGGTAGAAGCGAAGCAGGTAGGGAGGCAAGCCCAGGTGACGGTGTTCTTTTATCCGGAGGTGAACCAGCAATGAGTGTAGACATGTTTGCTAAACGCTCGCAGATGACGCCACTGAGCCATGGTGTCCGCGCCTATGTGGCGCCGATCGACCGCACCAGCGGGACTTTTGTGTCGCGTTCGATCCGGCCGCGCAGGGGCAGTTCGACCTCGACACCCCTCCTCCTCCGTTTCTTGACCTGGGCTGGGTACAGAATTTCTCGCGCAAGTCGACTACGAAATACGAAGGCCTGCGCAATGGTCCGCATGCCACGCTGACGCATGCAGTATCGATCGCAGCCTGAAGCGCTGGTGGACTTCGATTTCCAGTCCTGGGGAAAAATCCAGATGGCACTGGCGGGCGGCACACAAGAGATGAATGTGCTGGCGACGCCGCAGTACCAGTCTGCCTCGGGGTTCCGGTGGCGATCGCGATTGCGGCTTCGTATGTGCTGGACGGTTCGAGCGACTACCGAGTCGTGCTCGATCCCGGCGAGTTGAGCAAATACAACATCGGCGACATGGTCGCAGTTGACTGGGACTACGCGGGAACAACTGGATATATCGGCACCGGGGCGCCGGCGGCTACCTTACAACCGCGCTCGACCCTGGACGCACAAGGATTACATCCGGCGAGTGACGTTTAACCTGTCGCGGGTGAAAAGCAAGGGGAGCAATCAACTCGGCCTGGCGCAGCGGCTGATTGGAAGTGCCCAGACCGGTATGGGCGTGCAGAATGTGCGTGCCTTCGTGGATCGCGAAGGCGGGAGTTTTTTTCAGGAGTGGTCGGCGCTATTTGTCATACCGAGCGACGCGGGCGGCAGGATCCGCATTTACTATCCGCGCCTGCAGCCTTCAAAGCACCGGCGAAGACCGCCGGGAGTGGGCGGCTCCGGTGTTCAACACCATGTCGCACGCGAGTTTGCGGGCTCTGCCCACGACGGACGCGAACGATGGCGAGACGGTGCTGTGCTACCGAAGTTACTTCCCTACCGAATATGCAGCGGTGTATTGAAGATTCGATCCCGCAGGGGCTAAAGCCCCGCGACTCGTGAAGGGCCCTGGTTCACCACGCTAAAGCGTGGTGCTTCCACCGGCACAGCTGAAGCTGTGCCCTTTCAAAACGTCGCGATCGGAGTTTTCAGCAGCCTGTGAACCCGTGCCCTGATACGAATCTTCGCAAAGTCGAGTTTTGTGAAGTCGTGCCCTGACACAAAGCGTCGCAAAGTCGCGTTTTGTGAAGTCGTGCCCCGACACAAACCTGCTCTGCCGAACTGTTTACCCGGCCGATTTCTTTTCCTGCTGACGAGGTGATCGAACAACGCCTGCAATGCGGGCTGGGTATCGGTAATCGAGTCTTGGATGGCATCGATGTCGGCCTTGATCTCCATCAGCAATTGGGCAAAAGAGCGGTGATGCTCGGGCGCGAGTTCGTTGAACAGCGGCAACGACTGCTGCTCGAAGGTCCGGCAGCGGGCCGCAATTTCGGCGAGGTGGTGCACTAATTCCCGCGCACGCGGATCTTCCCCGAATCCCAGCGCCTGAAGCTTTTCGGTCAGGCGCATTTGTAATTCGATCACGTACTCGGTTTCAGTGTCGCTCATTAGCCTGCGAGTGGCGCACTCAGTGAGATGCAATTCCTATGAAACTTACCATTGATAACAACGATAATCGAGGGCCACAGGACTATACACTCTTATCTGGACGCGACGGCCCTGCCTAAAATGACGCGCAAACTGAATCAGGCATGGCAGATGACCGCGGCGCTGGCGGCGGCCGACCCCAGCTTTATTGTACCGGCGAGTGGCGGACGGGTTGTTCTACAACGCAGTGACGGTTACAAGCTGTTTACCGGCTACCTGACTGCTGCTGCGCAACAGATACCGCTGGGATACGGGCAAACAGCGCGCGCCTGGCGATACCTGCTGGTGGCGCAGGACGATTCGTGGTTGTTGGATCGGAATGCTCTGGCCATTCGGCCTCCCTTTGCCTGGCGCAGTGCCGGCGATGCGTTGCGAACCATCACCAATGATGTGCTTCCCGGCGTGCTGGATACCTCGGGCGTAGCGGGACTTCGCCAAGGTATATCAGTACGCTACTAACGCGCAGAAGAGCTGGAGCGACCACGCGCACGATCTGGCGACGATGGTCGAGGCCAGCTACACGGTGCAGGACGGCAAGCTCACATTACAGCCGCTGGGCCAGCAGAGCGTCAGCATTAGCGAGACCGACACGAAGTTTATGGCCGAAGGGCTTACGGTCGCCGCGCCTGATCTGCTGCGCAACGACGTGACCATTATTGGCGAGTTGGAGCCTGAGCTATATGTGCGCAACTACTTTATGGGTGATGGTCTGAGCTCAGTTTTGCGTTATCGACTACGGCCTATGGCGCAACCTCAAGCACCCTGTTCCAGGAGAGCTACCTGGGACCGGGGCTTACTCCCACATTGTGGGCACTCAACGACCCAAACCATACCGTATCTGTACAGTCAGGAACGCTGACCCTGAACGGGCCGGTTACGCTGACGTTTGTAGAGCAGATGGAGCTGGGCGGCAGGCCTCCGCCTGGAACATGGGGAGGTATCCTTCAACGCAGCGTCGCAAGCAACCATCGGCGGGTATATACAACGGCACCTTGGGCGACGCCAACTGCGTTGCGGGGTTTCAAATCACTCCCAACGGGGCAACTGCAACATTCAGGCTTTGATCAACGGCGTACCGACGGGAACCGTGATCGCGACCATACCGGGCATCTGTACGCCTTTGCGACTGAGGTGCTGGCCAATGAGGCGCACCGGGTACATCAGGCTTATTACTCGTCCACGCATGGCGCCAATAACCAACGAGGCGGAGATTCGGTCGGGGCGAGCGTTCGTTTCGTGCTCTCGGTGCATGATGTTGATCCCAACAACCCTGGCACGCTGGCGACTCCGGCGACTGTGCTCTATGACGATGTGCAATCGAACACTCCCTCGTTCGGCTGCTATGCGGTGGTGAACGGCAGCGGAGCGTTTCTCGGGCTATCATTCACGCGCGTGACGGTGACCGCGGACGCCGAGGTGCGCAGTATGAAGACGGGCGCATCGTTTCGCACGCGGCTCACCGGCGGACTGGCCGACGGTGGTGAGTGCTACATCTCGTCGACAGGGTATTTGCATTTCTATCCACCGTATCCTCCGGACCCCAGCGAGCAGATTACGGTGGCATATCGCGGCAGCGCACGGGCGATGGCCAGAGTACAGGACCCGAACAGCATCAACGCTCATCACAATGGCGCGGATAATGGGCAACGAAGCTGCGTGAAGCGGCTGAAGCTTCCGGCTGCGCCGAGCTCGATTGATTGTGAGAACGCTGCGTTGGCCGTGCTCGACGACGCCACTCAACCTGCCGAACGGGGATCGTATGCCGTGGTCAGCGATCTGCTGCCGGCCAGCGATGTGACTCCGGGAATGCTGGTTCAGCTGTCGGCGCCATCGTGGCAAGCGCAATTCAATGCCTGGGTTCAGAAAGTTGAAGTGCAAGTGCTGGACGTGGACGCCGATCGGTCGCACTACATCGTGGAGTTTGCCAACAACGCTGCCGCGACGATGACCCTGGAGTTCAACTCCGCACTGCTGCCGGAGCCGCTCACGACCGTGTTCACGGTGACCGGGCCGTCGTCCTCGCTCTACCTGCCGTCGCTGACCGCGGCGCAGGTCACCGACATCATTGCCACGGAGATCAGCATTGACGCCGGCACCGCGCCGCCCGCGGGTGGAGGCATTGAGGTACGGCGCTCGGACGGCGGATGGGGGGCGGGCAGCAACGGCAATCTGGCAGGCCGCTTCCCGACGCAGACTTTCGTTGTCCCGCGTTTATCGCGAGTTCAAGACTATTACCTGCGACAGTACGATGCTTCCAATCCACCGAAATACTCGCGGTATTCGATGTTGTTGCACATCGACTATCCCTACGACTGATCTGCGGGCGCTGCCCGCGAACTGAAGGGCCGCGTCGCCTCGTGCGGGCGGCTCAACCTCTGACCTCTTCCAACCCAAGAAAGGAGTTTCACCAGATGTTCGCCAAGTTTGTGCAGTATTTCTCGCTCGCCATCAATGTCATCGGCGCCGCCAAGCCGGTGGTCTCGGAATTCCAGTCGGGCGCAGTACAGCAAGGGGTAAGCGACGCCATCACCCTGGCTTCCGCGGCTGCCCAGCAACTCATTGCTGATCCGGCACAGCAGCAGGAAGAAGCCACAGCCGCGGCGCTCGCCCAGACCGCAATCCCCGCTCTGGTCTCTTTGTTCCAAAGGCATGCGGCAGCCGCCGCGGCCGTCGCGAGTTAGTCTCCTCTGCTGATATCGCCACGCTGCCGGTCCTCTCTGGAAGTCTCAGGGAGCGGCCGCTGCCTAAGCGAAGAAGACGAGCCCAAGGAGACGGGAATGGAGCGGCGCTGGATGGACGGCGCCGCTGCACCCCTTGGTGAAGACGCAGCCCCTGGCCGATAATGAGGCAGTCTAACTTGCGTTATGAAAACACTTCCTGCATGGATCCTGATCGCGCTCACGTTGAATCTGACGGCTTCGGCCCAGAGCTCCAATCTTGCGGCTCAATCTTCTGCTCCGCCCGCCACGGCTGCGCAAACGCAGAGCAACGCCGCAAGTGCACCACAGGACAACCGCGCGGTTAGCGGCGATCAGGGGACCAAGCCTGCTGGAGCTAAGGGCTCAAGTCTCACCGGATGCCTTGGCGGTCCTGACGTTGACGGGCACTTCATGCTGACCAGCATGCAGTATCGCGAGGGGGTTGAGGTCTTAGGTCCCGACGACCTCGCAACCGCTGCCGGACAGAAAGTGAAGCTGACGGGAGAGTGGATGCCAGCCGCCGCGTCCCAGACTGCGGCCGCCAACTCGCAAGACGCTGGGGGTAAGAAGAAAGATCGACGCTTCCAGGCGGCCAGCTTCGAAGTGCTGGCCGAAAAGTGTCCTCCACCTGCCGAAACGACTCCCCTCAGCAAAAAAAAGCAAAAGCAGAAAGCGGCAGCCGCCGCCAATCAAAACTATCCCCAGTGACGTGAGTTCTATTAGTGGTCGCGTGTCACGAAGCGGGAAGAGAGCGGCTCGGCCAAGCAACAGAGCTGATTTCCCCGGCATCTCTCCTTACATTTCCGGCTAGAATGAGTCTAATGAGGCATATGAGATATCTCGCGTTCGTCTTGGCCATCATCTCTGCGCTGGCGGGAACGGCAGTTGCAGCCCCCCTTAGCAGCAGTGCGCGCACCGTGATTCCGTCGGCGATACAACAGATCATCTCGGTGGATTATCGTGACTTGCGGAATTCGCCCAGCGCACGTGCGCTGAAAGACCGCATCATGCCCGACGCGCTCAAGCAGTTCGAGCAGGCGTTGCGGGCCACCGGCATCGATCCTGACAAAGATGCGGAGCAGTTGACCTTTGTCAGCTTCCGTGCGGCAGAAGAATGTGCTGTACGGCATTGGAATCGCGCAGGGGCCGTTCAAGCAGAAAGAATTTCTGCAAAAAGCGCGGTTGAAGAAGATCAAGCCGGTGAAGTACCTGCTCACCTACATTTATCCGATGGGATCGGGCATGAGCATGGCGTTTCTGGATCCTTCGACCATCGTGTTTGGCGACATCTCCGCCCTGCATGGAGCGATTGACGTTCGCGACAATGGAGCGGATTCTATCGAGAAAAACAGCATTATCAACGATCTGGTCACCGGCGTAGATTCAGCGGCCGTCTGGAGTGCGCTCGACCAGGCGGGCACCCAGTACATGATGAAGTCGGCGCTGGGACAGGCCTCCTCGCTGGCCGATTACGACGTGATCAAGAAGCGGCTGCTGGCCTCCGATTACATGATGAATTTCGATAACGGCGTCACCTTCGATTTGAATGTCAAGACTTCCGACAACGTGACCGCTGCAAGTCTGGCGGGGCTGGTAAAGGCTGGCGTAATCTATCGCAAGATGTCGGGGAGTGACACGGAGAAACTCGCGCTTGAGAACGCGACGGTCGAGAGCAACAACGACCTGCTGCAGATGCACTTCAAGACGGACGACCAACGGTTCCAGGCATTGCTGAAGTCCGATCTATTTAACGCGGTCTCGCACTGAAGAAACCTCATCCTGAATCAACTTCCGGGCTCGGCGCTTTCGCGTCGGGCCCAAGTTGTTTTGCTCCATCCCCTGTGGAACCCTGAATGGAGAATTGCGAAGGCACCCCCGGCTATACGCCGGGGGGATTTTGGTTGGGCGCTAACGAGGTTCAAAGCGGACCTTCTGGGGAGGGCCAAGTTGCGATAGCGGTTAACTGAGTCTCTCCCGAATGGTGCTTCAGATGAAGTACCGTCGCAAGCGCCAGAATGCGCCATAATGATTGCGGATTCGGCCGAATTGAAGCCCACCGATCACTGAGGGCGCTTTCTAGCGTTGCCCGGCTTTCAGCTTGTTTCGCAGCACGTCGAAGAAGGTTCGACGCACGCGCATCAGCTTCACGTTGTGGCTGGCACGGCTGCAGAGGATGCGGTCGCCCTGGAGCACCGGCATTCCCACCTGACCGTCAATCGACAGAAAAGCTTCTTCGTGCCCGCTCTCTACCAGCAGCTCGACCTGCGCCTTGTCGTTCACGACCAGCGGACGATGGGTGAGCGAATGGGGACACACTGGGGTTACGACGAATGCCGCCACCGATGGCATCATGATCGGCCCTCCCGCCGCCAGCGAGTAGGCAGTCGAACCGGTTGGGGTGGCGATGATCACGCCGTCGGCCTTGTAGCTAAATACGAAGATGCCATCGATCAGCAAGTCGAAATCGACGAGACGAGAAATCGCGCTCTTGTTGATGACAACGTCGTTCAGCGCAAAGTGATGAGCAATACACTCCTCAGCGCGAATCAATTGGCATTGCAGGACCGAGCGCTCTTCCACCGGGCAGTGGCCCTGGTTGACCGCCTCGAGCGTGGAGTACATCTCCGACAGCGGCACCTCGGTAAGAAAGCCCAGCGAGCCAAGATTCACCGCGAGGATGGGAACGTCAGCGTGGGCCACCGCGCGCGCCGCGGATAGCAGCGTTCCGTCGCCGCCCAACACCAGCACAAAGTCGGGATGCTTCTCGCCGACTGCGCTGCGCGACAGAACTTCCGCACCATCCGTAGCGTAACCCGCGGTTTCCTTATCGAGGTAAAGACGGTAGCCATGGCGGCGGAACCAGCCGAACAAATCGGGCAAGATGCTGGCCAGCTCCGGCTTCGACGGCTTGGAGATGATTGCGGCAGCTTTCATGGTGAGAAGCAATCAGTGTACAGCAGTAGTTTCGAAGACATCGCGAACCTGGCATGCAGAAGAAATTCGCGATTGCCCTCGCCGCCCAGAATCGGCGATTCGATCGATTCGAGCTGTGTTCCCCCGAGCTGTTCCACCGCCGCCGTCACTTTTCGCACCGCCGACTGCTGCGCCTCGGGATCGCGAACGATGCCGCCTCTACCCACTTGTTCGCGGCCGACTTCGAATTGCGGCTTCACCAGCGTCACCAGATCAAACTGCGCTGCACCTGATACGCTGACGCATTCGATGACCGACGGGAGAACCAATGTCGCGGAGATAAATGAAACGTCCATCACGATCAGCTCGATGGGATCGCGCGGCGTATCTTCTGGCCAAAGCTGCGCTGGAGTGAGGTAGCGAGCGTTGGTCTTTTCCAGCAGCCGAACGCGCGGGTCTGAACGCAGCTTCAAGTCGAGTTGCCCATAGCCGGTATCGACGGCGATGACCTGGCGCGCCCCGTTCTGCAGCAGGCAATCAGTGAAGCCCCCGGTTGACGCACCCACGTCCATGCAAACCCGTCCGCGCACATCGATGTGCCAGTGCGCAAGCGCCGCCGCCAGCTTCAGCCCTCCGCGGCTCACGTAAGGAAGGTCATCGCCCAGTACGCGTATGGCTGCGTCGTATGCGATTGCAGCTCCCGCCTTATCGACCTTCTGCTCATCCACCAGCACGCGACCTGCGAGAATCAGCGCCTGCCCGCGTTCCCGCGACGGAACCAGTCCACGTTCCACCAGCAGCCGATCGAGTCGCAGCTTCACCGCGCCAGCCTACCACGACGCCGCTTCAAGATCGGGACGATGTCGATGTGCACATGGCGTGAGTCATTCTGCTACGACTTTAGGGGAACCGGACACTTAGCGCGCGATCTTCGTCCTTTTCCACAACCTATTCACATTAACGTTGGAAAACGTTCTGTAGCACCAGACACCAGCACGATAAACTTTCCCCGGCGGACTCTCAGCGGCGAGGCTTAATCAGCGCTTCGCAATCTTCCCTTACAATACGAAGGCAATCTCAAGTCCCGATAGCATGGCAACTACCTTCAGGAATTTCGAAAGCCCATCTACCACGCCCGGCGCCGTCGCCGCACCGGCTTCCACGGGAATCGTTCCCGGTCCGGAAGTCACCGCGTCACCTTCCGATCCCACCATGCTGCGCAATCTGTATTCGGCGATGTTGCGCTGCCGCATGGTAGAAGAGCGGGTCGAGCAACTGGCACAATCACACAAGTTGAAGCGGCCCACCCACCTGCGGTCTGGATTGGAGGCGACGCTCATCGGCAGCCTTATCGAGTTGCGCGATGGAGACGCCATTTCGTCGGAGCCGGGTATTGCCGCGCGCATATTTGCCGGCCAGCCGCTGGGGCTGTACTTCGCAGATCTGTATGGTATGCGTTCGGAATACCTGGCCTTCGCTCCGGAAGCCGCCGACAGCGCTATCCATCTCCTTCCTCCGGCTCAGACCATGGCGGCACAACTAAATCTAGCGGCCGGCTATGCCCTCGCGCAGAAGAAGCTCCAGCATCGGAACGTGCTGGTGGTTCTGCTGCCGGAAGGAATCGATGCGCTGGGATACTGGCACGAAGCCGCGACGCTGGCCGCCAGCGAGCGCCTGGCGGTGATCTTTGTCGCGATCAGCAGCGCGCACCCCGTGGCATTGGGCAAGAGCGGTGCTCGCCAGCGCGCCGCAGCCTACGGCATTCCGGGAATCACTGTGGATGGTGGCGACGTCGTAGCCATGTGGCGGGTCGCGCAGGAGTCGATTCATCGCGCACGTGCCGGCGCCGGACCGACCCTCATCGATAGCCAGCCCCCATCACCGCAGCCCGAGGGAGGCGATCCGCTTGACCGTATGCAGCATTACCTGCACAAACGCAAGTTATGGAAGCAGTCCTGGAAGGACGAGATGACGCGGAAGTTCACCGCTGAAATCGACGAGGCCCAGACGTTCCTTCCGCGGAGCTCGAAAGCGCAGTAGATTCGGGCCATGCTTGACCGAATTGTTTTGCAGAGTCGACAAACTGCAGGTCCCCTCGGCTTCGCTCGGGGTTCGCTCGGTATGACACACAATCAAGATCGCCGGCCTTGGCTCCGGTCGGAAGCGCGCCTCAGATTCCGACCGCTTCGTATCCGCCCTCGTGGTTTAAGGAGCGCTGAAATTTTCGCGACTCATAGGGGCTGCGATAGGTCGAGCGGCGCTTGCGCCGCAACGCGAATCCGCCCCAGACTCCGAGACCCAGCACCAGCGCCGCCGCAAGAACTCCGGCAGCCGCCTTACCGGGATTGTCGACGATCGGACCAGCAAGCCGGTTGCTCATGAGAATCACGCGTCCCGGCAATCCCATCTCGCGACGGAAGTTGGCAACGCTGCGACGTCCGCCACGTTCCAGTGCGCGACTAGCCCGCCACAACAGTTGGGGCGAGGGCAGCGAAAGGTCCTGGCCATCGCACACGATGGCGTGGTCGTTACCTTCCTCCTGCTGCACCTCCAGCAGTTCGTCCAGCGCGGCATTGATGACGGACCCTCGAGTACCCAACGAGCGAAACGCAATTCGCCCGCTCTTGTCGATGATGAATGTCGGGTTCGGCAGCTTGCCGTACTTGCGATGGATGTCGCCGTTGATCTGGTCCACGATGATAGGGATCTCCACGGCTTCGGCATCGCGCAGCAACTCGGCGGCCTTGACCTTCTCTTCGTAGGAGCGGTGTGCACCAAGCTTATCGCCAGGGTGCGCCTCGCGCGTGTACACGAAGAAAAACTCGACGTTGGGGTCACGATCTGCGTATAGGTCGTTCAGGCCGGGCAGCGACCCCGCTGTCTGCGGACACGTCGCCGACCCGAAGGTCAGGACTACATTCTTGCGCCCGCGAAAGTCCTTCAGGTGAACGGTGTCGCCCTGTAGGGTGCGGCCAATAAAATCAGGCGCGCGGTCGCCAGGGCGTGGTGCGCCGCCGAGCTGGCTGGTCGCCAGGTCGCGGAAGAGCCGATTGCGTTGGAACGCTTCGTAGTTATATTTGCTGCCGAACATAGAAACCCCAGGCAAGCGAGATTCAACAGTTCATATTATTACCGCCAGCCCCCTGGAGACCACTCGCCACGCAGTTACGATGCCGCCCCGCCCGCGCCTGTTTGCTGTGTTGCAGTCATATTACAATTCGGCGACACGCTTGCCGCGGTGTAGGCTCCCCCGTAGAATCGAAGTCTCCAAAGCGGGGGCGAGGGAAAGATGGCACCTTTGAACGTGGGTGATCACGCGCCGGATTTCGATCTGCCGGCGGTGGTAGGCAATATTCGGCAGCGCGTAAAGCTCAGTGACTATCGCGGTAAAAATGTCGTTTTAGTTTTCTATCCGGCCGATTGGACCCCCGTGTGTACCGCGGAGTTGCCGGCCTTCAACGCCGAACTGGAGAAGTTCGCAGGCTACAACGCCGCCGTCATCGGCATCAGCGTTGACTCCATTCCCAGCCATACCGCCTGGCAGAAGAAAGAAATCGGCATGTTGAATCTGCCTCTCGCCAGCGACTTTTTTCCCCACGGCGACGTAGCCGCGAAGTACGGAATCCTGCGCGAAGGCGATCCGCTGCCCGGCGTCAGCGAGCGTGCCATTTACGTGGTCGATAAGCAGGGAAAGATCGCGTTCGCCAAGCTCTATGCTCTAGACCGCGCCCCTGAACCGGACGACATTATCGAAGTGTTGAAGAAGTTGTGAGGTTCACAGCTGGAGAGGATTCAGAGAAGCTGAGCCAGGGTAGAGCACGCCTTCACAGGCTGCTGAAAAACTCTGGCCGCGACTGGTTTGAAGGGGCACAGCTTTAGCTGTGCCATACCAGTCCCGTGTTCTTGTCATCCCGAACCTCTTTAGAGGTGAGGGATCTGCTGTTGTTCCCACTGCGAAGAGTTTTTCCGCAGCCGGTTCAGGCGTGCAGTATAGCCGCATTAAATCGTGCGCGGCTTCAGCCGCTGAGGTCAGGATTTTGAATCGTACCTCAGCGGCTGAAGCCGAAATCCCTCCGGTGCCGCAGCTTCCGTACGCCTGAAGGCGTACCCACTACTCACCCACGCTGGAACACACCAGCCTTATCTGTGGAACCCACCGCCGTGGAAGCCACCGCCTCCGTGGAAGCCTCCACCCATCACGCCGAAGTGCGCCGCGGGTGCGGCCGCACGGAAACCGGCCACAGGCCGCGTTCCGCCAATATGTGGGCTGACCGGGTGCGCGCCTGCAACACCGGGCCGATTGTAGTAGGGGTAGCGATAGGGATAGCCGCGGTAGTAGATCGGCGCGTAGCCCACGAATCCCGGCGAATAGAATCCCCAGCCAAACGGGCTGTACAGAATGCCGTTACCCGGAATCCAGGTGTACGAGAAAAACAACGGATCCCAGTACCAGCCCGGCCCATACCAGCCTGGGCCGCCGGCGTAGTAGACCTGAGCGGCGTTGACGTTGGCTTCCGCCAGGTACTCGGAGCGCAAATTGCTGAAGCGGTACAGATCGCTCTGCTCGTATGACTTCTCATCGAACTTGCGCGACTTCAGCGGGGCGCCCGCATTCACGTCAACCTCGTGGCCGCCTTTGACCTTCACGTTCTGCTCGCCATCCTGCACCAGCGCTTCGCCTTTAAAGACACGCACCGCGCCGCTGTCGGCGTCGAATCCGTACAGACCGTCTTTCAGCAACTGCGTGGTCGCGCCATCGCTGGCGATGCGCAACAGATTGTCCTTGTGAATCTCGGCGACCTCGACCATCGCCTGGCCCTTATCCACGCTGGCCTCCGTATTCGTCAGGCTGGGCGAGACCAGTTGGGCCGAGCTGTTGTCACCCACGCGCAGGAATACGCCCGGCGTGAGCAGGATTTCCGCTTTGCCGTTCTCGGTATCGAGTTTCTGACCGGCCTGAAGTTCTACTGAGCCGACCTGCTTCGAATTCAGCGACTGGTCGCCCACATTTGCCTGTCCTTCGACGTAATTCAGAGTTCCGGGTAGCGCTGCATCCGCGGCCCACGCGGGCACGCTCAACATTGCTGCCAGGACCAACCCACCGAGGGCCTTCCACCATGACAGCTTCATATTCTTTTCTTTAACCTCTATGTAATTAGATGGGGTTAGAGGCGTTTCGACGCTGCTTCGGGGGCTGCACGCACGAAGCGTAAGAGGCTTAGTTGCAGAGGGTTGCAACTTAGGAGAGCAGCTTAACTATTCTTAACTGCCAAGATTGCGCTCACAACTGCACTGGTGTGTCGCGAGTTCGCCGCTGCGTGAGCCTATTGCTGTGGCCGCGGCACCGGGCAGGTTGGGCTGCCGACTACGTAAGTGCTCTTGTTCTGCTCGAAGCACCACTTCACCTGATCAGCCGTGAACTCCTTCACGGTGTCTGCCGGAACGTCGCTTTGGTTCACCTGCTTGAAGTCAAATTGAACCTTGCCATCAGCCGCAACGGTCCCAAGCAGATATCCATACACATCCGTCATCACGGTTTTTGCGCTGCCGAGATTCGGAGGGAGGCGATAGCGCACTGCTCCGGCGGTGCCGATAATCCATCCCGGCAACGCGTCCGCTCCGGGATGGCAGGCGTCGCCATAGATGTTGTTCATCACGAAGTGCGAGTGGCTGGCCAGGACGTAAACGTTTTTGTGCGTCTGGTTGCGGAAGTCCAGCAGCGCGGCATAGGCCTGGCGGCCGCTGGCCGTCTCCTGGGCTGAGTCGTTCATGCTATGTCCGGCGCTGAGACTGTCGGGCAGCGCAGCGTGCATCCCGACCACCAGGGTGCGAATGGCTTCGTTGCCTTGATCGCGCTGCAATACCTTCAGCAACCACGCAAGCTGGCCCGAGTCGAATTCATCGGGCGAGCTGTTGTCGAGATTGATGAAGTCGATTCCGCGATCGACCCAGTGGTAGTACGTCCTGAGCTGGTGGTCGGTGGGATCGTCCGCCAGCCGCTGCTTTCGCAGCAGAGGTGTGTCGAGCCAGTCGGCGAATTGCGTGAGGTAGTCCAACTGGGTCTTGGGAGGAAGGGTCTCGTGGTTGCCCTTCCCGAGGAAGACCGGCAAGTCGCCGAACGGCGCGAGTTGGTGCTGGATGAAATCGGGCCACGCGTTGGTTTCGTAGTCGATGATGTTCGTCTTCGGATGGAGCTGCAGGTAGTCCTCATCAACCATGTAGATGGCGCGGTAATCGCCCAAATGCCAGTAGAACGCAGCCTTTTCCCGCTTCACGCCCGCGGCGACGGCCGGCATCACGATATCGCCACAGTTGCGCGCGTCGCCGGAAACGGCGAAGGTCCATGTGTCGCTTTGTGCGTGAACGACAGGCGTGATTAGTGGCAGTACGAGCGAGAGGGTTGCAAGTCGAAGGCGAGTAGGCATGGGCGGCTCCGTGAATGCGACGAGGTCAGCAGCCTGCCACATCATACGGACAGGGAAGCGCATTGCCAACCCGGTCAATTCGTAGGGGGCTCCCACCGGCGCCAACTGACGCGGGCTCATTCGTTTCACCCGCTTGGTGATGTAATCGCTGATTAGAACGATTACCGGACAACTCGGCAGCAGCAGCTCACATCTTGATCCAGCAATGTTCCCGGATGTGAGGAAGAACCATGGCACGCCTGCAACAAAGCCGCGATCGCAACTGTTCGCTCGTTAACGTCACCAACAACTTCAACCGCTTAACCTCTGGCGCTGCGATCCTTACTGTTTGGCTCGCGTTCGCTCTGCTGCTGGCAACGGCCATACCAATGCAGGCGCAGGCGCTCGGAAACATCTACTCTTTCACGGGTGGCAGCGATGGCGGAAATGTACTGGCCGGAGTGGTCGCCGACGCCGCCGGGAATCTTTACGGCACGACGGCGGGCAGTATCCGGCAGTGCTCGATCTTCGGCCCATGCGGTACGGTTTTTGAGCTGTCGCCCAATGGTAGTCAGTGGGTCTTTAAGACGCTATATCGCTTTCACGGCGGCGATGATGGTGCCTATCCGGCGTCACGGTTGGCCATTGGTCCGGACGGCAGCTTGTACGGCACCACGGTCAGCGGCGGCGGTATCAACCAATTATGCCAATACCAGTACGGCTGCGGCACTGTGTTCAAGCTTACCCACAATTCCGACGGTAGCTGGACCGAGAGCATTATCTATCGCTTCCAAATCCAGGAGGATCTGAATGCGGGCTACGGCAATGGCGTTGTCGTGGACCAGGGCGGGAATCTTTACGGAACCGACGCCCGCGGCGGCGCGTTCGGCGCTGGGTCGGTGTACCAGTTGACTCCGTCCGACGGCGGCTATGTGTACAGCGTCATTCACACTTTCGGCGCCTACCCGGACGGCACCGACCCCTGGAGCAGCCCCACGCTGGATAGTGCGGGTGATTTGTACGGCACTCTACTGTACGGTCTGGGACCATGCGGGTGCAGCTTGGTATGGAAGTTGACGCGCAGCGCTGACGGCTGGATTTACAACATCATCTATCAGCCCACGAGTTACGACGGCGGCGGGCTTGCTTATGCCGGAGTGGTGCTGGATTCGGCGGGAAATGTTTACGGCGCGTATGCAACTGGCGGGGCGTCGGTCGGCTTAAACGACTACGGGAGCGGCACTATCTTTGAGCTGACGCCGTCAAGTGATGGTTGGGACTACTCGCTGCTACACCACTGGAGTGTGGACGGTGGCCGCGGGCCGACTGACCTTCTCGCCATAGATGCCGCCGGAAATGTTTACGGCACCGACTTTGAGGATGATGACAGGCGGGGTGACGACACCTCCGTCTTTAAGCTCGCTCCGCACGCCAATGGAAGCTGGGGCTTTACCGACCTCTACTTTCCCTATCCGGGCGACGGTACCTCCGGCCCGACTCTCGCGCCCAACGGGAGGTTGTACGGGACTACCCAAAGCGGCGGCGCTTATTACTGGGGCAGCGTATTTGAGGTAACACGATAGTGGAGGTCAGCTAGTCGCTGCCAATTGGCGCAACATCGCCGTTACACTCATTATCCGGGCGGCTTTCCCGTTTTTCGGGATAGGTGGTGTTATCGCCTGTGCTTGTCGATCAGCCGCAGCAGGTGGTTTTCGGGAATGTACTCTTCCAGCGTGAAGTAGTAGAACAGTGCTTCAGACCGAGCGTGTTGTCCCATCATGAGCGGCAAGCCTCCGGGGATGAAGATCAGGCAGTACATGGAAGAATGCTTCCTTGTACCCCGAACTTACCGGCTCATCACAGTGACTTTTTCAACACCCACGCCCCATATCACTCGCAATAGGAGCAGCGCCTCGTCGATCGTCGGTCACGCGCCGCTCCGCGGGCTACAGGCCAACCCCTTTCTCACCACCCGCTCGATGGACTCCCGAAGCCCGAGCGCGGCTAGCTCGTCCTCCGTCACCCACCTCACCTCGCTGACGTCGCTCCCCGCACACGCCTCACCGCTAATGACACTGCACAGGTAGTCGATCAGCACGATAGTGATATTGGGTGCGTCCCTGCTGGTCGTTGAAGATGCTGTCGAAGACCTCCAGCACCTGTTGCGGATCGACTTCCAGCCCGGTTTCTTCCAGGACCTCGCGTCGCACACCGTCGTGGAGCTTCTCGCCCAATTCCAGAACGCCTCCGGGGACCGACCACTCGCCTTTCAGCGGCTCGGTAGCGCGGCGGACCAGCAACGCACGCCCCTGGCTTACGATGACGGCTCCTACTCCGATGATGGGACGGTCGGGATAATCGCGTTTCATAGTAGCTGCATTACCGGGCGAAGAAGTCACTTGGGCTGAAGTTTGAGATCCGCCATCCCTTAGGCGTTTGCGTCAGTTGCAGCCGCATTTGCGTACTGCGTCGCGTCGGAACCTGGCCTTGGTCAACCGGAGTAGCATCCAAATCGATTTCGCAGGTCATTGACGCATGGTGGTCTTCCGCGCTTGCTTGCAGGATTTTGTAACGGAATTGCAACGCGGCATAAGTGTCAAGCATGGCTTTGATTCGATCGCGGAACTGCGGGAATTCCGGGACCGTCTGCGGGTCGAAGACGGAGAGAACCTGCTTGAGATCGCGGCTTTGCATTCCCGCCTGCAACGGCTCGAGAACATCGCGAGCCACCGCCTCCTGAAGGTCCAGAGGCTCCGTGGCACCCTGAGCCGAGGTTTGAGCGGCATCGTCGGCAGGGGCAGCATTGGGCTGCTGCGCCCAGCCTGGCGCTGCTACCAGCGCGAGACCCAACCAAGCTCCAGCGGCCAGATATCTGATGAATTTAGCCACGATTCTCCTCAGGGTGCATAATACTGACTTGCGCAGCTGCTCGCGTAGCACATTGGTGTGAATTGAATTCGGAAAAGCGGTCCAGCGTCGGCGACCAGCGCCAACCGCTCTCCGGCGAGGCGGAAACCAGGGTTCCGGCCTGGCTTGAGGCGACACAACTTCCGGCAAGTAACAGGGTTACAAGCGATGTGGGCAGCATCGCGCTAAATCGTGTTGTTCTAGGGGCGAGATCCCCGCAAGCCGGCGCTCCGGTGCCGGTCAAGGTGGATCAGGGACGATTGAGCGATCCAGGCATGCTTCAGGTGCTGAGTGACGCGGAGGTCATGCTGCGCGTGGCCGCCGGCGACGACTCTGCGTTCGACTATCTGGTGGACAAATACCGTCGGCCGATGATCAGCTTCATGTATCGCATGACGCGCAATCAGTCGGTGGCAGAGGAGCTGGCACAGGAGGTTTTCCTTCGCGTCTATCGCTCGCGCCAGACCTATGCGGCCAGCGCCAAGTTCACTACCTGGTTGTATCGCATCGCGACCAACCTGGCAGTGAATCACGCGCGCGATAACAAATACGAGCGCCCAGAGAACACCGTCTGTATCGATGAGCCGGACGCAGAAACCGGCATGACCGTGGACGTCGCCGATCACAGCCTCAACGCCGAGCAGACGATTCTGCGACGCGAGCGGCTGGAGGCCATTCGGAAACATGTCGAGGCCCTGCCCGAGCGCCAGCGCATGGCCGTGATCATGCACAAGTACCAGGGATTGGATTACAAGCAGATTGCCGGCGTTTTGAAACTGAGCGAGTCGGCAACCAAGTCGTTATTGTTTCGCGCCTATGAAACTCTGCGCGAGACCTTGAAATCGTTTCTATAGCAGGAAGTGGTTATGAATTGCGAAAAGCTTCGTCCGGAATTGATGGAAGCGGTGCTAAGTGGACCGGAAACGATGAGCGCCGGTTTACGCGAGCACCTGCCTGGTTGCGCGGCATGCTCGGAAGAACTGACCTCGTTCGAGCACACCATGGCGTTGCTCGATGAGTGGCAAGCTCCGGAACCGTCGCCCTACTTCTCTTCGCGCTTGCGCGCCCGCGTGCGGGATGAAGCGGCAGAGAGATCGTTTCCATGGCTGGCTTGGGTTCGCCGTCCCATGGTGGCGACGGCTGCTGTGGCTCTTATCGCTTTGGGAGCCGGCTTGCTGGAAACTGGCCACTTTTCGCTCGGACGGGTGACTATGGCCGGTAATGATGGGGTGGTGCGGCCGACTGCCACCGGAACGGCCGTAGGCGACCTGCAGTATCTGGACGGCCATGCCGATTTGTTTTCCGAATTCGACGCTCTTGACGGACAATCGCAGACAGAGTAAAGGAATAGAGTTGTGCGTGCCCTTAGGATCATTCTGGTGGGCCTGATGGTTTCATCAGGAACGCTGTCTTGCCTCGCCTATCCCGGCTGGCAGCAGCACCGGAACGATTCTCCGCCAACCGGACATCCTAATTCCCAAACCACCGGACCGTTCCATCTGAATGGGCCGGGGCCGCACCGCGGTGATTGGCTCCGTCAAAATTGGGACAAGCCGGCGCCTCAGCAGGAGCAGCAGCTTCGCCAGGATCCCCACTTCCGCAGTTTGCCTCCCGATCAGCAACAGAAACTCATCGACCGCCTGCACCGGTTCGACAATCTGTCACCCACCGAAAAAGCTCGGGTCCTGAACCGCATGGAGTCTTTCGAGCACCTGACTCCAGCGCAGCAGCAGGCGGCGCAGGGACTGTTCCAGCGCTATAAGGCCATGCCGGCGGACCGTCAGAGTAAGGTCAATCAGGCCTATCGTCAGTTGCGTGACCTGCCGCCCGATCAGCGCAACCAGCTCCTCAACTCCAATGAATATCGCAGCAACTTCAGTGACGAAGAACTTAGTGTGCTTCGCGGTATGAGCGATCTGACCGCACAAAACCACTAACCCGGAAACCTCCCCGCCCGCGGATCTGCTCCATCATTTAGCATTTCATTCTTGATGCACACCGTCTTTGTCGTACCGCGCTTCCATCCCTATCGCGGCGGTTACGAGAACTCGATGCTGTCGATTGCGCGCTGCCTGGTCGGGCGCGGGCATCGGGTCACGGTCTTCACCACTACTGCGCAAGATCTGGAATCGCTGTGGCTGCCCGGTTTCAAAACCTATCCCGCGGGTGAGTCAGCGGTTGATGGCGTAATCGTTCGGCGGTTTCCGGTGTCCTACGACAAGTGGGCCCGCCGCGCGACGCGCTTCCTGGGTCTGGTTCCATACTGGCGCTGGAAGGCTCAGTTCTGGCGGCCTGGGTTTCATGTCCCGGGACTTCGGGCGTGCGTTGCATAGCATTGACGCTGATGTCTTTCATGTCGGACCGCTGCCCTACAACAACCTGATCTACGCCGGTATCGAAGCGGCGGAACATCGTCGCGTTCCCGTCATTGCGACTCCGTGCACGCATCTGGGCGAAGAGGCCAACGCCGAAGTGGCGAAACACTATGTGCAGCCTTATCAGATCGAACTGCTGCAACATTGCCGGCGGGTGCTTTGTATGACTGCGGCCGAGCAATCGAAATTAATCGAGCTCGGGGTAGCGCCTGAAAAGCTCGCAGTCTACGGCCTGGGCTTTGATATGAAGCTTGCTACCGGCGGCGACGGCGATCGCATTCGTGCGCAGCATGGGATCACCGGGCCGGTCGTTCTCCACCTGGGCATGAAGGCTTACGAGAAAGGCTCCATCACGTTGATTGAAGCGATGAAGCAGCTGTGGGATTCCGGCTCCAATGCGTCGCTGGTGATGGCTGGGCCCAGCCTGCAGCACGTTTGACGAGTACGTTGCTCAGAATGCCTCGAACTTGCCGCGCTTCCACAACCTGCCGCCGTTTGCCGACGATCAAAAGCGCGACCTGCTGGCCGCCGCCGACATCGTGGCGCAGCCGTCGCGCGTGGAATCGTTAGGACTGGTCCTGTTGGAAGCCTGGGCGAATGCTAAGCCGGTGATCGCCGCTGATATCGCCGTGTCGCGCGAGCTGGTAACGAGTTGCGAGGGCGGAGTGCTGGTCCCGTTTGGCGATGCGTCTGCATTAGCGCAACAGATCGCAAGCCTGTTGGCCGATGACGAACTGCGGCGACGTATGGGTCAGCGTGGGCGGGAATTCGCGCGCGCCTACGATGGCGACCAGCTTTGGCCTAAGTATGCAGAGGAGTTCGAGCGGCTGGCGCAACAATAGAGCCAGTGCAGTTCCTGCGCGCGGGTAGAGCGGCGCTTCAGCGCGCTGTCACGAAACTCGTTGCTGACAGGAGATGGTGGGACAAGCTATGAATCCGTCCCGCAGGGACAGCAGATCTTAGCCCAGCATTTCAATGCTGGGTAAGCGGAAGTGTGAGACTGTGAGTCCGCTTCAGCGGACGGCACATGTTTCGCAACAGCGATTTTGAGAACCGCACGGACGCCGTCCTGAAGGCCGGCTCTACCCGGGGTTTTACCCGCGCACAAATAAATACCCCGTGAGCATGCGCTTCATCTCCTCGAGCACCAGGCCCCGCGCTTCGCTCGTCCTCTGTTCATAGGCGAAAATAATCAGCCGCTCAACTGTCTCGGTGAGCACGCTCAACCGCAAGTCCAGCTCCGGAGTGTTGGGTACTCGCATCCGCTCGACCAGGAAGCTCTTCATCACCCAGGGCAGCCCCGAGACGGGCGACGCACGCCTTGGCATCTCCCCGGCAACGCTCAACTGCCCCAACGCCAGAACGCGAAAAGCGACATTCTCGTCCAGGTAAGCGATATAGGTGTCAATCACGTTTTCCAGAAACTCGATCGGGTTAACCCTCGGTACACTCGCCTTCAGATCGCGCTCCAAGGGCGCTACCACACGTATTTCCAGGCACTCTCGAATCCGCTTCACATGCTCCATCGCCAGCGCATCAAGGACCGCTTGCTTGTTCGGGAAAAAACGATACAGTGCAGCCACCGACAGCCCGGCTTCCTTGGCCATTCGATTCGCCGTCAGGAACTCCAGCGGAATTCGCGCCAACGCTGACTCTGCGCCATCCAGGATTCGCTGTACCGTCTCCCGGCTGCGCCTCTGCGTCGGGACCTTGCGCGGTGACGTAATCAGGTTGCTCATTTGCCTAAACAGCCTCCCAACTATCAGGATCGGAAACCGCCGAATCTCTTGTCAAGTTACGAAGGTGGTATACCGTACGTTGGTAACCAAATTACGCGAGATTTCCAGCGGCCAGTCCCATCGGCTGCGAATTCCACTCCAGACGCAAATGCGTCCGGCCCCGTGTAGAACGTGCATGGTAGTGCCCACGGGCAAGCGTCTGCCGACGAACCGCAACTCGCTTGTCAGGATGGTGAGTGTAATCGCCTGTGGGTGTTGAAAAAGTCACTCGGATAAGCAGGTAAGTCAGGGTACAAGGAAGTATTGCTTCCATGTACTGTCTGATCTTCACTCCCGGAGGCCTGCTGATCATGATGGGACAACACGCCCGGTCTGAAGCACTGTTCTACTACTTCACTCTGGAAGAGTACATTCCCCAAAATCACCTGCTTCGGCTGATCGATAAACACATCGATTTCAGTTTCGTTCGCGAGCAGCTCAAGGACAGCTACAGCGACACAGGACGGCCCGCGGTGGATCCCGAACTGCTGCTTCGCATCCTGCTGATCGGTTATCTGTACGGCATCACCAGCGAACGCAAACTGGTGGAAGAGTTGGGAATGCATCTGGCTTGGCGCTGGTTCACGGGGCTGGGCTTCCATCAGCCGATTCCACATCACTCGACCTTTTCCAAGAACCGCCACGGACGGTTTCAAGAGTCGAAGCTGTTCGAGCAGCTTTTTGAACGGATCGTGAAGCAGTGTATGGCGGTGGGACTGGTGCGCGGGGACAATCTATCGGTGGATGGAAGCTTCGTCGAGGCCAATGCGGCCAAGCAGAGCCGGATTCCACGCGAACAGCTGGCCGAAGCAGCCCAGGTTAACCGCACAGCACGACAGTATCTGGTGGAACTGGAAGAGCAGAACCCGGTTGAAGAGCCGGTGCATGAGCAAGAACAAGTATCGACGACCGATCCCGATTCCACCTATGCCACCAAGGGTGGCACCCCGGCACGGCTGGGATACTACGACAACTACCTGGTGGACAATCACAGTTGCGTAATTGTAGGAGTGCAGGCGACGGCAGCCCGCATGAGCCAGGAGACGGTGGCTGCGCAGGCGATGCTCAACCGTTTCACGCAGTGGCAGGGACAGGAGCCAGAATCGCTAGCCGCGGATACAACCTACGGGAACGGAGAGTTTCTGCAATGGCTGGCGGATCGCAACATCACGCCCTATATGCGGACGCGGGACAGTATCCACCGCAAGAGAAGCCCATTCTACGGTCCCGAGCGTTTCACTTACGAGCCGGAAAACAATCGCTACATCTGTCCCGCCGGCCAGCCCCTGAACTACGGCGGCCAAAGCCATCGCAATCACAGTTGGACCTACATCGGGACGCGCAAACGTTGTGGCCCGTGCCCACTAAGACCACAGTGCACCAGTGCCGCCTTCCGGTGCCTGGTTATCCATCAGCACGAACCTGCCCGACAACACGCACGAGAGTTAGCCAACACGCCCGCGTTCGCCGCGGCACAGCGGCAAAGAAAGAAGGTGGAAGCCTTGTTCGCAGAACTCAAGAATCAGATCGGCTTGCGTCGCCTACGCCTGCGCAGACTGAAGTTCGTGCGCGAACAGTTCTTCTTGGCGGCCGCAGCGCAAAACCTCAAACGCCTGATGCGCTTCTTAAGCAAAGCGCCGACACCAACCCTGGCTGCAGGCGCCTAGTTAATCCGCTAGGAGAACAAAACAACGAGCACAACTTGGAATCAACCGGGTGAGTATCATCCCTGCGGAGGTGACTTTTTCAACACCCACGCCTGTTAGCGCCACCTATGCGAGGAGAGCCAGCAGCCGGGCTGTCCGTGAGCCGTGAGCAACGCCGACGGACCACATATACGAGATGCCGACTACACGGCCAAGTGAAGCTTCCTCCAAGCGGACTTCTCGGGAGCTGGCATTTTAGGGCTGCACTAAGTTTCCAGAGTTAATTTAATGATCGACTGGTGATGTGCCAGGGAAGGCCCATTGAAGAAGCTCGTGGAACCGCGAATCCGCGCGGAATGGATCCCATTTGGGATCGGCCAGTAGAAACAACAGATGTACATCGTGTGCGGCCAAGGCGCGCTCGAGCCACTCGAACGCAGCATCTGCTTGTCGCAGACCGGCGTGCACCAACGCTGTGGCATAGGGGGGCACATACCGCTCCCGCGCGACCCCTTCCAGAGTGTTGAGCACCTCTCGTGCCTCTCCGGTCCTCCCTAGCTTGCCGAACAAATAGCCCCGCAGTGCAATCGATTTACTATTCCCGCTGCTGAATTGACCTGCCTTTTTCAATGCTTCGAATGCGGCATCACTCTCGCCTAACTGCTCATACGCTTGCGCAAGCTGGATATAGCTCACCCAGAACTCTGGATCGAGCACGGTGGCCTTGCGACCGAACTTGACAGCCGCGTCGAAGTCGCGGGCGTTGAAGGCAATTTGCGCGGACAGCGCCTGGTTGATGAAGTCGAGCGGATCCAGTTCGCGAGCCCGAGAAGCTGCGGCGCGTGCCTCCTGATGCCGGGTTAAATGGGAGAGAATGATTCCAAGGGTGCGGTGAGCAAGCGAGTAGTTGGGATCCAGTGCGATGGTCCGGCGAAATGCTCTCTCCGCCGCCGGCAAGTCCCGATCCAGCCAGAGTTTTATAAACCCGGCAGATGCGTGCGATTCCCCGAGATGGGAAGCGACACTCATCGCCTGTGCGGCTGCATCTCGCGCCCGCGGTGCAACCTCCAACGGATTGGCGTCGCCATTGATGGGACTGGTCGCGTAGGCATCGGCCAAGCCACACCATGCGAGTCCGTAGTTTGGATCCAGTTCGGTAGCCCGCGAATAGAACTGGAGGGCCCGCCGGGTCGTCAGGGGCGAAAGCTGATTCCAAAAGTAACGGCCACGCAGATAGAGGTCATAGGCTTCCCCGTGCTGCGTCTGACGGCGCTCCAATCCCCGAAGGCGTTCCGGTGACAGCCGCAAATGGATTTGTTGTGCAATCGTGACACTCAACTCACGTTGAACGTCGATGACGTTCCCCGCTTCGCTGTCATACGACTCCGACCAGATCTGAATCTGATCGCCCGCTCGAACCAACCTGGACGTGATGCGCAGGCGGTGACCATCCACGCGAACCGAACCCTCCACCAAGTAGGTTGCTCCTAATTCCTGGCCAATTTCGCCAAGCGATTTCGTCGTCCTTTTGTAGGCCATCGCGGTAGTTCGGCCGATCACGCCCAGGTGTTCGGGGTCGACCTGCCCCAGCGCGGCGATAGCTTCCTCGGTAAGACCATCGGCGAGGTATTCTCGTTCGGGATCGGCGCTCAGGTTCTCGAATGGCAGCACCGCCAGCGTGACGGGAGATGGAACTTGCCCGGCTTCGGCAGGAATGACCTCCACTCGAGCTCGGAAACGATAGCCCCGCTTGGGAACCGTCTCGATAAATTCAGGGTCCTCGGCTCCACTCTGCAATGTCTTTCGCAACTGGCTGATCGCATGCGCCAGCACGACCTCCTCAACGAAGCTGCCCTGCCACACCCGTTCCAGAAACTCGTTCTTCTCCACCAGTCGGCCTTGGCGTTCGACCAGCAGGCACAGAGTGTCGAACACCTTGGGCGCAAGCGGCACAGGCGCGTCATCGCGGAGCAGTTGTTTGTCAACGGGTAGAAGTCGAAAGTTGCCGAATTTGTAGGCGATCTGGGGCGGGCTGGACATACCTACCGTGGCTAACGTGTGCGTAATTCTAGCAGCAGATACTGGCCGTCCTCTGGAGTCGCCGTATCCAGCGTTCAAATTTCAGTCAGAAAACCTCAGGACTTCTTTAAGACTTCCGAGGCCCACGGGCGCAACAATGCAGCTCAAGTTCGGAGAACACCGAACAACGTTCAACCAAAGGAGAACGAACATGGGAACCTGCACCTTGACCGTCGATCAAACCAAGATTCTGAACCACAAGAGCGATGCCAGCCACGCCGACAACGATTGGATCAACCTGGTGGTCACCGTGAACGATACCCTGGCCCTGAATGAAACGGTGCCACTGTGTAATCCGAAGTTTACCGGGCAGAGCCAGGTAAACATCTTTGGGGATGGCGACGTGGCGCTTCCCTGGGGCTTTAGCGTTCCCTGCAAGAACCAGGACACGGTCATCGCGAACTATTCGATTATCAATCTGAGTTCGTACTCGTTCGATGACCAAGCCGCGGCTGCGGCCCAATTCACCCAGCAAGTGGCCGATGTGGTCGTCCCGCTCTACCTGAAGGCAGCGCAAATTGTGCTCGGCGTGGAGACCGACGGCGTGCCTGACATCATCACTCAGTTGGCAGGCAGCGACAGCATCTTCGGAGCCTTTTCTTCCGCGCTGGGAAACCTGATCGATGCCGGTTTCCAGGATGTGTTGATCCCCGTCCTCAAGCAGATCGCAGATTGGGTGCAGATCCTGGTCACCGGCCGTCCCGACTGCAACGGCCTGGTGTTGCGTGACTACGTGATCTTCCGGCCGTACCAGCCCCTGACGTCACTAGTCATATCCAAGACGTATGAAGGTTCGCAGAACAATCCTGACTGTGGCGAGCCTCCGCACACCTCGCTCAATCTGGTCATGACCCGGCAGTTCGACAAGATTGAGACCGGTCGGCTGCGTCCTGGCGCGCAGGTGTTCCACAAACAGCCCGTCTGAAGTGCCGATTGTCTGACAGCCCGCAACAGCTTTGTTTTCAACTCAACTGGAAGGAGATTTCGAATTATGAAACTGCATCGTGCTTCCTTGACCTTTCTCTGCATTGCGCTGACCACGTTGCCGGCGGTGGCGCAATGGTCGTATGACAACGGCCCAATCAATGGCACGACCTTTGCATGGACCATTAACAACGGATATGTCGTGAGTGATTCTTTCTACTCCGGTGGTCCCACGACAGGTTTCACCTTTGGCGCCTGGGAGTACCTGGGCGACAGTTTGACTTCGGTGGACTGGTCCATAACCACTGGAGTGAACGGGGGAACGACGATCGGCTCGGGAACCGCCACGACCATGGGCGGCGCCGGCGGTAAGCTGACGGACCAACCTCTCTTCGTCAACCCGGAAGGCTACCTCGTCGATCTGATCACGGTTACGGGACTGAACGCTTCTACGGCCGGCAGCAGCACATATTGGTTCAACCTGCAAAACGCGATGGTTCCCACGCACGATCCGGTTTTCTGGGACCAAAACAGCGGCGTGGGTTGCGGTGGTACGAATTGTCCGTCGCAGGCGTATCAGCTAGGGTGGGATGGCATGATCCCTTCGGAAGCCTTCAGCATAAGCGGCAGTACTGGAACCCCAGAGCCCAGCGGCATCATGCTCTTTGGTTCTGGCCTGTTAGGACTGGCCGGCGTTCTGCGTCGCAAGCTTCATTAACAATGCACCGATTGCCAACGGAGTATCTTCGAAACTACAAAGCCGGAGCGCACGCTCCGGCTTTTCGTGCCATCCCGAAGTCGCTTCGAACCGCCGATCAATGGGTGTGAGTTGGTGGCTTGGCACCACGAAGTTGTCCTCAAACCGGTAGGTGGGAGATTACTTCCGAAATGTCGGCCAACATCCGGTGACGGGGCATCACGCCAACTTGCCGCCTAACGCGCTATCCGTCTAGTTGAAGCGAGCCGTTGCTAGCTCGTAGCTTTAATTGGGGATCTTGGTCGGCAGCAGATTTGCTGGCGTAACATCGCCATTTAACCCAGAATCCCCAAATCTTTCTTCCGTGTCCAGAGACGTGGAGCTTTGGTTAGGCTTTCAACAAGGTCAGCTCTTAGCTAACACGCTCTATTCCAGCTCTTCCGGCTGAATCCCGATGTTCTTCTCGCCTGCCGCTTTGCGCTCCCAGTAATTCTTGAGCCAGGCTTCCCAGCTCTTGCCGGCGGCCATATCGCGTCCGCTGAAGACTAGGGCGGCAATGTCGGAGTAGGCGATCGAAGCTTTCTCCGACGATCCTTTGGGGATGAGGCGTACGACGGAGTCGGCCAGCGTCTTTCCATTTCGGCGGTCGAAGATGTAGCCCTCGACCTTCGAGCCATCCTTGCGCGTGATGGTCACATCGCCGCGATAGTCAAATGCTTTCTCCAGCGCGGAGCCGGGTGCCCCACTCAATCCTTCGGTTGGATTGAGTGGGATTCGCGAACGTTGAACCTCCACCGACAGGTGGTGCGATTCTACGAGGGCCCTCCGCGCCGTTGAGATATGTCCAAGAACTGAATGTGATGCAGTGAAGAAAAGCCATGAGGTAGTAGCGTTTCAGACATGCGTCAACCCGTGAGAGTAATCGTCTGTCTAGTACAACGTCTGTGATTTCGCACCGTCAACCTTATGTTTCCCACTCATTCCAAACGAAGGAATGAGTGGGTCGCCCGGCATAATATTTCTATTTGTTATGGTGGCTTCGACCGCATTCGGACAAACGAAGGTTATGGACGGCAACAGTCTTGATGAATTCTTGCCTTTACCAGAGACAGGTGGAGGAAGAGATAGAACATACTACTGAGCAATTTGGAAAGGCGGTGTTTTGTTGTAGGCTATATTCGAGATGTTGTTGACGATATCTGGATTCAAAACAACTTTCCGGAAGAATTGGGAGTAAAAAGCGATAGCGCTCACAATATATGCGTTAAGGATATTAGCAATTCCCAGTTACTTAAGGTTGTTCGTAAATATTTCCGCGATAACCCCGCAAAATTGCAACTACCGGTGGGATACGTGATACGTCTTGCACTACAGGATGCTTTTCCGTGTAAGATGTCTAAATGAACACGACACCAACCTGGATTCTGGTTCTTGGTTCTGCAGCTATCGGCGCATTGGTATCGAGCGTTATCAGTGAACTTGGCAAATGGCGCGAGAGGAAAGCGCGGCGCGAGGAGCTCTTATTTACAAAGTCGCTTGAGATGGCTCAACAGCGATTCAAGAATCTAGTAGAAATCTATGGTAGTCGAGCTGATATAAATATTCCATCTGAACTCATGATGGTTGCACCGTGCCACCTTATCCTCGCCCATTTACTCAAAAATGGAACATTAGACAACGCCACAGTTCTTAAAGCGAAGAAGATGGAAGAAAATCTGGAAAAGGATATTCCAGCTATTTAAACTCGGACGGGTGGGTTCATGATTGCTCGTTCCAATTTTAATCCGGACCCCCGAACATGCTTCGTTATCCCACAATTGCCAAACGATGGCAATTGTGGGCCACCCGTCCAGATGCAGATGCATCCGCCGTTTGCCCAACACCCGTCCGCGCAGCGGACAGCATATCTAAGCCCAGCGCTTCAGCGCTGGGTCGAATCGCGAATATGCCGCGAGTCCCGCCAGGGACGATATGTGAACTTTACAACGTGTCGTGCGTCACCGATTCAATCCAGAGGGATCAAATAGCCTGCAACCATGTCTCACACCCACGCTTGGGTTCTCGTCCACGTCGTTTTCAGCACCAAGGAGCGCGCCAACCTCATACCTGACGTCAGCGAGCTGTGCCGCTACATAACTGGCATTGCCCGCGCAAAGAAGGTGACATTGCTTGCGGCCGGAGGAACGAGTAACCACGTGCACCTTCTCATTGCCTTGAATCCGGTTCTTTCGTTTGTCGAAGGCGGTGCAGGAGATAAAAGGAAACAGCTCGCGGTGGCTGAGCGAACACGGCGTGAAATTCGCCTGGCAGGAAGGTTACGGAGCGTTTGGGGTGAGCCAATCACGCAAGCAGGCGGTGGCCAATTATATTGGCGGGCAGAGGAGCACCATCGCAAATGGACGTTCGAGCAGGAGTTCATGGCCCTGCTCCGCAGGTCCGGCGCCAGCTACGATGAGCGGTACGTCTTTGGGTAAGCATATGCCCTCCCTGACGGGACTCGGAGGCATGAACACGTTTTCCCAGCCCGCCGCGGCGGGCTGGGCTAAGATATGCTGTCCGCTTCGCGGACGGTTTCTGCGTACCTGGTGCTATATCGCCATTAAACTCAGAATCCCCAAATCTTTCTTCCGTGTCCAGAGACGTGGAGCTTTGGTTAGGCTTTCAAAGATCAGGTCTTAGCCAACCCGCTTTATTCCAGCTCTTCCGGCTGGATTCCGATGTTCTTCTCGCCGGCGGCTTTGCGCTCCCAGTAATTCTTGAGCCACGCTTCCCAGCTCTTGCCGGCGGCCATGTCGCGTCCGCTGAAGGCCAGTGCCGCGATATCGGAGTAGGCGATCGAAGCTTTTTCGGACGAGCCTTTAGGAATGAGGCGTACGACGGAGTCGGCCAAGGTCTTACCATTGCGGCGGTCGAAGATGTAGCCCTCGACCTTCGAGCCATCCTTGCGCGTGATGGTCACATCGCCGCGATAGTCAAATGCTTTCTCCAGCGCGGAGCGAATGTCCTCCTCCGACGCCAGCTTTGGAATCCAGCCTTCAACCTGCTGGTGCTCGTGGCCGGGAGTGGCTTCTTCGTTCGACTCGTTATGCATTCGTTGCGGTTCAGACATTTGTTTTCTATGAAATTATAGTCGGCGAAGCCGCCCCATGTCGGGAGCGGCTGGCCGAGTGCGGACTTGAATAAACGCATTCTTAGGGCAGGATACTCACGATGGACAGCTCATTCGTCATCCAAACGCTGCGTCAACACGAAGGGGAGTTAAAGCGGGCAGGCATTGTTCACCTGCGGCTGTTCGGCTCGGTCGCTCGGAATGAAGCCTCGCAGCATTCGGATATCGATTTGCTTGCTGAATTCGACAAGTCCAGGCGTCTCTCTCTGGTAATCGTTGGAAGCATACAAAGCAGACTTTCCGAGTTGCTGGGCGTCGATGCGATCTCTCCTCGGCTGAGTGGGGACGAAGGAGCCTGTCAGGTGCGAGAGCCCTGCGCGAGGCCATACTTGCCTTTTAGACTCGAATCCATCACGCTAGTTCGTCTTTGCTAATTGCTAATTACTAGTTGCTAATTCCCTATTTGCACCAGCGGATTACCGCGTGCACCGGCCGGAACTCTTGCTCAAGCATCTCGGCCGCTTCAGGATCGTCGATACTTGCTTGAGAAAGTGGCGCTTCACGGTGCCGATGAAACCCTTCCAGGATCCAAACGTATCGTTCACTGCCGAGGCCTCGTATCCGCTGTGCACCATGCAATTGGCGCACTTGGGATTGCCCGACTCATAGCCGTACTTGTGCCACTCGGTCGCCTGCATCAGCTCTTGGAAGGTATCGGCGTAGCCGTCCTGAAGCAGGTAACAAGGCTTCTGCCAGCCGAAGAGATTGAAGGTCGGCATGCCCCACGGCGTACACGGATAGTCGCGCTTGCCCATCAGGAACTCGAGGAACAGCGGCGACTGGTTGAATACCCACTTCGCTTTGCGGTTCGACAGCATGGCGCGAAAGAGCCGCCGGGTGCGATCGCGTCCCAGGAAGTGTCCCTGGTCGGGAGCCTTGTCATACGAGTAGCCGGGCGAGAGCATCATGCCCTCGACGCCCAGGTCCATCATCTCGTCGAAGAACTCGCGCACGCTGTTGGGGTCGGCTCCGTCGAAGAGCGTGGTGTTGGTGGTCACGCGGAAGCCGCGCTCCACCGCCTCGCGCATGCCTTCGAGGGCCTTGTCGTATCCGCCTTCGAGGCAGACGGAGAAATCGTGGTGCTCGCGCTGCCCGTCAACGTGGACCGAGAACGTCAGGTACTTGCTGGGCTTGAAGAGATGGATCTTCTGCTTCAACATCAGCGCGTTGGTGCACAGGTAGATGTACTTCTTGCGCGCGACCAGGCCTTCGACGATCTTGTCGATCTCGGGATGCAGCAGCGGTTCGCCGCCGGGGATCGACACCATGGGCGCGCCGCATTCGTCCACCGCACGCATGCACTCGTCCACCGAGAGGTGCTGGCTTGCAGCACGTGGCCGGGATACTGGATCTTGCCGCACCCGGCGCAAGCCAGGTTGCAGCGAAACAGCGGCTCCAGCATCAGCACCAGCGGATAGCGCTTGCGCCCCATGACGCGCTGCTTCAGCACATATGAAGCAACCGTCCACATCTGCGAAACCGGCACGCCCATACCTTGCGACTCCTCCGATTCGCACCCCTTGTGGCCTCCACCCGACTGGAAACGAAGACTTTGCCAAACAAGAACGCGAATTCCATTCGTATTTTCTCTCAGCTCGACAATGCAGTCAAATGTGATTAATCGCATCACCGAGCGTTAGCGCTCATATCTTTGAAAACATGGGCGTTATTGTGCGAAGCGTTCGCCTTTGATGACCGCGGTCCATTATCGGGCAAGCCTTACACGCTTGTTCATTGCTGCTCTGAGCCCATTTCAAAGTTCCTCTTGCGGAGGAGCCGCTCAGGGTAGACAATGTTGTCCTCGATAATTGTGCCTCCTGCCGCTTGGGCAATCGGCACAGTTTCTCGATCGTCGAGCGGCTCGTGTGCGTACTTACGTGTGTTCCAGTTGTGAGAATTTCAGGAGGAAACCATGAAGAAGGCGATTTTCTGCCTTGTGCTGTGCCTGGTTGCCCTGCCGGTTTTGGCCGATACCCTCATCATCGGTAATCCACCGGATCCCGGCTCAGGTAATTACTTCCCCTTTGGCGGCGCTTACAACGCTGAGTATCAGCAGGTCTATGCCAGCTCCAGCTTCTCGTCTGGCCCGATTCAGATCTCGGACCTGTATCTCTACAACACCCAGTTCAACAGCGGTGCAACCTCGACACCGTCGGGCACCTACACCGTTAATCTTTCCACGACGTCCTACGGCGTGAATACCATTACCGGCAACTTCGCCCAGAACGAAGGCGCGAACGAGACGCAGGTGTTCAACGGCAGCATCCAGCAGTCGTGGAATTTCGGCAACACTCTGGACATCCACTTCAGCACGCCGTTTACCTATGATCCGACGGGCGGAATCTGCTGATCGACGTGGTTGGCAACGGCATTTCCGCCCGAATGGCAACATCTACTACGATGTGAACAGCACCAACGGGACGATCTCCAGCCGTGTATATTGCTCGTTCGGCGACGCCTGCGGCGAGAACGGCACGGTTCAGAATCCGGCTACGGACTGGTCACCGGCTTTGGCTACAGCGCAGTTCCGGAACCCGGCACGTTGCTCATGATGGGCACCGGCCTGGTGGGAGTGGTTGGCGCAATCCGCCGCCGCATCCTGTAATCGCTTCTTCAACCTGCTTGTAAAGCACGGTCATCGGACCGTGCTTTTTTGTTGCGCCATCGAAACAAGGTTCACCACAGAGGCACGGAGACACGGAGGTAGATAAGGAGACCGCTAGAGTCTCTGCCTCATCGGCAGTTCTTCCCAACCGCGACCGTTCAAATTTCGCCACCGTTACTGGAGCCAAAGAAGGCTCCTTTGCAGAGTCAAGCACGCAGCCAGGACGAGACAAATCCCGATTCTCCGTGGACTCCGTGCCTCCGTGGTGAATCTGTCGTTTTATAACCCGAACAATTCGCGCAAACGCTTGGTCTGGGCGCGGCTGACGGGAATTTCAGCCTGCTTCTTGTCGTCCATGCGGATCTGGTACGAGCTCTTGAACCAGGGAACGACTTCCTTGATGCGGTTGATGTTGACCAGGTACGACCGGTGCGCGCGCCAGAACATATTGGGATCGAGCGAATCGAGCAGCTCTTCCAGCGTGCGGCAGTTCGACTGCCCTTCCATATTGCCGCCACGACAGTGATGATGCCGTCTTGGATCGAGGCATAGCAGATATCTTTTTGATCGACCAGGAATAGCCTGCCCGCTGCCTTGAGCAGCACCTTGGCGGTCTGGGTCCGATGCTGCTGCTGCTCGAGCAGCTTGACGATGGTTCCGATCTGTTCTGTCGCGGGAGAGCTTCTCCAGCTTTTGCCGCGCCTTGTTTACGGCCTGCGCGACGCGCTTCTTGTCGAATGGCTTCAGCAGGTAATCGACCGCGTTCACCTCGAAGGCGCGCACCGCATATTGATCGTAGGCAGTAGCGAAGACGATTTGCGGCAGCGGAACTTTCTTGTCGAGCAGCTTCTTGATAACGCCAAAGCCGTCCAGCCCCGGCATCTGCACATCCAAGAAAACCAGATCGGGCGACAGCTCCTTGATGAGATTGACCGCCTCGACTCCATTCTTGCCCTGCGCGATGACCTCGACGTCGACGTCCTTCAGCAGGAAAACCAGTTCCTCCCGAGCCAACTGTTCGTCATCCACTACCAGCGCAGAGATTGCCATTCCGGCTCCATTCAGAATTCCTGACCGAGTATACCTCGGGGTACGCCTAACCTCATTTGCGTGAGTAGTAAGAAAAAACTGTTCACCACGGAGAGCGCGGAGGCGGCGGATAAGCGGGCTCTTGGTTCTTCTGGCTAATTGCTAATCTGCTGTTTGCTAACTACCGATTGACATCCGCGCCGCCGAGAGTAGAAGCTGTGTCCATCATGCGTATTTTTCTTGCCCTGCTGATCCTTTGTTCCGCTCTCGCGCTGCCGGCCTCAGCGCAATTCCAGACGCCCCAACAAGCCGATCAGGCCACCCCGGTCGATATTCCCAACCAGGCGCCCGACATGGTCTGCTTCGGCGAAGGCCCGAACTGGAGCCTGCAACTGCAGCAGGGCCGCGCGCGCACGGCTCGGCATCAACCAGCCCGACTCCTTCTACAACGGCAAATTCGTCTGGGTACCCAACGAGAACCTTTGGAACTGGAGGGCGAGAACACCAACGGCCAAGGCGATCACCTTGTCGTCACTATCATGCAAAAAGGCCTGTGTCGATAATCAGCGCAAGCAGGAGTTCCCCTACAGCGCGCAGACCATGCTGCCCACCGGCGATATCGTCTTTGGTTGCTGCCGCAAGCTGAAACCGGGCGAGGCCGCGGTTGGTCCGGGCGGCGTCACGCCAAACAAACAGTAGCTCAGAAATGTTTCCATAGAGCTTTCGTGCGCATCTACCACTCAGTTGCCGATGGAGAAAACCGACAGCGTCGTTCCTTCCCAGGTCTATTCACCGGCAGAGATGTTTCGCTGGCCTATGCGCTGCTGCGCATCACGCTCGGAATCAACATCGCACTTCACGGCATAACCCGTATTTCGCCGGTCTGTCCGCATTCGCCGCAACCTTGACCAAACAATTTGCCGGCACACCTTTGCCGCACTTTGCCGTCCTAGGCTTTGGATATGTGCTGCCGTGGGCAGAAGCTGTCATCGGGCTGCTCATCCTCTTCGGAGCATGGACGCGGGTCGCGCTGATCGCCGGAGCAATGATCATGGCGATGCTTACCTTCGGCACTTGCCTGCTTCAGGACTGGAGTGTTGCCGCCCTTCAGCTCATCTACTCGGCCGTCTACTTCATCCTGATAGCCCTGCTCCGATACAATTCGTGGTCGGTGGATGGTCTGCTAGCGACCTTCGTAACTGCCCGGTATCGTACACTGTAGCCAGAAATGGTCGTCCTCTACGGCATTCATGCGGTCAGCGAAGCCCTGAAGTCGGGCACACGCAGCTTTGAATATGTCGGCATCGCGCGCGAGCGCCACGATCAACGGGTGCAGCGCCTGATTGACGATTGCCGCGCCAGCGGCGTGCAGGTTCGGTTCCTGCCGCGCGAGCAGCTTGATCGACTGGCCAACACCAACACCCATCAGGGCGTTATCGCCGTTACCACCGGCAAGCAATATGCCGACGTGGATACTTTGCTCGAGCAGCATCGCGGCGACTACAGCTTCATCGTGGTGCTCGACGGCGTCGAGGATCCGCACAACCTTGGCGCTCTCATCCGCACGGCCGACGGCGCAGGGGCAGACGGCATCATCATTCCCGATCGCCGTGCCGCCGGACTCACCGGTACTGCGGTCAAGGCTTCTGCCGGAGCCTCCGAGCACATCTCCGATCGCTCGCGTCACCAACATCTCGCGCACTCTGGAAGAGCTAAAGGACCGGCATGTTTGGGTCGTCGGCCTGGATGAGCGCGGCACCCAGAGCTACGACGAGGTGGATTACAAAATGCACTGCGCCGTGGTGCTGGGCGCGGAGGGCAAAGGACTGCATGAGCATGTTCGCGAGCGCTGCGACTTCCTGGTCTCGATCCCTATGCTGGGCGAGGTGCCGTCGCTGAACGTATCCGTCGCCGGCGGAGTGGTGATGTACGAAGTTGCCCGCCAGCGGCGCGCCGCGCAAGCCGCTGTCGCGAAGCTTGTCGAGAAGTCCGCCAAGAGCAAATCTCGCAAATGAAACGAAGCCTTCTGCTCGGCCTGCTGTCACTGGCGGGCGCCTTCCATCTATACGGGCTCGATCGCAGCGCCTTCACCATCACCAGCTATCGGCTCAACGTGCAGGTGGACCGCTCGTCGCACGTCTTCGCCGTCACCTATGGCCGTCTGGTCCTACGTAACGATTCGAAGGTCGCGCAGAAGAATATATCGCTCCAGATTTCGTCGTCGCTGGAATGGAACGACATTGGCACCGACGACGATCCCGTCGACTGCAACTGTTTCGCCCAACCGAAGCGCAAGCTGCAATGGCTGGGTGAACCCTACACCTCCGACATCGACCATACGGGCACTCTTTCGGAGGCGATTGTTACTCTGGAGAAACCTGTCCCACCCAGTGGGAGTGTCGCTATCGATGTGCAATATGGCGGCAAGATCACACCTGATTCGACTCGCCTCACGCGCATGGGACTGCCGGAAGAGTTGGCTCTGCACAGCGACTGGGACCAGATCAGTGAAGCATTCACCGCGGTGCGCGGATTGGGATACGTCGTGTGGTACCCCGTCTCTATCGAAGCCGTGAGCATGAGCGACGGCAACGCCGTTTCGGATGCAATCGCGCTCTGGCAGGAGCGGCATCGCAACAGTGACTTCTTCGCTTACCTGGGAGTCACGGCTCCCGCCAGTCCTCCGCTTCCCTGCATAGCTTCGAATAATGGCTGGCGCCCGGAGTATTGGACCGTGGGCGGAGCAGCGAGCGATCCCAACGCTCCGCCTCCTGGCGACTCCTCCCAAGACGCGCGGCAATTGCGCGGCATCACGTTTGAGACTCACGGGCTGCAAAACACCACGCCTGCGTTCGCCATGTATTCGACGTGCGATCAGCTTTCGCGCCCATCCGGGAACATCATTTTCATCCCCGACCACTCGCTGATCGCAAAGGATTATGCGGCCGGCGTCGAAGCGAGCGAATCGCTACTCGATAACTGGTTGCCCCGGGCGGAGGATTGGCCGATTCGCGTCATCGAACTTACGGATCGCGACGCAAATCCGTATGAGGACGGCGCAACCCTTTTCTGCCCGCTCGTCTCATCCACGCAACCGAACCTGCAATTGCTGTTTCTTCCCACGCAGGTCGCAGCCCGCTTTGCGACACCTCGTCCCTGGATGCAAAAAGGACTGGGACTGTTTGTGCAGGCCATCTTCAGCCGGGAGCGCGGCGGACGCGATGCTGCGGTGAAATTCCTCGATCAATACGAAGCCCCCCTGGCGAAAGCTGAGGAACTTGCGCGCGCGGCGAATCCTGAAAGCAAAGGCGCCGCGCCAAAAAGCGACTCCAACGACACGCTGCTCAATACTACCGACGAGCTTTACCTCCGGGTGAAGGGCGGATTCGTGTTCTGGATGCTTCATGACATGCTCGGCGAAACAGCTCTACAACATGCGCTCGCCGCCTATCGAGCTTCGGCAGATCGCGAGCCCACGTATTTTCAGAAGCTGCTTGAACTTCAAACCAAGCACGATTTGGAATGGTTCTTTGACGACTGGGTCTATCGCGATCGCGGACTGCCGGATTTCCGTATCGCGACCGCGTTTTACCGCAAGCTGCTCAGCAGCACCGGCCAGGGCAACGAGTATCAGGTCACAGTGACCATCGAGAACCTGGGCAGCGCAGGCGCGGAGGTTCCAGTCACGGTAGAGACACCGAAGGGCGACAAACTGGTGCGCGTGCTGGTGCGCGCACACGATAAAGGCTATGCCCGGGTCGAGGTTCCGGTTGCCCCAACGCGGGTGGTGGTCAACGAGGGAAGCGTGCCCGAGGGCAAGACCGGCAACAATGTCTACGTGTTCGAAGACCAACCGCAGACATGACGAACCATTCACCACGGAGGCTTGGAGCTCACGCAGAATACTTAAGTCTTATTTCGACTGTGCCTGACGCGATCGCTTGAAACCTGAGCAACCGCGCACAGAGATATTTTGGAATTTTGAACCTAAAGTCTCCGTGTTCTCGGTGCCGCCGTGGTAAAAACGCGTTTTCACCAACGAGGTCAACTTGGCATACATCCAGTTCTTGGGCGCAGCGGGCGTAGTTACCGGATCGAAGCATCTCATCAATATCGACGGCCCCAGCGGCAAGCAAGGCATTCAGGTGCTGGTCGATTGTGGCCTCTTTCAGGGCCAGAAGGAATGGCGCGAGCGCAACTGGGCCGATCTGCCCATTCCCGCGCGCGAGATTGATGCGGTCATCCTCACCCATGCGCACCTCGATCACTCCGGCTGGATTCCGCGCCTGGTGAAGCAGGGCTTTCACGGACCAATCTACGCCACGCCTGCGACTATCGACCTGTGCAGCATCCTGCTGCCCGACTCTGGGCACCTGCAGGAAGAAGATGCCGAATTCGCCAATAAACATCACTATTCCAAGCACCATCCTGCGTTGCCGCTGTACACCATGGAGGAAGCGCAGCAGTGCATGACACTGTTTCGCCCCGTGGCATTTGACGAGTTGAAGCAGCTGAGCAGCGAGCTTTCGTTCCGCTTCGTGCGAGCGGCGCACATACTCGGGTCGGGGATGGCCGAGATCACTCTGACGACCAACGGAGCGAAGAAGCAGCTTTTGTTTACCGGCGACATCGGACGCGTCCGCAATAACAACATCGCTCCGGGACGCGTGGTCCATTCCGGACCGACCGAGGGCGAAAGCTGCGATCTGCTGGTGATGGAGAGCACCTACGGCAACCGGCTGCATCCGCACGAAGATCCCCGCCCGGAGCTGGCTGCTCTCATTCGTACGGCCGTCCAGCGCGGCGGCAGCGTAGTGGTGCCGGCGTTCGCGGTGGAGCGCACCCAGAAATTTCTGTTCCTGCTGAAAGAACTCATGGAGACCGGCCAAATCCCGCGCGTACCGGTCCATACCGACAGCCCGATGGCGATCAAAGCAGTGCAGGTTTTCCTGAAGCATGAGGAGGAGTTCAGCGAAGAGACCAAGGCGGAGATCAAGAAGTACGGCTCGCCGCTGCACTGGCCCAACTTCTATTTCGACACAACACAGGACGATTCGAAGAAGATCAACGAATTGAAATACCCTTGCATTATCGTGTCGGCCAGCGGGATGGTTGCGGGAGGCCGCGTGCTGCATCACCTGGCGCAGCGCCTGCCTGATCGGCGCAACCTGGTGCTGTTCATCGGATTCCAGGCGCCGGGCACGCGCGGCTACAGCGATCAAGAACGGAGAGCATGAAGTGAAGATGCTCGGCGAGGTCGTGCCCATCCGCGCCCAGGTGGCTTCGCTCGACCAGTTCAGCGACCATGCCGACACCCCCGAGTTGCTGGAGTGGCTGCACACTTTTCAGCATCCGCCTAAGCAGACGTTCCTGGTGCACGGCGAGCCAGCCGCCGCATCGCAACTTCGCGACACCATGATCAAAGACCTGCACTGGAACGTGCAGGTGGCGTCGTACAAGGAGAAGGTGCAGATTCCTTGAAGGGACGGAGCTTTAGCTGCGCCGTCGCATGCCTCGTGTTTTGTCATCCCGAGCGACGAGCGCCAGGGAGGAGTCGAGGGACCTGCAGTTTGCGCACGCAACCGAGTAACTCCCGCGCCGCCTCTGCGCCACTCTAGTACTGCCCATACCTTCCGCGAACCGACTCGAACAGCTTCGCCGAGTCGTACCCCACACCGTCTTTGAAGACGATCTCCACCTTTTCCACGTCTTCAATCTTGCTCGCCGGATTACCTTTGATCACGACGAGGTCAGCGTTCTTGCCGGCAGCGATAGAGCCGATCTCACTGTGCCGACCCATGTAAGTCGCGCCATTCAAGGTTGCGATTTTGATTGCTTCTACCGGAGTGAACCCGGCCTCGACTAGCAGTTCAATCTCGCGCTGATCGCCAAAGCCTGGGAGCGTGCCGCCATTGCCAGTGGGATCAGGTCCGGCGAGCAAAACCCCACCCGCCTGCGCAAACTCGTACTCCAGCTTCATGTCGCGCTGAAACATCTCCGCAGAGTTGCCGGCCGGCCTTGAGGCGCGCAGGTTTCGCGCGTAGAGAAAAGCCGTTCGAGATTCGGGAGTCATGGAGTCGAGCAGATCAGGCCGTAGCGGCGGCCGTCCCGGCACCGAATGCTCGAAGACCGGCAAGGTCGACGTGACCGCGACATGATTCTTTACCAACAACGCGATCAGCTCCTTCGCTTCGGGGGAGTCCGGAGCCATCTTCTCCAACGTAGGGCCGCCCCCGGTCTTCGGACATTTATCGGGCTGCTTGTCGGGATCAAGCTGCGTGTTGACGAAGAACCCGTGCTCCAGGTCATCGATGCCGAGAGCCACAGCCTCGGGATACGTGACCGAGCAAAGATGCCCCGTGATCTTGAGCCCGTGCTTGTGCGCCTCGTCGACCGCGGCCTTTAGCTCGTCCCGCGTGATATCCATATAAGCCTTGAACGAGGTCACCCCCTGACCGGCCCAGTAGTCGACCATTTGTCGCGCGTCATCGGGTCCGGTGAGCTGGTGCATCTGCATGAAGAGGTAAGCATTGGCCCCCTCCAGATAAGGCCCCGTCACATCGATGTGCGGCCCGGGCACCAGGCCTGTGTCGATCATCTTCTTGAGATTCAGATCGGCGTAAGGCTCGACGCTGCCGGTGGTGCGCATCGTGGTCACTCCGGCAGCCAAATAGAGCCGTGGCGACGAGAAGCTCATCTGCGGCAGCACCCGCGGGGCTTCCCAGCTGCCATTCGCCTCAAGGTCGGGGCGAGCGGTGTGGAACAGGTGATTGTGCATGCCAACGATCCCCGGTATCACGCTGTAGCCGCGCAGGTCGAGGGCCACGACGCCATCGGCGTTCGGAACATCGGCGCCGGGCACAATGGCCGAGATTTTTCCCGCCTCGATGACGATGTTCTGATCCTCGACCGCGGGCTTGCCTGTGCCATCGATCACGCGAACATGCGCCAGCACCACGCGAGGAGAGTTCACGCGAACGTACTTCTGAGTCAGTGGCGAGAGAGAGGGTGTCGGTTGCGCGTTAAGCGGAACCACCCCAAGCAAACTCAGCAGGCCGATAAGGTAGAGACTTCTGGATGCGCGATACATGCGCGACATTGTAACGCTTCCGCAACGCGCCAAGGGCTTCGCGACGCCGGCCTGGACACCTTGCAGCCAAAAGCCTAGAAAGGCTCCGCCAGCTTCTTACGCTTGTCAGCCAACTCTTTGGACTTGGCTTCCATAGGAGCTATAACCTTTTCATTCAACTCAGCCAGCAGAGACTCCTGATCGGTATAACGAACCGGCCGAATAACCGCGTCGAAGGCGCGGAAGAACTCGAACATCCCAGGTTCTTCCTGCGATTGCAGAAGCAACGGCTGCACAATCACAGAGGGGCTATTGGGGACGATCGCCCGCAATTCCTGGAGTACGCTCTTCGCATCGGTCAGGTCGGCGATCACGAATCGGGACATATGCGCCAGTGTCGAGATGGTCTCGTCCAGGGTTTGCTTCGCGGGTTCGAAATCGAAGATCACCGGCGCGTAGCCGCGATCGCGCAAAGCGTCTCGCAACGCATCGAGGATAGCTTTCCTGTCCGCGGTAAATCGTCCAAGAATCAGCACCAGCTTAGAGGTCAGAGTATCCAACGCATTCCGGATATTGTCGTTGTGCAATACAAGGCTCACGAACTGCGCCATCTCCAGGTGATCCACCGTGATCTTGGGCTCCTCAGGTCCGGTCACGACTAATCCGTACTGTGCGGCACCGTCGAGCCTGGCGTTCCAGGCTGAAACGCCATAGACGAGGGACTCGGTCAGTTGCGCCTGGCTAAGGTCGGTTTCAACCAGCACCGCCCCCATCAGATTGGTTCGTCGCAGCAGAGCGCCGGGCAGCGTAGCTCTGGCAAAGTTGGCGCAAAAGAGATCCGCACCATCGAGGTTTGCGCCGTTCAGAGTGGCGGCCATTAAGTTGGCGCAAATCAGATCGCAGAAGTGAAGGTCCGCGTTGGTCAGGTCGGCCCGCATCAGTCGTGCCCCGGCCATATTCGTGCGGGAGAAGTTAATGCCGCCGAGATGCTTGTCGAACAAATCAGCGTTCGAAAGATCCGGCCGCACTTGCGGATTCGCCGCGCGCCACTGGTTCCAGGCATCTACGCCTTGCTCGAGTATCGAAAGATGATTGGCATCGGCCATATGGACTCAGTGTGCGGGAACGACCCGCATCTTCTGGGCCGCTTTGTTGGGAAGAAGGTCGATTTTGCTGGGATCTTTAGGCGGATAGGTGAGCCGGTCAATCGCGTCGGAAATGTAATCCTTCAAAGAACCCATGCGCACACTCGCGCTTTCCGAACTGCCGGGCTTGGTGACTTCGAGCGTATCGGGTTTGTACCAAGTCTCCTGCAACTCCAGATTGAGCCGCTCGGGCGGTGGCAGCGCCTGGCTCTCTGCCGACAAGGCCTCCACGATCTGACGGTTCCCCGCATTCTTGAAAGCTTTCGCACCGCTCTTGGAGCGAATCGACGCGATGGCATCATCGACGACTTGATTGAAGGGCTTTTTCAGTTCGGCGGAAGCAAACCACCCAAAATACTCCCGGTCGGTGGTGTGGTAACGGTCGTAATACTTTCTCTCTTCTTCCTGATACTTCTGCCAGTCTTCGGTGGCTTTGTGCGCTTGCGCAGCCAGATCGTCGGTCGGCTTTTCAGCTGCCGGCTTCTCGAAATCCTTGGCCGTGTCTTCTACTACTTTCTCAGCAGGTCGCTCAATTTGGGCGAGCAGAGGGGCGGTGGCCGCGATTACAAGACAGAAGACAACAGCAAGGATTTCAGGACGGCGCAGTCTCATTGGGCGATATTTCCGCATTCGAGCCTCATGAAAATAGCCGCAATGCGCGTCGAATGCAAGGACTGTTTATCGGCGTAGAGCGTCGGCATGTCGGAGCCTTACCGGAGATCCGTCTTGAATAACACTGCACGACCCGCAGTCCACTAACCACTATCACTTGCCAGATTGGTTACAATCAAGTTAGGGTGTCCGCCGAGCAACGTCCGAAGGAGTTTCAGTTTGACCTCTCAGGAGGCCATCTTGCGCTCGACTTCGCCAACAGCATCAGCCGCCGCGACTCTCCCGAGAAAACGGTCGAGCACCTGAACACGCCCCACGAACTGATCACCTTCGCTCGTCAAACTGGGCTGGTCTCAGCCGATCAGGCGCAAGCGCTGGATCGCTGGTCTGGTTCTCATTCGCGCGCCGCGATGCAAGCCTTGCGAGAAGCCATCGCCGTGCGCGAAGCCACGTTTCGCGCTTTCTTCTCGTTAGCTAACGGAAAACCAGCTCCTCAACGGGATGTAGAACTGCTCGACGAAACTGTGCGAGAGGCGCTGCGACATCGGCACATGGTTCGCGAAGATGGGAGCTATCACTGGCGCTGGGATGACGATCTCAATCCCGGAAGGGTGCTCTGGCCGATTGCGCAGTCGGCAACGGAGCTACTCACTTCGCATGACCTGAAGCAGGTCCGCGAATGCGAAGCGTCCGACTGTTATTGGCTCTTTCTGGACAACAGCCGTAATCGCAGCCGCCGCTGGTGCTCTATGACATCTTGCGGCAATCGCGAAAAGGCAAGAAGGCACTATCACAGGCAGCACTCCCGCTAACTTAGACGAGACTACGCGAACGCGCTCTCCTCGTACGTGCCATACACCTCGCGCAACGCATCGCAAATCTCGCCGACTGTGGCATACGCCTTCACCGCCTCGATGATGAACGGCATGGTGTTCGCCGGGGAAATCTGCCCATTTTCGGCGGCCTTCGGCTCCTGAGCGGCGGCCTTCTTCAGCGCGTCGAGTGTGCGGCGCACTTCGTCATTCGAACGACGGGCACGAAGTGCATTCAGCTTGTTTGTCTGGTGCCGCGCCACCTCTTCGCCAATGTACAAAATGTGCGGCGAGTCCTCTTCGACCACGAACTCGTTGGCGCCCACCGTGATCTTCGCTTTGGCTTCGGTGGCGCGCTGGAACTGATAGCTGGCTTCGGCAATTTCCTTCTGCGGATAGCCCTTCTCGATCGCTTTCACCATGCCGCCCATAGCATCGAGCTTCTCGAAGTAGTCAAACGCGCCGTTCTCCATATCGAGCGTCATGCGCTCGACAAAGTACGAGCCTCCGAGCGGATCGACGGTCTGCGCCACACCCGATTCATAGGCAATAATCTGCTGCGTCCGGAGCGCGATGCGCACCGCTTCTTCCGTAGGCAGCGCCAGTGCCTCGTCGTAGCTGTCGGTATGCAGCGATTGCGTTCCGCCCAGCACCGCTGCCAGCGCCTGGATGGCCACGCGCGCGATGTTATTCATCGGCTGCTGCGCGGTCAGCGAGACGCCTGCGGTCTGGGTATGGAAACGCATCAGCCAGGTGCGCTGGTTCTTGGCGCCCCAGCGCTCCGTCATCAGGCGATACCAAATCTTGCGCGCCGCGCGGTACTTGCCGATCTCCTCGAAGAAGTCGTTGTGCGCGTTAAAGAAGAAACTCAAACGCGGCCCAAACTCGTCGAGGTCGAGGCCGCGGCGCAGTGCCCACTCGACGTATTCGACCCCGTCATAGACGGTGAATGCCAGCTCCTGCAATGCAGTCGAGCCGGCCTCGCGAATGTGGTAGCCGCTGATGGAAATGGTGTTGAACTTGGGGCGTGAACTTGGAGCCGAACTCGAAGGTATCGATCACCAGCCGCATCGATGGGGCCGGCGGATAGATGTATTCCTTCTGCGCGATGTATTCCTTCAGGATGTCGTTCTGAATCGTGCCGGAAACGTTCTTCCAATCGGCGCCCTGCTTTTCTGCCACCGCGAGATACATCGCCCACAACACCGATGCCGGTGAGTTAATGGTCATCGAAACCGTGGTCTTCTCCAGGTCGATGCCGTTGAACAGGATCTCCATGTCCTCGAGCGAGTCGATGGCAACGCCGCACTTGCCGACCTCGCCTTCGCTCATCATGTGGTCGCTGTCGTAACCCATCAGCGTGGGCAGATCAAACGCGACGGAGAGTCCCTGGCCGCCGTGGCTCAGCAAATACTTGTAGCGTTCGTTGGTTTCCTCGGGTGTAGCGAAGCCCGAAAACTGGCGCATGGTCCACATCTTGCCGCGATAGCCCGAGGCATGAATCCCACGCGTGTACGGCGGCTGGCCGGGATAGTTCAGATACTGGTCGTAGTTCCATTCCTCAGGAAGATCGGCAACCGTATACAGCCGGCGAATGGGCATGCCTGAAATGGTGGTGAAGCGCGCGTTGCCATGCTCGTCGAGATTGATACCCGTAGGCTCGCCAATCGACTTCTCCGGAGCTTTTTCGAGCGTCGGCGCAAGCGTCTTCTCCGCCCACTGTTTCTCCGACTCGGAGGGATGACGGCCGTTTTCGAAGACGTCGGCGATGAGCGATTCAGCTACAGTTTTCCCACTATTTTTCAGGTCAGACATGAACTCTCCAACGGAGGGCAAACCTTGCAGTTTAGTAGATGCCTGCTGGGCGAGCAAGGAGCCGGAGGCCAGGCGGCCATTCTTCCCGGCACTCGGCAATTGGCACTCGGCTGAACGCGATGACTAGAATACCCACAGGAGACTGCACGACCCTGGTATGACGCGTACTAGCAAGATATTTTCCCTGATCTTCATTTCGTTCGTTCTACCGTCCATTTCCTGTTCCAAAGCCCCGGTAAACGCTAGCAATACGGCTGAATCATCCACCAACCTGCCGCCGATCGATCCGGCGACTACGGCGGCCATCAGCGGAACCGTGAGCTTCGCAGGCACGCCGCCGCAACCAGAAAAGATCGACATGTCGGCTGATCCGGCCTGCAAGGGAGACAATTCGTGGCGGCCCATTGTGGTTAACGGTGGAAGGCTGGCCAACGTGCTGGTGTACGTGAAGAGCGGACTGGGCGAGCGCAAGTTCGATCCTCCATCGACCAAGCTGACGGTTGAGCAGAAGGGGTGCACCTACCGTCCGCATGTCGCTGCCGTGATGGCTGGACAGCCGGTCGAGTTCCTCGACGACGACATGACGATGCATAACGTTCATCCCAAGACGAAAAACAACAAGGAGTGGAACGAGGCACAGCACGCCAACGGGGGCAGCGTAACACGAACCTTCCAGAATCCCGAGCTGATGATCCTTGTCGGCTGCAATCAACACCCGTGGATGAGGATGTATCTGAGCGTGATGTCGAACCCGTTCTATGCCGTGACTGGGACTGACGGCAGCTTCACGCTGAAGGGACTGCCTCCGGGGACGTACACCGTCGCCGCCGTGCAAGAGAAGCTCGGAGAGAAGACAGAGACGATCACGGTCGGGCCGAAAGACGACAAGCAGGGTGTGACGTTCGGGTACTAGTATCCCATGGCCCTGCCGTCATTCCTGCCGTCGCTGGCGCCCAAGCGTTCGCCAGTCTTGAGATCGATTGCAATACACTCGGCGTCGCCCCAAAACGATTTGCGAACGTTGACCTTGTGCCCCATGCCTTCGAGGATGCCGATGGTGTCGGGTGAGAAGCCGATGGGCTCCAGCAGAATCTCGTCCGGCAGCCATTGATTATGGAAGCGCGGCGCGTTCACCGACTCCTGAATGTTGAGCCCGTAATCGACCACCCCCATCAGGATATTCGCCACGTTGGTCGTGATGGTCGATCCGCCCGGCGTACCGAGAACGAGAAACAGCTTGCCGTCTTTCAGCACGATCGTCGGCGTCATTGCCGATAGCGGCCTCTTGCCGGGGCCGATGGCATTCGCTGGGCCTTGAATGAGGCCGTACATATTCGGCACCCCGGGCTTCGACGAAAAGTCATCCATCTCGTTGTTCATCAGAAACCCGAGGCCCTCAGCGGTCACCTTTGAGCCGAAGCTGCCGTTCAGGGTTGTAGTTACTGCAACTGCGTTGCCGTCGGCATCGACCACCGAATAATGCGTGGTGTTCTCCGGCTCCCTACCGGGCTTCGGCTGGGGATGCTCTTTCGCGTACTGATCGAGTTGACTGAACACCGACGGACGTCTCAAGTCGCCGGCAGGCGTGGCTCGGCGAATGACGATGGTCTCCCGCCAGGCATCGGCGTAGCGTTTGTCGATGAGTTGCGAAACCGGGATCTTGGAAAAGTCGGGGTCGCCCATAAACTCAGCCCGATCGAAGTAAGCGCGCTCGAAGGCTTCCACCGTAAGGTGAATGCTCTCAGCCGAGCGGTCCCGCTCCTTCGCCAAGTCATAGCCTTCGAGAATGTTGAGGCTCTCGACCAGTGCCACACCACCCGCCGATGGCGGAGGCGCGCTGATGATGTCGTAGCCACGATAGGTGCCGCGAATCGGCTGTCGCTCTTTGACCTCATACGATGCGAGATCCTCGACAGTGATCAAGCCGCCCCCTTTTTGCATCGCCGCCGCCAGCTCGCGAGCCATTGCACCGTGATAAAAGTCATCGGGATTCGCCGCAATGCGTTCGAGGGTCTTCGCCAGTTCAGGCTGCTTGAAGAGTTCGCCCGGCTGGTAGTAGTTGCCGTCCCGCTCAAAGATGTGATGCGTCGCGGGAAACTGGTCCATCCCAGGATGATGCAGTCGCAGCGCTTCGTCGTGGTCGAGAGTGAAGCCGTCGCGCGCCAGGCGGATCGCGGGCTCCATGACCTGCGCGAGCGTCAGCCTGCCCCAATGCTTCTGCGCGTAGGCCATACCAGCCACCGATCCCGGAACACCAATCGCCTTGTATCCCAGCATGCTCATGTCTTTGACGACATCGCCGTTTTTGTCGAGATACATGTCCGCCGTCGCCTTCGCCGGGGCCTTCTCGCGGTAGTCGACAAAGTGCACCTCGCCATCGACACGGCGAAACAGCATGAACCCTCCACCACCGATGTTTCCGGCCTCGGGATAGACAACGGCCAGCGCAAATCCCACCGCCACCGCGGCGTCTACCGCGTTGCCGCCTTGCTTCATGATCTCGACGCCGGCCTGCGAAGCCTCGCGATGCACGCTCGCCACCATGGCTTTGGGCGCGTGCGTGGGCTGCACCATGTTCCCGGCAAGGGCAGGCAGGGAGCCCAGATTTAGCAGGAGGAGAAAAGAAAGAAGGTACCGGTCAAGAGTCGGCATGCAAAATCCTTACGAAAGACGTCTGATTCCGGGAAACGAATCGAATCCGGCATCGAAACTTAGAATGCGGTCGATACCGTGCTCCTCCATGATGGCCAAATGTATAGCGTCTCGAGCGGAAAGACGGCGATAGGCCAGCACAATCTGTTTGGCGCGCTCGACAGTTCTTCTCTCAATCGGCAGCACCTCGTCAACCACCGCCATGATAGCGTCGAATGCCGGCTGAATTGCGTCTTGCCGGTTGATCGCTACATATCGATGCAGCACTTCTTGTAAGACTTCCGCATCGGTAACAAGACGTTCGCGAAGCCGTATGAGGTCCTCCAGTAGGCGCTCAGCTTCGATCTTGTGGGGATGAGGGGCACCCACCAGGTACATTGGGACGTTCGAGTCGATCAGGATCACGAACGCCCGCCCAAATATCCTGCTTCGATCTCCGCCAGAATGGTGTCTACATCACCGGTGGGAAACTCGTGCTGCGCCGCCGCGTGAACGGCCTCGATCTTCCGGGTGATGTTGCCCTCAGGCTCCTTTCGGCGTGCAGCGCCCAGCGCCTGACGTACCCACTCTGCCAGAGACATCTGCCGAGCACGTGCCGCCCGCTGAATCTCGCGATATTCCGGATCCTGCAGGATTACTTGTAATCGTTTAGCCATGGCATGAGTCTATTCGACTCATAGCTATGAGTCAAGCTAGACGGTAGCCAGCCTGGGCGGGGATGGATCGTATCCAAGGGTCTTCGCTTTGTGTGTTGGTGCGTCGATCTAACCCGTTATTTCCACGGTAACTGATAACGGCCCCTTGGCTTTCAAAGCGGCCCTGCTTTACCATGAGCGCAATGGCTTCCGGTTTTCCCAACGACATCGTGAACGCCTTTTGCATTGACTTGGAGGAGTGGTTCCACGTCTGCGAGGTGAGCACGCCCTACGACGATCCCAAGACCTGGGAGACGGCGCAGACCTGCATCGTCAAGGACACCGAAGTCATTCTTCGCTTGCTGGATGAAGCCAAAACCAAAGCCACATTTCTTGCCGTGGGCTGGTTAGCTGAGCACCGTCGCGATCTCATCAAGCGCATCAGCGATGCCGGGCACGAGATCGGCTGCCACACCCATTTTCACCGCCTGGTTTATGAGCTGACGCCGGAAGAGTATGAAGCCGACCTCACGCGCGCGCTGGGAGCGTTACGCGAAGTCAGTGGCCAGCCGGTCGGCGTATTCCGCGCGCCGGGATTCTCTATTAAGCCGTCGTGCTTCTGGGCGTACCCAATCATGCGGCGTCACGGCGTGATGGTCGACGTATCGATCGTGCCCGCGCCGCGCGATCACGGCGGCATCGATGCCTTCGCGCGCGACCCGTTCATCCTGCACACCGGCGAAGGCACGATGAAGGTCTTTCCCATGTCGATCATGACAGCGATGGGGCGGCGCATTCAATTTTCAGGCGGGGGATATCTTCGCCTCTTCAGCATGCCCATCGTGCATTACGGATTCCGCCAGAACCATCGTGCCGGCAGGCCGGTAATGACCTACATCCATCCGCGCGAGGTCAACCCGCAACAGCCGCGTTTGCAACTGCCGCGGCTCAAAAGCTTCAAGTATTACGTGAATATGGACACGACCGAAGACAAGCTGCGCGCGATGCTGACGAGCTATCGCTTCGGCACCGTGGCCGACGCGCTGGCGCACGTCAGTCACTACGACGAATACGAGATGGCAGACGGCGACATTGTGCCAAAGAGGGAAGGCGTTCCAGCGACCTCGAAGCGCTCTGCGTAAAGCATCGGCTGATCGCGAATCCGCAACTCTGCTGTGGTACATTCAACTTGAAATGTCCTGGGGCGTCATTGCATTCGTAGCGAGCGCGGCCTTTGTTTTCTATGTCATGGCCGGGTACCCACTCTTAGTGGCGCTGCTGGCATTCTTCCCTGCCCCGGAAGTGCAAATCCGCAAGAATGTTCGTACCGTCAGCATTTTGATCCCGGTTCATAACGGCGAGCGCTGGATTCGTCGCAAGCTGAACTCCCTCTTCGCGATGGATTACCCAAAGGAGCTGCTGGAGATCATCATCATCTCCGATGGCTCGACCGATGGCACCGAAGCCATCGTCTCCGAGTACGCCGGCCAAAACGTGAAGCTGGTAAAGCTTCCCAAGGGCGGCAAGCCTGCCGCGCTGAATGCCGGAATGGAGCACGCCATCGGCGAGGTTATCTTTTTTACCGATGTGCGCCAGGACGTTGACCCGATCTGTCTGCGCTGCCTGGTCGAGTGCCTGGAAGATCCCAAGGTCGGAGCTGTCTCGGGCCAGCACGTCATTCTCGATGGCGAGACCAGCGAGGAAGCTAGCGTCGGTCTGTACTGGCGCTTTGAGTGGTGGGTGCGCGGCAAGCTAAATCGCGCGACCTCCATGCTTGTAGTAACCGGCTGCGTATACGCCATGCGCCGCAGCATGGTGAAACCCATCCCGACCGACCTGCTGATTGACGATTGCTATCTGCCGGTGGGGGCGCTGTTGCAGGGCTACCGCATTTTCTGGGACGAGCGCGCCAAGGTCTACGACTTGCCTACTGCGCTGGATGCCGAGTTCAGCCGCAAAGCTCGCAGCCTCGCCGGTTTGATTCAACTTGTCGGTTATTATCCGCGCCTGCTATTGCCGGTTTACAAGCAGTGGGGGCACTTTCTTTCCTATAAGCTTTCGCGGCTGCTGTTGCCTTACGCACTGATAGCGGTTTTCGTTAGCAGCTTCTTTCTGCCGAGTCCGTGGAATTACATGGCGCTGGCTCCGCAGGTCTTGTTCTATGGACTGGCCGCACTTGATCCGCTGGTGCCTGAGCGCTTCCCGCTGAAGCGGGCCTCTGCGCTGGCACGTACCTTCGTGGTGCTGATGCTGGCGACGATTGCTGCCGCGCGAATCTTCTTCGTGCCGGCAGAAAAGATTTGGAAGCCGACGACCAAGGTTCGCCGTGCTGTCTCCTCCCCAAGGAAAATGTCCGCTTGATCAAATACGTCTTCATTCAGGATGAGCCTTATTTCTTGCCCAAGGTACTCGACAAGTACCTGCGCGAGTTTCACGATTCGACCGCCGGCATCAATATTCAGTCGGTTGCCCAAGGCAAACGCACCGTCTTCGAAACGGCACGGGACCTCTACAAGCTTTACGGATTCCGCTACTTCCAGTGGAAGCTTCGGCAGGTCGGAAGCTACAAGATCAAGGCGAAACTGTTTAATGACCTTCTAGGCTCGACGCGCACCTGCTATTCGGTGAAGGCGGTCGCGCGCAAGTATGGCGTGCACTTCACCGAACAGGTGAACGTCAACACTGAGGAATTTCGTAAGCACCTGCGCGATGCCGGCGTGGAGTTCATCGTGTCAATCTCAGGCACGCAGATGTATCGCAAAGACCTGCTGGCACAAACGCCCAAGGGAATCGTGAACTGTCACGGAGCACTGCTGCCCAAGTATCGCGGCCTGATGCCCAGCTTCTGGACGCTGGCCAATGGCGAGACCGAGGGCGGGGTCAGCGTTCATTTCGTCGATGCCAAGCTCGACAACGGTCCCATCCTCGTGCAGAAGAAGTACCGCATCAATCCGCAGGACACGCTGGAAGACATTATGGCACGCTCGAAAGACCTGGCTGCGGAAGCGATCGTCGAAGCGGTGCGGCTGGTGGAAGCCGGTAATTACGAACTGATTCCGAACGACGCATCTCAGGCCACGCATTACAGCATGCCCACGCAAGACGACTTCCAGAAGTTTGTCGCGCAAGGGCGAAGATTGCGATAGGTTTCAGAATCTTCTATACAAAATCTATGGCGAAAATCGGCGTTACGTTAATTTGCCTAATGCTGCTGATGGCGCCAGCGATTTACGCTCAAAAGCCGATCTCGATTAATGTGTGCCATCCCACAATGGTCGCATTCTTCAAGCCGGCCTCTACTCTTGAGGAGCAAAAGGAAAACGGCTACAACGAAGCGCTAGCCGATTTCCAGTTTTACGCCGCCGCTGTCCAACAGCCACTGAGCGAAAAGGGCATCGATACAAAGGTGGTCTACGCCGCTGGATTCCGGACGGAATGCGGTAAACACGTCAACACATTCGTTGCGCACAAAACCATGGTCGGCTATTACTTCATTGCACCTGGCAAAAGTCCGCACATTCGGTATGGCGTAATGACCAACGCAGATTTATTGAAAATCGCGGATGGATACTTTGGGCCGCGTTAGTCCGTCCGCTCCGTCCATTCCTTGTTTAGCTTCTTCTCGGCAGCGAGCTTATTCTGCTCCTCGAGCGTCTCACGCGCAGTTTGTGCGCTGTCGGTGACCGCTTCTTTGGCGTTGGTTAAAACGAACGAATACTGCTGAAGCTCTTCGGGCGGAGACTGGTCCTTCAACTGGCGAATTTGGAGTTGCCATTCGCTGTCGGCCTCGATCAGCAGCTTCAACCCCTTGCGCATATCGGTCTTGTGCGCGCCGTACACATCGATGTTGTCGTCAATCTCGTCCTGCAGGGCAAGAAAGTCCTGTAGCAGATCGTGAATCTTCGCCGGTCGGTCGGGAGGAATCTTACTGGCCGCGTGCAAGTCTTCAATGCTCTTCATGCGCGTGCGGGCAAAGCCGATCATGAGCTCCAGCCGTTTATTAGGAAAGTCGGCAGTCTCGCGCATCTGGTCCACTTCCTGTTCGGTCAGCGGATCGCGATTTTTCACCTGCGCACTGCCCATCCAGGTCAAGCTCACGAGAATCAAACCGCCCATGACTACCTGCTTCACCATTCTCATGACTTGCCTTTCGGTTCGGCCTGCGGCCCAAACATCGCACTCAAAAGTCCTGCGCGCAGTTGCTCGATCTCGTCCACCGATTTGAGAACCGGGGGGCGATCGTCAAGGTTGAGACTCTCGGCAATGTCTTTCATGCGCTTCTGCAATTTGCGCAGCTCGATTTCAGTTTGCTTCAGCCGCTTGCCCGACGACTTGGCCGCATCGCTACCCTTCCGTACGTAATCCATCACACTGTTGACCGCAGATTGTGCCTGATCCACATCGCCCTTGGTAAACAGGTCGTTGGCGTATTCCAATTCAGCCTGAGCGTACTCGACGCACAGCTTTGCCTGATCTCCTCCATGAGCATTGTCGGCGCGCGTCTTCAGCTCGTCCAGGCTCTCGCTTTTGCTGAGAGCAAAGCAGCACAGCAGCAAGACCATGGCCGGAATTTGCCACCAGATTCGCATATCACTTCGGAGACTCGTACTTTTTCGCGTTGCTGGGGTCGAGCGCGATCAGGCGATGTCGGGCCTTCCATTCCATGTCCGGTTGCTGCCCCGCATCGGCCTGGAGAAATTGCTGATAAGACTCTACGGCCTGCTTGCTAGCCGCCAGGTGGTCATACGATGTCGCACGAAGAAAATAGGTGGCAGGAGTTTCGGGCAGCAGCTTGGCACGGTAATCGAGCGCGCGAATCGCGAGCTGATAATTCTTGTTTTCCGAAGCCACGACGGCCAGGTTGCCATAGGCTTCGCCAAGGTCGGGCTTGAGCTTTACCGTCATCAGCAGCTCCTGCTGGGCCTCAGGATACTTCTTTTCCTGCATCAGCGCCGAACCCAATGCGAAGTGAGTTTCGGCATCCTGCGGTAGCTTCTGGACGGCACTGCGAAACAGCGCCTCGGCCTCGGAATACTTGCCGGCTTTGACGTAGATCGTGCCCAACTCAAGCGCGGCGTGGGGGTCGTCAGGAATTTTGCCGTCGCCCGCGCCCAACTCTTTCGCCGCCTCGTCGCTCTTGCCTTGCGCAGCGAGAATGCGTCCCAGTTGTGTACGTACCGTCTGACTCTGCGGATCGGTCTCGAGCAATTTGCGCAGCATCGTCTCTGCCTGCGCATACTTCTGCTGCCTGGTGTACACCACTGACAGCGCGACCACGGGCTCAATCGATTTAGGATCCAGCGCCGCCGCCGTCTCGTATTCCTTGGCCGCTGCATCGAGATGGTTCTGTTTCTCCAGCACCTGTCCAGCCGCGAAGTGGACTTCAAAATCGTTGGGCTGGAGCTTCTCCGCCTCGGCGAAGGCGGCCAGCGCCTGCTGCGGCTCGTCCGCCGCGGCAGACACGATGCCCAGCGATTGCCACGCCCGCGCCAGTCCCTCCTCGACGTGAGCGGTCGGCTTCAGTTGCGTGGCGGCTTTCAGATATTTGGCGGCTTCAGCGTTGTTACCCTGCCGTGCCAGCAGAATACCAAGATTGAGATTCGACTCGAAGACATCCGGCTTGGCGGTGATCGACTTGCGATAGGCGTCAATCGCCTTGTCAAACTGGCTGGTCGCTTTGTAGACATAGCCAAGATCGAACCAGGCCAGGTAGTCGTGAGACTTCGCGGCGACCGCTTTTTCCAGCAAGCTTTGCGCCGTCGCATAGTCGGCTTTCTCGATCGCAGCTTCTGCCTGCTCAACTTCAGGAGACGTCTCGCTGACTTCAACTTGGTGATGGCGGACGGTGGGCGTGCTTTGCTGGGCGTAGGTCGGAAGCATTGCGATGAGCAGCAAGCAAGCTAGAGCAGATGTTTGCTGGCCCAACCTGCGTTCTCGCCATTCGCCGTTCGCTCTTCGCTGTTCGCCAGACTCCCTTGCTGGCGGTTTCATAGACGACAAGAGGCTCTTAGGATGCCAGCCGCCGTTTCCTCTTGGTTTCGTGTCTCTGGATATTCCTCTGGCGAAGAGCGAAAAGCGAATGGCGAATGGCGAATCTGCGATGATGCCCATTCCTCCGCACTGGATGCTCTTACGTCGCGTCATCGCTTTGCGAGTTCCTATCGCGTGATAGTATGCGCGAGAGCCATTGTCCGGTGTACGAATTGCGCGCCTCGGCGATTTTCTCCGGCGGACCGACGGCAACCACCTGCCCGCCGCGCTCCCCGCCTTCCGGTCCAAGATCAATAATCCAGTCGGCCGTCTTGATCACGTCGAGATTGTGTTCGATCACCACGATGGAGCCGCCCGCCTCGATCAATCGCCGAAATGCCGCCAGCAGCTTGCTGACGTCGTCAAAGTGCAGTCCGGTGGTCGGCTCGTCGAAGATGTATAGCATTCGAGGCAGCCCTCAGGTCGCGTTCCTTGCGAGGCTTCCCCAAATCGCGCAACCTGGGCTGAAGGTGTGCCGCCAGTTTCATGCGCTGTGCTTCCCCACCGGACAGCGTCGTCGCCGACTGTCCCAACCGCAAATAGCCGAGACCGACCTCTTCCAGAACCCGTAGCTTCTCCACAATCTTCGGCACGCCGGAGAAAAAGTGCAGTGCCTCTTTGACGGTCAGGTCAAGCACGTCGTGGATGTTCTTGCCGTGGTAGCGAATCTCCAGCACCTCGGGCTTGTAGCGTGTGCCCTGACACTCCTCGCAGATAAGCTCGACATCGGCGAGGAACTGCATTTCAACCGTGACAGTGCCATCTCCCTGGCAGGTTTCGCAGCGTCCTCCCGGAATATTGAACGAGTAATGGCCCGCGGTGTAGCCACGTTTCTGGCTCTCGGCCATGCTGGCAAACAGCTCGCGAATTGCATCGAAGGCTTTGATGTAAGTCACCGGGTTCGAGCGCGGCGTACGCCCGATGGGCGACTGATCGACCAGCACGACTTCGTCGATCCACTCCTCGCCTTCGATACGATCGACATCCGCCTTTGGTCCGCCCGTAACTTGGCCCTTGGCGGTCGTCAGCGCGTTGTACAGCACGTCGTGCACCAGCGTCGACTTGCCCGAACCGGAGACGCCGGTAATCGCCACCAGCATCCCGAGCGGAATGGTAACGTCGATTTTCTTCAAATTGTGCGCCCGCGCACCGAAGAGCTGGATTTTCCTGCCGCTACCGTTGCGATGCGTGTGCGGCGCCTGGATGCGCAACTCGCCAGCAAGATAGCGTCCGGTAAGCGACGCCGGATCATGCACGATTTCGTCGTAGGTTCCAGCGGCAATCAGGCGGCCGCCGTTCTCTCCCGCTCCCGGCCCAAGATCGAGCAGGTGATCGGCCGAGCGCATGATCTCTGCGTCATGTTCGACTACGAGGATAGTGTTCCCCAGATCGCGCAGGTCATGCAGGATGTTTATCAGCCGATCAGTATCGCGACTGTGCAACCCAATGGAGGGCTCATCCAAAACATAGAGGGTCCCGACCAGCCGCGAGCCAAGCGATGTGGCCAGTTGAATGCGCTGCGCCTCGCCGCCCGACAATGTTGATGCCAGCCGATCGAGCGTGAGATATTCCAGCCCAACATCATTGAGGAAGCGAAGACGATCGCGAATCTCCTTCAGCAGCATGTCGGCGATGTCGGCTTCTTCGCGTGTCAGTTGCAGCTCGGCGAAAAAGCGCGTCGCTTGCTCCACCGTCAGCGCCGACACCTGGCAGATGTCCTTGCCTCCGATCTTCACTTGCCGCGCTTCGGTTCGCAGGCGAAGCCCACTGCACTCGGAACAGATGGCGTACCCGCGATACCGGCTGAGAAACACGCGCACATGCAACTTGTACTTCTTGTGCTCCAGATGCTCGAAGAAGCCGCGCACGCCCCAGAACTTTTCGTCGCCCTGTATGACCCAGCTCTGCTGATCGGGCTCGAGGTCGGCCCACGACACATCGAGCGGGATACCGGCCGCGCGCGCGTAACGCTTCATCTCGGTGGCCAGCGGCTTGTACTTCGGCTTGGTCCAAGGCTCGATTGCTCCTTCAGACAGAGTAAGCCCCTTGTTCGGAATGACGAGGTTCAAATCGAAATCGATGGTATTGCCGAAGCCCTGACATTTCGGACATGCGCCATAGGGATTGTTGAACGAGAACAAGCGCGGCTCAGGTTCGTCATACTTGATGCCGCAGTTCTTACATTCAAAGCGCTGCGAAAAACGGAAGCGCTGTAGCGGCTCGCCGTCGCGCGGAGCAGTTTCGTCGCCCCCTCGGAGGGGCGCAATTTCAAAGATGACCTCACCCGCTTCGCGATACCCCTGCTCGACTGCATCCACAATCCGCGCGCGCACGTCGGGCGAGACTGCAATGCGGTCGATGAGCAGGTATACCGGCTCGGCGAAGTTCACATCCAGCAGCGACTCCGGGGTCGAGAATTCGAAGACCTTGCCATCCTGATACAGGCGATTGAACCCGCGCTTGCGCAGCTCGAACAGCCGCTCTTTGAGCAGCGCATCTTCGGCACTCTTGACGGTTTTCTTCTTTGCTTTGGGAGCGCGGCGGCCTTTGACCTTCTCTGGTTCACTCGGCTTGGGCGGCGGCTGCAGCGGGAACAACACCTGCACGCGGGTCCCTTCGCCAAGGGCGAGGATGTGGTCGGCCACCTCATCGACCGTGTCTTTCTTCACTTCCTGCCCGCAGTTGATACAGAACGTACGGCCCACCCGTGCAAAGAGCAGGCGCAGGTAATCGTAAATCTCAGTAGCAGTGGCGACGGTCGAGCGCGGATTGCGCGTGGTGTTCTTCTGCTTGATAGCGACCGCCGGGGCGATGCCGTCGATCACATCGACATCGGGCTTCTCGATGCGCTCCAGAAATTGCCGCGCGTACGCCGACAATGACTCGACGTAACGGCGCTGTCCCTCGGCGTAGATGGTGTCGAAGGCAAGCGAGGACTTGCCCGATCCCGACACCCCGGTCACAACCGTGAGCTGGTTGTGCGGGATATCGAAGTCGATATCCTTCAGATTGTGGACGCGCGCGCCCCGTACCACGATACTGTCGTTCGACATTTGGCTTAGATATTCAGCGCGCCCTGTGCGCACCCGCGCACCCCTACAGAATGGCCTAAAAGCGACTGCTGAAACCTCTGATTATAAATGGTTCCGGGCAGGAGATGTCACACGCGAACTCGTCGCTAGGCGGTCTACCTCGCGAAGTACAGCAGCCCAAACACATACACCCACAGCAGCGCCATGAAGTGCCAGTACCACGCGGTCACGTCGATGACGATGCGGCGCGACTCCGGCGGACGGCGCAGCCATGTAGTCGCACCGGCGTACAGCAACGCCAGAATTCCTCCCATGAGGTGGACCGCATGCACACCGGTCAGGATGAAGAAAAAGCCGCTGCTGATACTGGTGCTCAGGTTGGAATTGGTTGCCGTGATCCGCTCCCACGCGTAATATTGGCCGCCAAGAAAAGCCACTCCAAGCAGCGCCGTTACGTAAACCCAAGGTAGCGCAGCACGGGTGTTGACACGAATGCCCGGCATGTCAGCGATGGGCGCAAGCGCGACATCGGCCTGCGCATGACGGCGGGCGAACTCAAGTGTGACGCCACTAAGCAGGAGGATGAACGTATTGAGCAGCAGCACCTTCACTGGCAGCGTAATCGGCACCCAATTGCTGATGTAGTCATTACGGGCCGGATCCCATACGGCGCCGGCTTTGCGCACCACGTACGCGGTGGTGAACGAGACGAACAGCATGACTACCGAAGTCAGGCCTAGCAGCACGGCCATACGATAGCGGCGCAGGCGTTCGCGATAAGGAACGTCATCGCCGCCGCCTCGTCCGCCCGAACCACCGCCGCCTCCCGGCCAGGAATCGACCGGCGGCCGCCCGCCTCCACCGTTGGAGGTTTTCGGATCGCGAGTGGCGCTTCTCGGGCTCACGGATTTGAATCCCTATGGTTGGATGCAGTGCTTCGAGGGGACTAGTCGTACACATCCCCAATTTCCCCACATCACATCGCTCTGTGACATATGATGCCCGTGCCCCCGCAAGAACTCAACCATTGGTTTAGGGATTATCTTCCCCCAGGATTTGCTCGTGTGCCACTTGGGACATTACTCTCAGTCGAGACTATGAAACGAGCGCTGATTGCCGTGGTGGTACTGCTGGCCATGATTTACTTCGGGGATTATGGCTGGCTAGCGTACCGTGCGCGGGCCAACCGCAACGCCTTCGGCAGCGTAACGCTCGACACCTACTACACAGTCAAGCTCAAGAGTGGCAAGACGGAATTCGACTACGCCGGTCCGCAAACCCTTGAATGTGTCAATTCCCTGCTGCCCCACATGGGCGACAAGCCCTGCTGGTACGCGAGCCGCAAGAAGGAGCAGCAAATCAACATCGACTCCGGCGATCCCAACAATCCAAAGCTGTTCTGATCGGCGTTTTGAAAGGGCATGGCTTCAGCCGCGCCGAAAATGCCACACTTGGAGGAATCGGCTTTAGGGCTGAGGGAGGCGAAACCTCAGGGGCTAAAATCTCAACATTCCCCAATTCTCTACGGTACGGCTCGAAGCCGTGCCCTTTCAAAACACTCTCTAGTACTTCAGCCCCAGCGCCTTGGTCGTGAACTCCACCAGCGGCGCCATCTTCCGGCACTCGGCCGCGAACTCGCGCAGAAACTTGCCGCCGCAAATCTGCTTTTCATCCAGTTCGACAGAAGAGATGTAGCTCTTCAATTTCAGGTCTTCGATAAAGGGATGAGCGGGATCAAACCCGCGTGGCGGCTTCTTCAGCTTGTCGCCTTCAAGCGACAGCTTGCCGCGCAGCCGTTTCCACGCTTCGGGCTGCCCTACGATGGCGGTGCGAATCATGGTCAGCGCGCGGTTATCGGGATGCCAGATTCCCGCCGCAACAAAGCATCCGCCCGGTTCCAAGTGCAGGTAAAACACTGGCGCGTGCGCGTCCTTGCCCTTGGCGTGCGAGAAATGAATCCCAACATGAGTCTTGAAAGGCTTTTTGTCGTGCGAGAAGCGCGTGTCGCGATAAATGCGAAACAGCGAGCCTCGCGAGGGTCGGCATCCGCCAGAAAATTAGGGCTAATATCGTGTAGGTGAGGCGCGAACGCGTCGATCAAAGCGAGCGCCGGTTTGACCGCGCACTCTTGGAAGCGCTCTTTATTCTTGGCAAACCATTCGCGATCGTTGTTGCGCTTCAATTGCTTCAGGAAGACAAAAATCTCGGGCGAAAAGAACGCGGTATCAGGCACGATGGGTTCCTCGGAAGTTTCAAGAGTAGATCAGGACTGGCAAGAAAACCATTTAACCACGGATTTACACGGACGAACACGTATCGGACGAAATCTTGGCCGTGCGCGGTGACAGGAATAGAGATAACCCTAGGCGTCGCAAAGTGCAATCGAGGGAGATTTTGCTCGACTACGCAATCGCTTTGCAGTCGCGATCGTCTTTACACAAAACCTGAGACCCCCAAAGTGCCATCCAAGCAGAGTTGGGTAGCCGGAACAGCTTCTTTTTTTCTTCAGGTATGATTCTGTGAATTCAGTGCAGCAAGAAACCAGCAGCCACACCAAATCGCAGTCCGACGGCGGCGCTGCCACCCCCACCGCCACTTGGTACAAGGACGCGATTATCTATGAGGTCCACGTGCGCGCTTTTTATGACAGCGTGACGGATGGCATGGGCGACTTTGGCGGCCTGACGCAAAAGCTCGACTACCTTCAGGACCTTGGCGTCACCGCCCTCTGGCTCCTGCCCTTCTGTCCCTCGCCCTGGCGCGATGACGGCTACGACATCTCCGACTACACCGATGTTCACCCCGCTTACGGCACGCTGAAAGATTTCCAGAAGTTTCTGCGCGAAGCCCACCGCCGCGGACTGAAGGTGATCACCGAACTGGTGCTCAATCACTCTTCCGATCAGCATGTCTGGTTTCAACGCTCGCGTCGGGCAGCGCCGGGCTCTCGCTGGCGCAACTTCTATGTCTGGAGCGATACGCCGGAGAAATACCAGGACGCGCGCATCATCTTTAAGGACTTCGAAAACTCCAATTGGACCTGGGACCCGGTAGCCAAGGCTTACTACTGGCACCGCTTTTATTCGCACCAGCCCGATCTGAACTGGGATAATCCCGAAGTCAAAGCCGCCATGTTCGCCGCCATGGACTTCTGGCTCGACATGGGCGTCGATGGCCTGAGGCTCGATGCCGTGCCCTACCTGTACGAACGCGAGGGCACCAACTGCGAGAACCTGCCGGAGACGCATCGAGGCGCTGCGCGAGTTGCGCAAACATGTCGATGAAAAATATAGCGACCGCATGCTGCTGGCCGAAGCCAATCAGTGGCCCGAGGATGCCGTCGCTTACTTCGGCAACGGCGATGAATGCCACATGGCATTTCACTTCCCAGTGATGCCGCGGCTGTTCATGTCGCTGCGCATGGAAGACCGCTATCCGGTCACCGACATCATGAAGATCACGCCGCCCATCCCGGAGAGCTGCCAGTGGGCCATGTTCCTGCGCAACCACGACGAACTGACGCTGGAGATGGTCACCGACGAAGAGCGTGACTACATGTACCGCAGCTACGGCCGCGAGCGAGAAATGCGGATCAACCTTGGCATTCGACGCCGCCTGGCTCCGCTGTTGGAGAACGATCGCCGCCGCATCGAACTGATGAACGCACTGCTGTTCTCACTTCCCGGCACGCCCGTTATTTATTACGGCGACGAAATCGGGATGGGCGACAACGTGTTTCTCGGCGACCGCAATGGCGTCCGCACTCCCATGCAATGGAGCGCCGACCGCAACGCTGGCTTTTCTCGCGCCAATCCGCAGCGGCTGTATCTGCCGGTAAATATCGATCCCGAATACCACTACGAAGCGGTGAATGTCGAGACCCAGCAGAACAATTCGCATTCCCTGCTGTGGTTCACCAAACGCCTGATCTTACAGCGTAAGCAATTCCGCGTCTTCGGCCGCGGCTCGCTGCAATTCCTCTATCCCAGCAATCGCAAGGTGCTGGCGTTCATCCGGCAACTTGAGGACGAGCGGGTGCTAGTGGTCGCCAACCTGTCGCGGTTTGCGCAATGCTGCGAACTCGATCTGTCGCAGTTCAATGGCAGCGTTCCGATGGAAGTCTTCGGCCATAGCCGCTTCCCCAACATCACCGACCAGCTCTATCCCTGTCGCTTGGCCCGCATGCGTTCTACTGGTTCCACCTGCAGCCACGCGAGGCCGCTGAGTCGCTGAACGTCGGCACGACCTCGGAGACACCTCTGACCCTGCCGGTCGAGTCCATGCAGGAAGTTTTCTCGGAGGCGACATTGCAGATCGTGAAGCGAGTGGCGCCGCGCATGTTGCCGAAGCGCCCCTGGTTTCTCAGGCAAAGGCCGCACCATCACCGCCGTCAAGGTGCATGACATTGTCGCCCTGCCGGATACGACTGCGCACCTGCTTTTCTCGATGTCGAGTACGCCGACGCCGATACCGAGACCTATCTCGTGCCCTTGAGCGTGGCCGTGGGAGAGAAGGCCGAAGCGATCTTGCGCGAACGGCCGGAGTCGGTGTTGGCCCGGCTGGATGGCCTTCCACAGCATCCTGAGGCGCTATTGTTTGGGGCCGTCGCCGATCGCGACTTTAGCGACGCTCTGTTGCGAGCCATCGTTCGCCGCAGACGCATTCGCGGCATTGGTGGCGAGGTTGCTGGCTCGCATACCCGCAACTTCCGCAAAGCATGGATCTCGGTTCATTCCAACCTTGAACCCTGCCCCATAGCCACCGAACAGCCCTATCACCGAGATCGACTACGGCGACGACTTTCAGCTCAAAATCTATCGCAAACTGGAGGAGGGCCCCAACCCTGGCTGCGAGATCCCCGAGTTCCTCACCGAGCAGACGGATTTCGCGGCAACGCCCATGGCGCTTGGTTCACTGGAATTTCGCTGGACGGATGCGGAAGGCGACGCGCACAACGCGACCATCGGTACGCTCAGCAGCTTCGTCCGCAACGGAACTCGCGGCTGGGACTATACCCTCGATCATCTGGGGCTTTATTTCGAGCACGCCCTGGCGGTCCCGCAAGAGGACCCGAGACTACGCGATCTCGAAGTACCCGATCCGCTGGCCGAAGCTTATCCCGACAATTCCGCCGCTGATGACGACGCTGCTCGGCAACTTCGTCGACGTCATTAAGTCGCTCGGCAAGCGCACGGCCGAGATGCACGCGGCGCTCGCCAGCCGCCCCGATGTGCCGGCATTTCGCTCCCGAGCCCTTCACCGAGTTCTACCGGCACAGCGTTTATCACGGCATTCTGGGGCAACTGAATCGCACCTTCGACGCGCTGCGTTCCCGAGTGCGGTCGCTCGCGGACCATGCCAAGCAGGAGGCGGAGCAGATGCTGGCGCGCGAAACCGAAATCCGCAAACAGCTTCTGCAATTGCGCGACCACCGGGTTGGCGGGTTGCGCATCCGGCTGCATGGCGATTATCAGCTATCGAACCTCATCTATTCGGGCAATGACTGGCTCATCACCGACTTCGAAGGCGATCCTTACCGCTCCATCAGCGAACGTCGCATCAAGCGCTCGCCATTGCGTGATGTCGCCAGCATGATGCGCTCGCTGCACTACGTTTCGCACGCCGCTTTGTTTGGCGACGTTCCCGGCATCACTCCCAGCCGCGAAGGCCGTCCCGCCATCGAAAAGTGGGCACACGCCTGGTATCGCTGGATGAGTTGCACTTTCCTCAAGGAGTATCTGAATTCCGCCGCGGGCGCGAGCTTCCTCCCGGTGCGCGCCGAAGAGATCCGCATCCTGCTTAGTTCCTACCTGCTGGAACGTGCGTTGCTTGAGATTGAGCACGAGCTCCAATATCGCCCGCAGTGGATTCGTATTCCCCTGCACGGAATTCTGGAGCACTTGACTCCTGCACTCGATGCCGGTTGAAGCCCTCGACTCGCCTGCCGATAAGACATATTAAGGAGCAGATATGTCGTTTGCAGTCTGGGATAATTCCTACAGCGTGAAGGTGCAGCGCCTCGACGATGAGCACAAGCAATTGTTCTCCATCATCAACCAACTGCATGACGGCATGAAAGCAGGCCGGGGAAAAGACGTCATGCAAAGTGTCCTCAATCAATTGCTGCGCTATACCGAGCAGCACTTCGCAGAGGAAGAGGGGTTGATGCGGCGGGCTGGATACCCTGCACTGAACGCCCACATGGCAATCCACCAGCAATTCGTGAGCAAAATCAAGAGCTTCAGAACGGAATTCCAATCGGGTGCGTCCGCCATTTCCGTTGGTGTGCTGGAGTATCTCAGAAGCTGGCTCGCCCAACACATCATGGGCACTGACCAGCAGTACAGCGCGACGCTTGAAGCGGCAGGGATCGACTGAACCCGCTGAGCTCGAAAGCTTCTCTCCGCGCTCGGCTGCTGCATGTCAGAAACTCGAAATCCTTCAGGGTATTTCTGCCATCTTTCGGAGGCTTGGGCTAATCTGAACCATAGCGGCTACCGCCGAAGGAATCGCACGTGAACCAACGAAAGCTTGGCAACTCAGAACTGGAAGTCTCGGAGATCGGTCTCGGTTGTAATAACTTCGGATACGTCAAAGCTCTGGACGTGAACGAGACGCGCCGCATCGTTCATCGTGCCTTCGACTGCGGCATCGACTTCCTGGATACCTCCGATAGCTATGGCCATTCCGAAGAGTTCCTCGGTCAAACCCTCGGCAGCCACCGCTCGCGTATCGTGCTGGCAACCAAGTTTGGTTCGCAGTTGGACACTGAGGGCAAGAAGAAAGGCGCATCGCAGCGATATATCTTTGCCGCCGTCGAAGCCAGTCTCTCGCGACTCAAGACCGACTGGATCGACCTCTACCAGTTGCATCGTCCCGATCCCGACACGCCGATCGAAGAGACACTGCGTGCGCTTACCACCCTGGTGCAGCAGGGAAAAGTTCGCTACATCGGATGTTCGAACCTCTCGGCCGAGCAATTGGTCGAAGCGCATGAGACGGCCGAGCGCCTTGGACTGAAACAGTTCCTTACCAGCCAGGACGAGTACAGCCTGCTGGTTCGCGGCATCGAAGCCGACCTGCTGCCAGCCATTGAAAAATTCGGAATGAGTGAGCTGCCGTATTTTCCTCTGGCCAGCGGGTTGTTGACGGGAAAGTACCAGCGCCGGCAAGAGCATCCTACGGATAGTCGCCTCGCGCAGAAGCCGGCACTCGGCGAGCGGTATGCGACTCCAGAGAATTGGGACAAGGTCGAAGCGCTTGCGGCCTTTGCATCACGCCACGGCCATAACTTGCTGGAGCTAGCCTTCTCGTGGCTGCTGTCGCATAAAGCAATAGGAAGCGTTATAGCTGGAGCAACAAAGCCTGAGCAGGTGGAAGCGAATTCGAAGGCAGGCAACTGGAAACTTAGCCCGGACGAGCTGGCCGAGATCGACCGCATCACCGAACCAGAGGCGCACTAGCAAATGAAAACGCCGGAGCATTTCGCTCCGGCGCGTCAACTTCGATTCGGTTGAGAGTTAGACGTTGAACTTGCGGCGAAGGCCTGCTGCCGCAGCCACAATGCCGCTGCCCAGCATGATCAGCGTGCCCGGCTCAGGAACAGAACCGTCCACCTGGAAGCCGGAAACGGTTCCGCTGTAGAGGCTCCACGGGCCGTTGATGCTGCCAACCTGGTTGAAAGCAAGGTTGCCCGTCTGGTCCTGATAGGCATACATCCAAGCCTGCTCGGTGTTGGGATCCTGCTCCCAAGCGGTGAGCCAATACGGCGTGCCGGCAGTAATCTGTCCGCAGCCGCTACAGGTGAAGGTAATCAAGCTGCCGCCGCTGGTGAACGGCTGGATGGTGCCCTGCTGAGTCAGCGTGGCCAGTGTGGCGCCCGGCATGCCGCCGTTATCGCTCTGAAGATAGAGGCTGACAGGGTTGTTGCCGCCAGCATAATTGCCCAGAGCCAGCACCGCGTCAGCCAAGTTCTCGGTCTTGCTGGGTGAGAAGGACATCGAGAGAACCTGGTTGTAGTAGTTAGATCCATCAACGAAATAGCCGCTGCTGGTGTCGTACTCGCCATTGGGTCCTAGGGTCGTGTACAGAATGTCAGTTGCACCTGCAGTGGCGCAAAGCACCAAGGTTAGGGCCGCAACGACAGTCAAAAGGCTAAACTTACGTGTCAAGGGTTTCCTCCTAGCAGTAGGGTTACGCTGCGCACCTCAGCGTCGCCCGGAGTTTACATCCGGAGTGGCTGCTTGGCAACGAAATCTTTACTTTTTTTTGACAATTGGCGAGCGGTAGTCTAATAACGTCACGTTAGTTACCTCGGGTCCCTTACTCCGGTACGGCCATGGCCAAAGGTTTCTAGCAGGAAATCCCCTACTACCTGCGCCGCGTCTTCTTTCTTTCCATCAACGGCGTAGTTCATTTTGCGCATCTGTTCGGCCGAGATGCTGCCCAGCTAAGTTCCGCAAACGCCGCCCGGCTGGCCGGGAAGTGCTGTAGAGTCTGTGGCCTGACGATCGGCACCGCATCGTAGGGCGGGAAGTAATGCTTGTCATCTTCCAAGACGACCAGCCCTAGCGCCTCGATCAGTCCATCCGTATTGTTGCCGGCGACGATATCAACCGAGCGATTCTCCAACGCCCGATAGAGTAATCCCAGGTCCATTACCCTCGGCGCTTCCACGAAGTTCAGATTGTAGGTTCGGACCAGTCCCTGATATCCATCCTTGCGCTCAAGAAATTCATAGCCAACCCCTAGCTTCATTTGCGGAGCATATTGCGACAACTGCGACAGTTTGCCGATTCGCATGCGACGCGCGTCCTCACCTCGGATAACCATGGCGAAGGTATTGTTGAAACCCAAGGGCGCCATGACTTCTAGATTGAAACGCTGCTGATAGGCGGTCTTCACCCGCGTGTAGACCGATCCCGGATCGCCCGCATAGCTTTCTTTCAGCACGGCTGACAATGCCGTACCCGTGTACTCAACGTAGGTATCGATTCGTCCCGACAGGATGGCCTGCTGACATATATAGGTCCCGGCCAGATAGAACCGCCGCTGGACTGGCGCAGAAGATTTGCGGCCCAACCACTGCGCCAGCAGTTCACCGAGAATTAGTTGCTCGGTGAAGTTTTTCGAGCCGACAACCATCTCGTTGCCTCGTGGTGTGCAACCCGTAGCCAGCAGCGCCAGTCCCGAGGCCAGGAATACGCGACGGTCCATCTAATGCCGCCGCCGGGCGAGAGATTTTTCGACCGCTCCGAGCGCCCAGTCGGCAACTAGCGCGAGTGCCGCCGCCGGAAGCGCCCCTGCCAGAATCACTCCGTTGTCGACCATGGCGATGCCGCGAAAGATGAACTCGCCCAGACCACCCGCACCAATTGCCGCCGCAATCGTGGCGACGCCGATGGTGATCACTACCGCCGTACGAATGCCCGCGAGGATCACCGGCGACGCGAGCGGAAGCTCGACCATCATCAGCCTCTGGCGTGAAGTGAGTCCCATGGCCAGCGCCGCCTCACGTACCGGAGCACTCACCCCATCGATACCGACGAATGTATTGCGCACGATCGGCAGGAGTGCATAAAGCGCGAGCGCCACAATTGCCAGCCGGTCGGCCCGCGCTCCCAGCCAGGGGAGAGGCAAGAGCAATCCAAAGAGTGCAAGGCTGGGAATTGTCTGGATAACATTGGTGCTGCCCAGTACGAAGACTTTCATTCTCGGCCTGCGAGTCAGCAGAACCCCTAAGGGAACTCCGATGGCGATTGCGATCAGCATGGATAGACTGACCAGCCAAAGGTGCTCGCCCGTTAGGCTCAAGACTTCGCGTGGATGTGTAAAGATGAAGTTCATCCGCCTATGAACGTCAACCTCTAAAGAGGTTGTTGCTCTGTTACGATTCGCGTCAGAACACGACCTCGGTCGTGCCGAAGAGCCCACTCTCTTTCATATCGCGAGCGGACGTCAGTCCACGAATGCCCCGCTCTGTCGAGCGGAGCTCCGCGGGTCTGACACACCCTGACAATTCAACCGCTCAATCGTTGCTGCGCCGCTTCGACTACGCGGCGATAAGCCTTCGCTAACTCGTCCTCTGCCTGCCAGAATTCTCCCGCAGTGTAGAGACCGCGCAACCGTCCCGAATCCATCAATCCAATGCGGTCGCCCAACATCAACGCTTCACCCACATCGTGAGTTACGAATACGACGGTTTTCTTCAGCCGTTGTTGCACTTTCTGAAATTCCATCTGCAACTCGGCGCGCGTAATAGGATCGAGCGCCCCGAAAGGTTCGTCCATCAGCAGAATGGGCGGCTCAACCGCGAGAGCGCGAGCCAGCCCAACCCGTTGGCGCTGCCCGCCTGAAAGTTCGTGCGGATAGCGCTCGCCATATTCCGCGAGCGGCAGTCCGACCAACGCCAAAACCTCCGCAGCCCGTGCATTGAGACGTGACCGCTCCCATCCCTCCAGCTGGGGAATGAGCGCAACGTTTTCTCGCACGGTGTAGTGCGGAAAAAGGCCGACGTCCTGGATCGCGTAACCGATCGAGCGCCGCAGGCGGATGACATCCCACTGCGCGAGCTCCTTGCCGTCCACCAGCACTTCACCGGATGTCGGCTCAAGTAGCCGGTTGATCATCTTCAGGCAAGTGGTCTTCCCTGAGCCGCTGCGCCCCAGCAGCATCAACGTCTCGCCACGTTGTACTTGCAGGTTGATTCCGTCGAGCAACAGCCGATCCGTCGCGATCCGGTAATCGACGTTGCGAAACTCGATGGAAATCGCGGGCTGCTGAGTCATTGGCATAGGTTGCAGATTGGTCAATCAGCCTATCAGAGTGCCTCCTGGCATTCTTTTGATTGCGAAAACTTGACATCCCCAGGGGCAAGATTGCAACTCCCAGCGGGTATACTCAAGAGATTCCTATGGCCAGCAAGCTGGACCAGATCATAGCCGCAACGCGCGCACGAGTGTCGGAAAGCAAGTCGCAGGCCGACTTGCGCGCCCTCGAGTTGTGCGCCGCCGCTCACCAGCCTCGTGGATTTCGCGATCGGCTCAGATCGGTCGCCCAGTCTCGCCCAGCCATCATCGCCGAATTGAAAAAGGCTTCTCCGTCGAAGGGGTTGATTCGATCCGACTTCCCTGTCCCAGAACTGGCGCGGGAACTCGAACAAGCCGGCGCGGCGGCGCTATCGGTGCTCACCGACGAACATTTTTTCCAAGGCTCGCTGCGCAACCTGGAGCTCGCTTCGCAAGCGACGTCAATTCCCTGCCTGCGCAAAGATTTCATGGTTGACGAATTTCAGCTTCTCGAAGCACGCGCCCACTGCGCTGACGCGGTGCTGCTCATCGTCGCAGCACTCACACAAAACGAGCTGGTTGGTCTGTCTCGCCGCGCCCGCGGCTTCGAGCTGGACGTGCTGTGCGAAGTCCATGACCGGGATGAGTTGTTACGCGCCCTTGAGGCCGGATGCGACACCATTGGCGTGAATAATCGCAACCTGCATACCTTCCGCGTGGATCTGAACACCTCGTTAGAACTCGCCGAGCTCATGCCGCCGAACGTTCTGAAGGTCGCCGAGAGCGGAATCGAAAGCAGCGATGACATTGCGCGGCTGCGCGCCGCAGGTTTCGAGGCGTTCCTCATTGGCGAATCACTGATGCGCGCGCCTCGTCCGGGCGATGCGCTGACGAATCTGCTTTCGCAAACGGCGGCTACCGCATGACCTGGACCAAGATTTGCGGGACGACGAACCTCGCCGACGCCAAGCTCGCCGTCAGCGCCGGAGCCGATGCGGTGGGATTTGTGTTTGCGCCCAGCCCGCGACAAATTCTGCCGCAGGCAGCCGCTGAAATCGTTGCAGCCTTGCCGGCGAACATCGCGAAGATCGGCGTCACCGTGAACCAGTCACCCGAAGCTGTGGCCACTCTTGCTGAGAACGTGGGTCTGACCGGGATCCAGTTACAAGGCGACGAGGCCGCCGACCGGCTTCACGCTTATCGCGCGGCGCTCGCTCCGCGCAAGATCATCAAGACGCTACAGGCGCGGCAGGTGCTGGCCAGCGGTGAAGATTATCTTTATGAGTATCTGCACCTCTCTGAATTTTTCGACGCTCTCCTGCTGGACGCAGGCGTGCCCGGGCAGCCCGGCGGAACCGGTGTGCCCTTCGATTGGAACGCTCTACTGCCGTTCGTATCGCGCATTCAGCAGTCGATGCCAGTGATTATTGCCGGCGGCCTGACGCCTGCCAACGTCCCTGAGGCCGTCCGGCTGTTCGAACCATGGGGCGTCGATGTTGTTTCCGGCGTCGAAAGCGAACGTGGGCACAAAGACGCAGCCAAGGTCAGAGCGTTTGTGAATGCCGTGCGCACAGCGTCGGTTTCGCAGCCGGCGGTAAGTCGCTGAACGATGAAAGACGATTCGCGCTGAAGCACAATTTTTATGGATCCCGTGTCACATAATGAATCGCCGGTGCCAACGCCGCCCACGCCGCGACGCCCTCGCTCCGTCCCTGGCCGCTTTGGCTCGTATGGCGGGCGTTTCGTTCCCGAGACGTTGATGTCGGCGCTCCAGGAATTGGAATCGGCTTACGACGCAGCTCGCCGAGACAAAGAATTTCGCAACGAATACCATCGCCTGCTGCGGGAATATGCGGGCCGGCCGACGCCACTGTCTCGGGCCGACCATCTGACTCGCGAGCTGGGCGGTCCCAAGATCTACCTCAAGCGCGAAGACCTGCTGCACACCGGCGCGCACAAGATCAACAACTGCATCGGACAGGCGCTGCTGGCGCGGCGCATGGGGAAGCACCGCATCATTGCGGAAACCGGCGCCGGTCAACATGGGGTGGCAACTGCAACCGTGTGCGCGCTCTTCGGCATGGAGTGCGTGGTGTACATGGGCGCAGAAGACATGCGCCGCCAGGAGCTGAACGTCTTCCGCATGCGCCTGCTCGGCGCCGAGGTGCGCGCTGTCGAGACGGGCTCGCGGACCTTGAAGGACGCTATCAATGAAGCCATGCGCGACTGGGTCACTAATGTGCGCAGCACACACTATCTGCTGGGCAGCGTGCTGGGCGCGCATCCCTACCCCACCATGGTCCGTGACTTTCACCGCGTCATCAGCCAGGAAGCGCGGGCGCAGATCTTGCGCGCCGAGGGCCGGCTGCCCAATGCCATCATTGCCTGCGTGGGTGGAGGCTCAAACGCCATCGGCGCATTTTACGAATTCATCAAGGACCGCGATGTGCAGTTGATCGGCGTCGAGGCAGGAGGCCGCGGCCACAAACTCGGCGACCACGCTGCCCGCTTCGAAGGCGGCGGTCCTGGCGTGTTACAGGGAACCTATTCCTGGGTGCTGCAGGACCAGGCCGGACAGATCGCGATGACGCATTCGGTATCGGCGGGCCTGGACTATCCCGCCATTGGGCCCGAACATGCCTGGCTGCATGATCAGGGCCGCGCGGAATATGTATCTGCGACGGACACGGAGGCGCTGGATGCTCTGAAGCTGCTGGCGCGAACGGAAGGTATCATCGCGGCACTCGAATCGGCCCACGCAGTGGCCGAACTAATAAAGCGCGCCCCGCACCTGCCGAAGGACAACATCGTGATCCTCAACATCTCCGGCCGTGGCGATAAAGACATTGGAATATTGCGGGAGAATTTAGCGTTCTGAGGAAGTGGTCAGGCGTCCGTTGCCAGTTGTCAGTTGTCGGTGAAGAAATTAGCAAATTAGCAATTAGAGTCATCTCATAAATCGGTTTGCTTTGTATCAGGACACGCCTTCAGGCGTGCCGGACGAGGCGAATAAGACGTCTTGGCTTCAGCCCCTGTAAAACCGGCGCACCGGGGCAAAAGCCCAACATCTGCCTACAACGGCCCGGCTGAAGCCGTGCCCTGATACAAGACGATTTGAGATAGCTTTTAACAACTGGTGACAAGTACAAAGCTCTTGAACTCGAAACTTGAAACCGTTTTTCTGGCAAGCGACAACCGATCACTGACAACTGTCTTTCTATGCCCATCGCCTTCAAACACAAACTCGGCCTGGTCGCCTACATCACCTGCGGTGATCCGTCACTGGAGGTATCACGCGACGTCGCGCTCGCGGCTATCCGGGCAGGCGCGGAGGTGATTGAGTTGGGCGTACCGTTCAGCGATCCGGTTGCCGATGGGCCGGTGATCCAACGCGCCAGCGAGCGCGCACTGCGACAAGGCACGAACCTCGACAGCGTATTGCAGGTGGCGCGCGAAATTCGTGAACAGTCTAATGCCGGCATCATTATTTTTTCTTACATGAATCCCATTCTTCAGTTTGGGATTGACCGCTTCTGCGCCTCGGTTGCTGCTGCCGGGGCCGATGGCGCGCTGGTCACCGATCTCCCGGTCGAGGAAGCAGGCGATTACCTGCGCGCGATCAAGGGTCGGCGGCTAGCGCCGATTTTTCTCGCCGCGCCCACCAGCACCGACGAACGGCTACGCGCTATCGCGCGGCATTCGCGTGGCTTCATCTATGCCATCTCGCGCACCGGAATCACCGGCACTCGGCAAGAAGTCGCCGGCGATGCGCGCGAGTTGGTTGACGCGCTCCGCAAGCTTGACGCATCTGCCTATCGCGGTGGGATTTGGCATCTCCAACGCCGACCAGTTCGCTGAAGTCGGCACCTTCGCTGACGCTGCGGTTGTGGGAAGCGCTATCGTACAGAGAGTGGAAGAAAATCCGGGGCGCGAGGCGCAAGCGGTTTCGGAGTTCGTGTCGTCGCTTACGGATTCCAGGCAGGCGGGAGCTTCGGGCTAGAACATTGCCGAGGTCCAGCAGCGTGAACTGAGCAACCCTTATGGACATCGCGGATTGGCGTCTCCGAATCGACGAGTTGGATCGGCAGCTGGTAGAACTGATTAACCAGCGCGCGGAGTGCGCCCTCGAAATCGGACGGCTCAAGCGCGACTCGGCGATGCCGGTCTATGAGCCGGACCGCGAGCGCATCATCTTCGACAACATTGCACGCAACAACGCCGGCCCGCTGTCTACGATGCAGATGCGCCAGGTTTTCGAAAGGCTGGTCGACGTGATGCGGCAGATTCAACGCGACGAAATGCACGAAGCCGACGAGAAAGCGTCCGGCAAAGGTGCAAGCAAATTGGAAGCGAAGGATTGAAGAAAGCTGCCAGCTACCCGCTCCCCAGCTGCGAGAGAGTAATTATTGCGAGCTGTGCCGTTGAGGCGAAGTCGATTCGGTTATCAGCTTGGACGCATTAGCCATTTGCTAAGGTCCGGGTTTGGCTGGAGGCTGGGAGCTGGCAGCTGGAGACTTTTGAACTGAGAGCTGACGGCCGAAAGCTGAGAGCTTGTGAGACAGGAGACCCTAACCACCCATGATTGTCGCGATGCTCGAACATGCCAGCGAAGACCAGATCCAGGACGTCACCGACCACCTGATGCGCATGGGGTTTGCAGTGCACCGCACCACCGGAGCGCGCCAGTCGGTGCTGGCGGCAGTCGGCAAACGCATCGATTTCGATACTCGCGATCTTGAAGTGTTGCCCGGGGTCGAGAAGGTGCATCGCATCAGCGCGCCGTATAAATTAGTCGGCAGACAGTTCCGTGACCACGACTCCGTGATCAAGCTCGCCAACGGAACAGAAATCGGCGGCAAGGAAGTTGTCGTCATGGCCGGACCTTGCTCGGTCGAATCGCGCGAGCAGATATTCCTGGCGGCCGAGCAGGTCGCGAAGGCTGGCGCCAAAGTCCTGCGCGGGGGAGCCTTCAAGCCCCGCAGCTCGCCGTATACTTTTCAGGGCATGGGACTGGACGGGTTAAAGTTGCTACGCGAAGCCGCCGACGCACACGGCCTCATGGTAATCAGCGAGGTCATGGAGATCTCGCTGATCGATCCCATGATGTCTTTGGTCGACATTTTTCAGGTCGGGGCGCGTAACATGCAGAATTTCAATCTGCTGCGCGAACTGGGCAAAATTCGCAAGCCGGTGCTGATGAAGCGCGGTATCGCCGCCACCATCGAAGAGATGCTGCTCTCAGCGGAATACATCATGTCGGGCGGCAACTACGACGTAATTTTCTGCGAACGCGGCATTCGTACTTTTGAAACTTACACGCGCAACACGCTGGACATCTCCGCCATTCCGATTGTGCATAAGCTGTCGCACTTGCCGATTACTTCTGACCCTTCGCACGGCACCGGACTGCGCGATAAAGTCGCGCCGATGGCGTGTGCGTCAGTCGCGGCAGGAGCCGATGCCCTGCTCATCGAGGTGCACCCCGATCCCGACCATGCTCTTTCCGACGGCGCGCAGTCGATGTTCCCGCAGCAGTTCGCCGATTTGGTGAATCAGTTGCGTATGATCGCGCCCGCCGTCGGACGGACAATCGGGTAGCGTGTGTCTATCCGACAAATCACCATCGTTGGCACCGGTCTGATCGGTGGCTCGGTCGGACTGGCGTTGCGCGCGCGTGGGTTCACTGGCGAGATCGTTGGCTGCGATAAGCCGACCGTGTTGGAGCAAGCACTACAACGCCGAGCTATCGACCGTGCTGAGAACGATCTCGAGCGAGCCATCGCGGGCAGCGATGTGATCTTCTTGGCGACGCCGGTCGGCTGCATCTTTTCGCAGTTCGAGATGATTGCGCCGCTCGTCCCTTCCGATACGCTGATTACCGACGCCGGCAGCACCAAGCAGCAATTCGTGGAACGCGCGCGCTTGATATACGGAACCGGCGCGCAGGCTCGCGTATTGCCCGGCCATCCTATGGCAGGCAAGGAACACAGCGGCATCGAGCATGCCGACGCCGAACTCTTCCGTAACGCCGCATGGCTCGTCACGCCCGTTGATCCCGATGCACCTTACACCGAGCGACAGCAGGAGTGGCTCGATCTTCTCGCAAGTATCGGCGCACGCATCATAGCCATCGACGCGGAGCGGCACGACACGCTTTGTGGCTGGGTAAGCCATCTGCCGCAAATGATCTCGACGGCATTCGCGACAGTTCTACGGGACGAGTTCGGGGACGATGAGGCCGTCGTCCAGGTCGGCGGACGCGCCTTGCGGGAGATGACGCGCATCGCGCACAGTCCATATTCCATGTGGCGCGACATAGCACTGACTAACAGCGTGAACATCGACGAGGCAATTCTCCGCTTCGAGCAGCAGTTGACCTACCTGCGCGAAAACCTGCGCGGGCCGGCATTGCGTGAACTGTTCGAGAGCGCGAACAAGTTTGGGCGGGAATAGATGGTCAGGATAGAGAACGATCACGTTCTGGGATTTGTCATCCTGAGCGCAGTGAAGGATCCGCTCTCGGTGGGGCGTGACGACCCTCCGGAAGAGCTCACTGATGGTGCGCCGTAAGACCTTGCTGGAAAGCCTTCTCGTAGTCCGAGCGAAAGCAGGTCCTTCGCTTCGCTCAGGATGACAAGGCACTTATTGGGAGAAGCATAGCTAAAATGCCAGTTAGCTAGCGTCTCCCCGTGGGTACCTTCTCGCTCTCCGCGTACAGCGTCTCGATCTCCGTGCGATAGAGCTCTTCCACCTTGCGGCGGCGCAATTTCATGCTGGGAGTTAAGGTACCGTCAGCAATACTCAGCTCGTTGGGCACGAGCAACACCTTCTTCAGTTTCTCGTACTGGGCCAGGTTCGCATTCAACTCATCCACAATCTCCTGATACAGCGACCGCACCTTTTCCGCGCGAATCAGTTCTTCATGTGAGATGGTATGCAGGCCGTGACCTCTTGCCCAGTCTTCCAAGACCGTAAAGTTGGGAACGATCAGCACCGCCGGGAAACGCCGGCGATCGCCCAGCAGCGCGACTTCTCCGACAAACATATTCACCTTGAGCGCGCTCTCAATTGGCTGCGGCGCAATGAATTTGCCGCCGGAAGTTTTAATCAGGTCCTTCTTGCGATCGACAATCGACAGGAATCCGTCTTCATCAAGCGTGGCGATATCGCCAGTCTTGAAAAAGCCATCCTCAAACGCCGCTGCCGTTTCCTCCGGCATCTCCCAGTAACCCTCAAAGATCGACGGACCGCGCACCAGCAACTCGCCATCGGCAGCCAGGCGAATCTCGAGGTTCTTCAGCGGCTTTCCCACCGTGCCCATCTTGTGGCTGCCGGGAACGTTGATGGCAATCACGGGCGAGGTCTCGGTCAGCCCGTAGCCTTCGTAAATCACAATGCCGATATCGGCGAACCACGAAGCCAGATCGATGCCCAGCGGCGCTCCGCCGGACAGGAAGAGGCGCACGCGGCCACCCATCTTTTCGATCAGCTTGGAAAACACCAGGCGGTCCGCAAGTTTCCACTCCATCGCGGTCGGACGGCGACCGGCGAGCACGGTGTCGCGGTGCTTGCGCCCGACGCTCATACACCAGTGCAGGATCTTGATCTTTACACCTTTCGCTTTGAGCTGTACCTGATTGCACAGCTTCTCATAAACCCGCGGCACAGCGACAAATAGTGTCGGCTTGGTTTCGAGCATCACTTCGGGAAGCTCGTCGATCACCGGACAATAGGCAATGGTAACGCCGCGATAAAACAACAAATAGTCCAGGTGGCGCGCGGTGATGTGCGACAGCGGCAGGAACGAAATGCACACATCATCCGGACCGACATCCACCAGATGTCGTGTCTCGCTCAGGTTGGAAGCAATGTTGCCATGCGTCAGGGCGACGCCTTTCGGAGTGCCCGTTGTGCCGGAGGTGTAGATCAGCGTTGCAACATCATCCGGCCGTACGCTGCGCGCGATGCTCTCCAGCTCCGGATCGCCACCGGGCTTGGCATCGTAAAGCATCTCCGCCATGGGAATGACGTTATGCAGTCCGCTGCCATCTTCCATCATGACCAGGCGCTCCAACTGCGTAAGTGGCATAATGGCGGCGATCTTGTCATACTGCCTGCGCGTGGACAGGAACAACACGCGCGCATTCGAATGCTGCAAGATGTGCAGACACTGCTCGGGAGTTTGGGTGGCGTAGATGGGTACGTCCACCGCCCCCAACAGCATGGTGGCAAAATCGGCAATCGCCCACTCCGGACGGTTCTCGCTGAGAATGGCGACGCGATCGCCTTTGCCGATCCCCCAGTCCCGCATGTGCCGCGCTGTGGCGTAGACACGCGCTTGCAACTGCTCAGCCGTGATAGGCAGCCATGCTGCTGGCTGCTGCCGCGTGAGGGCAACTCGATTTTTGCCGCGTTCCGCTACTTTGAAGAAAACGTCGTTCAATGTATCGAGGATCATTGTGGGCCTCGTTGTTCTCCGCCCGATGGACGCGCCCCATGCGCGCCATTCTCTGACCGCATTCCGTTCAACAGAATGTCCACCACGGCGTCCGCCGCGCTCGCCAATGGAAATTCATGCTCGCTCAACACCCAGGAGGTCACCATTTCATCCAGTGCGCCAAAGAAGCAGTTGGCAGCGACTTTGTCGGGCAAGTCTTTGCGGAACACTCCGCGTTGCTGCCCCTGCTGAATGGCAGCCCGCACCAAGGTGAAATACTCGATGAGGTGCTGATGGGAAAACTCCGAGAGCCGCGTGCTCTGCCGCAGCTCCATCTGAAACACGATGGCCGCATTGCGGTTTCCTCCCAAGGCTTCCAGATGCAGCCGCGCCAGCGTGCGCAGCCTTTCCACCGGATCGGCAATCTTCTCCAGTTCGGTGCGCGCGTTGTTCATGAATGTCTCGAAAGCGGTGCTGATCGCAGTGGCGAGAATCTCATCTTTGTTCTTGAAGTAGAGATACACGGTACCGTCAGCAACGTTGGCGCGATCCGCAATGTCGGAGATGCGCGACACGAAAAAGCCTTTTTCGGCAAACACGGCCAGCGCAGCTTCGAGAATCCGCCCGTACTTCTCGGGATTGCGCGCGACGGGTGCAGCGGCTTCGGGCGATCTGGCTTCGCGCTTTGGCAACTCGGCAGCCTCGCTCTCGGGCGCCAGCGCAAACTTCAGGATGGGCAATCACTTACGCTGGATTCTTCCCCCGAATGAATACTCATTCACTTTAGAACCAGTTTGGGAAATCTGCAATGAATTCGGCCACGTTTTGCATGTCAGTCCCAAATTGGCTCCCGCGCGTCACGAAGCGCCATAAGAAATGTGAGCCCACGGGGATGTGAACCGGTGCGCCCACCGAGCGGCGACAACGTCGCCCGGCATCCTGTGTCACAATGACCAGACACCACGCGCGGAGAAAGAGGAGAACTTATGAAACAAGCATTCCTGGCGGCGCTGCTGGCGGCGAACTTGATGCCCGCCTTGCACGCTGCCGATCAACCGGCGCAGGCGCCGCCAGAGCCGAAAATCAAAGTCGGCGAGATGGCGCCCGACTTTACGCTGACCGACCAGAACGGCAAGAAAATTTCGTTGAGCGAGTTCAAAGGCAAGAAGAATGTTGCCTTGGCGTTCTACGTTTTCGCCTTCACCGGTGGTTGAAGCAAGGAGATGCAGGCTTTCCAGCAGAACCTCTCAAAGCTGGAAGCCGCCGACACCCAGGTCCTGGGTGTAAGCATGGACTCTGCTTTTTCCAACAAGGCGTGGGCTGAAAAAATTGGCGTGACGTTTCCGCTGCTGAGCGATTGGGGCGGTGACGTGACCAAGGAATACGGACTCTACAATCCGAAATACAAGGCGGCGCGGCGGGCGACGTTTGTCATCGATAAAGATGGCAAGGTCACTGACATCAAACTCGACAGCGAGGCCGTCGATCCGACCAAGACCATCGAGGCCTGCCAGGCGAGAAAACTGAATCGATAGCATTCATTGGCCATGGGCGCGAGGAGAAGATACATCATGTCGTTTCGCAGACTGGGCCTCGCGCTCCTGCTTTTCCTGCTGGTCACCGTTCCGGCTTTTTGCGCTGACGACGGTGACTTCGCCTGCGTGGGAGCCAAGATCTATCCCTCACCAACCGATCCTCCCATCGAAAATGCAACGCTGCTCGTCCACGATGGCAAGATCCTCGCCGTCGCTCCCAGCTACCGGCTGAAGAACAAGTTCCCTCACTCGGCGGTGACGATTGACTGCAAAGGCAAGGTGGTCGTCGCCGGCTTCTGGAACAGCCACGTACACTTCAGCACCGGATGGGACGACGTCCCTAACACTCCCGTCGCTACCTTGACCTCTCATATGCAGGAGATGCTGACTCGCTGGGGCTTTACCACAGTGTGGGACCTCGGATCGTTGCCAAGTAACACCTTGGCGCTTCGGCAACGAATTGAATCGGGCGAAATTCCCGGGCCGCACATCCTGATGGCTGGAGACATCTTTCCCGAGGGCGGTCACCCGGTGTATCTCCCGCCGGAGATGCAGCTACCGGAAGCGGCCACTCCGCAGCAGGCGGCCGAGATGGCGAAGCAGTATCTAGAAATGGGACTGGACGGCATCAAGCTCTTCACCGGCGCATACATGGGCGACAAGCCGACGATCAACATGCCCACCAACATCGTGAAGGCTGCGGTTGATGTCGCTCACGGCGAAGGCAGGCGGGTGTTTGCGCATCCCCAGAACCATATCGGCGCGGACAACGCATTGGTCGGTGGAGTCGATATTCTGGCGCACACGCTTCCGGTCGAGGGAAGCTTCACGCCGGAAGAACTTGCCCGTATGAAAGCGCAGCATACCGCGTTGATTCCGACCTTTACTCTCTGGACGACCGTGACGCCGAATCAGCGGGCCGTTGAGCAGATCGAAAGTTCAACAGTTGCGCAAACTAAGGCGTTTCTCTCCCAAGGGGGAACCATCCTCTTCGGCACCGATGTCGGCTTCATTTCGATCTACGACACCACCAAGGAATTCGAGTTCATGGGTCGTGCGATGGGCTGGCGCGACATACTGGCGTCGCTTACCACGAATCCCAGCGACTACTTCAAAGCCGCGAGCAAAGGACGGGTAGCGATCGATATGGACGCCGACCTTGTCGTGCTCGATGCCGACCCCGCTGTCGATCTGAGGAACTTTGCCAAAGTGGCCTACACGATTCGCAATGGCAAAGTGATCTACCGGAAGTAACAGCGGTAACACAGACTCTATTTCAGGTATCTGGCAAGGAAATCGGCCTCGCGAAGGCACCAGACTCGGCTATAAACTGAGTCTTGTTACAATTCTGCGATGCAAAAACAGAGCTCATTCGCGGCGCTGGTAAAGATCACCTTGCTCCTCGCGTTGGCCGTTGCCCTCGCGGCCGCCAAAGATCAGTTCACGCCGATTGTCGCCTCGACACTCACCTCGACAACGACGCCTGTGCTCGGTACTGATGGCCAGCAGCACATCGTCTATGAGCTGGTCATCACCAACACGAATCCGACGCTGGCAACACTGGACAAAATTACCGTCGTCGACGCTGCCGACTCATCGAAGATCATCGCGATCTTCGAAGGTAACGCGTTACTGGCCCGCTTGCGCCCGGCGATTGCTCCTCCGGCGAAGAACGCCAACATCGAGCAGAGCATGACGCGGCTGTTCCTCATCGACATTGCGCTGCCGGGCAATGCCGCGATTCCGTCGCGCCTGACGCATCGCTTCGATTTGACGGGCGGCCCTTCGCCTGCCCCATCGCCCGCAGTTGAAATGAGCTATATAGCCGCGCCCATACAAGTCTCGCGCGCGATACGTGTCATCGGGCCGCCGCTGAAAGGCAATCACTGGGTTGCGACAAATGGCTGCTGCGGAGCAGGTTCTGTCCACCGCGGAGCTGGACTGGCCGTCAATGGCGGCATCTACTTCGCGCAACGTTTCGCCATCGACTGGTTGCAATTGGATGACGGCGGTCGCTTTGTGCATGGCGATGCGGCCGACGTGCACAACTACGCTTACTATGGCGCTGACATAATCGCCGTGGCCGACGGTACGGTCGTTGCCGCCGTGAATAATCTTGACGACCAAATACCTGGCCGCCTACCCGATCCCAAGACCATCACCGTCGAAAACGTTGACGGCAATCACGTGGTGCTCGATCTGGGCGGCGGTGTCTACGCGTTCTACGCCCACATGATCAAAGGCTCGGTCGCCGTAAATAAAGGCGACCACGTGAAGCGCGGACAACTGCTGGGCAAGCTAGGCAACAGCGGAAACACCTCCGCGCCGCACCTGCATTTTCATTTGATGGACGGCCCGTCCGTGCTGGGCTCGCAAGGCATTCCCTACGTGATCGACTCCTTCGCCTTGGCAGGCGAAGTTCCCAAGGCGCAGTTCGATGCTGCGCCCGGCATCGAAGGCGACTGGAGCGGAGGCCTGCTCCCCACGCCCAGCCGGCGACAGAAGCAATACCCGTTGGATTTGAATGTGGTGAACTTCTAGGAGAAGACCCTTACCGTATCCGGATCAGCTCGATATCAAACACCAGCATTCCATACGGTGCCTGCTTACCTTTATAGGCGAGCTTTTCCGGAATCCAGAAGCGCGCTTTCTCGCCTTCGACCATCAACGGTATTCCTTCCGTCCATCCGGCAATGACGCGATCGAGCGGCAGCACCATGGGCTCACCGCGGGTGTAGGAGCTGTCGAACATCTTGCCATCGGTCGTCCAGCCGGTGTACTGCACCGTGACCTCATCGAACTTCGTGGCGTGGCGTTTGCCCGCGCCGGGTTGCAGCACCTTGTAGTAGAGGCCGCTCTTAGTTCGCTCAGCCTCTTGCGGAGGAGCACTCACATCCACTGGAACTCGGGTCGGCAGGTCGAGCAAGGTCACGTCGAACACCAACTGCCCCACCGGCTTTCCCGGCTGACCTTTGAAAGCCAGCGCCTGCGGAACCCACAGCCGCCGCGTTTCGCCAACCACCATCATCTGCACCCCTTCGCTCATTCCAGGAAGTATGCGGTTGAGAGTAAGGGCCTTCGGGCCGCCGCGCGTCTCGGTGCTGTCGAACATCTTGCCATCGCTGGTCCAGCCGGTGTAATCGACCACCACGATCTCGTCCTTCGAGGGATGATCCGTTCCCGTGCCCGACTTCAGTACCTTGGTCGCCAGTCCTGACGAACTCCTTGAGGCGTCAGGCGGAACTGATGCGACGTCCGCAGGCGCGGCCTTGCTTGTGAGTGGTTGCTGAGCCGGCGCTGCCGGGGCAAGCGCGGCTATCGTCAGAACGATGAGTACAGCGCGAAGAAGCTGCATAAAGCAATTGTATTGGGCCTACGTAAATCAGGGGTCGCCGACTGGAGACTGGTGATTAGTTTCTGAGTCCTGCTGGCAAGAAATGCGAGATTTTCCCCGGTTTCACCACCGGTTTTTTGACTTTGAAATCGTGCCGGCTTATGCCAACATACTCCTCCGCAGTCCACTCCCGTCCGGCAACGATTCCTGGATCCTTCTTCAAGGAGGAACGATGAAGAAGCTCACTCGGCTATTACTCTTGGGACTCTTGTGCTTCACCGGTGGCGCATACGCCGCCAATCCATACTTCTATGGCGGCCAATTCGATCCGTTTAATCCGTACGCCAACGGCTTGGCCAACCAAGACACCGCCAATTTTGGGGGCGATCCCTACGGCGCAGCTGTCTACCAGAACTTCTATGCCGAGTCCCCCATCACCGTCACCGGTCTGTTCACCAACAACCTGAGTAACTTTAATCCGACATCCGGCTACTGGGAGATTCGCAGTGGCGTGTCGGAGGACAATGGCGGAACGCTGATCGCGTCCGGCACCGGAGCCGTGACCAACGCTCCCACGGGACGCGGATTCAACGGCCTCGCCGAGTACACCAACGCAGTATCTGGATTGAGTGTGAAGTTGGCGACCAACCAGTACTGGTTCGCGGTGGTTCCAGTCTGCACCACATGCAGCGGAGAAGCCTTCAACACCAATACTTTCGGCTTATACTCCATCGGCAAGTCAGACTTGAACGAGGAATACTTCACTAGCCCCTCCGGCCCGTACTTCACCAACGCCAATAACCTGACGCCGTTAAAACAATTTCCAACCTTCTCCAGCGGGGTGTACGCAGTCGAGAATCCCGAACCGGCGAGTCTGCTGCTGATGGGAACCGCTGCGCTGGGCGTGGCCGGAGTACTCAAGCGCAAAGTATTCTAGGTTGCGAGTTGCGAATTTGCGGCTTGAGAACCTCGTCCCTAACAAGTATGATGGCGCGGACTTCGCGGCAACAGCGCTGTTGTCGCGCTCCCCGCAAGCTGTTATCGGCCCCGACTACAAACTTCTCTTCGAGGGGCGAGAATGCATTCACATCGAAAAGGGATCGTCGCGTATCTGCTGATCGCGTTCGGGCTGGCATGGGCCGGGTTCGAAACCATTTATCGCGTTAAAGGACTGTCTAAGGTTGCGGTTCTGGCGCCGGTGGCGCTGTCAGCTTTTGCGCCGGCGATTGCGTGCCTTATCGTTCGCAAATGGGTGACGCGAGAAGGATTCGCCGACGCGGGACTTCGGCTTCATCTCCGCAAATGGCCATACTACCTGGTGGCGTGGCTCTTGCCAGTGGGAGTGATGGCCTGCGTCGTCATCCTGGCGCCGATCTTTGGCGCGGGTAGGCCGGACTTTTCGCTGGAGCGAGGGTTCCGATACTTCGCTTCGCTAGGGAAGCCACTTCCTGCCTGGACTCCCCACAGCCTGTTGCCCGTGCTTTGCCTCTTGCTGGTGCAGGCTATCTTCGCCGCTCCGATCTCGTTCGGCGAGGAGTTCGGCTGGCGCGGCTATTTGCAGCTGCGACTATTTCCGAATAACCCAGTACTGAGCGCGATTGCTACAGGCATTATCTGGGGATACTGGCATTTCCCGGCTGCGATACGCGGCTACAGCTATCCGGACAATCCAATTATCGGCGCATTGTTTATGTACCCCATTTTCGGCATCGTCTTTTCCATCATTTTCGGCTGGCTGGTACAGAAGACCGGAAGCATCTGGTCATCTAGTCTTGCGCACGCCGCAACCAACGTCGTTGGAGGGACGCTTTCTATACTTTTGTTCGGCGGCGCAGCGAACTTTCTCTTTGCGTCAACTGCGGGGCTCTTGGGCCTGATATCCTTGGGCGCGCTGAGCGCGTGGATCGTCTTTACCGGACAGCTCAAGCCAGCGGTCCAGGCTTCGAATGAGTCGGCGCGAACGGCTCAAGCAAGTTGAGTCATCATTGTCGTGGCAAGACGAGGTGGGGCGTGCGCCTGATTGTGAGCGATGGGTGGTGCGCAGCTCAGGTCGAGGTCGTAATGCGAAGTAGGAGACTCATCGGCCGAAACAGGGCGTAGGTATCGACAAGCGGAGTTCTATCTGCTTGGATCCTCTAGCTGCTCACTATTTCTGTAACTGCTGACGGCTTGCAGTTTACTATGCGATTTTTACTTAATTCTCTCTATTTTCTGCTGCCGCGTAACCGTATTTATCCTAAGTACAAAGTTCAATAGTTGGAGCGCGCTCCTGGTTGCGAAATGTCTCAGGTCGGTAAGTTGAGTTCGGAACATTGGCGCATCTGGCCATCGTGCTTCAACCGCATGCATTGCGGAATCGGCAACTTGCCAGTCGGCTACATTTACCTAGGAATCTGAGCCGCACGCGTCGCCAACTGCTGTACGCCTGAAAGTTCGCAAGGCAAAAGTAACCCAATTAGGTAATCTGTGTATGTGACATAGGTCACATATATAAGTGACTTTAAGAAGGTGATGAAATTACCGAAGTTGTATTCGCAATTCCTAGTTCACCGGGAGACGAGGTCAGAAAGCCTGGAAGATTGGAACGCCGCCCAAGCCATTAGCACTCAATGGATTGCGGCGAAAGCGATATTTCCAGGACAGCGCTTTGATAGTGATGTAGTCGGGCCCGTTGCAACGGGCTTCGCCGCGCGCAACCTGCAACGACCGCAGAGCCATGATGTCGAGGGCTCGCCGCAGCGTCACCGCGGGATAAACCGGGCTCCCCGGGCGTGAGCTCGGGTAGCAATCGCCGAGAATGTTGCCCAGGACACCTCGCGGCGTGCTGCCGTGACTGCGATCCCACTCTTCCTGTTTCTTGTTTAGAAACTCACCCACCTCGGGTGTGTACGAGCTGGCGCGGCCGCGCTCGATGCCATCGGTCATGGCGGAGTGAAGACAATCGTCGGGTGGAACAGCGAAATTCTTCAGCGGAAGATCGAGCAGACCTGCGGGATCGGCCGTGCCATGCGCCGGACAAACGTGAACCAGCCGCCCGTTCGTCAGTCCAACACGATACCTGGAGTCGGCTTTGCGAACCCGCTCGACGGCACCCGCGAGAGTGGTTCCCGGCGGACCGAGATCGATATGCGGCTCACACGCGGGACGCTGCTCATCGGCAAACTCTTCGAAGGCGATGACAATCTGGTTGGGAAAACGCCGCTGCAACTCGTCCAGCGCAGCTTCCATAGGAGTTGAAGGCACTCCCGAATTTGACTTGTTACACACGGTGTTGGCAGTGCGGGAATCGAGAGGCGCGGAGACGCATAACAGCACAACACCTGCGAAGAACCACAGCAACGATGCTGTGACGATGCGCGTCATCCTGCGTACCTAGACACCGCATCCAAGGCGGAAGTTCCGGAGGCGTCCGAGAGGCAAAGTGATATCTGTCAGTTCACTCTTCCTTCAGCGACCGGGTGCAGGGTGTTGCCACGTAACACAAATTTCAGGGTTCCGCGAGAGGTGGTGATTTCGATGTGAGAGGCGTCGGTCCAGGTTACGCGTGAGTTGGAGTTGATATCGGCCGGTAAATCTTCGCGGATGACTTCGCCTTGCGGGCTAAGCAGCACAAGATAACTGTCATAGCTGGGATGGTCCATCTCACCAAACGACACCCATTTATCGTCTGGCGACCAGGTGAGATCACCGATGTTGCGATAACCAGTTTTCGGCAACGGTTGAGGATACACGAGGTGGTCGCCGTTGAACATTAGCCCATCGCCTTCCTCGAATCCGAGCCCGAGTTGGCGATGCGCTACCCACTTTCGATTATGCGCCCAAAGGAAATCGAAGCCGTCGGCCAGTCGTTGCAGAACTTTTCCAGAGTCGGCATCGACAATCCAGTAAATACAATTGGCACGGCCACAAATCATGGCGCCGATGCGACGGCTGTCGATCCACTCGAACTGTTGGAAGTCGTCGCATGCTTCTTCGAATCCGATTTTCCAGAGCTGTCGGCCATCGGTGTTCATGAGAACCAGGAACTTCTGCGGCGTATTGCCGCAATGAGGAGGATCGAAGAGCGGATTGCGTTGTGCGTAAACGACGCGGTCGCCACTTGGCGACGCTGCCACCGGCTCAGCGGCGAGCGCGTCATAGACAACGCGCCGGTCGCCCGCCCGGGTTTGAACCCAAACTTCGTGTCCTTGCACCCACGCCTTGTACTTCGGCGGAGCATCAAGGTCAGGGAAGATCGCGAAGCCGAGCAGAAGAAGAGCGGTCAACATCAGAGTTCACCCGGGGGCGCTTGAGTCTGAATGCGGCTGCGCAGCGACTGAAGCCCAGATCATCAGGCTGCTGCCCGGCACGGCTGAACAGGCTGCTGAAAAACTCTTGGCAATGGAAAAAACAGCAAATCCCTCACCTCTAAAGAGGTTCGGGATGACAAAAGCACAGGACTTTTATGGCGCAGTTAAAGCTGCGCCCCTTAAAAACGGCGCCCTGCGAACTTTTTCAGCAGCCTGTGAAGCCGTGCCCTGATACAAAACAAACGGTGTCCGACTAATGAATGTTGCTTCTTCTCATCCGCACTTCCCTGTCCCATGACACGCACGTCCGGACGACGAGCAGTTGCCCGGTTCGGCCAGCATGCCGTCGGGGCCGATGCAGGTTTGCGTGTGAAGGCACCAGAAGAGACCGTCATTCGTCGGAGGCACACTGGGATCGTGCGCGACGCCGATGAACTGCTGCTTCCAGCGCAGCGCGGAGCAGAGTCCTTCGCAAGTGGTATCAAAGCGCTCTTGATCAGGAAGCATCATCATGCGGCACCTCCGGAAACTGCAGATCCCTCGGCGACTGACGTCGCCTCGGGATGACACCCACATAGGGTAGGAGCAACGGCGCAGCTGAAGCGGCGCCCCTTTAATCCGAGCCCCTTCAAAGCGCTCATGCGGCACCTCCGGCCTGCAGCACGGCGCGTTTCACTGCTACCTTCGCCAGCGTAATCTTGTATTTGTTCATGCTGAGAGGCTTGGCATGGGCGACAGCAGCATTCGCCGCGGTCATTGCTGTGTCGGGCGTGATCGTCTTGCCTAACAGAGCATCCGAGGCTTCGTCGGAGACCCACGGTATCGGCGCGACGTGTCCCATCACAACGCGCGCGCTCTTCACCGTGTTGCCGTCCATCTGAAGCGCGACTGCCGCCATGGCGAGAGGCCAGTCGAAGGCAGCCTTTTGGCGGACCTCGAAGTAACCGGTCTTCAGGTTCTGCGGCGGAGGCGGAACGATCAGTTCAATCACCATCTCGTCAGGCTCGAGGTCGTGCTCGCGCTGATCAGCCGACTTCGGAGTAATGAAGAAGCGGCCCAGCAGCAGCTCGCGCACGCCACTGCCGCTGGCCTTCGCCGAGTAGATGCGGATCTTGGTGCCGTAGGCGATGAGCGCGGGCGCAATCGTCGATGGACTTACGAAGTATGCGCCGGTCTGCGTACCTAGGATCGCGGCATAACGGTTGTCTCCGGCGACGACCATCGACTTACCGTCTTTGGTGAGGGGCATCAGGCCAAAGCCACTGCGGAAGTACCAGCAGCGCGGCCGCTGGCACATGTTGCCGCCGATAGTTGCAAGGTTGCGAATCTGTGGACTCGCCGCCTCGGTCACCGCTTCGAGCAACATGGGGTACTGCGCCAGGTCTTTTGACTCTGTTAGTTCGGCGAGCGTCGTGAGCGCACCGATGCGCAATCCGTTGCCCGGCTGATAGCTGGTTCCGCGAAGAGCGTCGATGCCTTTGACGTTGACAAGCCGCTTGGGGGTGACCACGTCGTCCTTCATCAGCGCCAGCAAGTCGGTGCCGCCGGCGAGAATGGCGCCCTGCTCCCATGATGTGCCGAGCAGCGCGGCGACCCCCTGTTTGTTGCCGGGGCTCGCGTATTCAAACGGTTGCATAGGCACCTCCGATGGCAAAAGCAGGTCCTTCGCTTCGCTCAGGATGACAGGAGATTTTGGGGACGCCTAGGGCGCAGCTAAAGCTACGCCCCTTCAAACCGCGCCCCTTCACGCCGTGGCCCTTCAAAGCGCTCACGCGGCACCTCCCTTCTCCAGCGCATCGATGACGCGTGCGGGAGTGAGCGGCAGGAACGGCACGCGCACGCCGATGGCGTTAGCGACGGCGTTCGAGATGGCCGCTCCCGGCGAAACCACCGGCGGCTCGGCCAGTCCGATGACGCCACGCTCGTCGTAGCCTTTGCCAGTCATCATGTGTACCACCAGCTCGCCAACGTCGTTGAGGCCGGCAAGACGGTAGAACTCCAGGTTGGGGTTGAGCACGCGTCCGGTGACAGGATCGAGGATCTTCTCCTCATACAGCGCGTAACTGATGCCCATGATGAGCGCGCCCTTCACCTGGCTCTCGGCGGTCGTAATGTCGATGACGTAACCGCAGTCCTGCACCGCGACCATCTTGTTGACCCGCACGATGCCGGTCTCGGTATCGACGGAGACATCCGCCATCTGTACGCCGCCGACGCCGCTGTTGGTGAGGTCGGGCGGCTTCGATTTGTCCGGATTCTTGCCGCGTACGGTGAGCGGAACCGCCCCAATCTTGGCGCAAGCGTCTTTCCAGCTCAGAGTACGCGATGGGTCAGCCTTCACCCGCACCATACCGTTGGAGATTTGCAGCTCTTCCGGCTTGGCCTTCAGAGCGGGCGCGACCTTCTCGAAGAACATGTCACGCGCATCGACGGCAGCGCGCCGCGCCGCCGAGCTGACACCGCCGACGGTCGTGCTTCCGCCGCTGCCGCCGGATGGCGGATAGCGGTTGTCGCCGATGTGTACTGTCACCTGCTCCAGCGGAATACCGAGCGTGTCGGCAATGACCATGGCGATGATGGTGCGTGTTCCCGTGCCCAGGTCCTGGCTTGCCACCTTCAGGTCGACGGAACCGTCGGGGTGAATGGTCAGGTCCTGGTCGCTATTGTGGCCGCGGCCTCCCCAGGTATGGATGGACAGGCCGAGGCCGCGCTTCACTGGTCCGGCCGTCTTGTCGCCCCGGGGATGCCAGTTCTGCTTCCATCCCATGAGCTGCTCGGCGATCCCCAACTCTTCGGCGTAGGTTTTGGCGCGCGGGCCGAGGATGTCCAGGTTGGCGCGCAGCATGTCGGCCGGATCCATCTTCAGCCTCGCGGCGAGGTCTTCAAACGCGGCCATGGTGATGAGCGCAGCTTGCGGATGGTTCGGCGCACGCCAGGCGCGAGCGCTGCCCTGGTTGGTCGCGATAGCGGTGTGCTGCTTGCGCTGATTGGGCACGTCGAATATGTACGGAATCGGAGGCGTCCCGCCACCACCCATGCCGCCGGTACCCCAGGAGCTGGACTGCCACGCCACGAGTTTGCCGCTCTTATCGGCGGCAATCTTCACCCGCGCAAACGCCGAGGGCCGCATGCCGGCGACTTCAAATTCCTCTTCGCGCGAAAGCATCATCTTCACCGGCTTGCCGCCGGCTGACTTGGACAACTTGGCGGCGACCACGTCCCAGCGATCAGCGGCAAACTTGCTGCCAAAGCCACCGCCAACGTTCTGCTGCAACACTCGGATGCTGGCAGCCGGCGTACTCAGCGGCTCGGCCATTTGTGCCGCAATGCCCGATAAGTTTTGGGTCGAGATATGCACCGTCAGGTCGTTGCCGCTCCATTCCGAGGCCGAGCCATGCGACTCTAGACAGGCATGAACGATGCACGGAACGCCGTACAAGCCCTCGTACATGGCCGCGGCGGAGGCAAACGCCTTATCGGGATCGCCCTGCTTCTGCGTTGCGGTTCGTTTGTAAGGCGATTTGTCGGCGGAGGGAGGCAGAATCTTTGCGTTGCGCACCGCCGCAATCACTTTCGGATCGGTGCCCTCGCCCTCCATCGCCTTCAAGTACTTGTCATCTGCCGTGAAACTGATGCCGCGCTTCTTGATCATCGCGATGACTTCGTCGTCGGGAACCTGGTTTTCCTCCAACGCTTCGAAATCATCCTGACTGATCGGGCCGGTCGTCGGCGCAATGTTCTTTGGCGGCTCAGCGTCGGAAACGAAATGCGGCAGCACCTCGTACTCGACCTTGATGGCGCGCATGGCGTCTTCCGCCGTGCCTTCGTCGACAGCGGCGACACCAACGATCTCATCACCGGCCCAGAAGATTTCCGTTCCCGGCTTCTGGACAATTTCGATAGCCTTCACTCCGGGCATCTTCTCCGCCGCGCTGGTATCGATGCTCTTGATTTTGGCGTGCGCGTAAGGGCAGCGCACGATCTTCCCAGCCAGCAATCCATCGGGGTTGTAGTCGTAGGTGTACTTGGCGCGGCCGGAAGACTTCGACGGCCCGTCGAGTCGCAAAATCCTCTTGCCAAGCAGCGGCTGAGTTGCAGGGTCGGGCCAGGAATATTGGCTCATGACTGTTTGCCTTCTGCATGCGCCAGCGCCACGGCGCGAATGCCGTCGTAGGTGCCGCAGCGGCAGAAGTTGCCGCTCAGGCCGTGGCGAATCTCATCCGCGGTCGGAGTGGGATGCTTCTGGAGGAAACTTGTGGTCGCGACGATGAAGCCGGGGGTACAGAAGCCGCATTGCTGCGCGTCGTGAGCAACGAAGGCGTGCATGACCGGGCTCAGCGAGTCGCCTTCGGCCAACGCCTCGATGGTCTTTATGTCGCAACCCTGCGCGTCGATCGCTAGAACCGAGCAGGCATACACCGGCTTGTCGTCCATGAGTACGGTGCAGGCGCCGCACGCTCCGCGATCGCATACGCGCTTGGCGCCGGTCAGGTCAAAATTGTCGCGCAGCGCATCGAGCAGGGTGACACGCGGTTCAAGTTGCGTGCTCAACTTCTTGCCGTTGACTTGCAAGGTGATAGGAACCTTGCCGGGCCCCTGGATGGGAACTTCCTCTGCCGCGGCGTCCATCACCGAGCCTAGAACAACAGGGACGGCGACGCCGACCGCCGAAATCTTCATGAAGTCACGCCGCGTTACACCGGATTCGGCCTCCGGTTTGCGCGGACGGTCGTCAGCCATGATGCCCTCCGATTCGACTCCGCGAGTATAACTCCGCAGAGATCGCTCGGCAGGGACGACAGAAATGGCGCAAGTCTTTGAGCCAAAGAAACGAAGAGCTAACCGCGGATTGACACAGATCCACACAGATCAGAAAAACTGACAATGAAGAATCTTCGGAATCGAATCCGATCCGCGCTCTCCGTGTTAATCCGTGGTTGAAATCTCTTTGCCGGGCGAAATGGAGCGAAGACGAGGCAAACACTGGAACAGGCAGAAGCTAAGGGAAGAAACCGAAATATGCGGCGGACTGGGCGCTGTCCGTCGCTGATGGATTGGACGGCTGAGCGGTTACTTCAAGGTCTTAACGTAACCAGCCAATCCGGTGATCTGGGCATCCGTCAGCTTGCCCTTGTAGGCCGGCATCTTGCCCTTGCCATTGGTGATGGCGCCGGCAATATCAGCTGCGGACATGGCTTGAACCTCGGGCCCGTTGAGGGGCTTGCTGCCCATCATCGATTTGCTGCCATCGGCACCGTGACAGCCGGCACATTTCGCTTTGTACAGATCGGCGGGCTTGTCCTGGCCGAAGGCAGGAACCACCATCGTCAAGGCAAGAATCAACAACACGGCAGATAGAACTTTCATTCCTTTTTTGCTCCCTTCACCCCCCGACAGAGTCGTGGGTGTTGATGTATTGACTTCGTGGGTAATCTACTACCTGCGGCATTACCCCGCCAACAGAATTGTTACCGGGGAAAAACCCACGGCAAGGGAGTGATATGCCGCAAAGCGGTGGCCGCAGCGCCGACGGCGAAACCAAGGTCAGCCAGAAACCCTTTCCAGTTCAGTAATTTGCACGCCGGCTTCTTGTCCTGAAGTTTGGCATTCATACTGCCTCCACTTACATAGGGACACGTATCCCTGGGGGCACACTTTGGAACCCACGCTGGCTGTGATTGGCCTGAATTTTCGCACCTCGACGGTCGCTGTCCGGGAGCGGTTCTGGATCAGCGAGCAGCGCCGCAGCGAGGCCCTGTACCAGTTGGTGCGTTCGGAAGGCATCGACGAGGCGATCGTGTTGGCGACCTGCAATCGTACCGAGTTCATTCTGTGGACCAGCGATGTGGCCAGCGCGGCCGATTCGGTGCTGCGGTTTCTGGCCCACGAGTACGAACTCAGGTTGTGCGAATGGTCGCATTTTTACCGCCTGATGGACGATATTGCGCTCGCTCATATCTTTCGCGTGGCTTCCAGCCTCGATTCCATGGTCTTGGGTGAACCCGAGATCGCGACCCAGCTGGATGACGCGTGGAAGCATGCCCAGCAAGCCGGCAGCACGGGCCGCTTCCTCGACTCCATCGTGCAGAAGGCGCTCGGCGTTTCCAAGCGAGTTCGCAGCGAGTTGTCGATCACAGACGAGTTAGTTTCTATGCCTTACGCTGCGGTCGAGCTTTCGATTCAGGAGTTGGGCGATCTGTCCGGTCGTGAAGTTCTGCTCATCGGCGCCGGCCAGATGAGCGAAAGAGCCGCGCGCTGCTTAATGAGCGCGGGGGTGGGCAAAGTCAATATCACCAACCGGACGGCGTCGAGTGCCGAAGAGTTGGCGACCCGGTTGAATGCTCACTGCGTTGCTTTCGAGGAGCGCCGCCGCTTCTTGGAGACGGCCGACATTGTCGTAAGCTCGACCTTATGCCCTCACTACATCATCTCCCGCGAGCAGGCGGAAGCGGTGGCGGGCGTTCGCGAGCATCGGCCCCTGGTGTTGATTGACATCGCCGTGCCTCGCGATATCGATCCTGAAGTGCGTGAGATCGAAGGCATGCGACTCTTCGACATCGACGATCTGGAGCAGGCGGTGCGGCACAACTCAGGTGCCCGCCAGGCAGCCGCAGCAGCCGCGGAAAAGATTATCTGCACCGAGGTCAGCGGCTTCCGTCGCCGACTGGCGGTAGAGCAATCGGCGCCGGCGTTCGCAGCTCTGAAGCGCTATCTGGATGAGCTGTGCCGGCAGGAGTTGGAACTCCTGCGCAAAGAGTTTGGGCCCTTCACCGCCGATCAGGACCAGGCAATGACTGCCTTCGCCTCACATGTAATGCAGCGGGTCGCCAGCTCGCTGGCGCGTGAGTTGAATGGATCGCCGAAACCGGATGACCCGACCGCGCTTGCTACCGCGGTGTCGCGCCTGATCGGGATCGAACATTTGCAGATTGCAACCGAAGCAAAAAACTGACTGTAAAGACACAAGGAGTAAATCATGACTGAAACTGCGCAAAGCAAGAAAACCAATTCCACCGTCTTCACCAGCGTTCAGGCGTACACCCTGGCCGTAATTACCCTGGTGATCGGAATCGCGGTCGGCTACTTTGCCCGCGGCTCTGCGCCTTCCACCGCGACCAACGTACCGGAGAGCGCACAGGCAGCGATGTCCACTCCTCCGGCTGGTATGCAGGGCGGGGGAGCAGCGCCCGGCGCAATGGCTCCCGGCCAACTGCCCGGAAGCGCACCCCAGCAACAAGCCACCTCTCCCGAGATGCTGGCGAAAGCTGCCGAACCGCTGCTGGCACAGCTGAAGACGAATCCCAATAGCGCCGACGTTCTGGTCCAGCTTGGCAATATCTACTACGACGGACAGAGCTTCCCGCAGGCTATCGATTACTACGAGCAGGCACTGAAGATACAGCCGAATAATGCCGACGTTCGCACCGACCTCGGTACCAGCTACTGGTACACCGGCGATGCTGACAAGGCGCTGGCCAGCTTCCAGAAGTCTCTGGCGCTGCGTCCGAACCATCCGGGAACGCTGTTCAACATGGGGATTGTGGAGTGGCAGGGCAAGAAGGACCCCAAGGCCGCGATTGTGGCCTGGGAGAAGCTGCTGCAAACCAATCCTGAATACCCGCAGAAGGACCAAGTGCAGATGTTGATTGAGCGCGCGAAAATGCACGGAGCCGGCGCCGCCAAGGGCTAGTTCCACCCGCGATTGCTCACCCCGGAGACGAGCCAGCGCAGAGCTCGTCCCGGGTTTTTGCCCAGGATCTTAAGGCCTACGCTCTGCAACGCTTCGCGCCAGGCATGACCTCGGTCGTGCCGATAAGCCTTTACTTTAGAAGTCCGCTCAAGTTAGTTAGCCAGGGGGTCTTTTCGGCACGACTGGAAGTAGTGCCCTGACACAAAGCTTCGCAACTACTGGCCACCCGATACAATGCTCGCAGTGAAGAGTCCTTCGCTCCGTCCGCGCATTGTCCTTGCCTTCCTAGTGCTGCTCTTTCTGGTTCGGGGCTTCTTCTACTGCCTTGCGCTGCCGCTGTGGGAAGGCTTTGACGAGCCCTACCAGTTCGCGGCTGTACAGTATGTGGCCTCCACTGGGCACATGCCTACGACAGTCACTCCGGTCAGCCAACAGGTTGCAGCCTCGATCTATCTCACGCCCGCTCCCTGGATGCTTCGGCTGCACCAGCTTCCCAAACCGGTGCTCACGCAGGAGGATTATTGGAAACTGCCGGCAGGCGAGCGTGAAAGGCTTCGTAGCCGACTTCTGGCGCTTCCGCAGTCGTGGAGTGCTGAGGCTTCGAATCCGGTCATCGAGAACTACGAGGGCCAGCAGGCTCCGCTCTACTACTTCGTAGCTGCTGCGATCCTTCGTGCCGCGTCCGGGCTGACTTTACCGGGACAGGTGTGCGCCCTTCGTCTGTTCGGGCTGCTACTCGCCTGTGCGACGCTGCCCGTGGGATACATGCTCCTCCGCCATGTGTTTGGCGATGACACACTTGCGTTGCTGGCGACCGCACTGATGGTCGCCATGCCGGAGCTTCTCATCGACGTGGGACGCGTGTCGAACGAACCTCTGGCGATCTTGTTGTGCACGGTTCTACTGCTGCTCGTCGTCAAGTTCATTCAGTCGAACCGCCCAGCGTTCTACATGCCGGCAATCGCGCTCACGCTGGGATTGGCACTTCTCGCCAAGGCGTATTTTCTCGCCTTCTTGCCGGCACTCGTGTTTGTCCTGTGGATGCATCTGCGAAGTTCCCGAAGGCTGGCTTTGTACCTTCTGGTTGCGGGAGCGATTGTCGCGGCGGTCGCGGGCCCGTGGTACTGGCACATTCACCGCGCTTCCGGCTCCTGGTCCGGCCAGACGGACGATGCCGCGATGCGCGGGCTCTCCCGCATGGCGCTCCTCGCACAAGCCGTTCACGTCAACTGGCGAAGCGGTTTCGCGTCTATTCTTTTGTCTCATATCTGGTTCGGCGGTTGGAGCTTCTTGCGCTTCCCGGCCTGGATCTACGCCTGCGTACTATTGCCGGTTGCGGTCGCCGTTGTGGGAATGTGTGTCTACTTCTGGAAGTGGCTGAGGGCCGGCGCGGAGGCTGACCCGGTCATCGCTATCGGCGCATTTTACGTCTGCTTCTGGATCGGCCTGTGCTATCACGTGCTGGTCACTTATGTTCACTTGGGCGTATCTGCCTCAACCGGCTGGTATCTCTACTGCCTGGTATTTGCTGAAGCGGCTCTGCTGGCGCAAGGCTGGGCACAGCTTTTCGGACCACAAATTCAGCACTGGCTGCTCGCGGCAGGAATCACGCTGCTTGCGCTGCTCGATATTTGCGGCGTCCATGCCTACATGCTGCCGTACTACACCGGCCTGACGAAACACATTGGAGATCGCGTTCCAGCCCTCCAACTGACAGAGCTTCGCTTCGGCGAGATATTCTCCCGGCTGGCGACGCTTGGTCCTGCATGGGTAAGTCCGGGGCTGCTGAAGCTTGCGTGGGCAGGCTACTTGCTGGCAACGGTCGCGGTGCTTTCGGTCGGCTGGCACCTAAGGCGCCAAGTTCGCAGGAGGGAGTAACGGTACATCGCGAAGCACAAGAGACAACATCGAAAGACAAGCGACCCTGAGGTTGCCATGAAAACTAGAACCCCAGACAAGCAAGCACTGAAGTACGAGCGTCTCCAGAAACGCACCCACCAGAACCTGCTGCAGTTCATTGATGCCGAGTTGAAGCTGGCGGTCACCATGTCGAGACTTGCGCAAACCGAAGCCGAGCGTGGCAATAGGCGGCACGCCAAAATGCTGCTCGAAAAGGTGCAGGAGGCGGTGGACGCGGTGCGCAAGCGCATGACCGACCAGATCTTATCCGACGATGAGCGCCGGAAAATTAACCACAGAGTGCAGGACGTTAGCGGGTACCAACGCTCCGCGAACCAGACCGTATTGGGAACCTCAAGTCGCGCCCCTCGCGAGAGCGCTTAAGCCGGCACGAGCTTTGTTATCATTAACGAGTGGTAGATCTTGACCTGTCTCCGCCAGCCGGCCTTAGTATGCCGCTGTGGCGTTCCCTGATTCTGAATCTGGCCGATCGCATTTCGCCGGAGCGACTTCCTCCATTGGAGTTGACGTCGCGCCCGGTTGGATACCGGCATGATGTTCGGGGACCGGCTCGCGCTTCCCTGGTTTCGCACCGTATTCGCCAACATCTCGGATGTCGTATCGCCCGAGATGGGGCCACCGCTGGAGCTGACCTCGCGCCCGGTAGAAGTTGGCGAGTTGCTGGGCTGACGACCTAAGCCACGGCTGGTGGGTTTCTCTGCTCGACGGATTGCGTTACAAGTTATCGCCCGAGAAGCAGCAGCCGCTTGCGCTGACCTCAAAGCCTATCGTTGCTTACGGCGCCAAAAGCTGGCTGCAATTGCTGGACTGGTCGTCGCTGCTGGAAACCCCCAAAGTTTTTCTTGCCGACGTTCCGGTTGAAACGCCTATGATTGCCGCCGCTGTGCTGGAGCCTGCCGCTGTACCGGTTCCTGCTGCGGGAGTGCCCCTGGCCCAGGAACTGTGGGCGGCGCAGATGCAGTTCAAGCGCGACATCTCACGCAGCCGGTTCCGCCAGAAAATCTGGATGACGGCCATAGTGGCCGAAGCCGTTTTCCTGCTGGCGTACGTCTTCAATTTCAAGTTCTAAGAACGCGCAGTGTGGGCCTTCAGGCCCGGTGTAGCAGCCTTCTTACGTCACGGGTGTGTTGCCCGGAGCGTGGCCATTACAAAGATTCGCGTCGGCGAGAGGAATATTGGGAAGCCTCGCCAAGTTTTGTCCGCGTTAGAGCAGTACCGCTAGCATGGGGTGGAAGCACCACGCTTGAGCGTGGTGGATGAAGCCTCCGCGGAAAGAGCTTTAGCTCCAGAGCAACCATCGATCCGAGTGCCACGGCTAAAGCCAGCGCCAGAGCGGGACTGTTTCATCACGCTAAAGCGTGATGCTTTCCCCCATTCAATTGCACCTACAGTTGAGCCGTGATGTGCTCCAGCTGATTGGTGATCTCTTCCGCCGGAGTGTCGCGCGGAAAACTGACCGGCTTGCCTATCACGACGCGCAGTTCGCCATGTTTCGCAATCTTGCGACCTGCGAGTTTCATGTCGTACAGGCCATGGATGCGAATCGGCACCACTGGAACATCGAGCCGCGAAGCCAGCATTCCGATCCCGGAGCGAAACGGCGACAGCTTGCCATCGGGGGTGCGACGGCCTTCGGGAAATACCAGCACGTTGTAACCATGGTCGGCGCATTCACCCGCAAAGGCGAAGCTTTCGCGCACGCCGGACTCCTGCGGAAGCGGAAACACGTTGAACAGCGCGACCACCAGGTAGTAACCTGCCTGCTGCCACCAGCGCTCGAAAACGTTCATGCTGCCCGGAGGCCGCCACATTCCCCACAGGCGTTCTCCGTGCATGCCGACTGCCAGCTTGTGGCGCAGCCGAGGTGGCAGCGCCAGCAGCACGAATCCCACATCGATATACGTGACGTGATTGCAGGTAACCAAGATCGGGCCGGTCAGACCTTCAAGGTGCTCGCGTCCATCGATGCGCGGATGCGCCATGATGAGCGTCGCCGGTAGCGATAACAAGTTGTACGCGGCGGTTCGGATCCACGTAATCGGCCAGCGCAGTGCCCAGTGCGGATAGCGATATCCGCTGCGCGCCGGCTTGTCGGGCTTCTGCAAAAGGCGCTCCAGCTCGCCGACCGTGGAGAGATTGGCGAAGTTGGCCTCGCTGAGATCGACCTGATAGGAATCTTCCAACGCGCTCATCAACTCGACCCGATCCATCGAGCTGAGGTTGAGATCGTCTTCGAGCTTCGAGTCAGCAGTGAGTGCGCCGATGTTTCTCCCGGTGATTCGGCCGATCAATTCGGCCAGCGATCCCTGAGATACCGTAGCCGCCGCTGCGCCTGAGAACTTCGCTTCCGCATACACCTGAATCAAGTTGGTGCGGGGTTTCTGTGTTGGCGTGCGGGGAAAATCGGGCTCCGGCCACACCAGCCAGCGGCGCATGCGCTGAAACTCGGCGAGTTGACGGTTGGCCGCCTGCACCACTGCTGCGGGATCGGCGGAGTCGCGCAGCAGCAGCGCGGCGCAGGCCTCAGCATTGCCACCCTGCTGCAGCGGAACGATCACGCAGTCGCGCACCTCAGGCTGGCGACGCAGCGCGGCTTCCAGATCGTCGGGATAGATATTCATCCCTTCGCGCGTAACGATGACGTTTTTCTTACGCCCGCGAAAATACAGATTTCCTTCGGCGTCGACCTCGCCCAGATCGCCGGTGCGAAACCAACCTTCCTCATTCAGCACCGGCTTGAGCTGATTGCCCTGCCAGTAGCCGGCGGCGACATTGGCTCCCCGCACCAGAATCTCGCCGTTCTCGTCGAGCTTCATCTCGCGGCCTTCCAGCACCTTGCCGATCGAACGCTTGCCGGTGCGAAAAGGATGATTGAGCGAAATCAGCGAAGTCGTTTCGGTCAGACCGTAGCCTTGAATGACGACAAAACTCAGCCGCCGCCAGAACTCTTCCGTCTCAGCGTCGAGGGCCGCGCCACCGGAGATGAAGGCCCAGAACTTCCATCCGATCTGGCTGTGAATGCGGCGAAAGCGCCACCAGCGCCGGACAAAGTGCTCGCCATTGGCTGCCGCAAACTGTTTTTCAAACCACGGCTGTTTGCCGGCGGTTTCCATGTCACGCCGGATTTTGTCCTTCAACGACTCCATGAGGCGGGGCACGGCAACCACGACCGAGATGCGTTGCTCACGCACCAGGCGAATGATCTCAGCCGGATTCAGGCTATCGTGAAAGACCACCGTTCCCGCGAGTAGTTGTGGCAGCAGGATGCCGAGGAACTGCCCGAAGACATGGCTTAGCGGAAGGAGGTTCAGAAACCGGATGGGATGAAAGACGCGCTCATACTTCAGGTACTTGCCAATCTCACGCTCCAGCGGCACGAGATTGGCCAGGATGTTGCCGTGGGTAATAACTACGCCGCGGGGCTCGGCCGTCGTACCTGAGGTGAAAACGATCTCAACGATGTCATCGCGGGTCAGGTCCGGGAGAACGACGGCGTCGGCAGAGCGCTGCGAAACGCTCTCACGGAGGGTCTCCAGATCGAAGCGAGGCACGCCGGCAATGTCGTGGTCTTGGCCCCCCACGCAGAGCCTTGCGTCTACTTGCTGCGCCACGCGATGGGCAAAGTCCGGGGCGGCAATGTTATCGATGGGAACAACAACTGCCCCGCGCAGTACACAGCCGAAGAAGGCAGCCACCCACTCCGCGCAGTTCTCTCCCCAGAGCAGCACCTTGTCGCCGGAGCCGATGCCGCGGGAATCCAGTTCGCGCGCAAAGCGGTACGCGCTGATAAGGACGTCGCCGTAGCTCCAATGCTGGACCCGGTATCCGCGACGATAGACGTACGCCGTCTCTCCAGCGTGGTGGCGGAAGTTGTCCAGGTACTCTAGGATGGTGGTGCGCGGCATTCAACAGCAGTCTACCGTGTCATGCTGTGAAGCCAGCAAATCCCCACCAGGTCACAAACCACCTCACGCGGCCAACCGCATCACACCCAGCGGCGGCTCTCCCGCATCTGCGCCTTCAGCATGCCACGGAACAGAGCTGTCGCCTTCTTGACTTCGGGCATAGCCAGCTTACAGAACAACTGTTTTCCGTCCCGCTGGGTGTGCACAATGCCGGCGGCCTTCAGTATCGAGAGGTGCTGCGAAAGGTTTGCCTTGGAAATATCCAGACCCTGTTGTAGTTCTGCCGCCCAGCAATCGGACACTTCGAGCATGCCGATTAACTGTAGGCGAGTAGGATTGGCGAAGGCCTTACAAAGGTTAGCCTGGCGCTCATAACTTTCTATATCTGCCCGGTTTTTCCGCTTCATCGCCTTTTTCCCCTGACTACTAAATGAGAATTTCTTGCATTATTTACCTGTACAGAAGGCCCTAGTTTTTTGCTTATCGGTGTTTCAGGCTGGACTAGGAGCTTCGTATAAAACCGATCAGGTTACCGAGTTATTTTGCGCTAATACCTCTTCGCGAGGACTTAGCATAACTCCGCGCAGGGAACGCGACTTGTCCAACCTGCTGTGCAATCTGCAGGTCAGCTGGATTTCGTTATATCACACTTTCGCAAAAGATAACATCAACCGAAGTTTTAGATGATGAAGCGGAAGGATGATCGAAGGAGAGCCTGACAAAACTAGTAGGTTACTGCGAGTTACCTCTGCAGGAACCTCTTGCGATCGTCGCATCAGAAGCACAATTTATAGAATGATTGCTCGTCGCTGGTCACCGGCGGATCACCGCTCGGGCAGAAGCTTGAGGGTCGGTTAAACTGGCTGTCGCCGCAAGAAAACGCCGGACGACTCGCTATGGCGCTCACACACGAGATTGGTGCCCAACCTTCTCCCCTAATGTGAAACCCGGGAAACGCCCTCAAGTTTTGAGCCAGCGGGCCGATCATCACTGTGTGAGCGGGTAAGATCCTCCTGAGTGTACGCAACCGGCCTCGCATGGCGCGAGGCCGGACTTCTGTGCGGAGATTTGCGAAGTTGCCGTTGCGGCGGCTGCTAGTAGGGGTAGTGTGCTCCGCCGTGCCGCACATCGGCGCCGCGCACCCAGAAGATCACGTCTTCGGCGATGTTGGTGGCGTGGTCGGCAATGCGCTCCAGGTTGCGCGAGATCAGCAGCACATTCAACGCCGGGCGCACCAGAGTAGCGTCACTTTGCATCTTCTGCACCAGAATGACAAAAGCCTCGTCCTTCATTCGGTCGACGACGTTATCCATCTGTAGCACCGATTCGGCAACCTCGGCGTGACCATCGAGAAACGCCTCCAGCGCCTTTTGCACCATGGTGCTCACGCTGCTCGCCATCTTTGGCACATCGACGGGGAGTTCGACCGCTGGCTCGCTAATCAGGTCTAACACGCGTTGCGCGATGTTTACCGCCTGATCGCCTACGCGCTCCAGGTCGGCATTGATCTTGATCACGGCCATGATGAAGCGAAGATCGATGGCCATGGGCTGCTGCATCGCGAGCAAGTCCAGCGCCAACTCATCGATGTCCCGCTCAGCCTGGTTGATGGCGGTCTCGCCGGTAAACACCATCTGACAGAACTTCGCATCGCGGGTGCGATAGGCTTCGGTTGCACGGTCGATCGCCTGTTCCGCAAGGCCGCCCATGCGAAGAAGGTTGTCTCGAAGTTCATCCAAGTCCCTGCTGAAAGCGGCTTCGCATTATCCAAACCTGCCTGTAATGTAGTCTTCGGTTCGCTTATCTGCGGGAGTGGTGAATATCTTTTCCGTCTTGTCGTATTCAATCAAGCTGCCCATCAGAAAGAAGCCGGTAAATTCCGCAACGCGCGCCGCCTGCTGCATGTTATGAGTAACGATAACGACAGTATAGTGTTGTTTTAACTGAAATATCAGCTCTTCTATTTTGCTGGTGGAGATCGGATCAAGCGCCGAAGCCGGCTCGTCCATCAGCAGCACGTCGGGCTCAACCGCCAAGGCGCGCGCGATACACAGCCGTTGTTGCTGGCCACCGGAGAGGCTGGCGCCTGACTTCTTGTGCAGGCTGTCCTTCACTTCTTCCCAGAGCGCCGAGAGCTTCAGCGAGCGCTCCACCAACTCATCCATCTGCTTGCGATTGCGTAGTCCATTCAGGCGCAGGCCGGCGGCAACGTTATCGTAGATGGACATGGTAGGGAATGGGTTGGGCTTTTGAAACACCATGCCAATCTTGCGCCGCACCTCTACCGGATCGGTTCCGTCGCCGTAAACTTCTATCTCGCCGATCTTTACATCGCCCTCGGCCCGAGCCTCCGGAACCGTCTCGTGCATACGGTTGAGGCAGCGCACAAATGTGCTCTTGCCGCAGCCTGACGGTCCAATCACCGCCGTAACGTGATTGGCCTGCACCGACATATCGATATCTTTCAAGGCCAAGTTCTTGCCGTACCAGGCATTCAAACCGCGCACTTCAATGGCCACGCCCATACGGTTACGAGGCCCCCTTTAGCATGCCTCGACTGGTGACAATGCGTACTGCCGCCACCGCAGCGACGATCATAACGATAAGAATCAGAGCTCCCGCCCAGGCCTGCTGATGCCACTCCTCAAAGGGGGCAATGGCATAGGTGAAGATCTGGAGCGGCAAAGCCGCGGTGGGCTGATTGGGATTCAGGTTCCAGTATTGGTTTCCGAAGGCGGTAAACAGCAACGGCGCGGTTTCACCGGCCACGCGGGCAAACGCCAACATGCAGCCGGTAATGACTCCCGCAGAAGCAGTTCGCAACGTGATCGAGAGAGTGGTTCGCCATTTGGGAATGCCCAAGCCCAGCGCCGCCTCGCGAATCGAGTTGGGCACCATCAGCAGCATCTCTTCGGTCGCGCGGGCAACCGTGGGCACCATCATGATGGCCAAAGCAAATCCACCGGAGTAGGCGGAGAAGTGTTTCTGGCGAAGCACGATCAGCGAATAAGCCACGATGCCGATAACGATGGATGGAACACCGTTCAGCACGTCGGCAGTAAAGCGGACGAAGTCGCCGAAACGGTTGCGGCCATACTCGGCCAGGTATATCCCGCAGCCAATGCCGAGGGGAATTCCAATCACGCTGGCCAGGGCCAGCACCACGCCGGAGCCCACAATCGCATTGGCCATGCCGCCGCCGGACTCGCCAGGTGGCTTTGGAATCTGAGTAAGGAAAGCCCAGTTGAGCGCTCCGACGCCTTTGATCAACAGGTATATAAAGATTGCAAGCAACGGTATGAGGACAAGGATGGCGGAGCCCAAGGCAAATCCGCTGGCACCCACATTGGCGAACTTGCGCCACAGGCTGAGATTCAAAGGATGGCTTTTGCCAGGGCTAGGCATTGGCCCTCGCGGTTGAACCGGTGATGCTCCACACCAGCAGCCTGGCCAAGGCATTCACGATCAAAGTCACCAGGAACAGCGCCAACCCGATCTCCACCAGCGCGCTCAAGTACAGATCGCCAGTGGCCTCGCTGAACTCGTTGGCGATAACGCTGGCCATGGTGTAGCCAGGCGCAAACAGGGATCGCGCAATTTCCGGACGGTTACCGATCACCATGGTGACCGCCATGGTCTCGCCCAGAGCGCGCCCCAGGCCGAGAATCACTCCGCCCACGATGCCAATCCGCGCGTTGCGCAGCACGCCCATGCGGATCATCTCCCATCGCGTCGCGCCCAGCGCCAATACCGCCTCCCGCTGATTTTGCGGGACAGCGGTTAAGACCTCGCGCGTGATGGAGGCAACAATCGGCACAATCATAATGGCCAAAATGATGCCGGCCGCCAGCATGCCCAAGCCAAATTTCGGCCCCGAGAACAACCCGGTCCAGCCGAAGTACTTCGCCAGGAAAGGCTGCACATACTGGCGTAGCAAGGGCGCTAACACGAAAATCCCCCACAGGCCGTAGATCACGCTGGGAATCGCCGCGAGCAACTCAACCAGGAAGGAAATAATAGCCCGCAGGGCGACGGGGCACATCTCCGTGATGTAGACGGCCACGCCGACCGAAAGCGGCACTGCGAGAACCAGCGCCAATATCGCGGAAACAATTGTTCCGTAAATAAACGATAAGGCGCCGAAATCCCCGTTCACCGGGTCCCAATTCTGCCGATAAAAGAAGCCCAGCCCGAACTCGTGCAGCGACAGCTTGGAATTCGTCACCAGCTCGTAGACGATCAGCACGACGATGGTGAACACCGACAGGGCTGCCAGGGCAATCAGCCAGCGGAACAACACGTCGGGAATTCGGCTGCTGCCCGGCCTGTGCGTCCGGATCCTTTTAAGCGCAACCGCGCTCGCCGCCTGTTTGCGGTCCGAGCTGGTCCGCGCCAACGACGGCACAGAAGTGATCGGCTTCTGGCCCGCTAGAGGATCCGTGGAATTCATGCGTTCGACCGTAGCAAAGGATGGTTACAGAACAGTTACAGAATACGCCACGAAATTAAACATGCGGGCCTTTCGCGCCCCGGCACGAATTGGCCCGCATGGATCGCTCACCGCGCAAAAGAGGCTCGCTCGGGATGACAAACAAGTTGAACCGGCAGTTCGCACCAGTTCTTTAGTCTGCGTGGACCCTATTTCAGTTGCTTAGCGATGGCCGCCTTCTCGGCCGTCACTACGTCGGCGGGCAAGGGAGCATACGACAATTGCGACACCATGCCCTGTCCCTTATCCAGCATCCAGCCCAGGAAGTCCTTAATGATCTTGCCTTTGTTCGCGTCCTTGGGCTGTACCGGAATCAGTAGCCAGGTAAAGCTGGCGATCGGGTAGGCGTTCTTGCCCGGGGGGTTGGTGATGGAGACGCGAAAGTCCGCCGGCATCTTTACGCCGGCTGCGGCCGCAGTCGTGCTCTCCAGGCTGGCCTTGATGAAGTTCTTCGATGAGTTCTGCACGCTGCCGTAGGTGATTTTATTCTGCAGAGCGTAGATCAACTCAACATAGCCGATGGAGCCGGGCAGCATCTTGAGGTTTCCCGCGACGCCTTCGTTCCCTTTGCCGCCCATACCTACGGGCCACTTGGGAGACGTGCCTTTACCGGGGCCGCTCGCCCATTCAGCACTTACTTTCGACAGATAGTCGGTGAAGATGTACGTTGTACCGCTGCCGTCAGAGCGATGAACGACCGTAATGGCCTGGTTGGGAAACTTGATGTCAGGATTCGCCTTGGCAAGCTGCGGATCGCTCCAGTTGGAGATCTTGCCGAGGAAGATTCCGGCCAGAACCTCCGGCGTGAACTTTATCTCGCCGGTGACTCCCGGAATGTTGTAAGCCGGTACGACTGCGCCCAGAACCGTAGGAAGATGTTGCAACTTAACTTTGCCCGACGCAATCTGCTCGTCGGTCATGGGCGCATCGCTGGCGCCGAAATCGACTGTGCCGGCCTGTACCTGACGGATGCCGCCGCCGCTGCCAATCGACTGATAGTTGAACTGTACGTCGGAATGCTGATTGTGATATTCGCTGAACCACTTCTGATAGATGGGATTGGGGAAGGTAGCACCCGCTCCATTAATCACTGTCTGCGCCTGTGCGCAGCTCGCAAATACGGCCAGACAAACAACATCCTGAGCGTGCGAGTCACGTAGTTTGCCTCCTGAGAATAAAGACCTTTTGACCTGATACCCTTTTATCGCCGGGCAGTTAATTTGTTGTTACAAAACGATGAATTTCGAGTGAAGAGCTGCCAACGGATGCGCTAAAGTGTTCCAGGCAAAGACTTTCACTGAGGCGAAGGCCGGCGAGGCTCCAATCGATGAGCAGTTCAGAGCAGCAGGTATTCTTTGCAACTGGCTAAGCCACCAGCACACGCGACGCCAGCGAAACTGCCGCTTGGTGAGATTTTCTTTTGTGGTCGGGGGCTCGGTAGAGTTGATTCTCCATAGCGCCTCCTGGAGGTTAGGTGCAATTGGCCGCTGTAGAGGGTTGAAGATCCGGCAAAAAATCGAATAACTACTTAGACCTTTGTTGCCGCCTTAAACCTTCAATGAATCGCTCCTCATCGGACTTGTCGGCGGAACGCATCACATGCCGGACGCTTTGGCCGCTGATCAAGTGACAGACCTCCTCAGCAAGGTTCTTGGCGTGATCCCCGGCGCGCTCGAGCGCCTGGGTCATGAACAGAACGTGGAAGCTCTCCTGACGGGGAGAATCGTCGTGGTGCTCCAGATGCCTGAGGAACACCAGATTGCGAATGCGGTCCAGTTCAGCGTCGGCGCGCAAGACGTTCAGGGCACGGTTCAGGTCGCGCGACTTCATGGCATCGTAGACATCGCCTAGCATCCTCTCCAGCCGCGACGCCATCATGGTGAGATCGCGAATGTCCTGCAACTCGATCCTGCCACCCACGGCCGCAGCGCGATTACTGCAGTTCAGCAGCAGGTCGCCAATCCGTTCCAGATTGATGTTGAACTTCATGCAGGCCAGCAGCTCGCGCGCGCTCTGCTCGCTGACCTTGGTGATAATGTTGGTAACCCCCAGATCAATCTCGCGGTCGAGCGTGTCCAGTTCCTTTTCCCGCTGGCGAACTCCCTCGAGCAACGAAGCGACACCGGTGGCGATACCCTCGGCGACAATTCCCGCGGCTTTGCGCGCCAACTGGCAAGCTTCCAGCGTGCGTTCTTGCAGGTGCGCTGATATCTCTTCCGGCGAAAGTGGCTCGACGTTGGCGGCGGTCATGGTGTAGGCCCATCTCAAGGCTGCTAACCATTTCATAACGTCGGGCAGTGAAGATTCAATGAAAATCGCAATAAGAAAAGTTAATTCGCAACTGCGCACTTCGGTAATGGGAGCGGCATGCCCGTAGTGGTGCGTTGTGATCGGAATGCCTGCCCATGCGACTCGCCGCGCTCGCTCAGGGCAGGCTCCTTCGCGCGTCGAGCAAACTGCATCGCCTTCGGCGTATCAGAATGAGCGACTGGCACGTCCGTGCCCAGTACTCGTCCCTCGTTTTCGGCAATGCGCTTCCTTCACCCCCGCTTGGTCGTCTAACAGCTGACGGCAGAATACTCATGCTAAGAATTGATATCCAACGCAATAGTCGCACTGCCACTCTTCATTGTCGCGGAAGAATTGTTTACGGAATGGAACTCGAGACCTTGCGCAGCATCGCGCAGTCGCGTCGGGAGCGGGTGCTCGAAATCGATCTCGTCGGCATTGAGACGGTCGATGCATCGGGATTGGGCCTGCTGGTAGAACTGCAGCACTGGGCGAATGTAGATAACCGCATCCTGTACTTCACCAACGCGTCGGAATTTGTCGCGCGCCTGGTCGTTCTCACCCGCCTTTACAACGTGCTGGTAATTGCCCCGGGTTCAGAGCGCAGTTCTCGCGGACGGGTAAGCGCTGCGCTGACTGCGTGACCTTTTCATGCTGTGGGTGCGGGTGCCCCACTCATTCCATCGGTTGGAATGAGTGGGATCGATGAACGTTGACTTGCGTCGACCAAGCCGGTTCTTCGCCGACTAACAGCGGGCTCAGGATGACAATCACAAGTTTCAATCGCGATTGGCTTACTTGAGCTCGATATCTCCTGAGCCGGTCGAGACTTCCACTTCCGGACCGCCGCCTTTGACTGCGCCCTTCAGTTCGTGACGGTTCAGGTTGCCCTGCATGGTAATCGGCAAATCGGAGTGAATGCCGCCCGATCCCGTTCGCGCATAAAGATTGAAGCCCTGGTTTGCACCAAGCGCCAGCCGTACTGATCCCGAGCCGGTGTGCAAGTCCCAGCCTGACTGCACGGTGCCATCGACAGTAATATCTCCGCTGCCGGTACGTGCGCGCAGTCCACCTTTCATGCCGCGCAACTTCACATCGCCAGATCCGGACTCAACATCGGCGTTGCCGCTGCCAGTCAACTCCGCCTGAACGCCGCCACTGCCGGTGCGAGCGGTGAACGGAAGCGCGATGTCCTGGCCCTTGATGGTTCCACTGCCGGTGCGGGCATTGCCCTGCGGACCAACATCGCGCAGGTTTATGTCTCCCGAACCTGTGGTGACGACGGCGCTCTTACGCACGCCATCGACGCCGATGTCGCCCGAGCCCGAATGGGCCTGCAGCGCCGTGTCGGCCGGGACCGTCACCTCGTAGCTGATCGACACGTGGTGCTTCACGTCGTCCGACAGGTTATAGCCGACGCGGATGCTATTGCCATTTTGCTCGATGGGAGGATTGCTCTCGACAGAGCGCACCGCACTGTCCGAGTCTCCGCCGAACCAGTCATTGCTGCCCCGAACCACTCCGTGAATAACCACCTGATTAGAACCGCCGGTACGCACCGTGATGTTTCCTGAGCCGGTGGTTACGTCCAGCGTCACCGACCCGTTCACCGTCAAGGTGCGATCAAACTTGCCCTCGGCACGTGCGAACAGCATCGCCGGGAGAGCGAGCACAGTCAGCAAAACTGCAAACGAAACTTTCCTCATAACCCCTCGCGAGAATGGAATGAAAACCGGGCTGCTCGTGCGGCAGCCCAGCCAGGAGGAACAACGATTTTACTGTTGCAGGACGACTTCCTGCCCTTCTTTCAATCCGGAGATCACTTCCGTCTTCGCCCCGTTGGAGATTCCGATGTTGACCGCGACCTTCTTCATGCCGTCCTTGGCCTTGGGCTCGGGAATGTCGACTGACGCCTTCTTGTCCTTGTCGTACATGATGGCGCCTTCGGGAATCATCAGCACGTTCTTGTGCTCGTCCAGCAGAATCTCGGCGTTGGCCGTCATCTCTGCCTTCAATTCGCCGCCGGGATTGTTAATCGATACCCGAACTTCGAAGGTGGTGACGTTATCTTTTTCCACGCCCATCGGGGAGATCTTCGTCACCTTGCCGGTGAAGGTTTTGTCCTTGAAAGTTTCAACCCGAATGCGTGCCGGCTGGCCAAGATAAACCTTGCCGATATCGCTCTCGTCGACCTTACCTTTGACGTAGACCTCACTGGTGTCGCCCAGCGTCATGACCAGCGTGGCGCTCGAGCCCAGCACCAGGATGGAGCTGACGGCGTCGCCCATCTCGACATCGCGCGAAAGTACGACACCATCGATCGGCGAAACGATGGTCGTATAGCTCAACTGCTCTTCCAATTGGCTGAGGGTGGCACGGTTTTTCTGAACGTCGGCTTCGGCCTGCGCGACCTTGGCTTTATTAACCGTGTATTGCGCCCGGGCAACGTCGCGCTTGTTGACAGCCAGTTCGTAGGCGCGTTGCGCATCATCGAGTGCCGATGCGGAGACAACTCCGTCGCGCGCCATCTGCTGCGCACGCTCATAGGCACGTTGCAAGGTCGGCACGTCAACTCCCTGGGCATCGACCTCGGCGCGTTTGAGATCGGCCTCAGCGCCCTTCTCTGTTGCCTCGGCAGAAACCAACTGCGCACGCGCGGAGTTCACTTCCGCCTGTATCTCATCGCGGTCGAGCTCAGCCAGCACCTGCCCGGTGTGCACCTTGTCGCCGGCGTCGACGTATAACTTCTTCACGATGCCGCTGGCCTTCGACTTGATCTCAACCTTGGTGATGGGCGTGACCTTGCCGGTAGCCACCACGCTCTTCGCCAAGTCGCCCTTTTCCACCTTCGCCAGCTTGGTGGGATCGATCTTGGTGCCACCGCGAGTGGCGGCGACGGCCACGATGACCAGAGCGACCAACGCCACCGCGACGACGGTGTAGATCAGCCAGCGCTTCTTCTTATGATTTTTGCCGTTCGCCACTTGCCCCTCCAGCTAATGATCGCAGCGTTCCCTGTTCTGAGGCTAGTTACGATTGCTGATTGCGAGAAGTTCCGTCCCGGAATGAAACAGATTGCGTCCCAAGTTTTAGACACCGGTTGGGCGGTAAACGACAGCAGAGTTGCCGGAGGCATACATCCTCGAAACCGAGCAGTTCGTCCCGCGCGGCGGGTTGTTGGCAACCAGAATTGAGCACCTGTCACTCGGAGGAACTACGGTCCTGGGCGCGACCCTTCCATTCGCCGCCGCGCCCGCTCCAGAATTTGAGTGCCGAATCGAGCGTTGCCACCATATAGAAGATGGCGCTGAGGGGCAACGTGAGCGCCCAAGCTGCTCCCAATTTGTAGAAGCGAATCATAGGAAGATAAGTGATCGTCATGACGGCGTAGGCCAGCAGACCGATGCCGATGAGCCGCCAATCGCGAGTGAACATGAGAGCGAAGGGCACGAGGTAAAGCAGCGCCATGCCTACAATTGCGCCGGTGAGGACGGCGCTGGAGTGTCTGAGTTGATTGAATGCCGTGCGCGCGATCATGCGTTCGATCTCGGCAAAGCTCTCGTAATGGCGGAAGCTGTGGGTATCTGGTGTCAGCCCGAGCCAAACGTGGCCGCCACTGCGCTTGACCGCGCGAGCCAGCGCGCAATCGTCGATCACTTCACGACGAATGGCGGCGATGCCCCCGGCGAGCGCCAGCGCTTCAGGCCGAATCAGGATGCAGCCGCCGGCAGCTCCCGCGGTTTTTCGCCGAGGCGAGCGAATCCATAGCGGCGGATAGAGCATAAAGAAGAAGAACACGAACGCGGGGATGAGCAGCTTCTCCGCAACGCTGCGACAGTGCAGCCTGACCATGAAGGAAACCAGGTCACAGCCCTCGCCTTCGGCGATCGATACCAACGTCGCAAGGTTGTCGGGCGCGTGCTCTATATCGGCATCGGTCAGCACCAGGAACTGGGGATCCTGCTCCATTGCAGCGTCGATCCCTTGCTGCATCGCCCAGAGCTTGCCGGTCCAACCTGGTGGAAGCGGTTGGCCGCTGATGATGTGCAGCTTCTGGCTGTCACTTTCCGAAGCGGCAGCGCGGGCCGCACTCTGCGGTGCCGTCGGTGCTGTTATCGTCGACGACGTAAATGTGCAGGGCTTCGGCGCAGCTTTGCGCCAGCAGCGAATGTAAAGCGCGTCCGATGTGGGTTCGCCTCGTTGCGCGCCGGGATAACGACTGCAATCTTCCGCTGATCGGCGGTGCAGGCGATCTAACGGCTTGCAAGCGGCTTACTTGCCAGAATCGCCCGTGGAACAGCAACAAATAGAGCCAGGCCGCGAAGCACATGCCGCCGAAGATCAGGAGCTCATGAATCACACAGTTTGCCGGATGCCAAAGAATAGCAGTCATCCGCGTTCATCCGCGCAAATCCGCGGTTCCGCTTTCGATTCTTGCGCGTTTTCCTGCTAAACTCTCCCGCGATCCTCATGACAACTGGCAAGAGCACAAAACGTACGCGGCTGTACGACGATCCCGACGGCAAGTTTATTCACGAGGTGGTACTGGCGTCTTGTCGACTGCGCGGGGAAAAGACTGCGCTTGTCGACACGTCCTGCAATCCAGCGCGCCGCATCAGCTTCGCCGAATATGGGGAACTGGTTGAGCAGGCAGCGCGCGGCCTCGCCGCCGCCGGTATTAAACCCGGCGACCGCATCGGCATCTTCCTTCCTAACAGCTGGGAATTCGGAGTCGCCTTCCACGCGGCGATGATGGCGGGCGCGGTGCCTACACCAATGAACCCCACTTATCGCGAGCGCGAAGTGCGGTATCAACTCGAGACCTGCGACGCGGTCGCGCTCATCACCGATGGCACGCTGCTCAGTGGGATCAGCCTGAGGGGTTTGCCGGAGTTGCGCAACGTATTCACCATCCGGCAGCACTGTGAGGGCAGTCAGCCGTTCGAATCGCTGCTGCGACCGCGCGTCGAAATTATTCTGCCCACTCCTGACCGCGACCCACGGCTGACGCTGGCAACGCTTCCCTTCTCCAGCGGCACCACCGGCTTACCCAAAGGCGTAATGCTGACCCACCACAACATCGTCGCCAATGTGTATCAGACGTTGATACCCGGCGAAGTTGGTGCGATCACGGACGACGACACGATGCTGTGTTTCCTGCCGATGTATCACATCTACGGGCTCACCGTGGGGTTGAACCTGTGCCTGATTCGCGGCGCTACGCTGGTGCTGATGCCGCGCTTCGATTGCGAGGCCTCGCTGTCGCTCGTCGCAGACCAGGGCGTGAGCATGGTGCTGTGTGTTCCGCCCGCGCTGCTAGCCTACTGTCATGCGGCTGAGCAGAACAAGTTTCCCAAGGAGCATCGGCTTGAAATGGGTGAAGTCGGGCGCTGCGCCGCTTTCCCCTGAACTCGCACGCCGCTTCATCAACCTGACCGGGGTCCCGATTCGCCAGGGCTACGGCATGACGGAAGCATCGCCGGTAACGCACATGGGCTTTCTCGAACCCGAGTGGTATCGCCCCGAGTCGGTCGGCGCGCCGGTTGCTATGACCGACTGCCGCGTGGTCAACGACGACGGGAACGATGTTGCGCAGGGAGAGTTGGGCGAGTTGGTCATGCGTGGCCCGCAATTCATGCTGGGTTACTGGAAGTCGCCCGATGCAACCGATGCCGTGCTGCGCGACGGCTGGTACTGGTCGGGTGACGTGGTACGAGTGGATGAGACCGGGCAGTACCATATCGTCGACCGTCGCAAGGAGATGATGAAGTACAAAGGCTTCTCCATCGCGCCTGCCGAAGTTGAGAGCGTACTGCTTGAGCATCCGGGGGTACGCGATTGCGGCGTGGTGTCACGCATCGAGACCGGTGGCGACGAGACGCCGTGCGCTTTTGTCGTCCTGCGCGAGGGCGAACTCGAAACCCGGCAAAGCAGCGAAGCCATGCTGGCCTTCATGGGGGAACGCATGGCGAGCTACAAGGTACCGCGCGAGATTCGCTTTGTGACCACCATCCCGCGAACCGCATCCGGCAAGATCCTGCGCCGGGAGCTACGCAAGATGGTTTGAAGCGCGCGGCTTGAGGTCACGATCGGAGGAGTGCTCGCCGCGCCCAGCTACCACTCGCCGATCAATCCTCTAAGTAGTATCCCGCCTACCGCTCCCACTACCAACACAGGAAGCGCAGCGGCAAGCCCTACCCCGGTAACTCCCACAGCCACTGCCATTCCGGTGCTGCAGTTCGCACCCAGGATAGCGGCCGCAAGATCCAGATCAATCCAATCCTCACCCTGGTTCGAAGGCTCGCTCATAGCCTCAACTCCACGTAGCTATTAGAGGGATGGAGGTGCTCATACCAAAGATGCTGCATTTATCGTGACGCTGTGCCACGCGGGAGAGAAGTTACAGGATGCGATGAGGTTGAACCCGAGGTCGGTGTACAGCCCAAAAAATCGGGGAGCCCAAAGGCTCCCCGCAAGTAGTGACAAGTTGCTAGTTAGAACTGATACTTCATAACCAGCACGATCTGACGCGGATGGTTGGTGAAGACATCAGACCACTGGTTGAAGGTTGGCGAACCGGTCAGCAACGCACCACGGACCGTGCTGCTGGCCTGACCGTAGGACTCGACGTCGCTGATCACACCAGGCACGTACTGTGCATGGTTGAAGATGTTGGCTGCCTGGAACTGGAAGGTCAGCGCCTGACGCTCGGTGATGTTCACCCGCTTCATGATCGCGAAATCCCAGTTGTTGATTGGCGGCGTACCCAGCGTGTTGCGTCCATCCGTGGCCAAGGCGCCAGCGCCAGCCTGGATGTAGTAAGCGTTGGGGTTGTTGGCCAGGTAGCCAACCGTGGCGCCGGAGGAGTTCTTCAGGGCGGTCACGGTGGTCGAAGTTCCCACTACACCACTCGAATTGACGACCGAGCGATCGGGAGCGGAGTCGCCGTTCAGGTTCGAATCGGTATTCGCTCTGCACCGTCGCGTACTCAGGCGACTGGAAGGTGTAGATCGGCGAGAACTGCCAGTTGCCTACCAGGTTCTTCATTACCCAGTTCGAGTTCTTGAAGAACGGCAGGTCATAGGTGACAGCCAAGGTCGCACGCAAGCGGCGATCCAGAGCCGAGGTTCCGTAATCGCACGAGAAGCAGGAGAAGTTCTGCGCACGACGCGGCGTCAGTACCGTCGAGAAGACGTCTGCCGTCGAGTTGTCGAAGGTGTGGCTCCAGGTGAAGGCCGACTGGAACTGCAGGCCGTTGGTGAAGTTCCGTTTGAACGACACCTGCAGGCCGTTGTAGTTCGACTCGCCGTAAGGCTGGAAGGAAACAATGTTGGAACCGTTGAAGCCAGCATTTCCCCAAACAGGATTCAGGCTGCCGATGGCTTTCAGGCTAGCCAGAGTCGTGCCCAGCGAATCCAGATAAGCCTGTCCCGGATTGCTGGTGAACGTCGGCAGGTAGTTGGTCGGCGTTACCGGTGTCTGGACATTCAGACGGGTCTGAACCGGCAGATCGATACCGCGGGTTCCGACGTAGCGCACTTCCAACGTGTACTTGTTGGCGAAGATGTGCTGTATACCCGCCGTCCAGGTTTCCGAGTACGGCAGCGTCTGGTTAGGAATGTACGCACTGGTGCTCTGGCGTGCACTCGCCGGATCGGTGATCGGCTACCAGGCTGTTTGGCAAACCGCCGTGGGCCAGGAAGTTGGTGATCGTGTAATTGCAATTGGAAATCAAGCCACCCTGTCGACGGCGACACAGTGTCGTTGGTCTGCTGCACTTGCGGCGGCAGTGACAGGATGCCCAGGTTGTCGTAGATAACGTCGTTCGCCATGGCGAAGCCGACGTTGACTGAGGTTTCCGGCATCGGCGCCCAAGCGATACCTACGCGCGGCATGACATTGTCTTCTGCGCCGTCGGATTGCTGAAATTAATCAGACCCGGCACGTTGGAGATCGAGTTCAACGATTGCAGGTTGGTTCGCCAGCGGCTCGCCGGTGTACTCGTAGCGCAAGTCCGGCGTTGACGGTGACGGTCGGCGTAACACGCCACTCGTCGTTGATGTAGCCGTATATGGCCTTCTTGTTGCCGTAGTAGACGATGTCGCCAGCCGAACGCTCGCCGAAGTCGCCATTGTCCGGATTCGGAGCGAAGTCGTTCAGGTAGTCCGAGGTGAAGTTCCATTCGTAGTCGCCGCGCACGCGCTGCGTGAACGTCTGCGGGCTGATGTATCCAGCGGAACTCACCGCCGAACCGGATGTTGTGCTTACCCTTCACCCAGCTGACGTTGTCCACGAACTGGTACAGGTTCTGAATCGTCTCCTGCGGCGCGTTGCCGTCAGGACCCAACTGAATGTTGTTCAACTCGTGATCTGCAGGTTGGGGAAGGTACCCAGATCCCGGAAACACCTGATTGCCGACCGGAAATGTGCTGCGAGTAACGGTTGAAGCCGAAACGGAACTCGTTGTTCACGTTGCTGGAGAAGTTGTGATACTCGCTCAACGTGATCACCCAGTAACGCTGAGGAGTGGTATCCCAGAACGTCGGCAACTGCGCCGCAGTATCGATAGCCGTTGTACTTGGTGTAGGCCAAACGGCCGCGCAACTGGTCCTTCTCGGAGATGTTGTAGTCGAACGAGTTCGCCGTGCTCAGCGTGTTGCTGTAGCTGGGCCCGATGAAGCCTATGTCTGCCGACAGGGATATTGGTCGCGGCGGATGTGAACAAAGTTGATCGTCGGGACACCCGGGTGAACCTGGATCGTCGGGGCACACACGTTGGCTGTACCACCGGCAGGCAGGAACTACTTCTGGAACTGCTGCAGGTTAGTGTTGTTGGGGAACAGGGCTCCCAACTGCGCATAGCCGGCCTGAGTCGGAGCGCAACCGGTGGACGGAGTTCCTGCCTGGCCGATCGGGTTGTACTCCCAATCGGTGAAGAAGAACAACTTGTTCTTCAGGATCGGGCCGCCGAAGTTGCCGCCGAAACGGTTGTTGTCATAAGCGCGGGTTGCTATACGGACCCGGCTGCCTGGGTCAGGGCAACCTGCGAATCTTCTGCGTTCAGGTTGCGGTTCTGGAAGTACTCGTACGCGCGTGCCGTGGAACTGGTTGGTCCCGCTCTTGATGGTCTGGTTGAACTGGCCACCCGAGGAGTGACCGAATTCGGCGGAGTACTGGTTCTGCAACACGGTGAAGCTGTCAACCGCGTCGTTCGGAATCGTGATGAGCGGACCGGTGACGGACAAGCTGTTGTTGTCCACACCTTCAATGGTGAAGTTGTTGTTGCGCGGACGCTGTCCGCCAACCGACGGGCCGGAACCGGCACCCACGCCACCGGAACTGGCTACGCCGGCATCGAGCAGCGAGAGGTTCAACACGCCGCTGCCGGTCGAGGTCGTAAGCCTTGATCGGCAGCCTGCTTGGCATCGAAAGTGGTCGCAATGGTAGGCGTCGTGGTATCGATGGCCACGGCCTGCTCGTTGACTTCGACGGTCGTACCGGCGCTGACGACGGCCGTGGTGATGTTCGCCGTCGCCACCTTGTTCAGCATCACTTCGACGTCGCGATAACCGCCCTTCATACCAGGCGCCGTCACATCCACTGAATAGTGGCCAGCGGGCAGGTTGACGAAACGATACTCGCCCTGCGCGTTCGTCTTAGTCGTTTGCTTGAACCCGGTGGCCAGGTTGGTGGCTTCTATGTCGGCATTTGCCACGTAGGCTCCCGACGATCCTTTACTACACCCGTCAAGTCGCCGCTGATCGCCTGTCCATAAGATAGGACCGGCAACAGCAACGCGAGGCTGAGCAGGGTCAGTAATGTGAAAATCCTTCTGTTCATCGCACTCTCCGCTTCGCTGATTGGTACTTACGTTTGCGCTTAAAACACGGGGTGTTCGCGAAAGACACACTCGCGGAACAACCCCATCCAGCAGAATGCACGAGAGTAGCCGTTTCTTATCCTAAAATTGTCTCTTATTTTTCAATAACTTAAATTCGCTATAATATCAGGAAATATGGCTTTCAATAGGAGAGTTGCTGGTGACATTTAAAATCCATACAAATTCCGTAATCATAACGGTAGCGTTACTAGGGGCATAACTGCTACTAAAGTTGTAGCTTGCACGAGGTCTGCGGATTTCACAGATGTGCCGAGGATTCGGAGACTTCGGTTTGCCTGATTCGGTCTGCGACCGCGATAGTGTGCTCCGAGCGCTCTCCGCGAGACAAAAAACTGGGGAGCCCGACAGGCTCCCCGCAATGTCCAGACTTGCAGGTTCGATTAGAATTGTACTTGAACCACCAGCACGAGTCTGCGCGGGTGATTGGTGAAAACGCTGTCCCATTGATGGAACGTCGGCGAACCGGTGATCAGCGCGTTGCGGACGGTGTCGCTGGTCTGACCGAACGGCTCGATGTCGCTGATCACACCTGGTACGTACTGCGCGTGGTTGAAGATGTTCGCAGCCTGGAACTGGAAGGTCAGCGCCTGACGCTCGGTGATGTTCACCCGCTTCATGATCGCGAAGTCCCAGTTGTTGATCGGCGGCGTTCCCAAGGTGTTGCGACCAGCCGTTGCCAAGGCACCCGGACCAGCCTGGATGTACTGGGCATTCGGATTGTTGGCCAGATAGGCCGACCGTGTCTCCGTTCGAGTTCATCAACGGAGTGACCGTGGTCGAGGTTCCGACCGCGCCACTCGCATTGTAGACCGCACGATCAGGAGCCGAGTCGCCGTTCAGATTCGCGTCGGCAGCGCTCTGCACGGTCGCGTACTCAGGAGACTGATACGTGTAGATGGGCGAGAACTGCCAGTTGCCCACGATGTTCTTCATCATCCAGTTGGTGTTCTTGAAGAACGGCAGGTCGTAGGTGAGGCGAGGGTCGCACGCAAGCGGCGGTCCAGAGCCGAGGTGCTGTAGTCGCACGGAATGCAGGGAAGTCCTGCGGACGACGCGGCGTCAGTACCGTCGAGAAGACGTCTGCCGTCGAGTTGTCGAGCGTGTGGCTCCAGGTATAGGCCGACTGGAACTGCAAGCCGTTGGTGAAGTTCCGCTTAAACGAAACCTGCAGGCCGTTGTAGTTCGAGTAGCCGTAGGGTTGGAAGGCGACAATGTTGGAGCCGTTGAAGCCGGCATTGTTCCAAGCGGGTATGAGATTGCCAACGCATTGCAGGCCAGCCAGTGTCGTGGTCAGCGAATCTAGATACGCCTGTCCCGGGTTAGTAGTGAACGTCGGCAGATAGCTGGTCGGCGTTACGGGTGACTGGATATTCAGACGAGTCTGAACCGGCAGGTGAATGCCGCGAGTTCCGACGTAGCGCACTTCCAACGTGTACTTGTTGGCGAAGATGTGCTGAACGCCCGCCGTCCAGGTTTCCGAGTACGGCAGTGTCTGGTTAGGAATGTAGGCACTGGTGGCAGACGCGCACTCGCAGGATCGGTGATGGCCACCAGGCTGTTGGGCAGTCCTCCGTTGGCCAGGAAGTTAGTGGGCGTGTAGTTGCACACCGAGATCAGACACTGTGGCGGGGATACCGTGTCGTTGGTCTGCTGCACTTGCGGCGGCAGTGACAGGATGCCCAGGTTGTCATAGATAACGTCGTTCGCCATGGCGAAGCCGACGTTAACCGAGGTATTTGGTGTCGGGCGCCCAGGCAATACCGACGCGCGGCAGGAATTGGTCTTTTGGGCGGTGGGTGAGTTGAAGGTCACCAGCCCGGGGACGTTGGAGATGGAGTTCAACGATTGCAGCTTGCTCGCCAGCGGCTCGCCGGTGTACTCATAGCGCAAGCCGAGGTTCAGCGTAACTGTAGGCGTAATGCGCCAGTCGTCGTTGATGTAGCCGTATACGGCTTTCCTGTTGCCGTAGTAGACGATGTCGCCCGCTGAACGCTCGCCAAAATCGCCGCCAGAAGGATTGGGAGCGTAGTCGTTGAGGTAGTCGGACGTCATGTTCCACTCGTAATCGCCGCGCACGCGTTGGGTGAACGTCTGCGGGCTGATGATCCAGCGGAACTCGCCGCCGAAGCGGATGTTGTGCTTGCCCTTTACCCAGCTCACGTTGTCCACGAACTGGTACAGGTTCTGAATCGTCTCCTGCGGAGCATTGGGATCCGCACCGAGCTGGACGTTATTCAAGTCAGTGAATACCAGGTTGGGGAAGGTGCCGAGACCCGGGAACACCTGGTTACCTACCGGGAACACTTGCGAGTAACGGTTGAAGCCGAAACGGAACTCGTTGTTCACGTTGCTGGAGAAGTTGTGATACTCGCTGATCGTTATCACCCAGTAACGCTGCGGCGAGGTATCCCAGAAGGTCGGCAGCTGCGCCGCGGTGTCGATCTCGTGAACTTCACCCAGGCCAAACGAGCACGCAACTGGTCCTTCTCGGAGATGTTGTAGTCGAGCGAGTTCGCGGTGCTCAGAGTATTGGTGTAGCTGGGCCCGATGAAGCCTATGTTGCCAATCGGAACGCTGACCGCTGAAGAGGCGAATGTCGGATCGGTGCTCGCAATTCCAGGGGCTACCTGAATCGAGGAGGCACAGACGCTGGATGCGCCGCTGGTAGAGGCAGGCAGATATTTCTGCAACTGCTGCAGGTTGGTGTTGTTGGGGAACAAGGCGCTCAACTGCGCATAGCCGGCACTGGTCGGAGCGCAGACGGTGGACGGAGTTCCCGCCTGACCTACTGGGTTGTACTCCCAATCGGTGAAGAAGAACAACTTGTTCTTCAGGATGGGGCCGCCGAAGTTGCCGCCGAAGCGGTTGTTGTCAAAGCGCGGGTTGCTGTACGGACCGGGTGCCTGGGTCAGGGCAACCTGCGAATCTTCTGCGTTCAGGTTGCGGTTCTGGAAGTACTCGTACGCGGTGCCGTGGAACTGGTTGGTTCCGCTCTTGATGGTCTGGTTGAACTGGCCACCCGAGGAGTGACCGAACTCGGCTGAGTACTGGTTCTGCAACACGGTGAAGCTGTCGACCGCGTCGTTGGGAATCGTGATAAGTGGCCCGGTGACGGACAAGCTGTTGTTGTCCACACCTTCAATGGTGAAGTTGTTGTTGCGCGGACGCTGTCCGCCAACCGATGGGCCGGAACCGGCACCTACGCCACCGGAACTGGCAACGCCAGCGTCGAGCAGCGAGAGGTTCAACACGCCGCTGCCCGTCGAGGTCAGAAAGCCCTGGTCAGCAGCCTGCTTGGCATCGAAGGTGGTCGCAATGGTAGGCGTCGTGGTATCGATGGCCACGGCCTGCTCATTGACTTCGACGGTCGTACCTGAGCTGACCACGGCAGCCGTGATATTCGCTGTCGCAATTTTGTTGAGCACCACTTCAACGTCGCGGTAGCCACCCTTCATTCCCGGAGCATTCACGTCCACCGAGTAGTGGCCTGCCGGCAGGTTTGAAAAACGGTACTCGCCCTGCGAGTTCGTCTTGGTGGTCTGCTTGAACCCGGTAGCTAAATTTGTAACTTCCACATCGGAATCGGCCACGTAGGCTCCCGATGCGTCCTTCACCACGCCCGTCAAATCGCCGCTGATTGCCTGTCCATATGAGAGGACCGGTACCAGCAACGCTAGGCTGAGTAGGGTGAGTAATACGAGGATACTTCTTTTCATCGCACTCTCCGCTTCGAATTGAAAGTCTTACTCTGGCGCTGAGATCTGGGCGTTTGCGAATAGAACAGCAGCAGACTGCCCCACGGATGCGAGTGCACGATGACCTCCAATTCGAGGTACGCTCAAAAGGCGGGTTTGCAATGACTTGCGACTTGGTTGTGTCAGGCAAAATTTATTTTCTTATATACGTCGCCCAGAGACCTTCCAAACTCCATATCGACCGGCTGATTTACGATAAACAAATGTCTAAACCGATAAACTAAGTTCAGACACCGAAAGCATGAATACGGAAGCTGAGCAGAAAGGGCTAGGAACAAAAACTTAGTTCATCAAGCGAGCCTGACTAATTAGAACCAACATCTCATAGACGGGAAAGACAAAGAAAGAGTCGTAGCTTGGCTACGACTCTTTCTGCAATATCAGAACAAAACTACGAAATACCCAACGCAAGTGCGATGAGCGTTTTTTGTTCCAGTTCGTGCGCTTTGCCTGAGCCGGTCGCAGGAGTCGCATTGGCCGCGCGCTTGATGCTGCGCAGCTTGGCGCCTACGATTCGCTTCAATCGCGGAACTACGAACGACAGCGCGCCCATGTTGGCCGGTTCTTCCTGCACCCACAGGAACTCGGTCGCATTGGGATAACGGCCGAGCACCTGGCGAAGATCGTCCTCGGGGAAGGGATACATCTGCTCGAGCATGACGATCGCCGGCTTCGTACCCTTCATCTTCTTGCGTTCGATGCGCAGCTCGTGACCGATCTTGCCGGTGCAGATGAGAATGCGCTTGGCATCGAGAGCGGTCTCGTCAGGAATCACGTTCTGCCAGCGTGGCCGCTCCAACTCACTAACGGGCGACAGTGCTTCGGGATGGCGCAACATGCTCTTCGGGGTAAAGACGATCAGCGGCGTACGCCACTTGCGCAGCGCCTGCCTCCGCAGAAGATGGAAGTACTGCGCCGCGGTCGAAGGCTGCACCACTTGCATATTGTCGCGAGCGCAGAGTTGCAGATAACGTTCGATGCGCGCGCTGGAATGTTCCGGACCCTGGCCTTCATGCCCGTGCGGCAGCAGCAGCACGAGTCCGGTCAGCAGGTCCCACTTGTCTTCGCCGGCAACGATGAATTGATCGATGATGATTTGCGCGCCGTTGGCGAAGTCGCCGAACTGCGCCTCCCACATCACAAGAGTCTCGGGAAAGTCGCGAGAGTATCCATACTCAAAGCCCATCACCGCGGCTTCGGACAGCTCGGAATTGTAGATCTCAACTCGCGCCTGGTTTGCTGCCAGGTGGCACAGCGGAACGTATTCCTTCTCGTCCTGGATATCGATGAGCACCGAGTGCCGCTGGTTGAAGGTGCCACGACGGCTGTCCTGTCCGCTGAGTCGAATCGGCACTCCTTGCGTCGCGAGCGAGCCAAACGCCAGCGCCTCGGCCATGCCGAAATCCAGCGGGCGCTTGCCATATCCCATCTCATGCCGCTGCTCCAGCAGCTTCTGCACCTTGGGATGGATGTTGAAGTCCTCGGGATATTTCGTCAGCCCGTCGGTGAGCTCGCGAATGCGCTCGGCAGTGATGCCGGTATCGACTTCGTACTCTGGCTTCCACTCGCCGCCATGAAACGGCGCCCAGTAGCTGGGGAGCTGACGCATCACCGGCTTCTTCGCCATGCTCTTGCCCGCGACCTGCGCGGCATCGAGCTCGGAGATGAACTTCTGGATGAACGGCTTCGGATCCTGTCCCGTCTTCTGCGCGTAGATTTCGTAGAGCAGCGGGTGGTCTTTGATCTTGCGATAGCGGATCGGCTGCGTGATGGTGGGGTCGTCGACCTCCGAGTGCCCGTGACGGCGGAAGCCGATGAGATCGACCATCACGTCGGAGCCAAACTCGTTGCGGAACTCCATCGCCATGCGCCCCACGCGCACCACCGCATCGGCATCCTCGCCGTTAACGTGAAAGATGGGGATCGGCAGGCGCTTCGCCAAGTCCGACGAGAAGCGGCCGGCGTAGGCTTCGCTCGGATTGGCGGTGAAGCCAATCAAATTGTTAACAATAATGTGAACCGTTCCGCCGACGTTATACCCGCGTAGGGTGGCGAGGTTCAGGCTCTCCGCGGTAATTCCCTGTCCCGCAAACGCCGCATCACCGTGCATGATGATGGGCACGACCTTGAGCTTGCCGTCGCGACCGATGCGGGTCTGCTTGGCGCGTGCGCGGCCCATGGCCACGGGGTTCACAGCTTCCAAGTGGCTGGGATTGGAAACCAGATGAATGCGCACCTGATTGCCGTTGGCAGCGGTGAACAGCCCCGTCGCGCCGATGTGGTACTTCACGTCGCCGCCGCCCAGCACGCTTCGGGGATCGACATCTTCAAAGCCGGCAAAGACTTCAGCTGCCGGGCGGTTCACTACATTAATGATGACGTTCAGCCGCCCGCGATGGCTCATCGCCAGCACGGCCTGCTCGGCTCCCTGCTCCGCAGCGGTATCGAGAATCTCGTCGAGCAACGGAATGAGCGCCGTGTTGCCTTCGAGTGAGTAGCGCTTGGTTCCGATGTAGCGCGAATGGATGGTCGTCTCGAAGACGTCGGCGCGCACCAGTTGGTCGAGTAGGCGCGCGCGATCGATCGGCTGCTGCTCCTGGGCCTCCATCTTCTCTTGCACCCACTGGCGCCGTTCGGGATCGGCGATGTGCATGAACTCGACACCGATGGAGCCGGCGTAGATGCGGCGTGCGGCTTCGGCTTCGTCGCCGATTACGTCCAGCTCAGGATGCGGGAGCGGCTTGAAGTGATCAATGGGGTCGAGATTGGCTTGAAGATACCCCCAGCGGCGGAACGAATCCATTACCCGTTCCAGCTTCTCGCTGTCAACATTCATCATTACGGTGGACAAGGATGGCAAGCTCCTGGGCTTAACCCAGGTTAACGTCCACCCGAAGGCCGCAAACCTGGGCCACAATAGGCCCGTTTCTTTATGATTCTACTGTTTAAGATTCCCTACCGGCCGGACGGATGCAATCTGCGTGGAATCGCGGGCGGCAGAAGATTCAGTATATAAAAGTTGGCGGGGATTGCGCGGGCGGTCAGGTATCCGGTATCAGATATCAGATATCAGACAGAAAAGAAAACAGGCCCGCTTCCCACTCCGACCCTCTATTTAGTGTTGGCGTTTCCTGAGGGCTGATACTCTTCTCTGCAATCTGATATCTGATACCTCACACCCAGAAGGAGTGATTCATGCGACGCCGTGCATTGATCCTTTTCGGAGCCACACTCCTGTACACCCTCCTCGCTTTCGCTTCCGGTCCCGCCGACCGCCAGCCGACTGATCCCAAATCGATCACCTCGCAGTCGAACCCTTCGGCCAAGCCGGTGCCGATTGACGACCTGTTCTTCAGCCGTCGCGTGAGTTCGCCGGCGTGGTCTCCAAACGGGCAGACGATCGTCTTCACCACGAACCTCACGGGCCGCAACAACCTTTGGCTTGTGCCATCCGGCGGCGGTTGGCCGCTCCAGCTCACCGTCTCTGACGATCGCCAAGATGGTGCAACGTTTTCGCCCGATGGCAAGTGGATCCTGTATCAGCAGGATTTCGGCGGGCACGAATACTACGACATCTTCGCCGTCCCAAGTAGTGGCGGCGCGCCGGTCAACCTGACAAACACGCCCGAGATTTCGGAGACCGGTCCGATCTTCTCGCCCAACGGAAAGAGCATCGCGCTCAATTACAAGCCGAAGACTGCGTCCAGCACCGACATTGCGATCATGGACTGGAACTCGCACCAGCTCAAGAAGCTCACCAACGAGCAGAGCAGCGATCACGAGTGGTCGCTGGTCGACTGGAGTCCCGATGGACGTTTCATCTACGCCAACCGAATCTTCGTGGGATTCACCGACGCCAGCGTGTTTCGCATCAACGTCGAGAGCGGGAAGCAGGAGGAATTGACGCCCCACCAAGGGCAGGCCGTTATTGCTGCCGCGTCCGTATCTTCCGACGGCAAGACTGTGAGTATCACCTCGAATCAAAGGGGCGGCTACAACAACGCCGGTCTGCTGGATGTTTCGACCAAGAAGATTGCCTGGATCACGGACACGCAATGGGAGGCGGGCGCCGGCGACTTCTCTCCCGACGGTAAGCGACTGACGTATGACGTCAATGCCGACGGCGTCACCACGACTTATCTGTACGACATCGCGAGTGGCAAATCGACAGCGGTACGGATGCCGGCCGGACAGACCTCCCTCGCAGGTAATCCAAACGCGTTCTCGCCTGATGGCAAGTCTCTGCTGCTGCGGCACCAGGACCCGCGGCGACCGTCCGACTTTTGGGTCTACGACATCGCCTCCGACAAGCCGCGGCAACTCAGCTACTCTGCGGTTGCGGGCCTCAATCCGAACGATCTGCCTCTGGCTCAAGTTATCTCCTACAAGAGTTTCGATGGGCAAATGATGAGCGCATTCCTGTGGATGCCCGACAACCTGAAGCGCGACGGCTCGAACCCGGCAGTCGTGTTGCCGCACGGTGGGCCTACCGGACAGACCGTTGCCAGCTTCAACTCCACCGCGGCTGCGCTCGCCTCTCGCGGATATGTCTGCATCGCTCCCAATGTTCGCGGATCGACGGGTTATGGCCTCGCCTTCCAGAAGGCGAACTACCAGGACCTCGGTGGCGGCGACTTGCAGGATGAGGTCTACGCCACGAAGTTCCTGATCGACACCGGCTACGTTGATGCGAAGAAAATCGGCATCACCGGTGGATCGTACGGGGGGTACATGACATTGATGGCCCTTGGTAAAACGCCAGACGTGTGGGCGGCGGGAGTGGAGTTATTCGGCATCATCGACTGGTACACCATGCTGCAACATGAAGATCCTATGCTGCAGCAGTACGAGAAGACGCTGCTCGGCGATCCAGAGAAGGATCGTGCCAAGTACGAGGCCAGCTTCGCCGTCAAGTACATCCGCGATGAGAAGGCGCCGTTGCTGGTGTTGCAGGGCGAGAACGATATCCGCGTGCCGAAGGAAGAGGCCGAGCAGGTGGTCGAAATCTTGAAGAAGGAAGGACGGACGGTTGACGCCCACTACTATCCCGCTGAAGGACATGGCTTCGCCAAACGCGAAAACCAGATCGATGCACTGAAACGCACGGTTGCGTGGTTCGACAAGTATCTGAAGGGCGAAAACTCTCCCACGCTAGGTACGACGGGACAGTAATGCAGCGATTGGGCCCCTCCGATCGTCTTTTCGCCCTTACCGGCGCGGGAGTTAGCGCCGAGAGTGGCTTGCCGACGTTTCGCGGAGCGGGCGGAATCTGGCGCGGATATCCCGCGACGCAGATTGCTACCCCCGGGGCTTTCCACGCCGATCCGCTGACGGTGTGGCAGTTCTACTCCATGCGACGGGAAAAGCATCGTGAGGTGAAGCCCAACCCGGCGCACTTTGCGCTGGCTGAATTCGAACGACAGCTCGGCGAGCGTTTTTTTCTTTGCACGCAAAATGTCGACTCGCTGCACGAGCAGGCCGGCTCCCAGCGAGTGCTGCACATGCACGGCCGCCTGATGATGACCCGCTGCTCTCGCGAGCTTTGCCCCAGCAAACCCTTTGAGGACTCCGAACCGCACGAAACCGAGCTGCCCCTCTGCAAAACCTGTGGCGCGGTGCTGCGTCCGCATGTGTGCTGGTTCGGCGAAACACCTTATGAGATGGACCGCATCTTCGCTGAAGTCGACCGCAGCACCATCCTTATGACGGTCGGCTCGTCAGGCGTGGTCGAGCCTGCCGCAAGCTTGGCTCGCCTGGCTCGCCGCAACGGCGCTCGCACCATCTACGTCGGCCCGGAAGAGCCGGCGAACAACGGCTACTTCGACGAGGTCGTGCTGGCCAAAGCCGGCGAGGCGTTGCCGCAGATGGTGAAGGAGATAGTGGCGTAGGGTGCTGTCGGTGGAAGCCCACGCATTTATGGGGGGGAATAAGAGTTCAATTTGGGCTGTTAGGCTTCAGCCCCGGATATTGGCATGCACATCGGTTCAAGCGCCGGCGCTAAAGCGCGAAGGCCATGGGCGCCTTTGTCCCCAGCATGAATGCGGGGACTTCCACCCGAAGGGCTTCAGCGCCTGTTCTTGCGATTCCCGAACGAATGCACCAACCGAAGTCGTGAACCTGGCACGCGCCCTGCCTTTTGACGATTCCCATTTCGGGAGCACATCACACTGCTGCGTGACGAACTGCCTTGGTGCAAATCGCTCGCCGCACTAGAATGGGGTCGTTGAGGAAGAGGGAGATTTGTTTCTCTCCCCGTCAGGCTCTTCGAAGGGGAGGCGTGACGCGATCGAGTCGTCATAGCGCCTGTTGGCTGCTGTTAACTACTTCTAAACCCCACCAATCCGTCCAGCCCGACAAAATCGCAGTTAACTCTTTTGTTCCTAAGATTTTGCGTGCAAGTCTCACGCGCTCAAGATTTTGCGGACCATGTTTTCAACTTGCCCAACCATATCAAGATTTTAGGGGTATACCGGGGGGAGGGGGTACCCTCGGTTTGCAGGCCTTGAAGGTCCGATACAGTCCTTGGGGGGAAATTATCAATCAATCAACACCGTCCCCGGTTCACGCCCGCTGCCAACGGAACTTTCGAGGACGTCAGCCGCCGAAGCGAACTCAGCGTCAGGCGCGAGGCCCGAGTTCCTTCAGAACACCACGGCCTTATCACACGCTGCCGTGACCTGCTCCCTCGTGTTCTTTCCACCTGCTCTTAAGATGAAAGCATGCGGCGCAAGTCCGTTCCCAACGATGTCTTTTCGTCATCGTCGAGCAGCTATTGAGCATCGCCGGTGTTTCCGCGTACATTTCTGGAGTATTAACGTGTCCGCCCTTCATACCACCTCGACAGGAGGTCAGCCATGGATACATTCGAGCAACGATTAAAGCAAATGACGGAATGGTTTGACAGCCCACGTTTCAAAGGCATCGTACGCTTATACTCGCCCGCGGCAGGTAGTTGAGCAACGGGGCAGCATTCCCACCGAATACCCGGTCGCCCGCAGCGCAGCCGAGGGCTTCTACTGGCGCTTGCGCGAGCTTGTGTGATCAGGCCAAGTCGATTACGACGTTCGGGCCCTACTCGCCCGGCCAGGCGGTTGTCATCAAGAAGCTGGGCATCGAAGGCATCTACCTGGGCGGCTGGGCAACCTCGGCCAAAGGCAGCATCACGGAAGATCCCGGCGCCGACCTTGCCAGCTATCCGCTGAGCCAGGTGCCCGATGAAGCTGCCGCCATCGTTCGCGCCCTGATCACCGCTGACAAGAACCAGCATTTCGCGCGCTCGCGCATGACTGCCGAGCAACGCGCCGCAACGCCGGTCTACGACTTTCGTCCGTTCATCATCGCCGATGCCGATACCGGACACGGCGGCGACGCGCATGTACGCAACCTGATTCGCCGCTTTGTCGAAGTCGGCGTCCCGGGATACCACATTGAAGACCAGAAGCCGGGCGTAAAGAAGTGCGGACATCAGGGCGGCAAAGTTCTCGTCTCGGAGAATGAGCAGATCCAGCGGCTGAACGCCGCGCGTTTCCAGCTTGACGTGATGCAGGTCGCAGGCATCATCGTCGCCCGCACCGACGCTGAAGCTGCCAGCCTGCTCGATGGCTGCGCCGACGAGCGCGACCAGCCGTTCATTCTCGGCGTCACTAATCTCTACGTGCCGACCTACAAGGCAGTCTTCCTGGCGCTCCATCGGAAGTTCTTCGACGCCGGACTGGAAGAGGTCCGCGGACACCTGATGTTCGCCATGCCGAAGACCGAGTATGACGAGGCCGACGCGTGGCTGGAGACGACCGGACTGCTCCCGCTGATCGACGAAGGCGTAAAGGCCTACAAGAGCAATCCCGACATGGTGCTCGACACCATGCTCGACCAGGTCATCGGAAAATTTCTCGACGCATGGCAGGCGGCGGCCAAACTGCGGACCTACGCTCAGGCCGCAGCCGAAGCGCTTGCCTTCCGCAGCGCCGAGGGTGCCTCACTGGAGCTCACGCCGGAGCAGTGGCTGGAGCATGCCAAGCGGCTGTCGTGGTATGAGGCTCGCGAGATGGCAGAAGCGCTGGGTATTGAAGTCGAATTCGATGCCGAGCGCGCCAAGACTCCTGAAGGCTACTACCAGGTACAGGGCGGCTTGGAGTACGCCATTGCCAAGTCGCTCGCCGCTGCGCCGTTCGCCGACATCCTTTGGATGGAAACCGCCACGGCAGATTTGCACGAAGCCAAAGAGTTCGCCGAAGCCATTCACGCCGTCTTCCCCGACAAGATGATGGCGTATAACCTGTCGCCATCGTTCAACTGGGACACCACTGGCATGTCGGACGAGCAGATGAAGGCGTTCCCGACGGAACTGGGGAAGCTGGGCTTCGTCTTCAACTTCATCACCTACGGCGGACATCAGATCGACGGTTTGGCAGCGGAGGAGTTTGCGGTAGCACTCAAGCAGGATGGCATGCTCTCACTAGCGCGACTGCAACGCAAGCTGCGCTTGGTGGAGTCTCCGTATCGCACACCGCAAACGCTGGTCGGTGGCCCGCGCCTTGATGCTGCGCTGGCGGCGGCCTCAGGCAGAACAGCAACGACTAAAGCTATGGGCAAGGGCTCGACCCAGCACCAGCATCTGGTGCAAACGGAAGTTCCACCCAAGGTGCTGGAAGACTGGCTGCAAATGTGGGCCGAGCAGAATGGGCTGCCCACCGGATGGAAGGCGAAGCTGCGCCCGGTGGCTGCGGGCTCCGATTTCATTGAGTTGAGCATCTCCAGTGCTGCGAGGGAAAAGGCCGGCAACGTCATCTTCGCCGACGTCCATGACCGTCGCGGACACAAGCTGCTGTCGATCCGCGACATGAATACCTTCGACGATCGCTTGCGAAAGAAGCGCTTGATGACCCTGGCGCACCTCTTCCTCATTCATCGCTACAAGACGACGCACGTTCACTACCTGAGCCCGACGGAAGACAACGAGCATCAGGCGCTGAAGCTGCAGCGGCTGGGCATCTTTGGCGAAGTCAATACAGAAGCCGGCCTGATCATCGTCGCGGCGGTGAACCATGCGCGCATCAACGAACTGCTAAACCCGGACAAGGCGGCCCTTCGCAAACTCATCGCGAAGCAGGACCAGTCGGCAGCCGTGGTCGCCAACTGACGAAATACGCTTCACGTGCCCCATTCCGGCAGCTTTTGCCGGGTTGGGCTTCCTTTTTTGAAGTTGTTATCCTGAGCGCAGCCGGGTGGGGGCCTTTGATTATCCAGCATTCTCATCCCGAGTCCGCCGTGGCGGACGAAGGCTTTCGGTGGCAGGGCAAGAATGCTGGCGATGCCCACATGGTAGCGAGGGCGACGACCTTACTCCGTGCTTATCGCACTACGAGCAAACAGCAGGTCCTTCACTTCGTTCAGGATGACAAATCGGAGCGACGGGAGTGCCGATCAGACGGCACAAACGTCGCCGCTAATCCCGTGCCGGCACAATCCCGCGCGGCGCCACGTCTTCCGGCAACTCAACTTCAGCTACATCCTTTCGCGGAGTCATGAGCACCAGCCACTGATAACCGCGAATCGTGGGCGCGATGACCTGAAAGATCCTGAGCCCCAACGACCTCGCAGTATCGCGCACCCAATTGCGGTCGAACATTGCTGCTGCCGATGGATCGGTGTAGGAGACATACAGCGCGTTGCTGCTTCCGTCCATCATGGGATGATCGGCCTTGTCGAACAGGAACCACGAGGCATGCAGCACGCCCTCGGGATGCAGAATGCGCGCGCATTCCCGCAGGTAATACGCAGCTTGCGATTCCGTCAGGTGAGTAAACACTGAGATCGCGTTGATCAACGTGAATTGCGAATCTTGCGCCGGGAAAGGTGCGGTGAGCGGTTTGCCGCGGCCGGGGTTGAGGGCCACGTTGAAGACATCATGGTGGTAGAAGCTGAACCCAAGCGCCACAGGCCGCAGGTTCTGGTTGCACCAGTCGATGAGCGGAGCATTGAGATCTACGCCGACGTACAACTCCGGACGTGGCCGCTGAAGAATCAACTGTCGCGCCACACGCCCGCAGCCACAGCCAAAGTCGAAGAACGCGCGAAAGGTCTCCGGCGCCAGGTAACGATAGATCAGCTCGCCTTTGGGATGGTCGTACAGCGAGAGATCCGTCGGTCCTACCAGGCGGCGCACTTCCAATGGCGGCATGGGCAGCTCTGGGGAGACGTCAGTCGGGCTGGTCGCGTTCGTACTCGCATCTGGCTGCGGTGTGGCTTTTCGCGCGATCTTTATGCGACTGATGTCGCGACGATGTTGCAACCAGTGCGCCGCCCCTTTCGCCGTGGCATGCAACAAGGGAGTCGCCTTCAACCGGTCATTGATAGCATCGGCGATGCGATAGCGCAGCTCGGCCCGCGAGAATTGTTCGTCTGGCGCTTGCGGAGCATTCATATCCTGAGGCTAGGCTGTGCGAATCCTAAATTCAAGCGATCCTGCCTCGCCAAGAACTGGTTCTGGTGATAATCGAGATTTACGGGGCCTAGTCACCTCGGCCAGGATTCTACTCTCCCCCGTCGCCACGTTTCGCCTCTCACCCGATGACACGGCGAGTGCGCATCATCGAGCACGACAAATTAAAGGTGGAAGCCGGAGTTGTATTTGCCTCCAATCTGCGAAACTTTCCGCGACAATGTTGTTCGAGACGCCATCCGCGAAAGCTCCTCGCGTGCTCATTCCCTCCAAAGTTTCATAGAAGCGAAACCGTTGTTTCCGAGGTGGTGTAGCACCACAGACTCGGTGACGAGCTCGCGGAAGAATGGTTCGAGTTGCGCTCGAGTAAATGTAGGCGCCAGAATAACTCCCACAATCCATATCTTTGCGATGAGCTCCGAGCTGCAAGCCAAAGTAAACACTCAATATCGCGATTGGTTAGTATCGTGCATTTGCTCTAGCAGCGTTGTTTTGCAGGGTGTCATTCGGCGCCGAACCATCAAGCGCGACGCAAGATTCGACCAGAGGATTGGAGTGTGTGATGAATCGAAACACTTTCACACTGACCTGCCTGCTTAGCGTCGTCTTGCTACTGCCCGTGCTCTCGTTCGGACAGGCCATCAGCGGCGATCTAACAGGTGTCGTCAAAGACGCTTCGGGCGCGTATGTGTCCCAAGCCGACGTGACAGTAACAAATCTAGGCACGGGGTTTAAGGAGAACCTCACAACCAACTCACAAGGTGAATATCACTTTGTCAATCTGCCGGTAGGCCACTACTCCGTCGACGTGAGTGCTCCCGGAATGAAGGGGGGCTATCGCGATGTCGAAGTGGTGCTCAACAAAGTCGCCACCGCGAACATCACGGCAGCCGTGGTTAGCGGAAGCACCACCGTCGAGGTCAACGAACAGGCGGTGGCTATCGATACCACGACGCCAACGATCTCTATGACCTTCGATGCCAAGCAGGCAGCCGACTCGCCGATAACCTCGACCGGAGGGACGGGCAGTGGCGTGCTGAACCTGTCGCTGCTCGACGCTGGTGTGGCCAGCTCAGGCGGCGTCGGTGTGGGCACAGGGCCGTCCATTGGAGGACAGCGGCCTCGTAATAACAATTTCACTGTGGACGGTGTGGATAACAACAGCCTCACCACCACCGGTCCACTAATGTCGATTCCCAATGACGCAGTGGATAGCTTCACGGTGTTGCAAAATCAATTTTCGGCTGAGTTCGGCCACTCTTCCGGAGGGCAGTTCAACGAGACCATCAAGAGCGGCACCAACCAGTTTCATGGCCGCGCGTACGAGTACTTCCAGAATCGTGACCTGAACGCGATCGACTCGCAAACTGCGTTGTCGCAGGTCAGCAATGGACTGACACCTTCCAATCCGCGGTTCGATAACAATCGTTATGGCGGCCAGATTGGTGGACCCATTGTGAAGAACAAGTTGTTCTTCTTTACCAACTGGGAATACAACACTATCGGTGAGACCGCAACTCCGTCGACGGCTTGCGCGCCAACTACTGCGGGTTATGCCGAATTGGCTACCCTGTTTCCCAGCAACACGAACCTGCAACAGTTTCAGAAATACGTTCCTGCAGCGACCTCGGCTCCAACCGTTTGCGGATTGAATGGCGGAGCTAATACGGTCTCGGTCGCTCCAGGACTCGCAACATCAAATCCGAATTTCAATAATGTAGCGGTCAACATCCCAGTTGGTGATGTCGGTTTTCTTGGCTCCAGCTACCAGAACTTTCTCAACACGGCCAACTCCATCGACTACAACCTTTCGGAGAAGGACCAGTTTCGCGCACGTCTGGCCTACACAAAGAACCCTGCCTATGACACGACCGCGCAGATCCCCACGTTTTGGACGGTCAACCCAACTTATTTCTGGTTGGTTACAATGAGCGAGTATCACAACTTCTCGCCCAACGTGAATAACGAATTCCGTTTCGGCTTCAACCGCTTCAACACGGTTACGTCGCCCGGCGACGCGAGCTTCCCTGGGTTGGGTGGGCCCGGCACGTTCCCGAACTTGCAGGTATTCGAATTGAACGGCGTTCAGCTTGGTCCCGATCCCAATGCGCCACAGGAAACCATCCAGAACCTGTATCAGTTCGTCGACAACGTGAGTTGGGTGAGGGGCAAGCACAACGTCCGTATGGGCGGCGAGTTCCGCTGGTACATCAGCCCGCAAACGTTCACCCAGCGCGTGCGCGGCGACTACGAGTGGAGCTTCCTGTCCGATTATCTCAACAACGTCGCGCCCAATCCGAATCAAGGCGATTTCGGCGAGCGCTCTTCCGGTAACGTGGTGTACTACGGCAACAAGAAAGCGGTATACGGCTATATCAACGACGAGTGGCGTGTCACGCCGACGATCACGATCAACGGCGGACTGCGCTATGAGTACACAGGTGAGCCTTTAGCGGCAAACTTGCAGTCGCTCAACTCCATCGCGAGCGTGCCGGGTCTGATCAACTTCAACACGCCGACCGCGCAAACGACGAACGTGATGCCGCGCGCCGGTATTGCGTGGTCGCCTGATCCGAATACTTCCGTGAACGTCGGATTCTCGATGGCTAACGACGTTCTGTTCGACAACCTGGGCATCCTGTCGCTGCCGCCGCAAGTGCAACAGACCTGCGATACGACAGCGCCGGGCACAGCACAAATCTGCCCCTATTCGTTCACCAACTTCCTGGGTGCCGGCGGCCTGCCTAACACCCCGGCTCCTATCACCGATCCGGCAACGGCCCGGGCTCTAACCAGTGCGTATATCCCCAACCAGAAGCTGCCCTATTCAGAAACGTATACGGCAGGGGTGCAGCATGTATTCAACAACCAGTACACACTGGAAGTTCGCTACGTGGGAACGCGAGGCATTCGCCTTCCGGTGCAGACCCGTCTTAACGTGACCAGCCCGGTAACTCCTACCAGCTACCTGCCGACGTATCTGTCGATACCCAGCCAGGGCACACTCGATTCGCTGGGCACTACGCTGGCCGGCTTGACTGCAATCGGTAGCCAGGTGCCGGCATTTGCTAATGCGGGATTCCTGAGCAACATCACTGCGTATGAGCCTTGGGGTTCGTCGAATTACAACGGCTTGCAGGTGTCGCTCAAGCGGAACTTCACCAACGGCCTGCAGTTCCAGGCTGCTTACACCTGGAGCCACACCTTCGACAACTCAACGGCCGAAGTGTTCTCGACGGTGCTGACGCCGCGGCGTCCGCAGGACTTCTCCTGCATCGCGTGCGACTACGGTTCGTCGGCACTCGACCGCCGTCAGCGGGCAACGCTGGCTGTTACCTATGACATGCCGTTCTTCAAGAACGATAACTGGTTCATGAAGAACCTCGTGGGCAATTGGAAGGTGTCACCGATCTACACCTATCAGTCGCCGGAAATGGTGACAGTACAGAGCGGCGCTGACTCCAACCTGAACGGCGACTCGGCCACGGACCGCGCTGTGTTCAACTCAGCCGGCATTCCGGGAACATCTTCCAACGTAACTCCTTTGCTTAATTCGCAAGGGGCGACTGTCGCGTACCTGGCGAATAACCCGGCCGCCCAATACATTCAAGCGGGACCGGGAGCGTTAGCAACCGCTGCACGCAACTCGCTGTACGGGAACGTTATCAACAACTGGGACTTCGCACTACTGAAGCGGGTGAACATCACCGAGCATCAGTCGGTCGAATTCGCGTTCCAGGCAACTAACATCCTCAACCACGCACAGTACGTGCCTGGGAACATCAGCGATGTCGCACCGGTGACCTTCACCAGCGGCGTGGTTCGGGGAGCGCTGCTCACGGGTTCCCCGACATTCGCGCAGTGGAACCAGGTGTTCAGTAACCATCCTCGCGACGTAGTGCTGGTGATGAAGTACAACTTCTAACCTCCGGTGAGAAACTCGCTCCCGGGAACTGCAAGCTTCTCCTGGGAGCGGGTGTTTAGCATCGGCCAGTGAAGTACACGCGAGTTGGAATCTCTCGAGCCAGAATCAAGGAATTCCACGGCCGGAGAGAACTTTTCATCGACCAGCTTTATGTGCCGGGCGCGGCCTGTAGTGTCAACTGTTTTGCGCGAACAGGCTGACAAACAGGTTGGCGCCTCCGTTTAGCATCACCTGTTGCCGGGAGCTCAGCGGCCTCTTGCGCAAGGGAAGAATGATGTCCCGCGCGATGATCGAGCTCCAGCTCAGCAGGCAAGAACTGTTCACCGCCATGGTGACGGCGAGCATGCCAGCTACGACCAATGCGAGGACTCTGGGAAGGGGGGATCGCCGCCAACATGCGAGGCATCGCCTCCCGCGAATTCTGCGATGGGCCGAATATCGTGAGCGCTGAGAGGCCCCACGTGATCGGCATCATGCCGCGCCCGAGAAAGGGCGCTTTTTGACAGTTTCCGTCAATGGCAGGCCATGACAGACATTACTCCACCGTGACGGGGATTGTGATGGTCTGAGTTGCCTGGGTCGCGGATCCAGTCGCGGTAACCGTCACGACATAGTTATCGATACCTTCCGGCGCGGGCTTCGGAATATGTCAGCCACCACCTGTTCGAGGGTTTGCGATTGCCGCCCTCAAAAAAATGAAGGAACAGCCATTCTCGACCGCCGAGCAAATGCAACAGATCCTCAACGCCGAGTCAGCCCCGAAACACGAAACTTTCTATCGGATGGCCGCCGAAGCTGACTTGCACGCTGGCGAGCTGTGCGGTCTGCAATGGCCGGATGTGAAGGATGGTTTTGTTGACGTGGTGAGGACGTTTGTAGAGGCGCGAAGCAGTCGGCGAAGACTCCAACTTCACGGAGCTTTGCTATCTCGCCTGAGCGTCAGGCGCGTCTGGAGAGCATGCGAGAGCAATCGGAATACGTGTTCCGCTCGAAAAAAGGCACACCGTGGACTGCTAATGGCATCCAGAAGCCCTATCCTGTTGTCGCTGCTGAACTCCCGAGGGCTGGCACAAGCTGGCTTCCATGCTTTCCAGACGGCAACGAGACAATCATGGAGAGAGGGCTGTCAAAGCCGATGCCAGTTCCCCTGCGGTTAAGCCGTCTGAGCCACGCTGGCACACCCATGATTGTGAACCACAGCCGTGTCGTTTCCGCCGATGATGAAACGCCGACCGCAGAGCTTGGCTGCATGTTGGCTCTAAATTCCAATGGCATTTTGGAGCGTTTTGGAGCCACCAACAAAAATGGCTTAGACACCGAGCGGAGCGAGCTAATCGAAGGTGGCTCGATTGGTGACCTCCTCGATGGCGTGCCAACAAAGAAAGCACATGCCTAACCCTCCCTGGCATGCGGCTAGTCAGCGGCGACTGGCGACGGTTTGTCCTTGGCCCTCCGCGTGCCCGAAATCTTGTATTTGTGGGCAAATGAGCGAGACGAACGCTGCCATTGCAGAATCAAGAGCTTGCCGCAAGTAATTCAGCAGGGTAATTGGGCAAGCATTAGGCCCCGCCGTTTGAGAAGTGCCCGCGCGTCCATCCGGGCAGTGGGTCAGATCGAGTCCGAACCAATTTCCGAAGAAGCGGTAGTGTGCTGTTTCATTTCCAACGGCACCACTACCGAAGAAGCAGACTTCTTGACAACCCCCGGCATTCCTTCCGCGATTAGAGTGTTGTACGGCCACATGAAAGGAAAAGCATCCGAAAACACTGCCCGACTTTGCGTTACAAACTCTGTTTCGATGAGTCATCGGTGGCGGAGTTCGAATTGAAAATCTGATCGCCACCTGGCTCCCCTTATGAGAGTGCCGGGTTGGATGGAAACGTTGCAAGCTCCCTCCGGCAGGAAAAACGCATCGATTTATGTATGGAATGGATTCGGCATCATTACTTTGCGCTCGGTGTCACCGTCGCTGTTCTCATATTGGCTCCGCTGGTGACCGCCATAGGTCAGAAATGGATAGGCGTGCGCGTGAGCAATCCGCGCGCTTACTATCGTGACCGCAAGCTGCTGACCACCATTGTCACCCTATTTGCGACGGTTACCGTTTTCTTGGTTTGGGGCCGTCTGGTTCCTCACCACGGAACGTTCTTTGGCCTGTTAGGCGCCGGTCTAGCGGTTGCCCTGCGCGAGCCTCTGCTCAGTATTGCAGGACGGGTCGCGATTTTTGCCGCCCGAATTTACGACGCGGGAGATCGAATCCAGATCGGCACCAGCTCCGGCGACGTCATCGACGTCGGCTTCTTTTATACTCGCTTGATGGAGATCGGAAACTGGATTGGAGGCGACCAGTACAGCGGCCGCATCCTTCAGTTTCCGAATGCCCAGATCTTCGGTACCGGCGTCTTCAACTACACTCGCGACTTCAAATACATTTGGGATGAATTGCCGCTGAATATCACCTACGAATCTAACCTGGACGCCGCCACTAAAATCATGCTGGACGCCGGAACTCAGTACACTACCGAGTTTCTGGCTGGGGCGCACCAGCAACTCGAGCGCATGCAGCAGTACTTCCTGGTTCCCGACTTCGAATTGAAGCCGCAAGTGTATGTGAAGGTGACCACCAATTGGGTGGGATTAACGATGCGCTACGTGGTCGATCCCAATAAACGGCGATCGGCTGCCACCTTTCTGTATCGCGCCGTTTTTGAGGAGATCCGCAAGCGGGACGACATACAGATCGGTACCGATACGATGGAGGTTACCTATAAGAAGGCTGACCGCCAGCCAGTGCCGGCACACCATGAAGGCAGCCGCATGATTGCCGCGCTGGAGGAGGAACAGAAGACCGCCCAATACGACGATAAATCGTTGCCGGGACAGAAACCGACGCAGAAAAATGACAAGGCCGCGTAACGGATCTATATGACTGTCGTTCCCGGTGAGCGGCGATTTGTACTAGCGTAACAGCCACAAGAACGCGCCGCCCAGTGAAGCTGCGCCAAACGAGAGCCACGCTACGTAGTCGCCGGAATGTCCGCTGTGTAGCCTCCGCAGAAACGGAGTGCCAAGTTCGAGTCGACGTGTGAAATCCCAGAGATGGCCCGGGCGTTTGCGGAAGACGCTCGCCAAGGCAAGGGAAAAAGCAAGCAGTCCGGCGATACTAGAGCGAACGATCGACGAGGTTAGCGCTTCGGCGGGCTCTGGTCGAGGCGTAGCCAGTGGGGCGCTTTCCAGGACCATATGCGCGTAGCCCGACTGGTCCATAAAGAGCCGGGCTTCTGCCTCGGCCGTGCTACGCAAGCGTGGAACCGCAGTGATCGCGATGCCCAGCAGCACCAAAACCGCAGCCGGAAGAAACATGACAGCCGGGGTTTCTCCTTGCTGTCGCTCGGTCTCAGGACGCTCGTCCACTCGCGACGACTCGTCGCTGGGGGCGGGTTCTCCCCAGCCAAAGAAAATCCTGAACGAGGCTCGCAGCACGGCAGCAGCGGTAAGGACCTCCGCAAACATGAACACATACAGCAACCATGCCCGGTGAAAATCCCTGGCGGCGTCCGAGATCATGCTTTCTCCTGACAATGTGCCAAACGGCGCGCATCCGGCCAGTCCCCAAGCTCCAAGGATAAAGATGGCAGCGGTAAACCACATGCCTCGGCCACATCCGTGGAGGTGAGATTCTCCGATCCTGCGTAGGCGATGAAGCACGATTCCGGCGCCAAGGAACAGACCTGCTTTAATCACGCCGTGGCTCAGCACATAGACAACGAGGCCACCCAGGGCCTTGGGCGTCAGCAAGGCAAATCCGGCGAGCATGAGTCCGGCGTGAGAGATGGTGGAGAAAGCGAGCAGACGTTTCAGGTGATGCTCGGCATAGCACATCAATGCGCCGATCACCGCGGTGAAGGCTGCCATAGCGAGAAAGATTCCTTGAAGCTCCCGCGTGTGGGCAGCGAGTGAATGATGAAAGATCGTCCAGTAGGTCCTGGCCACGGCGTAAATGCCGAGTTCCACCATGACTCCCGAGAACAGCACGCATACCGGGCTGGGGGCCACCGCATGGGCGTCGGCCAACCAGAAATGGAACGGCACGATGGCCGCTTTTGCCAGATAACCTACCGAGATCATCAGAAGGGCGAGGAGGACGAGGCTGTCGGCATGGCTTCCCAGCGCTCGTCCCACCTGGGCAAAATTAAGGGCACCGGTTCGCGCGTACAGCAGCGCGATTCCAATCACGATCATGAATGCGCCGACGGTATTCACCACCGCGAAATTGAAGGCGCCTTGCAACGGGGCCGGCTCCAGCCTTTTCAAGCCACATAGTGCAAAGGCGGAGACGCTCATCAGCTCGAAGAAAACGAACAGATTGAACAGATCGCCTGTGTAACTGAAGCCACACATCGCCGCCATGAAAATCAACATAAGGGGCTGAAAGTGGTTTTCAGTCTCTTCGAAGATCTTCCACGAAAAAATGAGGCCGCTGGTAGTAAGCAGCGCGGCTAACACGGCCAGGGCTGCGCCGATCGCGTCTACCGCGAAGCAGATACCTAGGACTACACCACCGGGCCTCGGCCACCAATTGCCAAACCAGTAGACTTGCGGCTGCCACCAAACGCCGCGCAAAACGATCAGCGTCATACCCAGAGTGGCTGCCGCGGTTGCGATTGCCAGAGTATCGGTAATCCGTCGTCCAAGCCATTTACCAGCCGCCGCAAGCAACGCAGCAACCAGCAGCGGGACAACAATCGGCAGAGGAATGAGTGTAGTGACCATCAGCCGGTGAGTATTCGTAGTTCGTCCGGATCGACCGTCCCCGCGAGTTCATTTGCCTTCACCACCATCGCCAGCAGAAGCGCCATGACAGTGGCTTCGACCACCACATCGGTAAGCATGAGTGCCTGTACCAGCGGGTCGACCACCACCGTCCCTGCGGGAATATCGGCAAAGACCGGCGCTGTGCCCCCGGCTTTGTAGCCAATGCCAAGCAAAAGGACATAAGTCGATGTTTGCAGGATGGCAAGGCAGACCACCTGATGAACCAGGTTCTTACTGGTAACAATCCCATAAAGGCCCCAAAGAAAGATCCAGGCAGCCACGGCATAAGGCAGATAATCCAACATCACGATTTCTCACCCAGCTGCTCTTCGATGACTTCCCGCAAGTAGCTATGCATCAGCACCACGAATCCGCCCGTAACTTCCAGCCCAACAGACACGCTGATGACCGCAATCGTTCCCGAGGAGAATACATCGCCCGTAATTCCGAGGGGCATGATGTTGGTTAAAAAATGTGCGCCGAAGAATAAAGCGGCGGTCCCTATGATGGCGTACCCGGCAGCACCTGCGGAATCAGCCAGTTTGATCAGTGGGCTGGAAATGATACTTTCGAAGGTCTTCACATCTCCGGACAAGTACACCAGGAGGGGAACGGATGCGAGGATTACTCCCCCTTGAAAGCCGCCGCCGGGCGTGAGCTGTCCGTGGGTAGCGATATAGACGCCAAAGACGATCATGATTCCGGCGATCGCCTGCATACTCGCGCGTAAGGCGTCGGACACAGGTAACGCATCCTCGATTTGGGCCTTATGTTTGTCCTTCTGGTTCTCCTCGGCGGGACGGAAGAGCAGTAAAACTCCTAATACTGAAGCGAACAGAATGAACTCTTCTTCCAGCGTGTCAAATCCGCGATAGTCATATGTGACCGCATTAACCACATCAGTTGCGTGTCGCTGGTAAACGCAGACCTGCGAGACTACATACCCATAGGGGCCGCGATAATCGCCCAGGGGCGGGAGATTGCGAAATCCCCATGCAAACAGTATGGCCAGTCCGGCAGCCGAGACGAGGAACAAACTCGTGCGCGCAAGCGAGCTCATTTCTTGCCCTCGCGCGAACGCCTCAGGTTTTGTCGTCGCATCTTGGTGAGCGCCAGCATGATCATCAACGGCAGCATGACTGCGCCAATCGTGATCTGCGAAAGCGCCACGTCGGGTGCCTGAAAGATGAGGAACAGGAGCGCGCACAGTAACCCGTAAAAGCTGAGTGTCACCACCTGTTCCTTGGGATCACGGCTCAAAACCACGGCCGGGGCGCATAGTGCGACCAGAAGTAAGATTGTGCCCTGCAAAAGCTTCATGGGCTGCTCTCCGTAAGTAGTTTGTCACTCGGCTTGATCGGAACTTCCTCACCCTTCCTGGGACGCCAGCCCTTCGTATCCCCGATGCGAAAGGCGCGGGCAGCCGCGTGCGTTACAACAGAGTTCATGCCGATGAGCACTACCGTAGTGAATAGAGCTTTAAAGGATTCCGGCTTAAGACCGCGCTGCAAGAAGATCGCTATGGTAATCAATATGGAGCTAAACGAGGTAGGCGGCGCAATATAGTGCATGCGCTGATATGCATCACGCAGTCGCAGCATGCCCAGCACGGAGGCGAGAATGATCAGCACAGCCGCGGCCAGCAGTGCATCGATGAAGACAGTCTTCATTGCAAATGACGCTCGAAAAAGCGCGCAAACACAATGCCGCCGCCAAACGACATAAGGGACACAGTAATGGCCAAATCCATCATAGGCATGCGACCGAAGGCCATGGTTAGCAACATAATCAGCAGCGTAGTCACAACCCCCGCCATATAAAAGGAAACCAGTCGCTGCCGGACATCTCCCCGGGTTGCCATCCAAAGTAATGGCGCCAGCGTGAAGATGGTGACTTGAGCTGCCAGCAGCCAGATATTCACGTCCGCGCTCCGAGGTCTTTTGTCATTCTGGAAACGGGACTTCGTACAAGCTGGTGCAATAACAACTTCTGGTCGTTAGTGTTCACGCCAAGGACGACTGTATTGGGGGTGATGGTGGTGTAGATAACCGCCAAGACTCGTCGAGCAGTGGCTCGCGGATCTTCTTTCTCTCCAGCCTGGAAAGGCACGACTCGAAATAGCGAGTTCGCCGTTTGAACGTCCCGAAGGTCTTTGGCTCTCAGCGCGAGAATTTTCCAAGTATCGGAGATTAAGTATCCGGGAAGTCTCCACAGGGAGAGCAGCTCCGTAAGTCTAGGGTAGAATCGTGCGGGATAATAGCGGTTGATTATGGAAAGCCCAGCCGTTGCGAGCAGGGCCCCAAGGACGCCGATCAGAAGCTCATGCAGAGAGAATGTACCGACGAAAATGATCCAGCAAAAATAAAAGCTTAGAAAACTGAGGCTGAGTATGCGGTCGAGTTGGCGCGTATTCTTCATGTGGTCGCAATGCGTACTCTGTAATTAGAGCATGGGTCGTGGTAGCCGGTTGTATACACGGGGAGCCGGGAGAGTTGCGGATCATAATGCTTGACACAGTCTGGTCCAGTCAGCGAAAAGGCGTTGAAGCTGCTGCCGAAGTCTTACCGTTTCGGCGCTGGTGGACAAGAAATTCCGACCTGCCAAATCATTAGAGCGCCGTGCGTGAGCAGTCCTGCAAGAGCCCTGCGTATTATGAGGATCTCTCGGCTTGGCGTTAATTGGCCCGAACTGCTTGGCCACCCGTGGGCTTTGTGACACATCGCATCCGATAGAAAAGGTATGAAGGAAACGTACCCAGGTTAGAAAAGGTGTGAAGGAAGCGGACGCCCAGCGGCAACCCATTTCGTGTTTCGTATCGGTGGGAGGGCAGGAACCAACTCGCATATGAAGACGCAAGACAATGGAGTGAAGTGCAGTCCGTTCCTAATCTCTGATCCATGCGCCGCGCCTCGCCGGGCCACGCGCGCCGTCACCCACCTGTACGACCTGGTACTTGCCCCAGCGGTCTGAAATGTACCCAATTCGTCCTCTTGACGCAATTTATGAGGCGGGGAGATTGCACAATGGCGTTTGGCCAGCCAATATGGGGTCGGCGACGATATGCTCTCCCGCCGCTTAGGTATGTTGCGAGAGGCAGCGTAAATCACCTTTCGCATCGGACACGAGCATACAGGAGAGTGTAACTACGCAAGCGCGAAGGGCGGAGAGAGTTCGGCTCGTTAACACGGCCCCAAAGCTCTTGCAGCTTCCGTCTCACACGGCCTATCCATAGGCGCGGCTTGATCGTTGACTAACGGAAGCCAATACTCTGCAAAATGCCTTCGAGAGTAATGGCGGCGCCTTCATCTTATATTCGCATCCTATAAACGAAACTCGATTCAGCTCCGAGGAAAACGGATTAATGACTAATGCATTGAAAGTAGCCAATCATCGGGAAGCCCTCGTTGTTCTCTTTCAGGAAAGAATCCGCTCGGGCGAGGTATCCTGCTACGCCATTCCCACGGACGCTCCGGAAGCCGATGGGACATTCCGTTGGAACAAGACCACGCTCGTAGTCGTGGAGTTGCGAGCGGCAGACAAGACGGGCTTCGGATATAGCTATGCTGATACATCTACCGGCTTACTCGCCCGCACTCTAATCGCAGAAGTAGTGCAAGACCGAAATGCATTCGACATTCCATCGCTCTGGTTTGCGCTGGTCGGGGCCGTTCGCAACCTGGGCCGCGAGGGAATCGCTGCGATGGCAATTTCCGCCATAGACAATGCCGCTTGGGACTTGAAAGCGAAGTTGCTCGATGTACCGCTGGTTTCTTTACTCGGACGAATCCGGGGCAGCGTGCCCATTTATGGTAGCGGCGGATTTACCAGCTACTCCGATGCTCAGCTGAAAGCACAGTTTGAGGGATGGAAGGAACAAGGCATCCGGATGATGAAGATGAAGGTGGGCAGCGATCCAGACCGGGATCTGCACCGCGTTCAGGTTGCGCGTAAGGCAATTGGGGATGATATTGCACTGTTTGTCGACGCGAATGGCGCCTACAGCCGCAAACAGGCGCTGTGGTTTGCCGAACGCTTTGCCGAATTTGGCGTGAGCTGGTTCGAGGAGGCGGTCAGCTCCGATGATCTGGAAGGGCTGCACCTAATCAGGGATCGAGCGCCGGAGGGAATGGATATTGCGGCGGGGGAGTACGGTTACAGCGAAGTGTATTTCCGTCGGATGCTGGGAGCCGAAGCGATTGATGTATTGCAAGCTGACGCGACCCGATGCTGCGGGATAACGGGACTGCTTGCTGCGGGAGAGTTATGCCAAGCTGCTCAAATCCCAATGTCGTCCCACTGCGCTCCATATCTTCATGCCACTCCCTGCTGCTGCATTCATCGGATGCGCCACATGGAGTACTTCCATGACCATGTGCGAATTGCACAGATGCTGTTTGACGGGGTGCAAGCACCACGGGATGGCGCACTTTCGCCCAACACAAGTGCGCCCGGCATCGGTTTGGAATTGAAGCACCCGGATGCGGAGAAGTTTCGCGTCAGCTAAAACGTCCGACTCTCTAAGTTCGACGTTCGCACCCGCACCAGCCAACTTTGAGAGCTGTGGCCGCCGGACAATCAGAGGCTCTCACAGCTCCGAACGCTCAATCACACAAATGCTGAAGAATGCGGGCCACGTGGCGTTCTGAACGCACATCGTAAGCGATAGAACCATTTAGCCACGGTGTTCGGGAAGAAAGTCACACAGAAATTGAGAGGTGGGCGACTGTAGGGCGTCGCCTGCCGGAGCCGATGGCTAACGCAAGTCTGGGAGGATTGATGTCCAAAAAAGTTTCCGATCTGTTGGTTGACCGTCTCGTCGAGTGGGGAGTCGATACCATCTTTGGGTTTCCTGGCGACGGAGTTGACGGGATGTTCGAAGCACTTCGCACTCATCAGGATAAATTAAAGTTCATTCAGGTGCGTCATGAAGAGGCCGCGGCCTTTGCGGCGTGTGGTTATGCCAAGTTCAGCGGCAGGCTTGGCGTTTGTATCGCTACTTCGGGTCCGGGTGGCATTCATTTACTGAACGGACTGTACGATGCCAAGTGCGATGGGCAGCCGGTTCTTGCGATAACCGGGCATACCTTTCACGACCTGATTGGTACCTCCTATCAGCAGGACGTTGATCTCGACAAACTCTTCATGGACGTCGCTGCTTATAACCAGCGAATCATGGGGCCTGCCCATGTAACCAGCGTGGTAGACGAAGCAGTAAAAACAGCTCTGGACCGCCACACGGTCACCCACATCACGATACCCAAGGATATTCAGGAGTGGCGCGCCTCCGACTTTCACCGTTCGGACGCCAACGTGCGCCACCACAGCGGCCTGGTCTTTGAACCCTCGCACCCGCATCCGCCGAAACAACAACTGCACGAGGCTGCCAAAATCCTGAATCAGGGAGAGAAAGTTGCGATCCTCGTTGGTCGCGGATGCCTCGGAGCAGGCGAAGAAGTTGAGCAGTTAGCCGAGCGTCTTGGCGGTCCTGTCATTAAAGCACTGCTGGGCAAAGCCGTAATCTCCGATCACAGCCCGTACACCACCGGAGGCATCGGTTTGCTCGGTACGGCTCCCTCGCAGGACGCCATGGCCGAATGCGACACACTGCTGCTAGTCGGGACCAGTTTCCCGTATATGGATTTCTATCCCAAGCCGGGCAAGGCAAAGTGCGTGCAGATCGATTTTGACGCCACCCGCATCGGATTGCGCCATCCCGCCAATGTGGGCTTGGTGGGCGATTGTAAGGCAGTCCTGCAGGATTTGCTGCCGCTGCTCAAACGCAAAGAGGATCGCAGTTTCCTGGAGACCGCGCAGAAGCGGATGGAGAGCTGGAACAGTCTCATGACGGAACGTGGCACGCGGACTGACATGCCGATGAAGCCGCAGGTTGTGACCTACCACTTGAACAAGCTCCTGGACTCGGACGCAATCGTTTCGGCTGACAGTGGAACCATCGCCACGTGGACAGCGCGCTACATAGAGACTCGCGACCAGATGAAGTTTTCCCTATCGGGATCTTTAGCCACGATGGCTAACGGACTTCCCTATTCCATTGGCGCCGCCGTGGCCTTCCCAGGCCGACAGGTGGTATGCGTGGTGGGAGATGGCGGGCTCACGATGCTGATGGGAGAAATCGCGACATTGGTGAAATACAAGCTGCCGGTGAAAGTGATTGTGGTGAAGAACAATGTGCTAGGGCAGATCAAGTGGGAACAGATCGTGCTGGACGCAAACCCCCAATTCGGAGTTGAACTCCAGCCCATCGACTTCGCCCAGGTCGCGGAAGCATGCGGTGCAGCTGGATTCACCATCGAAGACCCGAAGCACGCGGAGAGTATTTTACGCAAGGCGCTGAATCACGCCGGTCCCGCAGTCGTGCAAGCCGTCGTCGATGCAAACGAGCCGCCCTTGCCGGGCAACATCAACTCCAAACAGGCGCTGCACTTCGCCGAGGCCATTCTCCGAGGCGAGAAGAATGGCGGCGACATCCTGAAGACCGTGCTGGAAGACAAGGTGAGGGAGGTTATTTAGCTTGGTCCCTCAGCAACGGAAACTGTCGTGACGAAGCCCAGCCAAGCCCTTGATAGAGATCGCGCGGCTGGGTCCTTGCCCACATCAGTCGGGGACGTATTGTCATTCGAAAAGTTCGCGGACGAGGAGATTCGCGAGGGGCGTTTTCAGCGCAGCTTGTCGCTGGTGGCGGCCGCATCCGGCCTGCTCAGCGGACTGGAAGTTGCGTACGAACATTACCGTGGCAGCTACAGCCGCAGGATCATGTACACGCCAGTCGTCCTCAGCGGCGCTCTGTGCGCTACCGGGATCTGGGCGTTCAAAAACAAGCGTGCCGCGCGAACCGTACTCCCGATAGTCTCGTGGCTCACTCTCGCCGATTGCGCAATTGGCTTCTACTTTCACGCTCGCGGCATAAAGCGCAAGCCCGGCGGTTGGCGGATCCCGATCGTAAATATGATCATGGGTCCGCCGATCTTTGCTCCTCTGCTGTTTGGCACCGCCGCCTATTTGGGAGTCGTGGCAACGTATCTACGCCGCGAGGACCCTCCCGATGCGTCGAGCTGGCCGCTGCCCGCACATCCCCAGAGTTGGGCGGCACGTTTACCCGGCGGCCTGAAGCACGAAAAAATATCGTGGAAGCAGGATGCGCGTGAGGGCAGATTTCAAAAGCATATGGCCGCCGCCACTGCGCTTTCGGCATTCTTCAGTGGCTGCGAAGCTCTGTACTCCCACTACAAAAACAACTTCCGTTACAAGATGCAGTGGACGCCCGTGATCCTGGCGCCGGCCTTGACGATTGCGGCGATCGGGGCGATGCGCAGCCACAAGGCCGCGCACACCTGGTTGCCGGCGATGTCAGCCTTGGCTATCGCCGATGGCTCGCTCGGCTTCGTCTACCACGCACGCGGCGTGATCCGGCGTTCGGGCGGGCTCAAGACCCCCCTGTACAACATCATGTACGGGCCCCCGATTTTTGCTCCTCTCTTGTTTGCGGCTGCCGGTTTTCTAGGACTGATGGCTAGTCTGTTGCGGCGGGAGGCAAGATGAGTTCGCATACGGCTGAAGCGCCGATTGGCAACGATCCATCGAGCGAGGCAATCCCAAGGTCTACCGCGCAGCCCGGCTACTACCCGGGCTACAGCACGCTTTCCCAACAGGATTATTGGGACGAGGCTACGCGGAAAGTTGTGCTCGCGCGGGTACAGCATGTACCGCCGATCCGATTCTTCACGGAAGAAGAGGCGAAGCTGCTGGGAGCCGTTTGCGACAGGATCATCCCGCAAGAGGACCGCCTTCCCGAGTACAGGATCCCGATTGTTCCTTTCATCGACAAACGGCTCTACGAGGGACGCATCGATGGCTATCGCTATGAGCACATGCCGCCGGACCGCGAGGCGCATCGGCTGGGACTGAAGGCGATTGATCAAATCGCTCACCAGATATATGGAGCGACATTCGTGCAACTCACCTTCGACCGTAGGGAGCAAGTACTTAAGACGATTCACGACGGCAAGCCCCCGGCCGCGCACGAAATATGGCAACAGATGCCGGTCCATCGCTACTGGATGTTGTTGGTGCAGGACTGCGTCGAGGTGTACTACGCCCACCCTTGGGCATGGGACGAAATCGGATACGGCGGTCCAGCCTATCCGCGGGCGTACATGCGACTGGAAGGCGGGCAGGCGGAGCCGTGGGAGGTTGAGGAGCGGCGCTACGAGTGGGTGGCTCCCGACGGTTCGATTTCGGACCATTTCGAATTCATTGCAGGGGAAGGCGAGCATAAAGGCACTCCCGGACAGGGAGGCACGCATTGAAGAAGCCGTTGTTGGGAAAGTTCTCGTCTCCGCCACCGGACCGGCACATGCTCGGGCCAGTTCAGCACATCGACGTGCCGATGAAGCGCTACAGCGATGACGATGTCGTCGATTTCTGCATCGTCGGGGTTGGTTCAGCCGGCGGAGTTCTGTTGCAGCGATTGGCACGGGCGGGATTCAATGTGGTTGGTCTTGAGGCCGGGCCCTTCTGGGACAGTGAGCGCGACTGGGTCAGCGATGAGGCCGGTTCGCACCAGCTCTACTGGGAAGATCTCCGCATCACCGGCGGCGAGCATCCGCTGGCCCTCGGCGCCAACAATTGCGGTCGTGGCGTTGGCGGTGGTTCCGTACACTGGGCGGCCTTTACGCCGCGGCTGCACCCGTCGGACTTCCGCGTGTACTCGGAAGACGGCGTTGCCGTCGATTGGCCGATGAGTTACGACGACCTGCGACCCTATTACGAGCAGATTGAGCTCGAGATGCCGGTCGCAGGTCCGGCTTACTATCCGTGGGGCCATCCCCACGGCTACGCCTATGGCCCGCATCCGATAGGCGGCGTCGGTGATGTGCTCATTCGCGGTTGTACAAAGTTAGGCATCCGCGTCAGCGTCGGGGGTCCGGTCGCGATTCTCTCAGGCTCACATGGCGATCGGCAGCACTGCATCTATCGCGGCTTCTGCATTCAGGCCTGCAAAGTCGGAGCCAAAGCGAGCACGTTGATCACGCATGTGCCCGATGCGCTGCGCTGCGGGGCCGAGATTCGCGACAACTGTATGGTTTCGCGGATCAACATGGGGTCGAACGGGCGCGTTGCGGGAGTGACCTATATCGATTCGAAGGGAACCGAGCACCGGCAGAAAGCTAAGGTCGTCATCGTTTCCGGCTACGCCATCGAAACCCCTAGACTGCTGCTGAACTCAGCTTGTCCCGGATTCGAGAACGGCCTTGCGAACTCAAGCGATACCGTGGGCCGTTACCTCATGGCGCAAGCGGGCAATGTCGTGCTCGGCCGCTTCGACGATCTGGTTCGCATGTACAAGGCGCCTCCCGCACACGCGCTGACAGAAGAGTTCTATGAAACCGACCTGCGGCGAGGTTTCGCGCGTGGATTTGCGATCCAAACCGTTGGCCCGTTGCCCATCGCCTTTGCAAAACAAATGATGGTGGCCAAAGGAGCGTGGGGATGGGGCATGCGTCGAGTGATGATGGACTACAACCACTATGGGGCAATCGCGTTGCTCGGCGAAATCCTTCCCTGGCCGGAGAACCGAGTCGAGCTTGCCGAAGAGAAAGATCGCTTCGGCATCCCGGTGGCGAAGGTTTCCTTCAACCTCCACGACAATGACAAGCGAATGATCGAATTCGGAAAGAATAAGGTGATGCAGGTGATGCAGGCCGCGGGCGCGCAGGAGGTCGTACAGGAGGCCCGATATGCGCATCTGGTGGGCGCGGCACGTATGGGCTGGGACCCCCGCACCTCCGTTGTCGACCAGTACTGCCGAACCCACGACATCGCAAATCTGTTTGTGTGCGACGGAAGCGTTATGCCCACGCAAGGATCGGCGAATCCAGGACTGACCATACAGGCGCTGGCGGCGCGTACCGCGGACTATCTGATCTCGCAGGCTTCCACCATCTTCAGTTCCGACCGGCGCAACATGGAGCGGCCGCCGGTCCGCCGCTGTCTGGCTCCCCCGGAAACTTGGGGTAAAGGCGTCCCGCGCCTGTCATAAGCGACATGACGACGACATCAAGCGCGAAAGATGAGATCCGCATCGCCGCGATTCGGAGCGTACTCCGGGAACATTCCTGCGACGCCTTGGTTTGCTCGCTTCCAATGAACGTGCTGATGCTGTCCGGCTACTGGCCGGTGGTTGGGACGAGCCTGGCGATCGCCCGCGCTGATGGCACGATCTACTTAATTGTTCCCGCCGATGAAGAAGATCTCGCGCGCAAGGGTTGGGCGGATGAAATAAGGACATTTCAACCCTCGTCACTTGACTCCCTTACCACTGCGACCGAATCGATTCTGAAACCATTGCAGGGTCTTGCCCGAAGCGTAGGGACTGTCCGCCGTATCGCGTTTGAGGTTCAGGAAGCTAGCGTGCCGGCCTCCTACGCCTCCATGCACGTGTATAGCGGCGACATACAACAGCTCCTCGCAGAAGCGTTCCCCCGATGTTCTCAAGTCTCGGCGCGACCCCTGTTGCGGCGACTACAGGAGCGCAAGTCTCCGACTGAACTCGAAGGGATTCGGCAGGCGTGCAGGATTGCCGGCCAGGCGTTCGCATGCGGAGCCTCGCAGTTGCATGTCGGGATGACCGAGGTCGAAGCCGCGAACTTGTTTCGCGCGACGCTCAGCAACTCCCTTGAGGAATTTCCCGACGTCGAGCGGGCCGATGGCTTCGTCTTTTGCATGTCGGGTCCGAACTCGTCCGAGGCGTTTGGCGCCTACGCCCGCTCTCGCACCAGAAGAATCGTCTGGGGCGACCTCGTGCTCGTACACTGCAATTCCTATGCCGACGGACTCTGGACAGACATAACCAGGACGTATCACATGGGGAGTTTGCAAGGCAACGAGCAGGAAATGTACGAGGCGGTGTTTGCTGCCCGCGAATCGGCTCTTGCGGCGCTCGCGCCGGACGCAACGGGATCGGCGGTGGACCGAGCCGCCCGAGGAACCTTGAAGCAACGAGGATACGGCCCGAATTTCAAACACTCGACGGGTCACGGGGTAGGATTCGAGTGCATCAGCCCCGATGCCAGGCCCCGCCTGCATCCGACGTCGGAGGACCAACTGGGGCCCGGTATGGTCTTCAACGTCGAGCCCGCCGTTTATATTAAGCACATGGGCGGCATTCGCCATTGCGACATGATTGCCCTCGCGGATGATGGTTATGAGTTGCTGACGCCTTTTCACACCACGTTAGAAAGCCTCGTTCTCCTCGACCGATAATCGGCCCAAGGAATGCGAAACAATGTTGCTGGCTGCATTTTTCGTTCACTTCGGACTCTGTGCGCAGCTTTTTCAGGGTTGCTGCTACAACCCAGTCCTTATCCATCTTGGTGGCTTTCCCCCTACCTCTCGATAGCGAGTCGGATGTAGGGTCGGGAGCGACATGGGCATAGCGTCTTGTCCGAGCTTTGGGACACTCCTAAGACCCTGCGTGGCTTCTTCAGCACCCGAACTTGCGGGCGTAGTTGCCAAAGCGTCAACTGCAATGTTGCAGTCAAAACCAAGGCGTTGTGCTGGGGGTATCATCACAGAACCGGGTAAGCGGCCGGAGAGCGGTGAGCAATGTCTTCCTCCTTCGGGAAACACGCCAGCGGCGCCACTAGTGATCAACCTGCAGTTCCCGAGCCTTCGTTCGCCGAGCGAGCACGCACGCTCATGCATTTGGGCAAAATCGGGAGTCTCTCGACCCTGTCACGGAAACAGCCCGGGTTCCCGTTCGGATCCTTAATGCCTTATGAGCTAGACAGCCAAGGTCGCCCCATCTTCCTCATAAGCACGATGGCGATGCATACGCAGAATCTGCAAGCCGATCCGCGCGCCAGCCTCTTTGTGACCGAGCCTGACACAAGTGGCGACCCACTCGGCTCATCCAGAGTCACACTGATAGGACGCGCCCTCAGAATACCGGAGCTGGAGTTAGCGGAAGCCCGTGCGGTCTATCTGACGGGCTACCCGGATAGCAAGTACTGGGTTGATTTCGAGGACTTCTTCTTTTATCGCCTGGACCTAGTCGATGTTTATTACGTGGGCGGTTTCGGAGTGATGGGGTGGGTGCTGGCTGCCGATTACTCGCAGGCGCAATCCGATCCGCTGGCTGACGACAAGCGAGACATCATTCAGCACATGAACGCCGACCACAAAGATGCACTCATCCTGCTCGCCAAACGCTTTGCCGGCATCGAAGCGCAGCAGGCGGAGATGACCGCGGTTGATCGTCTAGGCTTCCACCTGCGCTTGAAAACGCAGGATGGCATGAAGGGAACTCGTATCGCCTTTCTGCGGGAAGTGAGCGATACATCGCAAACCAGAACTGTGTTCGTCGAGATGGTCAAGCAGGCCCGTGAATGATAAGCCGCTAAACTACCCGAAAAGGGCGCTCTGAGCTGGTGGCGAGCTGTGCCACGGCGCGACGCAATCCGGGTCATCGTTCGCCACCGCGTTAAATTCTTAAGCTGACCGGGAAGCTTCTCATCTGCGTCGCCTGGAACAGAACCCCGCATTCGGCAGTCGTCAATCACTAAATCGCCGTCAGGCCGTCCCGTCGCTGGGCAGCGGCAACCCGGTATGGTAGTCGTAAATGACGTCATCGGTTTCTGCCGAGCGTCCGACAGTTACCCAGGACGCCCGATATATCTCCGGCTTCGGGTTCTGCGCTCCAAGCCTGTTGATCATTGCCCGTACCGCCGCGCGTGACTCAACGCTGCCCAGCGGAAAATCCGCCGGCTCGGGACCCGAGTCTGTTGCGGGTATCCCGGGTTGTTGTTCACGTTTTTTCATGTCTTCACGAGTCCTGACTGTCAGTTGCTGTTGCGAATAGCCGTGGTAAACCGAATCTACCGGGTAGCCCGTTCTAGACTGATTACCAGCCGCTGTCGTGCTAACCGTATCCGTAAACCAAGTTGGCAAGCTGCCGTCCTGTGCGTAAGCCTCCAGCTCCTGTAGCGTCATCCGCTCGAACAGGTCATTCAAGTTCACATGCTCACTCCGGTCAATCCACCGGCCCGTCGCGTTGATTTTGGAGTACGCCTGAACCGCGGCCACGACGGCCGCTGCCGTAACGTCGACCTCTCCGGCTTTCTCGATTATTCGCTCAAGTGCGGCGCGCACGTTGCGCTGGCGCTTGGCAAAAAGGTCAAAGGCATGGGCATGACGGTAGACGCTGGCCCGATCAGCAAAGCCGTACTCCTGCGCGATGGCGCCCGGGCTGCGTCACGACACAATGTCGGCCTCAATTTTGGCGCACTTCGGATGCGCGCAGACAGAGCAGTTGCGTTTGTGCCTGCCCAAGCTTACCTTAGCCTTCCCAGTCATTTCGGCGCCTCCGTGCCCTAGAAACATTGCCGCCTTCAATTGACGACTTCCAACGTTGGAACTCTTATTCCGATTTGGCACTCCCGCATTCACCCAGCGGCATTTCGCTCAGACTCCTTTTCCTCGGCTTCAGTGATCGTCACGATGCTGAGCACTGTGCCAACCGGAAACCTGGACTGGAACTGCTCTGGCGTATTGTCGGTGTCCGCACGGTGTATCTGGATCGTTTCTAACAGGAGATCCGTTTCGATTCCGTAGGTGACGACTTCGGCAAACTGTCAGTCGTTGTATTCAACTTCACCTTCTACTCGTTTGCTGGTAAGCATCGTGCTTTCTCCTTTTATGCGTCTCGACCGGCACGCGTGCATATCCGGCATTGGTGTTGGTGGCGGCCGCGGCTCACGGGATTCTCGTCGGCATTGCTCTTCTGTTTCTTCGTGCTCATACGCTGGCTGACCTCCCTCGAGCGATGGACATTCGGCAACGTGCCGCTCCTACTTTGTCAGTGGTGACCGTGCGTCTTCCGCTGAAGAACGTGAGGCGAGCTCCAGCGTTCCGCGAACATTAGCGAACAGAAACCGGGCCGCTTCGCCTCGGTTTCGCTCTTTTGATTGTCTTGGATTTCGAGTAAGTGCCTGAGAAGGTTGGTTGCGGGGCCGGGATTTGAACCCGGGACCTTTGGGTTATGAGCCCAACGAGCTACCAGACTGCTCCACCCCGCATTTTGATAATACTGGTTGGTTTACAGCAGGTCAATGCGGCTCAAGCTGTTTTGAATGGTGCTTAGGCTGGCGGCCAATGCGCACACGTTGGCGAATCAGACGTTCGTGGTCTCTGCGGGTTTGCGCCTCGCGACCAAGACAAGTGCTGTGAGGGCCAGAATCGCAGCGACAATCCTAACCTCAAGCACAATGCGTGGGGACGAAGTCGATGATGGTGCGCCCGGCTGCGCAATTTTGTTGTGGAGAACAATGTTGGAGCCCAGCGAGTAGCGCAGACTCAACTCCACGTCTATGTTGGGCTGCGGTCCGACGCGGGTGTAGATCTGGATTCGAGAAGCCTCATCCCCAGCGGGAGGAAAGCCTGCCGCTCGGTGCCAATTCGGGTCGGTGGCAAGGGCCCGCCCGACCGTCTTCTGCAGTTCATATTCGGACCGCTCCGCTGCATCAGCATTGGACCCGGGAGAACGAGTATCAAGTACAACCGCGCTGACAGGAGCGTGATCAAGATAATTTCGCAGTCCCTCGGAGGTTGGGTATAGGAACTGGTAGGTGGTACCGAACCAGGTACTGCTGACCAGCACCTTTGAGGAGCGCAACACAAAATGGTCTGGTCGAGAGTCGTTCATTACCACTTCCGAAACGAACGCCCCTTCTCCCGGGGCACTTGCAACAATCAGAAAACCAGCGCCGGTATAGTTCTTGTTGGCCAGAAGATACTGAGCCGCCTGATCGAGCCCCCAGTGTGGCTTGCGGGGTACGTCGAAAGATTGAGCGACAACGAGCGCGACTACAATCGCGCCCAGAACGGCTGACCGGTATGCCAGCGACATTCTCTTGATCGGGATATTTCGCACCACCCATTCGAAGCCCGCTACCGTGAACAGCATCATGGCGGGGAACGCGCTAAGCATGTAGCGCGCTTCGCGTGTGGGGACGACGGCGTGAAAGAGCCAGACGCTTAGCAGCAGCGCTAAGGCTCCAGCAAGGGTCAAGTTAATGCGATCGCGACGCCGCATGCCGATCAGAAAAAGGACGATTCCGCCGGCGCAGAAAGGTAGAAGGGCCCATCCGAAGCCGCTCACAAGAACTTGCCCGTAGAAAAACGCGGCTTTCAATATCTGCAGCGGGCTGACGGCTGCGCTCGGACCCATCGACGCCGCCATCAGCTTGTACGAAAGCACGTCCCACGGCAGGCCGAAGATCAACGCGATGCCGGCTGCATAATAAAGTCCAGGTCGCTTCAGCAGGTAGAAGCGGCGTGTTATCAGAATTGCCATCGGAGGCAGCAGGACCAGAGCGAGGCCGTTGGGCTTGGCGGCCATGGCCAAAGCCGCGAATATTCCAAACAGAACCGCGTGTTGAGTGCGCTCGCTCTCCAGGTAACGAATCATGGCAATCGTCGCCCAGAAAATGAGCAGCGCCACCAGGCCGTCGGCCATCACCGTCTGTGTAGAAATCTGAACCAGCGGCAACAGCACAAATACTGCCCCGCTGGCTAGAGCCGGAATCGGGCGGTACTCACGCCGGACCAGCCAATAGATCGACGTTGCCAAGAGCGCCGTCAGGAGCCCCTCGAGCAGCAGTGCGGAAGGTCTAGAAGCACCGAAGATCAGGTCCCAGATTGCCTCCGTTGCGTGGAACAGAGGGGGCCAAACGAACAATCCAATCTTCGGATAGTGCGCATAGTACTGCTCCACAAAAGCTCGCGGTGATAAGAAGTGTCCCGATGCTATATAGTCCCGAAGCATCACGCCGGTGACGTAGTGCGCTGCTTCGTCGGGGTGCCACCCGAATTCCACGGCAAACACCCCGGCGCGCCATTGCAGAACTGTCGCAAGAATCCAAAAGAAGACGCAGACTGCTATCAATGTCCAAACACTCGGGCCCGCTACCGACGAAGGCGCGTCGGAGAACTTCTTCTGCCGTCTTGGTAGCACTACCACTCCCCCCTCAGCGTCGGGACGATCTACTGGTCATTCGCGACGCCGCTCTGTGAACGGTGGGCCGCTTGAGAATTGGATGGAAGAGTCTGAATTCACATCGGGATAAAAGTTAGATGAACGCTAACCTCAGCCCCGCCTCACCGATGTACCACGAGCAGTTTGCAATGCTAGAATGCGAAACTGTGCTGAGTTTAACACGCTGTGCTAAACCGCAATGAAGTTCGAATCGGCCCAACTCGATCGGCGGTGCAAGCGAGCGGTATCGACCACTGCTCAACCGTCCCGTCTGGGAGCAGCGACTATCTGACGCCTAAACCAAAGCAGCTCGGGCGCAAGAAGTACTTGTTGCAAGACGGCTAGGCACCGGGCCAGCCCTGGGTGCACCCTATTGGGAGAATCTTGCAGGTGAATCGTTCAGGTTTCCAGCCTTCCGAGGAAGACGTGGCGCTTCCCTTTGCATCTGCAGTGAATCGCGCAGATGAAGAGGTGCCGCTGGTGGTTGATCTGGATGGCACCCTCATTAATGGCGACACTCTGATCGAGAGCATCTTCTCGCTGATACGCCACCACCCTTTGTGCATCCCCTTACTTCCCCTGTGGCTGTTTCGTGGCAAGGCTGTGCTGAAGGCTACTGTCGCACAGCGATTCCAGCTTGATGCGGCAACCATGGGTTATCGTTCCGACCTTCTGGAATATTTGAAGAGCGAACGGGCCGAGGGGCGGCGATTGGTCCTGGCCACGGCCGCTCACGAAAGCACGGCTACGAACGCGTCAGAGTACTTGAAGCTGTTCGATGAAGTTTTCGCCAGCACTGAGTCGGTCAACCTTAAGGGAAGAGCAAAGCGCGATAAACTGGTCGAGCGCTTTGGCCTGAAGGGCTTCGACTATATAGGCGATAGCAGAGCGGACACTCCGATTTGGGCGGCCTGCCGGATTGGGCACGTCGCAGGTTCGATGAACCGCTTGCCCGGCGCAGCCTTGGCCGCAGGCGCGCAGCAGGGCAGAATATTTGCCTCGCCGCGCCCCAGTTGGAGAACTTGGTTGCGCGCCATGCGTCCCCACCAATGGGTTAAAAACTTGTTGGTGTTTGCTCCGCCGTTTCTGGGCCACCATGTTGACCTGGAAATCTTAAAGACGCTCGTAATTGCATTTTTTGCTTTCTCGTTCGTTTCATCCGCTACTTATATCAACAACGATCTGTTCGATTTGGCGGCCGATCGTCAGCATCCACGCAAGCACAAGAGGCCGCTCGCCAGCGGCGCGCTAAGCATTTTCCAGGGGATTTTTCTTTCGGGATGCCTTCTCGCGACAGGGCTATTTCTGGGCGGAGTTGTGGGTATAACGCTGGAAGTGTGCTTGATCAGCTACCTGGCCCTGACTTCTCTTTATAGTTCGTTTCTTAAGGGTAAACCTATCATTGATGTTATCGCTCTCGCCTCGCTGTATACGCTGCGACTCTATGCTGGTGGTCTGGTATCGAAAGCATTTGTCTCGCCGTGGCTCTTTCAATTTTCAATCTTCTTGTTCATAAGCCTGGCTTTCGTAAAGCGCTATTCGGAGTTACACCGATTGTTCCACTCGGGACAGCACGAGACTCCGGGCAGAAACTACCGCTCGAGTGATTTATCTATGGTCAGCCAGGCTGGGATCGCCTCTGGCCTGCTTGCAGGACTAGTCCTCGCACTTTACGTGAACGGCAATGAATTTCAGAGACTCTATCCGCGGCCGCAAATGCTATGGGGGCTGTGTCCTTTATTTGTTTATTGGATAAGCCGTGTCTGGCTAATCGCCCACCGCGGAAACATGAACGAAGATCCCATTGTCTGGGCTTTTCGCGACCGGGTGAGTTATCTAGTAGGATTCCTGATGTTCCTCTCTATGCTATTGGCGTCCCTGCCATACTTCAAAGTTCCTTAGTATGCGCGGAACACCTAGTGTGCGCTCGCCGGAACCTTTATGTCCTGTGCATACATAGAGCCGTAGTACAGGTACTGGTGCACGGCGCTCCGCAGATATATCATCTCTACGTTCTGCACGTTGCCATTCCTCATATCCGCATTCAACTGGGCATGCACTCCCACCCTTATCCATGATGTCGTTGGCAACTTCATCCTGATCGCCTTCAACCAGATCTAACTGCTTCAGCTTCGGGTCCCAGATGTTCCACAGCGCCGAGAGATCGGCTTGCCCCTCTTCCATGGTCGAGTAATACTCCTTGAGATATGGTTCCGAGCCGCTCTTCAGCCGCGGGCTCAGCTTGCCGGAACCATGACCAATCACTTCATGCAGTGCCGACAAGTTCGCCATGAGATTCGTTCTTGGCTGGAACCGGCTTGGTTACTTGAGTCTGAGCCATCGAAGGACTAATCAGTACCGCAAACAACAAAATGAACATCCCGGTACGCGGTATCATGTAAACCTCGCAACTATCACTGTGATGAATAGCCGATGAACCATGGTAAACGAGGCACCCGGAATTAAGATGTGCTGTCGGCGAAGCATCGTGAAAAACGCTATTATCCTCAACGCTACGATGCCAAACTTGGAGGTGCAGAATGTCCATCCGACCGGTGAAGCGGCTCATCAAGTCCAAGCCAACGCTGGAGGGCGCGGGAGTGCATTTGCGCCGTGCATTCGGCTTCGATAATACCAAGGATTTCGACCCGTTCCTTTTGCTGGATGACTTCCGCAACGATGTTCCCGAAGATTATCTGGCAGGATTCCCCTGGCATCCGCACCGCGGCATCGAGACCATCACCTATGTTCTGGCCGGAACTGTCGAGCACGGCGACAGCATGGGTAACAGCGGGGTGATTGGTGCCGGCGACGTGCAGTGGATGACAGCAGGCAGCGGCATCATTCACCAAGAGATGCCGCGTGGCGATCAGGCCGGACGGATGCACGGATTTCAGTTGTGGGGCAATCTTCCATCGTCATTGAAGATGACCTCGCCTCGCTACCAGGAAGTGAAGGCTGTCGACATCCCAGAGGTGCGCGACGATGACGGCACGCATGTACATGTGGTCTGCGGAAATTTCTGGGGCAAGAAGGGGCCGGTGGATGGCGTGGCGGCAGATCCAATCTATCTTGACGTGTCGGTTTCTCCGGGCAAGCGGAAGAGCCTCCCAGTCGAAACCACGCGCCACGCCTTCGCTTATGTCTTTGCGGGCAGCGGAAAATTCTGCAATGCCTCGGCTGCTCTCGCCGTGCCGACCGAGTCTGTAAAGTGGCTCGACACGGCGCCTCCCGTCGAGGCCGACAATCGCTCGTTGATACTCTTCGACCGCGGCGATGAAGTCACCGTGCAAGCCGGCGAAGATGGCGTTCGCTTTCTGCTGGTGTCTGGGAAGCCACTTGAAGAGCCGGTCGCTTGGTATGGACCCATCGTGATGAATACGCAGCGGCAGTTGCAACAGGCTTTCACGGAACTACAGGAAGGAACCTTCCTCAAAGAAGGAAGGCAAAAGTAGGGCGCTTCCATCATCCTAAGAACTGGAAAACTATAGGCGAAGGTGCGATGCAACTCGATCCTCATGCAGATTTGAAACGGCAAGCGGCTGAATACGCCGTCCGGTACGTAGATTCCGGGATGGCGGTGGGACTGGGCACAGGCTCGACCGCAATCTTTGCCGTCCGATACATCGGAGCGCTTCTGCGCGCTGGCACGCTTAAAGACATCGTCGCATTTGCGACGTCAGGGTTAACCGCGCAGGAAGCAGTTCGACTGAACATTCCGATGTTGTCCGATGATCTACCCCGCTCACTTGACGTGACAATCGACGGCGCCGACGAGGTCGACCCGCAACTGAATTTGATAAAAGGCGGCGGCGGAGCGCTGCTGCGGGAAAAGCTGGTCGCTCAAAATACAGCGCGCGAGATCATCGTGGTCGACGACAGCAAACTGTCGCCCCGCCTGGGCACCCGTCATGTCTTGCCGGTGGAAGTCTTACCCTTTGGCTGGCGCTCGGTTGCTCGCTACCTTGAAAGCCTGGGAGCGAAGTACGTCGTTCGCCAGACTCCTGACGGAAGCGAATATCGCACCGATCAGGGCAACATGATTCTTGACTGCGATTTCGGACCGATCGCCAATCCAGCAAAACTTGCAGACCAACTCGACCGCCGCGCCGGAATCGTGGAACACGGGCTGTTCATCGGGCTGACACACTTGCTCGTCGTAGGCGGACCGAAAGGCGTTCGCGAACTTCGTCCCTCCTAGCGCGAAAATCCGCATTGCGCTCTCGCGACGTATCTGGTGAAATGAACTCCCGAAGTTTTCGCCAACGCCAGGAGGACGCTGTGAAGAGCGCGCCCAAACACGAATTCTCAAGACGCCAGTTGATTCAAACCGGGCTAACCACTGCCGCCGCCGCTTTGCTGGCGGGTGGCCTAGACCTCACCTTTTCTTCTGCGGCACAAGCTCAGTCGACGCTTAGCCCCGACGCCGCCCTGGATGAATTGATGGACGGGAACAAGCGCTACACGTCAGGGAAGCTAACGTCCTTCGAACACGACCTTGCCATCCTCAAGCAGCACACTGAAGAAAAACAGGAGCCGTTCGCCGCCGTGCTCTCGTGTGCCGATTCGCGCGTACCAGTCGAACTGATATTCGATCAGAGCATTGGACACGTTTTCGTTACGCGGGTTGCGGGGAACATCGTGATCACCCGAAATCATCGGCAGCCTGGAATATGGCGCCGCGGTTCTGGGCACGAAGGTGATCCTGGTGATGGGGCACTCGAACTGTGGAGCGGTGAAAGCCACCATGCAGGGCAAAGAAGTCCCCGGGCAGATCAGCTCGCTGTTTCCGCACATTCAGCCCGCCGTCGATCAGGACGGAAAAAACTTGGTGGGGACTACCAAGGCCAACGCCAAAATTCAGGCAGAGTTGCTGCGCCAATCTTCGACAGTGATTTCCGGCATGGTAAAGTCCGGCAGCGTAAAAGTGTTGGCCGCATACTACGATGTAGGCAACGGCTCCGTCACCCTCCTCCAGTAGGTGAGTGGGCAGGGATCCGCTCAGTCCTCTGCGGCGACAAGATACTGCTCGAACTTGCCGTCGGGCATTTGGTAGATGTTAATACCCACGGTCTTCTGCGGGAACTTCACCTCATAACTCATGTGGGTCATTCCGCCACGGAATGAATTCGACGTCTGCCGGAAGCTCTGTACCTCGCCGAGCTCGGTCAGGCTGGTTGAGTAATCGCTCAATGCCTGCTGCGTGAAGTAGGAATTCGCATTGTCGGTGAAGAGCGTGCGATCGATCTTCCCTGCCCTGAGATCGTCGAACACCTTCCGCACGAGAGCGTCCTGCTTAGGATCGCTGACGTTTCCGCTATCCAGGAAGGCGCTCATAACCTGGCGGCCGATCTGGCCGGCAGCGCCGATGGCATCCTGATTGGTCAATACTGCGACCGCGAACTTGTCATCGGGTAGCACGATGTTGTCGGAGACGAAACCCGAGACCTCGCCGGAGTGCTCCAAGATGCGGTGCCCGCGCGTACTGGACACGCTCATGCCCAAACCGTACCGCGTCCCGACGCCGTTCTTCAACAGCGTCTCGGTTTCCATCGCAAGGTACGATGCAGGTTTGAGCAGTGACTCGTTCATCACCGAGATATCCCACTTCGCCAGGTCGTTCGGCGTCATCGCCAACTCACCTGCGGCGAACATCCAGCCCGGGCCTTCATGCGGAGCTGGCCTAAGTGGCCCCAACGCGTAGCGAAAGTATCCCTGAGGATCGTTGTCCGGAAGTCTCTTCGCATTGGTATCGAGCGCGCTAGCCATCCCGAGCGGTGTCAGAATATGTTCGCGAATGTATGCGAACAGCGGCTGCCCCGAGACTTTTTCGACGATGTATCCCGCGATGACATAGTTCGTGTTGCTGTACTGCCACTTGGTTCCCGGCTCGAAATCCAGGGGAATGTGCGCCCAGCGATCGAGAATCTGTTGCGCCGAAATCGGCTTCTCCCATTCGGGGATCATGTAGTCCTGCGGCGCATAGTCCTGGTAGCCGGAGATCATGGACAGCACTTGCCGGAGGGTAATGTCGTTGGCACGGGTCAAGTCCGGCAGCCACTTGCTGATCTTGTCGTCGAGCGACAGCTTACCCTGCTGCTGAAGCATGAGTACCGCTGTTGCCGTGAACTGCTTGCTGATGGACCCAATGCTGTAGGCCATCTCTGTCGTGGCAGGAAGCCGGGGCTCGAGCCGAGCGATGCCATAAGCCTGGGCGTAAACGACCTTGCCGTCTTTGACCACCGCGAGGGAAGCGCTGGGAACTCCCGTAGTCTGCAGAATCTTGTGCGCAATTTCATCAGTATTGGCACGCTGTTCAGCGCTGAATGTGGAATCAGGCTGTGCAAGACCAGCGGCGATTCCCAGTAAGAGCACGAGAAACGAACGGAGAATATATAAACCGGACTTAGAGGACATGAGGTGGTTCCAGCAACAGGAATGTTGACTGCAATGTACTCGAAGGCCGGGTTGAAGGCCAACTCGGCCCGCTGCGCAGAGGCTTAATCCTTCCTGGATTCCTCAAGCTCGGCAGCTTCAATGTCGGACACTTCTCGTCGCTCACCCGCGACCCCCTCGGCCGCCAGCACCGCAGCCGCAGCCTTGCGTTCAATGGGTTGCGGGGTATAGCTATCCAACAACTTGCGATGCATGCTGTACAAGGCAAGCTCCAGACGGTCGGCCACTCCGAGCTTGTCGTAAATCTTGCGCAAGTAATTCTTCACCACCTGTTCCGTGGTGCCGACCTGCACAGCGATGTCCTTGTTCTTAAGGCCTTGGGTGACGCCGCTGATAATCAGCATTTCCTTCTCGCTGAACCGCAGTGCCTGCTTGCCGCTGCCAAGCTGTGCCTGGCTTCGGTAGGCATCGATGATCCAATTGACGCCCTGGTTGTCGAGCCAGGTCTCGCCCGCTGACACTTTACGAACGCAACGAACCAGCAGCTCTGGCGACACCGAGCGGGTGAGAATTCCGCGAACTCCGCGACGTAGATAGTCCACAGTTTCGTGTTCCGAAGATCGCTGGCTGACCAAGATGACTTTCGCGGGCGGCAATGCGCGACGCATTACCTCGCTGACTGCTTCGGCCGGAGTCAGAGACAGCCCGGCTTCAAACAGCACCACGTCTGCTTCCGTTTCGCTTACTGTGGTTAACGTTTGCGCCAAACTATCGGTTTGAGCGACGACTTCCAGATCCCGCTCCTGGGTGAAGATCTTGCTCATGCCCGCGCGAAAAATAGCTTCCGAATCCGCAATGATGATGCGGATACTCCTCTGAATGTCCATTGGGCTCGTCCTGTACCGGGCGCCTTAATTCTTACAGCGAGCGGCAACCCACCGACATCTCGGGAGTCACTACCGCTCGAAATGATATTCGTCAATGGCGACTGCCACTATGCGTCCCGATCCCTCCGGGACACTCCGCACCACGCGGCCGTCACACAGCACTAACACATCCTCCGCAGCGCCAAGTGTCTCTCCGGGCATGCGGATGGTGAACTGCACGACTGCACCCACCGCGATTTCCGAGTGGGTAAAGAACAAAATTCCTCCTGCCGAGATGTCACGCGTCTCGGCTTGGCATTCCCCCGTGTCGGTCCTAAGCGCAACCGGCAGGTGTAGCGGAAAACGGATCGCATTGCGAAAATCGGGTCTTTGGCCAGAGGACATATGGAGTTCCATTAGCATACATCCGAGCGCCTATTAATCTGAAGTTACTAAAGTACCATCCGGTCACCGCCTGTCCACAAAATACAGCGGCGGACACCTGCCGAGTTCCCATAATGGTAACGCTCGTATGTTACCGTCTGTCGGCCGCGGTTGCAAGAGATAGCAGGCTGCCGTGCCGAAGAGAATGGATTCCGCGGTCGGTGGCCCAAACTGGCGCATAATCAATCCAAAGCAAATCGGGACCCAACCGTGACCATCAAGATCGTCAATCTGAAGGATGGGCTGCCCAGTGTGGAGCAGGCGCGGATCAGACTACGCTCGGAAATCGACACGGCACAAAGCCAAGGGCTGAAACTGTTAAAGATCATTCACGGCTACGGCTCGCATGGTGTAGGAGGCGAGCTTCGCATTGCGCTCCAGTCCACCCTGCGCCGGCTGGCGCAATCTGGGGAGATCATCGACTGCATCTATGGCGAGAACTGGCGCAAGAGCGACGAACGTAGTTGGGCGCTGCTGAAGCGAATGCCTGAGCTCAAGACCGATCTCGATCTCGGCAGAGGTAATCGCGGCATTACCCTCGTGCTGCTCTAGCCTTCCGCAGTTGCGCGGGCCGAGAGCGGGCTTTCTGTCAATTGGAGCACCTCTGAGATACGTCGTGCCCACTCCAAGGCTAATGCTGGCACGTGATAGCTTGGAATCAGCCATTCCTCTATGACTGCTTCTCAGACCGCAGGCGTCTCAACGACATTCCCGGCTGAGCCCGCCCGCGCTGCCATTCTGGGTTGCATGCTCGCCGGGATGTGTACTTTCCTGAACGTCTACGATACCCAGCCGCTTCTGCCTTATTTGCAGCGTCTGTACAACACCTCGGCGATTGCGGTCAGCCTTACGGTGAGCGCCACGATCCTGGCCGTCGCGCTCGCGGCGCCGTTCGTAGGCTTGTTGGCTGAATCCGTGGGACGCAAGAAGGTGATCGTCCCATCTCTGTTCGCGCTCACCGTGCCGACATTGCTGGCAGCAACATCACAGAACCTGCGGCAACTCATCTTCTGGCGCTTCATGCAGGGTATCTTCGTGCCGGGAGTCATCGTGGTCATCATCGCCTACATTGGCGAAGAGTTTGCCGGCGGCAATGTCGGCAAGGTGATGTCATCCTATATCTCGGGCACCGTTCTGGGAGGATTCCTGGGGCGCTATGTTTCCGGCCTCATAGCGCATCATCACGATTGGCGCTGGGCGTTTATCGTTATCGGCATTATTAACCTCACTGGAGCTTTCTGCGTCCGCGCGTTGCTGCCTAAAGCCACACACTTTGTGCGCACGCCCAACATTCGACACTCGTTCGTTGAGACTTTGCGCCACTTGCGCAATCCACGAATGCTGGCAGTGTTCGGGATTGGCTTCTCGGCGCTGTTTGCCCTCGTCGGCGCGTTTACCTATGTAAACTTCTATCTCGCGCGTCCGCCATTTCGGCTGAACTCTGAACAGTTAGGCGCTGTCTTCTGCGTTTACATCCTGGGCTTTTTGGTCACTCCGCTCTCGGGACGCGTGCTCGACCGCTACGGAACGCGCGCGACAGCCGTTCTCGCCTGCTGCTTCAGCCTTGTCGGGCTGGCGCTAACCATGGTGCTGAAGCTGCCCGTAATCATCGCCGGACTGGCGCTGTTCTCGACCGGAGTGTTCATCTTCCAGGCGATCGGCACCGTACAAACGGGCGTCGTCGCGGGACGCTCGCGCTCCTCTGCAGCAGGACTGTATGTGACGTTCTATTACGTTGGCGGAACTCTGGGTGCAACGGTTACTGGATGGATGTGGGCAGCCGATGGCTGGCGCGCGTCCGTGCTGCTGCTGATGGGAGTGTGCGTTCTCGCGCTCGTGCTCGCATGGGCAAGCGGTCGAACGAAAGAGATTACGGATGCTGCTGTTCCGGTGAACGCATAATGCTGAGCGCATGACGTCGGGCGCATAAAAAGAAAATGGGCGACCTATGCAGCCGCCCATCTCTTCACTTCAAACTAGTCACTGGGTTGTTCGTCTGACCGCTGCCGACTTCTTTCTGACAACTGACAACCGGCAACTGACAACTTCTACGTTCCTTCGCTCCAGCTCGCCAGGTACTCTTCCTGCTCGGGCGTGAGGCGGTCGATCTTGATGCCCATCGATTCGAGCTTCAGTTTCGCAACCCGTTTATCGAGCTCTTCGGGGACCGGGAAGACCTTCTTCTCGAGCGAGGCGTAGTTCTTCACCAGGTACTCGACCGACAGTGCCTGATCGGCAAAGCTCATGTCCATCACTGACGGCGGATGGCCTTCGGCGGATGCCAGATTGATCAGGCGGCCTTCGCCCAGCAGGTTGATCTTGCGTCCGTCGCGCAGCGAGTACTCCTCAACGAAGGTGCGCGTGGTGCGCTTGCCCGACGACATCTTCTCCAGCGCCGGGATATCGATCTCGACGTTGAAGTGTCCGGAGTTGGAGATGATGGCTCCGTCCTTCATCGCTTCGAAGTGCTCTTTGCGCAGCACGCTCTTGTTGCCGGTGACGGTGCAGAAAACATCACCAATCTTCGCGGCTTCTTCCATGCTCATCACGCGGAAGCCGTCCATGACAGCTTCAATGGCTTTCGTGGGATCGATCTCGGTGATGATGACTTCGGCGCCCAGTCCGCGAGCGCGGCTCGCCAGTCCGCGGCCACACCACCCGTAGCCAGCGATCACGAACTTCGCGCCTGCCAGCAGGAAGTTGGTGGCGCGGACGATGCCGTCGATGGTCGACTGCCCCGTGCCGTAACGGTTGTCGAACAGGTGCTTGGTATCGGCATCGTTCACCGCGATGATCGGGTACTTCAACACGCCCTGCTTCGCCATGGCGCGCAGACGAATCACGCCGGTCGTCGTCTCTTCTGTCCCGGCGATGATGCCGTCGATCACGTCAGTGCGCTTGGTCAGCGCGATGGTGACAAGATCTGCACCGTCATCCATCGTGATATGCGGCTTGTGATCGAGCGCCGACATGATGTGCTGATAGTAGGTGTCGTTATCCTCGCCCTTGATCGCGAAAACCGGGATGTTGTAATCGCGCACCAGGCAGGCAGCGACATCGTCCTGCGTGGAGAGCGGGTTGGAGGCGCAGAGCGCCACTTCGGCTCCGCCGTCGCGCAGCGTGATCGCCAGGTTCGCCGTCTCGGCCGTCACATGCAGGCAGGCCGAGATGCGCATGCCCTTCAGTGGCTGGTTCTTGATGAATTCCTTGCGGATGATCTGAAGGACCTTCATCGACTGGTTCGCCCAGTCAATGCGCTTCTTGCCAAGATCAGCCAGTTCGAGGTTGGCGATATCGCCAGGGACGCGTGCAGTAGTGGTCGACATAATCTCCTAAAAAGTTGTCAGTTGTCGGTTCTCAGTTGTCAGTTGGGGCGGGTCAGTCGTGCGTCAACACCATCCCACAATGTTTGTCATCCTGAGGGGACATCAGTCCCCGAAGGACCTGCTGTTTGTGTCACATAACCGGCGCAGCCAATGTGTGCAGGCCAGCTACCATCCCCAGACGCCTCACAACTTCAGGATTAGTGATCTCCCCGAACCAGGCGAAATTGCCCACTTCTTCCTGAACTCGGAGAACCACCGCTCATCAGGAGTTCTAAGCATTGGGTCGAAAAACTTGCCCGACGTCCCAACAATCTCTGAGCTGAATTCTGTTTCATGAGCAGGTCTGAGCAGTTCTGCCATAAGCCAGAAACGCAATCCGTCCTTCGAACTGGCCAAATCTCCCGCAACAGTTTTTTGCTTCACCATCGAAAGCAGGTCCTTCGCTTCGCTCAGGATGACAAGTCGAAACTGCCTAGGCCCAGTGCAAATCGGAACTCGTCCCTCTGGCCAAAAGCCAAGAGCCAACAGCGGCTTTTCTACTTCGCTGCCTTGGCCGTCTGCTTCTCGTGCGCCAGACCCGCCTGCTCGCGCAAAGCGCTCGCCTTGTCGGTCTTCTCCCAAGTGAAGTCAGGGTCGTTGCGGCCGAAGTGGCCGTAGGCCGCGGTCTTGCGATAAATCGGGCGCCGCAGATCGAGCGACTCCATGATTCCCTTCGGCGTCAACTGGAAGTTCTTGCGCACCAACTCGGCAATCTTGGCTTCGTCAACCTTCGCGGTGCCGAAGGTTTCGACCAGTACGCTGACTGGCTCAGCCACGCCGATGGCATACGCCAACTGCACTTCCACGCGATCGGCCAATCCTGCCGCAACGATATTCTTCGCGATGTAGCGCGCCATGTAGCAGGCCGAGCGATCGACCTTCGTCGGATCCTTGCCGCTGAATGCGCCGCCGCCGTGACGCCCCATGCCGCCGTAGGTATCGACGATAATCTTGCGGCCGGTGAGACCGGTGTCGCCCATGGGTCCGCCGATAACGAAGCGTCCCGTGGGATTAATGTGGTACTTGGTGTCGGCATCGAGCATTTCGGCCGGCAGCGCCGCCTGGATGACGTGTTTCAGAATGTCGGCGCGCAACTCCTGCGTGCTCACCGTCTCCGAGTGCTGCGAGGAGATGACGACAGCGTCGATGCGAACCGGCTTGTGGTTCTCGTCGTACTCGACTGTGACCTGGGATTTGCCGTCGGGCCGGAGGTAAGAGCAGGTACCATTCTTGCGGACTTCGGTGAGCTTCTCGGTGAGCTTGTGCGCCAGGAAGATCGGCGTCGGCATGTAGTTCGCGTTTTCGTTGGTGGCGTAACCGAACATCATGCCCTGATCGCCGGCGCCGCCCGTATCAACGCCCATGGCGATGTCGCCCGACTGCTTGTTGATGGACGAGATCACGGCGCAGGTGTTGGAGTCGAATCCATACAGCGCGTTGTCGTAGCCAATGGAGGCGACCACGCCGCGCACCAGAGTCTGGAAATCGACATAAGCCTTAGTGGTGATTTCTCCGGCGATGACCACCAGACCGGTCGCGGTCAGGGTCTCGCAAGCCACGCGGCTGTAAGGATCTTCCTTCAGGCAGGCATCCAGAATGGCATCAGAAATCTGATCGGCAATCTTGTCTGGGTGACCTTCTGTCACCGACTCGGATGTAAAAAGATATCGCTTCTTGGACAATGTAATTAGCTCCTTCGATAAGTGCGCGATTCGGGCGCGGGAGACGTCGGCTAGGCAGGATTCCGCTGCGGCCTTTACTTCTCTCTGAGGATAACAACCGGCCCTAAGTCTCCCAATATTTTACGGTTAAGCGGCAAAATAGGCCAGCCAACCGGGATTTTCGGCATTGAAATGGAAGCGGATTTCCGCTGCTCTTTTCTCCTTGTGTCATTCCGAGCGCAGCGCAGCGGGGCCCGAGGAACCTGCAGTTCGCTCCTCTCCGCAAGATTTCGCCACGGTTGGATTCGCGCATGGCCATCGATCTTCGCCGACGGTGAGGCAAACTGCAGATCCCTCGACTCCGCTCCGCTACGCTCGGGATGACACGCGTTACATCGTGCCTCTTTTCCATCGTGTGCCTGCAGCGCATTCTGAACTGCGAGAAGTTGATCGAGCACATCCGGGCAGCAACTTGAAATCAAGTGCATTGGCGCCATCAGACTTCGCCTGAGAAGGATTGTCATGCACCTCCATGAACACACCATCGACACCCGCAGCGACAGCGGCGCGCGACAGCAGCGGGATGAACTCGGGCTGCCCACCGCTTACTGCAGATCCGCCATCGTTGGTCGCCGAGGGAAGCTGCACCGAATGTGTCGCGTCGAAGACCACCGGCGCGAACTCGCGCATGATGGCCAGCGAACGCATGTCAACCACCAGATTGTTGTAGCCGAACGAAGCGCCGCGTTCGGTGAGAAAGACGCGCTCGCCGCCGGCCTCGCGAACTTTGTCGACCGCGTGACGCATGTCCCAAGGCGAGACGAATTGCCCCTTCTTGACGTTGACTGCGCAGCCGCTCTTCCCCGCCGCTATGAGCAGGTCGGTCTGGCGGCAGAGAAAGGCAGGGATCTGAAGGACGTCTACTGCTTCGGCCACGCGTGGAACATCGGCGGCTTCGTGGACGTCAGTAAGCACGGGAACCTTCACTGTCTCGGCGATCTTGCGGAGGATGCGCGTACCTTCTTCCAACCCCGGGTCCGCGAAAGCTCTTGATGGAGGTTCGGTTGGCCTTGTCGTACGACGCCTTAAAGATGTACGGCAGGTTCTTGCTTCGTGCAACGTCGGCGATGGCCTCAGCCATCTTCAGCGCGTGCCCTTCGCTCTCGATAACGCAGGGCCCGGCGATGAGGAATAACGAGCCGCCGCCGATGTTTACGTCTCCGACTTGGAAGGGGCGCGAGCTCACAGTGAACCCGCTATTGGCTCTTCGCTTTTGGCCCTTGGCTGGTTTTACCCGGCGCGCGGGCCCGATCGGGCGAACGGCTCGGCGAGTGCCAGATTACTGGCAACCGACAACCGATCACTGACAACTGGGGTGATACCCCCCCTCCCCCCATACCACGCAAAATCTTGAAAACAAAGGGTCGGAAAAAATCTTCGCCCGCAAAATCTTGAGCCCGTGAGACTTACAGGCAAAATCTTGGAAACATTGAAGTTAGGGGCGTTATCCCGAGGAACGGTTGATAAGCGGTGGGACATCAGTGCCACAGCTCGAAGCTCGGATCCGACAGCAGACACAATTATCCCTCGTCCTCTTCGCCGATTTTACGCGTTTGGGTAAGGAGGCTCCAAGCGATTTGGTCACAGAGCTGTGTGATCTGGCGAGGCAGGGACATCTTACCCCGCTTACCCCGCCCGACTGTCGCGGAGGAAAAGTTCGACGCGGTCGGTCGTCCACGTAGGGATGCCGCTGCCGAAGAAGTCCTGGTCTTCGGTCCAAATCGGCAGATCGAGCAATAGAGCTACGGCGGCAATCGGCCAGTCGTCCGGATCGCGCTGTCCGACACGCCGCCGCGCAGCTTCTTCGTACTCCTGGTAAAGACTCTCTTCCACAGATTCCACCATGCGGCCTGTCTGATCGAGCACCGAGAGCGCAATATCCACGTCGAGGTTTTTCCGCGAAGAAATGTCGGGGATATATCTTCATTGCATCGCGAAAACAGCAGTCCGGCGAGTAAAATTTGGCGCCGCATTCATAGCGTTCGAGGATCTCTCGAACGGCTTGGCCGAATACGGCGCGCAGAAGAATGTTGGCGTCGAGAACCAGGCCTTTGTGGGAGTTCATTTCGTCCCGCTGCGGCGCCAGCGCTTGAAATCAGCCAGAATCTCGTCTTCGGAAATGCCTTCCGCCGCAAGCAGCTCCTGGAGTCGGGAGGCAGCATGTTTCAGTGCGACACGCTCGCTGTCCTCGCGCTTTTTCCGGGCGGGAAAGTAGTAGCCCACAGTGTCGCCATGGCGGGTGATGGCAACCGGCACATCACTCTCCAAAAGATAATTGGCTAGCCGCTCGCGAAATTCGCGAATTCCAACTTTCAGGGCTTCCACGCTCCCTCCTTTGTGTACCTTTGCGTACACATGATTGTAGCACCGCCTGTAAATGAGTGGAGTCGGCTAAAAAGACGGCTCAGGGGGGCTGAGAAGGCGTATTGCGTCCCGACTCAACAGGCGGCCCGCAATACCAAGCCCTTTCTCTGTCAAGCTCGTTGTGAATTTACGGATAGCAGGTCCTCACGAGTTCACGGATCAAGTGCATCACCGTCGGTTCGCTCACGCTGACAACCAACAAAATGAAGATGACAAGTAGAGAGGCCTACGCCCTGCCTGCGAACTCCCGCGTTTCGGTGGAGACTTTCACCTTCTCGCCTTCTTTGATGAACAGAGGAACGCGGATCTCCAACCCGGTTTCGAGCTTGACGACTTTGGTAACGCTGCCACCACCAGTGTCGCCGCGCACGCCGGGCTCCGCGTAGGTAACGGTCAGTTCGACCTGTGCTGGCAGCTCCAGGCCGATGGGATTGCCGTTGTACTTGTGCAGCTCGATGAGGCTGCCGTCCACCAGAAAGTCTAGAGCGTCGCCGACCATGTCGTCGCTTAAGGTGAGGGTCTCGAAGGTTTCCTGGTCAAGGAAGTGGGAACCGTCTCCGTCGCTGTACAGGTACGAAGCGGGGCCGATCTGGAGGTCGGGCTCCTTGAACTTGTCACTCGCCTTGAAGGTCTTCTCGAAGACGGCGCTGGTTAACAGGTTGCGCATCTTGAGCCGGACCAGAGTCTGCGCGCCGCGCGCGCTGGGCGTGTTGACCTCCGATTCCAGACAACAGAAGGGAGTGTTTTCGAACTCGAAGAACATCTTGCGCTTGACGTTGATAGCGTCGATCAGGGCGGCCATACATTCCTCAAGAGCTGGATGGAGTCGATTATAAAGGCGGCGCCCGGGTCGTTAGCGATTGTGATTGTCATCCCGAACGAAGTGAGGGCCCTGCTCTTTGGCCGATTCAGCAATCAAGCGTCTTGCTGGCGAGTAGGCGATATGCCGCCGGCTGAAGCCGGCTCGGGTGGAATTGGGGGACGGGGGACGCGGGCCTGAAAGGCCCGCTCTACCGTATGCCACCGACTCAAGCCCAAAAATAAATGTTAAGAGACGGGGTTAGGCCCGACTGAAGTCGGGCCCTGATACAAACAAGGGAAGAGAAAATGAGCGGCGCTTCGGCACGACCAAAGGTCGTGCCCTGACGCGAATCCTACTCGCAACCACCACCTACTTGTTAATGTCTTGCTTGTCTTCCAGCTGCTTCTGCAGCGCTTCCAGTTGCGGCTTGATGTTGTCAGGGGCGCCGTTGAACGACAGCTTGATCGCGGTGACGGCCTGGTCGTACTTGCCATCGCCAGTGTCCACTCGAGCCTGTGCCAGGTGCGAGACCCAGGCATCCGGATACTTCCTGATCAATTGGTGGAACACGACGAAAGCTTCCTGCGGCTTGTGGTCTACTTTCAAAAGCTGCCGCCCATAGCCATACAGCTGGACCGCACTGGCCTTGGCCAGCGCCTGCTCGCGCGCCGTCTTCGCCTCGGCGGTCTTGCCCATAGCGTCGAGCAACTGCGACTTCGTCATGTAATTGTCGAAGCGCTCTTCGTTCTGAATCGACTGGTCAACGTCTTTCAGGCCTTGCTCATAGTCGAACTTGGCGGTCAGGAAATACTGCGCGGCGTCGTTCCACGCCTGCCAGTCGTACTGCGGCAGTCCACGGAGCTGCTTTTGCAAGCTGGCTTCGGTGGTCTTGTTAACGTCTACCGCGATATTGATGGGAACTGCGAGCTTGCCCCAACTCATAGTGAGGACGGCGGAGTCGGGCTTGAGCTGATCGAAGTCGTAGGTCAGAGCATTGTGTTCGTCAGCCGTGGCGGGCTTCACGCTGACGCGCAGCGCGTCTTCCGACTCTTTGTAACTGAAACTACCCCACGCGGTCGACATATTGGAGAAGATGACTGTCCAGTCGCCGTTCTCGCTTGGAATCATATGCAGGCCGTAGGTGCCGGCGGCAAGCGGTTTACCTTCGATGGTGACCGGGTCGCTGAACTTCACCGTGGTGTTCTCATTGGCTCCGGCGCGCCAGACCTGTCCGTAGGGAACCAGGCCGCCCCAAAGTTTGCGGTCGTTCTCCAACGGACGGTGATAGGTAACGGTGATATCTGTTACGCCGATGCGCTGCAATAAAACGGCGCGCTGGCTTTGGCGCGGCAGGTTCAGCTCCTGCGATTGGGCATGACAAAAAATGGGCAGCAGAGACAAGCAAACCAGGCCCAGGGATAGACGTATGTTTCGCACGATGTCTCCTATGTCGGAAAAGACCGCAGGCGCGGGTTCCGAGCGGGAAATTGGACTAAAGGCCCCCAACAGCAAATCCGGTAGTTGGAACCCGGCCAAGGGAAAAGGTGAGCGGCGATGGGACAGTTGCGGTGTTTCTCACTGTCAGGGGTCACCCGACGGGGCCAGACCGCGAAGATATGGCTTAGAGACCGCCCGATCCCGGCGCTCCTTTTTTCAGCAACGCCCATCTAATGAAGAGCGGTAAGATCCACGCTGGCGGTTGTGAAAGTACCGTCAATAGCACGTCCCGGGGGCGCAAACGTCATTGACTCCCATCGCGAACGGCGATAGGCTAGCCGCCAATGGTAGTCATTCGCTTCGGCGAACATTCCCGGCCGCACGGCTTTCACCAGTCCAGCACATTGTCCTGCGTCGTAATTTCACCAATTTCACCGCGCTCCGGAGACTTTACCGGCAGGCGCGACCAACGGCCTCGGAGGGTAGCACCCGACCATAAATGAAAAAGAACATCGAGATCAGCTCCAACATCGAAACCCTGTTTGGTACCCGAGACGAAAACCTGCGCCTGCTGGAAGACGGCTTGAACGTCACCATCGTGTTGCGCTCCGACTCGATCGAGATCGAAGGCGAAGCCAGCGATGTAGGCCGCGCACAGCAGGTCTTTACCGACTACGAATATTTGTTGCGCAACGGATATACGTTCGTGAACGGCGACCTGGGCGCGATGCTGCGGGTGTTGACCGCCGACTCCAAGGCAACCCTGCGCGGACTGGCCGAGGCGGGCAAGCAGCGCTCGTTCGGCAAGCGCAGCGTGCAGCCCAAGAGCATCAATCAGCGGCGCTACCTCGAAGCCATCGAGAAGCACGACATGGTCTTCGGTGTGGGGCCTGCAGGAACGGGCAAAACCTATCTCGCGGTGGCGATGGCCATCTCGGCGCTGATCTCGAAGCGGGTGAACCGGATCATCCTGGCGCGTCCGGCGGTGGAAGCCGGCGAGCGTTTGGGCTTCCTGCCCGGCACGTTGCAGGAGAAGGTCGACCCGTATCTTCGTCCGCTGTACGACGCGCTCTACGACATGCTGGAGCCGGATAAGGTTGACCGCTATCTGGAGAAGAACATCATCGAGATTGCGCCGATTGCCTTCATGCGCGGACGCACGCTCAACGATGCGTTTGTGATTCTCGACGAGGCGCAGAATACGACGTCGGAGCAGATGAAGATGTTCGTCACCCGTCTGGGCTTCAATTCGAAGGCGGTGATTACCGGCGACGTAACGCAGATCGATTTGCCCAATGCACACCGCAGCGGGTTGGTCGAGGCCAACGATATCCTTAAAAATGTCGAAGGGATCCGCTTCTGCTACTTCGACGAAGGCGATGTGGTGCGCCATCACCTGGTGCAGCGCATCATTCGCGCCTACGAAGACGCGAAGGGTCGCAACGAGCAGCTTTCGCTGTCCCTCAACGGCTACGCAGCCGCCCGTCCGGTTGAGCCGCCCACGTTCACTCCGAGGGTTGACCGTGAAACTCCGTTGGTGGAAATGCCACCGGCTGTCGATCCTGGCTTACCGGATCGCATTTCCGAGTAGAAGCTTGGTACCATGGAATGGGAGGGCCAGTCGCCCTCCCATTTGTTCTTGAACGAAGTGAGCGAAATCGAACGAACATCGCAAGAAATCAGCCAGCGCGAGCTGAATTTGTTTACTGCCAAAGCTCGGCGGGCCATTGGGCTCGACGGCGACCTGAGCGTCCGTATCACCTTTGCGCGGGAGTTGCAGGAACTCAACCGGCGTTTCCGCTTCAAAAACGAGTCGACTGATATTCTGTCGTTCCCGTCGCTGGTCGGTTCTGGCGGAGATATCGCCATTGCGCGGGAGATCGCCGCAAGCAATGCCAAGGCTCTCGGGCACTCACTTACTACGGAGTTGAAGATTCTCATTCTCCATGGGTTGCTGCACCTGGCGGGATTCGACCATGAATCCGATAAAGGTGAGATGACGACGCGCGAATCGCAGCTTCGCCGGGAACTCGGGCTGCCGTTTGGGTTGATTGAGCGGACAGAGGGCGGTTCGCCGGAAGAAATGCAGGTCCCTCGCGGACTGAAGTCCGCTCGGGATGACAAATCTAAAAGAGCCGGTACGGCGCAGCTAAAGCTGCGACCCTTCAAAGCCGCACCTCTCAACCTGGAAAAAACCCGGCCAGAGAAGTCGGCGCATAGTTCTAAGCGCGGAGGCGGCCGCGCATGAACATTCCGTTATCCATGGTATTGCTGGTTCTGATGGCGCTACTGGCGCTGGTGTCTTACGTCGATCGCCTATACGCCGAGATGGGCAAGTTTCTTTCGCGCGAGTTCCAGGAAAACATCGAGGCTTACGAACAGCAGGTTGAGCCTCGCCTGAAGGTGACATCGGAGCGCGCTGCCCTTTCCATGGCCATGCTGACACAACTCTGCGTCGCGTCAATCGGCTTGGTCATCGGATGGCTGCTGTTCATGGAAAGGCGATGGGTCGCGCTCGATGTGGTACAGGCGGTGGTCAGCCTGGTATTCATCATCGTGCTTTTCAATCGCCTGCTGCCTTACATATTTTTCGTGCGCACGCGCGGCGAATGGCTGGTGCACTTTGTACCCGTCTTGCGGGTGCTCATCTGGATCGCCATGCCGGCAACGCTGGTTCTGAGCTTCGCTCTCTCCGTGGCATCGCTTAGTCGTGAGCACGCCGAGCAAGAGCCGGAGACATCCGCGGAAGTAGTCGATGCGCTAATCGAGGCCGGGCAGGAAGAAGGCATTCTGGAGGAAAGCGACCGTGATCTGATCCAATCGGTGGTCGAGTTCGGAGACAAGACGATCCACGAGGTGATGACACCGCGTCCTGAGATTGTCGCTGTGCCCATCGATACGACGTTGCAAAATCTGATCGAGCTCATCAATAAGTACCCGTACTCGCGGATTCCGGTCTATGAAGGCGACCTCGATCACATCAAGGGAATCGTCTTCGCCAAGGACATGCTGCAACTCACGGACCAGGAAGCATCCACCAAAACCGTGCGCGACATCATGAAGCCAGACCTTTTCTTCGTCCCGGAGACCAAGCTGGGCAGCGATTTGCTGCGCGAGATGCAACGCGACAATATCCGCATGGCCATCGTGGTCGACGAGTATGGCGGCGTCAGCGGTCTGGTCACCATTGAAGACCTGGTTGAGGAGATTGTCGGCGAGATTCGCGATGAGCACGAGAAGGGCGAGATTGTGAAAGAGAGCGACACCTCTTACGTGTTCAACGGCAATACCGACCTGGACCTGATTGAAAAGCTGCTGGGCATTCGTCCGGAGGAGAAAGATGCCACTACGGTTGCCGGACTGGTCAGCGAGTTGGCCGGGCACATTCCCAAGGCGGGTGAAGTTTTTGAAGAGAATGGGTTGCGGTTCGAAGTGCTGGAATCGACCGATCGCCGCGTCGATCGGGTGCGCATCAGCCTGGAGTCCAGCCATTCCGCGCAGCAGGTGAAGGCCTAAGATGGCTTTTCGCTCGGGATTCGTCTCCATCATCGGCAAGCCGAACGCGGGCAAGTCAACCCTGCTCAACGCGCTGGTCGGCGAGAAGGTGGCCATCGTCACCCGCAAGCCGCAGACCACGCGGAATCGCATCCTGGGCATGGTCAACGTCGAGCGCAAACCCGGGCGGCCCGCCGGACAGATCGTGCTGATAGACACGCCGGGCATCCATAAGCCCATCAATTCGCTGAACCGGCGCATGATGAAAGAGGTTAATGACGCGTTGGAGGGATGCAATCTCCTGCTGGTCATCGTCGATGCGACGAGCAAGTTCGGACCCGACGATCAGTCGGTGCTCGCGCTTGCCAAGAAGACGGGGCTGCCGGTTTTCCTGCTGCTGAATAAGGTTGATGCCATCGACAAACAGAAGCTGCTGCCGATGATTGCGCACTACAAGGAGCTGCACGACTTCGCAGAAGTTATCCCTATTTCTGCATTGAAGGGCCACGGACTCGATATCTTGCTGGCCAGCGTGATCAAAGCGTTGCCCGAAGGCCCGCGCTACTTTCCCAAAGATCAGATCACCGACCAGCCCGAACGGTTTCTCGTCACCGAACTGATTCGCGAACAGGTGCTGATGAACACCTCGCAGGAGGTCCCGCATGCCACTACCGTGCTCATCGATCAGTACGAAGAGGGCGAGAAGCTGACGCGAATCGCGGCGACGATTTATGTGGAGCGCGATGGACAGAAAGGCATTCTGATCGGCAAACAGGGCGCTACGCTGAAGAAGATCGGCACCGCGGCCCGCTTACAGATCGAGCGACTGCTCAACCAGCGCGTCTTCCTTGAGCTGTTCGTCAAGGTTCAGCCGAACTGGCGAGAGTCGCGCGCCTTTGTCGAAGATACGGATTGGCGGCGGCAACTGGAAAAGCTGGGGTCGGGGGAGTAGTTGGGTTAGTAGTTAGTAGTTAGTAGTTAGTAGTTAGTAGTTAGTAGTTAGAGTTAGTAGTTAGTAGTTAGTATTAGTGTGTAGTTGTGGTTAGTGGTTAGTGAGTTGGCGACCTGATCGCCGATCCTCACAAACAGCGGGTCCTTCGCTTCGCTCAGGATGACAACTCAATTTCAACCATATCGAAGAGCGTACTCCTAAGCACTAGCTGCTAATTGCTTCTCTTGCCCGCCGCAACAGGAACATCTCTTCCACCTGCGATTGCGCCCGGTGCTGCGACTCGGTTTCGTAGCGCGCCAACTGCCCTTCGCGTAGCTGCTCCAACACCTTGCGATCGATGCGACGGCGAAGCAGCACCGCTTGCTGCCGCTCTACCTGCTGGGTAAGCGTGGCGATTGATCCCTGTAAACGAGCGGATTGCAGCTCGCAGGCACGGAGCCGCTGCAGGGCAAATTGCATCTCGCCTGCAGCCACAACTTCCTGCTGCAGTGAAGCTTTGAGCTTCGCGCTAAGAACCGAACGCGACGCACTGGTCTGGCTGAGTTCTCTCTGCAATTGCGCGCGCTGGACGAGCAGGGTTTGCAGGCGCAAGCGTTCGCCGTCCTCCAGACTTCGCCTGAGGCGCAAGACGGTCTCCAGGCTGAAGTGAAATCCCATCTCAGCGGCCCAGCGTCATCAATCGTTCCAGGGTGCCCGGCAGGGACGAGACTTCATTCGGCTTCTGTCGCAGAAAGCCATCCAGTTGGGGCAGCAGGGAAATAGCGCGATCGAGTTGCGGATCGCTGCCCCGGTTGTAGGCGCCAATGCGAATCAGGTCCTCGGAATGCCGGTAAGCCGCCAGCAGACCGCGCAGTTGATAGGCCTGCGCCAGGTGCTCGGGTGAAACCACTGCCGGCATCAGCCGGCTGAGGCTGTCGAGAACCGCGATGGGAGGATAGTGGCCCTGCGAAGCCAGCGCGCGATCCAGAACAACATGCCCGTCGAGCAGTGAACGCACGGCATCGACCAGGGGGTCCTGCAGATCATCTCCCTCCATCAATACGGTGTAGAACGCGGTAATGCTGCCATGCGCCAGTTGTCCCGCACGTTCTACCAGCCGCGATAGCAGACTGAACACCGAAGGGGTGTATCCCTTGGCGGTAGGAGGTTCACCGGCTGCCAGGCCGATCTCGCGCTGCGCCATGGCAAAGCGGGTGAGCGAATCGACGACCAGCAGCACGTTCTTGCCTGCCCGGCAGAAGTACTCGGCGACCGCCGTCGCGGTCAGCGCCGCCCGGATGCGCAGAAGCGGCGACTGGTCTGAAGTCGAAACCACCACTACGGAGCGCGCGCGGCCTTCACTTCCCAGCACCTCAAGAAACTCGTTGACCTCGCGCCCGCGTTCCCCGATAAGCCCCAACACCGTCAGATCCGCCGACGTGCCTCGCGCCATCATGCCAATCAGCGTGCTCTTGCCGACGCCGCTGCCGCCGAAGATGCCCACGCGCTGCCCGCGGCCGCAGGTGACGAAAGCATCGATGGCGCGAATGCCACAGCCCAGCGGATCGCGAATGGGCACGCGCTCCAGCGCCCCAGGCGCTGGATGATCCAGCGGATGCCGCTCGCGCAAGACCATACGGTGCGCGCCGTCGATAGGGTTGCCGCCGGCATCAATCACTCTGCCCAGAAGCTCCTCTCCGACGCCAACGTGGGGACGAATACCAAGGGCATACACGGGATCGCCAAAGCGAATGCCGCTCGGCTTATCCAGTGGCATCACCAGAACGGAATTGCCGCGGAAACCCACCACCTCCCCGGGATAAACCTGACCCGCCGAGTCGCGCGCCTCACAACATTCGCCCAGGCAGCAGGGCGGGCCTTCGGATTCCAACAATCCGCCCGTCATCTGGCGCACCTTTCCCTGCCATCGCAACTCGGGACTGGCCTCGACCAGACGAAGGTATTTCTCCAGGGGAGCGCTCATAGGAAGGGTTTCTCGTCGGCGCGCAGGAGGTCGAGGAATCCGCTCTCAATCTCTTTCAGTTGCTCTTCCAGGCCGATTTCAGCCTTTCCGGCGACTGTCTCCAGCACTAGCTTGCCCGGTTCGACGGCTTCGTCGGCCAGCAGCGTGGTCTCGCGATCGCTCTCCGGCAGCGACGATAGAAAACCTTGCCAGCCCGGCTGCTCCGAAGGCGAACAGCGCAAAACGACTTGCGACCCAGCCTGAATCTGGTCTAAGGCGACGCGCACGATCCCGCTCAGCAGCAGCGGATCGATCTGCACTTCGCGGTGCAGCAGTTTGCGGGCGATGGCCAGGGCAAGCGTCACCACGTCGCCCTCTACCCGGCGGAAGTAGTCGCGCCGCTCCTGGGCAAAGTGCTCCACCGCCTCGCCGATGGCGTGACGTTCCTGCTCCAGCCTCTGGGCCAGCGCAGCCTGCGCTTGGGTCTCGCCCTGGCGAAAACCGCTCTGCCGCGCGGCTTCGATAGCCGCAGCCTCGGCGCGCTCGATGCGGGCTTGCCGTTCCGCCTGCGACGCCGCGCGGGCGGAGGGAAACCCGGCTGGAGCAATCGTCGGATACTTGAAGTTCCAGACCGCATCGTTGGCCTGCTGCTCGATCTCTTCCTGGGCGAGCGGCTCATACAACATATTCATCCGCACTCTCCGGCTTCAGCACAATTTTCCCTTCTTCTTCCAGCTTGCGGGCAAGGGCGATTGCCTCCTGCTGCGCCTTGCTGATGTCGCGAGCCCGCACCGGGCCCAGCACTTCCATGTCCTCCTTCAACATCTCCACCGCGCGCGACGACATGGTCTTCAGCAGATGATCGCGAACTTCCTCGGAGGCGCCTTTGAGCGCCAGCGCCATTACTTTCTTATCCAGCCGCGTGGTCAATTCGCGGATACCGGTCTCAGGCACGCTCAGCAGGTCGTCGAAGGTGAACATCAGGTTGCGGATGTTCAGCGCCAGCTTGGCGTCCTCCGACTCGATGGTCTCCAGTATTCCCTTCACCGTGTTGGGCTCCAGCCGATTGAGCATGTCGGCCACGCCCTTGAAACCGGCATAGGCGCGACGGCTCTGCTCGCCCAGCGATTGCAATTTCTTGTGCAGCACCAGCGAAACCTTCTGTGCCATCTCGGGTGAGAAATTGCGCAGCAGAGCCAGCCGCTTGACCGACTCGGCGCGCAATTGCTCAGGCAGTTTCATCAGCAATGCCGAAGCCGGCTTGGAATCGAGATGCGCCAGAATGAGCGCGATGGTCTGGGGATGCTCGCTTTCGAGGAAGCGTGCCAGCTGCTGAGGATCGGTCTTCTCTAAAGAATCGAGTTGACTGGCACTGAGCTGTTGCGCTCGCGCCACCTGCTCCATTAACCCCTTGGCGCCGTCCTCGCCAAAGGCCTTCACCAGCAGGCTGCGCGCATAAGAATCGCCCCCTTGGGTGAGATAGTCCTGGGTCAGGCTGAGGCGGTGGTACTCCTCCAGAATGTTGGCCGCGGTCTCCGGATCGATGCGGCTCAGCTCGGCGATCTCGCGAGTCAGCCGTTGCACCTGGTTTTGACTGAGATGACGATAAATTGAGGTGGCCGCCTCCTCCCCCAGCAGCACTAGCACGACTGCTGCCTTGCGAACGCCGTTGAGCGCATGTGGGCCGGCAGCCATAATCAGTCAACTCCGCCTTCATGCAGCCAGTTCTGAATCAGCCTGGTGGCGCCCGCCGGTTCGGTGTGGACTTTCTCGGCCAAGTGCTTCTTCAACACCGAGATTTTCTTGAAGGCTGCGTCGCCCTCACCGACCGGCTTGCCCAGAATGCTCTCCAACTCAGCTGCCCCGGTTACCGCAGCGCCCGGGATTTCACTCCTGGTGGCACCAGTGGCAAGCCGCTTGGGCAGTTCGCGGAAGGTGGCCAGCAACTGCTTCTTCAACGGCCGCAGCAGCAGCACATAGACACTGGCGAACAGGCAGCCCAGAGCGGCATAGCGCAAGAGCCAGGTAAAGTTGCGCAATATCCGTTGAATCTTCTCAGTCCGGCTCGGCGGTACTGGGGGTTCGATCTGCAGGGTCTGAAACGACAGATTTTCGACCGCCAGCAGGTCGCCACGAGCGCTGTCCAGTCCCAGTGCCGCGCGTGCCAGCCCTTCAATCTGTTTCATCTCCTCGGGGGTACGCTTGCGGCGCGTGACCACACGTTGATTGTTGCGCATCTCGGTATCGGTTGCGTCATCCACCAGCAGAGCTGCAGCGATGCGCTTGATCCGCCCCGCCGGCTCGATCAGGTGGCGCACCGTCTTGTTTACGGCATAGGTGCCAGTCTCAGTCTTGGTCGAATGGCTGTCCGAGTCGGACTTGATAGCCGCCGGGGTTTTGGCATTCGGAAGGTTGCTGCTGGTCCCGGGAACTCCACCCGGCAAGTCACCGCCCATGCGCTCCTCGCTGCGAGTCATACTGAGGGCGACGGACGAGTTCGGATCGTAGGTTTCCTGGGTCTCGTCGCCGGAGGTTGGATCGCGTTCCACGTGTACGCTGGCCCGCACCCCTTCGGCTCCTACCACCGGCTCGAGAGTGGCAACCACCCGCTTGGCAAGCTCCTGATCGAGGGTTTGATCCTCCGCCTCAGATGCGCCCGCCGGGAGCCCCACGGGCAGATGAGTATCGGCATCAATCACCACCACGTTCTCGGGAGTTAGGCGGTCGACGGCTCCGGCAACCAGCTGGCGAATGGCCGCCTCCGAGCGCTCCGGCAGCTGTGCCGATCGCAGCTTAACCATCACGGAAGCCTTGGCAGGGTGCTGGCGCTCGGTGAACAGCGATTCGGAAGGCATCACCAGATGCACCCGCACCGCTTCCACCTCGCTCATGGAGGCAAGCGTCCGCTCCAGTTCGGCCTCCAGTGCGCGCTGATAATTGACCTTTTCGCTGAAGTCGCTGCCCGCCCAGTTTGGCTTGTCGAACAGCTCGAACCCCATGCGGCCACTGCCCGGCAGCGGTTGAGCAGCGACCTCGAGGCGGGCGGCATCCAGTTTGTCGGCCGGAACCAGGACGCTTGCGCCATCGGGGCCAATTTCAAAGGGTATTTGCTTGGTCTTGAGCTGCGCCCCCAGCGACTCGGCATCGCGGGGATTCAGTCCGGAGTACAGCGTCTTGTAGTCCGGCTTGCCGATGAGCTGAACGAAAACGTACAGCGTTGCCGCCACCAGCAGCCCACCGCCTGCGACCAGTGCTCTCTGTTTCCAGCTGAGGCCGCGAACAAACTCCAAGCCCTGCTCTCGAACTTGCACCAATGTCAGGGTGTTGCCGCTCACCGCGAATCACCTCAGAACTGCATGCGATCGATTTCCTGATATGCCTGCACGACCTTATTGCGCACCTGCATCATGAGCTGGAATGACAGGTCGGCTTTCTGCACCGCAATCATGGCGTCGTGCACATCGGTGCCTCCGCCCGCCAGCATGTTGTTCACCTTGTATTCCGCATCCTGTTGCTCGAGGTCGACGCCGGATACCGCACTCTCCAACTGCTGGCCAAAAGTTTTCTCGGAACCGCCGCCTGCATTCGACGAGCGCAAAGGCATGTCCGCCGGTAGTATCCGCAGACCCGGACTTAAGGCATCGACCGTCATGCTATTCAACCTTGTGCACCTGTCCGATCAACTCTCCGCAACCTCGCTGCCACTGCCATTCCCCTTGCACTTATCGCAGAATCTGGATCGCCTGCTGGATCATCTGCTTGGCCGCCTGGATGGCGCTGGCGTTCAGCTCATAAGCCCGCTGCGCCCCCATCAGGTCGACCACTTCCTGCACCGGATTGATGTTGGGATACTCGACGTAGCCGGAGGCATCGGCATCCGGATGCCCCGGCTCATACTTGCGTACGTTGGGCGTTTCGTCCTCTGCCACCTGCGAAACCCGAACTCCACCGGGGGCATCTGCTCCCGAACTGGCCGCTCCGGTGCCTACCATCAACAACTGAAAAGGCGTTGACGAGCGGCTCTCGAATACCGCCATCTTGCGGCGGTAGGGACCGCCCTCGGGAGTGCGCGTACTCTCAGCATTTGCCAGGTTGCTGGTCACCACCTCGGCCCGCAATCGCTCCGCCGCCAGGGCGGAGCCGCTTACCTGAAAGAGACCAAAAAGGTTCACGAGCTGCTGCCTCCACTGATCGCCAGCTGCAGGCGGCTGAATTCGGAGCGCAGCACAGCTACCCCGGTCTGGAACTGCAACTGGTTCTGGGCCATCAACAGGCTCTCGCGGTCGATGCTGACATTGTTGCCGTCGGGCCGCTCTTCCAGACCCCGTAGCGTATGCACCGCAACTGGCGTTGCCCCGCCTTCGTCCTCATCCTCGCCGATTGCCCGCTGGAATTCGGAGGCGAAGTCGATGTCGCGCGTCTTGTAGCCCGGGGTATCGATGTTGGCGATGTTTTCGCTCACCAGACGCTGCCGCAACGACGTGAGATCGAGCGCACAAGTCAGATTGTGAAGCAGCGGGGTATCAATCAGGCTCACGTCGCATCCTTCCTCGCCTACGCAAAGTGGCTGCCGGCGGTCGCGCCGCCGTTCAGTCCCAGGTGTTCAGGCTGGATCGGCCCGTCTTCGGCCAAAATTAGAGCGCGTTCGATGACATGCTGCAATTCGCGAACATTGCCCGGCCAAGGATGACATTCCAGTGCGCGGCGGGCTTCGCCGGTCATTCGACCCTGCCCCGCGGTGAGCTTGTGCACAAAGTGCTCGGCCAGCAGCTCCACATCGCCGCGACGCTGTGCTAGAGCGGGTAAATCAATGGGGAAGACCGCGAGGCGGTAGTAAAGGTCTTCGCGAAACAGCCGCTGCCGCGCGAGCTCGGCCAAATCCTGGTTAGTTGCGGCGATCACTCGCGCGTCGATGCGGCAGGTATCGGAGCTGCCCAGCCGCTGGATCTCGCCGCGATCGATAAAGCGCAGCAGCTTCGCCTGCATCCCCAGCGGCATCTCGCCGATTTCGTCCAGGAACAGTGTGCTCCCCTGCGCGGCATGAATTCGTCCCAGGTGCGATTGCACCGCACCGGTAAACGCCCCCCGGTTGTAGCCGAAGAGTTCAGCTTCGAGCAGCGCCTCCGGAATAGCGGCGCAGTTGATGGTGACCATGCGCTTGCCGGAGCGCGAGCTCAATTCATGAATAGCGTTGGCGACCAGTTCTTTTCCGGTTCCGGTAGGGCCGGTAAGCAGCACGGGAGTGTCGTGACGCGCCACCAGCCGGGCCATGCGGTGTACCCGGTGCATGGCGGCCGAAGTACCTACGATGCCCGGCAAAGTATCGCCGAGAGCAGCCTCCACTCGGGCTGAATCAGCCGCCGGCGGGAGTTGCCAATGAGAAACGGTATGAAAGAGGTCGCGCGCGTCGGCACTGCGCCACTCGCGAGGGATCAGGGGCTGGCCGGCCTCGTCCAACATCAACACATCGATACCCGGGAAGCGCGCATGGATAATGCGCATCAAGTCGCCCGAGTCCAGGTCTGGCAGCTTGCCATCCAGCAGCAAAAGCCGGCATTCGCTGGACTCGAGTTGACCGATGGCATCGGCCCCGCCACAGGCCTCGGACGCCTCGATCCGCGAAGAGTGGAAGGTATCAAGAATCCGCTGCCGAATGGCTGCGTTTCCGCTGGCCACGATCACCGCCGGATCAGGGGAGTAAGAGCTCTGCGCTGCCGTTGTCATGCTTCGGTTGTACCGGCGGCAGCTTAGAAGCCAATTAATTAGCGATTAGAAGTTACTCAGGATACCTGTGGAAAAACTGCAGTTGTGCCGATAGTCACCGTCGCGGGTTTTATCCGCGGCGATTCCTGGTACAGATCAAGCTGCGCCGGAGGCGCGGGCAGAAAAACCCGCACCAGTGCATCGTTACCCGCAAAGCAGAAGAAAAGCAATCCGCCACCGCAGGACTCAAAGGTTTCTTTCGCGACCTCCAGGTGAGACGCAACCTGGTCCTTCGGCGAATCTCCGCCAAGCACAAAATGCAGGAAGCGCACCTCAACCAACTCCGCCTTGCGCTCCACCCATATCTCAGGCGTGTAAGGCGCTGGTCGGTCTGCGGCTTTCATGTGCTGGAGCAGATAAAGGAAGGCGCGCAGAAGCCGGCTGCGCTCGCCGGAAACTTCAACTTCGTCGCAACGCAAATGCGGAGCCGGTCCGGCATTCAGAAAAAAAATTTCGCTGAGCGCTTCCTCCAGCACGGACCGCAACTCAACCTTGTGTGCAGCATCGCCAGGATTAGCCGCCTCCGCAATCTCGCGGGCCAGCAACAACCTACAGCGCAGGCGCTCGGAGTTTTCCAGCGCCGCCTCGATCCAGGGACGACACTGCAGCGGGTCTTCCGCCGTGTTCAAGGCGAATTCCAGCGAGCACTGCAATGCCGTCATCGGCTGGCTGATCAGGTGGAAGACGTTCGAAAGCAGCTTTTGCTCTTCTTCGCGCTGCCGCGGTTCGCGGCTCACGCCTGATACTCCGGACTGCAACCCAGTTCGTATCCCACGCCGCGAACGGTGTGGATGAGGCGAGGCGCGAACCCGTCATCCACCTTTCTGCGAAGGTAGTTCACATATACGTCAACGATATTGGTTGACGTATCGAACGACAGGTTCCACACATGCTCGATGATCATGGTGCGGGTGACGCGGCGGCCGGCGTTGCGCAGCAGATATTCCAGAAGGGCGAATTCCTTAGAGGTCAGGTCGATGTGCTTACCGCCGCGCTTCACCTTGCGTTCCACGCGATCCAGTTCAAGGTCGGCCACTTGCAGCACCGTATCCACGGTACGGGGACCTCGTCGCAACAGCGCCCGAACCCGAGCCGACAGCTCGGTAAAGGAAAACGGCTTGTTGAGGCAATCGTCGGCGCCCGAATCGAGCGACTGCACGCGGTCCTCGATACGATTGCGGGCCGTCAGCACCAGCACCGGCAAACTGGGCTTCTTGGCTCGGAGGGCGCGCAAAACCTCGAGCCCATCGAGTTTAGGCAAATTCAAATCAAGGACCAGGAGATCATAATCGCTCTCCAAGGCCATGCAACGCGCCAGTTCTCCGTCGCCTGCGGTGTCGACCGCGTAATGCTCCGCCTCAAGTCCCTTGCGGACAAAAGTGGCCAGAGGGGTGTCGTCTTCGACCACCAGGATTCGCATAATGTCTCACCGAGCCCCGCTGCAGATGAGTAACAATCAAAAGTAACACCATAAGGGTACTTAGCTCCTCAAAAAGGAAACGCGCCTGACGATTGAGTTCTGAAATGGGAATTGTCCCATTTCTCAGACAGGAAATTAGCCCGTGCGAGGCGGCTACCAGTTGCAAAGTTTCCGAACCATCCGAAAGATCGCCGTCAGGTTTACTCGACGCCGTATAATTGAGGTATGGCACGTGGTTGGGAAAGCAAATCAGTCGAAGCGCAGATCGAAGACAATCAATCCACCTCCTCAAACCAAGATCCCGCAAAGTCGGTTTCGCACGAAGAAATTCACCGGAAGAGCCACCGGGCCAACCTGCATCTATCGCGTCAGCGAATTTTGCAGCAACTGGAGGCCAGCACCAACGAGCGCTATTCCGAAATGCTGCGCCGTTCTTTGGCGGAGCTGGAAGGTCAGCTCGGTTCGGGATCATAATTCGGCGTTCCGCACAATAGCGGAGGTTGGCGTCTGGGGCCCGCTCCTCACAGGGCAGGGTGACTCAGCTCACGGAATCGGCGGTTATGGAGCCTCAGAATGCTCTTGAGGTGAAGTATGCCAGTCCTCGCGATCGCCGTCGTTTTCTTCGCCATCTTCCTGGTGATGGGAGTTATGGGCATAACCGCCGTGGTCTCTGAGCACAAGAAGGGTGAGCTGTTTAGCGGCACCTGGAGCGACTACCCGAAGACCAAGTGAAACTAGCGGACCCATGGGCACAGCTTATAGGTGGAAGCACCACGCTTCAGCGTGGTGAATCGGGCGCATCTCTGAAGATGACTTAGACACGGATTCGGGACGGCGCTCACGGATTTTCCCGCGGTTGAAATCTATGTCGGAGCATCTGTCGTCCCTACGGGACTCGGGATCTTTAGACTGCATACCCGGCGCTGGAGCGCTGGGCTAAGCTCTGCTGCGCCTCCGGCGTGGGCCCTTCGATTATCCAGTCCATTTCGCAATTTGACATCTTCCGCGGGAGCTTCTTTCACCACGCTAAAGCGTGATGCTTCCACCCTGTCGTGCCTCAACTCGGGTGCTTCCACCGCCTGACGCTTCCACCCAACCTTAGCGTGCCGACTCCATCACCCGCGACAGACACGACTCACAGTAGCCGCTGTCCTTGAGATCAATCCACTCCACCGCGTGAGAGGGCGCCATAGCGCAGCGGTAGTCATCGCAGTGGGTCAGGCGAAGGGTGTGCCCGAGTTCATGCACCGCTTCAATTAACAGGCGGTCGGCCAGCAGATCGAGGTCTTGGGGCAAGCCATAGAACTCCTGACGCAAGCGATGATAGGAGACGATAGACGCAGCGCCCCCTACCTGCGCCTCGCCAAATACAAAGGTCAAAATCGGTATGTAAAGGTCAAGACCGGTGACCGCCAGCAATTTCCATGTGTCCCGGTCTTTGTAGGACTGCATGGCAGCGAGAATCTCAGACGAATGGTATTGCTGGCGCTCAGAGTGCAAGGCGAACGATGGGTCGAGGGCCGGAGCGAGGATCTCGCCCTCCACCTGAAACTTCTCCTGCAAAGACTGACGGAGCCAGTCCAGCAGGCGGATGTCGGCGGGGCCCACCGGCAAGATTTGCAACTTCTTCATTACACTTCGACGGGGGCAAGTTCCCGGTCACCGCGGCGGCTCCAGCCGTACTTCTTTAGTTTGTGGTGCAAAGTTACACGATCGATACCGAGCACCTCAGCGGCGCGAGTCTGGTTGCCGCCGCATTCGTCCAGCACCCGCAGGATGTGCCCTTTCTCGACTTCGTCGAGGCTTCGCACTTCCGAGGTCTGGGTTTCGCTGCGCGCTTTGAGAGTGAAGTCCGCTTCGCGCAGCTCAGGCTCCTGCCCCACGACCATGGCGCGCTCCACGGCATTTTCCAACTCGCGAATGTTGCCCGGCCATGCCTGTTGCTGCAAGAGCGCCATGGCTGGCCGGCGATACGCGGGTGATCTTTTTGTTCATCTCGCGCACAAACTTGCGGACGAAGTGGTCGACCAGCAGGGGGACGTCTTCCAGCCGCTCACGCAAAGCGGGCAGCTCGATATGAAAGACGTTCAAACGGTAATAAAGATCGGGCCGAAACTTCCCTTCCTCGATGAGCTGCTCCAGATTTTTGTTGGTGGCAGCCACACAGCGGAAATCGACCTTAATGGTCTGATTGCCGCCGACGCGCACGATTTCGCGCTCCTGTAACACACGCAGAAGATCGGTCTGGGTCTTGAGACTGATGTCGCCTATCTCATCAAGAAAAACCGTCCCGCCTTCAGCAATCTCAAACTTACCTTTCTTGCGATACTGCGCCCCGGTGAAGGCGCCCTTCTCATGCCCGAACAGTTCACTCTCCAGCAGCGTCTCGGTCAATGCACCGCAATGGATGACAACCATGGGGTGGAAGCGGCGTGCGCTTCCGGCATGAACAGCGCGCGCCACCAGCTCTTTGCCGGTACCGCTTTCGCCGGTGATGAGTACCGTAGCATCGGTTGGCGCGACCGTCTCAATGGCATCGAAGATGTGCTTCATGGCAGCACTTTGGCCGATGATCTCGGAGGGCCGCGCGATCTCCGCCACCGTCTCTTTCAGGCGAACATTTTCCTGTTGGGTGCGGCGATGTGCCATGGCCTTGGTGATCAAATGAGCGATCTCGTCAGGATCGAGCGGCTTGTTTACGTAGTCGTAAGCCCCGTTCTTGAGCGCGGCAATCGCGGTCTCGACCGAAGCATAGCCGGTCATGATGATGACCAGCATGTCGGGATAAATTTCGTGCAGGCGCCGCTGTAACTCGATCCCGTCGGTGCCCCGCATCTTGATGTCGACCAGGGCAACGTCATAGCTGGTCTCGGCGACGCGCGTCAGCGCCTCGCTGGCACTTTCGGCGGTGCCGACTTCGTAGCCTTCTTCGGCAAACCACTTGGCGAGCGAATCGCGCACGCTCAGTTCATCGTCGACGATGAGCAACTTGCCTTTTTCCACTCTGCTACCTCACTTCCACTGGGCTGCGGTCTTCTACTTTTCCCGCAGCGAACTTCTGACTATCGACTGGCAATAACACTTTGAAGGTCGTTCCCCGGCCGGCCACGGAATCGACCTCGATGCTTCCGCCATGGCGCTCAACAATGTTCTGGCTGATGGCGAGGCCCAGACCAGAGCCTCCCGCTTCCTTGGTGGTGTAGAACGGCTCAAAGATGTGCGCCAGATGCTCGTCGGTAATACCCATGCCGTCGTCGCGAATCGTAAGCACGATCTGGTTGTCAGCTACTTGCGCGCTGATCCAGAGATTGCCGCCCTGCGGCATGGCATCGATGGCGTTGATGACCATGGCCAGCACAACTTGCTCGATTTGTGCCGGATCGCAATGCACCGGCGGCATCTCAGACGCGAGCTCGAGATTGAGCTGCACGTTAGCCATGTCCATCTTGTGCTGCACCAGCTTGACGCAACGGTCGATCACTTCGGACAGGTCGCACCATGCCAGATTCATAGGCGAGACCCGGGAAAAGCTCAGCAGGTTGTGCACCAGATCGCCGCAACGCTTGCTCTCCGACGCGATGATGTCGAGCGAGCCTGCCATCTCGTCGTGCTTAGGTATCTCCGTCGCACTCTTCAGGATCCAACGTTTAATCAAACGCGAGTAGGTCAATATTCCCGAGAGCGGGTTGTTAATTTCGTGGGCTACGACGGCCGCCATCTTTCCGATGGTTGCCATCTTCTCCACGTGCAGCATGCGCTGGTGCGCCTGGTTGAGTTCCCGCGTCTTCTCATCCACACGTTCTTCCAGGATGCGAGCCCAGGCATTGATCTCCGCCTGCGCAACCAGCAGCTTGCCACTCATCTCGTTGAAGGACTGCGCCAATTCTCCGATTTCGTCATTCGACGTGATCGGAATCTGCGCCCCCAGCTCACCCTTGGCAACTCGTTCCGTACCGTGCTTCAGTATTGTCAGCGGAGCATGTACCACGTTCCGAATGAAGACCCAGGACAGACTCACCAGCAGGATCAGCGCAACTGAAAAGTACGCCAGCATGCGGTGACGGTCCTGCACCAGACTCTCGTCAACCTTGGCTAGAGAGAGATTGGTATCGAGGACACCAAGAATCTGCGTGCTTGCCGGATGGGCGTGGCATTCAGCGTTCGAACAGGCGGGCTGGTTCTCGATGGGAGTGATGATTCCCAGAACGCGACTTCCATCGGCTTTGTAAATGCGAAAACGGTCAGAACGTTTTAGCAATGACATGGGCTTCGACTGCTCATGGCACGCGTAACAAGCCTCAGAAGCTCTTATTTACGCTCTTGCCGACTTCGTCAGGAAAGGTCGAATAACTGATGATCCCTTCCGAATTCATGATGCGGACGCGCATCATGCCTGGCTGATCCGCCATGTTGACCATCATTTCGTACAGGCCGGCGCGGTCGTTCTTCAGCATGTAATGCGAGGCACTGCGTCGCAACACCTCGCTCTGCTGTTCGGCACTGACCAACGCCGCCGCTTCCAGGTGCTTACGATGCTGGTCGATGGTCAGATAGGTCAAAAGCGCGAAGATGCCGGCATCACCATAAAAATCGAGGCCATCAACTTGAAGCTGATGCTGCGCCCGTCTTTCCACTACCAACTACGTCGCCAATGTGTCGAATCTGGTTCAGTCTCCGGCATGTGCAGGTTCCGCCAATTCGACAGACGACTCCTCCGGCAGACTCCTTGCCGGAAGCATGATCTTCCTCCTCGTCAGGGAAGATTGGTAGATAGCGGACCACCAGCCGAAGAGAGCGAAGCCCATCGCCATGAACATGGCCGTAATCACGACCTCGGTCCACCTTGGCGTGTAGCGGCCCCCGACGGCGTTCTCAACCCCGGTGATTGCGATGTTCAAGCGGTTGGTGACGAATCCCAGCAAGACCAGCACTGCGACCAGATAGAGCCCTTGGCCGCTATTGCGCACCTTCGGGATCAACAGCAGCACGAGAGGAATGATTACTGAGAGGAAAATCTCCAGCAGGAAGAAGCCCTGCTCGTATCCCGGTACAAATACCTGGTGCAAGACACCGCGGCTGAGCAGGTCCTCGAACCGCAGGATTCCGTAGATAGCCAGCACCAGGACAAGCACGCGCCCCATGTCCTTCAGGATGCGAAGCTCAAGCTGTCGCCCGAAATACTTGGAACTCAGCGACGATTCGAAGATCATCATCGCCAGGCCGACGGCAATGGCCGAGATGAAGAAGAACACCGGCAGCAGAGGGCTGTACCAGAAAGGATGCAGCTTGTTGGGCATGATCAAATACAGCGTGCCTAGCGACGACTGGTGCAGCGTCGAGAGAATCACGCCCAGAATGACGAAGATGATCATCAGCTACGCACCACGCTGAGCGCCTTCTTCCAGCCCAGGCGTTCAAACACGATGGGGGAGAATTCCAGCGCCAGCACGGTGGTGTAAAGCATCACGCAATAAGCCACCTCGAACATTACCGAGTGCGGATTGCGCATGATCAGCGGGTGCCAGATGTTCCACGGCAGACCAAGGTCATACATCAGCGCGGCGCAAACCAGCAGGTAGCCCATAAAGGCGGTAAGGACCGTGGGCCGCATGATGGAATGCCAGCGCTTGATGTTGAAGATCTCGACCGCAGCCGTCAGGGTGAATCCGCCGGCCGCCAGCATGACGCCGCACATGACGTCGAAGCCGATCCACAGACCCCAGGGAAATTGATCGCTCAGGTTCGTGGAGGCACCCAGGCCGTGGAAGAACCGCAGATAGGTGCAGTAGATGCCGGCGACCATGATGACCAGGAAGACCGCCTTCCAGAAGGTGAAGCGCATCTTTGGAATAGGGATATCTCGCAGGGTCATTGCTTGCCGCCTTTCTTTCGTTCTCTTCCGCCTCAGCCACGTCTTCGCGGCGGTGAGTGATCCAGTAAATGCCGCCCAGCAAAGTCCCGAACAGCGGCACAAATTGCGGAATGTGCTGCAGCACCTGGTAGGTGTACATAGGCAGGGCGCGCTGGGTCAGGTCATCGCGATAGCCGAAGTTGGTGAAATCAGCCGACGAGAGCAACATGACCGAGGTGCCGCCAACTTCCGTCTCTCCATAAATGTGGTGGAGATACTTGTCAGGATTGGCTTGAATCCGCTGCTGCGCCTCTTTCAGCAATTCATCACGGTCGCCGAATTTGGTCGCCCCGGTGGGGCAGGCCTCGGCGCAGGCAGTTGGCTTGCCCGCCTGCACCCGCGGCGCGCACATGATGCACTTGCGCACGCCAGGTATCGCCTTTTCCCACTGATACTTGGGCACGCCGAAGGGACAGGCCGCCATGCAATAGCGGCATCCCATGCACTTGTGCTGGTCGTAAGTGACTGGACCCAGCGCGGTCTTCTTCAGCGCCCCCACGGGACAAACGGAGGCACAGGCCGGGTCATCGCAGTTCATGCATAGCCGGCGCATGTACTTGTCGCCCTTGGCCAGCACGGTGGTTAATTTGTAGGCCGAAGTGAAATCCTGCGCGGCAATTTTGTCGTCGTACGGCAGGCCATTTTCGGTGGCGCAGGCCTGCTCGCACTGTTTGCAATCGATGCACAAAGTCGCATCGTAAAGAAGTCCCTTGCTCATGTGTTTGATCTCCCCACTCGGCGCGAGGCGGCCGAATGGACGTGTGCTCTGCCCGGCTGCGGTGAGCCGAGGGCGTATGAGTGCGATGGTTCGGAGTAAGTAGATTCGATTGGAGACGGCCGATTTCGGGTTAAGCTTTGCCCCAAGAGGCACGGACTGCTGATTCGTGCCTGAGACTCATGCGTGCGAATCCCGAGGCGGATATTCACTGTGGCCCTAGTCGGCCTTCCGGACGGAGCAGGCGCGCCGGCCGGTGGTCTGAAAGAAAGAGACGACTACTTGCCCAAAGTCTTTACGTATGCAGCCAGCTTTTGCGCGTCAGCCTGAGTAATGCCCTTGTTGCCAAAGGCATGCGCTGCCTTCTTCTGCGGGCCGCCGTTTTCGATGAAATCGGCTAGCTCAGCATCGGAAGCCTTTTGGACTTTGTCGGATGAGAACGCAGGTGCTCCCATCTTTTGTCCGGCAGTAGTTCCCTTTCCATCTACTCCATGACATCCGGCACATTTCGTCTTGTAGATGTCAGCCTGGGCCCACGACAGATTCGGAAGAATAAGGAATAGTGCAAGCGCGACCAGCATGACGGCGAATATAACTTTTTTCATCACTTCTCCTGAAGCATGAACGCATACCAACGGGCGGTGGATATTTATCAGTGCTATTAAGACCACCCGCACGGACCGTGCTTTCCAATCCGTAGACTCAGTTTCGTCCTCTAAGCCGAAATCGTTCTGTGACTTGCGTCACTTTCGTGCGTGATGTGTTTCGCAACGGGTTACGGATGACCGAGGCGATTCTCAGCTTTCTCTCACTCCAGGCGGGTCCGGTCGTGGCGATTCTCAGCGGCGTGAATCGGCGCAGGCGATGTTCTCCGATTAGCTTTGTCTCAGCGGGGTTTGACGCCCTTTTTGCATCGCTGTTGGGGTTCGGCTGTAAGTCTAAGTTGCGGAAGGGGTAATCTTGATGGAGCATCAATCCTTGCCCCCGCACGATATGCCTGAACCCAATCCACAATACGACGTCATCATCATCGGAGCGGGAGTTGCCGGGCTGGCGGCGGCCGAGCGCCTGGGCAACGCTGGCCTGCGAGTGCTGATTCTGGAGGCGCGCGCCCGATTGGCGGCCGGGTCTGGAGCTTGCCGGGCGGCGTTCCCGAGGCCGCAACCGAGTTGGGCGCCGAGTTCGTCCACGGCAAGCCACCCCAGCTCGACGACTACATAAAGAAACACGCTCTAAGCTCCATGAATTAACCGGCCAGACGTACTGCCAGGGTGAACGGCGCGCTCGAACCGTGTTCCGATGAGCTGGGCCAGGGAGTTTTTGCCAAGCTGGACAAGCTGGATCCCGCCTCTTTTCCCGACGAAACCTTCGAACAGACGCTAGAGACCCGATTCGCCAACAGCCCTGAGAACGATAAGCACTCCGCTCGCATGTTCGTGGGAGGCTTTCATGCCGCCGATCCGGCGCGCATCAGTACCCATTCCATCATTTACGGCGATCATGCCAGCCGCGAGATCGAAGAAGATCGCATGTTTCATATCGTCGGAGGCTACAACAAGCTGCTTGAGGCGCTGGTGCGCTCGCTGCCGGACACCGTAACGATTAAGACTCGACTGCCCGTGACACAAATCGACTGGCGTCGCGATCCCGTCGTGGTGTTGGCAGGAGCGGAAACTTCAGAGCAGATGCAGGAATTCGTCGCTCCGCAGGTCGTGGTTACGCTGCCACTGGGCGTGCTTCAGCAGGAGTTACAGCCGCTCGGCGCAGTGACCTTCAAGCCTCCGCTGGCGGAAAAACGTGATGCCCTGGCCAAGCTTGCGATGGGGCCAGTGGTGCGGGTTACGCTTCAGTTTGACAGCGCCTTCTGGGAAGACCCTCAAGTGATGGGCGAGCGGGCTCTGCGCGACGCCCACTTCATTTTCGGAGAAGACCCGAGCTTCCCCACCTGGTGGACTGCCGCACCGCTGCAACACTTGCCACTCCTGGTGGGCTGGTGTGCCGGACCATGCGCAGAGTCGAAGGCAACGCTTGAAGAAGGCGAGCTCTGTTCTCAGGCAATTGGAGCGCTAGCGCGAATCTTTGCTCTACCGGAAAACTTCGTCGCCCAGCGTCTTACGCACTTTTACTATCATGATTGGCAGTCTGATCCCTACTCGCGCGGAGCTTACAGTTACGTGCTTGCCGGAGGCATGGGCGCTCAGCAAGAGCTGGCACGCCGTTAGCCGATCGACTGTTTTTTGCGGGAGAAGCCACCCAGAGTGACGGCCACCATGCCACCGTTCATGGCGCGTTTCAGCAGCGGAGTGCGAGTGGCGGAAGAGATACTGAAGCTTCGAAAACCGTAACGGCGGGACTAGTCGCCACCGGACGCAGTGGCAAGTTCGTTGGCTGGAGTCTCTCTTCTGCGTCCTGGCCGGATCAAAGAAATGCAGAATGCCGAAAATCACCCACCGCCCCAGAATGATGCCCACAGCAAAAGCAAACACGATCGTAAGTAACAGCAGAATCGACAAGAAACATGGATGTCATTACCACCGTCTCATTCCGAGTAGCCGCCGGTCAATACCTCGGAAGCGTCCGCCCCGCGGCCAGCATCTACTGAAAGCAACCACCTCTACTCTGGATGCAACTTTACCGCGCGTTGACGCCTTTGGATGTTGACAACTAAGATACGGAGTAGAGTTGCGCTCACCTCCTCGCCAAGGTTCCAGAGCGGTACCGGTCGTGATTTCCGGCACTTATCCGAACATTTCAGTTCGGGCTGCGCTGAATCACTCCCAAGCAGGATGCGCGCCCAGACAGGTTAGCGAAACGGATCGATGGCCATTACCAGCATCACCGTGCGAGGGGCACGGCAGCACAACCTCAAGAACATCAGCGTCGAAATACCCCGGAACAAGCTAACGGTCATCACCGGACTCAGCGGCTCAGGGAAATCGTCGCTGGCGTTTGACACCATCTATGCCGAGGGCCAGCGTCGCTACGTTGAGACGCTCTCCGCCTACGCTCGTCAATTCCTCGACCAGATGGAGCGCCCCGACGTGGACGGTATCGACGGCCTGAGCCCGTCGATCGCCATCGAGCAGAAGACCACCAGCCGTAGCCCTCGCTCGACTGTCGGAACGATCACTGAGATCTACGACTACCTTCGGCTGCTTTACTCCTCGGTGGGAGTACCGCATTGTCCGCAATGCGGACGCGAGATTTCGCGGCAATCGGCAGACCAGATCGTCCAGCGGGTGATGGAGTTGAGGCCGGAAGAGCGCGTCATGATCATGGCGCCGATCGTGCGCGGCCGCAAAGGAGAGTTCAAGAAAGAGCTGGACAAGCTTGTTCAGCAGGGCTTTACCCGTGCCCGCATTGATGGCGAGTTGCGCAATATCGCGGACGAAGAAATCAAGCTCGACAAGCGCAAGAATCACACCATCGAACTGGTGGTCGATCGGCTGCTGGTGAAACCGGGCATCGAGCGGCGGCTGGTGCAGTCGGTTGAACTGGCCATGAAGTTGGCCAACGGACTGGTGCTAGTTGCGGTGGTCGAAGGCGATGAACGGCTTTATTCTTCGAAGCTGGCGTGTCCCGAGTGCGGCATCAACGTCCCGGTTCTGGAGCCGCGCTCGTTCTCGTTTAACAGCATGTATGGCGCATGTCCTGAGTGCAACGGTCTGGGCAGCAAGTATGATTTCGATCCGGCGAAGGTGATCTCCGACTGGTCGAAGCCGCTGCTGGAAGGCGGCCTGGGACCCGGCTCTGCCTCGCAAAATCTAATCCATACCCTGCAGCTCGCAGCCGCCGCCTACGGGTTTGATCTTTCCAAGCCGTTTGAGAAGCTTCCGCGCAAGACGCAGAACCTCATCCTGTATGGCCCGCAGCCCGGCGAGCAAAAGCGCGGAGGCTTTCTCGGCGTATTTGCTTATCTGCGCCGGGGAATGGAAGACAGCAGTTCGGAAACTTATCGCGAATGGTTACTGGACCACATGTCGGCCACCAAGTGTCCTGCGTGCGGCGGCAAGCGTCTGCGGCCTGAGAGCCTGGGCGGTAAAGGTGAACGGCATGTCAATCGCCGATTTCACCTCGCTGCCGGTGTCGCGCGCGATGGAAGCGCTGCCTCGCGAATCCGTCTCAACCCGCGGGAGGAGAAGATCGCGGGGCGCATTTTGAAGGAAGTTGCTGAGCGCCTTGGCTTCCTGAATGCCGTAGGGCTGGGATACATCTCGCTGGATCGCTCGGCCGCGACGTTAAGTGGAGGCGAAGGCCAGCGCATTCGGCTGGCAACGCAGATCGGCTCTCGCCTTCGCGGAGTGCTTTACGTGCTGGATGAGCCGTCGATCGGGCTGCATCATCGCGACAATGAACGGCTGCTGGAAGCTTTGGAATCGCTGCGCGACCTGGGCAATACCGTGCTTGTGGTCGAGCATGACGAGGACACCATTCGCCGTGCCGATTACGTGGTCGATCTCGGTCCGGGAGCGGGCCGCCATGGCGGAGAGCTGGTGGCCAGCGGAACACCCGAACAGATCGCATCCGAGCCGCGCTCGCTGACAGGCCAGTACATCTCCGGCGAAAAGCAGGTGGCCTATCGCTTCGCGCGTCGCACTCCCAACGGGAAGGCCATCACGATTCTCGGCGCCAGCGAGAACAATCTGAATCACCTCGACGTCAGCTTCCCGCTGGGAGTTATGACAGTGGTGACGGGGGTTTCAGGTTCGGGCAAATCGACCCTGGTGAACGACATCCTGTATCGCGCCTTGGCGAAAAATTTGTACGGCTCGCGCGAAGAAGCAGGTGCGCACAAGTCGATCAGCGGAACCGAGCACATCGACAAGGTCATCCGCATCGACCAGTCGCCAATTGGGCGCACACCGCGCTCCAATCCTGCGACCTACACCGGCGTTTTCACTCAAATTCGCGATCTCTATGCCATGCTGCCCGAGTCGCGCGAGCGCGGATACAAAGCGGGACGCTTTTCGTTCAACGTCGCTGGAGGCCGTTGCGAAGCCTGTCAGGGCGAAGGCGAACGGCGCATCGAGATGAACTTCCTGCCCGATGTTTACGTCTTGTGTGAAGTGTGCGGCGGTAAGCGCTACAACCACGAGACCATGGCCGTGCGTTACAAGGGCTACTCCATCGCTGACCTGCTGGAGATGCCGGTCGCCGATGTCCTGCCGCTGCTGGAAAATTTCCCGCAGATCAAGCAGAAGCTGCAGACGCTGGTGGATGTCGGGCTGGGTTATATTCATCTTGGACAGTCGGCGGTGACGTTGTCGGGCGGCGAGGCGCAGCGTATCAAACTGGCACGCGAACTGAGCAAGCGGCAGACGGGCAAGACTCTTTACCTGCTGGATGAGCCCACGACCGGGCTGCACTTTGCCGATGTCAGCAAGCTGCTCGAGGTTTTGCACCGTCTAACGGATTTGGGTAACAGCATTATCATCATCGAGCACAACATGGATGTAATCCGCAATGCCGACTGGATCCTCGACCTCGGCCCTGAGGGCGGAGAAGACGGCGGCCGAATCGTGGCGCAGGGGACGCCGGAGCAGGTGGCGCGGGTGAAAAAGTCGTATACCGGCCAAGCCTTGGCCAAACTGTTGCCGGGCAGTCCGAAGGCGAACGGTCAGAGCGTTCCTCAGCAAGTAGGCGCCAATGGCTGAAGGCGACCGTTGGCCGTTGCCTGAGGATGCAGGCACTCCCGCATCGGCAGAGATACTTCCTCGAAGCCACGACCCCTTTTGAGTTTTCAGCATTCGCCCAGCCGCCAAAACGGGAATTTCCTGCCTGGACGATATGGGACGTTGCGGTGATCCCGTGCGCCACCGTGCTGGCAATCTTCGTGTGCAGCCTGATCGCACTCGGCATTGCGCACAGTCTGCGTAGCTTTCACGGGCTTTCCATTTATGACCTGGCACAGGAGCCACTGATTGTCGTCGGCTCGCAGATCGCGAGCTATCCCCTCATCATCTGGTTCATGGCGGTTATCGTGCGTCGGCGCAGCGATGAGCCTTTTTTTATAGCCATCCGATGGAATTGGCCGACTCGCAAAGCCATTTGGTTCTACTTGTCGGGGATTGTGCTCGCCTTCGCGGTTCAAGGAATGGCACATTTCCTGCCGATTCCGAAGTCGCTGCCCATGGACAAATTCTTCAACGATGCCGGCAGCGCATATCTGATGGCCTTCTTCGGCGTTTTGATCGCACCGGTTCTGGAAGAGCTGTTCTTCCGCGGAATGCTTTTCCCAACTCTGCGCCGCGGCTTGGGCACGTTGCTCGCGGTGTTGCTGACTGCCATTGCTTTCGCATCCATTCATGGAGCGCAGTTGGGCTACGCATGGGCACCGATTCTGAGTATCTTCGTGGTGGGTCTTGCGCTGACGATTGTGCGCGAGCGAACCGACTCAGTTGCTGCCAGTGTGCTGACCCACTCCGGATACAACTTCACATTGTTTGCGCTACTCTGGATTGGCAGCGATCATTTTCGCCACCTCGAGAAACTGGGCAGTTAGGAGAGCATCGCCGGAATGGCAAGTGCGCGTGAGGAACTACTGCGGATGCTGGCTGAGAAGTCGTTCCGCCTGGGCAGCTTCAAGTTGTCGAGCGGTGGCACCAGCGACTATTACATCGATTGCCGGCTGACTACCCTGGATGCGCAGGGCGCTCTGCTGACCGGTGAAACCGTGTTGCGGGAGATTGACGACCGCGGCTGGCACGCCGACGCCATTGGAGGCTTGACCATGGGCGCTGATCCTATCGTGGTTGCCACCTCCGTCATTAGCGCACAACAGGGTAAAGCCATAAACGGCTTCCTGGTGCGGAAGGCGGAGAAGACGCATGGCACGGGACAACGCATCGAAGGTTTCCGCGAGAAGCCCGCGCGCGTAGTTATCGTGGATGATGTCTGCACGACGGGCGCTTCCACCATTCAAGCCATCGAAGCGGCGCGCGAGTACGGCTTTGAGATCGTCGGTGTGATGTGTCTGGTTGAGCGGGAAGAGGCCGCTGGACGACCGAACGTAGAGAAAGCGGCTTCGCCGGCGCCGTTCGTATCTCTGTTCACCGCCAATGACGTTCGCGCAGAACACATCAAACGCAATCCTTCTTAACGACATGAGCATAATCAAAACACTGGAATGGACTGACGATGGAGTGCGCTTCATCGATCAGACGAAGCTGCCGACGCAAGAGGTTTACGTAACCTGCAAAACCTATGAGGAAGTGGCCGACGCGATCAAGACCATGATCGTGCGCGGCGCGCCGGCAATTGGCGTTTCCGCGGCTATGGGCATTGCGCTGGGCGTGCGCGATTCCAAAGCGCAAACCGCGGATGAGCTGGCTCCGCGAGTTCGAGCAGATTTGCCAGGTGCTGGGCGCGACGCGTCCGACGGCCGTCAATTTGTTTTGGGCAATCCGCCGCATGCAGAGTAAGTTTGCGCAGTTGCGCCACCAGCCGGTCGCCGACATCAAGCGCGAGCTGATTGCCGAAGCCCAGCGCGTGTATGTAGAAGACATTGCCGCCAATGAAGCCATGGGAAAACATGGCGCGGTGTTGCTGCCGTCCAGCGGCAGCGTGCTGACCCATTGCAATGCGGGCGCCCTGTGCGCTGCGGGATATGGCACCGCGCTCGGAGTCATTCGCGCCGCTGTCGAGTCGGGAAAGCAAATCCATGTGTTTGCCGATGAGACCCGCCCATTCCTGCAAGGCTCTCGTCTGACAGCGTGGGAGTTGATGAAAGACAACATTCCCACGACATTGATCTCCGACAACATGGCTGGAGCCATCATGCGGCAGGGCAAAATCAACGCTGTGGTAGTCGGCGCCGATCGGATCGCCGCCAATGGCGACGTGGCCAACAAGATTGGAACCTACACCGTGGCCATCCTGGCCAAAGAGCACGGAATCCCGTTTTACGTTGCCGCTCCCACTTCGACGGTCGATCTCGCCACGCCGGACGGCAGCAAGATCCCCATCGAGCAACGCGCTGCGACTGAAGTCACGCACCTGGCCGGTAAACAAATTGCTCCCGATGGAGTGGAAGTAGAGAATCCGGCGTTCGACGTCACCCCGCACAAATATGTGTCGGCGATCATCACCGAGCGCGGCGTGGCGCGCGCACCCTTTACCGAGTCGCTGAAAGCGCTGTTTCAGCAATAGCGTTCGAACGTTCTATTGCGGCTGGGGTTGTGGCTGGTTCTGGTTCGCGGGATTCAGCTGTTGCTGAAATTGCTGCTGTTGCTGCTGCATCCGCTGCAGTTCCTGGAGTAGTTGCTCCGGCGTTTTGGCACCCTGCTGCTGCCCGTTGTTATCGATTTGCGCCTGAGTTTCCCCATTCTGGTTCGGCTGATTGGGAACGTAGCCGGGACGGAAGCCTCCCGGTGGCTGCTGAGGTGCGTTAGCCGAATTCTCTTCCGCCGGTGCTGGTTCCGGAGCACTGTAATCGTCTTCCGGCTGGGCCTCCGGCAGCGGCTGCGGAGATGGCCGAGTCTGCGCCGTGTTTGTAGTTGGGATACTCTGCCGCGGCATCAGGATCAGCTTCTGTACTGCGCCGGGCTGAGTCGGGCTCCCCAGGATGATGTAGTTGAATTTTGAGCCGTCTAGCAGCGTTGCCAGCACATCTCGAGCCTGTCCCGGTCCGAGTTGCGCAACCACGCGATCACTATTCGCGCTGGCAGGTATGTCGAACGCTGCGCCTGTCTTCGCCTGAACCGATCGCAGCACCTGCGCCAAGGTTGCATTGTTCGACTGAATTGTCAGTTGGCCGCCCTGGTACGTAACCGTGGGGGCAACAGGAGCCATCTGCTCGGGAGTTTGCGGCGGCGGCGAAACGACTTTCGGCTCAGCCACGGGAGTCTTGGTTCGCTTGGCGGAATGGTGTTGCACTTGCTTTGGAGCACCCGACTGCGCGGCAGTGCTCGGCGATGCAGGCGCGGTCGTGCCGGTCTGTGCGAACGCACTCCCCGCCACCAGCAGGATTGCTAAGCAAGGCACAAATGCGCTTTTCCGCTTAAGGCGTAACATACTGAGTTGGACGCGCCAGCTTGGTCGGCGTTTACCGTCCTCATTCTACCTGAGTCGTTAAAGTCCGCTCCGGGTGGCCACTGGCCTTGGCAAAACATCGGCTCGGGCGGTACTTGCATCCTACGAACAGGAACTTTGGAAGCACAATTTCGTTAGTCCTCTTAGGAAGATCGGCACCATGAACGTCATTCCGGCTGTATCCCGTCGCGCTTCATATCTCGCATTTGCAATTCTGCTGATTGCCGCATGGAGTTGCCGCGCTTCTGCTCAAAGCTGCGATTCCGGCGCCGATCTCAACCCGGCGACCAGGTCGGCGATTGAGAGCGCTGCCCAGCGCTTCTTCACCATGTCGACGCAGGGCGACGTCGCAGGGCTGAAGGCCAACGCGATTCCCGCAGTGGCCGGCAGCTTCGCCGGCATTGAACAGGCCGTGGTCGACAACAAGAAGTACTTTGCCGAAGGTCAGCCGGCGGTGGCGGGCACCTACCTGCTCGACGCTTCGCAACTCAAAGCACGCGCAGCGCGCCGACTTTTATTGCGGTATCTACAATTCGTCACAGCGGGTCGGGTTTTCCATTCCTGGTCTGCCGCCGGGACGCTACGCGATCGTCATTCAGAAGATTTCCGGCGACAAAGACCCGGTCACGCTGACCATGATTTTGCAGGACATGGGTGGAAGCTGGAAACTTGCGGGCTACTATCCGCGGCTGAATGCAATTGGCGGCCACGATGGCGAGTGGTACCTGACTCAGGCGCGTCAGTACAAAGCGAAGAACCAGCTGCACGATGCGTGGTTCTACTATCTGACAGCGTGGGATTTGCTCGCTCCGGTGAATTTCATGAGCAATCCGCAGCTCGACAAGATCGCGCAGGAGATGGAATCCGCCCGGCCCCGCCGATTTGCCGTCCGACCAATCGCCGATGAATCTGTCGGCCAACGGCAAGGTTTTCAAGATTACCGAACTGGCGCCGGTGCCCATCGGCAATGACCTGAACCTGCGTGTTCGATATCAGTCGGCCGATGCGACCAATAGCGCGGTTGCGTTTCAGGACAATATGGCTGTAATCAAGGGCCTGGTCGCCAAATATCCGGAGCTGCGTGACGCCTTCAACGCGGTGATTGCTCGCGCGGTCGACAGCAGTGGCCACGAGTACGGCTCGCTTCTGGCGATGAAAGATGTGAAGTAGATTCGAAGCAGCGGGAGAGCTACCGGCCGCCCTTACCCAGCAGCAGGATCTTAAGAGTGGCAAAGAGAATGTACAGGTCGAGCCCGATCGACATGTTCTTGATGTAAAACAAGTCGTAGGCCAGTTTTTCCTTGTTGTCTTCCAGGGTGGCGTTGTACCCGCGATTGATCTGCGCCCATCCCGTGGCGCCCGGTTTCACCAGCCAACGCTCCTTATAAAACGGAATCTTTGCGGCGCACTCTTCTTCCTGCTCCGGCACAAACGGGCGTGGACCCACAAAAGCCATATCGCCCTTGATGATGTTGAACAGCTGCGGCAGTTCGTCGATCCGGCTGCGCCGCAACCAATAGCCCACGGGAGTGATGCGGGAATCGCCATGCTCCGCCGGCTTCAGGTCCATCTTGTCCGAACCCTCATACATGGAGCGGAACTTATACACCGTGAAAAATCTCACCATGTTCGCCAACCCTCTTCTGCCTGAAGATGACCGGCCCTTTCGAGTCCAGCCGAACAGCAATCGCGGCGATCAACATTAATGGCGACGTCAGGATTACGGCGATGCTGCCGAGCAGCAGCGAAAACAGACGCTTATAAATCTGAAGACCGGCGGGAACATGGAATCCCGGTGAAAACAGCAACCAGCTTAAGCGCAGAGATTCCAGTGGAATCCTGCCGGTAGCAGATTCGTAGTACTCGGGACCGTCCTGGATCTGGATGCCACCCGCCTTGAGCTTCAGCAGCTCTTCGACTTTGAGGCGACCGCGCCGGTCTCCCATGGTGACAATAATTCTGCGAACCCCTTCTCGCTTGACCAGTGCGGCCAGATCGGCATAGTCGTAGGAGGGAATGCCGGCAATCGGGCAGGGGCCGCCAACAAAGCCGGCGACGCGGACTCCCAGCTCGGTGCGGCGAACCATCTCCTCGATCAGCGGCTGCGCCAGAGGGCCGTCGCCGTAGATGATGGCCCGCTCAGCAAAGCGGGCAGAACGGTTGAGGACAAAAAAAAGGTACGCCACAGCGGCACTGCCACCGCCATGAAGAGTACGCCCAGCCAAAGCACGTCCCCGCCCAGCCGGATTTCCGGGAAGGTGTAGTACAGGACCGCGAGGGCAACGAAGGTGCAGCCCAGAACTCCCACCAGGCGGGTCAGCACCTCGCGGCGGTTGGTGAGTACGAAGGAATTGTAGAGATCGAAGTAGTACATCAGGATCAGGAAGACGGCCGCCACCAGGCCGATCCTCCCGAGTCCGTTTTCATACAGCAGGTAGATATTGGCGTCGAGAGTTGTTCCCGCCCCTAACAACACCGCCAGGACAAAGCCGAAAATGACCAGAACGGTTTCCGTTACAGTCAGCAGCAAAGTCCGGGTGGGGAAATAGGCATTGAACAACCGAATCATGCAGTGGCAGCTTTCCCCTGGTCCCCAGCAGCCGAGTGACGGCCCGATTTCTTGTCGTAGTAACCGTATCCGCCGAACTGGTCATAGGTCGACTGCTGCGAGGCTGCTTCGTTGAATATGGTTCCGACCAGCTTCTTGCGCTCGATGGTTTCCAACGCCTTGTTCAGCAGCTTGCGACGCGTATACCCCTCACGAACCACGACCAGCACCCCATCGCACAAGCGCGACAGCGATGCGGCATCGGCCATGGGCAGCATTGGAGTCGAGTCCAGAATTACCCAATCGAAGTGTGCCGAAATGGCTTCGATCATATTGGCAAACTCCAGCGACTCGAGAACCGGCAGCGGTTCCTGGATGCCTTCTCCCGCCGAGAGGAACCACACTGGCAGCTCCCCGACCTTGTAAAGCGCGTTCTGAATAGAAAGCCGCCCCGCATGCCACTCCGTGATACCAACCGTGGGGCTGGAGGACAGCAGCGTGCTTGCCGTCGGACGGCGCAGATCGGCTTCCACCAGCAGTACTCGCTCGTTGGGGCGTTGCGCAAGCGCCATAGCAAGGTTCACCGAAACCACCGACTTGCCCTCATCCACCACGGCGCTGCTCACCAGCAGCTTGGAGAGCGGACGCTTGTCTTTCATATGGGCCAACCGGGTGCTCAGCACGCGGAACATCTCGGCCCCAGGACCACTGGGGTCACTCAGGGTGACAATGCGTTGCTCAGCGGTCGGGTGCGGGTGCAGCACGCGCTCGGGAGGAATCGAGAGCCAATCGGCGGGCGCCTGTACGGCAGCAGCCGTTGCATGAGCCGCCGCAGATTCCGGCGAGGTCATGGCGGCATGGTCCATCGCCGATGCCAGAGCCTCGGGTGGTACAGACTGGTTAGGCGTTGCCGCCGGCGATGTTGAACTTTCTCCCTGGGAGCGTTGCAACGCGTCAAAAATTCGGCTCATAAGTTAGGCTCTCCTCACGGCATTAGACGATATCGGCTTTTCCAGATTTTCACTCTCTACTGTACGTAGCGCTCGAAACAGCGAGCGCAATAAACCTTCTCCGTTGTCCTGGCCTTCGCGTACCGAACTGCTGGGCTCTTCCGGTAAGGCGGATGCCGGGGTCAGCCGGAAGTCGGCGGCGACTTCCACAATGATGTCCGAGGTCACCGGTTTCTGTTCCCGGGCAAAGGCGCTGACCATGGAATTCTCACAGAGATTGTTAATGATGCGTGGAATACCACGCGAATATTCGTGCAAGGTCGAAAGGCTGTCCTCAGTGAACACCGGCGATTCCGGCTTTGCGCCCGCCCGTTCCAGCCGGGACAGCACATAGGCCTTCGTCTGCTCCTCCGACAACGGCAACAGTTGACAGCGCAAGGCGATGCGTTGCTTCAACTGGCGCAACTCGGGAGAATCCAGCACCCTGTCCAGTTCGGGCTGCCCCAGAAGTACGATCTGCAACAGCTTCTGCTGCGAGGTCTCCAGATTGGTAAGCAGACGAATCTCTTCCAGCAACTCGGGCCGAAGGTCCTGCGCCTCGTCCACCACCAGCGCCGTGATCAGCCCGCGGGCGTGCCGCTGGATAAGAAAACGATTCAAGTCCAGCAGGATTTCCGTCTTGCTGCGTCCCGCGTAAGGCAATCCGAGATCGGCCATGATGTACTGAAAAAACTCCATCGTTGACAGCAGCGGATTGAACACATAGCCGAAGGCGATATTGCCCTTCCGCAGTTCAGCCAGGAGGCAGCGCACCAGCAGCGTCTTGCCCGTACCCACCTCGCCGGTGATAACGATGAAGCCCTTTCGTCTTCCCACTCCATAGTGGAGGTTAGCCAGCGCCTCGTTATGCCGCGGCGTGGGATGGTAGAAAAAGGGATCTGGGCTGATCTCGAAAGGATTTCGATTCAGCCCAAAAAATTGCTTATACATGAACTATCCCCAGTAATACGCATAGAAGATTCCGGTGGGGATAATGATCGCCACCAAAATCGCTGCTGCCAGCGCAATCAGCGGTTTTCGCCGTGAAGACCTGATTTCTTCGTCGGTCCGAATCGGCGGAATCTCTACCAGAATCGGTAAAGGCGTGGCCTCCGTCAGGTCCTGCTCGTTGCGGATCCGGTCGTCCACGTACTCGCTTCCGGCGCCAAACAGCACCGCCAGAGCGAGTCCCGCCGCCAAACCGGCCAGCGAGAACCGGAAGCGGTCGGGGAAGGACGCCTTCTCCGGCAAGCTGGGAGGATCGATGATGCGGAAGTTCTCGCCCTGCTGTTGCCGTTGAAGGTTGGTGGCCAGCGCAGACGCATTTTCCTTGTCCATCAGTTCCATGTAATCCTTCTGCGTGGTCTGGTAGTCGCGCGTCAGGTTCAGCATTTCAGCCTGAACGGAGGGGGTGCCCCCTAAGTGCGCTTGCAGTTCCTGCAGCCTGCCCTCCAGCGAACGGATCTGCGAGTCGCGATTCTGAATTTCCATTTTATTGGACTTCAGTTCGCTCTGAATCTGCATGACCGGAGCCATGGCTGCCAGTTGTCCGGGGGTAGTCCCGGGGCGAACGTCGCTCAAGTCCGCAGAATTGTCGCCACCGCCTCCGGGCGCAGCACCGTTGCCACCCTGGTCAGCCGGAGGAGCTGTTCCCGCTGCTACGGTGGGAGCCGCGGCCTTGTCTTTGCCGGACGTGTCGGGCGAGTTTGCCGAGGAAGTGTCACCGCCGCCACCGGCCTGCTTCTGCTTCAATGCCTCAAGATTGGCGATGGTTTCCTTCATCTTTTTGACGTCAGGATAGTCCGGCGTGTAGCGGGCTTCCATGTCCGCCAAAGCTGTTTTGGCTGACTCGATCTGCTGGTCGATGGACTGCGGACTGCCGCTGCCCATGTTGTCGACGCCAGCCGCTTCGTACTGGGCGAGCAACGAAGATAAGTACGCCTGCTGCTGCATCGCACGATTGCGGGCCTCGATGGCACCGGCCAATTGCTGTTGCGCACCATTCATCATCTGGATGTTGGCCTGGGCTTGCTCCGGCAGTTCGCCCTCGTGCTGCTTCTCAAATTCGCGCAGGCGGTCTTCCTGCTTGGCCAGCGATTCCTGCGCGTTCCTCAACTGGGTGTCCAGGAACTGCGTCGTGCTCTCGGACATCGCCTGGCTGGCCTTGACGTTTTCGTCAATGAAGTACGAAACCATGGCACTGTTGACCTGTTGCGCGACGGAGGCGTTATCGCCGGTGTACTGCAGCTTGAAGGCGGTCAGTTCACGCTTACCGGATTCGTCAGCCGTAGGCGTCTGCACCAGCTCAATCTTGATGTCAGCGCGCATCTTCTTCAGCTGATCGTCCGGAGTGGGCGTCAACACGCTGTTATATAGGTGATACTTGTTGATGAGTCCGAGCATTCGCTGACGGCTCAGCACCTGCTGCTCGATCGATTGCAACCGCTCGCCCATTTCAACCTTGACGTTCGGTCGGACAAAGGTGTCCGGCACCTTGGTCTTATCGATCAGGATGATGGACTCCGAGGTGTACTGCGCGGGGATGATCCAAGCCGACACGAACACCAATAGCCAGCCGATGAACAACGGTCCGATAATCCACCACTTGCGGCGGCGTACTATGGCCCAATACTCATCAACACCACGAGCTGATTTCTGCTCTTCAATTTCCTGCATATGTTCTACCGTCCAAGTGGGTGATTCCAGTTGTACTGGAGTGAAATCCAAATTCGATTATCGAAGTAGCTGGGAGTAGATCCATTAAAGTAAATGTTCTTCTGCGTCTCGCGGACATACGCGTACCACAGACTGGCCGACACTTGCCGGGTTAATTGTCGCGATAGTTGCAAAGCGGACTGCAATACCGAGTAGGTGCGATTGGGGAAAAGCTGTTTGTTCAATTCGCTGGCAGCGAAGGAGGCGTTAAAGCCGTAGTTGAAGCTGAGAACGCCATCCCACTTGGCGGTCAGCTTGCGCCGATAGGCAGCGTTGGCGTTATACACGGTGGTGGTGGCCAGCAGTCCACCGCCGTCACTTACCTGACGAGACGCTCCCAGGGTCACGGAGTCACGATAACCTTTCCATCCGATGTTGGCCCCAAAGGCCGGGACCCAGTCGTTCTGGTACAGGATGTAGTAATAGTTGGAGACGATAAGAATCGTCTTCGCCGTAATGTACTCCGGACCGGCCCAGCCTGAAAGACTCCAGCTCTTGTTAAGCTGGTAGTTCACAAATCCCTGAAAGGCGCTGATACCCGAGCGCTGCTGGCCATGCGAGAAGTCGAGCGATGTCCAGTTATAGCCCCCTCCCGCCGATAGCTGCGCGCTGAATAAGTGAGAGTAATTGGCGCCTCCCGAGTAGCTGATGAGGTTGTACAGGCCAGTCTGGAAGACGTAGCTGCTGGCATAGTTGCTGTATCGGCGAAACGATTCGCCACCGGTTACCGTGATGGTGTCGTACTTGCTTAACTGAACGGACAGGTCTGCGGTACCGAAATTTTGCTGGGTGGTGGTAAATGGAATATAGATATTCGGGTTTGGGTTGTTGGGCGTCGGCTGCCCGATGACGGTGTAATAAGACCCAAATGGATCGGCGGAGTAGCTGTACCGGTCGCTGAGATGCCCCTGCCAGTGCGACGACATCTGATACAGAATATCGGCGGTTGCGGTCTGGGAGTAGGTGTTGGAGTTGGGCAGTTGCTGATAAACTCCCAGCCCGCCATCGTACGAGAAGTTCAACGCCAGATCGGGCCGATACTGGGAAATGGCAATGTGCGGCAAAACCAGGTAGGAGTTCTGCGACTCTCGTTGCGGCGAGAAGGTGGCGATGTTGCTGTCATACACTGCCTGCAGCGTCATACCCAGGGCAAGAGTGGAGTGGCTTACCGCCTCACCCAGGAAGTCGAGGGACTTGCCAGGATCAACCTCGGTATACTGCTGCTTCGGACCAGTACTCTGCGTCGGCTCCTGCGAAGTGGCCGGAGCAGGAGCCTGAGCCGGCGGGGGCGCCTCATCCTGCGCCCAGGCGCCCATAACGACTCCCACCACCAACAACAAAAGACACAGCCCGAATTGAGGTTTCATCAACATCCTCCTCTAGGGCACAACCAGGGTGTCGCGCGGGTGCAGCTCGATATTCTGACTCGCATTCTTGCCCTTGACCACGTTCTTATAGTTGAACGGAAGTCTGAGCTCTTTGCCGTCTGCCTGGACCCGCAGAACATAAATCTTCTTCACCTTGGCGAAATCCCGGAAACCGCCCGCCATCGCAATCGCATCCAACACCGTCATCCGGCGCGTGAGTGGATAATAACCCGGCTTCAAGACCTCACCGACCACGTTGAACGAGAGGCTGTTCACCTGGGTCACGATGACCGTGACCTGAGGATCCGAAACGTACTTCTTAAAGTCGGCCGTCAGCAGGTCCTGCAGTTCCAGAGGAGTAAGTCCCGAGGCCTTGACATCGCCCAGCAGCGGCAGCGAGATCATGCCATCAGGGCGGACCGGTACTTGCCGCGATAGCTCCTGCTCCTTCCACACGTTGATCGACAGTATGTCTTCCGCCCCAATCACAAAGGAATCAGGCTTGGCGGGCGAGACGCGCTGGGGAGGGGTATCCGGACTGGAGGGCTGGGCCTTGGCGACATCCACGGAGGGAGTGGTGGTCGGGGTTGCGGCCGGAGTATCGGCGGCGGGCGCCGGAGTAGTTGTGGCAGGCGCCGGAGTAGTTGTGGCAGGCGCCGCAGTAGCTGGGGCAGGTTTGCTGGAACTATCATCCTGGGCACTTGCCTGCCGCACCAACGGACTTAATAAAAGTAGGAATGCCAGAACCGCTAACCAGATCGTTTTGGGACCACGTTCCATAATTTATCCTTGTGTTTTTCAGCCCTGCGCCTTATCGCCGTTTTGCTTCGGCACAGAAAGCGAGCGTCGCGTCGGAATTCCCACGTCCTTAAGTTTGTACAGCAGCGCACGATAACTGATATCCAGCGAGCGCGCGGCTTTTTTTCTATTCCAATTGTTGGCGTGTAAGGCGTTCAGAATGACCTTGGCTTCGATCTTCCGCACTGTTTGACGGGTCAGCTTCTTCAACGAAATCGGTCCGTTGAAAACAAAGTCATCCAGCGAGTCATTTTCGACCGGCTGAAGCAGCTCGCTCAGGATGACATCTTCGGAGCCCATCACTACGTACCGCTTGATCAGGTTTTCCAACTGGCGTACATTGCCCGGCCACGCATACCGCTGCATCTTTGCCAGAAGCGCCGACCGAAACATCGGCGCCCGCCCGTTCAGCTTGTCATTGTAGTACTGAAGAAGATATTCACAAATTACCGGCAAATCAATAGCGCGTTCACGCAGAGGCGGCAAATGAATGGTCATCGCCGCAATTCGATAAAACAGGTCCTCGCGAAATCTGCCGTGCTCGATCTCTGCCTGCAGGTGCCGGTTGGTGGCGCAAACGATTCTGACCTCAACTCGCTTGTCTTCCTGCGCCCCTATACGGCTGAACTGGCCATCCTGCAACAGCTGCAATAGCTTAGCCTGCAAAGTGGCAGCCAGTTCGGAGATTTCGTCCAGGAAAAGCGTGCCCCGGTGGGCCATTTCGACCCGCCCCGGCTTGGTGCCGTAAGCACCGGTGAACGCCCCTTTCTCATATCCAAACAGCTCACTCTCCAGCAGGGTTCCCGGAATTGCCGGGCAGTTTACCTTTACATACGGCCCCTTGGCCCAGGGGGAGTAGGCGTGCAGCAGCCGGGCGATGATGTCCTTGCCGGTGCCGCTCTCACCTGAAATCAGAACCGAGATATCGGCTCCGGCAACCCGCTGCAGCTTATGCCGAACGTCCTGCATGACAGGAGTTTGGCCAAAGATGACCGACTCGGGGGGCAATGCTGGAGTCGCAGTCGCACTCTCGTTGTTGGTGCTCGCCAGCACAGTCACCCGGAACCCTTTTTCTCGAATGTGGAACTTCGTACCAAGAAATTGCATTTCTTGCGCCAACCCGGGTCAGAGTCGTCTCAAGTTGCAATTTGGATTGTAAGCCGCTGAAGCTGAGTACATTACTCTACCACAGACTCAGCTTTGGTCGGCTAAAAATTCAAGAATTCAAACCGTAGTACTGGCGACAAATGAAAAATCTTTCATCTTCGCGGTAGGGATTCGCCCCCGCCGCTACTGCACTCGATCGCTCTCCACTCCATCCAGCAGGGGAGTTCGGAACTCCAGGCCCAGCAGGAAATATTGGCGGTCTGGCGTGCAGCGTAAAACTTTGGCATGCAGCAGAGAAAGCGAGCGCGGGAGTTGTGCTTTGTTCGCCAGGGCGACCGGGATCTCGAGCCTCACCGGGGTGCCTGGATCGACGTGCTTGCGGCACGCCAGCAACGCTCCACCGGCCGATAAGTTCAACGCCGTGGCAAATTCGAGGAGTTCTTCGCCGCTATCCTGGTTGGCGCGCACGAAGATCGGGATGGAAATCGGCAGACGATCCCATTTCCGTCGCCGGGTTTCTTCAGTATGCAAGTTGACCCCTATAGGCCCATCTACTTAAGCAATTCGAACGCCACCCGCCATGAGGGCGGCTGGGCTCCAAACCATTCTGCACCACGCGGTTGTGCTGGAATCGCGGCGATGGCAATCGTAGCTCTGGCCGGAGACCGCAATTCCGTGCGCTTTGTGGGCGGCCATCGAGCACCTCGCACCAGTGCACAGCTAAACCTTCTCACCCGTATTGTCGAGAGAGAGCTTATGGGCCTCTTTAGGCCGGAAACGACAACCGTCAAGGGGGAGCGCAGTGGCTACAGTCTATGCCAATTCCTCGTGCGTCACCAGCGATAATCGAACCTTTCAGTCACTGGACGATGAAGAACAAACTACCGATCTTCGCGAGGCGCTGGCCTCTGCGGCTCATGAACTGAAGACTCCGCTCACCGTGATCGACGGATATCTCCACCTGCTCCTGGCAAAAAAACTTGGTCCCCTCACCAACAAACAGATCGAGGTGCTGACCGAAATACGGGAGAACGGCCTGCGCTTGTCGAACTTCGTGCACAATCTGCTGGCCTACGCCTCCATGAAGGTCGAGCGCCTGCAGATGCACTATGAGAAAGGCGACATCAACACCTGCATCGAGGAAATTGCCGGGCTGTGGGAGCAACGGTTCCACGATAAAGTCATGGGGTTTTACTTCCTTCCCTGCGAGCAACTGCCGCCCTTCCGGTTTGACTGGTTCAAGGTGCAGCACATCGTTTCGAATCTGCTGGACAACGCGATCAAATACACCCCTGAGCACGGCACGGTGTGGCTGCACGCCGAGCCGTACTTCTGGGAACGCAGAGCCGCAAAAAGCAAGCCGCAGGTTGACCGCCGCCGCCGCGCTAATGGCATCCCCAACTGTTGCCGAATTTTCGTAGCCGACACCGGGCCGGGCATAGAACCGGAGTTTCAACAGGAAATTTTCGAAGATTACTTCCGCCTGACCCATGAGGGCTCGCGCGCCGAGGGCTACGGGATGGGACTGGCGATTGCCCGCAAGCTGGTACAGGCCGCCGGGGGGAAAATATGGGTCGAGAGTGATCCCGGCCATGGCAGCAAGTTTTCGTTTCTTCTGCTGCTGAACCCCCAGCAGCACAAGTGCGACACCCAATGAGCGCCGGCCACATATTGATTGTCGACGACGAGCCCAGCCTGCGGAAGTATCTGCAAACTTCACTGGAACTGGACTCCTACCAGGTAAGCACCGCTGCTACCGGAGAGGAAGCGGTTGATAAGGTCCGGCAAAAGCCGCCAGACGTCGTTCTACTGGATTTGGTCATGCCCGGTTGGGATGGACTCGAAACCCTTAAGCGAATCCGTAAAGCGAGTCCGCTCAGTCGGGTGGTGATGATCTCCTGCGTTCGCGACACCCGCAAAGTCGCGCAGGCGATGCGCCTGGGAGCGCAAGACTATCTCTCGAAGCCTATCCAGAAAGAGGAGATGGACGAAGTGTTGCGTTTCTGCCTGCAACATTCGGCTTCGGGTTCGATGGCAGCGGGACAGGCAGTCGACCTTGGCGGCGGAGTGCTCTTCTTCTCCGCTACACCTCAGATGCAGGCCCTTCGCGCCCAGGCCACGCAGGTGGCGCGGTTCGACTTCCCGGTGCTGCTGCTGGGCGAAAGTGGCACCGGGAAAGAAGTCCTGGCGCACTTGATCCATAAATCCTCGGCGCGTGCCAATCGTGTCTTCCTGAAAGTAAATTGCGCCGCTGTGCCCAATGATCTGCTGGAAAGTGAGTTGTTCGGCTATGAGCCGGGAGCGTTCACCGGAGCCAACAAGAGCAAGCCCGGCAAGTTCGAGCTCTGTAATAAAGGGACGTTGCTGCTGGACGAAATAGGTGAAATGTCTCCGGCCTTGCAGGCCAAGCTGCTACAGGTGTTGCAGGACGGTCAATTTTGCCGCCTGGGAGCCCGCAGCTCCGTGCAGGTCGATGTTCGTGTCTTGGCCGCTACCAACATCAACATGACGGAAGCGATTGCCGAGAGGCGCTTTCGTGAGGATTTGTATTACCGCCTCAGCAGCTTCGTGCTGCGCATGCCTGCGTTGCGCGAGCGCAAGGAAGAGATTCCGATGATGCTTCGCCACTTCCTGCTGCGCGTGGCGGAGCGTTATGCCTGTCCCATCCTGCCCATCTCCCCACGCCTGCTCAGCGCCTGCGAAAACTACTCCTGGCCGGGCAATATTCGGCAGCTGGAGAATTTCGTCAAGCGATACCTGGTCCTGGGCGATGAAGACTCCGCAATCCGGGAACTTGAGGACGAAACAAACCGGCCCGACCTCGCAAAGGCCGTCGCCCAGCAACCCGACTTCAAAGAAATGGTGCGCACGGTCAAGAGCGGGGCCGAAGTAGAAGCCATCTCCAACGCTCTCGAAGACACCGGCTGGAACCGCAAGCGTGCCGCCCTGATGCTCAACCTCAGCTATAAAGCCCTGCTTTACAAGATCAGGCAGTACGACATTCATCCCCGTCCCCTCGCTTAACTTCCACTTGTGTGCAAGTTCCTGCATCTGCCACCGCTCGCCCAAGACCGACGGTCGGCGTAACCCTCGCGTATTGACTCTACATCCGGCCGACCACAGGTGGTTGCCCATTTGCCCTTTGTCACCGTGAGTTTCGAACACTTTGAACTTTCGGAACACTTAAAAAGGGGACAGACATGAGCAAAGCAAAAGCACTGAAATTTCTGGTGGCAGTACTGTTCGTTGTGGGCGCCGCCGCGGCCGCCTTCGCCGACCCGGTGGAAGTACGATTCGCTGATTTGGGCGGACAGAGTCAGAACGGGGTGTACACCTATCCCTACTACCTGACCATCAACAACGGACCGGAAACCGCAATGATCTGCGACGACTACCTTCACACCTCCAACGTGGGTGACACCTGGCAGGCGAACCTCACCAACCTTGGCACCGGCGATTTGAGCAACACCAGATTCGGCAACTTGACCGCGTACCAGGAGGCCGGCTTCCTGTTGATGCAGATCAACGGCAGCAATCAGAACGAGTGGGGAAATATCAATTTCGCAGTCTGGAAGATCTTTGATCCTAACGTCGATATGGGAGGCACGCCGTCTGGAAGTCTCGGTCCGGACTACTGGTACAATCTGGCACTCACTACCGACGTGTCGAACATGGACTTCTCCGGTGTTGAGATCGTTACGCCGACCAATGCGCAGGACCAGAACGGCGATCAGGAATTCATGTACCTGACGCCCGAACCGGGGACCTTGCTGCTGATCGGCAGCGGCCTCATCGGCCTGTTCTCACAGCGCAAACGCTTCGCCTAAGAACCCAGGCAGCCATCGGCCGGAGATTGGACTCCGTCCTCCCACGCCGCCTTTTCCAATTTTGAACATTACCCTTTCAACCTCAAGGGCCGATAGAAGTAGTATCCGTGTACTGAGTGATGGATGAACTGGCAAATTTCGTTAACATTCGACCGGTATTTATTGAGTACAATGAAGTTCTGCTCGGTGCTGCTTACTTGAAACCGCGGTCAAGAGGTGAGTTATCCCGCAATCCGGCCCCATCAACCCGAAACCGCGATACCGCGTCGCCCTTCTCGGCGCAGGAAACATATCGGAGGGTCACGGTCCAGCTCTCCAGGCCATTCCCGACCTCGTCGAGACGGTGGCTGTCTGTGACGTCAACCTCGATCGCGCCCAGGCCATTCAGAAGAAATATGGGATTCCTGCCGTGTTCGACAGCCTGCAGACCATGCTGCGCGAGACGCGGCCCGACGTGGTTCATGTCCTGTTGCCGCCGGAGCTGCACTACAGCGCGGGCGAAGAGTGCCTGGCCGCGGGCTGCCATCTATTCATGGAAAAGCCCTTCTGCGTCACCGTGGACGAGTGCCAAAGCTTAGAGGCGCTCGCCCAGCGGAACGGCTTACAGATCGGCGTGAATCACAACGTGGTGTTCATGCCGGCATTCCTGGAACTGATCGAGGCCATCCGCGCCTGCCGCTTTGGCGCCATCGAGCAGGTACAGGTGATGTTTACCGCTCCCATGCCTGGTATCGAGAAAGTGGTCGCCAGCCACTGGATGTTCGGCAGCCCGGAACGCATCATGCTGGAAATCGGGCCTCACCCGATGTCGATTCCCATTCGATTGCTGGGACGCGCCACCAAGGCAAGCACCGCCGTTTCAGGAGAAATCACCCTTACGAACGGCGTGCGATTCTTCAAGCATTGGCAGACCTCGCTGGTGTGTGAGCGCGGGAATGCTCAGGTCACCTTCTCGGTTGGCGGCGCTTATCCCGCGATTACCGTGCTGGTCATAGGCGAGGACGCACAGGCCTTCGTCGACATTCGTCGAAACACGATTCAGATCCTGGAGAAGACGCCTTACCTGCGCATGGATGACATGGTGAACGGCTTCAGGAATTCCTGGGCGATGGCACGGCGCAACCTAAGCGCCATCAAGGCGTACTCGCTGGGAGCGGTGGGCTTCGGTCCGCGCTATGAGCAGCAGAGTTTCTCGTTCCGTTCCAGCATTGCAGCATTCTATCGGGCACTCGCCGCCGGCAGGACCCCGCGCATCGACGGCGCAGAAGGCACCCGGGTGGTGGAAGCATGCCACATGACCATTGCGACCGGGTTGGAGTTTGCGGAACAGAGGGAGGAATCGGTTGTCGCAGTCTGAGCGGGTCGTGGTTATCGGAGGCGCGGGATTCATCGGTAAGCGGTTGACCGCTCTGCTGGCGAATCAGGGTTGCCATGTCGTCGTCGTGAGCCGTTCGTCGGGCGCTCGTGAAAGCACCAACCCCCGGGTTGAGTATCGCTCCGGCGCAATCACCGATCGGGCGCAAATATCGCAGCTGCTTGCCGGCGCCTCGGTGGTCTACGATCTCGCGATGCCGGTCGGCATGTTCTGGGAAGACTGGGAGCGCGGCGTGATCGCCGGCGGCATCAACGTCGCCGAAGCCTGTCTCGAGAATGGTGTGCGCCGCCTGATCTATGTCAGCAGCACGGCCGCTCTCTATCTCGGCAAGTCGTGCACCGCAACCGAAGCCACCTTGGGTAACGATTTTGGACGCCAGGACCGCGGCGATTATTGCAAAGCCAAGAGCATCGTTGAAAACCGATTGCTGGAGATGCACCGCACCCGCAATCTGCCGGTGGTGATCACCCGTCCTGCCGTCGTGATGGGGCCGGGAGGGATCATGGTGCATCCCGCTCTGGGCGATCGCGTGTCGGACATTTGCGTGATGGGCTTCGGCCATGGCAAGAATCCACTGCCCTGCGTGCTGGTAGATGACGTGGCACAGGCTCTCCTGCTGGCAAAAGATGCCCCTGGCATCGAGGGTCTGACGTTCAATCTGGCCGGCGACGTTCGCCCCACTGCTGCCGAATTTGTTTCGGTGTTGCGAGAGCGCACGCGGCGCAACTTCAGGTTCTATCCCCGAGGCATGTGGAGAATCTGCGGCGGGGAACTCAGCCGGTACTTGATCAAGAAGGCCGTCAAGAAACCGGACAATATGATGGTGCCATTCCGCGATCTGCGCGGTAGTTCATTGGCCACGCAACTCGATTGTTCGCTGGCCAAGCAGAAGCTGGGGTGGAAACCGGTTGCGGACCGCGAAGAATTTTATCGCCAGGCCGTCGATGTGTTCGTACGACCAATTTCGCCGGGCGACGTGCGACTGGAAGCTGCCGACTAAGCTTGCCGCCTAAATTGCGGGCATGGGCAAGTTCAACGGTTTCGGAGTGCCACATTGCGAGCGCCAGAATTGCACATAGCCGTTGCGACGGGTTGTGTATCATGGCCTCGGGACGGCTCACCTTCCGCTAGCGCCGGCGATTTCTGACTTATGACAGAACAAACTCAAGCGACTCTCACCCAGGTCTTCCACGACGTTTTTGACGATGACAGCATTGTGTTGCGGCCCGACTTAAGCGCCGCCGATGTCGATGGGTGGGACAGCCTGGCTCATGTCCGCCTGCTGCTGACCATCGAGCGAAAGATGGGAATCAAATTCAACGCGGTTGAGGTGGGCAATCTGAAAAATGTCGGCCAGCTCATCGCCTTGATTGACGGCAAGCTTGCGGCTCCTGCCAGGAAGTAAAACATGTCGGCCCTTTACTCTGAATTGTCGTGGCTGCCACGTGCTCCGGAAAACTTCAGCTCGCAATGCAAGGACGCCTTAAAGAATCCCGAGTCCCTTGGCGCTCGCGTCCGCGACCTTGCCTCGTATGGACTGGACGAGAATCAACTCATCCGCCTTGCCAAGGTCATCTCATCGGCGCGGTCCGAAGAAAACTCGCTCGAGCCCTGATCCGAGTACCGCCTTGCGCTGATCAGCAACGCCACGGTCGATTTCATCGTCCCCGCGCTCACCGCAACCGCGGCACGCTACGGCATCGCGCTGGAATGTGTTGCCGCCGGTTATGACCAGGCGGTGCAGGAAAGCCTGAATCCCGATTCGGCGATCAATCGCTCGAAGCCGCACGGAGTGCTCATTGCGCTGGATTGGCGAGGGGTTCCGCTAAAGCTCACGCTCGGCAAGCCCGCGGAAGCTCAAGCCACGGTCAACACCGTTCTGGGTCACGTTCAGTTGATTCGCAACGGCATTCAGCAGAATAGTGGCGCAACCTGCATCGTGCAGAACCTCGCCGCTCCTCCCGAACTGCTGATGGGCTCGCTCGACCGCGTACTTCCGGGAGCGCAGCGCAACCTGATTGATTCGGTGAATCAAGGCTTGGCCGAATCGATTCTGGGAACCTCCGACGTGTTGCTGGACGTCGCTGGCCTGGCCGAAACCGTTGGGCTGGCGAATTGGTTCTCGCCTTCCGAATGGAACCTGGCGAAGCTTCCCTTCTCGCAAACTTATTTGCCCCTCTACGCCGACCATGTCTGCCGCATCATCGCGGCGCTTCGTGGGAAGAGCCGGCGCTGCCTCGTGCTCGACCTCGACAATACGTTGTGGGGCGGCGTGATCGGCGACGACGGACTGAAGGGCATTCAGGTCGCCCAGGGCGATGCGGCCGGCGAAGCTTACCTCGCGCTGCAGCGCTATTGCCTCGCGCTGCGCGAGCGCGGCGTCGTTCTCGCCGTGTCGTCAAAGAACGAAGACAACGTCGCGCGCTCGCCGTTTCGCGAACATCCCGAGATGCTGCTGCGCGAAGAGCACTTCGCCGTATTCCAGGCCAACTGGAGCGACAAGGCCACCAACATCAAGGCCATCGCCGAGGAGCTCGCGCTCGGACTGGAGTCGCTGGTGTTCGTGGACGACAATCCCTTCGAACGCGAGCTGGTTCGCAAAGCGCTGCCGCAGGTTGCCGTACCGGAGATGCCGAGCGATCCCGCGCTGTACGCTCGAACCTTGGCCGCCGCCGGATATTTCGAACTCGCGACGTTCTCGCAGGAGGACCTCAGTCGCGCCGCGTACTACGACGGCAACGCTCGTCGCGCTGAATTACAAAAGCAGGTCGGCGATCTGAACCAGTACCTTGCCTCGCTCGACATGGAAATCACCTTCCAGCCGTTCAACGAGACCGGACGCGCGCGCATCGCGCAGCTCATCAACAAGTCGAATCAGTTCAACCTGACCACGCGCCGCTACACCGAAGCGGAAGTGGCGGAGATGGAAAGCGATCCCAATTGCTTCACCCTGCAAGTCCGCCTGACCGACACCTTCGGAGACAATGGCATGATCAGCGTCGTCATCTGCCGTGCCACTCCGGAGGGCAATTGGGACATTGATACCTGGCTGATGAGCTGCCGCGTGCTGGGCCGCGGCGTCGAGACCATGACGCTACGCGAAATTCTGGAGCACGCTTCCGAACGTGGGGTTCAGAAGCTGATTGGGGTTTACCGGCCGACCGACAGGAACAAGATTGTCGAGCAGCATTACAGCAAACTCGGCTTCACCGAGATCGAGCGCCGCTCCGATGGTACGACAATGTGGGAGCTGGATGTAGCCACCGCCAAGGTTGAGCCGTGCCCGATGCGAGTTCGGTCCGAGGGCTTCCTTGGTCGCGCCTCCATCGCTCTTCAGGGTCAGTAGCAAGCCACCAAAATATAATCGGTTCGACCGGTAGCCAAGATGAGCTCGACCGCCACAATTACGCGAGATAGCACTGCCCAGCGACGCTCCCTGACCCGAGCGGCCAATGCAGTATTAGTTTTGGCAGCGGTCGTCCTGCTTTTGCTGTCGGCCTACTTTGTCCACGCCCAAAAACCTCTGTATGTCAAAGTTGGGCCCGCGGTGCTGGCCCTGTGCTGCCTGGTGTTGTTGGCCGCCAGACCGGCAGTCCGAATCTTTGCAGCCGCACTCATGGTCGGCGCGGTTGCCGGACTCTATTCGGCGGAGCTGATTTCGCGAGCGCTCTATAACGACGACCTTCCCTTACAGCGCGAGGTGCGCGCCGCCGCCGCAGCCGCTGGCATTCCTTACGACCCGCGTACGCGACTGGAAGCGATTCTCGAGTACCGCAGCCAGGGCGTAAATGCATATCCGCCTTTTTATCCTTATTTGTTGCTGGGCGATCCGCTGAAAGTTGACGGCGAAGCGACCATACCGTTGGGAGGTCACTCCGACGTGTTCGTCGTCGCCTGCAACGAGGGCGGACAGTATCTGACGTACCAGACCGACGAGCACGGATTCCCCAATCCCCAGGGCCTGTGGCAGAACTCGATCGATATCGCGATGGTCGGAGATTCGAATGCCGTGGGTGAATGCGTTCCGCAAGCCGACAGCGTCGCCGGCCAGCTGAGAGCGAAATTCCCGGCAACGGTCACACTGGGGGCGGGCGGTCACGGACCTATTTTTACGCTGGCCTCGATTCGCGAGTACTTACGATATGCCAAACCTAAAGAAGTGCTTTGGATCTACTCCGAATCGCATAGTCCGCAGTATCTGGACGTGGAGAGCCACTCGGCGTTCATGCTGCGCTACGTCGACGATCCTGACTTCTCGCAAAAGCTGATGGAGAAGCAACCAGAGTTAGACAGAGCGATCGAAGCTTACGTCGATTCCGGAATACGTCAGGAATTGCACGCGCATAGCTGGCCAACCAGCCTCAAAGATTTCCTGGTGCTGAAAAACGTTCGCACGCTGGGGTTCAGTTTTCGAGCAAAGCTGCATCCCCCGAAACCCATCGAGTTTAATGTTCCGCTCTTCGAGCGGGTTTTGCAGGAGGGGTCGCGAGAGGTGCAAGCATGGGGCGGGGAGATGACGCTTGGTGTATTGGCCGGATGCGGCGCGTTACCCGGGCATCGCAAATTACACTCCGGCGCTTCGTCGCCGCCACGATGAAGATCGCAGCCGGGTGCTTGCCATCGCTGCCCGCCTCGGCATTAAAGTCATCGATCTCGACCCCGGCCTTCCCTGACCTGCCCGCGGCGCGAGCCAGCGAGAACGCCCGGTACTTCTACTCCTTTCCGGCTCACTACACTCCGGAGGGTTACCGCGTAGCAGGCAAGGCCATACTGTCGGCGCTGGAAAATCAAAGGTAGGAAGGACGACCCATGGACGCAGCCTTTCCATTCCTGCTGTTTTCGGCTGGCGTAATTGTCGCCTACCACCTGACTCGATCTGCCCGATGGCACCAGCTCATTCTTCTGCTCGCCAATCTGGCATTTCTCGCGACCTTCTCATTGCAGCCGAAGTCTTACATTCCCTTCGTTGCGTTTCTGCTGTGGGGCTACCTCGGGATGCAACTGGTTCGCTCAAAAAGCAACGTTTTCTTCTGGCCGGTGCTGGTCGTGACCATTGGCGCGTTCATCTGGCTGAAAAAGTACTCTTTCGTACCGTCCGCAAGCTTTCTGCATTTCGCTTACGTCACCATCGGCCTCTCTTACATTTTCTTCCGCGTTCTGCATTTGCAGATTGATAGCGGCTCCGGCGAAATCGAAGAGAACATCGGCCCGATCACGTATTTCAACTACACATGCAGCTTCGCGACGCTGGTCACGGGCCCCATTCAGCTTTATCAGGACTTCAAAGCGACGCCCGGCCTCTTCGAAAATGCCGGTCTGGATTACGCCGTCGTCGTTCCCGCACTGGAGCGCATTCTGCGCGGAGTCATCAAAACCAACGTGCTGGCGCTGGTCGCGGCCCGCTTGCGCGACAACGCTACGGATGTGCTGCTCACTACCTCGCATCCGGCGGCCAAGCTCACCTCCGGGATTCTGGTGTTCGGCCTCTACCCGATTTTTCTGTACTGCAACTTCTCGGGCTACATCGACATCGTCATCGGAGTTGGCGAGCTGCTCGGTTTCCACCTGCCGGAGAACTTCAACCGTCCGTTCTCAGCCAGAAACTTCCTCGACTTCTGGGCGCAATGGCACATCACGCTCTCCAACTGGCTGAAGCGCTACGTGTTCAACCCCATGATGCTGACTCTCATGCGGCGCTTCACGTCGGTCAAACTCGAACCGTTCTGGGCGGTGCTGGCTTATTTCGTTACCTTTGCCCTCATCGGCATCTGGCACGGCCAAACCTCGGAGTTCCTCTTCTACGGCCTGCTGCTCGGTCTGGGAATGAGCTTGAACAAGCTCTACCAGATCCTGCTCGCCAAGTGGTTAGGTCGGCAGCGTTACCGGAAGATCGCCGCACAGCCGATGTATCAGGCGCTTGCCCGTGGTCTCGACGTTTACTTACTTCACCTTCTCTCTGGTGTGGTTCTGGTCGACCTGGAAAGAGATGGACATTCTTTATAAGCGACTGGGGTTGGCCGAAATGATGGCGGTGTGGCTGGTCATCTTCGTGGCTGCGACGGTGGTTCTGGCTGTCTGGGAAAAGGTGCGTGCGCGGATTTTCGCGCGTGCAACTCGATGGCATGCCGGCCGTCGCGTCGGTGTACGCGCGGGCCGCCTGGAACTGCAGGACTTGCGGTTCTGCTACTGGCCGTCACGCTGCTGGCCGGGCAGTCCGCACCCGACTTGGTGTACAAGGCATTCTAAGGACAGTTTCGGAAGCAGGCTTCGCGTACTCGGGCGTCTCGAGCAACTCGATCAAGCCCAGCTCGAGGAAGTACAGAAAAGCGATTCGTCTTCCGCCGAACGCAGCCGCCGATGCCAGCGGCCGCACCATTGCCCCTCCTTTGGCCAGCGATTCTTCGAGGGTTTTCTCGATGTCAGCAGTTTCGTAGCAGAGGTGCTCGGAGCCGCCGCCTTTTTGCGATGCGCGCCACACTGGCGAATCTTCACCCGGTCGGCTCAATCAGTTCGACGAACTCTCGGACTTTTCGCCGCCCCAGAACTGTACCAGGACCTTTTGTATGGGATCGTGAAAAATCTCGGTTGTCGCCGACAATCCAAGTGCCGCGGCATATTTCTCGCCGTGAACCTTGATGTCAGGCACTACGATTCCTGTGTGATGTAAACGCATCGGCCGATCCTGTCATTTTATCCCAGCAATCGGCGGCTTCTTTGGCGAAATAGGTCGAGCGTGATGGACGCTCCCGCGCGCTGGATGCACAGCAGCGACTCCATCATCACGCGCTCGTAGTCGATCCATCCATTGAGCGCGGCGGCCTTGATCATGGCGTATTCGCCGCTGACCTGATAGGCCGCGAGCGGCACGTCGAAGCGCATGCGCGCTTCGTGGATCACGTCGAGATACGGCATCGCCGGCTTCACCATGATCATGTCCGCGCCTTCCTCAAGGTCGAGTTCGATCTCGCGCATGGCTTCGCGCAGGTTGGCCGGATCCATCTGATAGGAGCGGCGATCGCCGAAGTGCGGAGCTGAATCGGCGGCTTCGCGGAATGGGCCATAGAATCCGCTGGCAAACTTTGCCGCGTAAGAAAGGATGGGAATGTTCTCGAAGCCGGCGTCGTCGAGCGCGGTGCGGATGGCGTCGACACGGCCGTCCATCATGTCGGAGGGGGCGATGATGTCCATTCCCGCTTCGCGCCTGCGAGACCGCAGTCTTGGCCAGCAGCTCGAGGCTCGGCGTCGTTCAGGATTTCGTAATTCTCCGCGCACGGCGATGTAGCCGCGCCGACTGCGCGCTGACTTGATACGTGCTTGCCCTTGGACTCCAACTCGCGCAGAGCGCGGCCTCCGCGCGCCTTGGATAGTCCGCCTAGTTTCGACGATGCCGCAGTGGCCGTGCGACATGTACTCGCACAGGCAAACGTCGCCCATCAGCAGCAGGCCGGGCACCTCGCGCTTGATGGCTCGGGCCGCCTTCTGCACGATGCCGTCATCCGCCCACGCGCCGGTCGCGATGTCGTCCTTCGTCTCCGGAAGACCGAAGAGAATGACGCTGGGGATGCCCAGCGACTTGACCTCGGCGCACTCCTTCACCGCTTCGTCGACGGAAAGATTGAAGACGCCGGGCATGGAGCGCACTTCCTTGCGTACTCCTCTGCCGGGGCAGACAAACAGTGGATAGACGAATCCTTCCGGGCTGAGACGGGTTTCGCGGACGAAGGAACGCATCGCATCGGTGCGGCGGAGGCGGCGGGGACGATCAGTTGGGAATGCCATAACAGTAAAATTCTAGCAGGATGGACGACGCCAAATCGTGCGGATTACCTCAGAAAGGATGACACTTCCGGGGTATTTCGGTCTGAAACTGACGGAAATCGGCGGGATTTATCGCCGGTCAGCGTGACGCTCTCACCCGGCCCGAACCCGTTCAGGCCGCAGGAGCCGCCTCGGATTCCCCTAGATAGCACCTGATTTTATCCAATAGGGCCGGAAACATTGGCTTCTTTTTGCAAAACCGCCTTAGCTTCTTTGCCTGAATCGACATCTGCGTAGCCGGTTACGATGATGACGGGCATCTCCGGATGGGTGTCGTGTACCCGTCGCGCCAGTTCGAGGCCGTTCATTCCGTCCATCTTGAAATCGGTCACCAGGATGTCGAATTTCTCGCGCTGAAACTTCTCCAGAGCATCGTGCGCGTTGTAGGCGCAAACCGCTCGATAGCCCTGGCTCTCCAGAATTTCGCAGCTCAAACGCGCTAACACCTCGTGGTCGTCGACGAAGAGAACGGCTTTCATTTGTTGCACCTGCCAGATGCTTACAGGATCGGCCAAGCTTCTAGCACTTTGCGCCCGAACTGTTTAGTTTCCAGAGAAGCCGCAAAAGATGCCCGCGAATTTGATAGTCGCCGGGCTTTTGCAGCAGTCAGCAAAAACCTCTCGCCACGGATTTACACGGATTAACACAGATCAGAGGGTCTAAAAGCGAGAAAATCGCGCAATAAGGGTCCGAAATCGGCGAATATTTGGGCAGATCTGCGGTCCAGTCCTCGGGGGTTGCGGTTGACCTGGCAACGGATTTACCCGGCACAGATCGGCCTTAATCCTCGATCTTTTCGTCCTTTCGACGCAGATTCGTGAATATTCGTGCTAAATCCGCGGCACATTTGCCCTGGAATCGCAGGTTTGACGCCCCCGTAGCCCCTATTTAGACTCAAAGTGTTGTCCCGTTGCGCACACGGACGTTGGGGCGGTTAGCTCAGTTGGTTAGAGCGTCTGGCTTACACCGAGAAGGCCGCAGGTTCGAGTCCTGCACTGCCCACCAGTCCGACCACGGAATGAATTCCCGCCGCATGCTTTATGCTTTGTGCTGGCCGTTGTCCGTTGCGGGCCTGCTTTTCTGGTATGCAGCTTCCAATCGGCTGACCGCCGTACCCATCGGCAGAGTCGTCGAAATCAAGCCGCCGCTGGGACTTCCGCCAGTTCCCATCCCAGCCGACAATCCTCCCACGCGTCGAGACCATCGCACTGGGGCGACGCCTGTATTACGACTTCTCGCTCTCGTCCGATAAAACGATTTCCTGTGCTTCGTGCCATATGCCCGCGATGGCATTTGCCGACGGCAGGCGCGTTTCCACCGGGGTTGGCGGCAAGCAGGGAGTGCGTAACTCGCCTACTGTGCTTAATGCGGCCTACGCGACGCTTCAGTTCTGGGACGGTCGCGCCGGTTCGCTGGAGAAGCAAAGCGAAGGTCCGGTAACGAATCCCGGTCGAAATGGCGCACTCGCTGCATGGAGCAGCCCAGCGGTTGGCGCAAGATCCAACCTACGTTGCCCAATTCGCGGCGGCCTTTGGTCCAGGCCCGATCACATATGTGAAGGTCGAGAAGTGCATTGCCTCGTTCGAGCGAACTGTGCTCAGCGGCAACTCTCCCTTCGATCGCTACTACTATGGCGGCGACAAGTCGGCCATGACGGAAGCGCAGATCCGTGGGCTGCAATTGTTTCGCGATCCCAAGAAGGGCAATTGCGAAACCTGCCATACCATCGGCGAGACTATGCCTTGTTCACCGACAATAAGTTCCACAACATCGGCGTCGGCTTCTCAGCAATGACCAGACCAACGATAAAGGGCGGGCCGCCATTTCCGGCGACGCCCAGGAGACCGGCGCGTTTCGCACTCCCACGCTGCGCAACATCGCGCTCACCGCTCCTTACATGCACGATGGCAGCCTGAAGACGCTGAAAGACGTGATGGACTTCTACGTCGGCGCGGGAAATTCCAACCCTTATCTCGACCAGGAAGTTCACTCTCTCGACTTCCTCACCGGACAAGAGCGGCAGGACCTGATCGACTTCATGCAGGCGCTGACCGGCGATATGCCGACCGACGTGGGGCCTCCGCCGCCGGCAACTCAGCAGGCGAAGAATTAGCTCGCGCCCCATCTGCAAAGTTGCAGTCCGGCTGCAAGCAAAATCGCCCCGACACGCAAGCGACATTTCACGCCAACTGTTACTTTTTCGTGTTAGCCTAGTCAGGACGTTCCGAGCCCTCCTTGAATAGAAGCACCGTCCTTTCAAGCTTCTCGCGGAACATGGACCAAGCATTCGGCCTAGGCATTCTTACGGGGATCTGACTCGCTACCACGCCAACCCCGCATATCTTCACGCAGGCAACCTGATAGCGGACGCAAGCAACAGTTTTTTTTTAGCGAAAGGTCGTGCTGATGCGCGTGCATTTGGTCAACCCCAGCGACAATTCCTTTGGGACGGCAGTCATCACTCCACGCTGGCTTTTCGTTCTGGCCGCCGCTACCCCCGATTCCGCAGGCGAACCCATCCTGGTCGATGAAACCCTGGAGCAGATCAACCTCGACTCCGTGCACGAAGGGGATGTCGTCGGAATCAGCGTGCATACTGGAAATGCGTTGCGTGGGTACGAAGTGGGCCGAGCCGCAGCCGCGCGCGGCGCCTGGGTGGTTTACGGAGGAATTCACGCCACACTCTTTCCCGAGGAGCCTTTCGAACTGGGAGCCGCAGATTGTGTGGTCAAAGGCGATGGCGATCAGATTTGGGCCAAGGTGGTGCGCGATTGTATTGCGGGAGCTCCGGCGCGGGTTTACGACGGCGGCAAAATCGCGGGGGACCAGTTTCTCGCCGCCCGCTGGGACCTGATGCAGGTGGACAAGTATATGTGGGCGTCGGTGCAGACCGTCCGCGGCTGCCCCAAGCATTGCTCGTTCTGCTCAGTGTGGCGTACCGACGGTCAAAAGCCTCGTCAGCGTCGTTTTCAGGCAGTGGTCGACGAAATCGTCGATCTCCGGCGTCGAGGCATTCGCTTTATCGCGCTTGCGGACGATAACTTTTACCCGGTCACGCTGACCGACCTGCGTCTGGCAAAGCAGCAGAACAACCTGGCACGCGTCGCGGAACTGGAGCAGATACGCGAAGAGCGCTTTCAACTGATGGCCGAACTCGCCAAGCTTCCTAAGGAGATGGTTTTCTACACCCAGATCACGATGGAAGCAGCCGAGGACACTCAATTCCTCGATGCCATGCGCGAAGCCAACATCAAGGGCGCACTGGTCGGCGTGGAAGCTGTGACTCCCGAAGGGCTGAAGGCCGTCTATAAGGATTTCAACTGCTCAGGCGACGATCTGGTTCGCCAGTTGCAGACCTTCCGCGAACACGGCGTCCACGTACTGGGATCGTTCATCTTCGGGCTTCCGACCGACCGGCCGGCTACCTTTCACGGCCACTGCCGAGCTGGCGCTGAAGGCGGAAATCTCGTTCGCGCAGTTCGTCATGATGACGCCATTTCCCGGCACGGTCGACTTCGATCGGTGGGAAAAAGAGCAGGCGGAAAATCCAACCTATGTCGGCGGCATACCGATCACGCGTTATTGGCAGATTCCGATCGCCAGCCGGCCCAAGATGTTTACCCCCCATCCCAGCATGAGCTCCGATGAAATTCGCGAGCGCACACAACTGGCGTGGGACCGTTTCTACAATATGCGCTCGATCTGGAGGCGATCCGCTTGCGCTCCGCGCCTCAAGTCACGCATTGCCTTCTGCTTTCTGTCGAAACTCTACCGCCAGATGTACGCCGGCACCGGCATCTCCACCGACAGCGCACGCCGAAAGAAATCAAAGCTTGCGGCCCGTTGGACGGCGCGCCAATGCCGCAAATTATTCCAGGCGAAACCTATGCCTGAGCTGCGGTCGCCGGACTGGCAACTGCATCTGGGGCAGCCGGGGCGCACCGGCGAAGCCAGCCCGCTTTACATTCTGGAATAACAGCAGCTACTCACCTGCGGGGTTCGCTCAAGGCACGGACTGAAATGCTTTAGCGGCAGGGTTGCGGTCGCGGGCAGGTGATTTCCTTGCCTCCAGCATGTATGGTATTGCCTTCAGGCTGGAACCTTCGTTCGACATGTCCATCGACATCCTTAAGCAGCTTTTTGAGCGCCACTTTGGCGTGCCTGCGACCAGCGTGTTGGCCCTCCAGGGAAACCTCGGCGCTTCGGGGCGAAACATCTTGCGGCTCAGCGGAGATGGGCACAGCGCGATCGGCATCCTGTATAACGTGCGCGAAGAGAACGTCGCCTTTCTCGAGTTCTCGCGCCATTTTCGCCGCCACGGATTGCCGGTACCGGAGATCTATGCGGAAGACCTGAGCCAGGGCGCCTACCTGGAAGAAGACCTGGGCGACACCACGCTCTTCGAATTTCTGTCCGCAGCAACCGCGACGGCGAGAATCATCGCGCCCGAGGTCGATCGAGGCCTACCGCAAGGTCGTCGCCGTGCTGCCGCGCTTTCAAGTGGAAGCCGGCCGCGACCTGAATTACAAGGTCTGCTATCCGCGCGCCAGCTTCGATCGCCAGTCGATTGCCTGGGACCTGAACTATTTCAAGTACTACTTCCTGCGCCTGGCCGGCATCCCTTCAACGAGCAGGCGCTGGAAGACGACTTCAGCCGCCTGACCGAAGTTCCTGCTCGCCGCCGATCGCGACTACTTTCTCTATCGCGATTTCCAGTCGCGCAACATCATGCTGCGCGATGGCGAGCCGTTCTTCCTCGACTACCAGGGCGGACGCAAGGGCGCGCTGCAGTACGACATCGCCTCGCTGCTCTACGACGGCAAGGCCGACCTGCCGCCGCACTGCGCCAGCAACTGCTCGACCACTATCTCGATCGCCTGGCCGAGCTACATCCAGCTCGATCGCGAAGCGTTCATGGAGCACTACTACGCGCTACGTCTACGTGCGCATCATGCAGGCGCTGGGCGCCTATGGCTTTCGCGGCTTCTACGAGCGCAAGCCGCATCTTCCTGCAGAGCGTTCCCTATGCGCTGAAGAACCTGCGCTGGCTGCTGCACAACGTCAAGCTGCCGATCGCGCTGCCCGCGCTGACGGAGGCCTTCCAAGCGCATGCTCGGCTCCGAGAAGCTGCAGGAGCCTTGCCGCTCGGGCCAGCAGACGGGCTCACCGTGCGCATCTTCAGCTTTTCGTTTCACCGGGAGTGCCCACAGACGAATGCGGCAACGGCGGCGGATTTGTCTTCGACGCCCGCAGCCTGCCCAACCCCGGCCGCGAAGAGCGGTTCAAGCCCTGACCGGCAAGGACGCGCCGGTCATCGAGTACCTGAACCAGCAGGAGAGCGTGCATCAGTTTCTTCGCCAACGTGCATGTCGCTGGTGGATGCCAGCGTCGACAGCTACCAGCAGCGCGGCTTCAAGAACCTGATGGTTTCGTTCGGCTGCACCGGCGGCCAGCATCGCTCGGTCTATCTGGCGGAGCATCTGGCGAAGCATCTGCGCGAGCAGAACGGCGTCGAAGTCGTGCTGCGCCACGTCGAAGTTGGAGAAGATGGTGCCGATGAAAGCGATGGTTCTTGCCGCCGGCCTGGGCACGCGCCTGCGCCCGCTCACCGACGACCGGCCCAAGGCGCTGGTCGAGGTCGGCGGCCGCACGCTGCTGGAGATCACGCTCGCGCGGCTGCGCCAGTTCGGCGTCAGCGAAGTGATCGTCAACGCGCATCACTTCGCCGACATGATCGTCGACTATCTCGCAGCCAACGACAACTTCGGCATGCGCATCGAAGTCTCGCGCGAAGACATTTGCTCGATACCGGCGGCGGACTGAAGAAGGCCGCCTGGTTTTTCCTCGAGATGCCGAGCACGAGCCGTTCCTCCTGCACAACGTCGATGTCCTCAGCACCATCGATCTCGTCGGCATGGTGCACTTTCACATTGAGCAGAACGCCCTCGCCACGCTCGCCGTTCAGGCCCGGCCAAGTTCGCGACAGCTACTGTTCGACAGCAACGCTGAACTTTGTGGACGAAGAATCAAAGCAGCGGCGGCTGACGAGGTGGTGCGTCCGGCAACGCAGATGACGCCGCTGGGGTTCGCAGGCATCCATGTCATCTCGCCGCGAATTTTCGGGCTGTTGAAAGAGGAAGGCGCGTTCTCCATCGTCGATGCGTACCTGCGGCTGGCCGGAGAAGGCGAGAAAATTATTGCTTTCCGCGCCGACGAATACTACTGGCGCGACCTCGGCACGCTGGAGCGGCTTCATGCCGTTGAGGACGATCTTCAACGAGGGCTGATCGGAGTCTGAGTATCTAACGCTTCGCTTTCGGCCGCACGAACTTAAGCGCGGTGTGCGTCTGGGAGAACTTCACCACCTTCACGTCCACCAATCCTGCAGCTCTTCCTGCCGCAATCACCTGAACTTCTGTTATCTCCTGCTTACCCTTGGGATAGACGATCCACAGTGCACCGCTTTTTGCGAGCGATGGCAAAACGCCAGTCATATCCCCAAGATCTTCCGCTTCGGATGCACCCATGAAGATGAGGTCGGAATCAGCTAGCAGTTTCGTATTGGAAAACGCCTTGGCACTGGAACGCAGATCGCGGATGAAATCCGCGTCGCGAATGGCGAGCACCGAAACCGTCAGGCCCGGCTTGATGCCCAGCTTCTCAGTCGTGCTTTTGGGATGGAGAATCTTGTCGGCCCATTTGGCAGCGCGGTCGCCGAGCTCGAAGATGGCGCTGCCGTCCTTCCACTTCAGCCGAAGCTCGCCATCCTTGACGACGGTCGACTGCAACGAGGCAAAAGGAATCTTCAGGCGGAAGTCGCCGCGGAAAATGATCTCACTCGTCTCCAGCAGCGCCTTCCCTTTCGACGTTTTGCCCGCGGTTCTCACCGTGCAAAGCTGCTCCGATCCCATGCATCCTCCTGGCTTAGCTTGGACGCTCCTATTATTCCATCGCCGCACGACGGAAACTTTCAGCGCCCGCCGCGAGCTACCTTAAACCAATCACCTCTTGGCTGCGAATTTCTCCGGGTGCGGAGTATCGCGAACCCGCCCGGCCTCGACATCGGCAAGTACCGCGCGAAGCCAGCGCAGATCGAGCCGGCATTGCTTCTGCATGTGCTGCACCAGGAGACGGCTGCCGGTGGGTAGCTTCGTTCCCCATTGCCGCCGCAAGTTGCGGATCTCTGCCAGGCGCGCGTTTTGCCTGTCGATTTGGCCGCGCAGCGCCTCGGCAACCAGCTTCAGATCAGCCAGATGTAAGAAGAGCATGGCGCCGTAGAGAGTCTGCCTCAGGTCGCCTTCGGCGGCGAATTGCGCGTGCAGTAGTTCGCGAAAGCGGGCGCGTCCGCGCGGCGTGATTCGGTAGACGGTGCGCATACCGCCGCGAGCCACCCGCTGGTGGGCGACCGCGGTCAACAAGCCGCTGTCGGCAAGCTGGCGCACGGCGTAGTAGAGGGTGCCGACATCGACCTCGGTAAAGCATTCGATCATCGCCTGCATCAGACGCCGCTTGATTTCATAGGGATGGAAATCCCCACGGTGCAGAACCCCCAAAATATATAGTTCGGCTTTCATTAGTTTAATTGTACTATTATGTTTGCACTAAAAGGAGATACGCCCAATGAAGCGTTCCATTCTCGCCTGCCTCGCAGGACTGCTCACCTGGATGATCGTCGTTTCGCTGATCGATCGCCTGCTTCGCCTGAGCCTGCCGGGCTACACCACTGCCGAACATACGCTCCAGTTCACGCTGGGCATGAAGTGGGCGCGCCTCGTAATGGCGATGGTGACCTCACTGGCGGCAGGCGCCGTAACCGGTTGGATATCGCCATCCAGCCGCTGGCCTGCGTGGGTTGTCGGTGTTGTGGTGCTGGCGATGTTTCTGCCTGCCCACATCGCAATTTGGAGCAAATTTCCGGCGTGGTATCACCTGACATTTCTGCTGACGATTATTCCGGCGGTGGTCGCGGGGGCGCTGCTCGCACCATCCCGGAACACGCCCGTCAGGGAACTTTACTCGCCGACGCGATAGCCTCGATCGTCCAGCATTCGATAACGAGGCAGCTGCTGCCGCCGGACTCAGCCCTTAACCACGCGCAGGTTATTGGTGACCGAAAAGGCTCCGGGAACGGTTTTGGCAGCAATGCCCGCCATGTTCTTGTCCATTTCGTTCATCACAAAGCCGGCGAGAGTGACATGTCCGTTCTGCGAAATAATGTGAATGCTCGGGGCGGCTTCCCAAAATATTTGGAAAGTCCTCCGGTGCGCATAAGCGCGTTGTAAGTGCGCTCACGGATGCGGTCGTCCAGCGGAGACGGTGGAAGTACCTGGATGTTGTTGACGACGTTCTCCACGCCTTCAATCCGCTTCACCGCGCTCTCAGCCTCATTCTTTGTGATCGCATGCTGGCTGGTAAGAACTCCGGTCAGCGTCACGGTGCGTCCCTGAACCGTGTAGCCGAGATCGTCGAAGATCGAGTAGTAGGGCAGCATGAGCAGCTCGTGCCGCACCTCCTTCGCGATCTTTTCCTCCACAGAGTTGCCGCCACTGACGTTCTTGCCATAATCGGCAACGACGGGCCCGGGAACGGTGATGACTGGGGCGTTCTCCGCCGTTTGGCCGTTCATCGCGGAGCCTGGCTGATTCTGCGCAACCGCGCCATGCTCCAGGTGAGCAGCAGGATCAGTAGAGTTGTAATTCGCATTGCAATGCCTCCATCTAGCTGTTAGACGTGCGCGCCAGGCCGACAGCTTCACCCACCAGCACAATGAATTGCGCGTGGCAGGAAGCAAGATGTCAACCTTTGCGCTTGAGATGCGTCCTACTATTAAGCGGGCATAAGTTGCGCCGTTTACCTTTCCGATGTAGAAATGCGGACAGGCGTGGGCTGCCGTTACCAGTCAGCCAATCGGATTTTCGGGCGCCAGAGCGGCAGGAGGTACGTAATGTTCAGGATCATCACCGTGGAGCGGGAATACGGCGCCGGGGGAAGCCTGGTGGCTGCCGAACTGGCGCATCGCAAAGGCTGGCAGTTGCTCGACCAGCAGCTCACGGGGGAGATCGCTCGCATGGCTGCGGTCGACCGCAAGGTAGTAGCGCGCTGCGACGAAAAGTGCGACACCATGATGCATCGGCTGGCCAAAGTTTTCTGGCGCGGCAGCTATGAGCGCTCGTTGCCGGTGGCCGATCACCACATCTTCGATGCCGACATGATGGTTGATCTGGCGCATCGGTTGATGGAAGAGAAGGCACGCGAGGGGAACTGCGTCATCGTGGGACGCGGCGCGCCTTACATTCTGCGCGACCGTCCCGACACCTTTCGCGTTTTCGTGTACGGCTCACGCGAAGAAAAGATCAAGCGCATGCTACGGCTCAAGATGAGCGAGAAAGAAGCCACAGAGATGGTGGACACCATCGACCGGGAACGCGCTGCCTTCGTCCGCAAGTATTACAACGCCGAGTGGCCTTGCCGGCGGCTGTACCACCTGATGATCAACTCCGACATGGGATTGGAGTTTGTGGCGGACGAGATCATGAATGCTATGGATTACCTGGAGCGCAAGCGCGGCCATTACGATGGCGGTAGTATCGGAACCCATCACCATCAGCCCACGATTTAGCACCCAACGCATTTGCGATTCCGGAACCAGGCACCGGAAGTTCCGCTTTTCGATAGCCTGCACACTCGCATGTAACTTCTTCGCGAACCTCCCAGTTTGTATTTGACACGCGCTAAACGGTTGCGAGAAGATTCTGCCACCCTTTGTCTACTACTTTTCTCGCAGACCACTGACTCTGGAAAAGTTTCGCGACAAACTACTTGCGTTCAATCACCGCTTGAGCTGCTCCTGCCGTGAAAGACGTGTTTCACCTGAATTCAAGATGTGGAGAGGACAATCGTGAAGAAGAGATTTTTGCTGGCTCTAGCTGCCATGTGCGCTGTCAGCGTGCGCGGTCGCCAATGCACAGACCATTACTCCGCCTTACCCACCCGGCGCCGGACGGCGTTGAAACGGTCGTTACTACTGACTGACGGCAGAGTGCTCGGCACAAGGCTACAACGACTCCGACTGGTGGACCCTTACACCCGATATCAATGGCAGCTATGTGAATGGCACCTGGACCCAAGTCGGCCAGCCTGCCCGCCGGCTACTCGCCCTATGCCGAGACCGAGGCGGTCAAGCATTGACGGACGCGTGATCATCGAGGGCGGCGAATACAACTTCGGCAATTTCGCTTTCACCAATCAGGGAGCGGTTTACGATCCCATCGCGAACACCTGGACGATGCAGCCTCCGCCGCCGGATGGGGCTTTATCGGCGACTCGCCTTCGGCGGTGGAACCCGACGGCAAGTACATGATTGGCCAAAAGATGACGATGGCAATGGCTGAACTCGATCCTACACCTCTGACCTGGACCGTACTTGCCATCTACCGGCAAGAGCGACTGGTTTGCCGAAGAGGGTTGGACGCTATTGCCGAACGGAACAGTTCATCACCGTCGACGTACTGAATGCTCCCAACTCGGAGCATTACGACCGGAGCATTCAGACCTGGATCCAGGACGGCAGCACGGTAAAAACCTGATGGGGCCGCCCGAAGTAGGTTGCATCAACGGGGCCTGGGGAACCTACTGCCCGCCGGGAGAAATCGGGCCCAGCAGTCCTGCGTCCGGACGGAACCGTATTCGCTACGGGCGCCCTGCACAAGGGCGATTCGACCGGCCACACGGCGTCTATACACCGCGTCCCCTGATCAGCCGGGTAGCTGGGCAGCCGGTCCGGACTTTCCGAATGGCGACGATGCGGGCGACAACTTCGCTGCCCTTCTGACCAGCGGAAACGTTCTGGTGGAAGGAAACTCGGGATACCCTGTACGAATTCAACGGAACCACCTTTGTGCGCACCGCCTCCGCTAACGGCACCCTGCTGGTGCTCCCGACGGGCGAAATCCTGATCGGAGGGGAGCAGGTTTACAGATCTACCGGAACCTATCAGGGGTTCTGGGCGCCCATGCTATTCCCGCTCTCGGTAGCTGCGATACAGCGCGGATCTGAGCTATGTAGCCTATGGCTCGAACTTCAATGGAATGTCGCAGGCGAATGCCTTCGGCGATGAGTTCCAGACGGCAACCAATTACCCGCTGGTTCGGCTTACCAACATGTCAACCGGGCACGTGTTCTACGCCCGCACTCACGATCACAGCTCCATGGGCGTCAGGAAACTGGGATCGCTCGCCAGCACCCACTTTGACGTCCCGGCAAACGCGGAAACTGGAACCACTACGATGGTCGTCGTGGCCAACGGCATTCCGTCGAACCCCATCACGGTGATGGTGTTCTAAGACCGTAAGAAGCACAATGGCAGTTGGGGCGGGGACCATCCCCGCCCTCTTTATTTCGCTCGACTTTGACCATCTGCAATTGAAAAAGGGCGCCCGATGAGCGCCCCTTGCGAAAATTCTTTCGAAACTATTTACCAGCGATTTCCGCCGCCGCCACCGCCACCGCCGCGTCCACCACCGTAGCCCCCGCGTCCACCGCCGCCACCCTCGCGACCATAGCCGCCACGGCCACCACCACCGCCGCCACCGCCGCGCGGACGGCTCTCCTTGGGCCGGGCTTCGTTGATGTTGAGGTTGCGTCCGCCGAGCTTGGTTCCGTTCAAGCCTTCCATGGCCTTGCTGGCGGCATCGTCGTCGGTCATCTCGACAAAGGCGAACCCGCGAGGCTGGCCGGTATCACGATCGGTAACGATGCTAACTCTATCGACCGCGCCGTAGGCTTCGAACAGCGAACGAATCTGATCCTCGCTCGCGTCGTAGCTCAAGTTTCCAACGTAGATATTCTTCATTGCGTCCTCATAGTTGCACCCGGCCGATGCTGGCCAGGCCAGAATTCGGTTGACATAAGCGACTGGAAGACTCAAGCTGCGAGCTCGCGGTCAAAGAGAGGAAGGGCAGCCGTTGCTGCCCTCCAGTTTCGATGTGCTTCTGGTTAGAGAGGCTGTACGTTTTCGGCCTGCCAACCCTTGGCGCCACGCTTTACTTCAAAGCTGACCTGCTGACCTTCCTGCAACGAGCGAAAGCCGCCGGCCTGAATCGCCGAGAAATGCACGAAGACATCTTCGCCATTTTCGCGGGAAATAAAGCCGAAGCCTTTAGCATCGTTAAACCACTTCACAGTTCCTTGTTCCATTGTGTTTCTAAGGTGTCCTTATCTTGATGTTGCGCTGGACTGATCGGAAGTTACCAGACAGAAATCGCTCGGTCAGAGGGATGGCTGTGGGCAAGCCGTTCGAACAAACGCAGCCACATTATACACCCGTTCCCAGCGCGCCCTGCCGGCAAGCTAGTGGGTCTCGCTGTCAAATCGCCACGCGCGCCCGAACAGCGTACTCTGCGAATCGTACCGGTGCCCTTGCGCTTGCAAAACAGCTTGCCGCAGCGAAGCTCGCGCGATAGAGTGCGAAGAAACCAAGGCGAGGCCAACAATGAGAAAGTTCTGTCAATTTTTCGGACTTATGACTGCACTCGCTGCACTGGTTCTGCTGACCATGCCCTCAGCGGCCCAAGGCGTCGGACAGGCCCAACTGTCTGACAAACTAGCCGCGCTCAAACAGTCCCTAGCCCAGAACCAGCAAAATTTGCACCACTATCAATGGACCGAGACCACCCAGATCACGCTGAAAGGCGAGCCCAAGCCGCCCAAGCAGTATCTGTGCCAATACGGCCCGGATGGCCAGGTGCAGAAGACACCCATCGCACAGGAAGGCATGCAGCCATCGCAAGGCGGACGGTTGAAGCAAAAGATGGTGAAGAAGAAGACCGAGGAGATGCAGGACTACATGGGCGATGTGAAACAGTTGCTCAGCGTGTACGTACCTCCCGACCCGGTAAAACTGCAGCAGGCCTATCAGGCCGGAAACGCTTCCATCGCCAAAGGGCCGATGCCCGGAACCATCAAACTCGCTTTCCAGAACTACGACAAGGCGGGCGATCTGTTGACCATCATCTTCAACACTCAGCAGAAGAAGGTTGCGCAGCTCAGTGTCAACACCTACATGCAACAACCGAGCGACGCGGTCACTCTGGACACGCACTTCGCAAGTCTTCCGGATGGCACCAACTACACGCAGAAGACCGTATTAAACGCTACGGCGAAGAAGCTGGTTGTCACGACGACTAACTCGCATTATCAGAAGCTGCAATAAGCTTGGGTGGCGCTATATCTGCGCCTGGAAGCTCTTCAGATCCCAATACTGACAACCGACAACTGACCACTGACCAACTGACAACTACTCCAAACGCCTTTCCGGCTCCGGTTCAGGCCCGGCTAGGTCTAAACTCCGGAGCCGGCGTCGGCTTCCGCGGAACTCTATCGCGAGCGCGATGCGGAGCGGCCTTTATCAACTTGTTTCGAAGCTGATTGACCGTTTCCCGGCTTTGCGCGGCCACCGATCTCGCGGAAGGTCATGTTCATTGCCTTCTGCTTGCTTTTACGTTTCCAGTCAAAGAAAAGTTCAGAGTAGGATTTCGTAACGTAGTCGCTCTGACTGACACCTAGAGCCGCAGCCGTGCGGTCGATCCAGCGCGACTTGCCCTCGATCTCGGCGATGTTGCCGATGGGCGTATGGTCGAGCACGACGTGCCCTTCGCCGTCGCTCCATTCCGCGCGAAACTTCTCATAGACAAACGTGGGAGCGTAGCCCAGCGCCCGCAAAATTCCGTCCATCTGGTGGCCATCAGAAACTGGGGTTTCCAACTCCGCGCGAGACTTGTGCTTGCCCGCGATGCCCTTCGCTTTATGGGTGAGCGTCCACTTGTCGCCATATTTACGGAGGCGGAGAAGCTCACCCTTTCGGCGCAGCTTCTGGCCGGGAAGATCGTAGAGGGTGTTGATCTCGTGCGTGGAGGGAGTGACGCAGCGGAAGCCGGCGCGCTTCATCTTGTCTTCGAGAGCTTTCGGATCTGGAACAGAGAATTTGATTTCTATTTCTTGAGGGGCGGCCATAGGGAAAGTATAGCTGTGAGCGATTGCTGAGTGCCTTCAGGGGAGACAGGAAAGCAGGTCCTTCGCTGCGCTCAGGATGACAAAACTAATTGCTAGTTGCCAATTGCTAATTGATAGTCGCTAATTGCTAGTCGCTAATTGCTAATTGCCAGCTGCTGCTTTTCTTAGCTCTGCCGTTCCACGACAAACTCCGGCACCCACAGCAGCACGCGCTTGATCTCGGAGACGGGGAAGGTGCAGATGGATTCGCGAGCGGCTTTAGCAAAGCTGTTGGCGCGGGCATAGGCCGCGTCGATGGAGCCGTGACGGCGAAGGATGGCGACAATATCGGCAGGAGCGATGCCGTTGAATCCGCCGTTGCACAGAACAGCTTCGATGGTGGCGCGCTCCGTAGGCGCGCAATGTTCGAGCGCGTGCAGCACGGCCATGGTGGCTTTGCCCTCACGCAGGTCGCTGGCGACGGGCTTGCCCAGAACATCCTCAGAGGCGGTGAGGTCGAGCACGTCGTCGACGATTTGAAATGCCATGCCGAGATTGCGGCCGTAGTCCGCCAGCTTCTGCTGGTCGGCTTCGCTTGCCCCGGCAAGAATCGCGCCCAGCTTCATGCAGACAGAAAACAGAAATGCCGTCTTGCGATGGATCAGTTCGAAATGCTCATCGATGGTGATGGTCTTACCCAGCCGCTCGATCTGCAGCAGTTCGCCCTCAACCATGGCTTGCGTGAGATCGATCAGGGAATCGAGGATCTGGAAATTGCGCTCCTGCAACGAGACCTTAAAGGCCTGCATGTACAGCCAGTCACCCGCCAGCACGCATTTGGCGTTGCCCCACTGCGTGTTGGCCGAGGGTCGACCGCGACGCGTCTCTGCCTCGTCGATGATGTCGTCATGGACCAGCGTGGCAGTGTGAATCATCTCCACTACCGCGCCCAGCCGGATCGCTCCCTGGCCGGAGTAGTTCAGCAGCTTCGCAGAAAGCAGCAGCAGAGCGGGGCGCAGGCGCTTGCCGCCGCCGGCCCGAAGGTATTCGCCGATCTCGGTAATGGCACGCACGTTCGAGACCGTGTCGCGACCGAACTCACGCTCGATAGCCGCGAGGTCGTCGTGCAGCAGGTCAAAAATTTCTTTCGCGTTGCGGATTACCGCTATGTTCAACCGATTCGCCCCATTCAGTTGGATCGATAATTCGTGAATTGCATGTCGATGCCGAAATCTTTCTGCCGCAGGAACGCAATGATGTCCTGCAAGGTATCGCGGTCCTTGCCGCTAACCCGCACCACGTCTCCCTGGATCGACGCCTGCACTTTCTTCTTGGAATCCTTGATCGCCTTTACAATCTCGCGCGCTTTCTCTGTCGGAATACCCTGTTGCAGCGTGATCTTCTGGCGCACGGTCGAGCCGGCTGCGGGTTCAATCTTGCCGTACTGCAAGCCCTTGAGCGGTACATTGCGCTTCACCAGCTTGCCTTGAAAGACGTCGGTCACGGCCTTTAACTTGAAATCGTCAGCTGAAGTAAGAACGATCGCCTCGGTTCCTTCCATCTGGATGTCCGACTTCGAATCCTTCAGGTCGTAACGCTGGTGAATCTCCTTCAGCGCCTGCTGAATCGCGTTCGAAACTTCCTGAAGGTCGATCTTGCTCACAATGTCGAAGGTATTCTCAGGCATATTTCAAGTGTAACAAGCCCGCAAGCTGCGGAGCCTATCTTGCCGGATGTTAGCCAGGATCAGACAGCTCGAGACCGCACAATATCAGTTCACTGAGATTTCGCCAGTCCGAAAAAGTTGTAGAAGTTTTGGGTGGTTTTCGAACCGATTTCCTCTGGTGAAAGTCCGCGTAAACCAGCGATCGTTCGTGCGACCTCAACTACATAAGCGGGCTCATTGCGCTTGCCACGATGCGGAACCGGCGCCAGATAAGGCGAGTCGGTCTCGATGAACATTCGGTCCAGCGGGACAATGGCGGCCGCGTCACGCAGGTTCTGCGCCTTGGGATAGGTAATCATGCCTGCGAAGGAAACGATGAATCCAAGATCGAGAACAGCTTTTGCGTTCTCCACCGAGCCGGTGAAGCAATGCAAAACGCCGCCCAGCCCAGTCGAAACCCAGTGCTCGCGCAGCAGCCGCAGCAGGTCGTCCCAGGCATTCTCGCTGTTATCCGACGGACGATTGTGAATGATGATCGGCAGCTTGGCGGCGCGTGCCATCTCCATCTGCTGCACGAACACGCGCTGCTGCACGTCGCGAGGGGAATGGTCGTAGTAGTAATCGAGGCCGATTTCACCCAATGCGATTACCTTGGGTTCGCGCAAGAGCCGTTCCAGTTCGTCGAAGTCTGCCTGCGTTGCCAGCGCCGCTTCGTGAGGATGGATTCCCGCAGTCGCGTAGACCCAGTCGTATTGCTGGGACAGCTTCACTGCGCAATCGAGCGTGCCAGTTCCGGGTCCATCTCCATTGCCGATGGCAAGCAATGCCTCGATGCCTGCCGTTTGTGCGCGTGCGAAAACGGCCGCTCGATCGCTGTCGAAGCGCTTGTTTTCGAGATGGCAATGGGAGTCGATGTACATCGGCTTTTGGCTTTTGGCTGTTAGCTCTTCGCTTTTGAGCGCGACAGAACCCCGTTGCGCGCAAGAGCAAGTTTCCTAATTGCCGACTCTCTCCGCTCTGGCCAAGAGCCAAAAGCCAAGAGCGAACAGCGGCTTTACTTCAGCTTCGCCCCGACCGGCACATCTTCCAGGAATCCGGCAAGTACCGGCAGGCCGTCATCGCCAAGCGATGCCGCAACGATCATGCCTTGCGACTCGAGTCCGCGCAGCTTGCGTGGCTGAAGGTTCGCGACGATGACTACCTTGCGTCCGATGAGCTTCTCGGGATCGTAGGCCTTGGCGATGCCGGCGACAATCTGGCGGACCTCCGTGCCTATGTCAACTTCCATGCGCAACAGCTTGTCAGCGCCTTTCACCTTCTCGGCAACTTTCACTTCACCAACGCGAAGCTCGACTTTCAAGAAGTCATCGATGCTGATCTTGTTGTCGGCAGCAGGAGTAACCGGAGCCGCAGGAACTTCCGCACTGGTTGGCAGCACAGCCGTAGACACAGGTCCGGCGGCTTCGGTTGCACGCTGCCCTGCCTGGGCGCCGATGCCGGCTGGCTCAGCTTCCGCTGCCGGCGCCTTCCCTTCACTCACAGTTGAGCGATCCTGCTCCATCTTCTGCATCCTTTCGATCGTGCTCTTGTCGGCGCGCGGGAAAACGGCTTCGACCTGTCCGAGCTTAGTGCCTATCTGCAACTGTCCCCATTTAAGCTCGCGAAGGTCGACTTTGCCGATGTCGCCCAGTCCGAGTTGCTGCCAGATGCGCGCCGTGGATTCCGGGATGATGGGATGCGCCAGCGCGGTAACGATGCGCAGCGCCTCTGCCGAGGTATAGAGCACGGTACCGAGTCGTGCTTTGGCATCCTGTCCCGGCTTCTCAGCCAGCGTCCAGGGCTCGTTATCGACAATGTACTTATTGACCGCCGAGACCAGTCCCCATGCGGTCTCAAGTGCACGCGAGAACTGGTACTGCTCGAACTGGGCATGAAAATCGCGGATGGTCTGGTCGCCGAGTTCAGCAATTGCGCGATCGTCGGCGGTGCGCTCCTGCGCTGTCGTGGGATAGGGAATCTCGCCGGCGAAGTAGCGGGTGATCATGCTTAGCGTGCGGCTGGAGAGATTGCCCAGCCCGTTCGCCAGATCGGCGTTGAAGCGCTGCACCAGCGCATCGAAGCTGAACGAGCCATCGCTGCCAAAAACAATTTCGCGCAGCAGGAAATAGCGCAGCGTATCGGCGCCAAGCGTATCGAGAATGGTCTCGCTGCGCACGATGTTGCCGCGCGACTTCGACATCTTGCTCTCTTCGAACAGCAGCCACCCGTGCGCGACAATGGACTTCGGCAAGGGTAGTTCCGCTGCGAGCAGGAATGCCGGCCAGTAAACGCAATGAAAGCGCACAATCTCTTTGCCGATCATGTGCACATCGGCCGGCCAGTAGTGCTCGAATTTCTTCTTGTCTTTCTCTTTATCGGAACCGAAGCCGATGGCGGTGATGTAATTGGCCAGCGCATCAAGCCAGACATAAATCACGTGCTTGGGATCGCCCGGAACCGGGATGCCCCATTTGAACGTGGTCCGGCTGACTGAGAGATCTCGAAGTCCGCTACGCACGAAGGCGATGACTTCATTGCGGCGCGTCTCCGGACGAATAAAATCCGGCTGCTCGGCGTAAAGTTTAAGCAAGCGATCTTCCATCGCCGATAGCTTGAAGAAGTAGTTCTCTTCCTGAACCGTTTCCGTTGGACGCCCACATTCCGGACACGGCGCACCCGCTCCGACGGCATCGACATACAGTTCGTCGAACACGCAATACTGGCCGCTATAGGAGCCCTTGTAGATGTAGCCGCGCTCCTGCAAACGAGTGAACAGCGCCTGCACGCCGCGAACGTGGCGAGGCTCGGTCGTCCGGATGAAGTCGTCGTAGCTCAGCTTCATGCGGTCCCAAAGCTCGCGGTACTCGGCGGCGATCTTGTCCACAAATTCTTTGGGCGAGCAGCCGGCCGCGGTCGCCGAGCGCTCGATCTTCTGGCCGTGTTCGTCGGTTCCGGTGAGGAAGTAGGTATCCATGCCCATCATGCGCTGGCGCCGGGCAATGGCGTCGCACACTACCGTGGTGTACGTGTGCCCGATGTGCGGGTGCGCGTTGACGTAATAGATGGGCGTGGTGATGTAGAACTTTGCGGGATTATCCATTCTTCTGGTCCAGGTAACGCCGGATCGCCTCTTGCATCACTGTCTTGAGCGGAACCGCATGCTCGGACGCAATGCGCCGGCAATCTTCATACTCAGGCGCGTACTGTAAGGCCTTTCCGTTGCCGGCAATCTTCATGCGTACTTCTCCCCACGGAGTAGCAACCGCCTGATGACGCCGGGGCAATGCATAACGCGCTTCGCGGCGCACGCGAATACCGAGCGTGCTGCTCTCGCGAAAAATCATCTCGCGCAATTTCGCTTCGTCCTGCGGCTTGGCCAACACGGTCAGCAGTGTTCCCGGGCGGCTCTTCTTCATCTGCACCGGAGCGGTGAACACATCGAGCGCGCCCAGAGAAAATGCGACTTCGGTGATATAGCCGATCAACTGCGGATTCAGGTCGTCGAGATTCGCTTCGAGTATGGAGATTTCTTCCTGTATGGCCGGACTGTTGCCTTCGGCGACAGCGACCGTCGCCTCGGCTGTCTCGCCGACGCTTATGCGAAGGACATTTGCTTGCCCCTCAAAGTTGCGCGAACCCGCGCCATAGCCGATCTGCTCGGTCGTCATCCGCGGACGCGCTTGAAAGCTGCTCACCAGCACCTTGACGATAGCTGCCCCAGTCGGCGTAACCAGTTCTTTCTGGATTTCCCCCGAATAGATGGGTGCACCCTTTAGCAGTTCTAACGTCGCAGGCGTCGGGATGGGCATGACGCCATGCGAACACTTCACTGTTCCGCCGCCGACGTTCAGCGGAGAAGCAACAAACCCCTCGACCTCCAGGGCCTCGGCGCCGACGGCGGCGCAGACGATATCGACGATTGCGTCTTCAGCGCCGACTTCGTGAAAGTGAATCTGCTCGATATCGATGTTGTGGACTTTCGCCTCGGCGTCACCGAGCGCGCGAAAGATATCACTGGCCGTCCGCTTGGCCTGCTCGCTGATCGCCACCCCGGCAATGATGTCGAGGATTTCCTTCAGATGGCGACCGTGCTGGTGCTCAAGAGAGGTCCCAGCATCTTCTTCCGCGTGGTGCTCGTCACCGTGGTCGTGTTCGTGGGGGTGGTGGCGCGATGTCCAGAACTCGTCGCGCGGCATGTCTTTTTCGCCGCCCACGATGACATCAAGCTTGCTTGCGGAAATACCGGCGCGATCGACGCGCGAGAGTTCCAGCGAAGCACCGATGTTCAGGTCAGCGACGGTTTTCGCCAGCAGCTCGAACGGAACTCCAGCATCCACCAGGGCGCCGAGAAACATGTCGCCACTGATGCCTGAGAAGCAGTCGAGGTATGCGATTCGCATGGGTGTACTCGCTGGAGGCCGGGACTCGCAGGAACTTTCATCATAGGTAACGTGTTTGCCAGCGTCAAACCTGCGCGCAATCGCGCGTTTGTTACACTGAACGTTCGCACCAGAAGCGCGCAAGCTTTGAAGGGGCACGGCTTCAGCCGTGCCGTTCGGATGTCGATTTAACCGGCTTTAGCCCCTGAGGAGCTTGTGTTTTGAGAACGAAGTAATCCCGCAGCGGCTGAAGCCGCTTCCGTCGCAGTTCGACTTCGGCACGCCTGAAGGCGTGCCCTTTCAAAACCCTCGTGTACCTCGAAAAGCAAAAACTCCTGGCGGCGCGCGTTCGCGAGTTCCTCCGCGACAAGTATCAACTCGAATTGCCGAACCTCGTCATCGAACAGCCTCCCAAGGTTGAACTCGGCGAGTTCGCGCTGCCGTTGTCATTCGAGCTGGCGAAAAAACTGCGCAAGCCACCGCGCAAAATCGCGGAGGAGATTGTCGCCGAATTTCCTCTGCCCGAAGGATTCGAAAAGCTCGAGGTGGCCGGTGCGGGATACATCAATGCCAGACTGAAGCGCGACGTTGCGGCGCAGGAATTGCTGCGGCCAGCGATCCTCAGCACTAGCGATCATCACGGCGAAGGCGCCGCCGACGTTGACGGCAAGATTCTGGTGGAGCACACCAGCATCAATCCCAACAAGGCGGCGCACATTGGACACCTGCGCAACGCTATTCTCGGCGATACCTTTGTTCGCCTGCTGCGCGCCGCCGGGCACACCGTCGACGTTCAAAACTACATCGACAACACGGGCGTTCAGGTGGCGGATGTGGTTGTCGGCTTCGTTCGTCTCGAGTGCCAGTCGAAGCAGGAGATTGCCGAGTTAATCGCGCGCACTCCCCGCTTCGACTATTACTGCTGGGATCTGTACGCGCGAGTGTCTCGCTGGTACGAGCAGGACAAAGCGAACTTGAAGGTGAGAATGGACGTTCTGCACGCCATCGAGCAGGGCGGCAACCCGCTATCCGAGGTGGCTGAACTTATTTCGGTCGCTGTGCTCCGCCGTCACATCGAGACCATGCAGCGGCTCGACATTCAATACGACTTCCTGCCGCGTGAAAGCGAGATTCTGCGGCTGCACTTCTGGGATCTGGCCTTCCAGCAGCTCAAAGAAAAGGGTGTGCTTTACTTCGAGACGCGGGGCAAGAACACCGGCTGCTGGGTGATGACGCGGCCTTCGGCGGGATCGAAGTCCTCGACTCCCACCCCGGCAAAAGATGCCGGGATGGGGCACCCGGTTTCGATGGGGCACCCAGTTTCGATGGAGCACCCCGTCGGGATGGGGCAGGCGGAGGATATTCCCGGCGATGGCCCCGACGAAGATGCCAAGGTGATCGTGCGCTCCAACGGCACGGTCGGCTATGTCGGCAAGGACATCGCTTATCACCTGTGGAAGTTTGGCCTGCTGGGCCGCGACTTTGGATATCACCGCTTCTACCGCTATCCCAACGATCACGAGGTTTGGATCTCCGCCGAGCAGGGAGTGGCCGATCACCCGCACTTTGGCGACGTCGCGGCTATTTACAACGTCATCGATGCGCGGCAGAGCGATCCACAAAACACGGTGATTGAAGCGTTGCGACTGCTGGGCTACTCCGAGCAGGCGGCGCACTACACGCATTTTTCGTACGAGATGGTTGCGCTGACGCCGGGCTGCGCCATGGACCTCGGCTACGACGTAAGCGAGGAAGATCGCGCGAAGTCCTACATTGAGGTATCTGGACGTAAGGGCTTCGGGGTTAAAGCTGACGATCTGCTGGATGCACTCATCGCCGCGGCGAAGAAGGAAGTCGACGCCCGTCATCCCGAGCTGAGCGATTCCGAGCGTCAGAGCATCAGCGAGCAGATCGCCATCGGCGCGCTGCGTTACTTCATGCTGAAGTTCACCAAGCAATCGGTTATTGCCTTCGACTTCAAGGAAGCGCTGGCATTCGAGGGTGAGACCGGCCCGTACGCGCAGTACGCAGTCGTGCGCGCGACTAACATCTTCCGCAAAGCAGGGATCGAACCCGAGCAAGCGCTGCACGCCGAGATTGATTTCGCACGCTTCTTCGGCGATGAGAGCGGGACCGAAATCTGGGAGCTGTGGCTGCTGGCAGGCAAGACGTCAGCGATCATCGAGCAGTGCATTGCCACAACTGAGCCGGCCTATGCCGCCAAGCACGCGTTTCAGCTGGCGCAGCAGTTCAACAACTTCTATCACCGTCATCACATCCTGACGGAAGAGGACGCAGAACGAAAGAAATTCCTGCTCGCTACTGCTGCGGTGGTGCGCCGCGAACTGGTCCGCGTACTCGGAACGATGGGTATTACTGTGCCGCCGGTGATGTGAGAAGTTGTTAGCTTTCAGCCATCAGCTTTCAGCCTTCGAGTACCGACCGTGCACCTATCCCGCTTTACGTTCCTCGGCGAGCAATGCCTGGCGAACCAGCATCTTGAGATAAGTCTGATAGCGAAGCCCTTTGCGCTGCGCCTGCTCGCGTAGGCGGGAGATGTCTTCTGGGGCAAGTCGAATCGTGGTTGTCGGCGTCACTCCTCTGCTGCTCACCGTGCCCCGCCCGAGGCTTCCGTTCGCAGCAGCCCTTTGCATGGCTCCAGCGATGTCGTCCTGGTGGGCGGCCCACCAGCGAGCTTCCTCGGTTTCATTGGCGAACTTAGGAGGCTTCAGATCCCGACCGCCTTTATTTCTGGTACTTGGCATATAAATTCCTCAACTTGTTTGCTGGAAAAGCAGTCACCACCCTGAGTCTCTTTCCTCGAAAGGTGGTGACGACAACCAGAACGCGGCCCAAGTCCGTTTCTCCAACTTGGATGGTGCGCTCTTCGCCATTTCGCAGCTGCACTTCCACGTCAAGCGGATTACCGAGCACAACCTGTTCAGCATCTTCGGCGGTCATTTTGTGCTCCGCTATGTGGCTGCGGTTTGCTTCGTCCCATTCGAAGTTCAAGCTGACGCCTTCTCAATCATTGTAGCTACAACGTAGCTACGCAACAATCGAATTAACCATCCGTCGTGAGCGACTTTTGGGCTCTTTTCGGCATACCATCACGTGGTGGAAACAAAAGCGCTGTTTACCCCCAAGCCCATCGGCCACGTTCACAGCCCGTATACCGAGACCAACAAAGTGCCCAAAGGCCTGGGAGCGAAGCACGACGCCGAGGGCGAACTTGAGATCCTGCCGGAATACGAAATTGGCCTGACAGATGTTGAAGGATTCTCGCACCTGATCGTGGTGTGGGTATTCGACCGCTCTACCTCGGTCGAGCTATTCGGCAACGTTCCGGCCGATGAGCAGCGGCCGCATGGCGTATTTGCTACTCGTTCGCCGCGTCGTCCCAATCCCATCGCGCTCACCACGGTTGAGTTGCTGGCACGCGAAGGCCGGCATCTGCGCGTCCGCGGCGTTGACATGCTCGACGGCACACCGATTCTCGACATCAAGCCTTATCTGTCGAGTGTTCCCGAAGAAAAACTACGCCGTGGCTGGCTGGCCGAAGCCGAAGCGCGCAAGGGGAAGTAAGAGGTGGAAGCCCCTGCATTCATGCGGGGGAAAGTGGGAGCAATATCTGGGGCTTCAGCCCCGGACTCCTTGCTTTCTATCTGATTTCTCGGATGCCAGCGCTAAAGCGCGACTCTCATTGATGTCCCGTTCCTCCGCATAAATGCGGAGGCTTCCACCAAACAACAGGTCAGCTGGTGGCTGGTAGCTGGCGGCTCGTAGCTTCTTTACCACGTGTTGTAAGCGGTGCCCTCAGTCGAGGTCTGGTCGCTGGCGCTGTGGACGTCGATGATGCCCGGCTCGGTCTGATCGGGTGACATCAGCGAGTCGTCCTGCACCGGAACCCATGTATCACGCGCGTTGGTGAAGGGATCTTTCGGGAGCTGCTTCAGGTATCCCGCGTCTACCAGGTCCTGAAGCGACTGCGGCGCCTTCTGCTTGTCGAGGGTGTACTGATCGATGACCGAGCGCAAGGAATAAAGATCGTCGTGAAGCACGGTCTCGCGCGCGCGCAAAATGGAAATCTGGTAGCGCGGAATGGCTACCGACATGAGAATCACGATGATGCTGATGACCACCATCAGCTCGATCAAAGTGAAGCCGCGTTGTTGGAAACGTCGCGTCATTCTGCTTTAGGCGGGCTGAAGCCCGCATGATCTTTCGTCGGCCTGGGCGCGGCGCTGAAGCGCCGCTCTACCATTCATCACCATGTTTTATATTTCGTTCCATCCAGTCCGGTACCTTCGGACTTGGTATATACGTCAAAGACGCTCTGGCCGCCCCAGGAATCCGAGTCGGGATCGTCCTGCATGGAGCGCAAGCCCCATTCGGTTTTGCCGGTCATCGGGTCTACCGGAATGCGCCGCAAAAAGCGGAGCTTCTTGCCATTCGAATCGACGCCCTTCACCAGCGTTTCCAGGTCCGGCGGATACCCCTGGCTATCGAGTTTCACCTGAAAGGCGCCGCGATCGGCGGCATCTTTGTAGCGGTCGATGGCGTCGCGCATCTCCCACAGGTCACGACGCAGCTCACGCTCCTTGCTCCGCTCAATGGTCACCCGGACAACCGGCACCGCCGCCGAGGTCAGGATCATGAGGATCGTCATGGCGACGATCAGCTCCACGACACTGAAGCCGCGCCTCGCAAGATGCCGGGCACGTCCTGCCGCCGGAGAAATACCGTCGCTCAACCGGCAATCTGATCGTGAAAAACCTGTACTCACCACAACTATTCTAGCCCGATCGAAACAGGCGCAGAGGGAGCGAAGAACGTCCCAGCTATCTGATTAGACGTGCCGCTCAGTGGACGGTCACAATCGCCTGCGATCCGCTGGCAGGCAAAGTTTGCATGGAGGCATTCTTCAGTTGAGCGCGGTTGATGCTCAATGTCGCCTGCCCAGCGGCTTTCGCCTGGAAGGTCAGAGTAAACACCGAACCGGTTCCTGAGACTCCTGGTGCTCCGGGCGGGCGCGACGCCGTGAGCTGCACGATGCCGGCCATCGAGTCATCCCGGTGCACTAAGGCCACCGGTTGTCCATCCTGCTCCAGCAACGGGCCATTGGAAACGTTCAGCAACTGCAGCACGCTCGGGTTATAGGTGATCTGCAGGGGAACAGAATTCACATTCTGCGCTCCAGCCACGCTCACGTTGACCGTAAAGGTCGAACCGATGGCCTGATTCAAATTTGCCGGCTCGAAGCTCACCACAGCGCTGCCCTGCGGGGCCGCTGCCGGCGACTGATCCTGGGACTGGCCTTGCGACTGAGGCACTCCGGGTTGACCTCCCGGCTGCTGCGTCTGCGGCACGCCCGGTACAGGCGCTTGTGACGCTCCGCTGCGCGCGGATACGCCTTGCGAGTTGATGACCTGGGCCGTCTCCGGCAGGATGCTCGGCCGATGGAGCTGAATGACATTCGCGGTTCCCACGTCGATCGACCGGGTATTCGAGGCGCTGATCTCCTGCGCGCGTACGATGTGCGGCACCATCATGAAGACCAACTCGTTATCGATTCGATTCTTCTGCTCGTTCGAGAACAAATATCGGAAGAACGGTATCTGCGCCAGCCCGGGAATACCTTGCAGGTTCTTGGTATCGGTCTCTTCCAGAATGCCGCCCATGATGTTAGCTTCGCCTTCTTTGAGGCGGATCTCCTGTTCAATCTTGCGCTGGCCGATTACAGGCTGCTGAATTCCACCGATATTCTGGTACGAATCAACCGCTGAAATGTCCATCGCGATTTTTAGGGTTACCTCATCGAGACCATGAATCCGCGGTGTAATGTCGACGTTGACGCCGACGTCGATGTAGTTGAACTGCGTATTCACCAGCGGGTTGATGCCGACGCCACCGATGCCGGGCTGGAATGATCCCGTCGCCACCGGAACGCGCTCACCGAGCTTCAGCGAGGCCTTTTGCCCGTCGAGTGCACGTATCTGCGGCTGTTGCAGAATCTTCGACGTACTATCGGTATAGAGGAAGTAAGCCGTCGCCGATCCTACCGTCACCTGGAAATTGGTAGCGTTCAAGTGAGCGAGGCTGTTCAGGCTGATGGAGCCGGTCGTGCTTCCAGAAGTGGTGCTGACAGTGCCGTTGCCGGTCCCAACATTCGTACCTGTAGCCGAAGTCGTTGTGCTGGTGTTATCCACCAGCGAGACGGCCACCGACGAGGGCGGCTGAATTCCCAGGTTTTGCAGCTTGTTCCGCTGCACCTGCATGATGACCACTTCGACCACCACCTCAGGCCGCGATTTGTCCAGGTCCTCGATCAACTTCTCGGCCATCGCGATCTGGTCGGGAGTTCCGCGAACCACGATTGCCTGTTGCGACGGGAACTGCTGCAGACGCTGCGTATCTAGAAGAGTGCGGAGAATATTGACCAGGTCCTGCAGTTCGTTGGGTTGCGACAGGTTCGTCAGATAAAAAGTGCGGATGACACTTTGTTCCAGCTCTTTGCGTTTGGCAGGAGTATCGGCCGCAACGAAGATGGTATTCGGCGTTACCGGGCGCCAGAACGTCTTCGACTCCAGCGCGGTAATCTCCAGCGCCTGTTCCAGCGTGACGCCGTTCAGGTCAACCCTAATGCGACGTGAGGTGTAATCCGGATCGAACAGCACGTTAATGCCCGCCAGCTTGCCGATCGATTCGTAAATGGTTTTGGTGTCCTCGCTAAGCTTCAGAGTAATCGGAGTGTCGGAGATGGGCGCCAGCTCGACCGGTCCTGTCGCTTCCTCCATGCGCTTGTGCAGCTCCGATGTTGGGGTCGGTGGCGGAGCGGTCCCGTTTTCGATCTGCTGGTTCTTTCGCAGGACGTCTCGAACCTTGTTGGCCTCCTGCTGCGCGATAAAGCTGGAAGGATCAATGCCCAGCGCGCGCTCAAACATGGTCAGGGCTTCCTGTAACTTGCCGCTATTGACCAGCAATTCGCCCTGGTGCACCAGCGAAGCCGCGGCCAGAAACCGGACTCGTTCGAAGGAAGCGCGGTAAGTGAGGTCCCCGGGCTTGAGCGTCGTAAGCCTGGTGATACAAGTTGTACGCGGCTACGTAATCGAGCCGGGTCTCGGCCGCCAACCTTGCTTGTATAAAGCCTTGGCCTTGTCAGTGGCTCCCGCTGCGGTAACACAGATGAGCAGCAGGGCCAGGACGCAGGTGAGCCGTTTCATTGCAGTCCTTATGGTTCCGGGATACATCCGGATCCCGCGTCGCTGGAGCCGGGCGGGATACGGCCTGTCTTTCAGACTTTAGTGTACGCAATAAGTGAGCATCGTTGGGCTGCTAAACGCGAGCTACTCGGCGCCGGCAGCGCAGCGACGAAATCGGCGCGATTATAGCATCTGGGCCACGCCAACATGCCTGCTGTTAATCACGTGTTAGCATACGGAAACGATGCGCGGCGTGGGCTGGAGACGCCGAACCCGTCGCTGCGGGCATCACCTCCCAAATTCAAAGTTTGCGTTTATGGCACGCCGAACCCAAGCCACCGTCTCCGAGAAGCCGAAACAAGGCCGCCGCGATCCCGTCTCCAGCGGCGACCGCGATGCTTCGCAAAACCGCGCCGCGGCGCACAACTACTTCCTGCTGGAGAAGTTCGAAGCCGGAATCGCGCTTGCGCGGCACTGAGGTCAAGTCCGTTCGCGCCGGCCGTGCCAACCTCAAAGACGCCTACGGCCTGATTAAAGACGGCGAACTGTGGCTGATCAACGCCCATATCGGCGAGTACGACCACGGCAACATCTTCAATCACGAACCCATCCGCACCCGGAAGTTGCTGGTCCACAAGAATGAGCTCGACAAGCTGGTGGGCAAAACGCAGCAGAAGGGACTCACGCTTATCCCAACGCGGCTGTACTTCCGTAATGGGAGGGTGAAAGTTGAGCTCGCGTTGGCTAAGGGCAAGCAGACCTGGGACAAGCGCGAGACCGAACGCCGCCGCACCGCCGACAAGGAAGCGCGCGAAGCCGTAGCCCGAAGCCGTAAGTCGTAGCGTCGTTTCGTCGACTTCTCCGGAACTGCGGGCTTTCAGGGGCCCGTGCGAAAACTCGGTTTCGCCAATATCGGTGGACCCCCGACCCGTCACCGTGATTGACGAACGGCATCAATCGGCCCGCCCACTTGTGTGACCACAAGAAAACAGGACGCATTTTTTTGCCAGCAGCGAGCTAAATCCAACCGCGTAACCCCGAATACGCTCCGGAAATCCGGCAGCGCTTGCGCCCTCGCACCGTTTCGCCATCCAACTGCTATTCGCTGTCATTGGTCTCATCCCATCCATGAATCTGACTGGTTAAACCAAAACGCGCCAACGGCTACGGCAGCCGACGCGAGGACTGCCCTGTTGCGGCTCGACGACGTTACAAGAACTACGTCAGCGATGGCCAAGTGGTGCAGGCTCTGGATGGTTAACCCTGAACGTGTCATCCGGGCGAGTTTCTTGCGCTCGTCGGACGCAGCGGCTGCGGCAAGTCCACGCTGCTGAATCTTGCCGGAGCCATGGATTTCCCGAGTTCCGGGACAGTGTGGCTCGACGGCGAATAACCTCGCAACTCAACGATGCCGGGCCTTACGCGCGTGCGTCGCGAAAAAGTCGGATTCATCTTTCAGTCGTTCCAGCTGCTCAACACGCTCTCGGTGATCGAGAATGTCGAGCTGCCGCTGCTGCTTGCCGGCATCACGAACACCCGCGAGCGGGCACAAGAGCAACTTGACCTTGTCGACTGGGCGACCTTGCTTCCCGCATGACGCACCAGCTCTCCGGCGGACAGATGCAGCGTGTCGCCATCGCGCGTGCCATGGTGCATCGGCCGTTGCTGGTGCTGGCCGATGAGCCAACCGGCAATCTCGATACAGCTACCGGCAACTTGATTCTGGATCTGCTGCGGCGCATTGCCGACGAGCGTGGAGTCGCCATCATATGGCCACCCACAGCGCTGAGTCCACGCGCTACTGCGATGCCATGGTGAAAATGCGTGATGGTCGGATCGAAGAGGTCTTGCTTCAATGAGGCCGGGTGGAGCACGCCTTCAGGCGTGCATTGAGCAACGCATTAAGAGAGCAGGCTTTAGCCGCTGAGGTCGATCGGGAAAATAAATCTCCGCGGCTGAAGCCCCAGAAAAAGGAGCAGCACTCTTTTGTACGCCTAAAGGCGTACTCCACCAAAGTCCTGGGAAGACTCTTGCTGTATGCCGCGCTTCCGCATCTTCCATCGCCTGATCCTTCGCCCATTCTTTCGCGAACCGCTGCGCACTTCGCTCGTCATCTTCGCGGTTGCGCTGGGCGTTGCCGTGGTGCTGGCGATCGAACTCGCAGGCAATGCCGCTGCAGGATCTTTTCGCTCCTCGATGGAGACGCTGGTCGGCGACTCAGGCCTTGAGATACGCGCCGTGGGCGGCGTGCCTGACAGCGTTCTTGCCAGACTGGCGCAGCTTCCCTATCCCATCACCATCCACCCGCGAATTGAAGACTACGCCGTTGTTGCCGATACCGGCGAAACGGTTCCGCTGATTGGGCTCGACCTGGTCGGCGATGGCTCAAGCCTGGTCGCTTCCGATCGCGCTCCCGCCAACATCGATTTCAAAGGCGACGACCTGAAGGCCCTGAGCGACGCCAACAACATCTGGGTCAGCGAACATCTCGGCAAGAGTGTCGGCGACAAGCTGCGGTTGCAGGTCAACGATCACGTAGTGGAGTACACGGTTCGCGGCCTGCTGAAAGATTCCGCCAGCGCCGGCGACTTCGTCGTCATGGACATCGCAACCGCGCAACGTGATCTTGGCGGCTCCGGGCGGGTTGATCGCGTGCTGGTCAACCTGCCCCTTCGGGGACGTTGGAGCAATGGGAAGGAAACTTGCGCTCCGCACTTCCGACCGGATTCAACTGCAACGTGAAGGCAGCCAGACGGACGAGAACCGCCGCATGCTCGCGGCCTTTCGCTGGAACCTGCGCATCCTGAGCTACGTCGCGCTGGTGGTCGGCTCATTTCTCATCTACAACACGATTTCGGTTTCGGTGGTGCGCCGCCGCGCCGAGATCGGCATCGTGCGCGCATTGGGCGCGACTCGCGGCGCTGTGATGGCCGCCTTCCTTGGCGAGGCGGTTTGCTTCGGAGTTGCTGGCGGCGCGCTGGGCGTTCTGCTTGGCCGCGTCATGGCCAGCGGCGCTGTGAAGCTGCTCGGCGCGACGGTCGATGCGCTCTACGTCAGCAGCCGGCCGGCGCCGGTCGAACTCACGGCAGGCATGGTCGCGCTCGGACTGTCCATCGGCGTGGCAGTCTCGCTGGCATCGGCAGCGGCGCCCGGCGCGTGAAGCTTCGCTGGTCTCGCCGGTCGAGGCAATGGCGCGTGGCGAGCGCGAATACGCTGCGCGAGTACACAAAGTCCGCGACCTGTGGATCGCGCTGGCACTCGCGCTGCTCGGAGCAGCCGCATCGCGCATGCCCGCGGTCGCAGGCAAGCCATTCTTTGGCTATGCGGCGGCGTTGTTGTTCATCGCCGCTTCGGCCTTCGCCATTCCCGCGATGATCAGCGGACTGGCTGCCGTCTCGTCGAATCTCTTGCGCCGCGTGGCCGGTGTCGAAGCCATGCTGGCCTCGCGTAGCCTGTCTTCGTCGCTGCGCCGCAGTGCGGTTCTCGTCGCCGCGCTATCCACCGCCATCGCCATGATGGTCTCGGTCGGCATCATGGTCGGCAGCTTCCGCCAGACGGTGCAGTCATGGATCGACGACCAACTGAAGGCCGACCTCTTCCTTCGACCGGCGGGTGATCCTGCATCCGACCGCCATCCAACCATCGATCCTGCTCTGGCCGATGCGATCGCCAAGCTGCCCGGCGTCGCCGGTATGGATCGTTTTCGCGGCTACGAAATCAGCTATCAGGGAATGCCTGCGACCCTGGGCTCAGCCGACACCGAAGGCGTACACGCCTTCGGCCGCGCCGAGTTTATCTCCGGCCGGCCGAGTCAGCGGGTGTATGGGCAAATGCGCCAAGGCGACTACGTTGTAGTCAGTGAGCCGTTCGCCAACAAACACCACCTCAAGACCGGCGACACCATCACGCTGCCGCTCGGCAAGGTCAGTGTTCCCTTCCGCATCATCGACGTCTTTTACGACTACGGCAGCGAGAAGGGATACATCGTCATTGACCGTTCGATTCTGCTGAAGTATCTGCCCGACGAGGCGCCCTCGAATCTCGCAGTGTACGTTGCCGATAGAGCGAATCTCGACACCGTCAAGGCCGAGGTAGAGAAGGCGGTCGCGCACCACAATATCCTGATCTTCACCAACCGCCAGCTGCGGAAAGAAGCGCTGCTGATTTTCGACCGCACCTTCGCCATTACCTATGCGCTGGAGTTCGTCGCCGTGGTCGTCGCGGTCATGGGGATCGCCGGTGCTCTGCTGACGCTGGTCATCGATCGCCAACGCGAACTCGGCCTGCTGCGCTTCCTGGGCGCGGCAGTACCGCAGATTCGCAAACTCATTTTGGTTGAAGCCGGGCTGCTGGGTCTGCTAGCCAACCTCGCGGGACTGGTGCTCGGAGTCGTTCTTTCGCTGCTGCTGGTCTTCGTCATCAACAAGCAATCGTTCGGCTGGACCATCCAGTTTCACTGGCCCGTCGCGGTGGTTGTAGGAGCGATCACGGTGGTATATGCCGCAACAATTCTCGCCGGCATTTATCCTGCGCGGGTCGCCACTCGCCTGAACCCGATCGAGGTCATCCATGAGGAGTAGGCTGGTCGCGATTGCCTTGGTGCTCATCTGCTTCTTGCCGCTCGACGCGCAATACAAGACCGCCCAGCCCGGCTTCGATTACCAGTTCCCTCGCGATCACTTCAACCATCCCGACTACCGCACCGAATGGTGGTACTACACGGGAAATCTCAAAGCCGCCGACGGCCATCGCTTCGGATTCGAGTTGACCTTCTTTCGCCTGGCAATCTCGCGCGACCAAGAGAACACGTCTGCCTGGGGAGTGCAGGATTTGTACGTCGCTCATCTTGCACTCAGCGATATCGACGGCAAGCACTACTACCACGTTCAACGCGTGAATCGCGCCGGCCCGGGACTGGCCGGAGCCAGCCTGGAACAATCGCGTGTGTGGAACGGCAACTGGCAAGCGACCATTCACGGCGATACGCAGCAATTGCAGGCCATCACCGATCAGTTCTCGCTGCAGCTCGATCTGCTCACCCACAAGCCGCCAGTAATTCACGGCAAAGAGGGAGTCAGCCAGAAAGCTGCCGGACTGGGCCACGCGTCGCATTACATCTCGTTCACGCGCCTGCTGACCAACGGCACGATTGAGTTGAATGGCAAGAGCTACAAGGTCAGCGGCACCTCCTGGATGGACCACGAGTACTTCACCCACGAGCTCGACCCTAATCAGGCGGGCTGGGATTGGGTAAGCCTGCAACTCGACGACAACACCGAGTTGATGCTCTACCGCTTCCGCCATAAGGACGGCACGCTCGACCCGTTTTCTTCGGGAACCTACATCGACGCCGAGGGCAAATCGCGATTCCTGTCAGTCTCGGATTTCACCATGACCCCGCACGGCGACGCCTTCACCAGTCCGGCGACGAAAGCCACGTATCCCACAGAGTGGTACGTCACCATACCCTCCCTCAAGCTCGCCGTCGAGCTGCGCACGCCGTTGCAGAATCAGGAACTGGTGAGCGAAGGCAATGCCAGCCTGACCTACTGGGAAGGCGCCATCACCATCACCGGCACGCGCGACGGCAAGCCCTGCTCGGGCGTCGGCTATTTGGAGATGACGGGATATACCAAGCCGGTGCATCTGGGCCAGTGACGTATCTGGTTGCGGGCTTTTGACTCCGCCTTTGCTGATGGCTGACAGCTGACGGCTGACAGCTTCTTCCGCTGACAACCGACAACTGGCCACTGACAACTGCCTCATGGGTGCCCCATTCCGCCTTCTTTTGGCGGGGTGGGGATTTCAGTGGTGCCCCATTCCGCCATCTTTTGGCGGGGTGGGGATTTCAGGTGCCCCATTCCGCCATCTTTTGGCGGGGTGGGGATTTCAGGTGCCCCATTCCGCCACCTGCCGGGGTGGGGATTTCAGGTGATCTGACACCCGACACCTACTCTGCGTAAACTCAAAACTTGAAACTGGAAACGGAATTCTGCACTGTTGAATGGCACGCGCGCATTGCGATTCTGCGCCTCGTCTCCGAGGACGGTACCAACCGCCTGAGCATCGCGCGGGTGCACGCGTTGACTGCTGCCATAACCGAACTCGCGGATAAGCGTCCCGCAAAACTCATCCTCACCGGGAACGCGCACTTCTTCTCCGCCGGCGCCGACCTGCACGAGATCGCGGCACTCACCGGCCCCGAAGCGTTTCGCTTCGCGAAGATGGGACAGCGGCTTATGAACGCGGTCGCCGGCTTTCCCGCCCCCACTGTCGCCGCGATCCACGGGTATTGCATGGGTGGCGGCCTTGACCTGGCGCTCGCTTGTTCTCGTAGGATCGCCGGCCCGCACGCCATATTCGGTCATCGCGGTGCAGCTCTCGGCCTGATCACGGGATGGGGTGGGACGCAGCGCCTGCCGCGTATCGTCGGTAAGAGCCGAGCGATAGAGATGTTTATCTCTGCCGAAAAGCTGAACGCGAAAAAGGCGCTGGCATTTGGACTGGTCGAGACCGTTGTAGAGGACCCGCTGGCCGCAGCCCTTGCGGTCTAGCAACGGGTGGAGCACGCCTTCAGGCGTGCATTTGCCTCACAAATTTATGATTTGTCATCCTGAGCGAAGTGAGCCGAGGCTTGCCGAGACGAACGCAGTCGAAGGACCCCTATAGCCGGGATGCTCACCGCAACACCCGGCACGAATACGTCTTGATCACCAGCCACACCCGCGAACCCGCCGCCAATTGCAGCGCGCGAACCGCTCCCGGCGTGAGGTGGACCTCGAACACCGCGCCGCAGTCGACATCGGCGATCACGATGACGTCGCGCTGCTCCAGCTTGGTCACTACGCCGGCAATCACGTTGCGAGCGCTCAAGCCCTCGGGGCGTGCGGTTGCAACCATAATGTCGCCGGCACGAATGCCGACACGAATCGGCTGCTCGATGCCAACTCTCGTCAGCGGAACTTCCAGCTCCACCCGCGAATTGGCAATGCGGCACGCCATGGTGCCCTGCTCCACGTGCCGCTCAACTACGCGGCCATCGAAGACGTTCTCAAATCCGGCAAGTTGCGCGACGCTTTCCAATTCCGGCCGATGCAGCACGTCCTGCGGAAGGCCCTGAGCCACGATGCGAGCGTTCTCCAGCACCAGCATGCGTTCGCCCAGGGCGAAAACCTCTTCGCGATCGTGGGTGACGTAAAGAATGGGGATGCGGAAGCGCTCGTTCCAGGCACGCAGGTCGGCAATGATCTTGGCCTTCGTCGTCGCGTCGAGGGCGGTGAGGGGCTCATCAAGCAACAACGTGCGCGGGCGTGTCACTAACGTTCTAGCCAACGCGACTCTCTGACGCTCACCGCCCGAAATCTCACCCGGACGGCGCGACGCCAGGGCAGAGATGTGAAACGAATCCATGATCTCCGCGACGCGGCGGTTTCGTTCCGCAGAATCGAGCGCCGCCAAACCGTACTCGATATTGCGAACCACCGACATGTGGGGAAAGAGCGCGAGGGTTTGAAAGAGATATCCCACATGACGCCGGCGCGCCGGGACGTTGACGTCGGCGGCCGAGTCGAAAACCTTCTCCGTGGCAATACTGATTCGGCCTTCTTCCGGTTTTTGCAGCCCGGCGATGCACTCCAGAATGGTCGTCTTGCCGGCGCCCGACGCGCCGAAAAGGATTGTGATCCCGGAAGGAACTTCAAATTCGGAATCGAGGTGAAACTCGCCTTGCGCCGCCTTGCCAAAGCGCTTCCGAATGCACACGCTCAGCGCCGCTTCGCTGGTTAATGTGCGAGCTTCGCCCAAAGCTAATTCCATAAAATCCAGCCGTTATGCCGGCGGAGCGCGTACAGGCAGGTGAGCATGCAACAGGCACAACCCAAGCAATAATCCCGCAGTCTGATTAGCCACGCGGTAATTCAGCGCTTGCACCTGATCGTAAATAAGAATCGAAACTGTCTGCGTCGCGCCCGGAATATTGCCGCCGATCATCAGCACCACGCCGAACTCCCCTAGCGTGTGCGCAAAGCTCAGCACGAAGCCGGTCAGCACTCCAGGGAAGCTAAGCGGCAACACGATGCGCCAAAACGTGCGCCATCGCGAAGCGCCGAGAATGGCCGAGGCTGCAAGCAGCTTGCGATCCACCGATGTGAAAGAAGCAGCCATGGGCTGTACCGCGAACGGCAGGCTGTAAATGACCGACCCGATCACCAGCCCGGTGAAGGTGAAGGCCAGCCCATGCCCGGTGAGCGACTGGTACCAGCGGCCTATCGGACTCAGGGGGCCAAGCGCCACCAGGACATAGAATCCCAGCACCGTGGGTGGCAGCACGATGGGAAGGGAAACCAGAGCTTCCGCCAAAAATTTCCCGCGCCAGCGCGAAAACGTCAGCCAGTACGCGAGCGGCAGGCTAATCAGCAGCAGTATGAGCGAAACCACCACTGCCAACCGCAGCGTGAGCGCCAGTGCCTGAACGATCATGGTTGAGGTGTGCGGAATCCGTACTGCTGCAATATAGCCCGACCCTCAGGCGACAGTCACGTAATTGAGAAAAGCCTCGGCTGCGGCCTTGTGCTTTGAGGCTTTCACAATAGCGACGACCTGCAACATCTCCGGATACGAATCCTGCGGCAACTCCCAGTATCGCCCCGCGTCCTTCATCGCCGGTGAGAGCGCCAGAGACAGTGCGATCAGCCCTGCTTGGGCGTTGCCCGACTGCACGAACTGCGCAGCCTGGCTGATGTTCTCTCCCTGGACCAGTTTCGCGGCCAGTTTTTCCTTCAGCCCAAAATGCTCGAGCGCCGCCATCGCGGCCCTGCCGTAGGGAGCATGCTGCGGATTCGCAATCGCAATACGCTGCACCTTCGGATCACTCAGCAGTTCCATCTTCAGCTTCTGCGGATCGAGTCCCAGCGAATTTGGCACCCACAGCACGAGGTGTCCCACAGCGTAGGTGCGTACCGAAGAAGCATCCATCACGCCGGCTTCGGCGAGCTTCTTCGGGTAATCCGCGTCGGCGGAGAAGAACAGGTCGAAGGGCGCGCCATTCTGAATTTGCGAAAACAGATTCCCCGACGAACCGAACGAAAGCTTCACCTCCGTACCCGTGGACTTGGTGAAGCGTTGCGCAATGTCCTGCAACGCGTAATTGAGATCGGCAGCGGCCGCGACCGTGATGTCCTCGCCGAAGGCTTGCACCGCGACGGCGAGGGCGCAGACCAGAATCAGAACTATGCTTATCCATCTCATAGTGAGTCCAGTTCCTGAAATCAGCAATATGTGCAGATAGCGGCTGCGAAACCCGCATTTCATCCCGCGCAGCACTCTGTCTACCACCTTTTTGCCAGTGCGAGATGCACTCCAGGATCATTCCCGGCTTGACCCTTAGCAACTTTCGTGTGACAGTATGTTGCGACAGCTACTCGGACTGGGAGATCTGGGGCCCCGTCCGACTTTGTCCCTTGCGGCGTAACCCTGATTGCCAAGACACCGATGATACGCATTGAGGTCACACTCAACGCCGACCCTACCGCCATCAGTCCGGTGGTGGAAGGCATTATGGAGATGGCGCGCCGCCTGGAGTGCGCCTCCGGCAAGGAATTCGAGATCGAAACCGCCATTCGCGAAGCCCTCGCCAACGCCATCGTACACGGTTGCAAGGGCGATCCCGAGCAAAAGGTGCAGTGTTGCGTCGCCTGCGATGACGAGCGCGGCATGCTGATTATCGTGCGCGATCCTGGCCCCGGCTTCGACCCCTTCCGCGTCCCCGACCCGCTCAACGGAGAAAATATCTACTCCAACCACGGCCGCGGTATCTTCCTGATCAATCAGCTCATGGATGAAGTGAAGTTCGAACGCAACGGCACCGAAATCCACATGCGGAAGTACTAGAAGCGGCTGTTGGCTATTCGCCTTCGCTCTTCGCTTCCGAAATGCCTCTACACGCTGTCATCGAAGTGCCCCCTACACTCTGTCACTTGAAATGCCCCCACACTCTGTCACTTGAAATGCCCCCACACTCTGTCATTTAAGGGCCCCCTACACTCTGTCATTCTGACCCCGAGCGCAGCCGAGGGGGAAGAACCTGCTGTTCTGTCCCAGACGAAAATGACAGCTCTGCCTTGCTCTCGTTGGCCGTTCTCTCTCCCTTCTCACACTCTCTCCCGTCCGCCAGCACTGACCACTCCACCACGCCCCAAGCCCGGCAGGGCGACCAGCATGACAGCCCAGCACGCAGGCCATCTTTTGGCCGGAGTGCTGGGTACGCTCCCCCTTTGCGATTCAGAGTCCCCCGGGGACGGCACAACTCCTCCCGCGCACCAGCAACAAAGGTCTATGCTGTTGGACAGGAATATGCGGAAACTCCTGCTCATCGCAGTCGGTGTCCTATTCATGGCAATACAGCCCGCGTTTGCGGTCTCACCGACATGGGCCAAGAAGGCTACTGCGTTCCGCGTGGTCTGCTATCAGGAGACCCAGGATTGCAATCCGGTTCGTATTCCGGCGCCTGACGGCAAGAGCAGTGTGGAAGTTCTATATCGTAAGGATTTCGGAGGCTCACACGATGATTGGTGGTTGCAGGCATATCTCCGTGTGAAAACGCCCGGCGCAGCTACCCGCGACGCGGTTCTACCAGACGAGTTCGAGGGGACGAACGCCGAGCTTCTTTGGTCGCCGGACTCTCACGCGTTTGTCGTCAACGGCAGCAGCTCGGCAATATCCGGTTCGATGTATGTGTATCTCGCAGACCATCCTACGGAGCCGAAAGACATCACCCAAGAAGCGCAGCGCGACATGTTGAAGGAATTTCCGCCCTGCAAGGCGGCTTTTCCTAATCGCGACGATGCGGGGGGCTGTAAAAAGACCAGTCGAGATCAGGTGCCTAATTGCGAGCATAGCGAAGCCAACTCGAAAGACAACCCGGACTACAACATGATTGGAATCGACTGGGCGAATGCATCCACCATTCTGGTGATGGCCGAAATTCCGTGCGATAGCCTATTCGGCGGAATCATGTGTCAGATCATGGGATACGAATTGGAAGTTCCCACCGGTCGCATCCTCCAGCGTCTCGACGCCAAGCAGCTCAAGCTCAAGGGGCAGAACAGTATGGCCTGGAATTTCCGGATCCCTGATCCCCCGCTCTACTGCCAGTGAGCTTCTCCTCGTACCTCCTGCACTCGCTACCCATTTCCGCCCGCCGCATACAGGTAGATGTTTTCAACCGCCCGGCCGCGACAGCACATACGTAAACCGCTGTTTCAGCTTCAGGAATGGTGTCTCCAGCCAGCGATAGGAAATCGCTGCCATGGTCACGGTCAGCGCGAACGCGACCAACACTCGCAGACCATAGCGCGCCAGGTTCGCTGTCTGGTTGGGCACTACGTAGTCCGAGATCGTCAGCCCCAGCACGTGAAACACATACAGCCCGTAGGAAATCCGTCCCAAATATACCAACGCTCTCGCCGGTTTCGCGCCCTCGCGTAGCACGGCGAGCAGCAGCAGGACTCCGCCCAGCGCAACCATCGGATATCCCAAGACGATGCGCGAGGTCGTCAGCGGATCGTTCTTAATTCCGAAATACAGCGCGCCGCTTGCAATGCACGCGATGCCCGCCACCGTCATCGCCACCCGTGCCAGCTTCGAAAATTGCGGCACGGCTCCGCGCAACAGTACCGCCATCAGTATGCCCGCGGCGATGGGATCAAGTTGCACCAGCGTGTTGCACCATATCTCGCTCTCCCAGCGATGATGTGCGCCGAGATAGAAGCGGGTTGCGGTCGCTACACCGAGCAGCCCGACGGCGATCGCCACCATGGTCATCTGCGAGACGCGGCGCACGATCAGCGGCCACGTCAGATAGAACTGCTCCTCGATGGAAACGCTCCACAGCGGAAAGATTACCGACGAGGGAAAACCGATGAACACGATGTACCAGTTGCCCGCCAGCGCCGAGAATGCCAACCCTGCGCGCCATCCCATGTGCTGCCCGGGAACGAACCATTGCATTGCCAAGGCCAACGCAAGGAAGAAGAAGTACAGCGGCCAGATGCGCAAGATGCGCCGTACATAAAACGACTTCACGTCCAGCGAGCCGACCAGCTCTTTCTCCCGCAGCAGCAGCTCGGTGATGAGATACGCGCTGAGAACGAAGAACAGGCTCACCCCGAATGCGCCCGTCGCACCGATCCCACACAGGACAGCAGCCAACGCAGAAGGCACTCCCAGCTTCGTCCAGAACTCAGGCTGATGGGGAAACGAGTGGTGCAAAAACACCATCAGGAATGCGAAGAAGCGCAGCGCATCCAGTTCCGGGTGATAGAAGCGGGAGGTCGCAGAGCGCGCAGATTCGACTGACAGCTCAGCGGCAGTTGAGGTGAGGGAGGCCAACCCGGAAATTGTAAACGAGCGCTCGCCGGGCGCCGTGGTGAACGGCTCGCCCGATGCAGGCGACGTGCCAGCCGTATCCCCACCTGAATCGTTGGCTCAAGTGTGGGAGCCGCATAAAGGCATCTTCCGGGTGCCCCATTCCGCCTTCCTTTGGCGGGGTGGGGGTTTCGTCCGCGGTTCAACTGTCTACTGGTCCGAACAAAATCCCCACCCGGGCAAACCCGGCCCGAATGGGGCACCCGGAGATTTCTCAAGCCTTCGCCGCCGCGATTTCGTTGCGCAATTCTGCAACTAATGCGCGAAAAGGGCCGCCCTCATCCTCACCCAGGCGCTCGAGACGCTGCTCAATATCCCGCACGATTGCCTCAGCCTCTTCCAAGGCCCTGGAGCTGAACTCGCAATTCCCCTGCAGGCGATAGGCCTTCGCCTCATCCACAAGACCGAAGCCGATGTCCACGTCAGCCTCGATCAACTGAACCATCACCTGCTCGGAAGCCGTGCGTCGCATGGGGTCGGGCAAAAGGAACTCCAATTCGGCGAGACGTGCTCCGCACAATAACACAACCCCGCCGCCTCGTCCTGCGAGACGACGGGGCCGTCGTTGCACTGGGCGCTAGTTAACCCTCTTCCCTGCTGCAGCCAGGTCGTAGCGGTCGCCGTTCATTACCTTGGCCCACGCGGCTGCGAAGTCTTTCACGAACCGCTGCTTCGAGTCGGAGCACGCATAGACTTCCGCCAGCGCGCGCAGCTGCGAGTGCGACCCAAAGACCAGGTCAACCCGCGTGCCTGTCCACTTCACTGCACCGGTCTTACGGTCGCGGCCTTCATACACGCCATCGCCGTCGGTGACCGAGGGCCGCCACTTCGTCTTCATGTCCAGCAGGTTGACGAAGAAGTCGTTGCTCAGTGTGCCCGGCTTATCAGTAAACACCCCGTGCTTTGATCCTCCGTAGTTCGCGCCCAGCACGCGCAGTCCCGCCACCAGCACCGCCATCTCAGGAGCGGTAAGCCTCAGTAACTGGGCCTTGTCGACCAGGTGCTCCTCGGCCGAAATCCCGTTTCTCGATCCCAGATAGTTGCGGAAGCCATCAGCTTTCGGCTCCATGGCTGCGAACGACTGCACATCCGTCTGCTCCTGCGAAGCGTCGGTGCGTCCCGGCGAGAACGGAACCTTCACCTCGTGACCGGCTTTCTTCGCGGCTTCTTCCACCGCTGCGTTGCCGCCCAGCACGATGAGGTCAGCCAGTGAGACCTTCTTCTTGCCCGCTCCGCCGTTGAACTCTTTCTGGATCGCTTCCAGCTTCGGCAGCACCTTCGCCAACTCCGCCGGCTGGTTCACCTCCCAGCTCTTCTGCGGCTCCAGCCGGATGCGCGCGCCATTCGCTCCCCCGCGCTTGTCGGAGCCGCGGAACGACGACGCCGATGCCCACGCCGTGGTAATCAGTTGCGAAATCGACAGACCCGACTTGAGGATCTTCGCCTTCAGATCGGCAGCATCCTTGTCGTCAATCAACGCGTGATCGACGGCAGGCAGCGGATCCTGCCACAACTGCACCTCCTTGGGCACCAGCGGCCCCAGGTAGCGCGACACCGGACCCATATCGCGATGCGTCAGCTTGAACCACGCCTTGGCGAACGCGTCGGCAAGCTCCTGCGGATTCTCATAAAAGCGCTTCGAAATGGGGCCGTAGATCGGATCCAAACGCAGCGCCAGGTCCGTGGTCAACATCTGCGGGGCGTGCTTCTTCGAGGCGTCGTGAGCGTCGGGAACCGAACCCGCGCCATCTCCATTCTTGGGCACCCACTGATAGGCGCCTGCCGGGCTCTTCGTAAGTTCCCAGTCATACTTGAACAGGTTCTCGAAAAAGTTGTTGCTCCATTTCGTCGGAGTCGTGGTCCATGTCACCTCGATGCCGCTGGTGATGGTGTTCGACCCATTGCCGCTTCCCAGAGTATTCGCCCAGCCGAGACCCTGCTCTTCGATGGGGGCTCCTTCCGGCTCACGGCCGACGTACTTGGGCACTTCGCCGGCGCCGTGCGTTTTGCCGAAGGTGTGTCCACCGGCGATGAGCGCGACCGTCTCCTCATCATTCATCGCCATGCGGGCGAAGGTCTCGCGAATGTCGTGCGCCGCGGCCAGCGGATCAGGCTTGCCGTTCGGGCCTTCCGGGTTCACGTAGATCAGTCCCATCTGTACTGCAGCCAGCGGGTTGTCCAGCTCGCGTTCGCCGCGATAGCGCTCGTCGCCCAGCCACGTTCCCTCGCAGCCCCAGTGAATGTCCTCCGAGGGCTCCCAAACGTCTTCGCGACCGCCGGCGAAACCGAAGGTCTTGAAGCCCATCGATTCCAGCGCGACATTCCCGGCCAGAACCAGCAGGTCGGCCCACGATAGTTTCTTGCCGTACTTCTGTTTGATGGGCCACAGCAGCCGGCGCGCCTTGTCGAGGTTGGCGTTGTCGGGCCAGCTGTTCAGCGGCGCGAAACGCTGTTCGCCGGAGCCGGCTCCGCCGCGGCCGTCGCCGATGCGATAAGTTCCGGCACTGTGCCATGCCATGCGGATGAAGAACGGCCCGTAATGTCCAAAGTCGGCCGGCCACCACTCCTGCGAATCGGTCATCAGCGCATGCAGATCTTTCACCACCGCGTTCAAGTCGAGCGTCTTGAACTCTTCGGCGTAATTGAACTCTTTGCCCATCGGATCGGACAGAGGCGAATGCTGGTGCAGGATGTTGACGTCCAGTTGATTCGGCCACCAGTTCTCGTTGGTCTGCCTGGGTCGCTGACTGTGCGCTACCGGGCACGTTCCTTGAGGCGCGGTGTCGAGGGTTTGTATCGAGGCTCCGGGGGCGGCGTTCTCAGCGGCTGTGATGCTTTCTTTGCTATCCAATGGGGTACATCTCCTTTCACCAAACACAAGACTATCGGGTGGAGTACCAGAGGTACAATATATGTTTCCTATGGCATCCATAGGAAAGGCTCTTAGACTATGGAAGTCCACCAACTCCGCTACTTCTGCGCCATCGCCCGGCATGGCACCTTCACCCGTGCTTCCGAAGTGGAGCACGTCGCCCAGCCCTCGCTCTCGCAGCAGATTCTCAAGCTCGAGGCGGAGCTCGGCTCGCGTCTGTTTGATCGGCTTCCGCGTTCGGCTAAGCTCACCGTCTTCGGAGAGGCTTTCCTGCCCAGGGCTGAGCGCATTCTTCGCGAACTGGACGAAGCCAAAACCGAGCTACTTGAAATGGCGGGCGATGAGAAGGGAGACGTCGTGCTGGGTATCATTCCCACTATCGCGGCTTACCTCCTGCCCACTCTTGTTGAAAGGCTTTTCGGCTCGGCACCCAATGATCATCGTGAAAGTGGTGGAGGACATCACGCCGACGCTGCTGCAGCGGCTGCACCAGGGAACCATCGACATGGCCGTGGTCGCGCTTCCGCTTCCCGGTCGCGAACTCGACGCGGTGGAACTGCTCGAAGAAAAATTCTACGCCGTGCTGCCGGAGGCGCACTCATTCGCCAGACGGAAGAACCTGAGCCTGGCAGAACTGAATCGCGAGCCGTTCCTGCTGTTGAAGGAAGGCCACTGTTTTCGCGACAGTCTGATTGCTGCCTGCCGCAAGTCGAAAATGTCTCCCAAGGTGATCTTCGAAAGCGGCCAGTTCGCCACCATACTCGCCATGGTGTCGGCCGGTATGGGAGTTTCGGCCGTGCCCGCAATGGCGGTGCAGCCGCATCCCGGCTGCAAGTTCGTGCCCATCTCGGGCAAGCACAGTACGCGCAAGGTAGGCGTTGTCACCCTGCGCCATCACTACGCCACGCGTGCCCAGCAGATACTGATGAAGCAGCTGCAATACGCATGTGGAGAGAGATGACAGTGAACAGGGACGGCTAATCACGCGCATCGAATGCCCGACTTGACAGGCGTCGATTCGCCAAACATACTTGCGCCCAATGAAAACCGCTCTGCGACGGTGATTCCATGACGCCAGCAAAGAAAAAGCAGAAGCCTGCGAAGAAGAAGCAGCAGTCAGCCAAGACGAAAGCTCCGGCGAAGAAGCGCGTTGCCGCAAAGCCACTGCGTAACACCGCGAACAAAACAGCTACGGTTGCGAAGAGGGCGAGCAAGCCCGCAACGGCTCCCAAGACTGCGCCGAACGTGAGCCAACCGTCCGATACCGGCGACCAGCTCAGCTTCAATCACGCCATGATCTATTTGAAGGATGTCGGCGGCGGCGTCGCGTTCTATCGCAACTGGCTCGGCTTCAAGGTGATCGAGGACTATCGCCACGAAGGCAGATCCGTCTATGCGCGTTTGCTGGCGCCCGCTGGAGACGGCACCATCGCGCTGCATCAGGCGGGACCAGGCGCGTCGGTTGGCAGCGATGGCGTGCGGCTTTACTTCGAGGTTCGCGAGCTCGACGACTTCTGCCAACGATTGCGCAAGCGTGGATTCGTTTTCACCCAACAGCCGCAGATGATGCCGTGGGGCTGGCGTCATGCCTACCTCAACGATCCCGAGGGACACGAGATTAGCCTTTACTGGGCGGGCGAACAACGCATGCAAAAAAGCGTTATAAACGCGGCAAAACAGTCTAAAACTCGCTAATTTCTCGCTTAAACGCAGCTCAAAGAAGCCAAAAACGGCCCATTTCCTGACTCGAAGGGGTCGAGGGTTCCGGGCCCACACTTCCGATGTCACCTCGAAAACATGCCATTTTGAATGCTTTTCCAGTGCATTTCCGACGAAATTAAGGTCGTTTCGGCTGATTTAAGTTCAGAATTCTCACGTTTACACGCTGGCTTAGCATCTCCGTTCAGCGCATTGCGTTGCGCTCTCCTGTGCGACGAACTACCATCGTCTGTTATGCCAGTCTCACTGAGCCGACCAATACTACCTACTCTCCCGATCAAGGCGCCGCGCGGCAACCAGCTCTCCTGCAAAGGCTGGGGTCAGGAAGCCGCCATGCGCATGCTGATGAACAATCTCGACCCTGACGTCGGCGAGCGCCCGCAGGACCTCGTGGTCTACGGCGGCACCGGCCGCGCCGCGCGCAATTGGGATTGCTACCACGCCATCGTCAACTCGCTGCAGTCGCTCGAGAACGACGAGACGCTGCTGGTGCAATCGGGCAAGCCGGTCGGCATCTTCCGCACGCACGACTACGCGCCGCGCGTGCTGATCTGCAACTCCAACCTGGTCGGGCCACTGGTCGAACTGGGAGAAGTTCAACGAACTGGAGAAGCTCGGCCTCACCATGTACGGCCAGATGACGGCGGGCTCGTGGATTTACATCGGCTCGCAGGGAATCATCCAGGGCACGTACGAGACTTTCTCCGCTGCCGGCGAGAAGCACTTCGGCGGCGATCTCGCGGGCAAGCTGATCGTCTCCGGCGGCATGGGCGGCATGGGCGGAGCGCAGCCGCTGGCGGCGACCATGACGGGCGCGTGCTTCCTCGGTATCGACGTCGATCCTGAGCGCATCAAGAAGCGCCTGCGCACCGGCTATTGCGACTTCATGGTCAACTCGCTCGACGAAGCGCTGCGCATCCTGAAGAACGCGGTGCGCAAGAAGGAGAACATCTCCGTCGGACTGGTGGGCAACTGCGGCGACATCATTCCTGAGCTTGCCGAGCGCGGCGTTGTGCCCGACATTCTGACCGATCAGACCTCGGCGCACGATCCGCTGAACGGCTACGTGCCCAGTGGCATGACGCTGGAAGCCGCGCTGGAGTTGCGCAAGAGCGATCCCAAGGCGTATGTCAGAGCGCTCGCTCGATACCATGTCGCGCCACGTCGAGGGCATGCTCAAGCTGCAGAAGATGGGCTCGGTCACCTTCGACTACGGCAACAACATCCGCACCTTCGCCTTCGATCACGGGGTGAAGAACGCGTACGACTTTCCCGGATTCGTGCCGGCATATATTCGTCCGCTGTTCTGCGAAGGACGCGGACCGTTTCGCTGGGCGGCGCTATCGGGCGATCCCGCCGACATTCACACCACCGATGAACTGGTGCTGCGAGATGTTTCCCGAGAACCGCATTCTGAGCCGCTGGATCGATCTGGCGCGCAAGCGGATCAAGTTCCAGGGACTGCCTTGCGCGCATCTGCTGGCTCGGCTACGGCGAGCGCGCACAGTTCGGGCTCGCGCTCAACGACATGGTGAAGAGCGGCAAGCTGAAGGCGCCGATCGTCATGGGCCGCGATCACCTCGACTGCGGCTCCGTGGCATCGCCCTTCCGCGAGACCGAAGAGCATGAAGGACGGCAGCGACGCCATTGCCGATTGGCCGCTGCTCAACGCGTTGCTGAATACTGCAAGCGGCGCGTCGTGGGTTTCGATCCATAATGGCGGAGGCGTTGGCATTGGCTACTCGCAACACGCGGGACAGGTGACCGTCGCCGATGGGACCGACGAGATGGCCAAGCGCATCGAGCGCGTGCTGACCAACGATCCGGGAATCGGCGTGGCGCGCCACGTGGATGCGGGTTACGACGAGGCTAAGAGCTTTGCCAAGGAGAGAGGCGTTAACGTTCCGATGATGAAGTAGTGCTGCATTTGGGGGCAGTGTCGCATGGCAGTGTCGCATTGGCACTGCCGTTTTGTTTCGAATGACTCTTTCAGGCTGTCATTCTGAGCGAAGCGAAGAACCTGCTTTCAGGCTGTCATTCTGAGCGAAGCGAAGAACCTGCTTTCATGCTGTCATTCTGAGCGAAGCGAAGAACCTGCTTTCATGCTGTCATTCTGAGCGAAGCGAAGAACCTGCTTTCATGCTTCATTCTGAGCGAAGCGAAGAACCTGCTTTCATGGCTTCATTCTGAGCGAAGCGAAGAACCTGCTTTCATGCTGTCATTCTGAGCGAAGCGAAGAACCTGCTTTCGATGGAACTGGATCGCTGCCCCGTCAGAAATACGCTACAAGTGATGTCCACTCCGAAGCTGGCTTCAAGGGCGGCGCAGCAAACAGCAGGTTCTTCGCTTCGCTCAGAATGACAACTCAAATCTGGTTGGATTTCAAAGCCAATAAAAACGGGGAGCGGCTGGTAAGCCTTCTCCCCACTCTCTCCGATCAGGTTTGCTATTGCCGCTACTCTAATCGTCAGCTCTCGCCGCTACATCAGCAGGCGATGAAATCCAGATTAAAAGCTGGTTAACAGGATGATGTCTCACAATGTGGGATATTACCACATTGTGGTATAGCTCCTATGGCGCCCCCGGGGGACTGGGGTTTGTCTTGCTTGCTTTCCCACCGCTGAAGCGGTGGGCTTTCTTATGGCGCGCCCGAGGCGCGCAACAGCTAGAGAGTGCAGCCTGCAAAGCCCACCCGGGCAAAAGAAGCCCGAATGGGGCACCCGAGACTTTGAGTGGGGCACCCAGAGCGGGAAAGCTACTTGTGGCACCCAGAGCGGGAACGCTACCTCTTGCTTGCCAGGTCCTGTACGAACTCCACCAGCGAGCGCACGGGCACGCCTGACGGGCCCTTGGCGATCCAGGGCTTGTTGTCTTCCATCCAGGCGACGCCGGCGATGTCGAGGTGGATCCATGGGGTATCGCCGACGAACTCCTTCAGGAACATGGCCGCGGTCACCGCGCCGCCCCAGCGTCCACCAACGTTCATCATGTCGGCGATGTTCGACTTGAGCATCTCGCGATATTCGTCGTCCACCGGCAGGCGCCACATCTTCTCGCCCGACTTCTTCAGCGACTGACTGAAGCTCTCGTAGAATTCATCATTGTTAGCGAAGATGCCGGCGTTCACCATGCCCAGCGCGACGACCACCGCGCCGGTCAGCGTAGCTGCGTCGATCAGGTGGGTTGCGCCGAGCTGTTTGGCATAGTGCAGGCCGTCGGCCAGCACCAGGCGGCCTTCGGCGTCAGTGTTGATGACCTCGATTGACTTGCCCGACATGGCAATCTGCACATCACCGGGCTTCTGCGCCGTGCCGGAAGGCATGTTCTCGCTGGCGCAGACGATGCCAATGACGCGCACGTTCGGCTTGAGCTGCGCGATGGCGCGCATGGCTCCGATCATGGCCGCGCCGCCCGCCATGTCGTACTTCATCTTCTCCATGCCCTCGGCGGGCTTGATGGAGATGCCGCCGGTATCGAAGGTAATTCCCTTGCCGACGAGTCCCAGCACTGGTTCCGCGGGCGCGCCCTTCGGCTCGTAGCGCATCACGATCAGCCGCGGCTCTTCTTCGGAACCCTGCGAGACGCTCCAGAAAGCGCCCATCTTCAGCTCGTGCAGCTTGTCGGGACCGTATACCTCACACTGTAGTCCTACTTCGTCAGACATCTTCTTGGCGCGCTCGCCCATGATGGTTGGCGTCATTTTGTTGCTGGGCTCGTTGGCCAGGTCGCGCGCGAAATTCTGCGCCTCGCCGATAATGCGTCCCGGCTTCGGCGGCGGCGTTCAACGCCTTCTCATCTCCCTGCGCGGCAATAACCACTTCCTCGATCTGCTTGTCTTCGCGATCGCTCTGATAGTAGTTGGGCTCAAAGCTGCCGACGTACGCGCCTTCGACGATGGACTTCACAGCGTCGCGAAACACCGCTCGCAAGATTGGGCGCGACCATGACGAAGCTCTTCAAGTTCTTGGATTTGAGGTTACGCAGCGCGGCCCCGGCCAGTTTGCGCAGTTCGTAGGACGAAAAGCTCTTGGCCTTGCCTCCGCCGATCAGGAGCAGGCGCTTGGCCTTCAGTCCCGATGGCTTGTGCAGCAACGTGGTTTCCAGCATCTTGCCGGTAACTTCGCCGGAGGCGATCAGGTCGGCTGCAGCCGCGATCACGGCTTTGTCGTCGGTCTGAAGCTGGGGCGCCGGCTTGGGCTTGTCAGCGGGCTTTGCTCGTTCTTGGGCTCGACAGCGGCGTCAACGACGGCAACAACCAGGCATTCGGTTTCGATTTGCGACGGATTGGCAGTAGTAATCGTGATTTTCATGGCGTTTGTGTTGGTTAGATCAGTGTATTACGCGTGGGCGGGACCGCGCAGCCCGCAGGTGAACGGGTCGCAAGGGAAATTGTGTCCTCCTCAAAGAACTCGGAGATTTATGTAGAAGGCCAGGCTTTCGCGGGTTGGCGGCATGGGCATAGCGGTAGCAACCGGCGGGACGGCGAAAGCATGGCGGAGCCTTCTATGTCGTCCCCGGGGGACTCGGGTTGGATTTGCTGGCTTTCCCACCGCTGAAGCGGTGGGCTTTCTTATGTCGCGCCCAAGGCGCGGTGCGGCGCGGAGGTCGGGCCCCGATACAAACCTCTTCGCGCAGCCCTGGGGCGAGGGGAGAAAGAGCAGATCCCTCGGCGGCTGAAGCCGTCTCGGGATGACAATTTCATAGGGGACAGCTGACGCGGGCCTGAAGGCCCGGTCTACCCGGGATGGCAGGCGAGACTCCTTTCCCGGAGAGGGGTTCCAAGGTTGAACGGGGGGAATCAGGTTCGTGAAGACAGAGCGGTCGACTCAATTTGCAGAGGCACTGAGCACCATCCTTCGCGCGGGACTAACAGCGGGAACCCTGGACGGGCTGGACGCCGCCATTGTGTTGGGAGTGATTGGCGGTCCCGGGGTGAAGCGAGTATTCCAATATATCGCCAGCGGAGTATTAGGTCCCGCCTCATTCCAGGGAGGATGGGCTACGGCGGGCCTGGGCGTCGCACTGCATTTCACCGTCGCCATGGGGGCTGCTGCTACCTATTACCTGCTCAGCCGTCCTTTGCCGGTGCTGGTGCGAAAGCCGGCGATTTGCGGGCCTATCTTCGGACTCGGCGTGTTTGCGTTCATGCGCTACGTGGTGGTTCCGTTGTCGGCGGTACCCAAGGTGCGTCCGCTGACCGGCTGGGGGCTGGTGAATCAGCTGGTTGCGCACACGGTTTTCGTGGGACTGTCGATTGCGTTGATCGTTGCGCGGTCGAGGCCGGAACGAAAAGCATAGGCGGCGTTCCGTTGTGTGTGCCGCCCCTGAAGGGGCTCGGTATTGCGAGGGTGCGTGCGGCCCGACTGAAGTCGGGCCCTGATACAAGGCGAAGCGTGTCGCCCCTAAAGGGGCTCGGGAAATTTATATGTAGGCTACCCAGCATTCCGGCCAAAAGATGGCCTACATGCTGGGCTAAGTTATTTCGCGCCTTCGGCGCTTGCGTTTCGGCCCGTATCCCGTGCTGGCATAGCGACCGGACATCCCCACCCCGGCAAAGGACGCCGGGATGGGACATCCGAGCGATTTCCGTCCCCGAGCATTGGGCTGGAATTGTGCCTCACATCATCTCGTCGGAGTAGCTGCCGGCGTCGTAGCCGTCGGCGAGGTTCTCGAAGCGGGTGGAGTTCTTGATAAACGCCAGCTTGAGGGTGTCGACGGGACCGTTGCGTTGTTTCGCAATGATAATTTCTGCGATGCCTTCGATCTCGGGGGTGATTTCGTCCTTCTTCTTGTACATCTCTTCGCGGAAGATAAAAGCTACGACGTCGGCGTCCTGCTCGATGGAGCCTGATTCGCGCAGGTCGGCCAGTTGCGGCCGGCGGTCTCCGCTGCTGCGGCTCTCGGGAGCGCGGCTTAACTGCGACAGCGCCACCACGGGAACTTTCAATTCCTTGGCGACAGCTTTCAATCCGCGCGAGATGGCGGAAACTTCCTGAGTGCGATTCTCGAAGCGCTTGCCACCGATGGGAACCGCCGACATCAGTTGCAGGTAGTCGACGAGGATGAGGTCGAGCCGGCCTTCTTGCTGTTTCAAGCGGCGGGCTTTCGAGCGCATTTCGGTGACGGAGATGCCGGGCGTGTCGTCAATAAAAATCGGCGCCTGCATCAGTTGCTCCATGCCGTGCGTCAGCTTTTCCATGTCCTGCTTGTAGAGCGTGCCGGTGCGCAGGCGGTGCGAGTCGACTTGCGAGCACGAGGCGAGCATGCGCATGAGAAGTGCCTCTTTCGACATTTCCAGCGAGAAGACGCCGACGACCTTGCCGTCGCGGATGGAGGCGTTCTCGGCGATGTTCATGGCGAACGAGGTTTTGCCCATCGAGGGGCGGGCGGCAATGATGATCAGGTCGGATGGCTGGAATCCGCTGGTCAGCTTGTCGAGCTGGGTGTAGTGGGTGCGAAGGCCGGTGATCTCCTGCCCGCGGGCGTAGAGCGCGTCGAGCGAGCCGAACGAGGCCTTGACGATGGACGGGATGGCTTCAAGTCCCAGGCCGATGCGGTTTTCCGACAGGTTCATCAACGATTGCTCGGCGCGATTGATGACCTCTTCGGCTTCGTCGCTGTGCTCGATGGACTCGGCAATCGCGAGTTGTGCGATGTTGATGAGGCCGCGCAGCAGCGCCTTGTTGCGAACGATGCGAACGTAATGCTCGATCGATGGCCGGTCGGGAACGCCATCGATGAGCGACGAGAGATAGGCCACTCCGCCGACGGCTTCGACCTCTTTGCGGCGGTCGAGTTCCTCGGCCAGCGTGATCATGTCGACCGGGCGGCCCATGGTCTGCAAGTCCGACATGCGCCCGAAGATGCGGCGATGCGCGTCGAGCGAGAAGTCGTCGGGCTTGAGCGGGGCGGCCTGGTCGTAAAGACCGTTGTCGAGCAGGATCGCGCCGAGGATGGAGCGCTCAGCTTCGATGCTGGCAGGAAGTCCGCGTTCGAGATTTACGTCGAGGGTCGCCATGGGAGATGAGAGATTCGAGAGTAAAGCGCGAGAGCATAATTAGCATAGTGTGGATTACGCGCAAATCGAGTGCCGATTTATGGGAGAACACCCAAGGGCAACAAGGATTGCGGGAGGAGCCACGGAAAGCAGGTTCTTCGCTTCGCTCAGGATGACAGTCGATAATAATGTCACCCGCAGGCTGACGCCCACGGCTAAAACAGCTGTCGGCGCTTGTGGCGGCTCCGCTACACATCTGACGGGATATACATCTCGCGGGAGGGCCATCATTTTAGTTTGGGACACAACAGCAGGTCCTTCGCTGCGCTCAGGATGACAATGTTTTTGGGGGGGCGGTTTGCAAGCGAACCGCCAAGAGCGAAGAGCCGAGAGCGAGAGCGAACCGGCGAATAGCGAATGGCGAACAGCGAATGGCGAACCGCGAATGGCGGCTTCGATGCGACCCGCGAGGCCAGCCACCTGCGGGTCGCACTTGTTCAGTCACAGGCTCAACGCTTGTTGCCCAAACGTTGGCGCAGCGTTCCAGACGCTGCGAGTTGATCGCCGACCGGCGTTCGGTGAGGGTGCTTCTTGAAGCGGTGCTGCGTCTGGGGAGGAACGAACCGCAGCTTAGGATGCCGCGGCCAGCGCAAGCACGTTTACCCCCACTTCGCTCAGTCGCCTTCCGCAAACGCAACCGGAGAGTTCGCGCTCGTGGACCGCTCCCTTATGAGCGGGTGGCAATCGCAGGGTGCTCTATTTCAGCCTGCCTTGCCGCGCCTGGCACCTGGTTGGACCCATCGAGTACGGAAGATTGTTTGGCCTGTGCCCTGAATGCATGGCAGGATGCCTCACGGCTCAGCCTGGTGACAAGCGCGAATGCGGGATGGGCTGTGCAATTCATGTGCATCGCAGAGGATTCTTGTGCAGGGCTGTGCAAAAAGGGGGTCGGCCGCGATATCGCAACAAATGCCCACCTCTAGACCTGTCATTCTGAGCGCAGCGAAGAACCTGCTTTCGTTCATCCCGCAACTCTTTCCTTGTGATGCATTCGCGTCAGGGGCTCGTGTTCACGGCCTTTCCTGATGGGAATTGCCGCAACGCGAAGCTGGTGCCGGCGTGAGCAAAAAACAGGTTCTTCGCTTCGCTCAGAATGACAGGTCTACCGGAAACAGGTCTACCTGAAACCGGTCTACCTGAAATCGGGGTAAAGGCCGGACGTATTTTTTGCGGCACGGCACGCTGGCCTGACGGCCAGCTCTACCCGAAACTGGCGAGTTTAATCAACAGCTCTGAAGCGTATCCCTTTCAAATCGGTCATCCGTAAGCCGCCAGTTAATCAGTTTGTCACTATCGCGGCGCGAGGCTTTACGGTTATGCTCGCGCTTATGGCGGTTTCGATAACGGTGCTGGCGAGCGGAAGCAACGGGAACTGCACGCTGGTCTCGAGTTCCGCTACACGCCTGCTGGTGGATGCCGGGATTTCCTGCCGCGAAGTCATGCGTCGCATGAAGTTGTGCGGAGAAGATCCGCGCTGCATTGACGCCATCCTGATCACGCATGAGCACGGCGACCACGTTGCCGGGCTGTATGTACTGGCCAAGAAGCTGAAGGTCCCGGTTTACATTACCGCCGCAACGCACGATAGCTATCGGAAGTGGACGCGCGACAGCGCCGGCAACAAGGTCACGCTGGAGCGCAAGGAATGCTTCGCGTCGGGCCACGCGTTTCAGATTGGCGATGTGACGGTGATGCCGTTCACCATTCCGCATGACGCGGTCGATCCCGTTGGGTTCACCTTTGTCAGCGAAGGCATCAAGGTTGGGATTTGCACCGACCTGGGATATATTCCCCCGAACGTGCGCAATCACCTGCGTGGCTGCCAGATGCTGATGATCGAGTCGAACCACGATCTTGAGCTGTTGCGCGGTGGCCCGTATCCGTGGTCGGTAAAGCAGCGAGTAATGAGCCGGGTGGGCCATCTGTCGAACGAGGCGCTCGCGGATTTTCTGACCAGCGACTATGATGGGGGAGCCGAGTTCCTCATTTTGGCGCATCTTTCGGAGAAGAATAATCATCCTGAGATTGCGCGAATGACGGCCGAACGGGCGCTCGGCGAGCAGCGCAGTTTTGTGCGGAACCATCTTCTGCTCGCGACCCAGCAGGTGCCTCTGCCTGCGGTTCGGTTGTAGGTTGCGTGGCTGGCCGGGCGGCGGCGATGCAAGCCCGGATTGATCGTCCATGACGCAATGCACTGATCCCGTCATCGGGAAGATTCTGGCCGGTTGGCGCTACGACATCTCAGGCCTGGCTCCGGAGATGCGCGGCGACTATGAGGCCCACCTGGCGGAGTGTGCGCGCTGCCACTCACGGCAGCGGCTGCATCGCATCATCGACATCGGACTGATGGCGCTGGCGTCCATTTCCATGGGCGTATTTCTTCTCGCCTACGGCGTCATCCGACACTTCGATCCGCCGCATGCCTTCCTGCTGGAGATTGGCGCCCTGGGAGGCTTCCTGCTTTCCATGCTGCTGTGGCTGCTGGTCGCGGTTGCCACGCCGGCGCCGCTGGTTATGAAAGACGCCGCTTTGCTGGGCGCGCGCCGCATTCATGACAAGCTGCCGGAAGAGATTCGCCAGCGCATTCCGGAAGAGTTGCGGGTTAAAATCTCCGGGCAATAACTCTGGGTTGTCAGCGAACGCCTGTGCGGTATTTGTGGTTTCGCTTTGTATCAGGGCACGATTTCAGTCTTGCTGCAGAGAACTCACTAAGGATCTGTCATCCTGAGCCGGGGAGAGTCGAGGCTTTCCGAGACCAACGTGGGCGAAGGACCTGCTTTGACTAGGCGCGAAGAAAAGCAGGTTCTTCGCGAACTGGCGTCCGCTCAGAATGACAGAGCAGAACATCGTTGGGTCGGCCCGACTGAAGTCGTGCCCGGTTACAAAACTCAACCCGGAACCGTCCTCAATGACAGCTGACAAGCGCCACGAAAATCTCATCGACGAGCAGGTGGCCGAAGTCGCCGAGGTGGAACTCGATACGTGCCGTCGAGCTGGCATTCACGCGAACGGAACTGGCTTCGGATCGAACGCTGCTGGCGTGGATTCGCACGGCGCTGACGTTGATGGCGGCGGGCATCGCGTATGACAAAGGATTTCGCCTGCTGCACGACGAGCGTCTTGCGGCGGGAACGGCGCTGGTGCGAAGCGCTAACTTCGCGGGCGTGCTGGTCTCGGCGGCCAGCACGGTGCTGCTGGCGATTGCGACAGTGCGCCACATGATGATTGCGCGCTCGCTGGCAGGCGCTCGGCGTCGAGGCATGGGAGGAGCGGTTCCTACTCTGCTGGCCGCGGTCCTGGTAATCCTGCTGGGATGCGCGGTGGTGGTTTTTCTACTCGCCACTGGGTAGGCATCGGGTTATTGATCCGGGCAAGGTGGTTTTGTGCAACCGACTAAAGCTGTGGCCGGGCGTAACGCTGAAATTGGGCTATCCAAAGGCCAAGAGCCAATCTAATTCGGCCCAATCATCCAGATGAGGCTGCTCTCGCAACTGATGTTGCAGTGCGCACTGCCGTAGAGATTGCCGCGCGAATCCAGGTAAAGCGATTCCGGGTACTCGCCGTCGAGGTCGCCCGTAAAGTCATGCAGGCTGGTGTACACCCAATCGTTTTTCGTTGGCGTCAGTTTGTAGATGCTGCCCAGGTCGAGCGTTCCCCCCGTGTAACCCACTCCGTACAGGTTTCCAGCTGCATCGATAGCCAGGTTCTTCAACGACGACGCCTCTCCTGGCTGAAAGTTGTGGAGCACTTTGTACGTCCAACTATTGGCCGCCGGACTCAGTTCGAAGACCGTGCCTCCGGAGGCGCCGCCGAAAGTGGCACCATATAGGTTTCCTGATGAGTCGACCACCAGCCCACTCTGAGGGTATGCGCCGTCGCTATCGTTGAAACTATGCAGCACAACCTCGGAGTACTCATTATCGTTATTTATCAGTTCATAAACCGTTCCGAAGTTGTTGTCGCCTCCCCATAAGGTCGTCCCATAGAGGTTGCCGGCTTTGTCCATGAGCACGGCGCCTTGCGGCAGCATTCCGTCAGAATGCGTTTTGCCGAAGACATGGAGTTGCGTCTCTCCCCACTTCTTGCCGCCCAGGGAACGGGGCGACAATCTAAACAGCGTTCCCCATGACGCGCCATTGTTCCCAAAGCCGCCGTATTCGGTAACGCCGTAAAGGTTCCGGGCATGATCAAACGCAACCGGAGTGCTGGGATATTGCCCGTCGCAACCCGTATCACAGTTTCCCTGTTCAAAGTCGTAGAGCACGGTGTGCTTCCAGGGTAGCCAGCCATTGCACACGGTCTCGCAGAGTGGGGTTAGCCGGTAAACCGTGCCAAAGCCCCAGAAACCGCCGTACACGGTCGTTCCATATAGGCCATCCGGCCCGAAAGTCAATTGACCCGACGGGTTGAATCCATCAGCTACTCCCAAAAAGGTATACAGCGTATTCAATACCCATTGCGAATTGTGTTGGTAGAGTTCAAATACGGCTCCGCATCCGTCCTCGCATATTTCCCTGTCTCTGTCCTGGCTGCTAGTTGCCGTTACTCCATACAAATTTCCAGATTGATCGGTGGTAATTTGCGAGGCAAACCACCCGGTCGGGAGTGTGGAAATCACTTGGAAGTTTTGGGCCTGAGCCGGAATCGCCCAAACTGACGCACAGAGCGCAACGGCTATGCTGAGGATGATGTGTAATGCGCGGGGGAGGCAGTCCCCGGCAGGACTCGACATCAGTGGTCTCCTAAGTGGAGCGCGACAACATTTACTCATAAGTCGACGGGTGGCCCACATTTCCCTTCGTTTGGGAAATGTGGGATTGACTAACTGCTGCTTCTCGTCAAATCAGGGCGCTGAGAACATGTTTCGTTATCCCATAATTGCCAAATGAAGGCAATTATGGGCCACCCGGCGTCAATGAGCGATACGCGATGTTACGCTAGCAGGAAGCCTTGCTGGTCGGAAGCCGTTGTAAACTCAGTTCTGCGCAACTCTTCTTTTGCAGGCGTCCGCTGGGAGAGAACAAGCCTAGGCTCACTATCCATCCATATATAGCTTCGGGAAAGGAACCAACTATGAAGGTTTCTCAAATCTTGGCGGCAACTTGCATGCTTGCGCTGGCGTGTAGCGGAATCGCTAGCGCGCAATCCTGGACACCTTTAAACAATCAGCCGGTCACGGTCGGAGGTTTTGCCGGGGTGGGCGCTATGCTCCAGCTGCGGGACGGCCGCATTCTGGTGCACCACGAGAATGGCACCGGAAACCTCAACTGGGGCTATACCGATTGGTACTACCTGACTCCCGATGCCTACGGCAGCTATGTCAACGGAACCTGGAGTCCGGCCGGCAATCTGAACGCCAACTATCAGCCGTTGTACTTCAGCTCGCAGACGCTATTGAATGCAGTTAACAACGGCAAATAGCACGGACTGCCCGTCCGGCCCTCAATGTGGCCAGATCATCCTGGAAGGCGGAGAGTACAACGCCAACGCCGGGGTCTGGACCAACCAGGGTGTCATCGGAACCTATGCTCCCTTCAATGGCGGGACCAAATTTACCTCCAACGCCCGCCTACAGGGTGGCCGAATATAGGCGATGCCGCGGGAGTCATCCTGTTCAACGGAGCTTATCTGCAGTCGAGTTGCTGCGACGGACACAACCCTCCCGGCCTGCAGAATGCTATTTTCAATGGTCCAAACTCCTGGATAGCCGAGCGGCAACGTACTGCAGCGACCACCGACGAATCCGGTTACACGCTCTTGCCCAACGGCCAGGTGCTGATGGTCGATACCAAAACCGTGAGCGCTTGTTCGAACCCGACGCAGAGCTCCGAGCTGTACACCGTCACCGATCCGGTGACCGGGGTTGGAACGTGGTCCTGCGGGCCGTCCCTCCCGCGTACTGCTTTACGGCGGCGACGAGGAGCTGGGTTCCGGCACGATGATGTACAACAACAAGCTCTTCCAGGTAGGCGGCAGCAGGAATGTCACTGCAGATTTATGACGTAGCGCTCAACAGCTGGTCGGTCGGCCCGGTTCCCGATGCCAACCTCAGCCAGTCGGACGGCCCGCGCCGCGCTTGAGCCGAATGGCAAAGTGTTGGGCATGTATAGTCCGGGACTGTTCGAGAATGGCTGCTATTTCCTGGAGTACGATCCCGATACCAACACGCTCACCAACACTACGACGAGTCTGATTCCGCAGCCTGCGGATTGCACGCCGCCGTCACACGATACCTCCTACGACGGAATGCTGATGATCCTGCCCACCGGCCAAATCATGTTCACGGCATTCAATCTATACGTGGAGGTTTACAACCCTGCGCCAGGGATTGCCACGTGGACGTGCAACAGCTGCGTGCCTGCACAAAGCTACCCCATTGCCTGCTTCCATTGCGTTGACGAGCCCCAAGCTGATCAGCGCTTCTATGAATAACCTCGTGTATGGCTCCCGGCTGAACGGCATGTCGCAGAACAACTTCTACGGCGATGACAAACAGTCCGACACCGACTTCCCGTTAGCTCGCCTTACTTGTGCGAACATGCAAGGCAACACCTGTACCCCCGGCTATGTCTATTACGCGTTCACCCACGATGATGGGCCTGCCGGACCCAATGTGCACTCCATCGCGCCGACTAATTTCGGGTACACCCATTTCGATCTGCCGTCCATGCCTGGTGGAGTGTACGATTTCCAGACAGTCACCAACGGCATCCCTTCCAACTCGGTTAGCGTGACCGTGGTCTGTCGCGACGTCCGTTGTTCACAGTAGTCTCGAGAACGAAAGACAAAGGGCGAACGACCGGCATGCCGTCCCCGAGGGACTCGGAATTTTCTTCATGCTTTCCCACCGCTGAAGCGGTGGGCTTTCTTATGTTGCGTCCGGGACGCAATTAGAAACTGTGCGCGGGCACGCAATCAGACGGCTGTGGCCGGGACGCAATCAGAACACTGTGCCGCAGTTTGGCTTTACGCCTGCGGCGTGCGCTCCAACCCGGGACGCAATCACAAGGCTGCGCCCGGGCACCGCACAACAAACGCCTCCCGTACGTACCGTGGCCCTCTGGGAGTTGGTTCAGGCGCGGAGATGGTGGCATGCCGTTATGCAGCCCGCGTTGTTGTAATCTGAAATCCGGGCATGACCTACGAAAGCAGCGTCCAGCAACTCTACGCGTTGGGGCACGAGCTTGCCTCGACGCCGTCGCACAAGTTCGACCTGGCCTATGTGCGCGAGTTGCTGTCTGCGCTCGGCAATCCTGAGCGGCGCTTCCCCAGCGTGCTGATTGCCGGAACCAACGGCAAGGGCTCGACCGCGGCGACTCTGTCGTCGATTCTTCGCGCAGGTGGATATAAAACAGGCCTCTACAGCTCGCCGCACCTGGTGAGGATTAACGAACGCATTCGCCTCAACAGCGAAGCTATCTCTGACGTCGAGTTCGAAGAGATTCACAACCGCGTCGAACTGATGGCGCAGGATCTGGTATTGCGGAGAAAGCTACCTTGGCATCCCAGCTTCTTCGAAATGCTCACGGCTATGGCGTTCGAATATTTCGCCAGCGTTGCGGTAGATATCGCTGTGCTCGAAGTCGGGATGGGCGGCAGGCTGGACGCGACCAATGTTGTCGATCCGCTGGTGTCGGTTATCGCGGACGTCGCGCTCGATCATCAGAAATATCTGGGTAATACCATCGGCGAGATCGCGGGCGAGAAGGCCGGCATAATCCGGGAGAACGGAATCGTAGTGACGCTGCCGCAGCATCCTGAGGCAAATGACGTTATCGGCAACGCCATTTTGGAGAAGAATGCGCGCGGGGTAAGTGCGACGAAGTACGTTCCGCCGGTTTCCCCGGGGGCGCATGACTATCTCGCTGGGCGAATCACTCCCGCGCTCGGGCGCAACCGCTATCCGCTCACCGTCATGGGCGAGGAGATCACGGTGGATTCGCCGCTTCCTGGCCGGCATCAGTATCGAAACATTGCATTGGCGATTGCGGCTGCGGAAGAACTCGCGCCTTTCGGATTCAAGGTAACGCCGCAGCAGATTGAGCGTGGCATCCGCGAAACCCATTGGCCGGGACGATTTCAGGTGCTTTCGGGGTCGACTGTTACCGGCAGATCGCGAGTTCGTGCTCGATGTCGCACATAATCCCGCGGGAGCCTGGGCGCTGCGCTCGGCGCTGTCGGAGAACTTCCCGGATCGCCGGCTAACCTTCATCTTCGGCGCTATGCGCGACAAAGCGATACAGGAGATGGCGGAGATTCTGTTCCCGATAGCCGAGCAAGTGATCGTGACCCCGGTGAACAATCCACGCGCAGCCACGGTTGAAGAACTGACACAGGCAGGGACGCGCACCGGCGCGCAGCTTTACGCTTCCACGTCGGTTCCCGAGGCGCTGGCAAAAGCGATCGAGCTGACGCAACCGCAAGGTGTGATCGTGCTCACCGGATCCATATTTCTGGTCGGCGAAGTCATGGACGTCATGGGACTGAAGGCATAGCCATGAGCTACGGCGAACAGCCCGCGAACATAGATGAACGTCGCCGGGGATCGCTGTTCACCCGCCTGCGGTCGTATATCGTCTATGTTCCGCTCATCTACTTCTGCACCGGAGTGCTGGGCTCGCTTTCGCTGCTCGCATCCTTCTTCGACCACGATGGCCGCATCCAGCACTGGTTCGCGCACACCTGGGCGAAGTTGATGCTGAAAATCGTTGGCGTGCGCGTGCAGCTGCGAGGGCTGGAAAACGTGGATTACTCGCGGCCGGCGGTGTACGCGGCAAATCATCTGTCGGCGCTGGATATTCCGGTGCTCTATGCGACGCTGCCCATTCAGTTCCGCATACTGGCCAAGAAGGAACTGTTTGCTTATCCGTTTCTGGGATGGCATTTGCGCCGCTCGGGACAGATAGCGGTCGATCAGAAGGACGCGCGTGCGTCGCTCCGCAGCCTCAACCGCGCCGGCGAAAGCTTACGCGAAGGCATGCCGCTGGTGGTATTTCCGGAAGGCGGACGTTCGCCCGACGGAGCGTTGCAGCCATTCATGGGCGGCGCATTCTATGCCGCATTGAAGGCGCAGGTTCCGGTGGTCCCGATCGTGATTACCGGTGTGCGCGAGCTGCTGCCGATGAACAGTTTTCATGCGCTGCCCGGCGAAGCCGATGTCGTGTTCTGTCACCCTGTCTCGACCGACGGCATGGGTCCGCGCGAGATGGACGAGCTCGCAGCTAGGGTGCGTCAGGTTATGGAACAGGAGCTGTCGCTCCGAACACCACGCGCGGCCGAGCGCTTCAACTCCGAAGAGGTGGCACGATGACGGATAAGCCGCGCATTGCCATCCCGATTCCCAACTCCACCAGGCCTGACTATGCGGCGCGAGCGTTGCCGCAGTACGAGCACGCGATACGCGAGGCCGGAGGCGAGCCAGTCATCATCGCAGTAAATGCCACGCCCAGTGAGATTGCGCAGGCGATCAAACAGTGTGATGCGGTACTGCTTCCCGGGAGTCCGGCAGATGTCGATCCCGAGAAGTACGGCGAGCAGCGGCACGAAAAGACGGCGCCGGCAGATCCGTTTCGCGACAACACCGACGAGCTGCTACTGCAAGACGCCTACAACATGCGCAAGCCAGTGTTGGGGATCTGTTACGGACTGCAATCGCTGAATGTGTGGCGCACCGGAACGCTGGATCAGGATTTGCCTGAGGGGGTGAATCACCGCGCTGGAAAGTCTGTAGCCGAGGCACACCGGGTGCAGATCGAGCCGCACTCCAGGCTGGCGGCCATTCTTCGCGAGGCGGGAGCCCTGCCCGAGAGCGCGCCGTTGGTTGTGACTGTCAACTCAAGCCATCACCAGGCGGCTGCCTCACCGGGCGATGGTTTGCGGCTGGTTGCGTGGTGTCCCGAGGATCAAGTAAAAGAAGCGGTCGAGGGAACTTCACCGGAACATTTTGTGCTGGGCGTGCAATGGCACCCGGAGCGCGACTTCGATCAGAGCGCTGTGTCGCGGGCCATCTTTGAGGGATTCGTACGCGCGGCGGCTCTGTGGCGTCGGCAACTCGCGGATCGGCAAAGTGATTTTGAGTCGGTCAGAAAGTAAGATTTTGCTGGCTGCTGTATCTCTGGCGAACCTTAACGTGTGTCATCCCGAGTGCAGCGCAACTTCTTCTCGAGGTGTCATCCTGAGTGAGGAGTCTGCCGCGGCGGACGACGGGTCGAAGGATCTGCACTTTGTTCCTTTGGCAAGCCACTACCACTGCGAGCAAACTGCAGATCCCTCGGCTGCGCTCGGGATGACACGGAAGAATGGCGAAAGCTGATCGATGGAGCAACCCCAAGGTCATTGCTGCATCTGCAACACCGCAGGACGGTCGGTGCTGCGGAACTTTGTACGGAAGTGCTCCGACAGCAACTCAACGGCAGGCAGATTTCCCTGCGCGTCGGTTTGCACCAAATAGCGGATCGCTTCGACCAGCAGGCGTTGTCCCTCAAGATAACGGGGATCGGAATGTTCTCGCGGCGGGTGATTGGCATCGGGCCGCGCGGGCATGATCAGGATTCGGGCCTTAGACATTGTTCCTCAGTGGCGCTCATTCCCGGTGTGGCGTTCTCCCGGGCTTCTACATCGGTGAGAAGCGCCTAGGCGATGCGCTGTTGTACCTTGGCGCGTTTCGGCGTCTCGTCGCAAGGGCGGTGAATTTGGCCACGCGCCAGCGTGCCAGATGGTAACGCTACTCCTAATCAGTTACTCTGTTTTCTTATGCTTGACCTTGCATTTGTACGCGATCATCTCTCCCTCATAGAAGAAAAGCTGCGGCAACGTGGCATGGATCCAGCGGCGGTTTTACAGGATTTTCATTCGCTCGACCAGGAGCGGCGGAGTGCAATTCATGCTTCGGAAGAGCTGAAGGCGCGGCGCAATCAGGCTTCGGAAGAGATCGCGGCCCTCAAGAAACAGAAGCAGGACGCGACGGCGCAGATCAACGAAACCAAGGAGCTTCGGGAGAAGATTGGTGAGGCGGAGCAGCGGGCGGAAGCTCTCGACGCGCGCATGCGCGACATCCTCAGCGGAATTCCCAACCTGCCGCAGGACAGCGTTCCTGTGGGCGCGTCGGCCGACGACAACGTCGAGGTGCGCCGCTGGGGCACGCTGCCGCAGTTTGATTTCACTCCCAAGCCGCACTGGGAGCTGGGTGAGTCGCTAGGCGTGCTCGATCTCGAACGCGCCGCGAAGATTACCGGGGCACGCTTCGCCGTCTACTGGGACCTGGGCGCGACGCTGGAGCGCGCGCTGATGAATTTCATGCTCGACCTGCATACCCACGAGCATGGCTATACCGAAGTGCTGCCGCCGTTCATGGTCAACGCCGATTCGATGTATGGCACGGGGCAGCTTCCGAAGTTCGAAGCGGATTTGTTCAAGGTGCCGATCGAAGGCGGCAAGAACTTCTACCTGATCCCCACGGCCGAGGTGCCGGTCACCAACCTCTATCGCGACGAAACGTTGGACGGCGCGCGCCTGCCGATTTCGCTGACGGCCTACACGCCGTGCTTCCGCAGCGAAGCGGGATCGTATGGCAAAGACGTGCGCGGCATCATTCGCCAGCACCAGTTCCAGAAAGTCGAACTGGTGAAGTTCACCAGGCCGGAGCAGTCGAACGAAGAACATGAGAAGCTCACGCGCAATGCGGAAGAAGTCTTGCAAAAGCTCGGGCTGCATTATCGCGTGATGGCGCTTTGTACCGGCGACATGGGCTTCTCGTCGGCGAAGACCTACGACATCGAGGTATGGCTGCCGGGGCAGGGATTGTTCCGCGAAATCTCGTCGTGCTCGAACTTCGAGGCGTTTCAGGCGCGGCGCGCCAACATCCGCTATCGTCCCGAGGGCGGTAAGAAGACGGAGTTGGTGCACACGATCAACGGCAGTGGACTGGCCATCGGGCGAACCTGGGTTGCGATTGTCGAGAACTATCAGCAGGCCGACGGCAGCGTGGTCATTCCCGAGGTCCTCCGCAAGTATGTGGGAGCGGAGCGGATCACGCCGAAGAAATTTTGAGGTGCTTGCTCTTAGAGGTGTTCGCTCTTTGAGGCTGTTTTTTCAGGCTGTCATTCTGAGCGAAGCGAAGAACCTGCTTTCGATGGCGCTCCCGTGAAGCTCGCGTCGCAGCAGACGCTCTCGCGATCTGTTGTAGGTTGCGCGCCTATGCCATGCCCGGGGCACTCGCATCTTTCGCTCGGCAATCTCCCCAGCATTCCGCTCCCCTTCATGCGGGACTGTCATCACACGCCCTGCGGACGCTGATTGGATGTCTCCGACTATGAGGCTGTCCCGGCTGTGCAAGCGAAAGCAGGTTCTTCGCTTGGCTCAGAATGACAGATAGCGGGGGGAATGACAGATAGGGCGGGAATGACAGATAGGGGGATAGGTTCGGCGCAGCTAAAGCTGCGCCCATTCAAAGATCACAGCGCTTTCTTCTGCGCTACCGCGCTTTCTTCTGCGCTACCGCGCTTTCTTCTGCGCTACTGCGCTCTCTTCTTCGCTACTGCGCTCTCTTCTTCGCTAGTGCGCTTTCTTCCTCGCTACCGCGCTTTCTTCTTCGCGAGGAATTGCGAGCGGTCGCGCTCGGAGTCGATCTCGGTAGCGACGCTAGCGTAGAGTTCTTCGATCGAGGAGCAGCGATCGGCGGCGCGCTTAACGACAACTTTCGCGATGGGGCCGATGAATGCCGCCAGTTCGCGGCTGACCGAATCCAGAATCTTTGGCTCGAAACTGCTGCCCGACGGTCGTGGAGTTCCCGAACCTTTGCTGCCGCTGGGGCCGGCAGCGGAACTCGGCGGTGGAACCTGGATCGCCAAAGTTTCCAGGGTCTGCACTTCGTCGAAAGAGATTCCTTCCAAAGCCATCAGAAATTCCGCCGCGGTCTGAAAGCGTTGCGCAGCGTCCTTAGCCATCGCTTGCAGAATGGTTTGCGACACGTTGTCGGGGATGCTGGGATTCAAGTCAATGGGCCGCTTCGGCTCGTCGCGCAGATGTCCGGTCATCACTTCGTATTCGGTTTTGCCATCGAAGGGACGGCGGCCGGTAAGAATCTCGTAAAGCGTAACCCCAGTGGAATACAGATCGGAGCGCGCGTCGACCCGCTCGCCACGCACCTGCTCGGGCGACATGTAATGCAGCGAACCCAGCACGTATCCGGGACGGGTGTGGCTCATCTCCGCCGACTGAAACGCCATGCCGAAATCGAGCAGCTTGGCTTCGCCCTCGAAGGTGATCATGATGTTCGAAGGTTTGATGTCGCGGTGAATTACGCCGCGCGCGTGCGCGTAAACCAGGGCTGAGAGCACTTGCTGAACATAGGTAATACCCTCCAAGGCGCGATGTGGCCAGGGTGAGTGCAACTTGCAGTAAAGGTCCTCGCCCTCGATGAACTCCATGACCATCGCGATCTGGTCGTCGTGCTGAAAGGCGGTATTGAGGCGGGCGATGTGGGGATGCGAGAGTCCGGCAAGCAGGCGTATCTCGCGCAGAAAACGGTCCGAGAGGTCGGCACGATTGCGATCGGAGCGCAGCAGCTTCAACGCTTCCACGCGCTGCGAGATGACGTGGCGCACCTTGTACACCTCGCCCACGCCGCCCTGGCCGAGGTGGGTGATGATCTCGTAGTCGCCGATGTTCTGTCCGGGTCGAAGTGGCATTTACCGTGAACCCCACACTCTGTGCTCATAAGAATACATGGGATGTGCAGGTGCAGCACGCGAGCGAGACGATCAACGACGCTCGGGCTACCAGGCCACCCTTTTGATTCCCGGTACGGCGTCGAAGTGCCGGTCGCGGCTGATTAGAGGGAGAGAATGCTGGCGGCACAAAGCTGCGATCCAAACATCGTTCGCAGGGATGGGCGTTCCTGCCTTCTTCAGTGCAGAGCGAACCGCGCTGTAGAAAATTGTCGTCAGTTCATCAACGTCGAGGATTCGAAAATTAGGCAAGTATTCAGCAAGCCATCGCTCGTACTGCAGTTGGTGTCGCGACTGCGAAATGCCGTAGCGGTATTCGCCCAGCACAATAACCGGAATAGAGATCTGATTTGCTTTGCGGAGAATGGGCTCAAGTGCGGCGTCGCCTTCGGCCAGAGCAGAGAGCCCGTTGGTGTCCAGAATCACAGCCGATCCTCGGGTTCGATCCGTTCGAATGCATCCTCCATGATGCGATTGATTCTGGCGGTTTCCTTGCGCAGGCGGCGGAGTTTGCCGAACGCAGCCATCCACGGCTTATCGGTTGCTTTGGCGTGACTAGCAAGTTTGTCTTTCACCGCTTCCGTGACAAACTCCCGAAGCGGAATCCCACGCTCGGCAGCCACGGACTTGGCACGGCGAAAGACCGCGTCAGGAATTTCCAGCGTTGTTTTCACAACTTCATGCTCCCATATTTATGGGAGGTGGTCAAGAAATTGAAAGGAGCGCTCATGTGGGGCGTCCCTCGTCCACGCTTTCCCAACCGTAAGGGAGAGGATGGGGCACCTTATCGTGGTGATGCGAGCAAACTGCAGGTCCCTCGGCTTCGCTCGGGATGACAGTCGTAAGAAGAGTATGAGTTACCTAGGCCACTTGGCTTGAACACAAACAATTGACAACTGACCACCGCACTGCACTTACTCAGTTGCGTACATGCGAATAATCCGTTCGATGGCGCGGCGGCACACTGCGCAGAACTTCTCGTAGCGGGTGAACATGATGCAGTTCTCCTGCGGCCGGTAGTATCCGCGCGCTTCGTAGTTGGCGCCTTCGAATGCCCCCACGCGATCGGAATATTTGTCCGTCGCCAGCAGTTCGTCCTCGTGTTTCTTCTGTTTGTCGAAGAGGGCGTTCATCTCCGACTCAGGCCGGTTCTCGGCGCGGATTTTGTGCCGCTCTGCCTGTATGTCGTGCTCGTAGGCTTCGAATTCCGCCTTGCGCCACGGGGTGGGAAGCGGCGTCCCCGGCTCGACCAGGTCTCTCCACTTCAGCGTTGCGGGGTCGAGCAGCGCAGTCGCGTTCGGTTCCCACGGCTCGATGCGCTGCGCTTGCGACTCGTAGGCCACGTCCGAGGTGTAGTACTCGTCAGCCAATCCGGCGAAGTGATGGCCGAACTCGTGAACGAAAACGTAGGGCGCCCACTGGCTGTCGATGGCGACCGTCGCATAGAGATTGAAGATACCGCCTCCGCCATAGGTGTCGGCATTCGCCAGGATTTCGATGAACTCGTAGGGCGCGTACGAGGCCACGTTGCGCAGCGCATGATTGTTGGTGGTCATCAGATAGCGTTCGCTGCCGAAGGTGTCGTACGAGGTGCCGATCGGCGAGTCGCGATAGACGCCGGTCGATGGCCGCGAAACTCCTGACTCCGCTGCCGCCGGACAGAGCCCCCACACATTGAAGTCGTTGCGGTGTTCTTTGAACGGCGAGCGCGAGAATAGGATTTCCACGGCGCGCCTGGCGTCTTTCTCGAACTTACTGCGCTCAGCCGCGGTATATCCATCACCCAGCATCAACAGATTGACCTTGGTTTGCGGCTCTCCCATCTTCTGTAACGTCAGCAGCGGGCCCGGTGACGGTGGCTTGGCGCGGTCGATGAACTTGTCTTTGGGATCGATGTTGGTTGTCCAGACCTCGTGGAAGTCGACGTCTTTGCCTTCGCGCCGCTCTTTGAGCACGATCTTTACCGGCGCGTCGGGCGCGGGAAAGCGCAGCGACTCGGAGAAGGTGCGATTCAGCTGCTTCGCCTCGTCGGTCTCGGACCATTCGCTGAATATCGATCCGAATCCGCGCGAGTACAGTAGCTTATCGCTGGCCGCGTCGCGCACCTCGAAGAGATAGTTGCCGAGGTTGGTATCGTCGATGGTCTTCGCCATGTTGCCCGGCCACGGCAGAGGCTCAATCAATACGCGGTCGAAGCTGAAGGTCTCAGTTGTCGCGTTGCCGGTGTGGTAGTAATCCAGGCGCATGGTCGCGGGTTGGGCGGCGTGCGCGGATGCTAACGCGAGCCCTGACAAGAGCAGGGAAAACAGCAATCTTGGGATTTTCATAAGCGTTTATTGGGCCATGGGTTCCTTGGCACAGAGCAGCTTATCAAGCCTTGTCCGAAAATAATGTGATACGCAGGAGGATTCGAGCCCGCAAATCAGCGCGTTTAGCCATTTAACCGATCCTCAAACCAGTTTGAAATTGCGAAGTACGCCTCCTGCTGTATGCTTTCAAAAGTTGCGATGAAGATTACAGTCGTTGTCCTCTCTCTGTTCTGCGCGTTTGCTATGGCTTTGGCCTCTGATAAGTCCAGCGCTGCACCGGCGAAGCCCACCACCATCGAAGGTGGGAACGGTGTGACCTTGCCGCCTCCGCCACCGACCGAGGTCAAGCCGGTGACTGAGACCATCCACGGCGTAACCATCACCGACCCGTACCGATGGCTGGAGGATGCGCAAAGTCCCGCCACGCGCGAGTGGATCGCCGCGCAGATGAAGTACACCGAAGAGTATCTGGCGCAGGTGAAGGTCCGGCCGGAGATCGTCAAGCGGCTCAACGAACTGATGCGCGTGGAGACCTACAGCATGCCGTTCGAGGCCGATGGGCGCTACTTCTTCACCAAGCGCCTGGCGGAAGAGAACCAGGCGTCGATCTATGTGCGCAAAGGGCTCAGCGGTTCCGACGAGCGCCTGATTGACGCGACGAAGCTGAGTGCCGATCAGAACACTAACGTCAGCATCGCCGATGTTTCCAAAGACGGCTCGCTGCTGCTGTACGGCGTGCGCGAAGGCGGGGCCGACGAAGAGACCGTTCACATCCTCGACGTCAACTCGGGCAAGGAAGCGGCTGACGTGCTGCCGCGGGCGCGCTACCTCGGTATCAGCCTCACCCCGGACAAGAAGGGTATCTACTACTCGAAGTTCGAAGGCAAACTAACCGAGGTGTACCTGCACCGCATGGGCACACCCGTGACCGACGACCAGAAGATTTTCGGCGGATCATTCAACGGCGAAACCTTTGGCGCGATGCAACTCATCACCTGTCGCGTCAGCGAGAACGGCCACTATCTCATCGTCGACGTCAATCACGGGGTTCCACCTACGCGGGTTGACGTGTATGTAAAGGACCTGCGCTCGGCCGACTCGCCCATTCGCCCGATCATTCATGGACTCGACTACCGCTTTGTGCCCGAGAACTATGAAGAGGACTTGTACGTCCTTACCGACTACCAGGCGGAGAACTATCGCATCGTTCGCTTCAAGCTGAGCGATCCTGCGCCCGAGCACTGGCAGACCGTCGTGCCCGAAGGCAAGGATCCGATCTCGCAGTTCTCTATCGTGGGCGGCAAGCTGTTCGCCACTGGGCTGCACGACGTCGTCAGCGAGACCCGCATCTTCGATCTGAACGGCAAGCAGGTTGGCAACATTACTTACCCGACGCTGGGCGCGGCATCGACGGTGTTCGGCCGCCAGGAATCGAAGGAAGGCTTCTACAACTTCCAGTCGTTCAATATTCCGCCGACCATTTATCACTACAACGTGGGCTCGGGAAAGACAGAAATATTTGCGCGCCCCAAAGTGCCGTTCAACTCCGACGAGTACGAGGTGAAGCAGGTCTTCTATACCTCGAAAGACGGCACGCGGGTGCCGATGTTCATCTCGTCGAAGAAGGGCGTGAAGCGCGACGGCACGACACCTACGCTGATCTTTGCCTATGGCGGATTCCTGGTGGACATGACGCCGGCGTGGAATCCCGAGTACGCCTGGTGGATGGAGCAAGGCGGCTTTTATGCGCAGCCCAATCTGCGGGGCGGCGGCGAGTACGGCGAGGCCTGGCACAAGGCGGGCATGTTCGAGAAGAAGCAGAACGTGTTTGACGACTACTTCGCCGCGGCACAGTATCTCATCGACAACAAGTACACTTCGCCGGCACACCTCGCGATTCGTGGACGCTCCAACGGCGGACTGCTGATGGGCGTCGCCATGACGCAGCATCCGGAGCTGTTCGGCGCGATCTGGTGCGGCTACCCGCTGCTCGATATGCTGCGCTATCAGAATTTTCTCGTAGGACGCTGGTGGACGTCGGAGTACGGCTCTGCAGAGAATCCGGAACAGTTCCCGTACTTGTTGAAGTATTCGCCGTACCACAATGTAAGACCAGGAACGAAGTATCCGGCGATTATGTTCAACAGCGGCGATTCGGATACGCGTGTCGATCCGTTGCACGCGCGCAAGATGACGGCGCTGATGCAGGCAGATACGGGGAGTGATCGGCCGATTCTCTTGCACTACCAGCTCAAGGCCGGGCATAGCGCCGGGGTATCGATGACGCAACTGGTAAACGATACCGCCGACGAACTGTCGTTTTTGTGGAATGAGGTAAGCGGGAAGTAGCATCGCGTGCTGAGCCCCGATTCTGGAAAGATTCGCGTCAGGGCACGACCTCGGTCGTGCCGAAAGGCCGTGTTCTCTGACTGGGAGTCCCTTTAGGGGCGAGACAAACAGCAGGTCCCTCGACGGCTAAAGCCGTCTCGGGATCCACAATCGACTGAAATCTATCGGCACGACTGAAGTCGTGCCCTGATACAAAGCTTTGAATACGATCTGTTGGAGCGGGTGAACCCCATGGCTTCAAAAGAGAGCGCAACCACCAAGAGCAGGACCGCGAAGACTGGATCGTCTGAACCTACAAAGAAGGTGGCCAAGGGCAAATCGACTGCGGCTAGTTCGCTTCGCCAGGTCGCCACGAAGGTCGCGCCTGCGACGAAAGGGCCCTCCTCGGTTACCCTCCACGTGCTGGACGGCTCGAGCTACACCGTAACCCCGGACAAGGACTTCCAGCGCACGGCGATGTATTGGGAATATGTGTTGCGCAACCGCATCCGCTGGGCGCAGGACCCGAGTACATCGCAGGCAGTCACTACCCGCGCCCTCGACGCCCTCAACAAGCTTGGCATCGACGATGCGAAGCTGACGGAGATCGCCAAGGCTGGAGTGGTCGAGATCGAGATACCGTTCACCAGCGCTCATGAAGAAATCGGCTGGGAGCTGCGCGTCTTTCCCTGGGAGTTCATGCTGTTCACCGGCACCGCCGGCAAGCGTACATCTCCAATCATTGTTGTTCGCCACGTCTGCTGTACGGACCGGTCTGACGCAGGCAGACGCGTCCCCAAGAAGCTGATGGTGGTAGAAAGCGCGCCCGGCAAGTTCGCCGACATGTATTCCTTCGGCTCCGAGCGCAAGCTGGTGGAGTCGAACCTGGGGCTGAACAAAGTTCTCTGCCCGCGTAATCCTACGCTCGACAAACTGAAGGAGCTGGTAGTGAGCGGGCAGCCGGACATCGTTCACCTGGCGGGAATCGACTCCCATCAGGGAGAGCAACTCTTACATCGTCAGGCTCCCACAACGTGGGATGGCTACCTGATGGCTGATGGGGACGGCAACCCGGCCTACGCTACAGCGGAACAACTGGCCGAAGCCTTGCATCCGGAAAAAAGTGACCCGCCGCTGCTGGTGTCGTGCAACTTCTGGAATTCGGCTCCCCGGGTGGCCGCCTTGATAGCGGCCGAAAGCGCAAGCGCTGCCATTGGTTTCCAGGACGAAGTAGGCGATCAGGTTGCGGAGAGCTTCTTCTCCAAGTTTTATTTCAATTACCGCGCCATGAGCTGGGACGTGCTGCGTGCGTTTCGCCTGGCTATACGCGACATGCATTTCGGCGGCGCAATTCCCGTGTTGTGGAGTTCACGCTCGTTACTGCCGGCGCTAAAAGAAAAGCCTCTGCAGTCGGACGACGATCAACTGCGGGCCAAGCGCCAGGAGTATCTGCGCAAAGAAGTGCCTGCCGACGCCGAGCCTTGGGAAGTGCTGGATGTCGTGATCAAGCTGAAGGACACGATCAATTACTCGCTGCTGCACAACGATCAAAGCCTGTTCGAGGAGTTCTCATTGCGCAAGCTGCGTGACGGCCTGGTGCGCGGTATCGGGGTTGAGTTGACGCTCTATGTCGGCGGCGGACAGACCTTTCCCTATCGCAGTTATATCGACCTGACGGATTCGTATCTTCCGCTGGCCGATCGAATTCGCTTTCCCCTCACCTCCTATTTAATGCGGTCGCTGCGCGAGAGCGTGAAGAGCGTCATTTACATCGACATCACATGGAACAACAAGATCGTTTACCGCGACACCTTGCCGGTAAAGCTGCTGGCCATCGACGAGTGGGTCGACACGCCTGAGCTCGACGCCTATCTGCCGTCGTTCGTGCTGTCGCGCGACCATGCGGTGGCCAGGATCATTGACGACGCGCAACGCTACGTCCGGCTGTTCAATGAAGACAGCACCGCCGGCTTCGGCGGCTACCAGGGCATCGACAAGAAAATCGAGGACCCCTTCGCCAAGGTCGATTTGCAGGTGAAGGCTATCTGGTCAACGCTCAGCTTCGACAGGGCGCTGGGGTATATTAATCCGCCGCCAACGTTTACCGAGTCGTCGCAGCGGCTGCGCACGCCATCGGAAGTAATCGACGGCAAGCGTGGCACCTGCATCGACCTGGCACTGATGATGGCCGCGTGCCTGGAGTACATCGGCGTTTATCCAGTGATCTTCCTTATGTCGGCGCACGCCTTTCCCGGCTATTGGCGTAACAACGAAGCGCGCGACGCCTTCCTGCGCATGAGCACCAAGAACTTAATGCCGCTAACTGCCAGGCAGGGCTCCGCGCTGAGCGAGTCGGGCTCTCGCACCCCGAACAAGCCGTGGATGTTCACCAACTATGCGGAGGTGATACAGCTGGTGCAGAACGGCTCGGTAGTTCCGCTGGAGACGGTCTACCTGACGCAGCAGGTCGGATTCACCGAAGCCATGAACGGCGGCAAGGGAAGCCTGCGTCCCAAATCGGAGTTCTGCTCCATGATCGATATCCAACGTGCGCGCACCGACAAGAACCCGGTCACGCCGCTGCCCATCCTCAGCGACAGCAAGTAGTTGAATTCAAGAACCGTTGATCAAATTTTCCCGCGAGGATTCCTCCGCCTGAAACGCGGCTCCGGTAACGTCTGAAGCGCGCCGTCACCCCGCAACGTGACTGCTATCACTGCCCGACTTGCCGGTTTGCGCGACGGTAGTGAGTAAGCGTGATGACGGCTCACCCTGCAAGCACGCGGCCGGTTACCCCCTATTCCATCCTCATTGCGGATGAGCAACCCCTGACGTTACGCACCTTGGGGCGAGCCCTGGATGGCGAAGGCTACGAAGTTCTGCTCGCCTCCACGGGCGAAGAAGCGCTCGACAGCCTGGACAAGCACAAGCCTGACCTGGCGCTGGTAAACGTAGCGCTGCCCGGAGTCAGCGGCATTGAGGTCCTGCGGAAGGCAAAAGCGGCTTCGCCGCCCACCCTTTTCATCATGATGAGCGCACAGCTTTCGGTCGACTGCGCTGTGGGCGCAATGAAGCTCGGCGCCTACGACTATATCCTCAAGCCGTTCCACACCGCGGACATGTTGCACAGCATTCAGCGCGCCACCGAGACCCTGACGCTGCGGGTGCGGGTGCAGGACACGGTGGACACCGCCAAAGGGCGTTACGATTTTGGCCGCATGGTGACGCACAGTCCTGCCATGATGGAAGTGCTGGAGATGGCCCGCCGGGCGGCCGAGAGCGACCACACGACGGTGCTCATTCAGGGTGAGAGCGGTACCGGCAAAGAAGTGTTGGCCAAGGCCATTCACTACAACAGCGAGCGGGCGCATCAGCCGCTTATCAGCATCAACTGCGCCGCTCTGCCCGATACCCTGCTGGAAAGCGAGCTGTTCGGCTTCGAGCCGGGGGCTTTTACCGATGCGCGGCGGCGCAAGGAAGGACTGATCGAGAAGGCCACGCACGGCACCCTCTTTCTCGACGAGATTGGAAATACCTCTCCCAGCCTGCAGGCCAAGCTGTTGCGCGTCCTGGAGGAAGGCAATTTCCTGCGGCTCGGCGGGATCAAACCAATTCAGGTGGACGTTCGTATTATGGCCGCCACTAACACCGTCTTGAAAGACGCGGTCAGCAAAGGCGGGTTCCGCGAAGACCTCTATTACCGGCTGAATGTGTTGCCGCTGTTCCTGCCTCCGCTGCGCGACCGCCGGGAAGACATCCTGCCACTTGCGCTCGACATGATGGGCCGCTTCAACAAGGACCTGAAAAAGAACTTTGTGGGCTACACTCCTGCCGCCGCCGAGTTGCTGCAGAACTACTCCTGGCCGGGGAACATCCGCGAGTTACGCAACATCGTCGAGCGGGCGATGATCCTCTCGCACGACAATGAGATTGGTGCGGACAACCTGCCGGAAGAGGTGCGCGACCACCATCCCGCGGCCGATCCGGACGATAGTTTTGCCTTCGACCCCTCACCCACCGGCGACCAGTTGGTCAGCCTGCGCGAGTTGGAAGAGCTCTACATCCAGCAGGTGTTGAACGCCACCGGGCAAAACAAAACTCACGCGGCGAAAATCCTCGGCATCCATCCTACTTCTCTGCTGCGCCGCTTGAAGAAGGCCGGTCTCAGCGATAAAGAAGAGATGGTAGAAGAACCTTCCGTTTTGGTCCCATAATCTCAATCGGGAAAACGCTGCACTGCAAAACGCAGTACTGCAATTTGCAGTCAGCCTCCTGCAAAACGCAGTGTTGCCATGGGTGTAATTCGCAATCGCCATTGCCAACTCCAATCTCTGCAACCAATTCCCTCCTGTAATCGATTTGCCCGCAACGTGCAGTAGTCCATCTGTCGCAGGTGCGACGGTGCAAGGCAACCTTCCCGCGCAACCTGCCAATGAGCGGCCCTGAGCCGCCGCAAGGAGAAGACAATGTCGATCCTATTTGTGCTCCTGACTTTTCTGTTGATCCTCACCGTGATGTACTTCCGCAAACCCGAGCAAGCCGAAGATGCATTGCAGCTCGCCCGCGGGCAGCAGATTTCCGCCCCGGCGATGATGCAGTTCAACGGATTCGAAATTCCCAGCAACTACGCCTTTCATCCCGGACACACCTGGCTCAACGATGAAGGCCATCAGAACGCCCGCATCGGGCTGGACGGATTTGCCGCCAATCTTTTCGGGCAGATTGACTCCATCGATTTCGCGGAGATGAACCGCTGGGTACGCCAGGGACAACGCCTGTGCACCGTCAAACATGGCGATCGCAAAGTCGAGATGCTTTCCCCGGTCGAGGGTGTGCTGACCTCGGTCAACGACCAGCTGAAGGCAAATCCTGGCCTGGCTATTGACGACCCCTATCAGTCGGGATGGCTGTGCACTATCAAGGCGCCGGAGTTGGCCATCAACAGCAAGAACCTGCTGCAAGGGCCGATGGTTCCGGCGTGGATGCAGAACAGCGTAAACCGCGTCGGCGAGATGTTGTCGCAAATGTCGGCCATGCCGGCACTAGCGCAGGATGGCGGCGTTCCGGTTAAAGGGTTGTTGTTCGAGATGAGCCCCGACGTGCAGCAGCAGCTGACCAAAGAATTCTTCCTGACATAGATCACGCCAGGTTAGAGCGAAAAGGGAGAAAGCCATGCCAACCCAGAAAGCAATGTTAGTCGACGTCAAGCGCTGTATCGGATGCCTGAGTTGCGAGACCGCCTGCAAGCAGCTGCACGGATTCGGTACCGACCCGGAACCCACACTGTCAGAGACAGCGTTCACCGTGGTCGAGAGTCGCGGTGACAAGTTCGTGCGCAAGCTGTGCATGCACTGCGAGGATCCGGCCTGCGCTTCGGCCTGCCCGGTAGGCGCCATTAGCAAGCTGCCGCTCGGTCCGGTGGTCTACAACGCCGACAAATGTATCGGCTGCCGTTACTGCATGATCGCGTGCCCGTACTCGGTGCCACGGTATCAGTGGTCGAAGCTCGCGCCGTTCGTGAAGAAGTGCGATCTTTGCGCGGAGCGCGTGAAGATAGGGGGGAAGCCGGCGTGCGTTGAGGCTTGTCCGGCTGAGGCCAGCGTCTTCGGCGATCGCGATGCGCTCATCAACGAAGCCTGGAGCCGTATTCGCGGAGATTCCTCGTACGTGCCTCACATCTACGGTCTGGAAGAGGCCGGAGGCAGCACCGTGTTGTTCATCTCCGATGTGCCGTTCGAGCGGCTGGGAATGAAACCCGCACCCAGCGGCAACCAGCCGATGCCGACCCTCACCGCCAGCGCGCTTGGCGATTCGCCCAAAGTAGTCATCATGGGCGGCACCATTCTGTCGGCGCTTTATTGGGTCACGCAGCGCCGCCGCGACGTGGCCTTGGCCGAAGCCGCGGAGAAGTCGGGCAGCAACAACCAAGAAGGAAGGAGCTAGCCATGCTTACCCGAATCAAATCTGAAGTGACGATGTGGCGCGTGATTCTGGCAATCATCTTCGTTACCGGAATGTACGCAACCTATGTACGCTTCTTCGAAGGCTTCCGGGCCAGCACCAACCTGAGCGACCAGATGCCCTGGGGCCTGTGGGTGGGACTGGGAACGCTTTGCGGTATCGGGCTCTCGGCCGCCGGCTTCGGCATCAGCGCCGCGGTTTACCTGCTGGGCATGGAGCGCTATCGGCCGATACTTCGCGCCTCCATTCTGATTTCGTTCCTCGGATACCTGACGGTGTGTGCGGGTTATTTATATGAAATCGGGCTGCCCTGGCGCTTCTGGCACCCGATCGTAATGTGGAATCATACTTCTGTACTGTTCGACGTCTGTGTCTGCATCATGACCTACACCACGGTGCTCACCTTTGAGTTTGCTCCGGCGGTGATCGAGAAGCTGCCGTGGAAGGGCTTCCGTGAGGTAGTACTGCGCTTCCATCACAAAATCCTCATCGGTGTCGTGCTGATGGGCGTGCTGCTGTCATCGATGCATCAGTCGTTTCTCGGCGGACTGTATTTGATTGCGCGCGGCAAAGTGCATCCACTGTGGTACTCGCAGTACATGCACGCGATGTTTTATCTATCGGCGATTCCGGCCGGATTGGCGCTCACGGTCTTCGCCATCTATCTCTGCATGCGCTCGCTGAATGTGCGGGTCGACTTCAGCATTCTGAGCGATTGCGGTCGCGTAATCCAGTTGCTGCTGGTGGTATTTGCACTGTTCAAGTTTCTCGATCTGGTGTCGAACCAGGCCATCGGCTACGCCTTCCAGCGAACTCCCGAGGCAGGATACTTCTGGCTGGAGATGCTGCTATTCGTCATCATCCCGGTCGCGCTGCTGAGCCGCCAGAGCGTGCGCTCCAATCCTGAAAAGCTGTATCTCACCTGCGCCGTGGTGATTGCCGGATTCATCGTAAACCGGCTCAACGTATCCATCAACTCACTGCAGTCGGCGATGGGAGTGCATTATGTGCCCAAGTGGACGGAGCTGGCGTCGAGCGTGCTGGTAATCACCGCGGCCGTCGTGGCCTTCCGCTATGCGGTGATCTATCTCGACATTCTGCCGAAGGTAAAACCGCAAACGTTCACCCGCTGGCTGAATGCCGGCGCACCAGCGAATGCATAGTCGGAGCCTTAAGTCTGGGTGCCCCATCCCGCCTTCTTTTGGCGGGGTGGGGTTTTTCGTTGGTTCAGGAATGAAGCTCGGGTGCTCTATTCGGCCTTCAGTTGGCCGGGTGGGGTTTTCGTGGTTCGGGGATGAAATGCGTGGGCCCCATCCTGCACCCGGGTTTGGCGCAGGGTGGGAGAGAATTCTAAGCCGCTTCGACTTCGATGCTCTTCTTCTCTCCGTCGAGCTTGGTGATTCGGAAGCTGCGGACTTGTCCTGCGCTCAAAGGGTCAGCCTTGGCAGCAGCGCCGGTCGTGCTGGCGCCCTTCCACCGCGCCTGTAGCATCGCACCCAGCGACGACATGTCTGCCTTCCCACTAGCCTGATCGGGCGAAGCCGCACTCGTACTCTTCTGTTGCCGGCAAATCGCCTGAATTCCTTCGCCCAACTCGACCCGCACCTGTCCCGCAGTATCGATCACGCGACCAGTGACCACATCACCTACCTTGTGCTCGGCGATGTACTCGTCGAGGCTGGTTGGGACAAGCTGCTTCATGCTCAGGCGCATCAGCCGGCGTTCGGAATCGATCGACAGCACCTGTGCACGTACTATCTCGCTAACCTTGAGCACCTCCTGCGGATGATTGATGCGCTTCTCGGCGCTGATCTCGCTGACGTGGATCATGCCTTCCACGCCCTCGGCTGCCTGCACGAATGCGCCAAACTTGGTGATGCTCGTGACCGGGCCTTCGACCACCGATCCGGCGGCGAAGCGCTTGCCGATGTCGGCCCAGGGATCTCCCAGCGCCTGCTTCAGTCCCAGGGCGATGCGCCGCTCGGCAGGATTGATCGACAGGATCACCGCCTCCACGCTATCGCCGGGCTTCACAATGTCGCTCGGCTTCTGCACCCGCTTGACCCACGACATCTCGGAGATGTGAACCAGGCCTTCAACTCCCGGCTCAAGCTCTACGAATGCACCGAAGTCCATGAGTCGCGAAACTGTTCCGCGCACGCGTTCGCCGGTTTTGTATTTGTCGGCGGCGTTATCCCATGGCTCGGGTTGCAGCTGCTTCAGCCCGAGTGAGATGCGCTGCTTGTCGCGATCGATTCGTAGCACCCGGGCTTCAATTTCCTGCCCCACCGAGAGCACGTCGGCAGGATTCTTGACGCGGCTCAGCGAAATGTCGCTCACGTGCAACAGACCATCGATTCCGCCGATATCGACGAACGCGCCATAATCCATGAGGCTGCGCACTGTTCCCTTGACGATGTCGCCTTCCTTCAACTCGGTGTAGCGGCTCGCTTTGCCGGCGCGCGCTTCTTCTTCCAACACGGCGCGGCGGTCGACCACGACGTCTTCTTCCGTCGTATCGAGCTTGGTGATGCGACAGCGAATTTCCTGCCCGACCAGCTTCTCCAACTCGGCAGCTTCGCGAGTGCCGCTGCGCGACGCGGGCATGAACGCACGTACGCCGACATCGACGCTGAGGCCGCCCTTCACCACAGCAGTGACCGTGCCGACGATGGTCGATTTCTGATCGAAGGCGCGCTCCAGCGAGGTCCAGTCGGTGGGCTGAGCGACCTTGAAGCGCGACAACTCGTAATAGCCCTCTTCGTTGCGCCCCTTCACCGTGACCGGAAGCTTATCGCCCGGCTTGGGCGGCTTTTCGCCGAAGGAACTCAGCGGCAGCACGCCTTCAGTCTTGTAGCCAATGTCGAAGTAGACAAACTCGGACGAGACCGAGATCACGGTCGCCTCGACCTGGCGCGAGCCGTCGGCGGCGCGCTGCTTGTGAGTTTGTTCGTACTGCGAAAGCATATCGGCGAACGATTCTTCGCCTTCGTTGCGGTTGGGTTTCGGAGAGACTTCAGGATCAGACATGCGCAGCGAACTGCCTCAGAGTGAAGGTTATGTGAAGTTTCAGGATACCATCGCGTCGCAGCATGGATTCGGAGATCCGCGCAAACCGGGTTTCTCAACCCCGTCGTATTCGTTGCATAAATGACGCCCGCGCCACATCACACTTTCAGCAGACTGATATAAGCCGCAATTCCTGCCGATAGGACAAGCAGGCTTATGCGGGCAGGCCTGCCGGAACCGCAAAGGGGGAAGCTGCATGTTGAGCAAGGGCACAAATCCCTGGCGCAGACTGCTGCGGGATGAGTCGGGGCAAAACATGATCGAGTATGCGCTCGTAGCGGCGCTCATCGCGCTAGGAGCCATTGTTGCAATACAAGGGCTTGCGACATCGCTGAGCACTGCGTTCAGCAAGGTGTCGAGTGACCTGAACGCGTCCGTTACATAATCTCGGTCGCGATCACCGCGAGTACGGGAGCCATGCTATCCGAGGCTGTTACGAAACACGCGAGCACGGAGGGAACAAAGGCATCTTTAACCTCCGGGGAAGCTTTCCGAGATTGCTTTAAGGCGGCGGGGTTGTGGCTTGCAGATACGCCAGTTTAGTTAGGAGGCCAGCGCTGTCCGGAAGGCAACTCCACCCAGCACCTTCAGCATGCGTTTCAGGTTGTAGGCCAACGTGGCCAGGCTCATTTCGGTCTGCGCTCCCATCCGTCCGCGTAGCAGGAATCGTGGATGGCCGAAGATGTGGTACTTGAGCGCAGCGAAGGGATGTTCCGCTAGACAACGGCGCCATCGCATTATCTCTGCCTTCGCGCGCTGCTGCATGCGCTGCAAGGCCTCTTCGTAAAGGTGACGCTGCACGGAACGTTGTGGCGCGTTGGTGCATTGCGACTTCAGCGGACAGCTCCCACAGATTTGCGGCGAAGCCATATAGACCACCCGCTTTTGGTGGGGTTGTCGTTGTTTGCGGCGCAGGATTTGCTGAGCCGGACAGCGAAGGGTGTCGCTGTTTTCGTCATACGTAAACTGGCTGCGGTCGAATAGGCTGCCATCTCCCCGATTGTTCACGCCGCGCTGAGCCGGCACGTGGGGCACGATGCCTTGTGCTTCGCAGGCTTGAGCTTGCTCACCGTTGGAATAACCGGCATCGGCCAGCACGTTCAGCGACGCCGGATCGCCCACGGCGTGTTTGGCGGCTTCGGCCATAGGCAGCAGGCTACGCTCATCGTTGCTTTCCGTCGTGACCTTCTGGGCCACGATCAGCCCGTGTTCGGCATCCACCGCTAACTGCACGTTGTAGGCTGGCCGTTCTCCGTCGGTGGTACGCATGAAGCGGGCTTCCGGCTCGGGATCCTGCTGCAGTTTCTCCAGCGCCGCAGCCACCGCGCTGGGGTCAATCACCCATTCTTCCTGCTCGTCGGCCCGATCCAGTTGCTCCAGATAGCGCTTCACCGCATCGCGCTCACGCACCCGGCGGGCACTGCTCACGGCGCGAAACTTTGAACCATCGATGGCCACGGTCTCACCCCGCACCAGTCCCACGTGGCGCGCGAAAGCCACCAACTCCGTCCCCGCTTCGCTCACCGCTTCCCTATGCATCCGCCGGAACTCGGCGATGCTCTTATAGTCCGGCTGCAGCCGCCCCAACAGCCACATCACTTCCACGTTGCGCTGGCATTCGGCTTCCAACCGCCGCGACGAGCGCACCTGGTTCATGTACCCATACAGATACAACTTCAGCAGATCGCGCGGATCGTAGCCCGGCCGCCCCGTCTCCGCCGGCTCCGCACGCACGAACCCCAACTGCGCCATCGCCAGTCGATCGACGAAGGCCTCGATCACCCGGCACAGGTGGTCGGCCGGAATCAACTCCTCCAAGGTCACGGGAAACATCGTGACCTGTTCCCGCGCTTCTCCCCGAATGTAAGCCATGCAAAATGCCCCCACGCTCGTGAGGGCAATCTTCTCATTGCTTCCAGTTTTCGCCTAGACTCTTGCTGGATTCCCGCGCGAGTTTCGTAACGACCTCTATCTGC
>CAWELL010000012.1:0-44859 GCA_963809865.1 uncultured Acidobacteriaceae bacterium | reverse complement strand
AGATTTATCGCCTCTCGAACAAGATCGTGCGGACGATGGAACTGTCACGCAATCTGCCGTGGGCGACAAGCGCGGTCTGTGGACCACGGTGATCGCGGCGGCCATATTGATCTTCGAATAGCAAGGTGGCAAGCCCCCCGCATTTATGCGGGCGGAAAGCCTCTCGTATCTCTTAAAAGCGCTTTAGCGCAGGATTTCAGGATGCGCGTCGGGGCTGCGGCTGAAGCCGATAACGTTGCAGAGGCGATTTCCCTCGCATAAATGCGAGGGCTCCCACCGGTCCACAGTTCCCACCGCATTTGCAGCGCGATCGGCTTCTCACTTCTCGCCCTGCTTCTCCGCGATGTTGGCCAGCGCCATCGTCATCGCCATGCCACCCAGTGTCTTCACTAGTGTGGAGTGCTGCGAGTAGAACTGGCTGGCGGTGTCGACGATTGACGGATCGTGCTTTTCGGCGGTGGCCGCCAACTGCTGCACCGCTTCCGGTGACACCTGCTGGGCCTGTTCGGGGGTAACATTCGCACTCCCACTTTGTAGGAGGCTGCCCAATGCGCCGCCGGCTGCACCCGAGCCCAACAGCGACTGCACAGCGCCCGGAGGCATCGAGCTCATGAGCTGGTTCAACAGACCGGCCTTCTGCTCTCCGCTCGACTGACTGAACAGGCTGCTCACCATTTGGCCGAAGGCTGGCGTCTGATTGGAGCGAAATGCTGCGGCCAATCCCTCAGCCATTGATGATGGTGGCGCCACCGCCGCCACCTGGCTGAAGTGCGACTCTACGTCTTGCGGATTCGCCGGTCCAGGCGTATTGCCACCGGAATACTGTGTCAAGACATTCTGCAACTGATCAAACAGGCCCATACGTTCTCCTGTGTAGCTGGGGTTGGTTGAGGAATCCCGGAAGTATAAATGGCGAGCATGCGTAAGCGCACGTTAAAGTTGGGGAACACAAAGCGGCCAGCCGCCAGCTTCCAGCCGAAACTCATCTCCGCAGGCCGTTGTTGATCTGGATGCTTAAAGAGAGTCATTCGCCCGAGAACGCCGACGCATTGTTCATGCAGTCGAGCTGGTAGCTGGCGGCTGGAAGCTGGGAGCTGCTTACCGGTGATACACCTTCGGTTCCGGACCTTTTTCCAGCGTCTCACGATTCCAGATGAGGCCTTCGCGACCGTAGTTCGCCATCTCGAAGTCCTGCGTCAACTCCAGTGCATCTACCGGGCAAGCATCTTCGCACAGCCCGCAGAACATGCAACGGCTCAGGTCATAGGTGAACTCGGTCAGCTCTTTGCGGCGAGTCTTTTCGTTGCGCTCGCTGCCCACGACGATCAGGTTCTCCGGGCAGACCAATGCGCACAGGTCACAAGCGATGCAGAGCGATTCGTCTGTCTCGGGATTGACGTTCAGCCGCGGGGCGCCGCGAAAGCGCTCGGCAATCTGCGGCCGCTGCAAAGGATACTGCTCGGTATAAGTTTCCTTAGGATGCTGATTGCGAAACGTTACCCTCAGGCCCTGCAACAAGTCGGTGAACAGCATCTTGCGGATTGAGCTCATCCTCACCTCGCGATGGCCGCAGTGTAGCATGGGCGAGGTATCGGGCGTCAGGGATCATGGATCAGGGATCAGAAGCTACCGGCTTCCAGCCGCCAGCCTCCAGCCAAAGCTACGAGCGCGGAATCGTGTTCGGCAATACGACCACCGGAACGGGTGTTCGCTGCTGCATGTGACATCACAGGGTTGCCTTGGCTCTTGGCTGGAGGCTGGCAGCTGGTGGCTTCTTTCCGATCCCTGATACCTGATGCGTGATATTCCAAAATAAAAAGGCCCGGCTGCGAACCGGGCCCTTGCGGTGAACACCTCAACTTCTCTTAATGAGGCTCGGACTGAGGAGTCGTGGTGGTAGTCGTACCCGAATGACTGGCCCACGGGACGTCTGTCGCCTGGCGCTCGTAGAGTGGCTTGTTCTGATCGTTTGTGCTCTGCGTAGTAGTCGCCGTTCCGGTCTGAGCCGGCTGCGTGCCAACGGCGCTTGGAGTCGTGGTCCCACTTCCCGGCTGCGAGGTCGTTCCTGTCGGACCAGCCGGAGTCTGACTGGTTACCGGCGTGTTGGCCATAGAACCGTTCTGTCGATTCTGGCTATCTGAGCTCGAAGGAGAACTTGAGGTCGAGTTGCTCTGCGATCCCATATCGGTTGCGCCCGGCTGTTGCAGCATGGCCATCAGGTGGGGCTCGGGTTGCGGTGGAGCGCCTTCGCCAGGAGCGCCCTTCGGCTGCTGATCGGTTGACGGCGGTCGCTCAGTCATCGGCTGCGAATCGGTGCCCATGGTTCCCGTTCCCGAGCCATGATCGCAGCGTGCAGCGACCTCGCGCGCGCCCGTCACCTGGAAAGAACTTGCGGTGTTGGCGGCCACGTCGTCGCTTGCGCCAGCGCGCTGTGCATCCGGGGTGCCTGTGATTTCTACCTCGTGGCCGACGGAGCTCTGCAACTGGGCTTCGCCGCCCACCAGGTGGTAGATGGTTCCGTTGTGATCCGTCAGCGTGTAGTTTCCTGCCGAGCCGCTCAGGCAGCCGCGTAGTGCAGCGCCTGCGGACTGGTTGGCCGCTGCGATCTCCTGGTCCTGTGAGCCTCCGCTCATGGCCGACTGCGCCATCCCCATCGCGCCCGCCAACAGTACTGCCGACGACAGGTAGAACGTCTTTTTCGCCAGTTTCATAACCCTGCTCCCTGGAGGCTGCCGCGGTTTGACATCAGCCGGCTATGCCCCCTGCTGTTGCGTGGTTAGAACTCGGCACGGCAGATGAGTTTGCCTGAGACAGCGGCAGAATCGTGAGCTGCAGTTGCCGCTGCCTTCCCTTCTTAGTGCTGCCTGGGAGTTGACCGAGGATTCGATATCGCCGGAAATCCGGTAACCAAACACCGCAATCGACATTGAATCAGCCACTTACCCGGTCACCCAAAAGGCATCAGGAAGTCAGTTGCTATCCCTTGTGTCTTGCGGCGGCTTCGGTCATTGTGCCCACATCGACGGTGATCAAAATAGCCAGCCGAGCAAAGGAGGCGTCATGACAAACCCGGTGGTCGGAACATCTGCCCAGCGCCGCGGTTCTTCCCTGGCGGTGCTCCGTCGCTTTACCGAGTTGGTTCTGGCAGAGTTGAACGGCGTCACAGAGAAAAAAAGAAGTGCCTCGGGAGCCGAGTTTGCCGTCCTTTGCTCCGCCGAGACCTGTAATCCTGAGTCCTCTCCTCGCCAGCCGTTCGGGCTCGTCTTTCAGGAAGGACAACGCGCCACCTTCCACCTGCCTGCCGGACGTCGTTTCATCGTCGAGTACGTGAAGATCACTTGCTGGGGAGCGACCCCGCACTTACTGGTGCAGTTGACCACCGAATCGGAGCACATGTTCCGCAACATGATGCTGTGCTCCGCGTACGAAGAGCTTGCCGGTCTCTGTACGGTGACGCCGGCCTCTCCGCTGAGTCTTTGGGAGTCGACGGCCAATACGCTTTTGTTCAGCTACGGTGACGTGCGGCACTCCGCAACCGTGCCCGCCGACACCAGTGTGCAGATGTGGGGGTACCTGGAGCCAACCAGCCTGGCGGTGCTCCCACGCTGCATGCGTTACAAGCTTGGGTAGGGGAACGGGTTCCTCCTACGCACAGTCCGGCGTCTCTGGCCAAGATCAACGACGCCGTGAAGTGGGTCAGTTCAGGTTGAGCGAGCGCGGAAGTCGTTTATGGGCGTGCGCAACCTTAGTCAAACTGACTCACCCCAAGGGGTGAGGAGATTGCCGCGGGGCTTCTCCTCATCCCGTAAAAACCTGGCAGCGCTCGGGCCGACAAACCGCTGCGTGATCTTCAAACAGCGCGAAAATCCGCGATGAATCAGCCGAGCTTGCACCTTCGTTGAGCCGCCGCGGCTGTCGCTGCGCCCTGCCGACTTGCGTTCGCTAGAACCTGCGCTGCACCACCAGCACCGGACACGGCGCTTCGGCCACCATGCGATAGGCGTCGTGGTGAAGATGAGTGGTCCACGGCTCTCCCGGATGGACACTCAGAATCAGCAAGCTGATGTCCTGCTCCTTCAGCAGATCGATGGTCTCGGTAACGGGATCACAGCCGAACTCCACCAAAAAAGTTCACGGGTTGTTCCCACTCCAAGCCATAAGGGAGAAGCTTACGCAGCCTCGATTCGAAGTACGGCCGCAGAAACACCTCCGTGTCCTCCGGAAACGGTGCCGCGACTGGGGCGGTGACGTGCAATAGCGCGAGTTCGGCGTTGTGTTCCGCCGTCAACGCTATGGCGTAGTCCAGTGTCTTGCTCTCGTCCGACTGTAGATCAGTAGCGAGTAAGATCCGCTGCGGTCTCCAGTCTGCAAACACCCGCACCCAGGGGCCGATGACCAGGACCGGACACCGCACATGCCGGAAGATCTGCTCGGCCATGGAGCCTACTAGGAGCCTGCGCAAGCCCTTCTTCCCATAGGTACCCACGACGAGCAGGTCGGTATCTTCGAGCGCGAGAATCTGCTCCACTACCTGCAAAGCCGTGCCTTTCACCAGTCGCGTATTGCACTCCACGCCCTCACAACGCTCGGCTTCCGCCCGCAGTTGAGCTTCTGCCACGACCAGAGGGTCGGAGGCTTCTACCCGTCTGGCCTCTGCATCATCGAGCGCCGTCATTGCATGAACCAACGTGATCTTCGAGGAATAGTGTTTGGCTATTACGACAGCGTAGTCGAGCGCCAACTCTGAGGTGGGTGTGAAATCTGTCGCTACAACAATATTCCTGAGTAGAAGAGTGGGTATGGCGCTTGCTAGCATTTTGCACCTCCACAATCAACCTGTCCTACTGAACCGACCCACAACTGACGACGAACTAAATGCGCCTTAACAACCGCATAGCGTCAAATCATCGCGCAGACTTCGTCAATTTTCTCCAGAACCCGCTCCAGTTTGGCACGCTTACGCTGAAATAGAGCGTTAGGTGGCCCACTCTGCGCCGGAACCGTGACCCTATTCATCGCCTCTTTTTCGCTGGATAGAATTTCCGCAAGCCGTTCCAGTTCATCCGAATCGAACTCCATATCGCGCGCCAGAACTCTATCCAGTAACTCCTCGCAGATCTTCAGGTCTATGCCGGCATATGGGCTTGCGACACTGCTCTGCGTGGCACCTGACAATTGGCCCTCTCGTGCCAGCAAGATATTCGCGATTAAGTCCAATTCATCTGTTTCCAGATAAAGCTGCATTGCATCCCTCCGTTCCCGGATCGTGACTACGATCTCCCACGCTGAGAAGCTTTGCCCCTATCCCTTCAATCACCCGATCCTCCCCCCGCACATGGCAGCGCGCGAACGGGTCGGCATAGGTGCCGACGAATCGGCACACTTATGTGGGATGGGATGAACGCGAAACGTGACTAGACAGGACAACCACGGCAGCAACCTCCTTAGTGGGAGATGCATACTGCCACGCCTAATAGTGATGCCTGGCGCTCGGGTTGTCCGTGAGCAGCGTCACGAGCGCAGGTGACAAGGGTTACCGTTACAATTCTTCTCATCCATGACTGTCCACGCCCTGCTCGACCTTGCCGGACTGGCCATAGGCTCGGTGTATGCCACCATCCCGCTGTTCTGGTTGACCGTGCATCCGTTGATTACGCGTTGGCGCGCTGCCGGACGCCGCGCTTACCTCGCCTTGATGCCCCTGTGGTTTGTCTATGCGCTGGTGGCCTTCGCCATCGGCTGGCGCTTCCGCCACGTTCACTTGTACGTAAGCTGGATGCCGTGGGTGCCCGCGGCTCTGTTTTTCCTCATGGGAGGCGTCTTGTATCAGGCGGGACGGCAGAGCTTCGAACGCTCCCAGTTGATCGGGCTTGCCGAGCTTGAGCCCTCCAGGCATCGCCAGGAACTCATCACCAGCGGCATCCGCGCGCGGGTGCGTCACCCGTTTTATCTGGGACACTTCTGCGAACTCTTCGGCTGGATGCTGGGTACGGGATCGCTGGCCCTCGCGGGCCTGCTCGCCTTCTCGTTGATCTCCGGGGCCATTATGATCCACCGCGAAGATGCCGAGCTGGAACAACGTTTCGGCGAGGCCTTTCGGCAATACCGCGCCCGGGTGCCGGGCTTTTTGCCGAAATAAGCTTCCGGCTATTGAATTCCCCGCCTGGATCCGCTACTCTGGTTATATAACTAACCAGTTAGTTAAATGAAAGAGACTAACCCAATCATCGCTCCGTCTCGCAGCCGGGGCCGCGACAGCGAGACCAGCCGAAGCACGATTCTCGCCGCCGCTCTCGCCGAGTTTGCCGGTTACGGACTGGCGGGCGCCCGCATGGACGCCATCGCCTCCGCGGCCAGCGTCAACAAGGCCCTGCTCTATTACTACTTCCGCAGCAAGGACGAGCTTTACACCGCGGTGCTCAATGAATTCTTCCAGCGGCTGCAGGCGCGAGTCGATGGCGCACTCGACTCGGGCACCAATGCCGGTGAACGCATTCTGCTCTACGCGCGGGCGCACTTCGATTCCGTATCCGAATCGCGGCACTATGCGCGGCTCTTTCAAGGCGAAATGAGTGCGGGACGGGAAGATTCGCCTCATCTCTCGTACATCGTGGAACACTACATCCGGCCGATTTCGCTTCGCGTGCTCGGATTCCTCCGGCAAGGCATCGCGGCCGGCGAGTTTCGCAGCATCGATCCGGAGCAATTTGCTCCGACCATGGCGGCGACGATCGTCTCTTACTTCGTCTCGCCTGTCGTAAGGAAGCTTCGCTCCGGTGATCCGTATTCCCCTGAGGCCATTAGACAGCGTCGCGCGGCGGTGCTCGACTTCATCGCAGCTGCGTTGTTTGTTGATCGCAACGCCGGACTCAGGCTGGCCGCCGAGATAGCGGCGCGCCCCGTCGCGCAAGGCATCTCTGCGGAGACGGCAACCGAGCATCGCAGGACCGCGCGCGGGAGGCGCAAGTGAAAAAAGGCAAGTTCTTCATCTTCCTTCTGCTGCTCGTGCTGTTGGCGACCGGATACTTCTTCTACTCCACCGACCGCACCGGCGACACCGTGCTCATCGGCATCGTTGATGCCAACCAGGTCATCGTCAGCTCGAAGATTGCGGGCCGTGTGGAGAAGCTCAATGTGGACGAAGGTTCGCAGGTGAAAGCCGGCGATCTCATCGCGGAGATCGATTCTGCCGAACTCGAAGCGCAGAAGACTGCTGCCGAAGAAACTATCAACGCTTACAACATGCAGGTGGCATCGCTGAAAGCGACTGAGTCTCAAACCTTGGGTGAGACCAACAGCGGCGTGGTGAACGCGCAGGCTCTGTTAGCTGCGGCGCAGGCAACATTGGCGCAGGCCAAAGCCGACCTGGCCCGCATTCAAAGCGACTCGCAGCGCACCATGAAGCTGGCCGACCAGGGGGTCGCTTCCGACCAGGATCGCGTTCGGGCCGTGGAACAACTGAAAGCGCAGGAAGCGGCGGTCAATACCGCACAGAAGAATGTCGATGCCGCGCAAGCCAGCCTCAATATGGCCAAAGCGCGTATTCACCAGCAGAGCGCCGCTGCCAGCAACGTCGCGGCTAACGAAGCGCAGGTCGCCAATGCACGTGCGCAACTGGCGGAAGCCGAGACCCGGCTGGGCTACACAAAAATCTACGCTCCCGTCAGCGGCACGGTGTCGGTGCGAGCTGCGCGTCAAGGCGAGGTGGTCAATCCGGGCACGCCGATTGTGACCATCGTCGACTTTGGTGACACGTGGGTGCGGGCTGACGCGCCGGAAACGGAGAGCCGCTTCATCGCCGTGGGCGACAAGTTTCGCGTGCGCCTACCGCAAGGCAAGCCGATCGACGGCATCGTCATCTTCAAAGCCGTCGAGGGCGACTACGCAACGCAGCGGGATGTCAGCCGCCGCAAGCGCGATATCAAGACCATCGGATTGAAGCTCAAGGTCGACAATCCCAAGGGCGAACTCGTTCCCGGCATGACCGCCGAAGTGCTCTTGCCGAAAGATCTCACGCGGAGTTCGCGATGAGCTGGACGCATCCCAGCGCTAAAGCTGGCGCCAAGGCTCCGTTCAGCGGCGACGCCATCGTGGTTGATCACATCAGCAAGAAGTACGGCGACTTTACCGCAGTCGATGACGTTTCGTTTGCCGTGAAGCAAGGCGAAATTTTTGGGCTCCTGGGCCCGAATGGCGCCGGCAAGTCGACGCTCATCCGCATGATGACTACGCTGCTGCCCATCACCAGCGGGCGCGCGCTGATCAATGGTTTCGATGTAGCGAAAGATCCTGACGACGCCCGTAACTGTATGGGCGTCATTCCGCAGGCGTTGACCAGCGACATCGACCTGACCGTCGAAGAGAACCTCAGCATTTACGCTAAGCTGTATGACGTTCCGGCCGCGCAACGCAAGCGCAACATCGACGAGCTGCTAGAGACAGTCGATCTCACCAAGTGGCGCGGCGCGCAAACCAAGACGCTGTCTGGCGGCATGCGGCGCCGGCTGGAGATTGCGCGCGGGCTGGTTCACAACCCGAAGATTTTCTTTCTCGATGAACCGACAACCGGCCTCGACCCCGTCTCGCGCGTTGCCGTGTGGGAGATGCTGACCACCATCAAGGACAAGCACGGGCTGACGGTCCTGATCACCACGCATTACATGGACGAGGCCGATCGCCTCTGCGATCGCATTGCCATCGTCGATCACGGCAAGCTGGTGGCGCTCGACTCGCCGCTCGCGCTGAAGTCCAGCGTGCCCGGCTCCAACGTGATTGAAGTGCAATTCAAGAACGCGCCCACCGATTGGCAGCAGCAGCTGGAGGGCCTGGAAGACGTAGAGTCGGTGCAGTCGCAGGCCAGCGATTCCTACCGCATCATGAGCAGCAACGGCTCCAAGACTACGACCGAATTGGTCGAGATGGCCGTCAAGTCCGGCGTCGAGCTCAAGTCGCTGTCGGTACAGAACACTACGCTCGATGACGTCTTCGTTCACTACACGGGTCGCCAACTGCGTGATGAACAGGTGAAAGCCTACTCCTTCATGATGCCGGACCGTCCAGGGATGCGGCCATGAACCGGATGATGCCATCGTCGAGCGCGAGCTGCGCAAGTTCTTTCGCTCGCCCACGCTGATGCTGGTGTCAATGGTATTCCCGCTGGTGCAGCTCATCATTCTGGGCAACGCCTTCGGCGGCAAGATCAAAGACGCACGCCTGGGAGTGGTCGATCAAGACGGTGGCACGCAGGCAGTGAAGGTTCTCGAATCGCTCAACGCGATCCAGGCCAACGCGCACACCTTCCGCCCCATACCTTACGACAACGATCAGCAGGCGATGGAAGACGTGCGCACCGGCGTCTTGACGGAGCGATCATCATTCCGCCCGAGTACTCGCGCCGCGTTTATGAAGAGAACCATCCGCGCATCGCGCTCATCGTCGATAACACCGACAACTTCATGAGCTCGACGCTGGAGCAGATCTTCACCGATCTGACCAATGCGCTGAACAATCCCGATGTCGAGCCTTCGCGCATCTTGCAACAGATCACGCTCGATACAGTGGAGCTGTATCCCTACATCGAGTATATGAAGTACTTGCTGCCCGGCTCGATCGTGCTGGCGATGTTCGTGTCGGTGATGATTGGCGGCGGCATGCTGTACATCGACGATAAGGCGCGCGGCGTCCACGAGGGCTACCTGGTCACGCCGATCACCAAGTTTGAACTCGTCGCCGGGCTGAATGTAGCGGGCGCGATCAAAGCTATTCTCGCGGGCTTGGTGATTACGGTGCTCGGTTCTCTGCTCGCGGGACTCGGCACCGCGTTTCAGCCGCGCAATATCATTCTGATTCTGCTGCTGGTGGTGACGACTTCGGTCGCCTTCAACACCATGATGTTTCTGATGATGGTGCGCGTGGAAGATCCGCTGGTGCCGCGCGCCACCTTCGGCATCCTGAATACGCTGCTCTTCTTCCCCAGCGGAGCGATCTACCCCATCAAAGCTTTTCCCGCACTGGCTGCAAGTGATCGCCTATGTCGATCCGTTTACCTACGCGGTGGATGGCTTCAAGGCGGTGCTGCTGAAGGACGCCGGCTTCGTGGCGATTTGTATGGACCTGTTTTACCTGACGATTGCGGCGATGGTGATGATCACGATTGCGACCGCGCTGTTCAAGCGGACGTTGTAGGAATAGCAACTAGTAGTTAGTTGAGTTAGCAATTCGTCATAAGCAATTGCCGATCAGGGCTGTCATCCCGAGCGCATTACCCTTTTCTTGGGTGTCATCCCGAGGCGCAGCCGAGGGACCTGCAGTTTGTGCGCTGCACCATGAACCTTGGCGGTGCCGGCAAACTGCAGATCCTTCGGCGGACTAACGTCCGCCTCAGGATGACACATCATACGAGAGCGCGGTTCGGCACGACTGGAAGTCGTGCCCTGACTCGGTGCTTCTCAATGCCAGCTTCCATCGGCCGAAGCCGCAGCTCACAGGTGCTTCTGTCCACTATCCACTACCGTCTATCCACTACCCTACTTCCAACCAACCTGCTTGCCTTTGTTCTGCTCGTCGAGCCACTGCTTCAGCGGAGCGAAGTATTCCATCATGGCGCTGCCGTCCATCTCGCGCTCGCCGGTGAGGACGTAGAGCGCGTCGGGCCACGGCTTGCTCTGTCCCATCTCGAGCATGGCGTTCAGCTTGGCGCCGGCGGCCTTGTTGCCATAGAAAGAGCAGCGATACAGCGGACCGGTGAATCCGGCCTCGCGACACATGGCGCGATAGAACTGAAACTGCAGAATGCGCGCCAGGAAGTAGCGCGTGTAAGGAACGTTGGCGGCGACGTGATACTTGGCGCCCGGATCGAAGTCCGACTCGCTGCGCGCGACCGGCGGAAAGATGCCTTGATACTGCTCACGCATCTGCCACCAGGATTTGTTGTAGTCGGCAGGCTTGATCTCGCCGCTGAAGACCTTCCAGCGCCACTGGTCGATGAGCAGACCGAACGGCAGGAAGGCGACCTTGTCGAGCGCCTGATGCAGCAGGTAAGCGGTATCGTCACTCTGCGGAATGGTCGTCAACAAGCCGACTTTGTTCAGGTATTCAGGCGTGATGGCCAGTGCGATGGAGTCGCCGATAGCTTCGTGGAAACCGTCGTTTGCGCCATTCTTAAACAGGAACGGCTGCTTCTCATAAGCGCGCTGGTACATGTTGTGTCCCAGCTCGTGATGCACGGTGATGAAGTCCTCGCCACGCACCTGGAGACAAACCTTCAGGCGCAGGTCGTCGAAGTTGTCGACGTCCCACGCGCTGGCGTGGCACACCACATCGCGATCGCGAGGCTTGGTGAAGAGCGAACGCTCCCAGAAGGTCTCAGGTAGCGGCGCGAAACCCATCGAGGTGAAGAAGCCTTCGCCATACTTCACCATGCCGATGGCATCGACCTTCTTGGCCACCAGCAGGTCGGTAATGTCGTACGGCTGTTTCTGTTGCGGCGGTGCGACCAGGGGGAAGATGTTGCCCCACTCTTGCGCCCAGGGATTGCCCAGCAGATCAGCGCGAATGCGACCGTTGGCATCGACGGCGCTGGGTCCATACTTCTCCACCAGCTTGGTGCGCACGTAAGCTTGCAGCGAAACATAGAGAGGTTTCACCTGCTGCCACAGGTGCTCCAGTTCAGCGCTGAATTGGTCCGGCGTCATGTCGTAACCGGCGCGCCACATGGCTCCTAGATCCGGATAGTTCATGTCCTTCGCGCCCTTGTTGCCCAGCTCAACCCAGCGCGCGTAACGGTCGCGCATGGGCGGCGAAATGCTGTGCCATCCGACCCAGAGGTCCTTCGTTTCCTCCGGATCGGTGCTATTGGCCATGATCTTTTCGATGGCGCCGATGTCGAGACAGGTGCCGGCGTGCTTGCCGCTGGTCGGGCAGTACTTCCCTTTCCCGTAATCACCTTCAAGCGAGGCTCCAATGCGCGCCATCTCGGTCAGCTCCTTAGGATCGCTGGGAGCAGGCGCCGGGACCGCGGCTGAGAGTTTCAGCAGCAGCATCTTGCGCGCCAGATCGGCGGGCATTTTCAGGTTGTCGTAGCGCGTGGTCTGCTTGGCCAGCTCGGTAGTCGCACCGATAAGAGCTTCATTGGCCTGGGCGGCAAGAATTTCGGTGTCGTAGGTGATGAAGTTCGACTGCACCCACGCGGCGTGCGCCTGTCGCACCGTAAGGTCGTTGAGCTGGTCCTCGGCATTCTTGATGAACTGTTCTGCCTCGGCTATGGTCGGCGGCCCTTGCGGAGTCTTAGGGGCTGAGTTCTGTGCGTTAAGCGAGCACGAGCCGATAAGGACAAAGAGTGACACACACAGCATACGAATGCGCATGGTACGAATCTCCCGGAGCAGACGACGTGGTGGAAGAGTATGGCGCCGTTGCTCACTACTGATTGTTTTTGAATTTAGCGACTGTTTTTCCACCGCTTGTGAGTAGCAGGAAGTCACCGTTGATCTTATATCCGTTGGCTGAACGCAGCATAGCGATGAATTTCTTCTCGCGGCTACCCGCGGGATCGGCACAGGACATCATGGTCATGTTCCCGGGATTGAGATGCAGCCGGCCCTGATCATCGGTAAAGGTGCCGATATAGCTGTTGCAGCCTGCCGATCCGGCAATGCGTCGACCTTCGGGACTGAACGCCAGGGTCACCGGCTTTTGCGGGAGGAGGATGACAACGTTCTGACCGTCGAGTTGAACGAGCTTCCACTGCGTGTCCGCCAGAGGGGTATCAACTTTGCTCAGAGTGGGCCGCGCGGGCACGGAGTCGGCAGCTTTTCCTTCGTCGCTGGGCGCTGCGGCCTCAAGCTCGGCTCGCTTCGTGGCCGATGGGGCTTCGGGCAACGGAGCTTCGGGCTCGCTGGCTTTGGCTTCGGATGGTGGCGTAGTGGTGGGCGGCGTTTTGCTTTCGAGTGGATTAGTCGGCTCGGATGTAGGCGGCGCTTCCGCGGGCTTGGTCTCCGGCTGCGGAGTTGGTGTGTCCGGCGTGGCCGCTGCGGGTGCTTCCGCTACTGGAGCGGATTCGGTTGAGGACGGCGGTGGTGCAACAGCCTCGGACTGCGCCGGCTTGGTTTCAGCCTGAGGCGTTAATTTCTCCGGCTCCGGTGCAATCGTCGCAGCCTGGTTCGGAGTGGGCGTCGTAACTTCTGCCGGTGGTGAACCCGGAGTCGCTTCGGGTGTGGACGGCAGCGCTTTCGCGGGAGCGGCTCCCGGCTTCGCACCGTGTCCCACAGTGCGCAGGACAAGGTTCGCCTTCGACGGCGCACCATGCGTCAGCACCGGATATGCCTGCGTACTGCTGAACATGAGCATTCCGTCGCCGGAGCGGATGGTAGCGCGCACCGAGTAGCGGTCGCCGGGCACAATTTTCGCCGGGTCGTAGGTCAGCGTGAACGGCACCGGAACCTGGCGCCCCTCAGCATTGATCAGAGCTTCTGCAACTGTCTGAGCCGCTACATCGGCGATGGACGTGTCGAGCAGCTGAACGTCGATAACGGCATCGGGCGGAAGCGCGATGCGCTCGCGATAGGCGACCGTGCCGGTGAGTTGAGCGTTCGTCTCCTGGGCGTGCAAGAACGATGGGATCAGCAGCAGAGCGGCGGACGTTATTGCAATGAGCAGAAGCTTTGACATGAAACTACGAATGTAGCACTTGGCACTTAGCATTTGCCTAATCACTTAAGACTAAGTGCCAAATGCCAAATGCCAAGCGCCGACCCCGATCTTATTCCGTCTTCGGCACCTCGGGCACAATGGCCGTTACTGGCGTAGGCCGGCGAATCTCCGTTGGCATTCCCTGGCGCGCCTCAACCTGCCGCGGCGGCATGGTGGCTGCGCGCTCGTCGAACTTGCCGAAAATCATCTTGCCCGCCGTGGTCTGCAAGACCGAGGTCACCGAAATATCGATGTTCTTGCCGATCATCTTGCGCGCGTTGTCGCAAACGACCATGGTGCCGTCGTCGAGATAAGCGACGCCCTGGTTGTACTCCTTCCCTTCCTTCAGGATGAAGACGCGCATAATCTCGCCGGGCAGCACAATGGGCTTCAGCGAGTTGGCCAGCTCGTTAATGTTGAGCACCTGCACGCCCTGAAGCTGCGCCACCTTATTCAGATTGAAGTCGTTGGTGACGATCTTGCCTTCGTAGACCTTGGCCAGTTCGATAAGCTTGAGATCGACCTCGCGCACGGCCGGAAAGTCGTCCTCAACAATCTGCACCGTGAGAGTGGCAATTTTCTGAATACGCTGCAGGATATCGAGACCACGGCGTCCGCGATTGCGCTTCATTGAGTCGGCGGAATCGGCCACCAACTGCAACTCGCGCAGCACGAACTGCGGGATCACGATGACGCCATCCAGAAAGCCGGTTTCCGCAATGTCGGCGATGCGGCCGTCGATGATGACGCTGGTATCAAGAATCTTGTAGCTGCGTTTCGACTGCTTTTCGCCGCCAAAGATTCCGCCCAGCGCTGCGAGGTTGAGTAACTCGCCCTTGCCCGCGCCGACGATGAGTCCGACGTAGGCCATCAGCAGCATGATGAAAAGCTGGAGAAAGCTCTGGGTGTGGCCCGGCGGTACGCTGTTACGAATCACCAGGCTGAACAGGTATGCCCCGATGATGCCGAGGATGCTGCCAATCACTGCGCCGATCAGGCGCTTCAGGCTGACCTGGCGCAACCTGAATTCAAACAGGACAACGGCAGCGCCACAAATGGCGCCAGCGCCGGCGGCCGTCCAGCCAGAAAGTCCCAGGGGTTCAAGTTCGTAACTGCAAATGGCTGCTACAACTACAAATATGATGCGTATAAAAACCAGGTCCAAGCGACACCTCCCGGGGCCGGTTCCTGGCATCTGGGGCGGGCGTACGGGCCGGACAACCAGTAATGGACATGGGCCGGTAAGCCACTTTCCATAGACGCTACGGGGCCGTTAGCAAGAATAAGTTGGGGGCTTATGAACAATTAGAGACTCCCCCGAACGCTGCCCATAGGCAGACTCTGGCACAAAGTACAGAGTAGCCGAAGTATAACCCAGTTCCGGGTGGCCGAGTGAGCTGTTTAGCAACCGACGCGCCACATTGCGCCTTAGGAGCGGCGTACCTAGGCGAACAAGCTGCCAATAGCGGCGGTTACCAGCGTATAAACCGCCCACCACCCGAAGACGACGCCCATGCAGGTGCTGCGCTTGAGGCGGGTGACGCACTGATATCCAATTCCGGTCAGCACCAGGATCCAGATACTGAACACGTCGACGGAACTCGCCACCGAATAAAGGAAGTGCGAACTATTGGGATCGAAGAGCGCGCCCAGGTTACTGGCAAGCTGGTTCTGGAAGGTGAAGTTCTCGCCCCCGCTGATCATGATGGTGAGCATGACGAGGAGTGCCTTGATGCACCCCGGCAGCCAGGCGTACATGCTGATGGCGTAGGCTTGCGAGAACTTTAGCTCGGCGCCCAGGCCAAACTTGAAGGTGGCCAGCAGCACCGAGGCCACGATCGCCACGACAGCGAGCGTGAAGAGAGAAAAGCCATAGGAAAGGTCGCGCGTGATCTTGGCCCTTGTCTCCATCTGCTGCTCGCGCTGATCCGGCGGAAGCGCTTCCACCTGCGCTGCCTGCTTGGGCGATAGCTGCAGCGTATTCTCGGCGACCTTGTCCATGCCGACCCTCTTGTCGACCACATAGACCAGCGCCAGTCCGACGATGGCGCCGATCAGCCACGGCACCCACCAACTGGAGTTGCGGCGAATGTCGGTGAAGGTCTTGCTGGGCGCGATGAAGGTGTCGATGACGCGCTCGGCTTGCGAGAGCGCGGGCGGCATCTCGCCAGGGACAGGGGTAATGGGCGCAGCAGTGCTCATAGGTCTCCGATATGGGCCTTCTATTTGCGATCACGTCGCACGATTTGGGAAGGCAGTGCGGCGAGATTGTAACATCGGCGTACAGTGGAAGCGCAACCTCTGCTCTTGACGACAGATGCCCGCTTGCTCGCCTCAACCACTGCACTGTTGGTCTTTCCCTGAAGCGAGACCCCGCAAAAGGCGACCCTCGGCAAACCAAGGTCGAAGGCAGTCGGCGGGTTGCGTGCTGTCAACTCTTCAGCTTACTTAAACGCGTGCTTGCCGACAAAGACAGTTGGAACAATCACAAGAGACGCGTGCCAATACTCCTCAATGTAAGCGTCGGCAACGGCCGCTCCGGCTGGCCCGACGCACGCAAAGGTAGCGCTACCGGAGCCGTCATTGGCAAGGCCAATACTCTGGGAGTCCAGGAGTGTGGTACCTCCCGCCGGAATGGACATATTATTGATCGTCAATAGAGCATTCCCGGCTAAGTCATAAGCGGTAAAGGTGCCGCTCAGAACCGCACCGGTAGTATTGCTGATCGCCCAATGGGTTTTCGAGGCATTCATAGTGTCCCAGCGCGGGTTGAACAGTGTTGTGTCGGTGAACCGGATGTAATAGGTATAACTGTTGACCGCATCAGGATTCTGGACTTGGATATAAAGGGTCTGATCCGAGGTTTGGATCCAGCTAACTCGAGCAGAAAATCCCCCGCTCAAGTTAGGATCAACGTGCGTAACGTCAGTAGTACTGATCTTGTTTGAACAATCGGTGGTGACATTTATTAACGGTGAGGCCATTGGAGGGTCGAAAGGATCCCAAACTTCGAATGAATAGGAGCGACCGCCCTTCGCATTAATCTTGTAGTAGGCACTGCTGTTCGAGAAGATAAGGTCCTCACTTGTGACTACGCCATCTGAGGCCAAGACGGGATCTACTGGACAGTTTGAAGGGGCGGCAACCCGGGCCGGTTTAGACAATAACCGAGTCGCGGACTGTACTGAATGTGGTTGCGCTTTGGTTTGCCCATCGGCAAACGATGTAGCTAACGCTAAGCATGCAAGAACAACAACCATCTTTTTCATCGTGGAATTCTCCTCGCCAATCCGGTCTGCACTGTTGGGTGACAATTGTAGATGCCCGGCTCGCAAGAGACTAGGCCGATACTTCCGGCGTTACGAGATGGAGCGAACCCGGTATTACCGCGTCCTGAGGCTAGCCTCTTCCGTTGGTTTTCGCTGTGAGATTTGCCGTACGACCGAGTGACTTTCCCGATGAGGCTCGCCTACATATTCTGGTTTTCTCGCAGCCTCTGCGGCTAGCCCACGTACGGAAGGGCCGTGGCGCGCGAAACACGGGAGAGAGGAGGCCACTTTGCGTCGGCGCAAAGCCAGACGCTAAGGTGTGCCGCCCGGCGCTGCAGTTCGCACCACCGTCTTGGCGATGCCTACGTTTTCGAAGCGGTCAAACACGCGAATCACGATCGTGTGTTCGGCCAGTTGCCGTTTCGCACGCGATCCCTCCCCTGCCTCGCTCGGCTCGGGTGGTTCCGGCGTATCGGAAGGTATCGCAACCTTGAAATCGTAATTCTCGACTTTGTAGTCGGAAATCTGGCCCACCGGGTCGGCGATTTGCCAGTCGCCGGCGTCGATCGAGTATTCCGCCCGATCGATAGGCGAAAAACTATCTACTGCGCGAAAGCTGAGGTGTACTTGATTGTTTTCAACCGACGCATTGAGCGACTCGATATGCGGCGGCGTGTTGTCCACTTCAAAGCGAGCACTGGTCGCCTGGCCGGTCAAGGTTTCTTCCGGAGAGTGGGATGGCGCATCGGAAGCGACCACCAGGATGGTGTAACCCCCGTCGGCGAACAGGTCGGATTCGAGATTCATGTAACGGTTCTCAACGTCGTCGCGCAGCAGCTTCCAACGGCTTTCGCCGTCGGCCCGATAGTAGATCGAGTACACCAGATCGTCGTCGTTGGCGTCGCGGGCTCTCCATTTCACAGCAATCGAATGCTTGTCAGGAACCGTGGCCGGGCCGAGATCGACGCCGCCATTGTCGCTAGTCGCAATGGCGAGGCGTGCTCCGGCGGGAACGCGAGCGCCAACGTTGACCACCACGTCGTCCACCTCCGGCGCCACATTCTTGGGAAGGTAGAACAGCGTAACAGTATCAAGCGACGATGCAGGCGCGTCGGGAAACAGCACAGCCTTCCATTGCACGTAGCGCGCGGAGGGAACCTGCGGTGGCATTTCTCTGGCAGTATCGACTTTCCTCCAGCCACTCCAGTTGCGGTCAGGATTATCGACATTGCCACTGCGCACGTAGAGGTCGAACTTGCCGGTGCCGCGGGCTTCGACGCGTCCCCACTGGGAGAAAATGCGCGCGTCAAAGACGTCGCTTTCGTAGGTGCCTTCCGTCGCAGTGCCCGGGCCGAGCTGGAAGATCTTTCCCAGATTGCTGGTGGCGGCGTACATGCCTCCTTGCGGAGCGCGCGCAAACGCCGTGACTTGGTTAGCGCTGGCCTTCACCATGTCGGTGTAGTCGCGGCCATTGATGACATAGATCTTGCCCTTGTTGCCGGTGCCGGCGAGCAGACGCCCAGAAGCATCGAAAGCCAGCGCATAGACCAGATCATCTTTCGACGACCACAACGTGCGGGGTGAGCCGTCGGGCGAAATGCGATAGACCTCTGACCCGCCGAGGTTGGCCATTGCGGCGGCTGCCGACAAAGGCGCAAGTGAAGGCATTGCGCTTGCCGACGGCGCTCCCGCTTGCGGCACCATTATCACCACGGGAGCTGTGCCACCCGGCGACGCGGCTGGGCCCGGAGTCGATGGTCCGGCTCCGCGCTTTTCGCCCGCACCGGCGGCGTAGATGTTGCCCTGCGCGTCGATGGCCAGTGCGGTGATTTCCTTTTTCGGCGCGCCATACAAAACAAAGGCTTCGCCCTGCGGCGAAATGCGATACACCAATCCGCTGCCGTCAGTGCCGGCGATGAGGTCGCCGGAGTTATCGAGCGCGAGACAGCGTATCTGGGCCTCGTCGCTTTGAAAGAACATGTCGCCATTGCCATTGCGATCTACACGGAAGATCTGACCGCGGTCGCCGGTGCCGACATAAAGCTGTCCCGACCTGTCGAGCTGCAACGCCCAGATGTACTTGGTATGGGGATCGAAGAGAACGGTCGCGCTGTAAGAAGCATCAACCGCGACCGCGGCGCGCGGCTTCTCTTCGGCAGCGCCGGGTTTTGCGCCTTCTTGCGCGGCGGCAATCTCTGCGACGGTGTGTTTGCCCTCCGGAGACTGGCCGGGAGCCGGTCCCCCGTGCACAATCTTGTAGACCTTGCCGTCAGGAGAGGTCGCCGCGTAAATGGTGCCATCCGGCGCGATGGCGAGGGCCTGCACCTCCAGCTCTTGCGCGGCGAAGATGATGCTGGCCTTCCCCGCTGGAGTGACCTTATAGACGCGCGCCGGCGATCCGGCAGCGGTATAGACATTTCCGTCCGCGTCGGCGGCCGCATCCCAAATGTACGTCGAAGGCGAAGTGTAGAGTTCCTTGAAGGCGGGAGCGAGCGTCAGGCTGCCATCACTGTTGATGGCCACGCCGTGGGCGGTTCCCTTCTCGTAATCCTCATACTTGGTTTGTACCCAGGTGCGAGTGGACTCAGCCAACAGAACGGGCGACAGCAGCAGTCCGCATAAAGCCAGAGGAAAAACTTTCATCAAGGTCCTGATCGGGCGAAGTTCAGCAGGGATGAAGAAAGCGTACCACGGAGGCTTGTCATAAGCGTCCCTGCGGTTCCTGGCAACGGGAGCTAAGGCTCGTCGCTCGGGATGACGGCTTCCCTCACGGGCTCACCGCTGGCAGCCACGGGGTCGTCGGATGCCGGCTGGGCCTGCTGAGGTTCGGCAGCCGCCTCAAACAACTCGCTTTGCGGATCGCCCAGCTTCTCGAACTCCTCCATGCTGGGCAGCTCGTTCACATCGTTTAATCCAAAGCGCAGCAGGAACTCTTTCGTCGTCTTATAAAGGATGGGCCTGCCGATGACCTGCTTGCGTCCGCCAGTCGTGATCAGCTTGCGATCCAGCAGAGTGGCGATCACGCCCGAGGAATCGACGCCGCGAATTTCACTGATCTCCGGCACCGTCACCGGCTGCTTGTAGGCGATGACGGAGAGCGTCTCCAGTGCCTGCATCGACAGGCGCACCGGAGGCTTCAGGCTCTTGGCGAAGCTGACGACAACGTCGTGATGCTCCGGCTTGGTGGTCATGCGATAGCCGCCGGCGATCTGGCGAATTTCCATGCCGCGATCGGAGGCCGAGTATTCGGTGATGAGTTCTTCGAGCAGCAGGTCGATCCGGTCTTTTACACGGCGCAGGTCTTCTCTCTCCTGAGCTTTGGGATCGACCGACGGTACCTCGGGAGCAGCTGGCTGAACCTCGGGCTGAGTCGGAATATCAACCGCAATCTCGCGCGGCTCATCCTCATCCTCGAACTCGATGGTCTCTTCGTCGAGCTCTTCCTCTGGCAGCTGGGGCTCGGCGACGAGTTCGTTCAGCGCCAGCCGTGCTTGTTCCTCGGCACGCAGCTCCTCGAGCACCGCGTCTTTCAGCAGGGTTGCGAGCTGGTTGAGAGTGACCGGTTCCTCGGTCGCGTAGATGACGGCTTCAAGTTTTGCTTTAACGCTCATTCGATAGTGCGGGACTTCAGCCCCGCGTTAAGACCTCTCCTGCGAAATCGGGTTTCAGCCCCAGTGTCTATGTGTCGTCCCTGAAGGGACTCGAAACTATTTCTGAGCCGCAAAACGCGGCGCTAAAGCGCCGCACTACCCGTTCCTTACACTACGCGGCGCATTGCACTGCGAGGCGCTATCGCCAGTCGTCCTGCACCGGCGAGCTTTCGCCCATCAGACTGTCGAAGTTGGTGTGCTTCTTCAGCATAATCTCGCCGAAAACATTGTCCTGCCGCGCCAGCACAGCCTGTAGCCGTATCAACTCCAGGATCGCCAGGAACGCACACACCAGTGCGGTCTGCGAATTCAGGTTGTGGAGTACTTGCTTCAGTCGTATGGGACGGTCTTCCAACGCCAGCCGCCGCCGAACGTAGTCAATCATCTGCGACACGGTGACGTTTTCTTCCGCCACGTCGAAGGTCGGCCGGCTGCGGGCGCGATCGAGTATCTTCTGAAACGTCTTTACCAGATCCACAACGTCAGCCGCCAACTCCGGCTCAGCGCCTTCAGCCTCGCGAAATTCCTTCAGCGCGGGATTCGACCAGACGGCTTCTTCAATCTGCTGCTTCTGCAGCAGCATCTGTGCCGCAGTCTTAAACCGCTCGTGCTCGAGCAGGCGATTCACCAGCTCGGTACGCGGATCTTCCATGCCCGCAGACGCGTCGGGGTCGCGCGGCAGCAGCATCTTCGACTTGATATGGATCAGCAGCGACGCGGTGTAGATGAACTCGGCCGCCACGTCGACGTCGAACTGCTTCATGTTCTCGACGTACTTCAGATACTGCGCGGTGATTCTGGCAATGGGGATGTCGTAGATATCGATGTCCTGCTTGCGAATCAGGTCGAGCAGCAGGTCGAGCGGACCTTCATACACCTGCCCAACGGTGACCGAGAACGGCGACTCGTCATCCCGGCGCGGCATCGCTTTGGGCGCAGCGGGCTGCGTCTCTGTCGTTGGGTGGGATTCACTCATCCGTGTTCATAATCTCATAAATGTGCGGCGCTGCTACCGACTGCTGGGTTCAACGGTCACAGACAGTTACCCCATGAGTTGCTGGATGGTTGACCCACTTTAGGTTCTGAGGGAGGAGCGCGCTTCAACGGCGCAGTAACTTTTTCAGGCTGGATAGTGAAAGTGCACCAGGTGCTGTGAGGCGATGCTGGAGCCATCGCGAGTGGCCGGGCGGAAGTGCCAGCGCCGCAGGACCGCGAGCACCTTTTCGTCGATGCCATAGCCGATGCCTTGCGTCAGCTTCAGGTCGGCCACGTTTCCCTGCTCGTCGATGGTGACCTCGACGATCACGTCGCCGGAAATCCCCGGAGGCAGGTCAGAGCGGGCTATCGGCGGATCCGGAAAAACCTGTGGCAACGCGGGCATCACCGCCGGCCCGGTGAGCGGAGTTCCGGGGATGTGGACCCCGTAAGGCGATCCGGCGCTGGCCGTGACGTCAGGAGCATTCTCGGCTGTCTTGCTTGCTTCCTCGCGCTGACGGGAAACGGGCTTGGCGGGTGACGGTAGACTCGGCTTCGCCTTCACCTTGGCGATCTGCAATGGCGCTGTATCATGAGCGCGTTCCCGAGCGAGCGGCGCGAGGTAGATGACGCTGCCGGAAGAATACGGCGTTCCCAGCGCTACCTCATGCGGAAGCACGGTCACCGCCGTACGATGCGTCAGCACCAGCAGAACCAAGCCGTGTGCTGCGAACGACAGCGCCAGCGCCGTAGTCCAGTGAACGCGTGATGTGGGCTTCAGCTCTTCGAACATTCCCCACCTGGGATACAGATTCGACTAGCGCGCCGCGATTCCGTGAGCGGCTTTCGCCAATTCATGCTAGTCGATTCCAATGGAGTCCAGCAGGTCGCAAATTTCTGCGGCTTCCACCCGCAATCGCCTACCCGATTGCAGCATGTTGGTGATCTCGTCGAAGCCCTGCATCAGCCGCAGCTTGACTGCCGCATAGCACTCCGGCTGGCTTAAATCGCGCCGCCGCGCGTCCGACCAGGCCTGAGTTGCGCTCGGGCCGAGGAAAACGCTTACCGCGAACATGGTCTTGCGGTCGGACGTCACATCGAAGATGTACTCAGTCGCAGGCGATTCCGGGTCCGATGCCAGCGCCTCGCGCTGTCCCACAAAGTAGTACTGATAGACATAACCTGTCTGTGCGGTGTACGACTTCATGCGGCGGACGGTCATTGCATCACGGCTCGGCGGGAGCCTCGCGCAACCGCGCGGCCGCGGCTTCCGGCGTCAGCGGAGAGGAATAGACTTCCTTGAAGGTGTAGGACTTCTCCCTCGAACCGAGAATCGGCAGGATCTCGATGTGCCAGTGATAGTCGTCGTCGATGGTCTTCCAGAAACCGAGCGTCTCCGAACGGTGCAAGGTGTTAGGCGAAGTGTGCAGCACCATATGAAATCCGTCAGCGATGGCGCGGATACGGTGTAGCGTACGGCGCAGCAGCGCGGCTAAATCGCGCAGGGCGCCGGATTTGGTGGCGATGCGCTCAAAGTAGGCTTCGTGCAGGCGCGGGGCGATCCAGGTTTCATAAGGTACGCGTGGCGCATACGGACATGACGCCATGTAATCGCCACGCACTTCGATCAGGCGAACCTTCTGTTGCTGCTCCTGCGCCAGGATGTCGCAAAAAACGCAACGCTCCTTCAGGCGGTAGTGCTCACGCGCCGAGCGCAACTCATACAGAACACGGCGCGGAACAAAGGTTGTCGCGACAATCTCGGTGGTCGGGTGGTCCCACTGCTGTCCTGACAGACCACCGAAATTCTTAAATACAGTGACGTACTTGAAGCGCAGGTCTTTCTTCAGGTCGTCGATGCGATTTCCCAGCAGCGCCAGGTATTCCTCGATCTCGCGATCATCGGCGTTCCACAGATGGCGATCGTGGCGCGTGTTCTCGACGATGACTTCATGCGCCCCAACCGCCTGCATTTTGTCGTAGAGTCCATTGCCTGCGCGTTCGGGCTCGCCTTCAATGCGATAGATCGGGCGCGGATGCACCACGGCGCGCGCCGCCCAGGGATTCCCGTTCGCGCTGGGCACGAAGGATACGACCTGCAGATGTTGCCCGCCTTCAGGGCAAAACGGGCAGCCGTAATCATTGGAGCTGTCGTAGTGCTCATCGCCCGTAATTACCCAGGAGCGCGTGATGGGATCTTTGCGGAGTTCCATTCTCACCTTTACTTTACTTGGGTGTGATGCTGCGTGGCTATAAGGCGCTGCTAAAATCAAGATGTGTCCCGCCCAATTCGGCTCATCGCCATCGACATCGATGGCACCTTGCTCGACACCAAAGTCCAGCTTTCGGAAGAGAATCGCGCTGCCCTGCGGCGCGCGCATGAGGCCGGAATCGAGATCGTACTGGGCACTGGCCGCCGTCATCAGCACGCCTTAGCTGTCGCCGAAAAGCTTGGCTTCGACCTGTGCCTCATCAGCTCCAACGGAGCGGTCACGCGCTCGCTGCAAGGCGAGCTGTTCCATCAGGATTTGCTGCCGCTCGACACCGCTCTGAAGCTAAGCCGGCTCATGAGCGAGTACCACGATTACATGGTGGTGACCTTTGACCGCGAAGGACGGGGGGCGATTGTCTGCGAGAGTAACGAGCGTCTCTACGGCGTCATCCAGCGCTGGATGGAGAAAAACTCACCTTATATCGAGTACATCAGTCCAATCGAGAAGGCGCTGGTCACCGATCCCATACAGGCGATGTTCTGCGGCCCGATCGAGCTGAGCAAAGCGATGTTGCAGAAGCTGGAGGCCAGCGACTTTCGCCAGGACTTCACGCTCTTGCGGACGCAGTACGATTGGCGCGACCTTTGCATTATCGATCTGCTGAATGCGGGATGCTCGAAAGGACACGCGCTGGAGCGCTGGTGCAACCACCGCGGCATCGATCGCAGCGAAGTCATGGCCATCGGCGACAACTACAACGACGTCGAGATGTTGACCTTTGCCGGCCATCCCGTCATCATGCAGAATGCTTCTGAGGAGCTGAAGCAGAACGGCTGGACAGTCACTCTGCACTGTGACGAGCACGGCGTGGCTGCCGCCGTCGAGCAGGTGCTGGAAAGGAATGCGGCGATTACCAATGCGTAGACTTCTGCCGATACTGATGCTGGTGTTTGCGGTGGCTCCGCTGCGCGCGGCGGAGATCGCCAACCTGAGCAATGGCTTCAGCATTCGTCATGAGCGGCACGAGATCGTCGGCGCCATCACCCGCCTCTACACCGGCGCGGATACCAGCAGCTACATCGATGTGCCGACGGCCGAGGTCGCGAGCTTTGAACCCGCGCCTCCCGAGCCACAAATAGTTGCACCTGCGAAGCCAGTCGACCTGAATGAGGTGATTCGCGAGGTCAGCCAACGCAGCCGGCTTGACGCCGACTTCATCGCCAGCGTGATTCGTGCCGAGAGCGGTGGCAATGCGAATGCCGTTTCGCGCAAAGGCGCGCGCGGCCTGATGCAGTTGATGCCGGGCACGGCTGACCAGCTTGGGGTGAAAAACAGCTTTGACGCGGCCGAGAACGTCGACGGCGGCGTTCGATACCTGATGCAGCTTCTGCAACAATTTAACTACGACGTCGCCAAAGCCCTGGCGGCCTACAACGCCGGCCCACAGCGCGTTGCGCAATATAAAGGAGTGCCGCCGTATCGCGAGACGCGGGCTTATGTAGCGCGCATTATTCGCGATTACAACCGCAAGAAGCTGGCAGAGATGCAACAAGCCAAGCTTGCAACCACAAAGACCAGCCCGGCTGCGGGCAGCGACTGACGGGCTTGTTCCCCTTTCATTGGTGTCATCCCGAGGAGGCCTTCACGCCGACGAGGGACCTGCAGTTGGCGCGGGCCGGCGAACTCTCTCATCGCACGACGTCCCTCGCCCGATGACCCCTTGAGGGGAAGTGTTCTTCGCGACCCGAGCGAACTGCAGATCCCTCGTTCGCCATAGCGAACTCGGGATGACACCCTTGAGGACCAGGGTTAGAAGTTTCTGTTCACTTGACTCCCCGCGCTTTTCCGTTTCTCCTCAAGTAAGCACCCGATCGAATTTCTGAATGAATAAGAAGCGCATCCTCATCATGCTCCTGGTTCTCGTCGCGCTCTGCGCCCTGGTGTATCTCCAGGTGCGGACCTGGAAGCGGTTTGACTGGCATACCTTCTGGCAGCAGACCGAGCACGTGAACTGGTTGCTGATTTTTGCCGGCGTGGTGCTCACCTACGCCTCCTATGCGTTGCGCGCGGTGCGCTGGAAGATATTCCTCAAGCCGGTTTGCAAGACCACCAGCGCCCGGCTGATGGCTCCGCAGTTCATCGGCTTTACTGCCCTGGCTTTGCTGGGACGCGCCGGTGAGGTGGTGCGGCCTTACATCATCGCAAAGAAAGAAAATCTGACCTTTGCCTCGCAGATGGCGGTGTGGACGGTGGAACGCATCTTCGACATGGGAGGCTTCGCCGTACTGCTGGCGTTGAGCTTCCTGTCGCCCGACCTGCGAGCGCTTCCCTTCTATCACGGTTTGCGCGAAGGGGCCTTCGCCCTATTCGCTCTGGTGCTCGGCTTAGTTGTGGCGATGGTGATTATCCGTAAAGCCGGAGAGCCGGTAGGTGATTTTCTGTATAACCTGCTGGCCGGCATATTCCCCCGCTTGGCGCATCACGTGCGCGACAAGATTCGCAGCTTCAGCGTGGGGCTCGAAACCATTCACAGCCTGGGCGCAGCCCTGCAACTGACGGCCATCAGTATCTTCATGTGGATCCTGATCGCGGCAGCCTACATCGCCATCATGCATGCCTATCCGGGCACGCTGCATCAGACGACGGCCCCCATGGCGATTCTGCTGATGGGCGCGAGCATGGTGGGATCGCTGCTGCAGCTGCCCGGCGTCGGTGGCGGCTCGCAGTTGGCCACCATCGGCATGCTCGAGCGCCGCGTTTGGCATCCCGCACGAGCTGGCGGTGAGCTGTGGAATGTTGATCTGGGCCGTGACCTTTATGTCGGTGATACCGGCCGGCCTGCTTCTGGCGCGCCGTGAACAGGTTTCGCTGCGTGCGGTGGAAGAAGAGGCGGAAGAAAAAGCGGCGGAGCTGGCGCAGTGAGTGGCTGAAGTTCTTAGGTTGTCCAGCTAGGGCGCCGCCCCTCAGTGTGGCATCCCGAGCCAGCCGAGGGTCTGCAGTTTATTCACTCGCCCCAGCGGCTTCCAGGGTTTGGACTCAGGAGCTGGTCCATCGGATAGCACGAAAGTAATCCACCTTGGTTTAGAATTACCCCAGGATGTGTGACGGTCATCACATACAAGGTTACGCCAGTTGCTTACTCTGGCACTGCGAACTTTCAGGGCGTACAGCAGTTGGCGACGCGTGCGGCTCAATCCTAGGTAAATGTAGCCGACTGGCAAGTTGCCGATTCCGCAATGCATGCGGTTGAAGCACGATGGCCAGATGCGCCAATGTTCCGAACTCAACTTACCGACCTGAGACATTTCGCAACCAGGAGCGCGCTCCAACTATTGAACCAGATAGTGCCGAATCGTACGGCAAGCGATAGAAAAAGAAGACGAAGCGAGCTAATTCGAAGAAGTTAGGCAGTCAGACAGTCATTCACCTCTCTGAGACGGGAGTTCTGCGCGTCGATTTGTGTCGCGACCGCTGCTATGCCGAGCTAATCCTCTGTTACCCTGGCAGCGGACCGTTCCATCCCCAGCTTGTAATTGCTCTCGAATCGCCCTAGGCGAGTCGGCGCAGATTGCTGCATGCCTAGTTGCTCGGCAGCCCGGGTATTGCGCGCCTTGTCATCGATAAACAACGCTTCTCCCGCCGCCACCTTCAAGCCATCCAGGCAGAGTTGAAAGATCTCGGGATCGGGCTTGGCGAACCCTATTTCCGCCGATAACATGAAACACGGGAAATCGCGTATCCAGGCGAAATCTTCGCGCAACGCCCTGACCAGATCCATGTGCATGTTCGAGATCACTGCCGTCTGTATTCCTTCGGCGCGCAATTGCGCCGCCCAGTTCAGCATCTGCGGATTGATATTGCTCCACATCGCAACATCCGTGCGACGCAGCCAATCGATATTCTCCGGCGTAAGTTGCGTGCCGGCATTGCGGGCCACCGCCTGCCAGTACTGCTCCGCTGTCAAGAGGCCGCGATCGTAATCCTGGCGCTCCGCGTAGTAGTACTCACGAAACTTCTCAGTTGTAAGGTTAAGCAACTCGCGATGGAGGCGATGGTGGCGGGCGGCGGCGGATAGGAGAGCACTTCACCATAGTCGAAGATGACGGCGCGAATTAGTTGTCGTTCAGTCGGGCTGGCGCATCGGGCATGATTCGAAGGTATCAAACTGCGTTACCCCTGCTAACTTCTGTCATCCCGAGCGTAGAGCAGCGCAGTCGAGGGATCTGCAGTCGGCCGACGATCAACTTTCCCCACGTGTGTCATCCCGAGCGAGGAGCGGTAGCGAGGAGTCGAGGGATCTGCAGTCTGCTCGCGCTACCGACGAACCATACATCTTCAGAGATGCGCGCCGGCGCCCGTTCCAGCTTGCGCTGGATTGCAGCGCGGTGTGCCGCTCACGCGAGGTCGTTCGGTGAAGAAACCACAGATCCCTCGGGCTTCGCTCGGGATGACACGCATGATTTTGTAGCAGTGACGTCGGCTTCCTCCCCGCTGCCAACGCTAACAGCCTACATGTGACGAACATCACAGGGGCACGTGACAAATGGTATAGGCCCCCAATATGCACTGCGGTATTTCTACTGGTGTAAACAAACTCAATTCTGTCGGGAAGCAGAAATGAAAGACTTAAACAAGAAGTGCTGGCGCGAAAAAGTCACCGCTGAGATCACCCTGGCGCACCTGCAACATTTCGCCGCCGAATCGGGAAGTCAGATGAGTGCTGCCGAGGTTGCAGCATTCCTTAACCAGGACGGCCGCGCACACGACATGTGGATTCACATGATGCAGGCCGGTGAAGATTACATCAAGACGATTCTTGAACAAAAGCTTGAACCGAAGGTAGTCGTAATGCACGCCGTAAAACCGTCGCCGACGCACGCGGCGCTGGTGCAATGAGCTTAATCCTCCTCTCATAACCAACGGCGAATGCTCCTCCACCTTCATCCAAAGGGCTGCTGACAAGGCAGCCCTTTCGGCTTTCTGAACGGTCCATGCGGTGCGAATCAACCGCCGGCAACCATTTTTCGGAGATTTTCCGACAAAATACTCCGGTTGCCTCGCAGCAGCAAACTCCGGAGCGCCATTTAGCGTCATACCCGGATATAGTGGCAGTATCCTAAACAACTTGCGAGCCGCCAGGCGAGCAGCCCGGCAAATTGGATTTGAGGTTTATGTGTCCTCCCCCGCTAACACGCCGGCTCGAATTCTTTGTGTGGACGACCGCGTAAGTTCGCTGGAAGTGCGGCGGGCGCTGCTGACCACCATAGGGTACGACGTCCTCATCGCCAGCGACCCACCGAGCGCCTTGGCGATTACCAACAAAGTCGAGGTCGACTTGATCATCCTTGACTACAACTTCCCCGGGGAGATGACGGGCGAAGAGTTGGCGCACAAACTGCGCGCCGCCAATCCCCAGCTCCCGCTGATCATGCTGTCGGGAGTGCCCGAGCTGCCGCAAAGCGCCGCGGCCAGCGTGGACTTATTGCTCACGAAAGGCGCCGGCCGGCCAACCGATCTGCTGCAAGCGATCGCCCGCCTGCTGGAGGGCAAGTCTTCAGCGCCAAAAGTAGGAGATGCGCCATAAGGCGCGCGCCGAGGGAATCCGCAGAACAAGCCCAAGCTGAGCGAATCAGCAGAAGCTTGCAACTCACTTTTCGAAGTTGCCGTTAGCGGGAGCTAGCCGGCTTTTTCCAGCGATGCAAATCCATTTCCCCGACGGGCCTCAGCGCGATGGCGCCGCGACAATTCGAGAAATTGGTTGCAGCTCTTCATCAGCTCGCGGGTACTGTTGCGCAGCATCTGGGTCTGGGCCATCAATTCGCTGGAGAGCGCCAGGTTTCTCTGGATGTGGAGAGGGCTCAGAATCTGCTCTCCTCCGTCCTGGCGGCGGGCCCACCGGTCGAGTTCGGCGGGGAATGCGACAACCACACCTTTGCTGGAGCCCGAAGGCCGATGGACCGGCAATCCCGAGCAGCGCTCCCACCGCTGCACGGTGCGGACGCCCTTACCTAAATAGTTTGCAATTTCCTTCCAAGAGCCCAAAACGGCCTGCATTGTAAGCTCCACGATGGGTCGAATAGGGATGAGCGGTGACGTTATCTGGCGTTACCGCCCTCTGTTGATAAGAATTAGTCTCTGGTCATGTTGGTTGTCAAGAGGATTACCCTGCCAGGCGTATGGCATGGTCTCAAACTGCGCAAAGCCCAGGTGTCGTCGGCCTTTCGTTCGCTGAAGCCAGCCCGACTCCTGGGGCTGTCACCGGTAGCGGCCACGCGCGTCCGGTGAAATCGAAAGCTCCGCAACGGCACTGTCGATTGTTCGTCGCGCCCGGATATAGGTGCATATAATCAGGGGACGGGTGAACCGGTGCGCAATGCTTCCAAAGCTTCAAGAACGAGTCCTGCCGCGGACATTCCAGCGGTTCCGCCGCGCTACGCCGTAGTAGCCATTGGCGGCTCGGCGGGGGGATTAGAATCGGTTCGCACCATCCTACAGGGCCTGCCTGCGGACTTCACTTCGCCGATACTGGTCGTGGTACATCTTCATCCCAAATTCATCAGCCACATTGCCGAGATATTGCGCCGGCAAACCAACCTCGAAGTGAAAGACGCCGAGGATGACGAGGCCATCGCGCGCGGTCGAGTCTACATGGCGCCGCGTAACCGGCATCTGCTGATTAACCGGGGAGTCATCAAGCTCTCCGACACAGCCGCCGTCAACTACAGTCGCCCCTCCGTAGATCGCACCTTCGAGTCGGTTGCCAAGACCTATGGAGCGCGAGTGATTGGGGTGGTGCTAAGCGGTTCCGGCAAGGACGGATCGGAAGGCCTGCGCGCCATTAAAGAGGCTGGCGGCTTTGCCATCGTGGAAGACCCGCTCACCGCCCGCTTTTCCGGCATGCCGACTGCCGCTGTGTCGGCCTCCAGCGTCGATCGCATCGTGCCTCTCGGCGACATTGCCCCCCTCTTGTTGGAGCTAACCGGCGCGATGCAGGGATCGACGGGGTGATGAACGACGACCTGACACTGCAACAACTGGTGGCCGAACTGGCTGCCGAACCAGGCCCTGACCTACGAGGCTACAAGCTCACCAGCCTGGAGCGCCGGGTACGCAAGCGCATGTTGGAAGTGGGAGCGCCGAGTTTCCGCGAGTATCTCTCCCTGGCAAGGTCGAACCCCGCTGAGAATGTCAGTCTGCTCAATACCGTTCTGATCAATGTCACCGAGTTTTTTCGCGATCCCCAGGCTTGGCAGTGCTTGCGCGATGACGCCCTGCTGCTGGCTCTGCACAAGCTGCAACCGGGTGATCCGCTGCGCGCCTGGAGCGTGGGTTGTGCGACCGGTGAAGAGCCCTATTCGCTGGCCATCCTGCTCTCCGAGTATCTGGGTACGTCACTGGCCGACTACAACATCAAGATCTACGCGACTGACATCGACGAAGAGGCGCTGAACATCGCACGGCGCGGCGAATACCCGCTGGAGCGATTGCGCCGGATTCCTGCCTCGATACGCGAGAAATACTTCACCGGCCGCGGGTCGATCCTGCGCATCAACCGCGATATCCGGCGATTAACGATTTTTGGCCGTAGCAACATCGTTACCGATGCGCCAATCTCTCATTGCAATCTTGTGGTCTGCCGCAACCTCCTAATATATTTTGATTCAACCACCCAGAACCATGTCATCTCGCGCATGGAGTATGCGCTGGAACCGAGTGGTGTGTTGTTTCTGGGCAAGGCGGAGTCGCAGCTCGCAAATAACAGCATGTTTCGGCCGGTGAACACCCGCTGGCGCATTTTTCAGAAGTCTCCTTTTGGCGCAGACGAGGCCACGGGTCAGGGCGACGGCAGCTCCCCAACCCCTATGGTAGGAGGTACAGAATTGGGGCAAAACGAAATGGAGTCCTTGCAGCTTTACCAACGCTACATATTGGAAACCGTTAAGTCCGGTTTGCTCGTGCTCGGGGACGACGACATCATCGTCAATTACAATGACGCGCTGGTACAGGTCTTCGGCCTGAATGACAGCAAGCTGGTGGGCAAGCGCCTGCAGAATACCGAGCTTGCCTATCGCTGCCCGGAGTTGGCCTCTCGCCTGGAGTCGCTGCGTACTACGAAGGGTGAAGTGGTGCAATTCCAATGCACCACCAGCAGCATGGGCGCGGACCGGGTTTTAAACGTCATCATCCGGCCGGTGATCGCGGGATCGGATAAGCACATGGGCCTGGTCCTCTATGCCGAAGATGTCACCGCCCGCGAGCGACTGCAAGGCACCATCGAGAAGCTGGAATACACGGGCGAACGAACTTGCAGTCGGCCAACGAGGAACTGGAGACGACGAACGAGGAACTGCAATCCACCAACGAAGAGCTGGAGACCACCAACGAAGAGTTGCAGTCGACCAACGAAGAGCTGGAGACGACCAACGAGGAATTGCAGTCCATGAATGAGGAACTGGCGACGACCAACGAAGAGTTGCAGTCGCTGAATGAAGAGCTCGAGAACATGAACGAGGAGTTGGGACACCGCACGCAAGAGCTGCACCAGCTGAGCCAGCGCTACGCCGAAACCCTGAAGAGCATGCCATGGCCGGTGGCGCTGGTGGACAATGCGGAGCTGATCCAGTTGTGGAACCCTGCCGCCCAGCGTGTCTTCGGCGTGGGCGCAGGATCGGTTGTCGGGGTGGGCATTGATAGTCTACCGGTGCAGGCCGAGGTTCGCAGTGCGCTAATCCGGCGTTATCGAAGTGTGTTGCAGAAAGGTAAAGGCAGCATTCTGCATACCGAAGCGCTGAATACCAGGCATGATCTGGGTGATTTCGACGTGCATTTCACCCCCGTCTTTACCAACAACCGAGAGGTGGAAGGAGTACTCATCATGTTCGGGCCCGGCAGCGAGGTGTCCTCGTCCCGCGCCAAGCCGCTGAAAGTGGTGAGTAAGAAGAAGGCTGCTGCGAAGACCGCCGTCAAAGCCCAAAAGGCCTCGCCCAAGCGCAAAAAGTAGCCGAAATCATCACGGCGCGTTATGTCGTACCTCCGCCCGCTTTCCGACAGCGCATCGCACCACCAAGAGATGTTTTAGGAGGTTCGTTTTGTCGCTGCAAGATGCGCCCGAATCCGAGCTGATTGCGAATGCCATGAACGGCGATTCCGACAGCTTCGGAGAGCTTTATCGACGCCACAGCCGCCGCGTGTTTTATCTGTGTTATCGGATGGTGAACGACACCCATCTGGCCGAAGATCTGACACAAGAAGCGTTCGTTCATGCTTTCCGTCGGCTCAGCACCTTCCGGCAGGAGTCGCGCTTCACTACCTGGATGCATCGCATCGCGGTCAACACTGTTTTGATGTTTATCCGCAAGCGCAATAGCTCTATTCGCGAGTGCCCGCTCGAGCCCGCCTTCGTCAGCGAAGAAGAAGCGCCGTTCGAAAGTCAGATGTACGGCAAGTCCGACGATGTATTGAGCATGACAACAGACCGCGTGGCTCTGCTGCGCGCTATCGAGAACCTGCCGCCGGGCTACCGCCTGATGCTTATCCTGCACGACATTCACGGCTATGAGCACCAGGAGATCGCCGAGATCTTTGGCTGCACCACCGGCAACACCAAGTCGCAACTCCACAAAGCAAGGTTGCGCCTGCGGGCGGTCATCGGGCGACCCAATGATGAAGCGGAGAGCCGGAGCAGAAGCAGTTCGCAACGCAGGCCCGCCGGCCCGGGCAAAGTGATCGAGATGCCGACCGCGCTGAAGCGCGCCGCATAGCCGCTGACTGAACAACGCCGGAACTCGTATGGCTCTGGCGTGGTGTCGGCTGAAGGGCTGCTGCTGCGGAACTTGTGTCGTGTAAAAGGGTTTCCAAAGTAGTGTGCTCGCAACCAGCTTGGTTTACCTTCGCCGTCCCGAGTAGTGGCATCTCATACCTGTAGCCTATGAACACCGAACTGATACCACGTAAGACTCTGAGATTTCTGCTTCCAATGCTTCTGCTGGCGTCGGCCTTCCCGGCGTGGGCCGCTTTGGGTGACAACACCATGTCGGTGCAGGAAGACCAGATCCACATGAAGGGCACTCTGCGCACCGTGCCCAGCGATCGCTTTGTGATGCACCAGATCACCACCCCCTCCGGCGGTTCGGTGCGGGAGTACGTTTCCAGCAGCGGCTCGGTCTTTGCTGTGGCCTGGGACGGTCCCGGCAGTCCCGATTTGCAGCAGCTACTCGGTTCCTATTTCGACACCGTACGTAAGACCGCGGCCCAACGCCGCGGGCGCGGTCCGCTGGTTATCGACACTCCGCAACTGTACTTCGCGCAAACCGGCCACATGCGCGCGATCCATGGCGTCGCCTATCTGCCGCAGCAATTGCCTACCGGCGTGCAGAGCACGGATATAAAGTGATGAAGACTCAGATGCGAACCCTGGGAATCGTTGCAGCTCTCGGTTGCGTGCTCACCTTGGCCGCTTGCGGAGGCGGCGGCAGCAATAACAACAACACTTCCAGCATCACCGCAGTCTCAGTCAGTTGTAGCCCGACCACCGTGACGCCCAACCAGACCAGCCAATGCTCGGCGACGGTCAGTGGCACGGGGAACTTCAGCAGCGGCGTCGCCTGGACCGCCAGCGCAGGTTCCATCAACGCATCGGGACTGTTTACCGCCCCCGGCACTGACGCGGTCACGATGGTGACGATTACCGCGACTTCCACGCAAGACTCGACCAAGTTCGGCAGCACGGTCGTAACCGTGAACCCGATGCAGCCGGTTAACAATACGCTTCCGATTGTGGTAGACGCCGGGCCTGCGGGGCTGCAATCGACGTACGTGAACGGCGCCTTTGCTTCGGTCACGATCTGCGTGCCCGGCACCACGAGTTGCCAAACTATCGATCACCTGCTGGTCGATACCGGCTCTTCCGGAGTGCGCGTGCTCGATTCAGTATTGACGCTTTCTCTGCCGCAACAGAAAGATTCCAGTGGAAACGTCATCGGCGAATGCGCCGAGTTTGCCGACGGCAATTCCTGGGGATACGTCGCCGAAGCGTCCATCCAAATGGTCGGCGAACAAGCTACCAGCGTCCCGGGTGCAAGCTTCACGGGCGTACCCGTGCAGGTAATTGGCACCTCCGTCCTCAGCAACGAGCCGCAGGCGTGCGCGAACGGCGCGACCGAGGAGAACGACCTCCAGAGTCTGGGCGCCAACGGCATCCTCGGTGTAGGACTGTTTAAGCAGGATTGCGGTACGTACTGCGCCAGCACGGTTGACCCGAACTACCCGTTCTACTATTCGTGCTCCGGCGCGACTTGCACGCAGACTACGCTTGCTGTCACCAACCAGGTTGCGAATCCGGTATGGCTATTTCCCCAGGACAACAACGGCGTGCTGGTTCAATTGCCCTCGGTGCCGCCGGGAACCGGAGCGGCCGATCCCGCAGGGTCGCTGATCTTCGGCATCGATACTCAGACCGACAACGCGATAGGCAGCGCGACCTTCTACACCACGACCACGGACGGGTCATTCTCGCAGGTGCAATTCAATGGACAGACCTACACCGACAACTGTCAGAGCAGCAACCAGAACGCGAACTGTTCCTTCCTGGATAGCGGATCGAATGCGTTGTTCATTCTGGACGCGAGCACCCTGGGCGTGACGGCCTGTTCGGGAACCAACGCTGGCTTTTATTGTCAGAACCCCACGAAGAGCTTCACCGCTACCAATACCGGCGCGAACAATGCCAGTGGACAGGTGAGCTTCAGCATCGGCGACGCCGACATCCTGTTCAACGACAATCCGAACTCCACCGCGTTTGTGGAACTCGGCGGCGCGAATCCCGGCGGCTTCGATTACGGATTGCCGTTCTTCTATGGCAAGTCAGTGTTTACCGTGATTGAGAACCAGACCACCACAAAAGGAACGGGACCCGCCTGGGCGTACTGAGGTGCGGTGTTCACGCCCGAGCCCCCGGACAACGATAAAAATGGCGGCAGCGCGAGCAAACTGCAGGTCCCTCGACTCCGCTGCGCTTCGCTCGGGATGACACTCATTGGGAGCGCGCCAGTCCTCGCTCCGGATGACACCCTGTAAGCGGCGATCCGGCGAAGGGCGAATAGCGAATGGCGGTACTTCCCCTACTTCCCTTCACCGGCGGCTTGCGTAGGGGCTTCATACTCATGCGAGAGGTTCGCAGCGGCACGCACTTCGCGCATGGTAGCTTCTGCGGCGGTACGCGCTTTCGCTGATCCTGCCTCCAGCAAATCCCACGCTAGTTTCGGATTGGCTTCATACTTCGCGCGGCGCTCCTGAATGGGGCCGAGCACCTTCCAGAGACCTGTCGGCTGCCCACTTCTTGCACTCGATGCAGCCGATGCCCGCGGTGCGGCAGCCTTCGTTGACCTTGGCCATCGTCTCAGCGTCGCTGAAGATTTTGTGCAGATCGCCTACCGGACAAACATCTGGATTGCCGGGATCAGTGCGGCGAATGCGCGCCGGATCGGTGACCATCGTTTTGAGCTTTGCGCGCAAAGACGCTTCCGGCTCGCTCAACAGAATGGTGTTGCCGTACGACTTCGACATCTTGCGGCCATCAGTGCCCGGTAGCTTAGCGGCAGGAGTCAGCAGCGGTTTTGGCTCCGGGAAAACAACATCGCGCTGCGGATCGTTATCGCCCTCGCGCAGCTTGCGCGGATAGAACTGATTGAAGCGCCGCGCAACTTCGCGGGTCAGCTCCACGTGCGGCACCTGGTCTTCGCCCACGGGAACGAAGTTCGCCTGGTAGATCAAGATGTCGGCCGACTGCAACAGCGGATATCCCAGAAACCCGTAGGTGCTGAGGTCTTTGTCCTTGATGTTCTCGCGCTGCTCTTTGTAGGTCGGCACGCGTTCCAGCCATCCCAGCGGCGTGATCATGCTGAACAGCAGGTGCAGCTCGGCGTGCTGCGGCACATGCGACTGGATGAACAGCACGCTGCGCTCCGGATCGAGCCCGGCAGCGAGGTAGTCGATCATCACCTCCAGCGAGTTCTGCTTCACCATGCGCGTGTCGGCGTAGTCGGTGGTCAGCGCATGCCAGTCGGCGATAAAGAAGAAGCAGTCGTACTCGTCCTGCAGGTTGACCCAGTTGCGCAGGGCGCCCACGTAGTTGCCGAGATGGAGTTTTCCGGTGGGTCGCATGCCGCTCAGGATGCGGCCTTTTTTCGGTTGGGACGAATCGGCCATTAGAGTCTCAAGAATAGGTTTAACAGCTGCTGGTAAAGAGCCATAAATGGGGATATTAATATGCCGATGATGTCTATATGCACCATCGGCAGCACGAACACCAGGATCATCAGCCCGAAGTAGCCGAAGCGGTCATACACCTTAGCGACTCGTAGGACAGGAAGTGGCGGATCACGTGGCTGCCGTCCAGCGGTGGCAAGGGGATGAGGTTGAATACGGCCAGCACGACGTTAATCCACATCGCGTAATAAAAGAGCGTTGCGAGTGGACCGCCGATGTCGGCTCCCCGGAAGTCGCTGCGGAAGGCCGCGCGCGGATCCGTGGAACAGCGCTGCCAATACAATCACCGACAGCAAAGGCTGTTATGAAATTGCTGACCGGGCCGGCGACGGCCGTGAGAATGTCGTCGCGCACGACGCGCTTGAAATTCCGGGAGTCTACTGGCGTCGGCTTGGCCCAACCAAACGGCGGAAACCCGAACAGTATCAGCAGCGCCGGCACCAGTATGGTTCCGAAAGGATCGATGTGGACGATGGGGTTGAGCGAAACCCGGCCCAGCATTTTGGCGGTGGGATCGCCCAGGCGGTTGGCCATCCAGGCGTGCGCCGACTCGTGCACGCTGATGGCAAACAGCAGCACCACAATCTGAAAGAAGATGTCGACAGGATCGAAGTGCATCGCGGGCTAAGGTTGATACTACCATGCGCAACGCGCTGCGCTTCGGAGACAGGTATGATGCTCGTTTAGAGATGCACCTCTCATGTCATAACAGCTCTAGTTGCGGTGGCCGCAGGCGCGGTGGCTTCCATCTCCGGATTCGGTATTGGCAGCATTCTTACCCCCTTTCTTGGCCACGTGGCTGGGTACAAAGTTGGCGGTCGCTGTCGTTTCCGTGCCGACATTTTCTCGGGACGGCACTGCGTTATTCCGTCTGATTCGCAAGCACCTCGACCGGCACATTCTGTTTCAGCTTCGGGATCACCAGCGCCATCGGAGGCCTTACCGGTGCGCTGCTGCACGTTTGGCTGCGAAGCTCGCTTCATTGGGCTACGTGCTGGCTGCCCTGCTGGTCTTCGCCGGCATCACGGGTCTAACCGGACTCGGCACAGCGCATGCGCTTCGGGCGCAAACCGGCGTGGATAGCCGGCGCACTTTCCGGCATATTCGGCGGACTGGTCGGCGACAGGGAGGGGATCCGCTCTGCCGCCCTTCTGGGCTTCGACATTCGCCGCGACGCCTTCGTGGCAACAGCAACAGCAATCGCGCTGCTGGTGGACGTCTTTCGCATGCCGGTGTACGCGGCAACCCAATGGAGACCCATTCTCTCGGCATGGCCGCTATGCTAGCGGCGACGATCGGTGTGATCGTGGGAACGCTTCTGGGCAAAAAATTCTTGGCTGGATTCCGGAACATACCTTTCGGCTGCTGATCTCCGGCATCGTGCTTGCGCTCGGACTAGTGGATGTTCGTGCACCCCGGGGTGTAAAGTGACTGTGCCTTGCCGCTCTTCAGCGCCGTTAGTACCCTTCAGGCGTACAGCGCAGCGCGATAGCTCATTTAGGTTATCGTCTTCAGCGCGCGCTTTTTACAATATTTTCCGAATGATGAATTGCGTAACCTAGCCCTACGTCAGTGTGCAGAGCCGACCGCAACGCATTTTTTTACGCCTAATGGCGGAGTCCACCTTGCCACGGCGCAATTATTTCCTTTGGTTGACCGCAGCAGAGTGTGGGCCTAACATCAGTCTGGACGTGATCGGGACCATTGACATGGTCGGCCAAACGGTTTCCCACTATCACGTTCTGGGCAAGCTGGGCGGCGGTGGCATGGGTGTGGTGTATGAGGCGGAAGACACTCGCCTCGGCCGCCGCGTTGCGCTGAAGTTCATCCCCGACAACCTGCTCGACGACCGCAAGTCCCTGGAGCGATTCCTGCGTGAGGCGCGAATTGCCTCTCACTGAATCATCCCGACATCTGCACCATCTACGACATCGGTGACCTCGACGGCCAGCCCTATATCGTCATGGAGAAGCTCGAGGGCACAAGCCTTCGCGATCTCATGAATGGCCAGCCGATGGATATCGAGAAGGTGATCGACGTTGGTATCCAGGTAGCCGACGCGCTGGCGGCCTGCCACGCCAGGGAATCATTCATCGCGACATCAAGCCGGCCAACATTTTCGTGACCCCCGCCGGACAGGCGAAGATCCTCGACTTTGGGCTTGGTCAAGCTGGCGCCGGAATTCGAAAACGAACGGGCTCGAAGACCTCACCATCGCAGGCGAAATATTCGGCACCACGGTCTACATGTCGCCGGAACAGGCGCGTGGCGAAGAACTCGATCCGCGGAGCGATTTGTTCTCCCTGGGCGTTGTGCTGTATGAGATGGCAACCGGCCACAAGCCATTTCGCAAGAACAACTCCGTTACTTCCATGAACGCGCTGCTGAATGAGAAGCCGCCCGCGCCGCGCAAATTCAACCCTGCCGTGCCCGAGGATCTGGAAGGCATCCTGGGCAGGGCGATGGAGAAAGATCGCGGCACTCGCTACCAGACAGCGCTTGCCATGAAGGGCGACCTGGAGTCGCTCAAGAAGGAGAGCGAGCCAGGGACGACCGCCAGCGCCCGTTTGCGGCCGGCGCTTCCCTACAAACTGCGAACCAACACCTTTGCGAAGCCCACGCGCCGCTGGTACGTCTGGGTTCTACTTGGCATCATCGCCCTGCTGCTTACGATTCTGGTTCCCGTGGGTGCTTACTACCTGAGGCACCGCCCGGGTGCTCCGGGGGCGAAGAACACCATTGCCGTGCTGCCGCTGCGCAATCTCAATAACGACATCAGTGTCGATTTCCTGCGCTTTGCCCTGGCTGATGAATTGAGTAATACGCTGGCGCAGAACCAATCTCTGGATGTGCGTCCGAGCTCGATGACGCAGAAAGTATTCAGGCAACGAGGTCGACCCCCGGCAGGCCGCGCGGCACTGCACGTTGCCAATATCGTGACTGGTCATTTGTGGAGCGCGGCGAGAGCCTGGTCGTCACCCTGGAAGCAATCCAGGCCAGCGATAACCGTCTCATCTGGCAAACCACCTTCACTGCGCCCACACAGGACCTCATCGCGCTGCAGTCGGCCCCCGGCGCAAGTGCGTCAGGGGCTGCTGCCGATTCTCGGCGTCGCTAAGGGAGCGGAAGAAGCGGGCTCTCGCCCCAAGAATCCCAGGCGTACGATCTCTATCTGCACAGCCTGGCTATCCCGCATGATCCTGCCGCCAACAAGGATGCGCTCGCAGTTTTGCAGCAAGTTGTGCAGATGGACCCCACTTACGCTCCCGCATGGCAGGAGCTTGGTCTGCGCAGCTACTATGACGCGACCTATTCGGATGGTGGGGAGCCGATGTTGCAGCAGTCCAACGACGCCTATGCGCGCGCGTTGCAACTCGACCCCAATCTAACGGTTGCGCTCGGCCAACAGATCACCAACAGCGTCGAGCGGGGCGAGTTGGGAAAGGCATACGAGCCGCAGAGGCTCTGGTTAAGAGCCGTCCAAAAGTGCGCAGGCGCACTTTGCGTTGAGTTATGTCTTCCGTTACGCCGGAATGTTGGAGCAATCATCGGCCGAGTGTAATGGTGCGCTCAGCCTCGATCCGGGCAACTACATGTTCCGCTCTTGCACGTGGACCTTTATGGAGTTGGGCCAGACGGAGCGCGCCATGGACTTCCTGCAGCTGGATTCCGGGTCGGAATGGGCCGCTTACGTCATGCCATCACTTCTGGTTCGTGAGGACAAATTGGCGCAGGCCAAAGAGGCTGCAAACAATGCCCACCGCGCCACGCTATCATCGCGACCTGGTGGAAGCTTGCCTGGGATTGCGGCCTGCCAGCGAACAGGACCGTATTGCCCACGAGCTTGAAACCAGCCAGGCCAATGAGCTCGATCCGGAATTGTTGTACTACCAGGGCGCGTGGCTGGGATATTGCGGAAAAAACCAAGCTGCGCTGCGGCTCCTGCAGAGCGCAGTCGAGCGCAGCTACTGTGCCTACTCCAACCTGTTGAACGATCCTATGCTGGCCAAGCTGCGCGCCGACCAGGCATTTAACAAGGTACTCACCTAAAGCCAGCGCCTGCCAGGACGCCGTCAAGTCGCTGCAGGCGCAGCAAGGGGAAATAGGGACAGGAAATAGTAGAACAGCGACTCCGAGCGGGAGTGATGTGCATCATGAGCACCAAGCCTCCGAGCCTGGGAACCAACAGCAACATCACGAATCTTGCTGGTACTGTGACCGTTGTTCAGGAACAAGCATCTTTTTCAACAGCAGCTCCCCATAGCCAAGCAATGCTGCCCTAACCTCAAGCCTTGCCCCCGCACGGGATGGCAGCACACGCAATTCATGCAATTTTCGTGGCACTTTGCCGGGGATGGGACGACAATGTACCCACTCACTTTTGCGGGCAGGAGTACTGGATTCTGTATGGCAGGCTGCCACGCGTCCAGTTGTGTACGGTAGCCGCTTTCCGGAGGACGCCATGAGAATCAAAACGTTCGGTTTATTTTTTCTAGTGATTGTGACGGCAGCGTTAGCTTCGGGGCAAGGCGTGAAACGCTGCGGTGGTCCCAATACTGCGCTGTATATCAACTGGCCGTCGTTTGGGTTTGACCCCTGCCATACGGGCTACAACCCCTACGAATACCGCATCAACTCTTCGAATGTGACAGACCTGGTTGTGGCATGGCAATACGGGCCAGGGACAGGGCCATTTAACTCTCCAGTTCTCGTCAACGATGTTGTGTACTTCGGAGGGGCCACCAACGTATACGCGGCGGATGCAGGCACAGGTGCTTTGCTATGGACGTATAACACCGGTTCCCAAGTCCAGAATTACTCGAACAGTATTCAACAACATCTTGTACGTCGGTTCCGGCCAGACTGTGTATGCTCTGGACGCGAAGGCGGGTACGCCGCTGTGGACCTACAATGCTACCGGCGCGATCGTAACTGGGGCGACGGTTGCAGATGGTTTCGTCTACATCGGTTCATACGATGGCAGCAGTTACACCATCTATGCCCTGGATGCGAAGACGGAAGTACTTCGGTGGCAGCGCAACCCTGGGACCCAGTCGACTCCGACAGCGGTGAACGGGCTCGTATATTTTGCAACGGGTGGCGATCTGTACGCTGCTAACGATGTATCCGGCGCCGTGCTTTGGCATGCGAGCCTGGCAGGTTCACTCAGCGCCGACGGAGTAGCAGTGTTCAACAACATCGTATACGCCAGCACCAACACCGACCTGTACGCGCTGAATGCCCTCACGGGCGCCGTCTTGTGGACAGCGCAGCCGCAGACCGGTGCCTTCCAATCTTCGCCGGTGGTCGGTGCTGGCGCGGTGTATGTAGGAGCGGGAACGTCCCGTCAATCCCCCGGTCCGCTGGTTTATTCCTTTAACGCCAGCAACGGCTCTCTTCTTTGGAGTGGTCTGGGAGGAAGTTACGGAGCGACCTATGAGCTCGCGCTTGCTAACGGTGTACTCTACGCTAGCGTGGGTGGTCCTTATGAAGGTCTCCTCGCCTTTTCGTCGGCGGATGGAAGCTTACTTTGGGAGTCTCCGAACACACCCGGGGTCGCGCCCATCATTGCGAATGGCACGGTCTATAACCCATCGTGGGACACTAATTATTTTTACGCTTTTCGCCTGCCGAACTAATGAACTTGGCTGCGTGGGCTTGGACGCATAATCCGTAGATTTGAAAACGCGCCCAGCGCTGAAGAAGCGCTGGGCTAAGCTTGCCGCGCCTTGCGGCGCGGACTTCTAGACATATCCACTTGTTTCGCAACACAACCCTTGTGCGGCCCGCTGTCGAAAGACTGCATTCCAACAGCCAACGCAAAATCGGTCTAGCCCTGCTCACGCGGCTCGCGCGTGCCGCCAATCTTCGGCATCCTCCTGAGACTTCTCTGCCGTTGCTTTGCTGCCTCCGAACAATGCCAGCGCCGCGCCGCCGAGGGCCACTCCTACCGCCGCAGCCAGCCACTGCCAATGCGTCTCCGCCCACAGCTCTTTGCTGGTGTACGAGGCGCGGCTGTCGAAGGCGCCATGCGCGCCATGATCTCCGGCCACCGGCTCGTAGAGATTGTTGGGGCGATTCGGATCGTGGTGTCCGTCGTATTGCTGGGCGTCGTAACCCATCCGCGCCAGGTAGTGATCGGCAAACGAAGGCGCCAGCTTGTTGCCGAAAATCGCTTTCACCGACGACCACGCCGGATAGTATTCGCGGCGCGAAGGATGATGCGCAGCATAGTAGATCGCACGCGCAGCAACCTCCGGCTGATAAATAGGCGGAACCGGTTGAGCCTTGCGCGGCAGGCGGCTTTTACACCATCCGAACTGCGGAGTGTTCAGCGCCGGCATCTGCACCATGGTGGTCTTCACCTTGCTGCCGTCGTGAATGAGCTCGCAACGCAGCGACGCAAAGAATCCCAGGACCGCGTGTTTCGACGCGCTATACGCTGCCTGAAGGGGAATACTGCGATAAGCCAGCGCCGAGCCGACGTGAACGATGGTCCCGCGATCGCGCGGCAACATGCGCTTCAGCGCAGCCAGCGTGCCGTACACGTAGCCCAGGTACGTCACCTCGGTTACGCGCTTAAAGTCATCGGGCGTCATTTCCTTGATAGGTGAGAACACCGACGTCATCGCATCGTTCACCCAAATGTCGATGGGGCCGAGTTCCTGCTCCACGCGCCGGGCTGCGGCCTCGACTTCGTCCGCGTTGGCCACGTCGGTGGGCAGCACCAATGCTTTGCCTCCGGCCTGCTCGACTTCGTGACGCGCAGCCTCCAGGCCATCTTTGCCGCGCGCGATCAGCCCAATCCATGCGCCACGCCGTGCAAACTCGCGGACCGTCGCGCGTCCTACGCCAGCCGAGGCACCGGTGATGACGACGATCTCCCTGCTCTTCTTGCTCACTGTTCGCTCCTCGAGACAACATTCCCCCGCGTCGCACGTAGGTTTTGTACGGTGGTTGCCCGACTATGGGTTTTGAGTGGTTTGCCTATGTGGAGATAGATGCCACAATCCTCTCGCGCCGTTTGCCGTATCGCAGAGAAATGTGCGATTTCGAACTCTGATGCGGAGCAGACGTTCCAACTCTTAAGCTCCGAATCGCCGTCATACCACTGATGCCTGCTCATATTGAGGACTACGCCCTCATCGGCGATTGTGAAACCGCCGCACTCGTCAGCAACAAAGGATCCATCGACTGGCTGTGCTGGCCGACCTTTGCCTCGCCCGCATGCATGGCTGCTCTGCTGGGCGATGAAGAAAACGGTCATTGGTGCATTTCTCCGGCAAAGGAAGCGCGCAGCAGCCGCAAGTATCGCGACGGTACGCTCGTCGTCGAGACCACGTTTGAGAACGATGAAGGTTCGGTGCTGCTGATCGACTTCATGCCCATTCGCGGCGAGTACTCCGACCTGGTGCGCATCGTACGCGGCCTGCGCGGCAAGGTGCAGATCTGCATGGAGTTGGTGCTGCGCTTCGACTACGGCCGCTCGGTGCCGTGGGTGACGCGCCTGGAAGACGGAACGCTGCGCGCCATCTCCGGACCCGACATGGCGGTGTTGCGCACCGATGCACCTTTGCGCGGCGAGAGCATGAAGACGCTGAGCGAGTTCACGCTGTCGGAAGGCCAGTCGATGTCGTTCGCGCTTACCTATGCAACGTCGTACGGCGACATCCCTAATCCGATCAAGCCAGAGCACGAACTGCAACTGACAACCGACTTCTGGACCGACTGGGGCAGCAAGGTTACCTCAGAAAAGTCGGAACACCGTTACCAGGGCGACTATACCGAAGTTGGCGA
>CAWELL010000011.1:0-130310 GCA_963809865.1 uncultured Acidobacteriaceae bacterium | reverse complement strand
AGGCCCACCAGGCCAGCGCGCCAAATACAACCGCGCATACTGCAAGGTAAGCCGGCGTTGGTATGGTCACGTGGAGATGGCGTTCCAGGAAAGCCAGCGGGAAATATCGTGCGCCGCTCTTCATACCCTCTTCTTCGGTATAGGTGGGGAGGAACCCGAGTACGGCAGTACCTACGCTCAGATAGAGTGAGTAGCCGGTGGCCACGACCCCGAGCGCCACCCATGCGGGACGCAGTCGCCCTCCGCGCAGAAATGCGGGCAGAAGCGCGATGGGATAAAAATCCAGACCAGCGCCGCTGCGCCGAGCCAGCCTCCAGACAGGGTGTCGCGGTTGGTCAGTCGCGCCAGTAACGCAAGCGAAATAAAAGTGACCGCTGCCGCGTCTGCGTGCCCACTGCTCGCTATCTCCCACAGGCACACCGGGTGCCATGCATACAGCAGCACCCGCTCCGGCTGCATGTGCAGGAGTTTGAGACAACGGATCAGCGCGTAGCAAGTCACTGCTTCGAAGCCCACCATCGCAAGCTTCATCGCGGTTACAGTTGGACTGATCCGCGTCGCCGCACGCCCAGAAGATGATCTGCGATCCCGGCGGATAAATCGTATGCGCATATTCCCGCCGGTTGATGTTCGGATAGATACCGGCATCACGCAGAAAAGCCAGATGCGAGTCCGCTGGGATATAGCGGAACGGATTGATGCCGGCCCCTTGCACCATGCCGTCCCACACATAGCGGTAGATGTCTGACGAGAGAAAGGGTGGGCTGCCACCGCAACCAGCCGTTCGGCAAGAGCTATTAGCAGAATGATTCCCAGAGTCCAACGGTTGGCGGGACATCGCTCCACCAGCGAGATCGCGAAAAGGTACAACACGAGCTGCACCACTACCGTGTCACTGAAGCCATGAACGTAATGGTGATCTCTCCGCCGACCCCGGTGCGGGTGAACTCCAGCATGATCCCACCCAACAACAGCAGCGCCGCGTTGGTCAGCAGCGGAGCTCCGTTGCGCCCACCACTCAGCCCGGAAAATCGGCGACCTCTGCTTGGTGGCGATTGTGGGGTGTTGCGTCACTCGCTGCATCGTTCAGGAATCAGCCGATCTGCTGCAGATATGCACGCTGTAAAAGGCACCGGGTAAGCGGCTCCTGGAGAGGGCGCTTCGCGATCTTGCAGCAGCAGCTCGCGCCGCAGACGCTCGAGCGATGGCGCGTCATCTACGTCGTACCTACCTTACAACCGTAAATGGCGGTGGTGGCGGCTACGGCACAGTCTTCGAGGTTGAGCCTACCGGCCCGGATTCCCCCTTCTAGCATTCTCCATAGTTTCAGTGGGATAGATGGAGCAAATCCTGTCAGCAGGATAATCTGGTCAGGCGCCAACCTAATACGGTACCACTGCCTCGGGAGACGGTGGCGATTGCGGTGGTGTTGGCGGGTGCGGCACTGTCTTCGTTCTAACGCCGATTTACTCACCGTGCAATCCGTTCTGCGAATGGTCCCTCAGCACGATCTACATTTTGCACGGGAGATGCTGGTCTAAGCACAGATGGAGCGGATCCCTATGGTGACGTCTTCGTAGATCAGTCTGGTGATCTCTATGGCACCACGCGCTACGGGGGTGCTAACAAGCTGTGCGGCACTACGGAGAGCGGTCATGCGACATTGCTGGGGTGTGGAATTGCGTATGAGGTACCGGCATCAACAAAAGTTTGGACTCCGATGAAGCTCGACCATTTTGGTACTCCGCCGCTGACGGACAAGAACCGTACGGCGGAGTCGTTTCTGACGGTACCAACCTTTACGGTAATACTTATGAAGGAGGCCAGAATGGGGAATGGACGCATTTTCCAGTTGAAGCCAAGTTTGATGCCAGGTTCGCCCTAGACGGAGAACGTACTTTATGACTTTCAGAATGGAAGTGGCGATGGGCGCTATCCTTTCGGCGGGGTGCTTGCTGACTCGTCATTCAATTTATATGGAGCCAGCGCCGATGGCGGATCAGGCGGAGAGGGTGTAATCTTCAAACTGACAAATGGCACTTGGACCTTCAACAGCCTGTCCGGACTCTCCGGACAAACTCATGGTGCCGTAGATGGATCCTGTGGCACGCTCGTGACAGACGGAAACGGTAATTTCTACGGCACTCAACAGTATGGAGGTGCGTACCAGTCCGGTCGAGTGTTCAAATTGAGCTGCCCTAGCAGTTGTACCTATACTATGCTCTACGACTTTACCGGAGGGTTGGACGGTGCGGTTCCATACGGCCCTCTGGCGCTCTACTCAAATGGTGGGCACGTGTATCTTTACGGCACAACGTACAGTGGCGGCAATACGCAATGCGCAATCGGCAATACGTACAGCGGCCAAGATCCGTTTGGCTGTGGCGTGGTTTACCAACTTCAGCTGTCTTGAATTGTCGTAAAGAGGAGGCCGACAATGCTCCTGCAAACTGTCGGCCTATTCCGTCTCTATTCGATTCGTCGACGCGCCGATCAGATATCGCCGCCAGAAGCCGAGGGGATGGGGGGGAACCATTGGGCAAACCCGTCCGCGGTTCAGGGTTCTGCGCAACAGAACGCGCTCGTCGAGCGCTCTAAGCGGGCACTTGCCCGACGACTGCTCCAGAATCTTGCATGTCTAAACATGGCTGGCCCGGTCGGATTTTCGGCGAATCTCTATCCTCCACTCCACGCACCATGCCTATTTCAGGTGGTAGGCACCACCGCAAGGCTGACAGCGTTTTCGATGTGGTACGGCGAACCAGGTGCCTGTGTCAAGTTTTGCCCATCGAAATTGAAGTATAGAGGCTATCGCTGAGCGCGTAGACGTGGTTCGAGTTGTCCCAGAGCGCGAACTTCAATCCGGGTACGGGTACCGGAGTGCCGAGGGGTGTGAGCGTTCCGTCAGCAGTCAGCTTGAGGACCTGAATACCAGCCCCTGCTATCACGAGATAGGCTCCCGTCGGATCATAGGCCATTGCGTTTTCAGTCACTTGAGGTGTGATTCCAGAGCCCGGCACCAACCGCAACCCACCGTTTGAGGAGACCTGGGTACTGGTCAAGGATGTAGCCGGGTCTGTGCATCCTAGGCCGCCACCGGCAACCATGCCAGGCTGCCAGACAGCCCTGCGCCGCAGGCTGCCACTGTGTTGATATTGCAGACCTGCTGTTGCAAGTTGCCCAGCGGTGGCGCATATACGGGACCGGGGTTGATTGACGTGAGACTTCCGTTGCTGTTGCGCCGCCAGATGCCGAAGTCTTGCGCAATGGGCGAATAGACGTAGCGGTTGTCCAGCGAGACCATCTACCCCCTGCCATTTAGGGGGACCACTCGGCGGCATAGGAGCGGCAACGTAGGAAAGCTGACCATTAGAACCGATCGACCACAGCAAAATTTCGCTATTGCAGGACCCGCAACTGTCCACAGTCAACATGCTCTGACGAGTACGGTCAGGGTTAAGCGCATAAACGATCTGATCCCCAGGATCCGGAACAAACGCGAGACCATTTACGACAGATGTTTCCTGCAAAGCTCCGTCGGAGGAAATGCCAAAAGTGGCGATGTTCTTGAGATCGTCGCCAAAGATATGCGATCCAGCGACCGTCAGATTAAAGCTGGGCAGATTGAACGGCGAGCCTGTATTGTCTGTGCGCTGCCGTCGTCTGAAACCGCAAATCCGGAAATGAAGTCGGCGGAACCGCTAAACCAGCCAACGTACACGCACGCCGAGGTTGCAGGAGCGGGACTGTTCAGTTCGGCTGAATAGCAGAGGATTGGGAGAAAGAGCAGGCTTATTGCGATAAGCGCGAGCAATTTGCAATGGACGAGTTGAGACGTAGCAGAATCCAGTTGGCGCACGGCCCCTCCTGTTCGTCCAGAAACCGAACTGCTGGCTTAGAGTGAGTGCTGCAGATTAAGGTTGCTAGTCTGAAGACTTTCAGAGATCGTGTTTTCTCACACCTATGCACTTACTGACATCTTTTGCTTCTGTTCTGCACTTGGTGCCACTTTATGCTTCAAATGAGGGTTGCCGGCTGAAAAGGCCACACTGACTCAAACGAAGGTTCTGGATGCGGAAGTGCCATTTTATGCTTCAAACTAGTGCCAAATTATGGTTCAAGGCACAATCCGGTTAGCCATCAGATAATCACGGAAGCAGACGGCCGGCTCTGTCCTCGCCGCCTCGGATGACGGGTTGGTCGGGTTGCGGCAGGACAGAGTGCAAAGAATGACGAAAAAAAACGGCCTACCATGCGACTCAGTAATTTCGTTCATTCAGGACGGCGCGAAACGCTGGTGGCTCTACACCGAGTGCGGAGTGGTTGAGCTGCCCGATTCCGAGATCCAGCGTTGGTGGTCAAACCCGGAGGCGGTTGTTCAAACCCATCTATATGACCTGTTGGACGGTGCGCGTCCACAGGGACGACCCTCTTTCAATTCAGCCGCGTATTCTCCAGATGGGCGGGTGTGGTTTGCCAGCGGTTTTGTCCTGCAGATGGTGGATCCGTCCAGACTTTCGCAGAAAGCTCCGCCAGCCGAGACGTACGTCGAATCGGTCACCGTTGACCGAAAGGAATTCGCCGCCACAGAAGGCCTGAAGCTTTCCCCGCACCCTCGTGACCTGCAAATTGATTACACTTCGCCCAGTTTCCTGATTCCTCAGAGGGTTAAATTCCGTTATCGGCTCGACGGCTATGACCATGACTGGCACGACGCTGGTACGCGCCGCCAGGCGTTCTATACGGATTTGCCTCCCGGGAAATATTCGTTCCGCGTAGTCGCGTCCAACATTGACGGCGTGTGGGACGACACCCCCGCGAAGCTGGATTTCTCCGTTACTCCCGCGTACTACCAGACGAACTGGTTCCGCGCCCTGTGCGCGGTATTCTTTATTGCGCTGCTGTGGGCGGCCTACCAATGGCGCGTCCGGCAACTGCATCATCAGTTCGAGATGACGCTGGACGCGCGTGTCGGCGAGCGCACACGAATTGCGCGTGAGCTGCACGACACTCTGCTGCAGAGCTTCCACGGTTGCTGCTTCGGTTTCAAACTGCTTTCCAGTTATTGCCGGAACGTCCGGTTGAAGCAAAAGAAAAGCTGGGCAATGCGATCGAGCAGGCGGCTGAGGCCATCACCGAAGGCCGCGATGCGGTGCAGGGATTGCGCGATTCGACAACTCAAACCAATGACCTGGCACTGGCGATAAGCACCCTCGGAGAAGAACTCACAGCCGACTCAACCGGCCACCGCCCTGAATTCCGTGTAGCCGTTGAGGGCCAGTCGCGAGATTTGCATCCCATCCTCCGCGACGAAGTGTATAAGATTGCTGCCGAAGCACTCCGGAACGCTTTTCTTCATGCAAACGCAAAGCAGGTCGAGGTCGAAATCCGTTATGACAATGAGCGCTTCCGGTTGCGGGTGCGGGATGACGGAAAGGGCATCGATGCGGCGATTCTCTCGCAGCAGGGCAAAGAGAGACATTTTGGCTTGCCGGGCATGCGGGAGCGCGCCTCCATTATTGGAGGTAAGTTAACCGTTTGGAGTGAAGTCGATGCCGGAACCGAAGTGGAACTGCGCCTTCCCGCCGGCGTTGCATATGTATCGGCGCAGAGGGGCTCGTGGTTCTCGCGAAAGTTTGCGGTGAAAGCAAAGGCATGAAATAGGTAATGGGCACCACTACCTCGCAAATTCGAATCCTTGCGGTTGACGACCATGCATTGGTCCGCGACGGCATAGCCAAATTTGCAGGCGCAGTTCACACCTCGGATAAGAACAGGCTTCTGACCCAGCTTCGGCTTCGCTTCAACTGCGCCTGTGCCGCGTTTGCCGTCACCCTGTGCTGTTGTCTCACCTGCGTGTTGTTACTGGCCGCCCCGGCTCACGCACTGGATCCGAACAAACACATCACCCAGTACATGCATACGTCCTGGCGAATACAAGATGGATCCCTGCCTTCGGGGATGCACGAGATCAAGCAAACCGCGGACGGCTTCCTCTGGTTCGTGTCTCTTCCGGGCGATATCTACAGATTCGATGGCGTTCGATTTGTGCCATGGCGTTTACCTGGCGTTGTTCCGTTCAGCAGCGCAGAGAATGTCTTCGCCGACCGCGCAGGTGGACTTTGGGTAGTCGGGAAACCCGAGCTGGTTCATCTGAAAAATGGGGTTGTCACTTCTCACTTCGCCTTGCAAGGCAGAATGTTCCAAACCGTGAGCGAAGATCCGGATGGCTCTTTGTGGATGGTGCGAAGCCGCGCTCCGGACGCGCCCCTTTGCCATGTTACCGACCACGCATTCCAATGTTTCGGAAAGGCGGATGGAATACCAATTTCCGCGATCGAATCGTTACTGGCTGACGGGGAGGGTGGCTTTTGGCTGGGAGGACAGACGTCGCTGGTTCATTGGCACCGCGGCAGCTCGGAGACGTATCGGACCGAGGGGATTCAGAGCCTGGCGCGTGGTCCCGACGGATCTCTCTGGCTGGGCATATCGGCAGGTCATGGACTTGAACAATTTAAGGACGGTGCTGCGAAACCGTTCGTGACGCCCACGTTCGACGGCAGTCGCCTCGATTTCGGAACACTGATGTTCGATCGCGACGCCAACCTTTGGGTGGGCACCGTGGGCCAAGGGCTCTTTCGTATTCATGGAAACGTGGTAGACCATTACGACCATACGAACGGTTTGTCGGGTGATTCCGTATGGGCCCTTTACGAAGACCGCGAAGGAATCGTCTGGGCAGGAACGACAAGCGGAATAGACAACTTCCGCGACCCAGCTGTTGCTACGTTCTCGCCGTCAGAGGGATTGCCAAAGGACTTAGCCGCGGGGCTGCTAGCCAGCAGAGACGGCACGATATGGGTAGCCAATGCCGGATCGCTGGACCACATCGTCAACGGCAACGTCTCATCAATTCGCGCTGGTAAGGGTCTTCCGGGCACTCAAGTGACATCCATGCTGGAAGACGATGCGGGAAACATGTGGGTGGGGGTGGATGACGACCTGTATCAGTTCAAAGATGGCCATTTCCGTCGTCTCGCTGATCCAAATCGTCAGCCGCTTGGAATGGTAGTTGGGTTGACGGAGGACATCGATGGGAATATTTGGGCGGCGTGTAAAGGCCATCCCCGAAAGCTGATTCGCATCCGCGATTTCCAGATCCGGGAAGTGTTCCCTATGCCGGAATTTCCGCCGGGACATATCGCGGCGGATCCACATGGTGGAATCTGGATTTCGACCACAAAAGGAGACATCGCGCTGTTTCGCAACGGCGCTGTGGAAACAAAGTTCCCGTTGGACCCAGGAGGCTATCCGATTACGTTCCAAATTATCCCTGCTGCAGACGGCTCAGTCTTGGCTGGCTCGGAGCATGGGCTGGTGGGGTGGCGCGCGGGTAAAGTGCAGCGGATGACGATGAAAAATGGTCTGCCCTGCGACCTAATTATCACTTTCATCCAGGACAATCAGAAGCGATGGTGGCTCTACAGTCGTTGCGGTGTAGTTGAAATGGCCGATTCCGAGCTCCAACGATGGTGGGCCGACCCGGGTGCAGTCCTGCAGACCCGAGTCTATGACCAATTGGATGGAGCTCAACCCAACAACGGTTCCTTTAGCTTAGCGGCAACCTCTCCGGACGGTCGGGTGTGGTTTGCCAACGGACTGGTCGTACAGGTGCTCGACCCATCCCGGCTGTCGCCCGGACCTCCGGCGGCGCAGACTTCCATCGAATCAGTCATCGTTGACCGGAAAGAATTCCCGGCGACCGCGAACCTTAAGGTCGCTCCGCACCCACGTGACCTACAAATCGATTACACTTCGCCGACGTTTCTGATTCCGCAACGCGTTAAGTTCCGCTATCGTCTCGATGGCTACGACCGCGATTGGCATGAAGCCGGTACACGTCGCCAGGCGTTTTACACGGATTTGCCTCCCGGGAAGTATTCCTTCCGCGTGATCGCAAGCAACAGCGATGGTGTATGGGACGATGCCCCTGCGAAGCTGGATTTTTCCGTCACACCTGCGTATTACCAGACGAACTGGTTTCGTTCCCTCTGCGCGATGTTCTTTTTGGCACTGCTATGGGCCATTTACCAGTGGCGCCTACGACAGTTGCATCATCAGTTCGAGATGACGCTGGACGCTCGTGTCGGTGAGCGCACACGCATTGCGCGTGAACTGCATGACACGCTGCTGCAAAGCTTCCACGGGCTGCTGCTGCGGTTCCAAACCGTTTCCCAATTGCTGCCCGGCCGTCCGGTGGAGGCGAAAGAAAAGCTGGACAGCGCGATCGAGCAGGCCGCTGACGCTATCACAGAAGGTCGGGATACGGTGCAGGGGCTGCGCGATTCGACAATTCAAACCAATGATCTGGCATTGGCAATAAGCACCATGGGAGAAGAACTCGCAGCGAACTCAACCGGCAACCGCCCTCAGTACCGTGTGGCCGTTGAGGGCCAGTCGCGAGATTTGCATCCCATCCTCCGCGACGAAGTGTATAAGATTGCTGCTGAAGCACTCCGCAATGCCTTTCTTCACGCAAACGCAAAGCAGGTCGAGGTCGAAATCCGTTATGACAATGACCGCTTCCAGTTGCGGGTGCGGGATGATGGAAAGGGCATTGATGCGTCGATTCTCTCGCAACAGAGCAAAGAGGGGCACTTTGGCTTGCCGGGCATGCGGGAGCGGGCCAAGCTCATCGGAGGCAAGCTGACAATATGGAGCGAAGTCGACGCGGGAACCGAAGTGGAACTGCGCCTTCCCGCTGACGTCGCATATGTATCATCCCGGAGCGGCTCGTGGTTGTCCCGAAAGTTTTCGGCAAAAGCCAAGGCATGAACCAAGTCATGGACACCGTTAACTCGCAAATTCGAATCCTTACGGTTGACGACCATGCACTGGTTCGCGACGGTATCGCCGGGCTGGTTGGCGTTCAATCGGACATGGTGATGGTAGGAGAGGCGTCCAACGGTCGCGAGGCCATCCAACAATTCCGCCTCCTCCAACCGGACGTCACGCTGATGGACTTGCAGATGCCGGAGATGAACGGGATCGAGGCGCTTATTGCTATTCGAAATGAGTTTCCGGACGCAAAAGTAATTGTGCTGACAACCTACGTCGGCGATGTGCAGATTCTTCGTGCACTCAAGGCTGGGGCTCAGGCTTACCTGCTGAAGAATACTTTGCACAAGGAATTATTGGACACCATCCGTGCAGTACACGCTGGAAAGAAGATGCTATCGCCCGAGGCCTCATATGAAATCGCGGAGCATGCGACGGATGACGCACTTACTCCAGCGGAAATCGCGGTGTTGCGACTGATTGCAGCTGGCAATGCGAACAAACAGATTGCAGATCAGCTCTCGATCACCGAGGAGACCGTCAAGAGCCGAGTCAAGAACATCCTCTCGAAATTAGGCGCTAACGATCGAACTCACGCGGCGATGATCGGACTGAAGAGAGGGATCATCGAGCTTTAGTTTTCGCGAGCCGCCTCCTCGAGCAGCCCCCCTCACAAATCTCAAAAGAGTGACGTTCGCGACCCTTTTTGGGGTCTCGCGAACTCTGTAAACGTGTCAGTCTAGAAAGGTTTAGAAGGACACGTATTGCGACGCCTCTATTCCACATTCGCTGGCGGCTGGCCGGGCACAGGATTGCTTCTCATGCGCCTGGTGATCGGGTCCGTGCTGGTTATGCGCGCGGGCTTGCGGCTCTGGGGCGATCCTCCGCTAAACGTCACAATCACCGCCGCAATCCTCGGAATCGCCGGAATTCTCTTAATGCTCGGTTTATGGACGCCCATCGTGGGGACCTCAGTAGCGGTCATTGAAGCTTGGAAGGTCCTGACGCTCCCTGGCGACAGATGGCTTTGGCTGTTGTTGGGAACCGTTAGTGCAGCTCTCGCGATGTTAGGGCCGGGTCGATGGTCGATCGACGCTCGGCTTTTCGGGTGGAAGCGCGTCGAAGCTCCGCCGCGCAGAAGCAGTTCTATCCCTCAGTAGCAAACTACCCAAACAACCGAATTTCCTGGCTCAGAAGAGGGTGCTACTCGCCTCCCAAGAGGTCGCGATTTGCCCCCATGTGGGGCTGTGCGCAAATGCAAGCCGGTACATAATTGCGCTCATCAACGGAACAAAAGCTTCCGTTCAAGATTCAAGCCAACGGGATTGAAAAAGAGATCGGAATTCCGGGTAGGAGGCGTCATGTACAAGATAGAAAACTTCCAGGAATCGGCTGAGCATTGTTTCGAAGTCGCCAGCTCGCAGAACCTTCTGGAAGAGGACGTTGCCTTAGAAGCATTCGAGCTGCTAACTGCGAACCAGTACGACTACGTGTTGGCACACGGACTGGGCGTAAGCCTGTAAGGAAGTTTTTATGGATCTGGACAGGATCTACACGCTGGCAACGAGACTGAAGCAGAGGCTTCACTGTTCACAGCAGACGGCAGAATACACGGCATCGCTGCTGGCACTGGAGCACACCGTTAGTAAAGACAGCTTCCAGCTGCTTGCTGAAATCCAAGCTATTCATTCATTAAACGGCCACTCCACAAGATAGAGTGACGGATATGGAGCAGGATGATATGGGCTACGCGGGCGTTGCTTTCACGGATGCAGGAAGACCGGAAGTAGCAGGCTTTCCCGAATTGATGGGGATCGAAGTCGAGCGGCTATTTCCGGAATCGGAGATGAGTAAGCATTCCTTCGAAGGGATCATTGGCCAGAGCGCGGCCATTCGGAATGTACTGGAACAGGTCCGCATTGTTGCGCCGACGGATGCAACCGTCCTGCTTTACGGCGAAACGGGAACCGGCAAAGAGCTGGTTGCGCACGCTATTCACAACCTGAGTTCTCGGTCCCGGCGTTCCTTCGTTCCGTATGAATTGCGCCGCCATTCCGTCCGGACTGCTCGAGAGCGAACTGTTCGGCCATGAGAGAGGTGCATTCACCGGTGCGCTGATGCAGAAGAAAGGACGATTCGAAATCGCCGATCAGGGCACGCTATTCCTCGACGAAATCGGCGACATCAGCCTTGAACTGCAGCCAAAGCTATTGCGCGCGGTGCAGGAGCAGGAGTTCGAACGCCTGGGAAGCGCCAACACCATTGGAGTCGATGTGCGCATCATTGCCGCCACCCATCGCGACCTCCCCGCCATGATCCGGGACGAGAAGTTCCGCGAGGACCTTTTCTACCGCCTGAATGTCTTTCCGCTTGAGATCCCGCCTCTTCGCGAGAGGCGGGAGGATATTCCTCTGCTGGTGAACTATTTCGTGTCGAAATTCTCGCGGCGCATGGGAAGACGGATAAGCTCCATACCCCCGGCAACCATGGACGCTCTGAGGAACAATGCATGGCCGGGAAATGTTCGGGAATTGGCCAACTTCATTGAGCGTGCAGTCATCCTTTCGCGCGGCGAAGAATTACAAGTGCCCATGGGCGAACCCTCGGCCTCGTACCCTCGCGCTGCTTCTGAACAGGGCGCCACCTTCCGCGAAGCCGAGCGACAGGTAATCATTAATGCCCTGGCCGCTGCGTCTGGACGTGTGGCAGGCAGTGGAGGAGCAGCCCAACGGCTCGGATTGAAGCGGACGACTCTGCAACACAAGATTCGCCGGCTCGGCATCACGGAAGCTCATTATCGGCAGGCGTCTTGATTTTTCTGGCATGCATCGCCTGGCAATGACTTCGGGGAACCTGGATCGATGCTTAGCTCCTGGCCGCGAGCTGCTGACGCAATATCGGGAGCGGCTCGACTCCCATTAAGTGGGGTGACTACCATGAAGAAGAACAGAGATAGGGAAAGAGTGATCGCCGAGATAACGCTCTTTCATCTGATACGACTGGCCAACGAACACGGCTGTACTGTGAGCCGCGAGCAAGCGACGGCGTTTCTCAATGAGGAGGAGCGCGCGCAGCAGATGTGGAACCATATGATGCAAGCTGGCCTGAACTTCGTCGCGTGCAGCTTATTTCCGCAGTACGTCAACCCGGAGTGGTAAGCAACGACGCGCGAATCCATGCGGTCTGCCCAAGATGTTATATCCGGAGTTGCGATCAGGTAGATCCGTCCGCAGTAGATTTCACCCCTTCGACACAGTCACTATCGACAAATCGCCGCCCTTCACTTAGGTCGCGACGTGCTGCCCAGATTCGGTCACTGCCCGTGTCCCGTCGCGGGTGCCGGTCCTCCGTCCGATCGTCTTAGTAGGCGATCCCACATTTTCACTGACTTCTGAACACCGCTGTATGGCAGTCGACTTGCCATTACCAACATAGGTCGCTCAATCGCGACGGCCAGAGCTGGCCTTCGGCGACCTGGCGGTCTGGCCGTGCATCGCGTTTGCCGTAGCACGAATTTCCGCGGGAGATAAATGCATTCTATTCTCGACTTCGTTACGAAGCATGGCTACTCCGTTCTGTTTGGTGCTGTATTCCTGCACCAGTTGGGCGCCCCAGCACCGGGGCCACTGTTTCTCATCGCAGCCGGAGCGCTCGCCGCCGCAGGGAAGATGCACCTCCTCTCCGCGCTTCTTCTCGCGGTGGCTGCCTGCGTGTTGGCGGACTGGCCTTGGTACGAGGCGGGTCAGTTGTGGGGCGACAGGGTTCTACATTTCATACACCGTTTTACGCAGAACCCTGAAGCCCACAACCGCAGGGCCAAGAGAACCTTTGCCCGGTATGGGACTTCCATTTTCCTTATCGCCAAGTTCGTCCCGGGACTCGACGCAGTAACCCCTCCCTTGGCAGGGACATCTGGCACCGGCCGTCTCCAGTTCCTGGCCCTTGATGGAGTGGGCGCCGGACTCTACTCGTGTGCCTACGCTGGACTCGGTTACATGTTGAGCCATGATTTGGATCGCGCGGCCGCGTACGCCGGCAGAGCCGGTGGGGTCTTAGCAGCACTATTGACTTCCCTGCTCGCAATCTTGTGCGCGCGCTATCTAGTTCGCCGGTACCGCCTCACCCAAGAGCTTGGCTCCTCGAGGCACGACCTTATCCGATTAGACCTGAAGCCTCCGACCACAACACTCCCAGCACAATTAGAAGGACTCAAATATGAGCATTAAGGCTGTTGAGCAGCGGGATGCACTGCAGGATGCTCTCACGACTCATCAACACCCAATACGGATGCGGCCCCGTACACTTCGCCGGGACGGACGACGCGCTGTATGAACGGCACCTATTGTTCGACAATGGCGTGGCTCTGGAGGCAGCAACGGCGCGCGACCGGTTCGAGGCCCTTGCCCGGTCGGTGCGCGACATTCTTTCGCAGCGATGGCTCTTAACCGAGAAGACGTACGAACAGCAAAATCCTAAGCGGCTTTACTACCTTTCGATGGAATTCCTCATCGGCCGCTCGCTTCAGAATAACGTTTCGAATCTTCTGCTTGGCCCACTGTCGCACCAGGTGGCCGAGGAAAAGAAACTCAACCTCCTTGAGATCCTGGAGCAGGAGCCCGATGCCGGCCTTGGTAACGGCGGGCTGGGACGTTTAGCGGCGTGCTTCATGGAATCCGCCGCCACTATGCAGCTCCCGGCCATGGGTTACGGACTTCGGTATGAGTACGGCATCTTCCGGCAGTCCCTCCGAAACGGGTGGCAGCAAGAAGCGCCCGACAACTGGCTTCGTTCCCCCGACCCATGGGAGGTCGCGCGCCCAAACGAGAAGGTGGAGATCAACCTGGCCTGTTCCTTTGAACTCACCGGAGGCAGTTTGCGTCCTGTACCAGGGCGTCCATCGACTTTAATCGGCGTGCCATTTGACCGCCCGGTGATCGGCTATGGCGGCTCCACGATCAACACGCTCCGCCTCTGGGCCGCGGCTGCACCCGACTACTTCGACTTTGCAGAGTTTTCCCACGGCGACTTTGTAGAAGCGTTCACTCAGACTCTCTCGGCCGAAACGCTGACCCGGGTCCTCTATCCCGACGACTCGGATTTTAGGGGGCAGGCATTACGTCTCTTGCAGGAGTATTTCCTTGTCGCCTGTTCCCTGGCTGACGCGGTTCGACGTTTCCGGCATGGCAACTTGGATTGGCACTCGTTTCCACAGAAAGTCGCATTCCAGATGAATGATACGCACCCGGCTCTGGCGGTGCCGGAGCTGATGCGAATCTTGGTTGACCAGGAACGACTTGGATGGGACGAGGCCTGGAATATCACGCAGAACACTCTGGCGTACACCAATCACACATTGCTTCCCGAGGCCTTGGAGAAATGGCCAGTGGCATGGTTCGAAGAGCTGCTGCCAAGGCAGCTCGAGATTATCCACGAAATCAATCGACGTTTCCTGGGAGATGTTCGCCGGCTATTCCCGGCAGATGAAGGCCGTGTTCAGCGCGTGAGCCTCATCGAAGAGGGCGCCGCCAAGAAGGTTCGCATGGCGCATCTGGCGGTCGTAGGTTCGCACAGCACGAACGGGGTGGCGGAGATTCACTCGAAACTACTCCGGGAGACGACGCTAAAGGACTTGGCAGAGATCTATCCCGAGCGGTTCAACAACAAAACCAACGGCATCACGCCCCGCCGGTGGTTGCTACTCTGCAATCCTCAGCTCTCCCGGCTCATCACCGATGCGATTGGAGACAGCTGGATCAGTGATCTAAGCGAATTAGAAAAGCTCAAAGCATTCACGGACAACCGCAACTTCCGTGATGAATTCATGAATGCAAAGCGCAATGCCAAGCGAGACTTCTGTCAATGGTTCACGTGGTCAACAGGGCAGGTGCTTGACCCAGACGCGATTTTCGATTGCCAAATCAAACGCATTCACGAATACAAACGCCAGCTACTAAACGCTCTGAGGATCGTAGTGCTGTACAACCGGCTACGTCAGAACCCTGGCTTGGACATGCAGCCCCGGATATTCTTCTTTGCCGGCAAAGCCGCCCCTGCATATCGGCTCGCCAAACTGATTATTAAGTTCATTAACAATCTCGCGGGCACAATCGACGGCGATCCCGCAGTCCGCGGCCGGCTCAAGGTTGTGTTTCTGCCTGAGTACTGCGTCTCGCTTGCGGAGCACCTGATCCCCGCAAGTGACGTATCCAACCAGATATCGACGGCAGGATACGAAGCCAGCGGCACAAGCAACATGAAATTCATGATGAACGGTGCTTTGACCATCGGCACACGCGACGGCGCAACCATTGAGATGGCGGCAGAGGCAGGAGAGGATAACTTCTTTCTTTTCGGTCTGACGGCCCAGCAGGTGTTGGCCAGTGGCGGATGGTACAACCCGCACTGGCACTACGAGCACGAGCCTGAGACCCGCGAGGCTTTGGACCTGATCTTCTCCGACTACTTTAGCCGTAACGAATCAGGCGTCTTCGAGCCACTACGGGACGCGTTGCTATCAGCAGGCGATCACTACATGCACCTGGCCGACCTGAAGTCCTACCTGGAGGCGGATGGGCGGCTGTCCGCCTTGTACGCCAACCCTGACGAGTGGGCGCGCAAGGCCATTTTGAATGTCGCGGGATCGGGGAAGTTCTCCAGCGACCGCACTATCGCCGAATATGCGGACGAAATCTGGGATGTGCAGGCGTGTCCAGTGCCAAGAAAAGGGTAAGCGCCAGTATCAGGGCAGTCAATCATGTGCTGCGAGCCGCCAACCCCAAGACTACTCAGCAGATACTCACCGATCGTTTCGGTATCAGACGTGCACCGTTCCTGTGAGTAGCGAAGGCCAGAGCCCATTGAGGAGGTGTGAACGATGAAAATCACGACGCTGCTCAATTTCCTGTTTGGGTGCCATCACAGCAATCTTAGCCGCGTGTTCACCATTCGCCGACGAACCTATCGCGTGTGCTGTGACTGCGGCGCTGAGTTCGATTACTCAATCAAAGAAATGGCGATCAACCGACGGCAAACGCATGGGCCCTCGCAAGCGTTGCTGGAAGGCAACCGCCATGCGACTGCATGAGGAGCAACTCGATGTCAAAGATCTTATTAAGAACAGTGTTGTTGTGCTTGCCGGCCCTGGTGTTTGCCCAAACTCCAGCGAGTGCGTCGCGATATCAGCCGGCGACCGATACGCAAGTTAAGCTGCATCAGAGTGGAGGCAACTCGGCCCCGGGTAACGAGGTCTACGAAGTCTCGGTAAAGGCAAATGGAATAACCTATGTGGTCCTGACCAAGTCATCGTCATGGAGATTCAACCATCTTGTATGCCATTGGACGTGAGCTTCTCGTGCATATAGACGAGAACACGATCACCTGGAACGACATTCTGGGACAGTCCCATGAGGTACCGATTATAAGCAAAGGCCCAATTGCCGATAGCTCCAAATCTCAAACTGATTAATCGTGGATTTCTGATTTAAAGGAAGTAGAGGTTATCAGCAAAAAGTAAGTTTATGAGGTTTATTCAACGGCTCTCATTCTTGCCGATATTCATCATCTTTGCGACTTGCACGCACGCGCAGGAGATTCACTATAACTACGACCACAGCGCGAACTTTGGAGCCTACAAAACCTATCAGTGGGTAGACCTCCCGGCCCCGGCGGCGCGGTGCCGGACCAGTTGATCGATCAGTCCATCAAGCGTGCAGTGGACGAACAACTCGCGCAGAAAGGCCTGACCAGAGTCGACAAGGAGGCGGATCTTCACGTCGCTTATCACGCCATTGTCCAGAGAGGAAAAAGGCATCAACTTGTCGGCATTTGGTGACGGCGGCGGTCCCTGGGGATGGGGCGGCGGATGGGGTGCATTTAGTAGCAGTACCGTGACTGGGCAGACCTCGACCATCCCTGTCGGAACGCTACTCATAGACCTGTATGACCCCGCACGAAAGCAACTGGTCTGGCGCGGAGACGGCACCAAGACGATTGACCTTAATAAAAACCCTGATAAGAACTACAGAACCCTGCAGAAGGCGATGGCCAAGCTATTCAAGAATTATCCGCCTCAGGCCGGCAAGTGAGAGGAGACTTAAAAGTGAAATCACGCTGGATCATCGGATTTCTACTAACGTGTGCGCTGGCGGTTTCCGCCAATGCTCAAGAGAATAGCGGCGAACAAAGCGCAGAAGGTCCAATCGCAACCTTCGCGCGGCAGAACTCGGGCGGCGCAACAAGCTCTGCCACGCAACTACAAGCACCCCCAGGAGTGCAGGATTCAGGCACCTACCCCGCCAAGTTAGAGGAGGTTCTGGGAGCCATGTCGGCGGAGTTAAGCGAAATTGCGCAGGCCGCTCGTGAAGGCAAGATCAGCCACGAGCAAGCAGAATACCTCACCCTGGAACGCTACTACGTTGCATTGACACGCTTCCAGCTCCTACGGATGCTGTATCAGCCGCCGCAGGAGAGCGATCCGCAACAGAGTTACGTGCAGGCGAATAGTCCATCCCAGATTTCCGGAGGTGCGTTGGTTATTCCTCCGGTGGTCTGCTCGCCTGACATTCCCAGCCAGCTCGTTGACTATCTCCAGCTGACGCCGCGAGAAATCCAGGCGCTTCAGGCGCAAGTTTCAGAAGAGTGCAGCCAGGTGCAACCACTCGTGGACCAGCTCGAAAACAGCCGGCGCAAATTGATGTCGATGAAACTTGACGGAAAAGCTGACGACAAAGAGGTTCAAGCTGCGGCAGCAGAACAGTCGCAGATCATCAAGCAGCTCATCGTAATGAATTCGCAGCTTGAGACCAAGCTCTACAGCATGCTGACCAAGGCGCAACAGCAGAAAGTGGATGGACTATTGCGCCAGACTCTCAACTCGGGAGAGAAACTGACGGCTGCTCAATAGCGACAGCCCTTAATCATTCAGGGCACGCTTGTACTAGGGCGGATTGTTGTCAGATGGTTTGTTAACCCAAGGGCGGCATCAATAATGCCGCCCCGCTGGACCCGCTTTCCTTTTCGGCATTTGATCCACTTTGCTTGCCACTCGCGCCCTGGCCCTCGCTCCTCTGTCCAACCTGATCACTGGAGTTTCGTCAGCCGCCTTCATTCGGTCAGGGCACATTCAGTCTGCATTGGTAAAGGCGCCCTGATTTCAGCGACTTGCGGCGAACGCTGATTGGCAACCGCGCTGCATTATCTGATTACGTCCGTCGTCCCGCTGTCCGAGCTTTGAAGTGCGGGGAAATTGAAGGCGCGAAGGGAATGTATGTATTGGCTGCACCTGACAAATACCCAGAAGAAACGAATCACGCGAGTACTCAGCACGGCCGAGATCCAGGATCCTTTTGCTGACCAGAGCGAGAGTCTTCGCTGGACCGCTCTGATGATCACGGGAAGTAGTGAATTGGCAGAACGATCGATCATCGACGCAACAGGTCTTGCGGAGACCAGCAGCCGCGACTTTCGGGACTGGCTGGTGCTTTGGGCACATTTGGCTACCGCCCGTACTGCACTGAACGCCGTCCGTTCATCAATCCAGGAAACTGCGAAACGATACGCTGACTGGACCTGCTCGCACCATAGCCACGAGCCTCTTTCAATGCACGAAACAAGAACTCTGCAGGAGCTGGACTCCAATCTAGTCATACAGCAGCTCGATGTTCTTGCTCGATCGGTTTTGGTTCTTCGCGGCTGCCACGGTGCCTCGTTTGAGGACTGCGTCTTCCTGCTGAACGTACCGCTTCAAGCGGCTATTGGGGCCTACTGCACAGCTGTCGAGTGGTACGGGGAGTCTACACAACCGGCTGCCATGGCCGAGAGCGGGCACATTCCGACAAAACTCAGTTTCGCTGTGGGCTCCCTAATGGACCTTCGGGGATAGGTGGATATTCATATGAAGTCGCCCAGGATGATCGCATCGTTTATCGCCGCGTTGCTGGTGGTTTCCGCTGTCGCACAGGATGGGAACGCACAGTCTACGAACCCTGTTGTAACTCAGCAGCAAGGAATCAACGATAACGGCGAACACACAATTGTGGTCGATGTGTGGTCAAAATCTGAGCCGGAAGAACCAGCGCCCGTCAAAGTGTCACCATCATTTGCGGCAGCCGGCCTGAACGCCGCGTTCAAGATGGAGCTGACTGAGCGAAAGATCGAAAACTCCATCAGGAGAGGTTTCCCGCTTGGCGAGTTCTGGATTCAGAACGATCTTGCCGAGGTTGACGATGCGCTAAAACTGGCAGCTCTTTCCGCCTCTAACGATGCCGATCAACAGGCATTGCAGGAGCTCGAAAAGCAAAGCACCAGGCTGCGAACCTGGAGCGATTGGCTGATTGACCTGAACCAACACCTCGCGCTGACCGAGTACTACATCTCCTCCTCAACCTTGGACAACGACGAGCGGTTTCAGAATAGCGTCGCTTGCACAAAGTTTCTGGTCTCTATGCTGTCGAGCAGAACGTTGGCACAGGCGAGCTCCTGTCTATGAGGCGCGGAGGAATGGGTTGCAGTGAAGAGACGCAAGAAGATCAAACGACACGAGGAATTCGGTCGGCCAAGTCCAAGTCCTATTTGCAGTGCGGAGTCGGAATCTTAGGTAGTAGCGGGCATAACAAATTAGAAAGGTGAGCAATCTTAGATGGGGAGCATGAACATGAAAAAGACGTTCGCGTTGTGGCTCGTTGAGGCCAGTCTGGTAGCCGGCATCGCGATGGCGGGATTCGCGCAGAACAATATGACAACCCCGACCGGCAACACTGGTGCAGCGACGGCCGATCAGCGCCCCCCCAAAGTTACCTGGCTGGCCGGTTGTCTGGAGCGAGGTCCCGGTGCAGATCAGTACACACTGCATGGGACAAGGCTGCAACGTTTGGATCCTAAGAGTGACAGATTCCACCTCGCGGCTTTTCTCGATACGGAGGTCAGGGTGGCTGTCGTGAAGTCACCCGGGAGCGATGACACACTTTCCGTGACTGACTTGATCTTAATGAGCCCGACTTGCGCGTCGCGGTAGCGGCTGACGGGGTTCGATACGCAGGGCCATCGATGCAGCATTCCTTTGCGCAATATCCAGCGCCGCAAAAGTTACTCTTGCAGTCGCCTAGACGGATTGATTGACCAGGCCGTACCCTTCACGGCAAAGAGACGATGCAGCCCCTCGCCGTGCCCGAATATGGGCAGAGAGCCAGCACTGCCTAATGTACGGTCGACACTCCTGATAGCAAGTCCAGTCTCGCTTCGTGGATAAGCTGATTTCTCAGCCACTTACGCTGAGCCCCCCTTGGCATCTGCCTTGCTCTTCAGATGGAGTACTCCGCAACTTGGAGACTCGGTCGTTCAACTCCATGGCATGCGCGAAGAACAGGTGGTCAACTATGAAAGGCATCTCAGCAGGACAGAAAAGCTATCGCGTTCGTCACGGCTTCCGCACACTGCGAGCCCTTATTGTCATGCTCGTATTTTTGGGCTGTCTCGTCGCGCCCCCGCTCTCCCATGCGGCTGAGTTGAAGCAAGACACGGTGGTTCGGTGGAACGCGTACCTCGATGCTGCTCGTCCACAGATGACCTCGCAAACACCATTTCTCTGGGTTGACCAGAAGCCCGAGCGGCTTCAGCGTGTCCGTGACGGTGAGATTCTGGTCTCGTCCGTCGGGAAGGAAAACCCAAAACCGGTGGACTCGGGGTTGATTCACGATTGGATGGGTGCGGCTTTTTTCCCGAATGCCAGCATTACAGACATTTTGTCCGCGGCGCGTGATTACAGCAACTACAAGGAGTACTACAAGCCCACGGTTGTTGATTCCAAGTTGCTCAGCAGCGACGGACCCTGTGAACGGTATTCCATGCGCGTGGTGAACAAAGAGGTCGTTGCCGCGACGGCGCTGGATATGGAATATGAAACCTGCTATTTCAAGATCGACGATACGCGTTGGTACAGCACCACGCATACCACGCTGGTGCAAGAGCTCCGGCACTATGGCCGCACAGACGAGCAGGAGCTTCCGCCAGATCATGGCAGCGGCTACATCTGGCGCCTATATAGCGTTGCCAGATTTGAGCAACGCGACGGCGGAACCTATGTGGAAGTCGAGGCGATTGCTTTGAGTCGCGACATTCCCATGGCCCTGCGCTGGGTGGCCAATCCTATCGTGCGCCGCGTCTCCAGGAACTCCATGCTCGTCTCTCTGCAACAGATGAAGGAGGCGGTCCGCTTGACCGAAGATGCGGAGCGAACTGCCAATTTACCCACGACTAGCCACAATGGCTCGCGAGGCGCTTTCGCTTCAGAGGTAGACCTCGCCACGAGTCTTGCGCCGGCCGCGAAGCCGTGATTCTAGAGGTATGAACTAAGAAGAAAGAAGTTGCCATGGACATGACTCGGTATGGCTGTGGAGGGAAGGCCCACATTGCAATGCGCGGCGGAGAAGGCGCGGCACGCGACCGCCAAATCGCCGCATGCTCTTTCACCCGTGAATGGTCGCAGGCGCGCGCCATCCTCGAACCGTGCGGCGCATTTGAATGGGTCGCGCTTTTATATCTGGGGATCAGCGGCGCCCTGATGCTCATTTTCCACGAGAATCTCTCGCACCCTGTGTTGCATATCACCGTGCATTTCGGAGTCTTTGCCGGAATTCTCCTCATCGTGAATGTTGCCGATCGCGTTAGCCGTGGCGAACTTGCACGCTCTCGAATTGCCCGGACGCTTGGCTGGGTCCGCGATTGGTACCCGCAGGCTGTCTTTCTTTTCTGCTTCGAGGAACTGCGAATTCTCGTTCACCTGACTGGTCAGGCGTGGTGGGATCCCGTCCTGATTGCGTTCGACCATCGGCTCACGGGCGTTTATCCGGGCGTGTGGCTCTCTCAGTTCTCCCATCTCTGGGTCAACGAGGCGCTGCAAGTCGCCTACATGACCTACTATCTATTCCTCACAATTCTCGGGGCCTCCCTTTATCGCCGCCGTCTGTCCCGCTCAGATGTCTCACCCGCGGGCGATCCGTCCGGAGCCGCAGCGTTGCTCGCTTTCTGGACGGTGATGGCTGCTTCGATGATCGCCTACTCGATTGGCTATATGATTTCGATTTTCTTCCCTGTTGAAGCGCCGTTCTTTGCCATGCGCTCATTCCATTTGCCCCCGCTTGTGGGCGGCCCCGCTACTAGCTTGATCAATTTCATTGAAAGCTGGGGACGCGTACGTGGCGGCGCGTTTCCTTCCGGTCATGTCACGGGGGCATTCGTAGCGCTGCTCGGTGCCTGGCGCTACCGCCGCTATTTGTTCTGGGTGTTCCTACCGTTCTTCGTCGCGATGTGCGTGTCTACAATTTATGGCCGCTACCACTACATCGCCGACGTGTTGGCGGGAATTCTTGTTGGCGCGGTAGGCCTCATTCTCGCCGAGCGGTTGATGGCCGTGCCCGGAGCGAATCCCGCCGAGCGATCTGGGCCTTGGACGCCACAATTCGCGAGGGATCAATCTTGAGTTTGTCACCCGCGCCGAGACCGTGGAGAAGTTCCCGACCCTGCACTTCGAATCCAAGAGCATCAGCATCGTCAGGGATGGAGAGTTGGCGATCGACGGCGATCTGACCATCCGTGGTGTTACCCAAAAGGTGCGATTTGCGGCTGAAGGGCCAACCCCACCCATGAAGGATCCCTGGGGCAACACCCGAATTGCGATCTCTGCGAGCACAAAGATCAACCGAAAGGACTTCGGCCTGACCTGGAACGCTGCCCTCGAAACCGGCGGAATTCTGGTTGGCGACGAGGTCACCATCACTCTCGATGTCGAGTTCGTGAAGGCCTAACAGCCAGACGCCAAGGAGGAGGCAAGCCATCGCCTGCAGCATTGTGACCCTTACCTCATCGCAAAACATGGGTCAGATAAGGGTCACTTAGCATCGTGCTCCGCATAACTGCTTGATTTTTCAGGTACCCGTGAGTGGTCATCTGCGCCGCTAAGTATTTGAAATTACGGCATCTCACGGGGCTGTTAACCGGAGGGTTGTAGGTTCGAGTCCTACCTGAGGAGCCATTCTTTCAATCACTTAGCTCCTCTCCAATTCCGCCCGTTCAGCCGACTGTTCGCGAAATGTCCGTGTTCTGCAAGTAGTTGCGGTTTGCCGAGCTGGCCACAGAGAGCGCAGCACGGGCTTATTCTTACTGGAAATCCGGAGTTTTTTTGCGGGAGGCGGCCGCCGGAAAAATAGGGCTCTTCACCGCGAGCAAGGAAGATATGATCTGCTGGGCGAGGTGGCACGGCATGTCTTCACCGACGGCGAGGTAAGAAGGCGATCCTGTACCGTATGCTACGCCGACTAGAGCAGAACGGTTACATCAAGTCAGATTGAAACGCGGAAGAACCGGGACTCGCGCCGAGTTTATATGCCGGCGAAGGAAGGTGAGCGCACCTGCTGGAATGGGCCAACGTCTTCGGAAGGTTGCTCGCTCCATGACGCGATTCGTACGAAGTGTGCTCCCGGGTGTCCAACTAGGCGGTGTGCCAACCTACATGCCGTTGGCGTCGCTGTTGCCCTGCGGCTTGTACGGGTTCTGCAGATACTTGCGAGCTTCGTCGAGCGCGTTGGAGGTGTTGTCGTTGGTCTGCAGGGCCTGGCGATATTCGTTGGTTGCGCGCTCGCGTTGACCGGTCAGGTCGAAAATATTACCTAACCTGATGTGGCTCCATACTTCGGTCCAGCGCGGCTCGCCGTTACCGTTGAGCGCTTCGCGATAGGCATTCGCTGCGGCCTGGTAGTTGTGCTGCAGGAAGAAAACCTCAGCGATGCGGTAATGCGCCAGTGAGCTGTTCTTGTTGGTGTCCAGCGCCTTCTGGAATTCCTTGAGAGCTTCAGTGAGATCGCCCTGCTCCACGTCAGCCTGTCCTCGCACGATCGACGCTCGCACCCGCAGCTCAGCCGAGTTCTTCAGCACGCGATTGTCGGGATCAATGGTAATCTTGCGCGGCTTGCCAAAAGTGTCAACCTCATAGGCGGAGTTAGTGCCCGAAACCTCGATGCGCTTGGTTTCGGTCTTGCCGTCGGTATCGATCTTCAGTTCCACCGGCATGCGGAACAGGTCCATGTCCTGCTGGATCTCTCCTACAACACGAAAGCCCTTTTGCACGCGGTAGATGGTGTACTTATCTTTGAACTCGGGCGCTCCCGTGGAGTCGAGCCATTGAGTAAAGAACCAGGTAAGCTGCTGGCCCGAATCTTTCTCGGCAATGTTTCGAAAGTCTTCGACCGTAGCCGACTTCCCCGAGTACTGCGCCAGGAAATCTCGCATCGTCTTGTCGAAAGCCTGGTCCCCTACGACCCAGCGCAACATGTTCAGGATGACTGCCCCTTTATCAGCCGTCAGCGCCTGAAACTCTGGCGAGAACGGGTCGAGTTTGCCTATCTGGGCAAGGGGTACGGTCTCGTAAGCCAGCGCTCCCACTTCCATGTCCTTGGTCACTTCCTCGAACCCTGATTCACCGGACACATGCTCGACGTAAAGCGCTTCCGAATAGCGCGCGAAACCGTCGCTGATCCACCAGTCGTTGCGCGTCGCGGGGCTGACCATGGTTCCCCACCACTGATGGGCGACCGCATGTTAGCAACCAGGCGATAGTTCACTTTCTGATTGAAGCTGCGCGCAGCAATGGCTGCAATCTCGGGGGCCCAGGCCAAGGGAACCGTATCGTTCGGCAGCTCGACCAGACTCAACTTGTTGGCGTACGGTGGACCAAACTGCGAGGTATAGAAGAAGAAAGCTTTAGAAGCCGAGTCGGCATATTGCGTGGCGTAGGGTTTGTTCTGCTCAGAGGTATAAACCGTGACGTCCAGGCCGCCCTCGTCGCTCTTGGTCGCGACATACTTGCCGATGAGAATCGTTCCTGGGAAGCTGGGCTTGTCGTAAGTGAAGGTGTAGACCTTGTTGCCCGCCGGAGCGCTGAGCTGTCCTGATGGCTCGCGTGTGGCGCCTTTGCGGGCCGTCCGCGAGGCCGCGCTCGCCTCGCCGAGGGATGGAAACTCCCCAGTGCTCTGTTTACCGCTACCGATGACTGAGTATCCTGCGGGCACGCTGACGCTGATGGTCGATGTGAAACGGTTGGTGCCGTAGCCCGACATGGGGAACCATCCGCCGGCATAAAGGAGATAGCTTTCGGGATCGCCAACGTAAGCCAACTTCAGCCCCGGGACGGGACTGTCGTCCGCCGATTGCAAGGTCCCCTCGTATTCGAAGACAAGGCTGGTGCTACTGCCCTTGCTCAGAGTTCCAGGGAGCGAGACGCGCACGGTGGCGTCCTGGCTCACGCGCTCGGCAGTGAGCTCTTCTCCCATTGGGCCCTGTACGCGAGTTGGCTTCAATCCGTTATGGAGTGTGAAAACCGCAATGCTGATATCGTCCAGCGCGGTGAATCGAACCCGCGCGACGGCCTTGATCTGATGGTTCTGCGGCGTCACCACGGCCTGGATGGCGTAGTCGTCGACCTGAAGGCGCTGATGCTCGGCAGCATAGCCTGCGGTGGCCAGCAACATCAAAAATGCGATGTAAAAAACGACGCGCTTCGAGAATCGCGCTGCGCTTTGCATCCTGGAGAAAACTCCTGCTCTGCGGTCACTATAAATGATTGAAAATCCTCATGAGAAGCTTACATGGCTCACGTGGAACGCTCCAACACCGCCAAAACAGCCTGGGCCGCTCGCTGGCTTGCCTGCACGTTAGACGTTGCGGCGCTCAATCTGTGTCGGATATCGCGAAATCCTTCGATCATGGCACTCCGCGCACTGCCCTCCGCAACCAATCGTTTCAGCTCTGACGCAACCCTTTCAGCAGTGAACTCGTCCTGCACCAACTCCGGAACGACATCTCGCTCGGCAATCAGGTTAGGCATGGCAAATCGATCGACTCTCACTAATTGACGTCCGAACTTCCACGACAATTCCGCAACCCGATACACCATGACAAAGGGCGTTCCAATCAGCGCCGCCTGCAAGGTCGATGTTCCGCTGGCCACCGCTGCCGCGCGCGCATGAGCCAGAGTCGCCGCAGCATCGTTGGTAAAGACAACTTGAATCCTGGAATTGGGCGACACAAAGCTCTTCATCCAAGATTCGCTTAAGGTCGATGCGACCGGCACTATGTAAACGTAATCGCGGCCTAGAAGTTGTGCTGCTGCTAGAAGCGTGGGGAAGATTCGGCTGACCTCGCCCTTGCGGCTTCCCGGCAGCAGCGCGATCCAAGGCTTCGCCGAGTCGAGGCCATACTGTGCTGCAAATGCATCGCGGGTTATCGAGTTCGCAGCCGCGTCCGCCAGCGGATGGCCGACGAACTCGGCATGAATGCCGTGGTTGGCGTAGAACTTCTGCTCAAACGGAAAAATCACCAGCATCTTGCGCACGTAGCGGCGGATAAGTTCAACTCGCGATTGTCTCCATGCCCAAAGCTGGGGACTGACGTAGTAAACGACGGGAACTCCGCGCTTGTGCAGTTGTCGAGCCAAGCGCAAATTGAAGTCAGGGAAATCAATGAGCACGGCAACATCAGGATGTCGGCGGTCAATTTCGGCAACAACTTTGTTGAAGAGCACATAGATTCGCGGCAAATGGCGGACAACCTCGGCCAGCCCTACCACCGCGATGTCGTGCGCGTTGACAACGAGATCGCAACCCGCCTTACGCATGGCGTGGCCGCCGACGCCAAAGAACTCTGCGCCCCCGGAATCACCTCGCTGGCTCAGCTCATGACGTAAGGCGTCCATCAGCCAGGCGCCATACATGTCGCCCGAGGCCTCGCCGGCAGAGAGAAAGATGCGCACGTTTGATTATGGCATTCGGGGGTGGTGTGATGTATCAGGTATCAGAACGAATCTGCCAGCTTTGTATCAGGGCCCGACTTTAAGTCGGGCCGGAATGTTTCCTCACAAGATTGGGGGATGAGTCCCTTCGCTCGCAAAGGGACTCATCCCCCTGTAATACTCTTCTGGCCGATACGGCCCGGCTAAAGCCGGGCCCTGATACGAAGCCCAACTACAACGCGGCGCTGAATCGCCCGCACTACCTATCCCCTCAGGGAACCTTTCCCGCCTTTCTAACGTAAACTTGAGTGCTTTACTCCCATATCCTGATTTCTCAAGACAGGAATCAAATGACCATTCGCTACCGCTTTGTGAGCGCCACGATCGCGCTGCTGCTGCTGTTCACCGGCTTCGCCATCGCGCAGTCCGGTTCTTCGCCCAAGCTCGATCAGAGCCAGGTCGATATTCCCACGACCGTCCCTACGGCCGCGCAGGCGTCTGACCACTTCGACGTGGACGCCGCCACCGAAGCCTACCTGGCGGAAATGCCAGCGTCGGCGCAATCGCGCTCCGATGCGTATTTCGAGGGCGGCTACTGGCTTCAGTTGTGGGATTTCCTCTATGGCGTGGTCGTCGCTTTGTTGCTGCTGAACCTGCGCTGGTCGGCGGCGATGCGCAATCTCGCGGAGCGCATCATAAGTTGGCGCTGGCTACAGACTTTTATTTACTGGCTCGAGTACCTGATACTGACAACCATTCTCGCTGCGCCCATCACAATTTATGAGGGATACATTCGCGAGCACCAGTACGGTCTTGCCAATCAGACTTTTGGCCCGTGGGCGGGTGAGCAACTGAAGGGTCTTGCGGTAAGCGTCGTGTTGGGCGGAGTTCTGGTGGTGGTGCTGTTCGCCATTGTGCGCAAGCTACCTCGGACCTGGTGGATTTGGGGAGCCGTGGTGAGCATGATCTTCGTTACCTTCACGGTGATGATCTCTCCGGTTTACATCTTTCCGCTATTCAACAAATACACCCGGCTGGACGATCCGAAGATTACGGAGCCGATTCTCAGTATGGCGCGCGCCAACGGTATTCCGGCGCACGATGTCTACGAGGTGGACGCTTCCAAGCAAAGCACGCGCATGAGCGCCAACGTCAGCGGTTTCGGCAACACCATGCGCATCACGCTGAACGATAACCTTCTGCGCCGCGGCTCGCCGCAAGAGATTGAAGCGGTCATGGGGCACGAGATGGGCCATTATGTCCTGAACCACATCGCGAAGGACCTCATGTTCATGCTGATCGTCGCCGTGTGTTTCTTCGGATTTCTGAAGTGGTCACTGGACTGGAGCCTGGCGCGCTGGGGAACGAAGTGGCAAATTCGCGGCATCGGCGATCCGGCGGTACTGCCGCTAGTGGTGCTTCTGGCCTCGATCTTCTTCTTTGTCCTCACGCCGATTCAGAACACCCAGACTCGGACTACCGAAGCCGAAGCTGACAGGTTCGGCCTGAACGCAAGCCGTCAACCGGATGGCTTCGCTCGCGCGGCACTACATCTGGGCGAATATCGCAAGATGCGGCCTGGACCGATCGAGGAATTCATCTTCTTCGACCACCCCAGCGGCTATAACCGCATTCATCGCGCAATGCAATGGAAGAAGGAGAATATGAGCTTGTTCTTGCCGGTTACGTGTCCGGCGGCCTCAATCGGGAATTCGACCCAGCCGACAGAGCACTGAGGTCGGTGGGCGGCGCAGGCGTGACTGGAGATTATGCGAATGGCCTGCGCCGTGATTGCTTTGGCTCTGCTTCTAAGCGAGGACTTTACTCTGCCGTTTTCAGCTTCAGGCTCGACTTGTTGTCTTCCATGAATTGCTTTAAGGCGTCGGCGTTCTCCAGCAGGCGCACCCACTGTTCGTAATAAAGCGTTACGGGGAAGCGCCCCAGCCCGTACACGCTGACTGCACCTTTTTCGCTCACCCGAAAATCGATGGAACCCCGTTTGCGACCCTTGAGCTGATCTTCTGCGGCCGCGAGCTTTGCTTTCAGTTCTTCGTAAGTAGGTTCAGACACGGTTCACCTTTGGAGTTCAATTTTTAGTGTACGACACCTCGTGCCGGCTCTCACAAAAGCAAAGGGGAGCGAGTTCGCTCCCCTTCTAATCGCTAGTTGCCAATTGCTAGCTGCTGTACAGCAGCACACCTTCGTTCTTCTCCTCGCCGACCGGACGATAGAAGAGCTGATCGTTCTCGAGGTAGACCTCGATGAAGGCTGGACGCTGCTGGAAGGTGCCTTGGATCAGCGCCTCTGACAGCGGATCTTCGATGTACTTCTGCAACGCGCGACGCAGTGGACGCGCACCATAGGTCCGGTCGACCAGCGTCTTCGCCAGAATCCACTTCCGGGCTTCCTCGGTCACGGTCACTGTGATTGAGCGCTGCGCCAGGTTCTGGTTCAGCAGGTTCACCATCAGTTCAACGATCTGGATAAGATCGGCCTCCGTCAGGGCGTTGAAGATGATGACTTCGTCGAGACGATTGAGAAACTCGGGATTGAAGGTGCGCTTCACCTCGCTCTTCACCATGTCTTCGACCTTACCGGAGACCATGTCTTCCTGGTCGGTCTGGAAACCCAAGCCGGTGCGCTTCTGCAGGTGCCGCGCGCCGATGTTGGATGTCATGATGATGATGGTGTTCTTGAAGTCCACCGTGTTGCCGAGACCATCGGTGAGCTGGCCGTCTTCAAATACCTGCAACAGGATGTTGAAGAGATCAGGGTGAGCCTTCTCCACCTCATCGAGCAACACGACCGAGTAGGGCGCGCGCTTCACCCGCTCGGTTAACTGGCCGCCCTCTTCGTAGCCGACATATCCCGGAGGCGAACCGATCAGCTTCGATACCGAGTGCTTCTCCATAAACTCCGACATGTCGAAGCGGACCAAGGACTTCTCGCTGCCGAACATGAACTGCGCCAGGGTACGAGCGACTTCCGTCTTACCCACGCCCGTCGGGCCGAGGAACAGGAATGATCCGATAGGACGGTTCGGACTCTTCAGGCCGGCACGCGAGCGGCGAATCGCGCGGGCCAGCGCCGAGATAGCGCGGTCCTGCGAGATGACGCGGCGGTGGAGTTCTTCCTCGATGCGAAGCAGCTTCTGGCTTTCTTCTTCCTTGATGGACGCGATGGGCACGCCAGTCCAGCGCGAAACCACGTCTTCGATATCTTCCCGGCCTACAACGCCGGTTGACGACTCGTCGAGGTGATATTTCTCGCGCAGCGCGCGCAGGTTTTCGCGCTCCTTGCGTTCCTCGTCCGAGTAGAAGCGGGCCTTCTCGAACTCGTGATTCGCGATGGCGTTTTCCATGCGGTGCACGATGAACTTGATCCGCTTCTGCACTTCCGTGATGTCGTCGGGCAGCGAAGTCTGGCGGAGTTTCACGCGCGCGCCGGCTTCGTCAATCAGATCGATTGCCTTGTCCGGCAGGAAGCGGTCGGGCAGATAGCGATTGGAGTGCGAAACCGAGAAGTTAATCGCCTCGTCGGTATAGCTGACGGCGTGAAACTTCTCGTAACGCTCCTTGATGCCGAACAGTATCTTCACCGCGTCCACTTCATTGGGTGGCGGAACTTTCACAGCCTGGAAGCGACGCTCCAGCGAACGGTCTTTTTCGATCGACTTGCGATATTCCGCCGGCGTGGTCGCGCCGATGCATTGAATCTCGCCGCGCGACAATGCCGGCTTCAGGATGTTGGCGGCGTCGAGTGAGCCTTCGGCCGAACCCGCGCCTACCAGAGTGTGCAGCTCGTCAATGAAGATGATGGAATTCTGCGACTCCATCAGCTCTTTCATGATGGTCTTCAGCCGCTCTTCGAACTGGCCGCGGTACTTGGTTCCGGCAACGATAAGAGACAGATCAAGCGCCAGAATTCGTTTGTCAGCCAGAAACGACGGAACCTCGCCATCAGCGATACGCTGCGCCAAGCCTTCGACAATCGCCGTCTTGCCAACACCCGGCTCGCCGATCAGCACCGGATTGTTCTTGGTGCGCCGGCACAGAATCTGAATCACGCGCTCCAATTCGCCATCACGGCCAACCAGCGGATCAAGCTGGTTGTCCATAGCCGACTGGGTTAGATCGCGCGAGAACTCCGACAGCAACGACGACTCTCGCGAACGCTGTGCCGGCTGGGCCTTCTCCTGCGACGTGCGCGCCAATTCTTCGCGAATCGACGACAGCCGCAAGCCGCGCTCATGCAGAATCTCGGCGGCGAAGCACTTCTCTTCCCGCAGCAGACCGAGCAGCAAGTGCTCCGTCCCGATGTGCTTGTGCGACAGGCGTTCCGCTTCTTCCGCGGCGTAAGCCAGTACGCGCTTGCACTCGTTGCTCAAGGGCAGGTCCACGGAAGTAGACACCTTCTCCCGCATAGTGGTATGTCCTTCGATCTGTTTCCGGATCGACTCGACCGAAGCATGTGACCGAAGGAATCGATTTGTGAGCGCCTTGTCTTCGCGCAACAGGCCAAGCAGCAGGTGTTCCGTCTCGATGTACGGAGAACCGAACTGGCTGGCTTCGTAGCGCGCAAAGAAAATGACGCGTCGGGCCTTTTCCGTGTACCGTTCGAACATTTAACCTCTCCGGAGCTTCCGGGGCCGTATCTCTCTATTTTGAGCCCGAACCCAGTCCCTGAAAACCCTAATTTGCTCTTTCTACCCGTTTTACCCTCTTTGGAGGGTCATTTTGGAACCCGATGGCTCCTGAAGCGCTCCGTCTACTATCTAAAACCCGTCTCCATGTTTCTCGTTGCTAAATGCTTAGCGATTCCGGCGACACCTCGACCAAGCGTCCCCGCTCCAGTTGCATAACCCGGTGGCAGCGACGCGCAAACGCGAGATTGTGGGTGACAATAATCGAGGTCAGGCTGTAATCGCGATGTAACCTGGTGATCAACTCAAATACCGCTTCGGCTGTGCGACCATCGAGGTCTCCTGTGGGCTCGTCCGCCATCAGAAGCTGTGGTCTGGTGATCAGCGCACGGGCCAGCGCTACCCGTTGCTGCTCTCCTCCAGACAACTCGCCGGACCGATGCTCGGCACGGTCCGCTAACCCGACTTCCTGCAACCAGTGCAGGGCGTTCTCTTCCGCTTTCCGTCGATTCTCGCCGCGCATCAGCAGCGGCATGGCGACGTTCTCCATGGCGGTGAATTCTGGCAGGAGGTAGTGAAACTGCCAGACGAACCCGAGTTCGCGACCACGAAACTCAGCGGCACCCTCTTCGGACAACTTCCCCAAATCAGATTGCGCGAAGTATACGTCACCCGCGGAAGCCGTATCAAGAACTCCGAGGATGTGCAACAAGGTACTCTTGCCCGCACCCGATTCGCCGACAATCGCAAGCATTTCACCGCGATGTACTTCGAACGACAAGTTCTCAAAGAGCACTAACTCTGACGGCCCCGAGCGGAAAACCTTTTTCAGGTTGACCACTCGAAGCAACTCGTTCTCTAACGTTAGATGCAGGTGCACTCCCAGGCGTTCCAAATTCCGGCTATTGCGGGAAGAGCGTGAGCCCTTCCTGCTACGCCTCTTGTTCCTTTCTACGAAGCTTTCGGAACTGATCGATTTCGACCTTTCCCTCGGGAAAGATGGCGACGATCTGAAGCGTTCCACCCATCGCTTTGATCATTGCCTGCAATGTACTCACGTACATGTCGGCCCGGCGCTCCATCTTGGAAACGGCGGCCTGTTTGATGCCAAGCAGCCTCGCGAGATGTTCCTGCGTCATAGCGCGAGCTTCACGCACCTCGTCCAAAGCCATTTCGGATATATCCTGCTTGGCCTTTTCGTACGCGCGGTCGCGAGCTGAGCGCGGCATCCTTTCGCGAAGCGTCTTGAAGTTCTTTGCCATGTTATTACTCCAATTTGCGCAGATGTTGATCGAATAACTGGTCCGCAAGTGGCACGTAACGGTCATACCATCCGGGATCTCCCGTCTTGTCGCCGCCCAGCAGCAGGATGGCCGTACGCCGCGGGTCAAAAGCGAATAGTACCCTGAGTTGTCGTTCGTTCACCTTCCCGCGCAACTCCTTCATGTTAGGATGCCGCGACTGCACAATCACGTCGGCATGAGGGCGCGGCAGAGTTGGGCCAAACGCTTCCAGTAGATGAACCTTACGATCGATTTCGACCTGTTCCTCTCGACTCAAGCCGTTCCACCAGACTTCGAATTCGTCGGTGTACTCGACCTCCCATGCCATAGAATGAATATAACCTCTAGGTTATAGCAAGGTCAACGGATTCAGATTGCCGGCGGTATCTCTGCGATCGCATCGAGGCAGGACAATAAAGCTTCCCGAGCTGCGTCAGCAGCGGCACTCCGAAGGCCTCCCGGACATCCAATTACAATCGCGCTCATGCCGCACGCCGGTCCCAAGTTCGAGAAGGACATCCTCAAGCTCATCGCTGCGCCGGCGGAGCCGCCTAAGCTGACCTCCCGCCGCATCGGCATTCATACTTCTACCGCCGGAGGGGTCGAACACGCCGCCGAACGCGCTTATCGCCTGGGCTGCAACGCGCTCCAGATTTTCTCTTCTAGCCCGCGACAATGGGCGCCCTACGAACTGGCTGCCTCGCAATGCACTGAGATGAGCCGCCTCCGCGAGCGTTACGACCTGAAGCCACTGGTGATCCATGCCAACTACTTGATCAACCTGGCGGGCGGAAATCCTGAGTTCCATCGCAAGTCAATCGCAGCATTTCGCGGAGAACTGGAGCGTGCCGTCGCCCTGTGCGCCGACTATCTCGTCGTGCATCCCGGCTCATATCGCGGGCTCACCCGCGAACAGGGACTTGAACACGCCGCCGAGGCCATTGAGCGTGCTGCTGAAGGACTCGGTTTGTGGAGTCACGGCCTGCGAGTGCTTATCGAAAACACCGCGGGCTCGGAGTTCTCTCTCGGCGGCAGCTTCGAGCAGGTCGCCGAGTTGGTTCAGCACTTGCGCAAGATCGTGCCCGTCGGCGCCTGCATCGACACCTGCCACACCCACGTCGCGGGATACGACATCGTCAGCGGAGAGGGCTTTGCGCAGACGATGCGCCAACTCGACGAGACCGTCGGCTTGCAGAACGTCCACGTTTTTCACTGCAACGACGCCAAAGCTGCGTGCGGCTCAAAGCTCGATCGCCATCAGCACATCGGCAAAGGAAGCATCGGCACCGAGCCATTTCACCGCCTGCTCAACGATTCCCGTCTCGCCCACGCTGCCTTCATTGCCGAAACTCCCATCGACGAACCGCTCGATGACCTGAGGAACGTGAACGCGCTGAAGAGCCTAGTGGGAAGCACTGCGGATTCAAAGGCACAATGACTCCTACGCGAACTGCGCATCGTCTGCCGACGGCCCATAGATCGCCGGCACCGGCACATCGTTCAGGCGCAGATACACCGTCAGCTGCGCGCGATGATGTGCGAGGTGCGAGAACGTATCTCGGATCACGACATGCCGAGGCTGCTCACTCACAACGTTGCCGGCTACGAGCAGCCGCCACGGTTTCTGCAGATGTTCTTCGCTCGCACCCTCAAGCGCCTTGCGACCCTGTGCGGCGCCCTCGTCCAGTGCCTTCACCAATTCGCCAGGTGTACGCATTGGTTTCTGTTCGAACTTGCCGCCACCGGGAGGATTCAGATCCAAGTCATCCTGATTGATGATCAAGGCGAACCACATCGGCATCTGCGCCACCAGCCCCGCCAGCCGGCCCAGCGGCATCGACTTGTCATGCGGCTTCCAGTCGTCCTTGCCTTCGGGAACCCGTTCCAGTGTGCGGCGAGTACGCTTCACTTCGTCGTCGAATTGCGCGAGATACTCTTCTGTGATTTTCATGAGAACTCCTTTCGGATTGAGCTGGGTTCAACTGCGTGCAACCCTCGCGGACCTGCTTAAAGATGACGCCGCTCCTACGCCCGACGCATTTTAAGCGCTCTCAGCTCGGAGCGGTTGCCGTTCTTTGAATCTGCCCGTTCGCATCCCATTCCGCACAATATAAAATCAAAGATTACCCACTATGTCTGACTCCACGATCAACGCGGCCAACGCCGATTCCCCCGCCGAATCCGCCACTCGTCCCGAACGCTACGACCCCCAGGCCATCGAGCAGAAATGGTCTGAGCGCTGGGCGGCCAATCCCGATCTTTACCGCGCCGAACCGTCATCCTCTCCGCGCAAGAAATATTACGTGCTCGAGATGCTGCCCTATCCTTCGGGCGCGCTGCACATGGGACACGTGCGCAACTACTCCATTGGTGACGCCCTCGCCCGCTACATGTGGATGCAGGGCCACAACGTGCTTCATCCCATGGGCTGGGACGCCTTCGGCCTGCCCGCAGAAAACGCCGCGCTGAAGAACAACACGCCCCCTCGCGAATGGACGCTCGCCAACATCGCTGCCATGAAGACGCAGATGAAGCGCCTCGGCTTCGCCTACGACTGGTCCAAGGAACTGGCCACCTGCCTGCCCGACTACTATCGCTGGAACCAGTGGTTCTTCCTCAAGTTCCTGGAGCGCGGTGTCGCCTATCGCAAGAGCAGCAAGGTGAACTGGTGTCCCGAGTGCCAGACGGTTCTGGCTAACGAGCAGGTGTTGGCCAACGGCTGCTGCTGGCGTCACGAGACGACGACCGTCGAGCAGCGCGAACTGGAGCAGTGGTTCCTGCGCATCACCAATTACGCCGATCAGTTGCTCGACGAGTTGGACTCGCTCCCGGGCTGGCCTGAAAAGGTCAAGACCATGCAGCGCAACTGGATCGGACGCAGCGAAGGCGCTCTGGTCGATTTCAAGCTCGACGGTGTCGCCGGTCCGGCGGGCGACAAGATCACCGTCTTCACTACGCGCATCGACACTATCCACGGCGCGACATCGTTGCAGCTTGCACCCGAGCATCCGGTTGTCACCGACCTCATCGCCAACGATCCTGCGTTGCTGGCGAAGGTCGAAGATCTCATCAACCAGCAGCGTCGCGCCAAAGAAGCCGGCGACATCGGAGCCATCGAGAAACACGGCGTGGCGACCGACCGCTACGCCCTCAATCCGTTCAACGGCGAAAAGGTTCCCGTCTGGGTGGCCAACTACGTTCTGCTCGATTACGGCACCGGCGCCATCATGTCGGTGCCCGCGCACGACGAGCGCGATTACGAGTTCGCCAAGAAGTATGATCTCGACATTCGCGTTGTTATCCTGCCGCGCCGCGAGGGCGATGCACCCGATGGCGAACCCAACGAGCCGGTCCTGCCCTTTGTCGAGACCAACAGTCTGCTCATCAACTCTGGCGAATGGAGCGGCTTGCCCTCCCAAGAGGCGATCGAAAAAATGTCGAAGCATGCCGAGGAGGACGGCTTCGGCAAGGCAACCGTCACCTTCCGCCTGAAGGATTGGGGCATCAGCCGCCAGCGCTACTGGGGCACGCCCATCCCTGTCATTTATTGCCCGACCGACGGCATCGTTCCCGTGCCCGAGAGCGACTTGCCCGTCGTGTTGCCAGAGAACGTGAGCATCACGCTGGCTGGCGGCTCTCCGCTGAAGGACGTACCCGAGTTCGTGAACGTGAAGTGTCCTAAGTGCGGTCAGCCGGCGCGTCGCGAGACCGATACCATGGACACCTTCGTTGATTCGTCCTGGTACTTCTATCGCTACACCAATCCGCAGCTCACGACTGCTCCAGTTGACGGCGCGACCATCGATTACTGGTTCCCCATCGACCAGTACATCGGCGGAGTCGAGCACGCCATCCTTCACCTTATCTATTCGCGCTTCTGGACGAAGTTCATGCGCGACATCGGGCTGGTAAAAAATGATGAGCCGGTCGAGCGCCTGTTCACTCAGGGCATGGTCATCAAGAACGGCGCCAAGATGTCGAAGAGCCAGGGCAATGTGGTCTCGCCCGACGACATGGTCGCGCGCTACGGCGCGGACTCGACACGCATGTATACACTCTTCGCCGCCCCTCCCGACCGCGATCTCGATTGGCAGGACATGGGCGTCGAAGGCGTCAGCCGCTTCCTTAGCCGGGTCTATCGCTTCGTGGCGAGGAACGCGCCGGATGGTTCAGGTAGTGCGGCGCTTCAGGGCCGCGAGCACGACCATACGGGTAGAGCGGCGCTTCAGGGCCGCGTCAACACCGCCAATGATTCTTCTGTCATCCTGAGCGAGCGCGAAGCGCGAGTCGAAGGACCCCTATCGGGCAAATCCGTTTCCTCTGCCGTCATCCCGAGGGCGCCAGAGACCAGCGAGGGACTTGCAGTTCCTGCGTTCAACGAACTGCTTTCTGATCCCTACGAGGCCATCGAAAGCGCGGCGGAGGAGCTTGCTTTCTCAATCGATTCGGGTAGGGCCGCGCTTCAGCGCGGAATTAACAACGCTCCCTCTTCGGGTGTCATCCCGAGGTCGCCCCAGGCGACCGAGGGGCCTGCAGTTCTCTCCGCACCAGGAAGAAAGATTCAGCGCAAGCTGCACCAGACCATCAAGCGCATCACCGACGACTTCGGCGGACGCTGGCACTTCAACACCTCCATCGCCGCCATCATGGAGCTGGTCAACGAGCTCTACGCCTACGAAGATGGCCTCCAGAAAGGCGAGCCACCTGCACCACCCGAGCTCATGGCCGACGTGCAGCGCGACCTCGCGCTGATGCTCGCTCCCTTTGCGCCCTATCTCGCGCACGAGCTATGGGAGATGCTCGGCCAGAACAGCGAGCTGTTACGCGCGCCCTGGCCGAAGTACGATCCCGAGCTGGCGAAAGAAGAAGAGGTGGAGATCGCGGTTCAGGTCAACGGCAAGATCAAGGCACGCATCACCGTCCCCGCCGACGCCGACGATGAAGCGGTCCGCTCCCTGGCCCTGACCGAAGAAAAAATCAAAGCCGCCATCGAAGGCAAGGAAGTGGCGAAGGTATTGGTGGTCAAGGGCAGGCTGGTGAATATCGTGGTGAAGTGACGCGCCTTTATCATGTGCCTGACAGAAGGCCATCACGGATTGGTCAGACCCTCACCTCGCACAACAAGCCGCGGTCGACGCTACTTCTTTTCCGCGGCCGCAGGCTTCGCTGGACTCGGGCGCCCAGGCTCTTGCCCCGGATATTCGTAGACACCGCGTCCGGCTTTGCGCCCCAGGCGTCCAGCCTTCACGTACTGCACCATGAGCGGCGCAGGGCGGAATTTCTCGCCCAGAGTCTTGTGCAGGTACTCCAAGATGTGCAGGCGCGTGTCGAGCCCGACGAGGTCAACCATCTCGAACGGCCCCATGGGATGATTGAGCCCGAGCTTCAGCGCTTTGTCGATGTCCTCCGCTGTCGCTACGCCTTCCTGCAGCATGTAAAACGCTTCGTTGCCGATCATGGCGTTGATGCGGCTGGTAATGAATCCGGGCGACTCGCGAATCACGACAACCTCCTTACCCATCCGCGTGCCAACTTCCACCGCAGCGGCGAGCGTGTCCTCGCTGGTCTCCAGAGCGCGCACCACTTCCAGCAGCTTCATCTTGTGTACCGGATTGAAGAAGTGCATGCCGACGCACTTCGGCGCGCGATAGGTCACGCTGGAGATTTCGGTGATGCTGAGCGAAGAGGTGTTCGAGGCGAGAATCGTCGTCGGCCGGCAGAGCTTGTCCAGCAGGGTGAAGATCTCGATCTTCGACTCCATCTCTTCGGGTACGGCCTCGATCACCAGATCGGCCTCGCGCGCCGCCTGCTCCACCGAGGACGCGTACTCCAGCCGCTCCATGGCCTCGCCAGCCGCGTCCTTACTTACTTTGCCCAGCTCGACCGCTTTGTCGAGGTTGGCGCGAATCTCCGTCTCGGCTTTGCGAAGCGTGGTCGGAAGAATATCTTCCAGGATGGTGCGATAGCCGCCCAGAGCGGCAGCATGCGCGATGCCCCGCCCCATAATGCCTGCGCCGATGACTGCTACAGTGCGAATCTCAGACATTCTCCGGATGCTCCAGAAGTTCGACCATCTGTGAGAAATTCGGGTCCGACTTGCGCATGTACTCGGCAAGCCGCTGCTTGTCTTCGGGAGACAGCAGATACAGGCTGGCATTGACGCGGCGCAAAGTGGCCGCAATATCATCGACGTAGTTCATCATGCGAATAAGTTCACCACTGGCTGGCATGAGAAATCCCTTTCGTGATGCGTTGGAAAAACACGGCTGAGCCGCCCGCTAAACGGCACATGGCCGCGCGGCAGGGTAACAGTCATTGTCGCCGTTCGGGTTCGGTTTCGTAAAGGAGCTGTCAGCTATCGGCCATCAGCTCGCAGCTGAAACCTTCGCTTGGTCAAACCCTCGCAGAGAAAGCTGGTCATGACTCTTAACTGACTGACAGCCGCTAGCTGCTTCCGTCCCTCAGTGTGTAACTGCCCGGCGCCAGATGCGCGAAGGTGTAGATGCCTCCGTGTCAGCGATGAGTGTTGACTGGCGCGGGTGTCGCTGTTGGTAGAGTGACCGTTGCGCCCGGAACCAGTGCGGCGGACGCCAAGAGTGTGCCCCTTTCGTTTTCCCGGATGGCTGCCCGTTTGTAACCAAGCTGTCAAAAGTGCCGTCCGAAAAGCTCTGGGAAGTTCACACCAGCGGTTGAGGGTTCCTTTCTGGCATCATTTCCTGTAAAAATCGCACGTTACCTGCTGCACAAATACCCGACTTCGTTGCACAATAGAGGATAAGCCGCATCTGGGGAGAGATGAATGCCGCTTGGCCCGAATCGCCAAACTGAGCGGACCGCCACGGAGCTCCGTCCGGTTCAGCGCTTGAAACTCGCATTCTTTGGAACCCTCGTGATTTTTGCTTCACTGGGCGCGGGCGAAGCTGTGTACCGTCTTTTGTTTCTCGACTTCGACGGCGCTAAAGATCGCCTGCCCATCGAGATTTGCTTCGGACTGGCGTTCGCTTACATCGGTGTAAGAATCGCGCGTCGCCTCTACGAGCACCGAGTGAATACCTCAACCGGCATCAGCGTTATCTCCGATCGCAATCACAAAATTCGCCACGCTGTCGATGCTCTGATTCCCGCACCCTTCCCGGCTAATCAGCAGGCCATTCGCGTCATCCGCGAAGAAGTTGAGCGCATTGATGGGGTTCTGGAAGAGATCCAGCCGCGATAGATCGAGCACCACCGATTTACTACTCCCATCCGGCGTGATGCCAAACCCGGCCAATCCGCGCTAATATGTCTCACGCTACTCTCTTGTGAGGTGAGGTCATGTTCGTACCACGCGTTACGGGCGTTTCGCTAGTCAGTTCTATCGCCGTTCTGTCCTCGCTGTTTACGGCTACGATCGCGCTCGCGCAGTCCGGCGACAAGGTAACGCGGATCCCGCTTCCGCCTCCTAACCAGGATTTCCCCATCTCCGGCGCGGTGATCGTTCCTCCGGGATACGAAACCATTTACGTCAGCGGCACAGTTCCGCAGGCCGTAAATCCCAAAGCGGCCAATCCTACCGACAAATACGGCGACACCAAGACGCAAACCATCTCGGTGATGAAACAGATCCAGACCATGCTCGAAAATCAGCGCCTCTCGATGGGCGATGTGGTGATGATGCACGTCTACCTAGCAGGGGACCCGAACAAGGGCGGGCAGATGGATTTCGCCGGGATGATGGCCGGCTATACGCAGTTCTTCGGCACGTCGGAGCAGCCCAACAAACCCGCACGTTCGGCGGTGCAGGTTGCGGCGCTGGCTTTTCCCGGCGTCATGGTCGAGATCGAAGTCATCGCGGTGCGACACCGCGGAGTACACGCCGAACCAGCAGGACTCAAGTGATGTCAAACAACGAAAGCACGCACGCCTTCTCTCGTCGCAATTTTCTCAACCTGGCGCTGGCTGCCTCGGCAACCGCCGCCTGTAGCACTATCTGGACGGAGCGCCTGCTCGCACTGCCTCATCGCGACCATCGCTATCCCCAGGGCGCTATCGCGATCGACTCCAACGAGAATCCGCTTGGCCCTTCCGCCAGCGCGCGCGATGCGATTGCCGAGATCATTCCCAGCGGAGGCCGTTATTCCGACTGGCTTACCGAGGATTTGATCGACGCCTTCGCCGCAACCGAGGGCATACCTGCCGACTACATTGCGACCTATCCCGGATCGAGCGAGCCGCTGCATTATTCGGTGCTGGCGTTTACTTCTCCGAGCAAAAGCTACGTCACTGCCGACCCCGGCTACGAGGCCGGAATGCACGCCGCCAACATCGCGGGCGCACGTGTCGTCAAGGTGGGGTTGACGTCCAGCCACTCCCACGATGTCAGAGCTATGCTGGCCCAAGCGCCGGATGCCGGGCTGTTCTACATCTGTACGCCGAACAATCCCACCGGCACGCTTACCAGCCACTCAGATATCGAGTACCTGCTGGAGCATAAGCCGCAAGGCTCGGTGGTGATGGTCGACGAAGCTTATATTCACTTTGCCGACGGCGCAAACTCGGCCGTCGATCTCGTCAAAGCAGGCAAAGACGTTATCGTGCTGCGAACCTTCTCGAAAATCTACGGCATGGCCGGACTGCGCTGCGGGTTCTCCGTCGCGCGCCCTGATCTGCAGGAGAAGGTTAGCCGTTATCACGGATTCAATCCCATGCCGATTACGGCCGTAGTCGCAGCGAGCGCAAGTCTCAAGGACGCGAATCTCGTTCCCGAGCGCAAGCGCATCAACACGGCCACGCGCGAGCAGGTCTTCGATTGGCTGCGCACCAATGGCTACGCGTTCATTCCGTCGCAGTCGAACTGCTTCATGCTCGACACCCAGCGCGATGGCCAGCATGTCATCGAAGCCCTGCGCCAGCAGAACGTTTATATAGGGCGCATCTGGCCGGTAATGCCGACCTACGTGCGCATCACCGTGGGGACACCCGACGAGATGGGACAGTTCCAGACGGCGTTCAATCGCGTCATGAAGAACACGTCCGTCGGCAAGATCGCCACGCCGGCGCCAAAGACCAGCAAGATTCAAGGCCTGGCCGAGAGTGGGTTCCGGTTCGCATAGGGAAGGTAGGAGCCGTTGGAGAGCACGCGACGTAAATTCCTAGCCCAGAGTGCTGGCGCACTCGGGCTATTGTTTCTCGATTCTTTGACGCCGCAACTCGTCGCACAGGCAACGCAGCACGCCAAAGCGGCGACCGCTGCCGACGCCCAAGGCTTCAAGTTCCTCATGCCCCAGGAAGCTGCCGACTTCGACGCCTTCGCGGCGCAGATTATTCCCAGCACCGATGGCACTCCCGGAGCGCGCGAGGCCGGCGTCGTCTACTTTGCCGACTACGTTCTGACCGCCATTAATCCTGAACAGCAGAAAGACTTTCGCGGGGCCTTGGCGGCCCTCCACGCGGCCACACTGAAAGCTCAGCCCGGAACCGCTTCCTTCGCAGCGCTATCGTCCGAGAAGCAGATTGAAGTGATGAAAGCCATGGACAAGCCACCCAGCGCGGGCAACGGCATCGCAGCTGAATCCGGTGTCGGCGGCAAAGATGCCGAGGCCTTCGCCGGCTTGCGCGGTATGGTCTTGGTGGGCACCTTCTGCGATCCGTCGCTGCACGGCAATCGCGACAAAATCGGATGGAATCTTATCGCCTTCAACGACCAGGCCTACTGGGCTCCGCCCTTCGGCTACTACGATGCCCATGCGCGAGGAGAAGGCATGAGCACCACTCCTCATCCTCAGAAACACTATCCGCTGACCGAACAAGTCGACTTCGTGATCGTCGGCTGCGGAGCGTCCGGCGGAGTGCTGGCGCGCGAGCTTTCGCAAAATGGTTTCAGCGTCGTCGTCCTCGAACAGGGGCCGTGGAAGTCGGCCAAGGATTTCGGTCACAACGAATTTCTCAACTGGAGCAATTCGGAGCTGACCAACGACTACCGCAAGCAGCCGCAGACCTTTCGCCGCACGCCGCAGGACAAAGCGCAAAAGCAGCCCAGCATCATGTACGGCCAGCTAGTCGGCGGGGGCGCCGTACACTTCACCGCGAACTACTGGCGCTTCCACGAAATCGACTTCATCGAGGCGAGCAAGAAGGGCACCATCGCGGGCACCGGCTTTGCCGACTGGCCCATCACCTACGCCGACCTTGAGCCCTACTACACCAAAGCTGAATGGGACTTGGGCGTCTCGGGTGAAGCAGGAGCCAGTCCGTTCGATCCGCCGCGCTCCAAGCCGTATCCGCTGCCGCCCATGCCGGTGAAACCCGACGGCATTCTGTTCGAACGCGGCGCGCGCAAGCTGGGCTATCATCCCTTCCCCGCGCCGGTAGCGGTCATTTCGAAGGCCTACCAGGGCCGCATGCCGTGCCAGCATTGCGGATGGTGCGAAGGCTTCGGCTGCGAGCACGGCGCAAAATCGAGCCCGCTGCCGTCGATGGTTCCGCAGGCCATCGCCACCGGGCGCTGCGAAATCAGGCCGCACAGCTACGTTCGCAAAGTCGAAATTGACGCGAACGGTCGCGCGACTGGCGTGATTTACTTCGACGAGCACAAGGTCGAGAAGCATCAGCACGCCAAGGCGGTTATTCTCGCCGCCAACGGCGCCGAAACGCCGCGCCTGCTGCTCATCTCCAAGTCAAACCGCTTTCCCGATGGGCTGGCGAACTCCAGCGGGCTGGTCGGCAAGTACCTGATGTTCAACACCGACCCCATGTCTGCCGGCCTGTTCGAGCACGAGCTCAACGGCTACAAGAGCATCGAAGTCACGCGCACTTTGATGGACTTCTACGAAGTCGATCCCAAGCTGGGCTTCTACGGCGGCGGCGGCATCACCGCACGCTTCCAGAACTATCCCATCTCATTCGCCTTCGGAGGCCTGCCGCCCGACCTCCCACAATGGGGTATAGAGTACAAGAAGGCGCTGGCCAAGTATTTCGTCCGCAGCATGTCGCTGATGGGACACACTACGTCGCTGCCGGTAGAAGACAACAGCATCTCGCTTGACGACACCGTGAAGGACGCCTGGGGATTGCCGGCGATGCGCGTCACCTACAAAGATCATCCTGACGACCTGAAGTTTGCCAAGTGGCTGCAGGATCGCTCGATGGAGATTCTCGAAGCCGCGGGCGCACAGAATAGCTGGCGCTATCCCATCACCGAGTCCAACTTCGCGGTACATCTGCTGGGAACCTGCCGCATGGGCAACGATGCGAAATCTTCGGTGATCAACGCCGACCATCGTACCCACGACGTGCCCAATCTGTTCCTGTGCGACGGTTCCAGCTTCGTCACCAGCGGCCGCGGCCAGCCGACGGAAACCATCCAGGCACTGGCGTTTCGCGCCAGCGACCGCATCACGGCACTGGCAAAGAAGAACGAGATCTGAACCGGTCGCACTATCAATCGCGTGTTATGGGTTTGCGAAGCTTCGCGTCAGGGCACGGCTTGAGCCGTGCCGAAAAGACCATTTCTCATTGAGTGTCATCCTCATCGCAGCGAAGGATCTGCAGTTAGCCCGCAGCAACGCGACTTCCGTTTGCGCCGAACTGCAGATCCCTCGAGGACTGAAGTCCTCTCAGGATGACACTCAAGAGTAAGAGTGCGTCGGCACGACTGGATAGCCTGCCCTGAGCAAAGTCGAAGGGTGCCTTGACGCGAAGCATCTCAAACACGACTTGGTGCGTGACTTATCGACCATCGATTGTTTGCTCGCCCCATTTGCGCGGTGCTAAACTCGTCAACGAACAAGCGGGAGTAACTCAGTGGTAGAGTCACGGCTTCCCAAGCCGTTGGTCGCGGGTTCGATCCCCGTCTCCCGCTCCAGAATTACTCGTCTGTCCTCGCCAGCTATTCCCGGCTATGCTGTATCTGCCTTGGACTTGAGGCAAGCAATATGTTTTGGAGGGAAGCTTGAGAACTCTCGACCTTGTCGCTGGCTGGCTGCTGATCGCGTTCGGCGCCCTTCACGCATCGTTGACGCGACGAATGCATCCCGTCATCGACATCAACGCCGTCTGGTTCGCAAGTGGCGGCTTGCTGATAATCGCAATCGGAGCGCTCAACCTGCTCCGCGTGGCCTATGGCTCGGTCGCAAAGGGCGTCTACGTGGTTTCGGTGATCGCGAATATCGTGCTGCTGCTCATGATGGTAGTTATTGCAACCGTGCTTCCGCTGCACGGCAATCCGCAGGTCCTGATTGGTTTGATTCTCGCGGTGCTGCTTACCGCATTCTCAGTGCTTCGGCGAACTGGCGACGTTCAAGCTCGTCGGATACAGAGCGCAAAATAGAGATCGGCGGCTCCGATCCCGATTACGAAGACGCCTTCGCCTCGCGCCCGGCTCGAAAGCCGACCAGGATTATCACCGAAGCGGCTACGATAGCGATGCCAACACTCAAGAAGCATATGGTGATCAGGTGCTCCTGCAATGGCGTGCCACTGTGGCCCGCGCCGGTGATGGGAGATAAGGCCGCGGTTCCAAACACCGCCGCCAGCAGAGTGAATGCCCAATTGGCATAGGTGCCATACAACACAGTCCAGAAGGCGACGGCTTGCATACGCGCAGACAGGCCAATACCAGGCCACGCCGCACCAAGCGCAAGCAGGAACGTGCCATTCATCACGCCTTCAAGATGCGCCGCCAAACCCATGCGTACGTTGGCAACGTGCACCTCCGCAAAGCCGGTGAACAGTCCCAACAAGAAAAGCACGATGCCGTGCCACTTCAGACGGCGATTCGCCTGTTCCATGCCACTCCCCACACTTAACTTGTTTGCTCGTGCCGAAAGAAGCTCTTGCCGTGCTCTTCCCTTCCAAACAGCAGCAACACCGCCAGTCCGGCAATCACCACGAGTTCGAAAGACACCAACGCCCATGAGTAGCCGAGTCCATCGCGCAACTCGAATTCGACGCTGGGAGTTGCCGCGGCCAGCAGAATTCCGATCTGATAGGTGAAGCCCGGCAACAGCCCGCGCACCGCGTGCGGCGACAGCTCGTTCAGGTGAACAGGAATGATTCCCCATGCGCCCTGCACTCCAACCTGCATGATGAATGCGGCAGCAGCCAGCATCAGCACGCCCGATCCAAAGGCCCACCAGTGCATGATGGCGATCGATACCGCCAGCGCGGCAAGCATGCTGTAACGACGGCCGATCTTCTCCGACAAGAGTCCGAAAATCACCGCTCCGGTAACAGCTCCCAGGTTGTAAAACATCGTGATGTAGGCAACGGTGTTCGCCGCAATGCCATGCTGGTGTTTGAGGAAGTCGGGATACAGATCCTGCGAGCCGTGCGAGAGGCAGTTCATGAGAAACATGAGCGCGATCATGTAGAGCACCAGCTTCTTGTGCTGCATGGCGATGCGCGGGCCGTCGATGGTGCGCGCCAGGCGGTGCTGCTGCCACGCCTCCGACTCGGGAACCTTGGTGCGGATGTAGAGCGCGAGCAAGGCAGGCACGCCTCCCGCCCAAAACATGACGCGCCACGCTAGATCCGGAGAGAAGTTCGGCAGAATAACGCGCGCTGCCACCGCCGCCAACAAGTAGCCGATGGAGTATCCGCTTTGCAGAATTCCCGACAGCACGCCGCGCCACTTCACCGGAGCATGTTCCATCGCGAGCGACGCGCCTACTCCCCACTCACCGCCCATGCCGATGCCGAAGAGCATTCGCAGAATAAAGAACACGGTGAAGTTCGGAGCGAATCCGCAAAGCAGCTCGATGACCGAGAAGAAGATGACGTTGGCCATCAGCGGACGCCGCCGGCCATAGCGGTCCGCCATGCATGCCGAACAGCAGCGCGCCTAGCGGCCGCATGGCCAACGTCGCGGTGATGCTGAGGACGACGTCGGCCTTGTGCACGTGAAAGTGCTCGGCCAGGGTATCGAGCAGGAAGATGACTACGAAGAAGTCGAAGGCGTCGAGCGTCCAGCCGAGAAAGCCGGCGGTGACCGCATGCCAACGGTTGGAGCCTGCCAGCGCGTTGTTGGGATGGATAGCCATCGCGTTCGTGAGAAGGTAACAGATGAGACACGTAGCCGCAATGCGATAAGCAGCACTTACCTTGGGTGGAGCCCCCCGTCAGGTTTGTCATCCTGAGCAAGGCGAAGGACCTGCTTTCATTGGCGCCGCCAATGATTGCCCAGGCGAGAGCTGCGGACGGTGCCACGATCCGGCTCGTGCCATTAGGGGCTTTCCGAGTAGTGCGAAACAAAAGCAGGTCCTTCGCTGCGTTCAAGATCACAAGTCAAAAGGAGGATGGGCTGGAGAGCGCGTTGCGCTCGACACGCTGCAGACCTGACGCGGGTATATTCTTTCCAGAGCAATGCCCACAACATCGGAAGCAGTACCATGACCGAGCGCCTTTACTACACCGACTCGTTCCTGCAGACCTTCGAAGCCCGCGTGATTGACGTGCGCAGCGGAGCGGACGGCGCTGCTGTTGTCCTGGATCGTTCGGCGTTTTATCCCACCAGCGGCGGCCAGGTTTTCGATACGGGATGGCTTCGCCTGGCCGGGGTCGCAGATGCGAAGATTCTCGTTCTCAGCGTAGAAGAAGACGAGGCGACAGGCGAAGTGCTGCACTTCGTTGCCGACGCGAACGGGCTAACGTCTGGGACCGTGATCGAAGGAGCGATCGACACGGAGCGACGCCGCGATCACATGCAGCAGCACACGGGACAGCACGTACTGTCGGCGGCGTTCGAGCAGCTCTATAATTTCGCAACTGTCTCCTTCCACATGGGCGACGACAGCTGCACCATCGATCTCGCGACCGACGCGGTTACAGCGGGACAGATCACCGCCGTCGAGAAGCTGGCGAACCAGATCATCTTTGAAGACCGCCCGGTCGCGATTCGCTTTGCTACGCCTGACGACACGCGAGCGATGGGAGTACGCAAAATCCCGGCGGCTGACCGCGAGAAGCTGCGGCTCATCGACATCGAGAACTTCGACCTGAACGCCTGCGGCGGTACGCACGTGCGCAACACCGGGCAGATTGGCTCGATCCTGCTGCGCAAGACAGAAAAAGTTCGGCAGGGAGTGCGCGTCGAGTTTGTCTGCGGGATGCGAGCAGTGGCGACTTCTCGCCACGACTTCAAGACGCTGAGCGAAGCTGCTGCGGTGTTCTCAACCCACATCTATGATTTGCCGGAGCAGTCGCGCAAGGTGTTGGACGAAGCCAAGGCCGCGCAGAAGATGCAATCAAAGCTGCTGGAGGAGGTGGCTGAGTTGCAGGCGGCACAGTTTCTGCAGTCCGCAACTGTGACAGCTTTGGGCACGAAGCTGGTGACGCACTTCTTCGCCGCCCGGGATCTTGCATTCATCAAGATGCTGGCGCAGAAGCTTACGCGCGCCGAGCAATGCAGTGCGCTTCTCGGTTGCGGAGGATCGCAACCGTCGCTGGTGTTCGCGCAAACTCCGGGGCTGGCGAACGATATGGGTGCTCTGATGAAGCAAACCTTGCAGAAACTTGGTACTCGTGGCGGCGGCAACAAAGATATGGCACAGGGAGGCGCGCCGGATGCAGTACGGGCCGAAAGCGCGGTAAAGGACGCATCGGAAGGGCTGAGGACCTCGTGAAAAGAAGCGGTTTCGCGCGAAAATGCGACGTTTTGGTCCTTTTTCCAGATGAATCGTTGTAGGTTGCATGACTCTAAGTTATGGATTGCCGATGATCCATGACTTAAAGTAATGCTGAAATAGCTAAGATTTTCATGGATAACCGCCTCATTCTCGTCACTTTGTTGATCCGGCTGGGCGTTGCTGCAGCTATCAGCAGTGTGCTAGTGCGCGCGCGGCGCTTTCGGGTGCTGCTGTTCCGCGAGGAGCGCACACTGGGCGAGAAGCTGGAGATGGTGCTCATCGTGAGCACGCCTTTGGCGCTGGGCGTGATTGTGCGCTGGGCAGTACACAACTTCTACGCCGCCGACATCGCGTTCGAAGGCGCGATCCTGATGGGCGTCATCGGCGGCCGCCTGGTCGGACTGATGGGCGGCGTGCTGGTCTCACTGCCCTCGGTGTTCATCGCGCATGAATGGTTGTCGCTGCCGCTGAACGTTCTGGCCGGAGTACTTGCCGGACTGCTGCGGCACCTCTCGTCGGAACGGGAAGCCATCTGGTCGTTCTCGCCGCTGTTCGACCTTAGCATTTATCACTGGGTGCGGCGCACCATCCGGCGATCGTTCATCGACTGGCAGACTTCATTCTTCCTGCTCATCGTCGTGCTGGAGTTTGTGCGGCTTCAGCTTCATCGCCTGTGGCCGCGACGCATCTTCGCGCTCGATTCCAGCAACTGGTGGGTGAAGCTCGCCGATCTACGCCGGAACCGTGATGGCGGTAGCCATCGCGCTCAAGGTGCTGAACAACGTGCGCATCGAGATGAAGCTGGAGCAGCAGGAGCGGCTGCTGTTGCAGGCGCGCATGGAGGCGCTGCAGAGCCAGATCAATCCGCATTTCCTGTTCAATACGCTGAACTCGGTTTCATCGCTGGTGCGTCGCGATCCCGATTCCGCGCGCGAGATGATCGTGAAGCTAGGGAACATTTTGCGCCGGTTGTTGCGCAAGGGCGACGCGTTCATCCCCCTACAGGAAGAGATCGAATCTCTCGACGACTATCTCGACATCGAGGTAGTGCGCTTTGGCCGCGACAAGCTGCGCATTCACAAAGAGCTCGATCCCGACTCGCTCGAGCCATCTTGTCCCCAGCATGATTCTGCAGCCGCTGGTGGAAAACGCCATCAAGCACGGCCTGGCCGACAAGGTAGATGGCGGCACATTTTCGATTCGCAGCCGCTGTGCCGCGAGCGCGGTGATCATTGAGGTTGAGGACGACGGCGTGGGCATGGCGCCGCCGGCGGGCAGCTCCCGGGCACCGGCATCGGCATGCTCAACGTGCAGGAGCGATTGCAGGTGGTTTACGGCGACGCGGCTGAGATCAACATCGAAAGCCAGCCCGGCAGCGGAACCCTGGTCCGGCTCACGCTGCCGATTTTGCAGGCGGAAGAAATGGGCGGCTCGGTGGCCGGCGCCATCTACGAGGCGCGTTCCAGCACCTCGCGATAGAAGTCTTCGTACTTGGGAATGATTCGGCTGGCGCAGAAGCGGGCCTGGGCGCTTTGCCGCGCACGCCCTCCCATCTCACGCAATTTGGCGTCGTCGCTCAGCACCTCGATGGCGTAGCCAGCCATGGCGTCGACTTCGCCGACGTTCGCCAGGAAACCGGTTTTGCCGTGATCGATCACCTCAGGCACGCCGCCGACGTTGGTGGCGATGGGTACCACCTCGCAGGCCATGGCCTCCAGCGCAGCCAGTCCAAACGATTCCAACTCGCTCGGCATCAGCATGACGTCGGCTACGGGAAGCTTCTCGTGAATGCGATCCTGCTTGCCGAGGAAGTCGACCTTGTTGTGGATTCCCTTCTCCACCGCCAGCCACTCGGCGCGCGAGCGTTCTGGGCCGTCGCCGATCATCAGCAGCCGCGCGGGTATCTTTTTCTGGACGCGATCGAAGATCTCAATCACATCGGTGATCCGCTTCACAGGACGGAAATTCGACAAGTGCACCAGGATTTTCTCATCGGGCGCCGCATATTCTGAGCGCTTCGCCATGACCTCGTCGGTGCGGTGATACAAATCGCAGTTCACGAAGTTGGGAATGACGTTGATGGGTGTCTGGACGTCGAACACCTCGACCGTTCGTTCTTTCAGATACTTTGAAATTGAAGTGACGCCGTCGCTCTGCTCGATGGAAAAGCGCGTGATCGGCAAATAGGACGGGTCGGCGCCCACCAGGGTGATGTCTGTGCCGTGCAGCGTGGTGACGAAAGGCAGCTTGCGCCCTTTCCGCCGATGATCGCAGGCAAGCATCTGGCGCGCGAGCATAGCACTGACCGAGTGCGGAATCGCATAGTGAACGTGCAGCAGGTCGAGATCGTAGATTTCGGCGACCTCGGCCATGCGCGTCGCCAGCGCCAAATCATATGGCGGATATTCGAACAACGGATAGCGCGTGACCTCAACTTCGTGGAAGCGAATATTAGGCATCGGCTGGGTCAGGCGGATAGGTTGCGAATAGGAGATGAAATGGATATCGTGGCCGCGCTCCGCCAGTTCCAGTCCAAGTTCGGTCGCGACCACACCACTCCCACCATAGGTCGGATAACAGGTGATTCCTATCTTCATTGGGTCTTCACGTTTTATGGCTTAAGGATTAAGGATACCGATTGGATGGGCGGGAGTGACAAGGGATTCAGCGGAGGGAGACATCGATGCGAGGCGGGCGGAAAGCAGGTCCTTCGCTCCGCTCAGGATGACAAGCAAGAGTTGGAGGACTCGACCTACTTCACCTTCGACGCCACGTCCTGCGGGCTGGGCTGCTCTGAGCTCATAGGCCGCAACAGCAGCATGGCCGACTTCCCTTCCCGGCCACCCGGCAGATAGACAATATGGTTGTCGGGATCGTAGGCGACGGTGTGTCCTTTGATGTCGCTGGGAATGCTATCAGCCACCGCGAAGCTGCCGTTGTCCGCTTTGATGACAGTAAGCTCGCCCGGGCTCGCAGCGTAGAGCATTCGCCCTTCGGGATTAAGCCATAGCCCATCGACGCCGATCGGTGCGTCGGCGCGGTTGGTTTCGCTGCCATTCTGGTCGTTGATGGCCAGCACCATGTTGCGCGCCGCTACGTAGAGCCGGCGAGTGCCCGCGTCATACACCACTTCCGTCGGTTGTGATGCGTTCAGCTTGAAACGGCTGACAATCTGCAGCTTCGGATCGACAGCGACGATCTCGGACGTGTCCTGGAGAACAACGAAGGCCACGCCACGTTCCTGGTCCCACACCATGCCGCGCGGTCGTCCGCCGAGGTCGAGCGTGCCCAGGGTCTGCCGCGTGCTCAGGTCGAGAACAGAGACTGAGTCGCTGGTCGCGCCGGACCAATACAAGCGTTGGCCACTCTCATCGAGCGCCAGCGTGGATGGAGCTTGGGGCAGTTGAATCGAGCCGGAATACTGCCATCCCTCAAAATTGATTACCGCGATCGAATTGTTTCCCGCCTGCGCGACATAGATCTTGCGATTTGTCTGGTCGACCGCGATGCCGCGCGGCGATTGCAGATTGATGATCTGCGCCACTACGCGCCGCTTCGCTGGATCCACCACATCGAGAGAGGACGCGGCGGTATGCGCCAGCAGCAACTTGCCGTTGACAACGGCGAGCGTGTCGAAGCCGGGGCTGCCTGGGATATCCACCATGCCAATCTGCTGCAAGGTGCGTTGCGACGCCGGGGTCCGGGGTCGAGGCGGCACGACGGTCGTCTGAGTATGGCTGGGCGCAATCGGCGAGCTGCCGGCAGCAAGCTGCTGTTGCGCCACGAGGGTTTGGCCGGCGGCACTCAAACAACATGCGGCAGCCAGCAAGCAGGTCGGCACTGAACGGAGATTCGGCATTATCGCAAGCCCAATGACTCGTGAGTAGGATGCGTCCGGGGAGCCGAACTGCTGCCTGAGGCTGATAAACCTGGGAAATCGCCGTATAAATGTAGAATTCACAAGGATGCAGTTGAAAGAACAGCCGCCGGTCGCTGCGACCCAAATCGACGTTGCCGACAAGCCGCAGCGCCGAATCACGTCCAATACCGTGGGGTGGATGATCCTCGCCGGGTTCGTGGTGCGGGTGCTCTACATCCTGCTGGCGCATTCGTATCGCTTTCGCACCAACGACGGCAATTTCTCCTTCGGCTGGGAGATAGGCCGCCTGGCTTATTCTGTCGCAACCGGCCGCGGTTTTAGTTCCCCGTTTGGCGGTGAGACTGGCCCGTCAGCGTGGACGGCACCGCTCTATGTCTATATCGTCGCGCTCGCGTTTCGCCTGTTCGGAACCTATACCCACGCGGCCGCCATCGCGCTGCTGACCTTCAACAGTTTGTGCGGAGCGCTGACCTGCTGGCCCATCGTGCGCATTGCGCGACGGGTATTCAATGAGCGGGTCGCGTTCTGGTCAGGCTGGATCTGGGCGCTGTTTCCCTACATGATTTATTGGGCGGTACGCTGGGTGTGGGAAACCAGTTTGTCGGCGCTGGTGCTCACGCTGTTGGTGATGCTCACGCTGGAAATGGAAGGCGATCGCCGCCTGCTGTCGTGGTTCGGCTATGGATTGCTGTGGGGCGTAGAAGCTCTTTCCAATCCTGCGGCGTTGATGTTCCTTCCCTTCTCCGGACTATGGCTGGCGTATGGTCTCTATCGCCGCCGTCTCGGATTTGTGCTGCCTGTGTTGGTCAGCGCAGCGGTCTTCTGGCTGACGCTGATGCCGTGGCTGGTACGTAACTACGAGGTCTTTCACAAGCCAGTGTTTGTCCGGGATAACGTGGGAGTGGAATTCCGTTGCGGCAACAATCCGCTGGCCGAAGGTCTGTGGGTTGGAATGTACCATCCCACGCAGAATCCGTTGCTGTTCGAGCGATACAAGCAACTGGGCGAGGCGGATTACTCCATCGAACAATCGCATCTGGCCAAGCAGTGGATCGAGGAGCATCCGCGGAAATTCGCGCTGGTCAGCTTCCGAAAGTTTATTTACTTTTGGACCGACATTCCTTCGTTAACCACCATTCCCGAGTGGATGATTGAGCACCATGACAAATGGGCGGCACGGACGTTTCATTCCGTGGTGTTTCGCGAAGACGGAACAACGCGCGTCTGGTTAGTCGACATCCTGGAGCAGTTCAAGCCTGCACTGTTTCTGGCATCCACGTTGCTGGCGTGGGGCGGGCTGCTGCTGGCGCTGAAGCGCCGCGTCCACGGAGTGTTCCTGTTTGCCAGCCTGGTAGTCTTTTATCCGCTGGTCTACTATTTTGCTTTTCCCCATCCTCGTTACCGGCATCCGATTGAGCCGGAATTGTTGATTCTTGGAGTGTATTTGGTAACGGAAGCACGGCCCCGTTCAACTACGGAAAATGAAGCCAACGCTCTCACTCAAAGTGACGAAAGCGATACTGTCCCCACCTTTCACACGTTGACGATCATCATTCCCGTTTACAACGAGCGGGGGACGGTGATGAAGCTGCTGAAGCAGGTCGCAGCGCAGCCGATCAGTCTGCACAAGGAGCTGGTCATCGTTGACGATTACTCGACGGATGGCACCCGCGAGTTCCTGCAACAGACAGACCTCGACAATGTGCTGGGTGATGGCGGGCGGAATTCCGTACGGCTGGTGCTGCACGATAAGAACATGGGCAAAGGGCGCGGGGGTACGCACGGGGCTGGCGAACTCGACCGGCGACATGGTACTGATCCAGGATGCCGACCTGGAATACGATCCCGGTGATTATCCGGCGCTGATGAAGCCGATCCTGGAAGGCCATGCTGACGCCGTGTTCGGCAACCGCTTCCATAACGGTCCTCATCGCGTGCAGCGCTTCTATCGCTACACCCTGAATCGACTGTTTTCGGTAGTGTGTAATCTGCTGACTGGGATTACCATTCACGATGTAACCGCCTGCTACAAAGTGTTCCGCCGCGACCTGCTGGAACGCATGCATTTACACTCCAATCGCTTCAGCGTCGAGACCGAGATGACGGTAAAGGTGGCGAAGCTGAGTGCGCGCATTTATGAAGTGCCTATCGTCTACCACGGGCGCACTTACGCCGAGGGCAAGAAGATCAGTTGGAGCGACGGCTGGGTCGCCTTGTATGACTTGGTCCGTTACCACTTCACCGACTAAATCCTTAGTTCGGTTTTCTTGTTTGGTTCGGCGGCCCGATGGGACGAACCGCACTAACCGTGAGTATTACGTTGCGTCTAATCCGCGACAGGAGGGCTGTCATGTCGGGAGATCTCACTAATCAACTTAAAGCCAGGGGAGCAGTTTTCGCCGCGCTGATTGTGATGATTTTGGCGCCATCCGCGCAGGCGTTGTCGGGAAACAATGTCACTGAGGAATTTCACAAGACAGTTCCTCTGAATGCCAGCGGCCGGGTGTCGCTGGAAAACGTTAACGGTAACGTCGAAATCACTGGTTGGGACAAGAACGAAGTCCAGATCGACGCGGTGAAGTCGGCACGTGACCAGCAGCGGCTGGACGAAGCGAAGATCGAAGTTGAAAGCAGCGGCGACGCGGTGAATATCCGCACGCGGTATCCAGAGGGCCGTGCAAACAATAATCCCGCATCGGTGCATTACACGCTGCACGTGCCGGCGGGAGCACAGCTCGAAAAGATCAGCCTGGTGAACGGATCACTGGACGTCTCGCAGGTGCAGGGCGAAGTGAATGCCAGCCTGGTGAATGGAAAGCTTAAGGCTCATGACCTCGCGGGACGCGCCAAGCTATCGACGGTGAACGGGTCGAGCGAGGTTGAATACCGAACCCTGGCGAACGTGAGCGACGTGAGGATCAGCGCGGTGAATGGGAGTATCAACCTGGTGTTGCCTGCCTCGCCGAATGCGGATGTCTCAGCTTCGACGGTGAATGGCAGTATCAAGACTGATTTCCCGATACAGGTGCAAAGCGGGTTTACCGGACGACGTCTGTCCGGGACGCTGGGCAGCGGCGGCACAAAGATCGAGCTCAGCAATGTGAACGGCAGCACGCACATCGGGTCAGGGGCGTAAGAGGGTTGGCGGCTGGCTAGCGGCTAACTAACCGAAGGACCGCAAAGAAGGCTCCCAAGAGTGGGAGCCTTCCTTCATTGCGGCTTACGACGGATTGAGCTTTCACTGTGCCTGTACCAAGGCCGTCGCCGATTTGCTGGTGCGCTGCATATTGCGCAACACACCGACGGCGAGCAGCACAGCGGTGGCGCTTGGCGGCACCAGGAAAACCAGAATCATCCATCCCGGACCCGGTGCGGGACCTGCAATGTTGAAGACGTAGGGCGTCAGCCAGCGCAACATCTGAATCGCGTTCGGTGGCCCGGCGATCACTGCAGCAACAACGAAGCTGCCGACGTAATAGCAAGCCAGCAGGGCCGAGCCTTTTAACACCGGCGCCTTAATCTTCTGGCTCACCATCCACTGCAAGAACATGCCATCGCGCACGACGTAGGCAATAACGCTTACGTACATGGCGAACAGGTTGAACCATTGCGGAGTAGCACCGGCATAGGTGTGGCGATAGCCGGCGAGGGCAAGCACAGCGGCGAGAATGGACACGAATCCGGTGGCGAGCCAGGGGGTGATCACTCGCAATCCGACCTCGCTGGGTATGCGGTTGCGCAGCTCGTGGCGAAGATTGTCGCGCCTAAGCAGAGTGGCATTCACCGCGAAGTACAGACACGCGATTGCTGCCCCAAGTCCCATCGCAACCAAACTTTGCAAGGTAAGCTGCGCAGCTTCGAGGTCATCGGCAGGCAAGTTTGGCGCGGTAATGAAGGCGCCGATCGGCTGGAAGGCTGCATACACGAAGAGCAGAGCCGACGCCGACAGGCCAACCACCTGTGCCGGAGAGAACAGCGAAATCTGGTCGGGTTCGAACTTGATGCAGCGCACCAGTGCCACCAGGCACCACGCGATGACGGCCAGCGACAGCACAACGCTCACCAGCAGCGACGGAACCGATACTCCAAACAGCGATACCTGGAGCACCGTTCCTTGCAGCCACATAGCAATACCGGTAGCCGGAAATAGCGCCGTCCACGCACTCGCAATTTCGCTGGAAATGACGCATGGCACCGTTGAGGTTGTGCAGCACGATGAGGCCGATTACCGCAATCAGCATGAATATGTTTGCCCGCCGTGAATCCTGGGCACGTGCCGAACCGCAAAGCGCAACGGCGCTGAGCGCCACGTTGGAGAGCGCGACAATTAGGTACGATCCCACAATGGCGGATAAACGATAGTGCCCCAGCAATCCGGTGAGCAGCAACACTGGGAATGCCGTCGCATACAGCAACCAGGGGCTAAGTGGAGCGCCAAAAAGTTTCCCGACCGCGAGCGTGAGCGGGGAGAGACGAGTGGTCCGCCAGAAGTCGAAGGTACGGTGCGTCCGCTCGCTCACCACCGATTGCGAGACGTTCAGCAGGCTCCACAGCACAAGGATCATGGAGGAGGCGACAAAGATCGCTCCAAAGGTGCTGGCCCAATATTCCGGAATGTAATCCCGCGCTCCCGGGTGCTGGCTTTGCTCGAAGATGAACATTGCCATGAGCAATGCCCCCGCCAGCGTCGACAAAACGATGACGGCAACGCGAGCCGGCCGCAGTTCGGAGCGCACGTAACGCAGGAATTCAGGATTGCGCGTGATCATCACATCACCTGCCCATGAGAGAGTTTCAGATAGAGTTCCTCGACCGACTGCTTCACTTCGTGGAAGCCGGTGAGCCGTAGCCCGGCGGACGTCATTTCAGCAAGCAATTGACTGAGCGCCTGGTCGTCACCACGGAACGGAAATGCGCCCTCATGCTCCTGAAGAGCAGCGTGTTGCAGCAGCCCATGCGCGCGCAGAAGTTCGGCTACTGGCGTCGACAGCGCCGAGCCACCGAATCTGAATGGTGCGCGCGTCGCCCGATTCGACCTCCTGCCGCAGCTGGCTTACCTGACCGCTGCGCAGCATGACGCCGCGCTCCATCACGCCGATGGAGGTGCTGAAATCCTCGAGGTCGGGAAGGATATGCGAGGAGACGACAATGGTAGCGCCCTGATCGCGCAACCGTTTCAGGAGCTGACGCAGCTCGAAGCGCGCCTTGGGATCGAGGCCCGATGCCGGCTCGTCGAGCAGCAGCACCCTGGGACGATGAATTACGGCTCGGCCAATTCCCAGCCGCTGCTTCATACCCCGTGACAGGCCCTTCACTATGGAGTCGCGCTTTATCTCGAGGCCAATCTCGGCGATGACCTCGTTGACGCGCTCGGGCACGCGAGTGGAGTCGAGCTTATACGCGCGCGCGAAATAGTCGAGATATTCCCAGACCTTGAGATCGTCATAGACCGAGAAGAAATCGGCGAGATAGCCGATCTGCGATTGCGCGGCCTCAAGATTGTGTGCACATCGATGCCGTTGACCACGACGCGCCCGGAAGTCGCCGGAAGCAGGCCGCAACACATACGCAACATGGTGGTTTTGCCCGCGCCGTTTGGACCGATGAGGCCGTAGATCTCGCCTTCCGGTATTTCGATCGACACATCGCGAACGGCCGTGACCTCGTCGTATTCCTTGGTAAGGTTTTCGAGTTGAATCATGAACGCTCCCGGTACGGGGAGAGATACGGAAGGGCGAGCGAAGAAGTTCCGGATCAGTCGTCGGTTGTCAGTTGCCGGTTGTCAGAAAGGCGCACGAAAATGTAGCGAATCAAACTTGACAACTGACAACCGACCGCTGACAACCGCGCTCAGTACACCTGTATGGCCGGCGGAGGCACACGGAATTGGGCTTGCGCGCGATCAGCAACAACGCGCCGATACGCTTGAATTCGCGCAGTTCTTCGGCATTCTTGAACCAGCGGCCGGTGTACTCGTCCGGAGTCGGGGTGAGATCGGGCACGCGCACGGCTCGCACATCTTCGAAGGTATGCGCTTTTAACAGGTCAACGTACTCCTGCTCGGAGCGCATGTGGATCGGCACCTGCAATAGCTTCTGCCAGTCCATCGTGTAGTGATTGTCGCGATAAAGATTGATGAGGATATAGAGCTCGCCCAGGGGCGCCATGACACGGAACAGCTCAGCTAGTGCGCGGTCTTGATCGGCGTAATAGTAGAAGGACTCGACCGAGAGCACCTTGTCGAAATAGTTCTCTTCCCAGGGAATCTGCTGCGCCGAACCGACCACGAACATCAGGTTTTCGAGGTCTTTGGAGGCCGAGCGTGCGCGGTGAATCATCTCGTCGGATACATCCAAGCCGATTACCTGCCCGGGCTGTTGAGCGTCATTGACCGCTTCGGCCAGCAGGCGGCTGGCCCATCCCGCGCCACAGCCCAGGTCGAGGACTTTGTCGCCAGCCTTGAGGTTCATCATGGCCAGCGTTTGCTGGGTGATGGAGATATGGTGATGCTCCATCTCTTCGCCTTTGCCCTGCTCGGCCCATTGGTTAAATTCCTGGCGTAAACGCTCGTCGGCAGTACTGGTACGCGGATCAGACATGCGCCCTCCGGAAATCGCTAATCGCTAATCGCTTTTCGCCGTTCGCTCTTCGCCAGGAGTCAAAGGATCGCACATGAACGGTGCAGGCAATTTGACTGGCAACCGCAACAGCCAAGGGCCGAAAGCGAAGGGCGAAGAGCGAAAAGCGTCTTTCCTATGCTACAGTTCCCGAATCGATGGCTCAAACTCCCGATCACCCGACGAACGGTTCAGGCAAGCCTTCCTCGCTACTTTACTGCCCAACTTGTGCGCGCGAGGTCGATGATCCGCTCACTTGTGGCGATTGCTCGGCTGTCATCTGCCGTCAGTGCGGCACACCACTGGAGATGCCGGAAGACCTAGGCATCGGGTAAAGAGGTGGGGCACATACACGGGCCCAGAACAAGGGTTCAGGTTGCCGATTCTTTCGCCTAAAACAAAAACGCCCGCCCCGGGAAGGGCGGGCTACAAAGCGGCGCATCGGTTAAGCGTCAGTTAGGCAGGACCTCGATCTCCGCCATCATGCCTCCATCTTCGTGATCGAGGATGTGACAGTGATAGACGAAGGTGCCCGCAATGTTGGGATCGCTGAAATCCATGCGGACAGTCGCGTTGTGGTACGGCCCGCTGCCCGCCCATTCGGGGATGGTAATGGTGTCGGCGAGGTAGGGATTCGCCAACGCCACCCCATCGATGGCCATCACCAGGAAATGCAGTTGGTGGATGTGGAAAGCGTGCGGCTCGGGACTCTGGTTCGAAACTGTCCAGTCCTCCACATTGCCCACATGGGTCACAATGGCGGGCGGATTCATGGCATTAAACAGCTTCGGCGCTTGGCCTTGGACGGTGATATAGAACTGACCGGGACCGTTGGTGCCGACGTTAGTCTCAGAGAAGTAGAGATTTCGCTGAACGTTGGGTTTCTTGCCAGCCACGCCGGAGAAACGCTCCACCCGCGTCTGCTTGACGGCAGGCGGCATCTTGGGCGGCTCTAACTTGGAGTTGGAACTGGAGACCACAACATTCGCCAGAATAGCGGGTGGCATGGGGTCGCCGATGGAACCGGTGTCATAGCCAGCGGTCTGAAACTGGGTGGCGACATTGGCCTGCAAGGCGGGAGTTACAAACTCCACACGCGCCGCCGGCGGTACGTTGACCGTGGTCATGCTCTGTGGCGGGTCGAGAGGTATGCCGTCGATGGAAACCACCAGCAGCGGCAACGGCTGGGTGGTGAAGAGCTGCAGAGCCAGGAAGCCGTTGGTGGATCCGTTCAGAACGCGCCAGAATTCTGGTTGGTTGGGAACGGTATTGATCACCGGCAAAGGCTTACGCGGGTAGTTCGCGACTACGAAATTAACGGTGAAGAGTCCGTCCTCGTCGGTAACAGCATCGGCATTGCGCCGGATTTCGATGATCCGTTCCGGCAACCCCTGGGTGTACTGATTCGAGCCGTTGATGATGAGCGCTCCCGCCGCTCCACCATAAACCTGGGGGGCGGAAAACCCATGCGGATGGGGATGGTACCAGTACATCCCGAATTGATCGTCGGGCGGTATCTGGGTGGAGTACTGGAATTGCGCACCGCCGTTGGGGATGATGGTATCGATCACTTCGTCCTGGTGGCACAGTGGCGGGATGTTCAGCCCGTGAAAATGAATATTCGTCGTGGTAGCACTAACCATGCCGCCCATGCAGTAATCGCCAGTTTTCTTGGCGGCCGCGGGATCGCCCATTGCCATCGGCTGGTTGGGGGCGTGACGCGACTTCAGCGGATGCTTAGGCGCTACAACCGAAATGTTGTTGGTGAAGTTGATCACCAACTGGTCGCCGGGATTGACTCGCAGCGTAGGAGCCTCGACGTTCTGGCTGCCGTTGTTGTAGACGTAGCAGTAGCGGACTTGCTGCGTGGGCCCATACTGACTGTTCTCGGCGAGATTGATAGTCAGTACCCCATTCTGGCTGTAGACGTCCGGCGGATTCACCACCGGATCGCCGTAGTTTGGTCGCTGGGGACACAAATTTTGACCCGTCGCCGCCATTGATAGACCGCAGAGCAAAGCGCCCGCCATAATGCCAATCTTTGAAATCATCTTCATATGCTTGATCCTTTGTCGCCGAAGAAATCCGTACTCAGAGTCAACGTTAATAGGGTCTTGGCGGATACACACCGAGTGACAGGGTGCCAGGTACAGGTATCGTCACCGGAGAGTTCACTGATTCGGCGAGAGTACAGGTGTTGCCGTTCACCGTGACCGTCAAAATGCCAATTGCCGAATTCGTAGCTGATTCGTCAATGTATCGTCCAAACTCAGCCACGTAGAGTACCGTGCCCGTACCCGTGGTGTCGCGGGTCATGACCTGCCCATACCAGGGAAGAGTATTGAAGTTCCGCAAGGTAGGCGAAGTACAGCCCTTGGTGAGCAGTCCGGTCGCGGTGTTGAAGAAGGATGCGGTCACCGTTCCGCTCTCGTTATTCACCGCGTACAGCAACGTGCCATCAGGGCTGAGGTGGACGTCGCCGGCATCAACGTTCGTACCCAGGGTGTAATAGGCCCGCGTCCGGGCCAGCTGCTCGTGAGCAAACGTGAACAGGCTGGAAACCTCAACCAGCGACAAGGTCGAGGTGTCACCGAAGATGGCCCATCGACCGTCCTGACTTAGATCAACTCCGTTGGGAATGTTGCCGAGGGGAGCATTGAGTCCCGTGACCGGTCCGGCAAAACCGAGCGAGTTCTGCAGGTCGTTGTTGGGTGTCGGTATGCCGTGGGTGACGTCAAAGGACTGAATCGAACCATCGCCGTAACTGACAACCAAAACATTGTTGTTGACCGCAAGACCAGTGGGCGAACCGCCATTCTTTCCGGCTGCAGGCACATCCTGTACAAACGTCAGCGCACATCCCGAGCTGGTGCTGAAAACACCGATGCTTTGTGAGTCGGCGTATCCGGCATAGAGATAATTCGCGCTCACCGCCATGCCGATACCGTCGGGGATGCCGCTGTCGTTGAGTGAACCGGTGTAGGTGCCGACAAAGGTTTGCGAGTTCAAAGCAAATGGCGAGATCGTGTTGTCGCCGGAGTTCGACACATAAACGCAGTTGGCGTTCACGTTAGCCGTCGAGGCTATGCGTGGCGACCCGAAAAATCCGCCGAAGCTACCATAGCCTCCGGTGTAGACGTTGTCGCTCAACAAGGTGAGCGAAGGCGCCTGGTCCGTGCCGCTCGCCTGGAAGATGATGACCGAGTTCGGATACGGGAAACCCTGATCCTCGTTGGCGATCACATAGATCGGTGGCTGAGGTGCCGACGAGGCCGCCTTTGGCTTCGGGCCAGCCGCGCTACACAGGACGCTTGAACCTAACAAGAGGACGGCAGAGAGACAGATACGCAGGTCGGCTTTCAAGGTGATTCCTCTTTGTGCTTTGTAAAGCGTGGGGGCACAACGGAAAGCAGAACGGTGATGATGCTGATGACCGTCGGAGCCGCTTAAAACGCAGACTAGATGTTCCTATCTACTAGGTGCCAATGTCAATGGGAGATTCAAGAAACAGTTGCAACCCAGGTGCAACTTGGCTTAAAGGGTGTTCCCATTTTGGGACAGGCGGAAAACTTGGGCGATGACAAACTTGACTATTCCAGAGTGAGTCCGCAAGCCCGCAGCCGCATGTCTTAGCGGTTTCGCCGCAACGCGCTGGTTATCGAAGGCCGGCCCTGCCTCACCCGCGGGAGAAGAGGAGGTAAAGAGGGGCGCCGACTTTCCGTTGCATTGTTTACCAATCGTTTACATATTGATCGGGTCACAGTTGCCGGGTGCTGGGTTGGGCGTCGGCGGGGTAGGCGGTGTTGCCCAAGGAGCCAGGTTGAAGTCGAAGAAGTCCAACAGGTCCGGCTGGGCAGCATCGCGGTCGGTCAAATGCGTTCCATTGCCGATAAAGCGGTTCTCCACGAACTTGATGATGGCGGTGTGATCCATGGGAATGTGCGAGACGTAGTGCTGGCGCGAGAAGGGCGAGATCACCATATTCGGCAAGCGAAAACCGAGCTGGGCAGCAAATCCCTATTGGGCCGGCGCGTCGTTAGGATTGGCTCCGGGGTCGTTGGGATTGAGGTCGCAATGCAAAGTAGGAACGCCATTCGGCGGCAGACACGGATTGTAGCTATCGGGGTTCACCGAAATGGTCGAAATATCCGGCGCGTTGATACCAGAATCGGTGAAATCGTTGGAGTGGCCTTGAACCGGCGGCACGTGGTCGAAGGGACCGCCGGGCTCGTCGTAGCTGAGGAAGAACACCGAGCTTGACCACGACGGACTTTGCATCAGCGCGTTGATGAGCATCGCCACCTGCGTCTGGCCATAGAGGATCGATTGTCCTGAGCCGGGATGTTCGTCGCTGTGTCCGTAGGCGGCTTCGATAAAGGCGTAGCTGGGCAAGGTATTGTTCTTCACATCGGTCAAGTACGAGTTCAGCGGCGCGATGTGGGTGATATCGATGCAGAAGGCATTCGCCGGATCACCGACTGCTTGCTGAGAACCAATGGTTGGCGCCATACACGGAGCCTGTTGCGGATTCTCGTACAGATACTTGGTGGAGTACGAAAAATCAGAGAAGGTGGTGACGGGATAGTCGCTGGAATGGCCGCCCTGCCCGCAGTCTCCGTCATCATCGGTGCAGCCGCCGGCGGTCAGTGAGTAATAGATCTTCCACGACACGTTGTTCGCGTCCAGTTCCTCGAAGATAGTTTCAATATTCAGCTGGCTGCTGAACTTGTCGTCTACAAAAGGATCGTGTACCAGGCCCTGGGTTGTTCCTCCGGTGTAGGTCGCGATGCGATTGGGAGTACTCTTGCTGGAAACCGGCGAGAACCAGCGATCGGAAATCGCGAACTGTGAAGCCATGTAGTAGTAGTAGTTCAGGATGTCCTGATCGTAGTAGGCCATGGCCCGCTTGCCTTGCAGGTCGGTGAACTGCCCATCGCCCTCGCCTAACTTAGCGTAGTTCTCCGCCGTGTGAACGAAGCCGTCCATCAGAATAGGGCGATCCAACAGGAAGTCATACCGGTTCACGTCACCGTAGCTTTCCAGCCACGACGAGGTCATGTCATCCAAGCACGTGCTGTTGGTCTTGAACAGCATGAAAGGTTGGTTCTCGTCGTCGTAGTTGGTGGACTTGTCGAGCTTGTCGTCGATCCCGTCAACGGTGTAGGTCTGGTTGTCCTCGCTCATCGTCCAGCCGTTCGCCTGACGATAGGGATTCAGCATGCCGAAATAAGTGTCGAAGCTGCGATTTTCCTGCAGCATGAAGATGACATGCTGGATGCTGTTGAGAGAGCCAGGCTGGACGGTGACCGTGGCTTGCGCCGTGGCACTGCCGCCCGAACCAGTCGCAGTGAGAGTGTAGGTTGTCGTCTTGGAAGGCGTCACTGTTACGCTGCCGCCCGATACCGGCTGCACCGCCCCGATACCGTTATCAATGCTGGCCGAAGTCGCGTTCGTGGTCGTCCAGGTAAGGGTTGCGGTTTGGCCCGAGGTGATGCTGGTGGGTGAAGCCGTGAGCGTCGCCGTCGGTAGCTGGGTACCACCGCCGCCGTTTCCACCTCCGCCATTACCTCCGCCACCGCAGGCGGTGATCAGAAGAAAAGAAAGAATGACTGCGCTCAACAGCAGGACGGTTCTTGGCCGAGGTATCCAATTCATGGTTAGCAACCTTCAGCAACTCAGAGAGCAAAACCGAAGCTGGTGTTGCTTGATAATGGGGATGGCCGTACTTGTACTTTCTTATGTGTTCTGTACAACCCTGGCGGCCGCGACTCACGCGAGAGGAATCCCTTAACACTTTGTTACGGTTGCGAGGGAGCAAAGCGGCGTTTTCGGACGTATCCCCGAATGTGCGGGTGGGTTTGCGCCCGAGTTGCTCTCGCTCTCATCGAATGACTTACACATGAGCAATACAGCAGGTTTAGGAAATACGGCAGCGGTGCGCACCGAGAACGTCTGCCGCCATTACAAGATGGGCGGCGATGTGATTCGCGCCGTCGATGGCATCTCGCTGGAGATCGAGCCGGGCGAGTTCGTCGCCCTGTTGGGGCAATCCGGCTCGGGCAAATCCACGCTGTTGAACTTGTTGGCCGGGCTGGACCGGCCCACTGCGGGCTCGGTCGTGGTAAAGGGACGCGATCTGGCCAAGATGTCGTCCGAAGAGCTGGCGGGCTATCGCCGCAACGACGTAGGGATGGTTTTTCAGTCCTTCCACCTGATCCCGACTATGAGGGTGACGGAAAACGTGGAGCTGCCGATGCGTTTCGCTGAAGTCGATCGCGCCGAGCGCACCGAGCGGGTTCGCGAGTCACTGGAGCGCGTAGGACTGGCAAAGCGGATGGACCATCGCCCGTCAGAGCTGTCGGGCGGCGAACAGCAGCGCGTCTCGATCGCACGGGCACTGGCCAATCGTCCTTCCATGCTGCTGGCCGACGAGCCCACCGGCAACCTTGATAGCCGTACCGGCGAAGACATTCTCAACCTGATTCGCGACGTGAGTCTGTCGCTCGGCATGACGGTGGTGATGGTGACGCACGAGCGCGCGCTGGCCGAGCGCTTCGCGCAACGTCTCATCTTTCTTGCCGACGGCAAGTTGCAAAGCCAGGAGGTGCGCGCATGAAGAGCTACGACTTGTTCGACCTGGCGGTGCGGAATCTACGGCAATCGAAGCTGCGCAATGGACTGACGACGATCGGCATCTCGGTGGGTGTGGCGTCTCTGGTGGCGATGCTCTCTCTCGGTGTGGGATTGCAGCAGCTGGCCACGCGCCGCCTCGCCGGCTCGGGCATGTTCGACACTGTGTTCGTCACTTCGCGGCAGGATTTTCGCGGATACGACAAAGAAGATGACGCTAAGCAGCCGAGTCCAGAGAAGTCACCGGTGATCGATGAGCCGGCACGACAGGCAATCACCAAGCTTCCTAACGTGACCGAGGTTGAGCCCGAGATGCGCGTTATGGGCGAGATTGGCTACCAGGGGCAGACGCACTTCGGATTCGTGACCGGTCTGCCCATGTCGGCCAGAGAGAACGAAGCCTTTGAGACTCTGAAGGGTAAGTTTTTCAGCAGCGACAATGCCGACGAGGTCGTGATCCTGAAAGACTTTGCGAAAGAGTTGAACGATAAAGATCCCAACGCCGTGCTCGGGCAGGAGGTAACCCTGCGTTACGGCGAGCGCCAGGCGCTGTCTTCGGATGCCTCCGACAATCGGCCCGGCATGGCGGCGCAAGGCAATGACGAATCCGGGGATTCGGGCGACAGCTATGGGTTTTCCGTGGTGCGCAAAACGCAGAAGGTAAAAGTCGTCGGCATCATTGATGAAGAACCGTATGGCGGAATGCGCACCGTCTCCCGCGGCCGAATCTTCCTGCCAGTGAACACTATGGAGCGACTGAACATGGCGCAGTTCACCGACATGCGCGGCTCGCTGCGCGGCGCCGGTAAGAACTACATGACGCTAACCGTGCGGGTGAAAGACCCGGCAAAGGTCCAGGGTGTGCAGGACGCCATCACCAAGATGGGCTTCCGCACATTTTCGATTTTGGACGCGACGAAGAGCCTGCGGCGGTTCTTCACCGTGCTCGACGTGTTCCTTGGGATCTTTGGCTCGCTGGCTTTGGCGGTCGCGACGCTGGCGATCATCAACACCCTGGTGATGGCGGTGTTGGAGCGTCGGCGCGAGATCGGCGTGATGAAGGCCATCGGCGCCAGCGATGGCGATGTAAAGAAGCTGTTCTTTACCGAAGCGGGCGCGATGGGCTTCTTCGGCGGATTGCTGGGTATTGCGCTCGGCTTCGCCATCGGCAAGGCCATCAACATCGGAACAGGATTCTACTTGCAGCGCCACCAGCTCCCCGCCGAGCCGGTATGGATACTCCCCCCATGGCTGATTGGAGCGGCGATTGCGTTCTCCATCGTGGTGAGCTTGTTGGCTGGCCTATATCCGGCGAGCCGGGCGGCGAAATTAGATCCAGTGCAGACGCTGAAGTACGAGTAGCCGCGTTGCTTCGACAGAGACGTTGGGTTTTTGAAGGGACGTTGTTGCTGAAAGGGGCCCAGCTTTAGCTGCGACGGCGCAAGCCCTCTTTCTGTTTGTCATCCCGAGCGACGAGTCCGCCGCGGCGGACGAGGAGCCGAGGGACCTGCAGTTTGTCTGCATAACCGACCCACCGCACCTTAATCGAAAAGTCAGCAACCATGCAGAAACCGCCATTGTCGGCGAGCAACCGAGAGCAGATCCCTCGGTCGCCGCGGCGACCTCGTGATGACAAAATGAAAAACTACGGTAACAAAATGAAAAACGCGTTTCAGCAAGGCTGAAGACGCGCCCCCTTCATTCGTAGCGCAGTGCTTCCGCCGGAAGCACACTTGCCGCCGACCATGAGGGATAGAGCGTGGCGACGAACGAAATCCCGATCGCGATAAGCGCCACCAGCAAGCCGTCGATGACGCGCGGCGCGAAAGGCACGTAGTCGATGGAGTACACCTCGGCTGACAGGGAAAGCAGCCGATAGTGCCCGGCGATCAGCGACACACCGTATCCCAGGATCAAACCGATGACCGTACCGATGACGCCGATCAGCAGCCCCTGATATATGAATATGCGGCGTACCTGCCGCTTCTTTGCTCCCATCGAGACCAGCACCGCGATGTCGCGCGTCTTCTCCATCACCATCATGATGAGCGAGATCAGAATGTTGAGAGCCGCGACGAAAACGATCAGGCCAATGGTGATGAAGGTGACCAGACGCTCCAGTCGCAGAGCGCGAAACAAAGCGCGGTTTTGCTCCATCCAGTTGGTCGCCATGAAGCCCTTCCCCGCCGCCTGCTCGAGTTCGCGGCCGATCTGGTCGGCCTTGTAGATGTCGTCAACTTTGAACTCAAGCACTGACACCACGTCACTGAGATCGAACAGCTTCTGCGCGTCGGCAAGTCGAATGAATCCCCACGTATTGTCGGAATCGTAGAAACCCGAGCTGAAGATTCCCACCACTTTGAAGCGCGCGTACTTGGGAACAATTCCGAAGGGCGTGAGCTCGCCTTGCGGACTGGTGACGGTTACCAGCGATCCAACCTGCGCACCGAGCGAGTTGGCCATGTCCTGCCCTAGAAGAATCGGCGGCAGCGAAGCTGTGACTTTCGCGGAGAGCGGATTGCTTGCACCATCGTTAGCAGACGAAGCTGATCGCTCCGTCGAAGAGTTCGGATCGAGTGGCGCTGCCGCGCCCGACTTGACCGAATCCAGGATGTCGCTGACCCTACGCTCGTAGCTGGGGATGATTCCCTTCAGCACCGCGCCTTGAGCGTGGGCTCCGCGCGAAATCAGCACCTGCTCGTACATCGCCGGAGCTCCGGCGACAACGTGCGGCTCGTTCTCCAAGCGCTGGAGCAGCGGTTCCCAATCGCGAATACCGTCGCTTTCCACGCGCAACAGGTTCACATGCGACATCGAGCCGAGGAGACGGTCTTGCAGATCCTGGCGGAAGCCGTTGTTGATGGCGAGCGCGATGATGAGTGACGCGACTCCGGCGGCAACTCCAACGATGGAGATGAGGGTGATGATTCCGATAACAGCCTGCCGCCGCTTGGCCCGCAGATATCGCGCGGCTACGAAGAGCTCGAATTGCATGAAGCAGTTATTGTAGACGCGGGGCGAAGAAGAAAAAGCGAACCGCAGATTTACACGGATCGGGTGAAGCGAATACGTTACCGTGAGACCCTGAATCTCCAACTGACGCGATCAAAGAAACACCACCAACAGAACAGTCTGAACGATCCTTGCACTTTTCGACATGAGCAACAACTTGGATGCGAGGCGAGAGGAAATCGTCAGTCGATGCCCAATTGTTTCCGCGCGTCAACACTAAGCCGTTCCGGCGTCCATTGCGGATACCACACAATCTCGACGGTAGCGTTGTTCACTCCCGGCATGCGCAGCAGGCGCTGCTTCACCTGATCGCTGATGTGACCGCTTGAAGGGCATCCGGGTGAGGTCAGGGTCATCTCAACCTCGACATCTTCCCCCTCAGCATCCGGAAGCTCAGAGGCCTTAACCCGAACTTCGTAGATCAGACCCATGTCTACGATGTTCACCGGAATCTCGGGGTCATAGCATTCTTTAAGTGCTGTCAACACTTCCTCTTGGCTAATGGGCATTGCTTCTCCTGTTACTCAGTTTACCGAGTAATGGGTGCAAGGTAACGTGCGCCCATCAGCGTCACCCGGAGATTCCGCTTGACTTTGCTGCGAATTGATTTCAGTATTTCGCGCATATGTTAACCGAATCGCTCGGTCGCTACCGATCATTTCGATTCGTCGTTTCGTAAGCCAGCTTCCGCGGCTGATCGGCACACGCGTCACCCAGTCTCCGTGGTGGAGTGTTCCGGAGTAGAACTCGAGATACCGCGGAGTCACCCTCAATCTGCGGTACTCCCATAGCCCCACAACAAAAAGACAACACAAAGAAGGGAGCACGTTCGTGAAAGAAACTGAGCATCGCCAAACGACTACACTTGTTCAAAGCAACGATGAGATCAACCCTAAAACGGAGACTCGACGCAACAGCCCAGATGCGTCTTCGGCCTCCAGCCGTCGTTCATTTCTGGGCAAGATGGGAGGAGCGACTGCCGTGGCATTAGCGGTGGGTATTCCTTTGGAACCTCTGCTGGAAGGCAAGCGCGGACAGGCTGAAGCTTCGGTCGTGAACTACGGCTCCAGCTTCGCGCGCCGGCTCCAGCTACGAATATCGCAAGGACACTGCGCAGGACGACAACATCGACATCGGCAAACTGCCGGACAACGGTGATGCCGAGCGCTTCACCGATTACAGCGGCAACTGGAGCAAGTGCCTGAAGCATGACGCCCTGGGCATCCCGAATAATGCCGCTTACCGAAGCATGCTTCATGCCCTGCAAACCGGCGACTTCGACGACTTCGAAAACATCATCACCGGAAATCCTGGAGGAACGGCATTCACCTCGACCTTCAATGGTCCGATGGGAGCCTTCTCCTACGACCTGGAAGGACTGGACTCGCACGCCACCAACATTCCGCCCGCGCCCAGCGTAACCAGCGCGCAGACAGCGGCTGAGCAGGTGGAGCATTATTGGGCCGCGCTGATGCGCGATGTCCACTTCACCGACTACGCTGGCAGTTCGCTGGCAGCGCAGGCCGCCGCCGACCTGAACCGCATGTCGTACGTCCGCAGCCACAACAGTATATTTCCCTACCCGGTCACGCCGGAGAACCTGTTCCGCGGACAGTTCTATCCCGGCGACGGCAACATTCCGGGGCCATACTTGTCGCAATTCCTGGTGCAGCCAACCTACTTCGGTGTGCAACCGATGTCGCAGCAGGTGAAACGCTTTCTCTCGGTGAGTGAAGGCGGTGCTGACTACTTGACTTCGGTGAGCGAATATCAGGCCGTGCAAAACGGTCAGACTCCAAGTGGCGTCTTGACTTTTGATAACACTCCGCGCTTCATGCGCATGGGCCGCGATGTCTCCGCTTACACTCATGCTGATTTTCCCTTTCAGGAATACCTGGTTGCGCTGCTGGTTCTGGTAGGGATGAAATCGGCGGTGAATCCTGGGAATCCCTACGGGTATCCCAACGGCGTCTCGCGAACCGATGCATGGCTTTGTCACCTTCGGCAGCGAGTTCTGCAACCTGGACGGAGCAGCCACACTGGCGGAGATGACGACTCGTGCACTGAAGGCCGCATGGTTCCACAAATGGATCGTCAATCTGCGCATGCGTCCAGAGGAATATGGAGCGCTGGTGCAGGCCAACCTCACTCAATCCCATCCCTTCCCGAAGGCGGCCGGAGCCATTCACTCCGACGTGCTGAACTCCGCTGCTCTGCCGATTATTTACTCGCAGTACGGCAGCTACCTGTTGCCGCAGGCGTTCCCCGAAGGTTCGCCCACCCATCCGTGCTACCCGACAGGTCACGGCACCGCGGGAGGAGCCTGCATCACGGCTTTGAAGTTTTTCTATGACGGAAACCAGCCGATACGGCCGCTGCTGCAAGCCGCTGGCTCCGACGTAGTGGTACCCAGCGCCGATGGTCTCTCGCTGGTTCCCTATACCGGCGCCGATCGCGACAACATGACGGTCAACGGAGAACTTACGAAGCTGGGATGGAACGTTACCACCGGCCACGGCATCCACGCCGGCATCCATTTCCGCAGCTCCAGCCTGTATTCGCTTCTGCTGGGCGAGCAGATCGGACTGAGCGTGCTGCAGGACCGGGCCAATGGTTACACCGAACCCTTCACCATCAAGATCACCAAGTTCGACGGAACGACGGCGATCATCTCGAATCAGAACGGTCACAGACGTTAGCCTGACTTCGGGCCGCCTGCCAGCACGATCTGGTTGGCGGCCCATTCTTCCTTTAGCCGCCGCTCTTCCCACGACATCGACGTGAGTCTCGCTGTTCATGTAAGCTACGTCTCTTTGCAACAGGAGGCTGAGGTGCATCGTCTGCTCGCCGTGGTTTTGATGTTTGGAACTGTGTCTTCGCAAATTTCGGCCCAGGCTCCAGTGGCTGCGCCTGAGTCCCTGCTGGGATTTACCTCGCAAACCACAACCATAGAGCGCCAGTGGGAAGACAAGTTCAAGAGCATCCCTGATCCGAAGTTGATGCGCGACTACATGCAGCGGCTCAGCGCACGGCCTCATCATGTCGGCTCTCCGTATGACAAAGACAACGCCGAGTGGATTCTGGCCCAAATGCAATCGTGGGGCTGGGACGCGAAGATCGAGCAATTCGATGTGCTCTTTCCCACACCGAAGAGCCGTCTGCTGGAGATGACCGCGCCCACGCACTTCACCGCCAAGCTTGAAGAGCCGGCGGTAGCCGTCGATCCGACCAGCAACCAGAAGAACGAGCAACTGCCGACCTACAACGCTTACTCGCCGGACGGCGATGTCACCGCGCCGCTGGTGTTCGTCAACTATGGCGTGCCGGCGGACTACGAAGAGCTGGAGCGGCTGGGAGTCTCGGTTAAAGGCGCAATCGTCATCGCCAAGTACGGTCATGTCATGGCGCGGGGTGAAGCCGCGCGTTGCATGGGAGCACGGAGCGATCGGCTGCCTCATCTATTCCGAGCCGGAAGATGACGGCTACTCTCCCGAGCGAACATTTCCCGAAGGCCCGATGCGTCCTGCGCAAGGCGTGCAGCGCGGAAGTGTGATGGATTTCCCGCATGCTTATCCCGGCGATCCACTGACTCCGGGCGTTGGCGCAACCAAAGACGCCAAGCGGCTCGACATCAAGGACGCGAAGAACCTTGCCCCAATTCCAACGCTGCCGATTTCCTACGGCGATGCGCAGCCGCTGCTCGCAGCGCTGACCGGTCCGGTCGCGCCCCAGTCCTGGCGCGGGGCGCTGCCCATCACCTATCACGTTGGTCCCGGAGCGGCGAAGGTCCGTCTCGCCGTCAGCTTCGATTGGAAGCTGCGTCCGGTCTATGACGTCATTTCCAGAATGGCAGGCACTGGCGAAGGCGAGGAATGGGTGGTGCGCGGCAATCATCACGACGCCTGGGTGAACGGCGCAGAAGATCCGATCTCGGGGCAAATCGCGTTGCTGGAAGAAGCCCGCGCTATGGGTGAGCTGCACAAGCAGGGATGGCAGCCCAAGCGAACCATCATTTATTGCTCCTGGGATGGCGAAGAACCCATGCTGCTCGGATCGACCGAGTGGGCGGAGACTCATGCTGCCGAATTGCAGCAACATGCGGTTGCCTACATCAACACGGATGGCAACGGCCGCGGTTTTCTTGAAGCTGAGGGCTCGCATTCGCTGGAGTCGCTGGTCAACGGCGTAGCTCGCGACGTGCAGGATCCCGAGGCCAACATCTCGGTCTGGAAGCGCGCGCAGGCAGAGCGCATCCACGACGCCAAAGACGCCGAGGCGCGCGCGGCGATTCGCAATCGCAGCGACTGGAAATTGTTCGCGCTGGGATCGGGTACCGACTACACCGTCTTTGTGCATCACCTCGGAGTCGCGTCGCTCAATATGGGCTACGGCGGAGAGGATCCCGAAGGGATTTATCACTCCATCTACGACGACTTCTATTGGTTCACCCACTTCTCCGATACCGACTTTGTTTACGGCAAAGCTCTGGCCCAAACCATTGGCATGACGGTCATGCGACTCGCCGATGCCGACGTACTTCCCTATCGCTTCAGCAGCCTCTCCGACGCGGTGAACCAATACCTGAAAGAAGTGCAGGAGTTGCTGAAACAGAAACAGGAACAGGTGAAGGAAACGAATCGCGAACTCGAAGATGGCGTCTATCACGCGATCAACGATCCGCGCCGTCCCGAGGTCGCACCGAAGCAGGAAGCTGTGCCGCCGTTCATCAATTTCGCTCCACTGCAAAATGCTGCGGACGCCTTGGCGAAATCGGGCGAGCACTACAACAAGGCGTTGGATGCTGCCATGAAAGCCAACCTGGATCAGGCGAAGCTGACTGCTTTGAACGACCGGCTGCTCACCGCGGAGCGGCTTCTGCTCGATCCGGCGGGCCTTCCGACGCGTCCTTACTACAAGCACATGCTCTACGCGCCGGGACTCTACACCGGTTACGCGCCCAAGACGGTCTCCGGCATTCGCGAGAGTATCGAGCTGAAAGACTACAAGCTGGCAGAGTCGGAGGTCCCAAGAGTTGCGAAAGCGGTAAACGATGAGGCGGCCTTCGTCGAGCAGATGGCGACGGAGTTGGAGCAGTTGGTGGGAGCGGGAAAATAGTTCTTCTGATTGCCGCCACGATTTGAGCGACACCGGACAGGCCCACACGCCAGCGCCATAGGCGCGAGTCAGTCTAGCCCAGCGTGGAGCGCAGCGGAACGCTGGTGGGCGTCATTTTGAAGATTGGGAGTCGGCTTTAGCCGACGGCACAACCATTCGTCTCGTGTGCGGTCCGCGGGAGACCTTGGTCTTTTTCGCTCTGGGCCCTGGTGGATATGGCGTCGGCGAAAGGCTGTGTTGACTCATCGGTACAATTACCGTTCACAGCCGACAACAGAGATGTGCCCACGGAATTCGGGGTACCCCCCTCCCCCCACCCTGCCCTAAAATCTTGAAAACAATCAGCCGTTTTAAAAATTGGTCTGCAAAATATTGAGCGCGTGAGACTTACAGGCAAAATCTTGGGAGCAAAAGAGTTAACTGCGATTTTCGCTGGGTGGAAGTATTTGAGTGTCTTTAAAGTGGTTAACGGCAGCCAACAGGCGCTATAACGGTGCGATCGCGTCACGCCTCCCCATCAAAGAGCACGATTCGGAGGGAGACAAATCTCCCTCGTCCTCAACACGCAATTCTACGCAACCGAGGGCTCGGGCGCCAAGCGAGTTTGTCACAGCTCCTTGTGATGAGCGACCACGATCCCGCTACGGCTTGATCATCCTCACGGTGCCGCAGCCGTCCGGGGGATTGCAGGTTAGAATGCCACCGGCAAACAGAGTTCTAGCGAAGCAGCGCAGTCTCTCTCCGCTCGGGATGACACCCGGAATAGAGGTCCTTCGACTCGTCGCTGCGCTCCTCGGTCAGGATGACAGCGCATCATGAATCGTCGCGTGCAGAACGCTACTCCGTACGCAGCGCTTGCATCGGATCGGTGCTGGCGGCGCGGCGCGCCGGGAAAAATGCTGCGCTCACCGCAACCACCACAACGATCACTAGCGCTCCGACGAACGTCAGCCAGTCGTGCGGAGTGACACCAAAGAGCATGGCGCGCAGCAAACGCGAAGCGGCCACTGCCAGCGGCAATCCAATCGCAACCCCGATACCTGCAAGCAGCAGGCTCTCGCGCAACACCATCAGCAGGACCTCACCGCGTTGGGCACCGACGGCCAGCCGCACGCCGATCTCGACGGTGCGATGGCTCACTCGATACGCCAGCGTTCCATACAGACCGTGGCAACCAGCAGTCCCGCCAGAAATCCGAAGAAAACGGCGAGTCGCGAGAACAGGCGTTGGGGAGCAATCGATTGCTCGAACTGCTCCTGCTGGGTGATGGGATCGAGCAAGGGCAGATTCGGGTTCATCTCGTGAACCACCCTTGCAGCATTGGGTAGAGCAGAGAGAGGATCGCCGTTGACCCGCAGCTCTACCTGCATCTCCCCGGCGCCACTGCCGCTTACCTGGGTGTAGGGCGTCCACATCATGGGAAGGTCTTTCTCGTCCAGGCCGGTGTACTTGTTGTTGCCGACCACGCCCACGATCGTCCGCTCCGATCCTTTCTTACCTACCTGATGGCCGAGTGGGGACCGATCATGCAAATAGCGGTCAGCGAAGGTCTGGTTAATCACGGCAACTCGCGGCGACGTCGCGGTGTCGCTATCCGTAATTCCCCGCCCCAGCAGCACAGGAATGCCCATGGTGTGGAAGAAGTCGGCACCAACCGTATTGCCGCGCAGCGGTGCATATTTCTCCGTCGTCACTTTCGGACTTACGCCATCCACCATCGCGTCGTCGTTGTTGCTCCAGCCCGCTCCAGGCCGCAGTCCAACCAGCGTCGCCGACTCGACTCCGGGCAACACGCGCAGCCGGGAAAGCAGCGTTTGATAAAACTCGTTCACCTGCTCCTTGCTACGCATACCCTGAGGATCGATGCCAAACACCACGAGCCCCTGAGTGCGCATGCCAAGGGGAACATTCTCAAGGTTGCGCATGCTGCGCAGCAGCAAGCCGGCAGCAACCAGCAGCACAACGCACAGAGCAATCTGAAGTGCAACAACCAGCTGTCCGAACCGTGATTTCTGCTTATCCTGGGTCGCAATCCGGCTGGAGCTTTTCAGCGCGAGTCCCGCCGGAACCCGCAGCGCATCGAACAACGGCGCCAGGCCGAAGGCCACCGCCGCCGACACCAGAACTGCGAGGGTGAACAGCAGTACCGTCGTATCGGGACGCAGGCTTGAATCCAAGTGTGCCCACGTGGCCAGGGCGGTAGTAGCCGGCAAAGCAAACGCCCACGCCAGCAAGCCTCCTGCGAGTACCAGAAGCAGGCTCTCCGTCAACAACTGGCGAAACAGGTCGCCTCGGCCTGCGCCGAGCGCGAGCCGTAAACTGAATTCCCGCTGACGTGCCTGATTGCGGGCCACCAGCAAGAGCGCGACATTTGCGCAAGCGATGAACAGTACCAACCCAACCAACGACATCAGAAGATACAGCGGCTTCTGGTAATCGGAGGTGTAAGCGTCAAGTCCTTTCGCCGGCGTCAGCGCCAGATTCACCTTTTGCTCGCCCGGCTTCGGTGGTCCAATCGGCTCGTAAGCTTTCGCCTGAAACATTGGCTGCACGCGAGCGACAGCCTGTTCCGGCGTAATTCCCGGAGCCAGACGAGCGGTCAAAAGCAGGCACCACCACTTGGGTAGCGAGTAGTAAGTCTTCTCGTCTTCGCCGTTATCTCCCCAGGCGTTGAGTTCAAGGCGGTCCTGCATCGGCACCCAGAAATCCACATCGCCCGGGCCGCGCTTCAGTCCGGTGAATCCCTCTGCAGAGACACCGATGATGGTGAGCGGGAATCCCTTCACATAAAGCGTCTTGCCGATCGCGTCGGGATCGCGATTGAAGCGGCGCGTCCAGAATTGGTAGCTCAGCACCGCAACCGGCGATTTCGCTGACTCGTCCTCGACGGTGAAGCTTCGTCCGCGAGCCATCTTCACGCCGAGCCCGGAGAAAAGATTGCCACTGGCGATTTCTCCCGCAGCTAGCTCAGGCTCCGTGCCGATGCGAATGCTGGTTTTGCCGATCGCCAATGGAGCCGTGGCGATCACATCGGAGAAAACGTCGTGCCGCTCGCGCAACGCCTGAAACACAGGGTAGGAAAATGAAGTGTCACCGTTGCCGGTATTCGTCGCTCCGTAAGGCTGGTCGGTGGGTACGCGCAGGTTGAAGACACGGTCAGGCTCAGGAACCGGCAGCGAGCGCAACAGCACCGCGTTCATCACGCTGAACATTGCCGTGTTGGCTCCGATGCCCAAACCGAGCGTCACCACGGCAGCGATGGTGAACGCCGGCGACTTGCGTAATTGCCTAAAGGCGTAACGAAGATCCTGTACTAAGCCCGGCATCTCTCCTCCACATGACAAGTAAACCGCGAGCACTCTGGTCGCCAGCCGTAAAGGTCATATTCGATGCCACTTGCCGTTGCCGGAGATCCGCAAGCGCGTTCGCTCGCGAGCGGTTACGTTCAGAAGTGGACAAAGCCGCGCCCAGGGAAGAATTTTCTGCTACTCTGCCCCGCGTCCGAAAATGGACACCTTCGTAGGATAGCGGAACAGCTGCGCGCCGCAGATCGCTGCTCCAGAGCGTGCAACTTGTTGAGCGGGTGGAGCTTCTTGGCGACCGCCAACTCCGGCCGTTGGAACAGCAAGTGCTTATCCATGTCGATGGATATCGCTCGGCCCGAGTTTAAGAAGCAGAAGCGGCGCAAGCAGGCGCTGATCGGCGTAGTCGCCATCGTGATCGCAGGCGCCGCATTCATCGGAGTGTCGCGGCTCAAACCCGCCGCTCCCACGGTTGAACGTAGCACCGTCTGGACCGACACGGTCAAGCGCGGCTCCTTTCTACGCCAGGTGCGAGGTCTGGGCACGCTGGTGCCGAGCCCCGAAGACGTGCGCCAGATTCCCGCTGAAACCGAAGCTACGGTGGTACGCATTCTGGTGCTGCCCGGCACCGAAGTGAAGCCGGATACCGTGCTTTACAGATGAGCAATCCTGCGACAGAACAGGCCGCGGCCGATGCTGACTTGCAACTGAAAGCCTCCGAAGCAGAATTGAGAAGCCTGAAAGTTAAGCTCGACAGCGATCTTATGACGCAGAAGGCCGGCGCCGCCACCGTGAGCGCGGATTATTCGCAGGCGCAACTACAGGCGGAGACCGACAAGGAGTTGTACAACCTCGGCGTAATCTCCGGGCTGACCTACAAGGCTTCCAGCGGCAAAGCGACCGAGCTCAATACGCGTAACGACATCGAGAAAGAGCGCTTGACGATCAACCAGCAGGCGATTCGCTCGCAGCTTGCCGTGCAGGAAGCGAAAGTCGATGAGATGCGGGCTCTGGCACAGCTCAAGCAGAAGCAGCTTGATGATCTCAACGTGCGCGCCGGTATCCCTGGCGTGCTGGTCGATATGCCTTTGCAGGTGGGGCAGCACGTACTGCCCGGCACCATGTTGGCAAAAGTGGTTCAGCCCGAGCACCTGATTGCGTCGCTGAAGATTCCTGAGACCCAAGCGCGTGACGTGCAGATCAACGAACCCGCGAGCATCGATACCCACAACGGCATAGCCGCCGGAACGGTAATCCGCGTCGACCCGGCAGTGCAGAACGGAACCGTAACGGTTGACGTGCGTATCACTGGTGAGTTGCCCAAGGGCGCGCGACCGGACTTGAGCGTGGACGGCACCATCGACCTGGAAAAGCTGGACAACGTGCTCTATGTCGGACGTCCGGCCTTCGGACAGGAGAACAGCACCATCAGCCTGTTCAAGCTCGATCCGTCAGGGCAATACGCGATACGCGTGCCGGTAAAGGTGGGTCGGGCATCGGTGAACGCGATCCAGATCGAAGAAGGACTGCACGAAGGCGACACCGTGATCCTTTCCGACATGTCGCGCTGGGACAACACCGATCGCATCAAGCTTGACTGACAAGATTCTTGAGAGAGGCGAAGCAATGAATAATGGCCAGACCTTAATTCACATCGAGGACATGACCAAAGTCTTCTTCACCGATGAGATCGAGACGCATGCGCTCTCGGGCATTCATCTCACCATCAACCGCGGCGAGTACGTTGCCATGTCGGGTCCGTCGGGCTGCGGCAAATCGACGCTGCTATCGATTATCGGACTGCTCGATACGCCCACCAGCGGCAGCTACACGCTAAACGGCAAACCGGTGGCGAACCTGGATTTCGCGGAGCGCTCGCGCATTCGCAACCAGGAAATCGGATTCATCTTTCAGAGTTTCAACCTGATCGGCGATCTCACGGTGTATGAGAACGTCGAGCTGCCGCTCACCTATCGTCAGCGCATGTCGAGCGCCGACCGCAAGCAGCGGGTGATGGAGTCGCTGGAGAAGGTCGGCATGGCGCATCGTCTGCGGCACTATCCTTCGCAGCTCTCAGGCGGTCAGCAGCAGCGTGTTGCCGTGGCCCGTGCCCTGGCCGGCAAGCCGTCGATCCTGCTGGCGGACGAGCCCACGGGAAACCTCGACTCCCGCAACGGCGAAGCCGTGATGGAGCTGCTGCAAAACCTGCATCGCGAGGGCGCAACCATTTGCATGGTGACGCACGATCCCCGCTTCGCTGCTCACGCCGAACGCGAAGTTCACCTGTTCGACGGAAAAGTGGTGGGCGAGGAAGAGCTGAAGAAACTCATTCAAGAGGTGAACTGATTTGGCCCGGCTCGAAGCATTTGATCTGGTTTTGACAGGGCACGAGCTTCAGCCGTGCCGCAAACGGCGAAGGCGCAGGTCGCTCGCGGACTAAGGTCCGCCCGCGATGGGAGAATCATAGGACTTTTCGGCACGACTGATGTCGTGCCCTGACGCGAATCGTCGCACAGCAGAGTTTTTCAGCAGCCTGAAGGCGTGCCCTTTCAAACCGGCACGTGGAGTGTGTCATGAGTTCGTTGTCACAGCACCTGGGTTACGCATTTCGCCAGCTCAATCGTTCGCGAGGATTCGCCATCGTCGCCGCGCTTACGCTGGCGCTTGGCATCGGCGCGAACGTGGCCGTGTTCAGCGTAATGAATGCGGTACTGCTGAATCCCAGTGGCCTACCCAATCCGGCGCGGATGCTGGCGATTCGAGTGCACTACAACACTCCTGCCGAACTGAACAACATCGGTATGTCAGCGCCCGACTTTGCTGATGCCGAAGCAGGCACGCAGTTGCTTTCCGCAACCGCCGCGATGCAGGTGAACAACCTCTCTTACCTGCCCGAGGGCCGCGGCCCGGAGCGCCTGGTCAATGCGGCGGTATCATGGCAATTCTTCGATACATTTCTTGCCAAGCCGATTCTGGGCAGGACGTTCGTGGCAGAAGAGGATGTGCCGGGAGCGAATCACGTTGTGGTTCTTTCGTATCCCACCTGGAAGAAGCGTTTCGGCGGCGACCCGAACATTGTAGCCCGCAAGATCACGCTCAACCAGCAGGCTTACGAAATCATTGGCGTGATGGGGCCGGAGTTCGGCTGGCCCAATCAGTCCGATGTGTGGACACCTCTGGCGCTGCCGCCGGCGCGCCTCCATGACTCTAATTACCGCTACAACGAAAACATGTTTGTAGTGGCGCGGATGCGTCCCGCGCGTGAGCATCGAGCAGGTGAATGAATATCTGGCGATGAAGGCGCGCGAGAACGCCAACTCCGAGGGCGAGAAGAGCTTCGCGAAGCTCTCGGGTTGGGGCCTGTTCTCCGTGCCGCTTTTGGAGTACGTCGCCGGCGACCTTCGCAAACCGTTATCGGTGTTGCTGGGCGCAGTTATTCTCGTGCTGCTCATCGCTTGCGCCAATATCGCAGGTCTGCAACTGGCGCGCGCTTCTGACCGCCAACGCGAGACTTCGATTCGCATAGCACTGGGCGCCGGGCGTGGAACGTTGCTGGCGCAGGCCTTCACGGAAAGCGCGGTGCTTGCGGTGGTGGGTGTCGCATTCGGCCTGGTCCTGGCGCGTACCACGATTCCGCTGTTGCTGATGCTGGCGCCTGAAAACCTGGTGCACAACCTGCATGTGCAAATCAGCTTGCCTGTATTGCTCTACGTAATTGCCGCCGGCGTGTTGTGCGCGATCATTTGCGGTGTCGGTCCGGCCTACCAGATGACGCATCTTCGCTGGTTCCAGTCCTTGCAGGAGAGCGGGCGTTCGGAGACTTCGAGCAAGGGACGCCAGCGGCTGCGCTCGGCCATGGTCATCGGCGAAATCGCACTTGCGATGCTGCTGCTGGTTTCCTCCGGATTGCTGGTGCGCAGCCTGCGACAACTGGAGCATGTCGACAGCGGATTCGAGCCGCAAGGATTACTTACTGCGAGCATGACGCTGCCGCGCGACACCTACAAGAACGACGAACAGCAAGCCGCTTTTGCGCAGGCGCTGGAGACGCAACTCAAGAATCAGGCGGGGGTTACGGACGCCGCCCTTGCCGATTCGCTGCCCTTCTCCGCCAATGGTGGGTCGGCGTCATTTGTCATTGTCGGCCAGGTGCTGGCTCCCAATACTCCTCCTCCGCATGGGAATATTCGCTCCATTACGCCTGACTACTTTTCGACCCTGAAAATCCCGCTGGTCAGGGGCCGCTTCTTCGCCACAACCGATCAGGCCACCACGCAGAAGGTCGCCATAGTCGACGAGACACTGGCGCGTGATTACTGGCCCGGCCAGGATCCGATCGGACAGCGCATCTCGTTTGGCGCGGCACCTGCCGACCAGAGCACGTTGATGACGATTGTTGGCGTGGTAAAGCATGCGCGTGTGACTTCGCTCGAACAAGACAACAAAGAGGGCTTCTATTACCTGCCGTTCTCGCAATCGCCCGATCGAGAGATGGAGATCGCGGTGCGCACCAGCGCCAGCCCGCGCTCCCTCACAGACGCGGTCCGCAATGCAGTGCGCCAGGTAGATTCCAATCAGGCGGTCTACGACGTTAAGACGATGGACGAACGCATCGACGCTTCCCTGGTGAGCCGCCGATTCATCGTGGTGCTTCTCTCGATGTTCGCCGGTCTGGCTCTGCTGCTTTCGTCGCTCGGCCTATATGGCGTCATCAGCTACGGCGTACATATGCGCATGCGTGAGTTGGGCATTCGTATGGCGCTGGGCGCTGGCCGCTCCGACGTTCTCACACTGGTTTTGCGGCGCGGCATGGAACTGGCTGTCGCAGGGTTGGCGATTGGAATCTTCGCGACGTTCGTCGCGGGACGCGTGCTCTCCAGCATGCTGTTTGCGACCAGCTTGTTCAACCCGGTTACCTTGCTTGCAACTTCTGCCCTGCTGGCCGCAACGGTTTTGCTGGCCAGCTATCTGCCGGCGCGCCGCGCGTCGAAGCTCGATCCCATGCGAACGCTGAGAGAGGAATAGAAAATGAGCGCTCTGCTACAGGACCTTCGTTACGCGCTGCGCCAGTTGCGCAAGAGCCCGGGATTCACCATTGTCGCCATGTGCATCCTGGCGCTGGGCATCGGAGCAAACACGGCCATCTACAGCCTGCTCGATCAGGTGTTGCTGCGCAGCTTGCCGGTGAAGGATCCCGGCGGGCTGGTTCAGCTTAAATCGGTCGGAAGCGATTCCGGTCATGTGAGTTCGTGGGGCGGAGACGATCATCTTTACTTCTCCTACCCGATGTACCGCGACCTGCGCGACAAAAGCTCCGTGTTTGACGGCATGCTGGCACGCACTCCGGCGCAAGTCGGGGTGCAGTATCACAACGACTCGAAGCTCGGGATGGCGGAGCTGGTCTCGGGAAATTACTTCCAGGTCCTCGGACTCTCGCCGGCGATGGGAAGGCTCATCATGCCGAGCGACGACGAGGTGCAGGAACGCGATCCCGTCGCCGTCCTGAGTTACGAGTACTGGGTACGCCGCTTCGGCAGTGATCGCGGGGTGCTGAACAGCACGTTGTCGATCAACGGACATCCTTTTACCATCGTCGGCGTCGCTCCTCCCGGCTTTAAGAGTGTGGTGGTGGGCGACAGTCCCGACCTGTTCGTTCCCATGATGATGAAGGCGGAGGTGACGCCCGGCTGGAACGATTTAGACAAGCATCGCTCGCGCTGGCTGAACATCATTGCACGGCTCAAACCGGGCGAGTCCGTGGCCACGGCCGAGGCCGGTCTGGAGCCGCTGTGGAAAGGGCTGCGCCAGGAAGAGCTGAAAGAAATACACAGCCATGATGACAAGTTTGTAGAACGTTTCGTCGCCAAATCAAAGGTCTCGTTGCTCGATGCGCGCCGCGGTTTCTCGCCGTTACGCGACCAGATACGCACTCCGCTGCTCATCGTGATGGGAATGGTCGTGCTAGTGATCGTCATCGCCTGCGCCAACCTTGCCAGCCTATTGTTGGTGCGCGCCGCCGGACGCACGCGCGAGATGTCGGTACGTTACTCGCTGGGCGCCAAGCGGAGCCGCATTGTGCAGCAGCTGCTGATGGAAGGCATGCTGCTCGGCATTGGCGGCGGCCTGCTCGGATTGCTGCTGGCTCCTGAGCTGACCAGCTTCCTCGAAAGCAAAATGTTCACGGACCCAAACATGCACCCGTTCGGCTCGGGTCTTGACCTGCGCGTGTTTGCCTTCAACCTCGTCGTCGGTATTCTGGCCGGGCTGGTCTTTAGTCTGGTGCCGGCGATGGAGTTCTGGCGTCCCGACCTGTCAGCTGCGTTGAAACAGCAGGTGAGCACCGCGACTGCACGGCAATCGCGAATCAAGAAAATTTTCGTCGGCGTCCAGATCGGATTGAGCGTGCTGTTGCTGTTCGGCGCAGGGCTTTTCGTGCGCACGATGAAGAACTTGCGCTCCGTCGACATCGGCTTTCGCCCGGATCATCTGCTGACATTCACCATCGACCCCATGCTGGCGGGATATGACAAGACCAGCGCTCCCGCGCTTACGCGGCGTCTAGTTGACGCGATGAACGCGCTTCCTGGCGTGAAGTCGGTCGCTGCGACCGATGATCCCGAGCTCTCGGGCAACGACACCGGCACGAACATCACGGTGGCGGGCATACCGGAATCCTCGCAGGACGACACCGATGTCGAACGTGGGCAAGTCACACCCGGTTATTTCGCGACCATGGACATGCCGCTAGTCGCCGGACGAGCGTTTACCGACGAGGACAATCGCCCCGATGCGGCTAAGGTCGCCGTCATCAATGAAACATTTGCCAAGAAGTGGTTCGCCAGTCCACAAGCCGCCATCGGCCGGTATTACGGAATCGGTGGAGGAGCGACCGCAAAAACCGATATCCAGATTGTCGGAGTGGTGCGTGATATTAAGCACTCGGATTTGCGCACCCCGGCCAAGCCGACGGGCTATCTCGCAATCGATCGCGACACCGAGCGCCGCCGTTTCGATATGACTTATTACCTGCGGACCTCGTCGCCACCGGAGGTCCTAATGAGCAGCGTGCGAGCCGCAGTTCAGCAGATCGATCCTAAGTTGGCGCTGGACGGGTTCCGTCCGATGGAAGAACAGATCGACACACAACTCAACACCGAGAAGCTGGTGACCTTCCTGGCGACCGCGTTTGGAGTGCTGGCGACGCTGTTGTGCGCGATCGGTCTTTATGGCGTGCTGGCGTTCTCGGCCACACAGCGCACGCGCGAGATTGGCATTCGCATGGCGCTGGGCGCCGATCGTATGGCGGTGCTGCGCATGATGTTCGGCGAGGTCGGCCGCCTGCTGCTCATCAGCTTTGTTGTCGCTGTTCCGCTGGCCATTGCGGCCGGACGGCTGTTGAGCAACCAACTGTTCGGCGTCACGAACCACGACCCGGTCACTCTGCTGGCAGTGGTCGGCATTATCGCCTTTGTCGTGCTGGCAGCTGCGCTGCTGCCGGTGCGGAGAGCGGCCGCGGTCGAGCCCATGAAAGCGCTGCGATACGAATAGAAAATCTCATGATTAATCTCATAGACGTTGAACGAAGCTACAAGACTGCCGCAGGCGAGACCTGGGTGCTGCGCCGGATCAACTTGAAGATCCAGCGCGGCGAGTTCCTCACGCTGATGGGTCCTTCCGGCGCGGGCAAGTCTTCCCTGCTGAACGTGCTGGCGTTGCTGGATGACGAATGGCGCGGCGAGTACTTCTTCGGCGAGCAGCCGGTGCATGAGCTCAAGCGCAAGGGACGTGCCGAGCTTGCCAAGCGCAACATCGGCATGGTCTTCCAGAGCTATCACCTGATCGACGACCTGACGGTGCAGGAGAATATCGATCTGCCGCTGTCGTACAAAGACATCCCCAAATCGGAGCGGCAGGCAATGGTCGCCGATACGCTGGACCGGTTTCAGATCGTCGCCAAGAAAGACCTCTATCCCAGCCAGCTCTCTGGTGGGCAGCAGCAGCTCGTGGGCATTGCGCGCGCCATCATTCACAAACCCGCTTTGCTTTTGGCCGATGAGCCAACCGGCAACCTGCACTCCACCCACGCCAGGGAGATCATGGAGCTTTTCTGCGAGTTGAATCGTGAAGGAACCACCATCGTGCAAGTAACCCACTCGGAGGCCAACGCAGCCTATGGCGGACGGACTATACAGTTGCGCGATGGTTGGATTGTTTCAGAAGAACGCAATGCTGCGCGCGAGGTGGTGGCCCGGTGATCGAATACCTCCGCAAGCCCTGTGCAGTCCTGGCCCTCGCCGCTATGCTCTTCGGCGCTCCACTCACCACGTTGGCACAGCAGCCGCAGGAGCAAGCGCCACCGACCTCGCCTTCGCAATCGCAGCCACAGGAGCAAGCCGCTCCCGCAGCAGCTTCGCAATCGCAGGAGCAAACTTCTTCGCTGCCAACGGCACCACAGCCGCATGTTGCGTTGGCCACCCCGCTTTCGTTGCAGATGCCAAGGTCGTACGGCCCCCTCGCGCCATACTCGCCGGCGACGGTTCCGCAACCGGATATGGGAAACTCGTCGCTGCTGCAATCGCTGATTCGCGACGGCAAGCTTTATATCTCGCTGCGCGATGCGATTGATCTCGCACTTGAAAACAATCTCGACCTGGTGATCGCGCGCTACAACTTGCCGATTGCCGACACCGACATTCTGCGTACGAAAGCGGGCGGCACCTTCCGCGGAGTCAACACCGGTATTGTGCAGAACACGCCGGGCGGCGGCGTCGGTGGCTTCGGAGCCGGAGCTCCAGGTGCGGGCGCAGGCGGTACGACTGGCGGCGCCGGCGGTGCAGGTGCAGGCGCGTCCGGCATCGTCGAATCGACGCTTGGTACCGGTACCAACGTTCCCAGCTTCGACCCGCTGATTACGGGCAACGGTGGCGTCGAACACCTCACGCTGCCGCAGGCCAACCTGCAACTGAATGGTGTGCCGACGCTTCAACAAAACACCGGCACCATGGATCTTGCTTATCAGCAGGCGTTCTCGACCGGCACCGTTGTGACCGCCCAGTTTTTCAATAATCGGCAGACCGTCAACAGCATCTATACCAGTTTGTCGCCGGCGCTGAACGCGCAAACCCAGTTTCAAGTCCGGCAACCGTTGCTCGCAGGCTTCGGCTTTGGACCCAACCTGCGTTACCTGCGCATCGCGAAAAACAACAAGGAAATTTCTGACATCGCCTTCCGTAACCAGGTGATCGCAACCGTCACGCAGATTGAAAACATCTACTGGGACCTGGTCAGCGCCTACGAACAGGCGCGGGTGAACGAGCAGTCGCTGGCCTTCGCGCAGCAGTCGCTCGACATCGCCCGCAAGCAGCTCAACCTGCAGGCCATCCCCGAGCTCGATGTCACCCGGGCCGAAGCCGAGGTCTCGCGACGCGATCAGGACTTGACGATTGCTCGCACCAACCTTCAGTTGCAGGAATCGTTAATCAAGAACGCACTGACAAAATCGCTCGACGATCCCGTGCTGGAGGAGATGCCTGTCATTCCCACTGATTCCCTGCAGGGCAGGACAGTACAGGTGGCGGTGGTGCCAATTCTTGATCTCATTCAAGAGGCGCTGCAGGCACGGCCGGAGCTATCCGAATCGATCGTCGACCTGCACAACCGCGAGATCAGCCGCAAGGCAGCGCGTAATGCCCTGCTGCCGACGGTTGACCTGGTGGCGTCGTATGGAGGAACCGGGCTCGCAGGCCAGGATAACCCGGCGTATACGCTGGGAGGAATGAACACCGTGCCCAGAGATTTCGGAGGGGCTTTCAGCAACGCCTTCAATGGTTCGGCGCCGGATTATTACGTTGGGGCATCGCTGAACATCCCATTGCGCAATCGCGTGGCGAAGGCCGACCAATACCGTTCTGAGCTGGAATATCGTCAGGCCGAAGTTCGGCTGGAAGAGCTGAAGAAGCAGATTCGCATCGAAGTCCGCAACGCGCGCTATGCCTTGGAGCAGAGCGCCGCCCGTGTCGCGGCAGCCACCAAGGGTCGGGACCTGGCGCAGCACCTGTTCGAAATAACCCAGAAAGAGCAGCAGTTGGGCGCGGCTTCGAGCTTTCAAACTCTGGGAGCGCAACGCGACTTGGCCCTCGCGCAGCTTGATTTCGTGAACGCCATGACAGTCTATGAAAAGTCGCGGGTCGAGCTGGACCGTGCAACAGGAAGAACTTTAGAACATAATGGCGTTCAGGTGCAGGACGCGATCAATGGTACAGCCAGCTCTCGAAAGTAGGGACATGAATCCGGTACGCTCAGCCCGCAGGCCCCGTACTGTGGACAGCGAACGCCCCAGGGTGCTGGCGGCGGACGATCAACAGGACATCCTCGACGCCATCGAGTTGTTGCTCAGCGCGCAGGGATACCAGGTCGATACGGCGCGCTCTCCCGCTCTGGTGCGCGAGGCACTGTCGCTCGACAACTATGACGCGGTGCTCATCGACCTGAACTACACGCGTGATACCACCTCGGGGCAGGAAGGTCTCACGCTGCTCTCTGAGATCGTGGCCATCGACAGCAATCTGCCGGTCATCGTGATGACGGCGTGGGCCAACGTGCAGCTTGCGGTTGAAGCCATGCGACGCGGCGCCCGCGACTTCATCCAGAAGCCATGGGATAACGAACGCCTGGTTTCCATCGTTCGCACGCAGATCGAGCTGTATCGCGCGCTGCAAAAAGCGCAGCACCTGGAAGCCGAGAACCGCTTGCTCAAGGCGGAGAATCGCCCCGACTTCATCGCCACCGCGCCCACCATGAAGAGTGTGATGGAGACGATTACGCGCATCGCGCCGTCGGACGCGAACGTGCTGATCCTGGGCGAGCACGGTACCGGCAAGGAAGTTGTCGCGCAGACGATTCACGCGCTCTCGGCGCGCGCGCAGCGTTCGCTCGTGGCCGTAAATACGGGCGCGCTCTCCGAAGGGGTTTTCGAAAGCGAGCTGTTTGGCCACGTTAAAGGGGCGTTCACCGATGCCAAGACCGACCGCATTGGGCGCTTTGAACTGGCGCACGGCGGCACAATTTTCCTCGACGAAATTGGCAATGTTCCCTATCGCCAACAGGCCAAGCTGCTACGCATTTTGGAATCGGGAGAGATCGAACGGGTCGGCTCGTCGCGCTCCAAGCAGGTGGATGTACGCGTCATCTCCGCGACCAACATGGACCTGCATGCGGCGTGCGCTAACCAACAATTCCGCGAAGATCTGCTGTTCCGCCTGAACACCGTAGAAATTCAGCTGCCGCCTTTGCGCGATCGCCGTGAAGACATTCCGGTGCTGGCGGGGTACTTCCTGTCTCGCTATACCAGCCGGTATCGTCGCGACATTCGCGGCTTCGAGCCGGCTGCGCTACAGGCCCTGCTACAGCATCCCTGGCCGGGCAATGTCCGCGAGTTGGAGCACACGCTGGAGCGCGCCGTACTCATGTGCCGCTCCTCCGACTTGCAGGCGGCCGATCTCGGACTCTCACAGCAGCGTACCGGCGCAGTCACGGTCGACGACATGAGCCTGGAATCGATGGAAGCTGTGCTCATCCGCAAGGCGTTGCAGCGGTTCCAGGGGAATGTCACGCAGGCAGCCGAAGCGCTCGGGCTAAGCCGTGGCGCACTCTACCGGCGCATGGAAAAGCATGGCATCTAGCCGACATGGGCCGGCGAGCGCATACCCGCCGCACAAGCGGAGACGACGCCGAGTTTACGAGCGTCGCATTCGAGTGTTCTCGCTGTTGCTGGCGGGGCCGGGATTGATTGTCTCCATTCTGTTGATCTCGCAACAGAACTGGTCGCGCGATACCAAGTGGTCTCTTGGAATACTTCTCCTCATCTTTTTTGTGATCTTCGAAGCTGTTCTGCACGACCAGGTCATTCGTCCTCTGCAAACGCTCACCAATGTTGTCTCGTCGCTGCGCGAGGAGGACTTCTCATTCCGTGCCCGAGGTGCAGTTCCCAATGACGCACTCGGCGAGCTTGCTTTGGAAGTCAACGCGTTGGCAGATACTCTCTCGGAACAAAAGACGTTTGCTGTCGAAGCGACGGAGCTGTTGAAGCGTGTGTTGGAAGAGATCGATACGCCGCTGTTTACCTTTGATCCCAACGGCAAACTGAATCTGGTGAACTCGGCTGGGACGCGCCTGCTGCAACAGTCGAGAGACGACCTGCTGGGTCGCACTGCCGAGGACATCGGCCTCGCGGCATTCTTCCAATCTGAAACCGGCGTCACCGCGGGCAGTCCGCTCAATCCGAACGCGCGCTGGATGGTGCGGCGCACAACGTTCCGTGAAAAGGGCGTGCCGCACACATTGATTCTGCTGTCGGACGTGAGCCGCGCATTGCGCGAAGAGGAGCGCAGCGCATGGCAGCGACTGATTCGTGTTCTCGGCCACGAGCTCAACAACTCGCTTACGCCGATCAAGTCGATCGCGGGAACGCTTTTGCTGCGAGTGAAAGGCATGGAAATCGGCGCCCAGGAGCAGGCCGACTTCGAGAAAGGACTCGGCATCATCGAAGCCCGATCAGCCTCACTCAACCGCTTTCTTCAGGCTTACCGGCAGATCGCCCAGATGCCAGGTCCAAAGCTGCAACCCACCCCAATACGCAGCCTGCTGGAGCGCACGGCCGCACTCGAGAACCGGGTTCCCGTGCAAGTGGAGTCCGGTCCCGAAGTTACCGTCAGTGCCGACCCCGATCAGTTGGAGCAGGTGCTCATCAACATCGTGCGCAACGCCGCTGAAGCCGTGGTCCAGGCAGGACATGAGCCACGCTCCGAGGCTCCAGTGTCGATTCGCTGGTCGCTCAACTCACATTTCCTGCAGATACAAGTCATCGACAGCGGGCCCGGTTTGCTGAATCCGGAAAACGCGTTTGTACCCTTCTACACTACAAAGGAAAGTGGCAGCGGCATCGGACTCGCACTTTCGCGCCACATCGTGGAAGCGCATGGCGGCAGCATTCAGCTGCTCAATCGGAAGGATGCCGTGGGATGTATCGCGGTGATCTCCATCCCGGCATCGCGCGAAGAAGTGGCGGCAACGTCCAACGGTGCTGGCGCGTACGGCTAGAAAAAGAGGTTGAGCGTCACTCCTCCGACGTTCAAGTGCGCTGGGGTACAGGTGGTACAGTTCTGCCGTAGATAATAGGTCTGGAGCATGAGTATCCGCTTGTACGGCCATTCGATGCCGGCAGTGTACTGCTCTTCATTCCACGAGCTGACTGCTCCGTTATAAAAGACCTCTGCCGACGCATAAGGACTCAAGCGAAAGTTATGGATGGCGATGTCATATTCGCCAAGCACCAGATTGCGGTAGCGGGTCGAGTACGTGCCATTGACCCAGCGAAACTCGACCCTGTTTCGGTCGGATAGGTACAACCGGGAGAGTGGCCGGAACCCAGCCAGGGCTTGTAGCACCATCCGATTCTCGTAGCTGCCGTTACCAGACTGCAGCGTATCGAGTCGTTCGTACCCTCCGCCAAATGAGAACAGATGCTCCTTCTCGGGATCGATATTCTCGGGATGAGGTTTCGTTATCTTTTTCCACTGATACCCCGCTCCCACTCCTGCATTGAGTTCCTGTTGAGCGAAATCCTCTCCTTTCTTTAGTCCGACGAATGCCAGCAGGCGAATGTTATCCGAAAGCTGCACATGAGCATCGACGCTGGGCCAGAATTCAGCCGTGGTCTCTGACTGTGCCAGTGCGGGCCACGGAAGCGCCATCATTAGCGCAATCGTTAACGCAATCTTCGCCGCCATAGTCACACGCCATCTTGCGCGACGAAGGTCGCGGACACAACCCATAAAAATAGGGAGCGCCGCGATGTGCACGCTCCCTTTGTTCATCCCCGTGGTCGTGATTCTAGTCGGACGAAGGTACCGCCTTCGGCATATTCTTGGGATCCAGCAGCGGCAGCGGGTTCTTAGGATGCTGGAGGTCAGGAATCAAGTCGTTCGAGGCGCCGCCCGGGAAACGCTGGATGCTCGGATACTTCATGATGGACTGGTCGAAATCGTAGAGTGCCTGTGAGAAGAGTGCGGCCGACCAGCCGTTGTCTTCGCCGGCATATCGTCCGGGCGAGGTCCGCAATCCGTTCATTTCACCTTCGGCTCCGTTGAAGATCATGTCGTACCTTTCAAATGGATCCATGGTGAGGTTATACACAGCTGGAATGGAGCCCAGGCTTTGGCTCGGTCCCAGCCAGGAGTCTTTCGCCGTCCAAATGAACTTCCACGCGATGTTCACCCATGGCTCGTTGGGATCCCCGGAAATGTCAGTGCGGATTGCGTTGAGATACTCACCATTGACATAGATCCACGAAGTTCGCGCAGAGTGTTGCGCCTTGCCCAGGATGTAAGCACTGTTGTCGATACTGTCGAAATAGATGGGCTTGCCGTTGTTGTCCTTCATCTCGCCAGTAGGGGGAGGCGTAATGCCCGCCATCGCCGCCAGGGTAGACCAGCAATCGATATGCGACATCATCTCGCCGTATTGCGCGCCCGCCGGAATGTGTCCGGGCCATGTCATGATCGCCGGCACACGCCAGCCCCCTTCAAACGCCGAACCCTTCTCACCGCGGAACGGCGTGGTTCCGGCATCCGGATAGGCATCGAGCCATGCGCCGTTGTCGGCGGTCAGGATCACGATGGTATTGGGAGCGTACTGGCGAATAGCATCCAGTACTCTGCCGATATCGGCGTCCATTTCCATAAGGGAATCTGAATAATCGCCCAGATGCGACTTGCCGCGGAAGTCGGGCGCCGCATTGGTCGGGTTGTGCATCTTGATCCAATTCACGTCCATGAAAAAAGGCTTGCCGCTGTTGGCGTGGGCTTTGATGTAGTCGACTGCGTAGTCGGCCTGGCGTTCGTCCATCGTCGCCATATAGTCATAGGTGATCTTGGCAACTTGCTTGGCGGGCTGGCCAGCCATGCCTTCCCACTCGTACAGATTCACCACGGAATCGAACATCTTCTCGAAGTCAGGGTTGTACGACGGGAACCAGGGATGGAACCACTTATCGGTGTCGGGATAGGAATAGACGCCGGCGTAGTAGGCGGCGAACTCCTTCATTTCGTCGAAGCCATGATTGATAGGGTAAGCCACCGGCTTATCGCCAAGGTGCCACTTGCCGGAGAAGTAGGTCGAGTAGCCATTCTTCTTGAAAAATTCGGCAATAGTTGGGGTCTCGGGACGAAGGTAGTTCTCGTCTCCGGGAGCGACAACAATCGAAAGCGCGGAGCGGATAGGAATGCGGCCGGTCATAAACGAAGCGCGGCCCGCAGTGCAACTGGCCTGGCCGTACCAACTGGTGAATACGGCGCCTTCTTTGGCCATCTTGTCGATGTTGGGTGTTGGATGGCCGAGCGTCATGCCTCCGCCCGAATAGGCACCGAAATCGTTCCACCCGGTGTCGTCGGTCATGAGCATGACGATGTTGGGCTTTGAGCTTTGCGCCGCGCTAGGAACTGCGCCCCCAACCAGTAAGCAGCTGGCAATGACGAGCGCACCCAGCATGACGTTGCGAATACTCGCTACGAGGTCCATATTCCTCTCCTTGGAAAAGGCTGTTTTAGTGACATGCAGCAAACGAAATCCCGGCAGCCCGGCGGCGAACTGATCGCCGCCACGGAATCCCAACTTCAAGTGTTGACAGAGTTACCCCAGACCTTGAGCTGACTTTAGTACGAAAACGGTGCTAAGGCTAGCAGATTGTGGAGTGTAATTATCGCCGGTGTGACGGTCAGAACAGCAGGCGCATCGCGGCCTTGATGAGGACATCGAATGGAATTGCAGCGATGACGACAGGAATGGAAGGAATCGCAGCCGCGATCACGATTGCATACAGATCGACCAGTCCAACGGGAACGATGCGAATGTCGTCGATGTTGTGCACCACTGCGTAAAGGTCAGCCGTAGTGGAGAAATCCGGGACCGACAATACCTCTTCGGTTAATCTTCCCGTTTGATGCAGCCACTTCTTTTCAAACTCCTCACCTACGGCGCGCGCGAAGGCACCATAAGACAACATCCCCTGGCGCCGCATTTGTAAGAGAGTTCGGATGAAGAAAAGGTAAGGTCCAATACAGAATAAGAGCACTCCGGCGATTAGAGCCGGGGCCAGGAAGCGATAGCTCATCAGCGGGTATCCATGGTGTAGGACCCGATTTGCGATGGCGCCAGCCAGTCCGACTCCAATGCAAAAACTGAAGGGGATTTGCCCCATGGTCGAGGCTTCGAGGAACCCCAGTCCGCCCAGGTGATCAGGATGGGCGGCGATCAGGGCGAGCTTAAATTGGGTCGTAGAACGAAGGAAGCGTGCCCACAGTACCTGTCTCCAAGTCCACAAGAATGTGAAGTAGACCAGAATCGGATAGCTGACAAAGAACGCCCATGTTCCTGCCAACGAGAATGCTTTGAAGCCACTGTCTCCTCTCCACCACGACACGAACTCAGAGCCGTTCGGGCTGAGGTACTGACCGAGGAGTCCTGCCGTTGCGTAGGTAAGCAGGACGATCATGGCTTTCGCCAGCCTGGAGTCGCGCAGTCTCTCGCAGGAGTTCCAGCTCGCCTGAAATTCCGGCCATTGGTTGCGAGGGACTAAGTCGGCCTGGAAGTAATGAGCCACGAGGGCAAGCCGGTCCCGCAACTGTGGCTCGGCCAGGATCAGTACAGGAAGAATGACGAGAAATCGCGATTGCGTGGCGTAATCCGTGAGAAACGATAGAAAGGAAGCGCCGCCTCGGAGAGCAGACGGTACCGCGAGTGGAATCCAAGCGACTGCGACTGCACTGAAGGTGCGCGTCAGGGTGCGAGAACTGGCTGTTCGGAAAAGATCCAACAACCTCCACCCGCGAGCGAGCGTTGGTTGAACTGCCGGCCAGGAGGGAGGGCGGTTCATATAGAGCCGCCAGTGTACAACCTAGCGGTCGACAGCCATTAGCTGAATTTGTAGCGGCCGCGCGATGCACGGGACACAACGAGCTCACTGCTCCGGGGTTCAGACTCGGGGGACGGCAGATCCTGCCCCGTGCACCGAATGGACGCAAACCTCTACGTCTCTACCGTTGACAGCTCTCATTCACCACGGCCAGATCCAGCACGTCCATGGGGCCGTGCTCGTTCCCCTGTTGCGATGTCGAGACACTCTTGAGGTGGCCGCCTCTGGATTCGGACTCTGTTCCCGCCACGGCTGACCTCTTTGCCGATGTAGGTTCCTAAATCCATGGCATTGCTGGTGAGTTGCCAGGTCCTTCCATCCTGCCCAGTCAGCGTATAGCCGTTGCCGTTGCTGCCTTGCTGCAGGCATCCAGTAGCATTTGCATTATTGTTCTAGCCCGGATATGATGCGGGCCGGCGTTTGCTGGTTCTGGTTGGTGTTGTCTTGCGCGTTCACTACCACAGCGGAGCACATAAATAGCGCCGCTGCAGCCAGAGCAGTAATGATGTTGGTTTTCACGTGAGTGCTCCCTGATGGAATGTAGCTGTTCCATTACCTACTAATTGGGAGTAAGAGAAACGGAAGGACGTTGTCTTGGAGGTGTGCAAGAAAGAGAGCTGAGGACCAGCCACACTGAGCAGCGGCACTGCCCAATCGAAGTGAGCTATGCCGGTGGCCTCAATTGCGACTGGTCCCTCTATCTACTTGGCTGCAACCTCATCCGCGAGCCCAAACACCGGGGCACTCGTGTCCTGAGCATCGACCACCGCTATGGTAGCCATGTTGACCACGTCCTCCACTTCCGAGCTGCGTTGCAACACATGCACCGGCTTCGCCATGCCCGAGAGGATAGGACCGATTGCCTCTCCCCCCCGAGTTGCGGCAGCAGTCGTGCAGCAATGTTGCAGGACTGCAGATCAGGGAAGATCAGCACATTGGCTCCCCCCTTCAGGGTCGTGAATGGGAAAGCTGCTTCCAGCTTCTTGCCATTCACCGCCATGTCCGATTGCAATTCGCCATCGATGATCAGTGCGGGGTCGGCATAGCGCACCAACTCCACCGCGCGACGTACCTTGTCGCACAAGGGGTGCTTGGTGCTGCCGAAGTTGGAGAAGGACAGCATCGCTACCCGCGGTTCAACGTCGAAACGGCGAGCTTCCTGCGCGGCGCAAAGCGCGATCTCGGCTAGGTCCTCTGCTGTTGGCTCGATGTTTACCGTGGCGTCGGCCAGGAAGTAAAGATCACCTTTGCGGGTGATGAAGAGGTAGATACCGCTTACCTTGTGAATGCCTTCGCGTACGCCGATCACCTGCAAGGCAGGGCGAATCGTGTCTGGGTAATTGCGCGTAACGCCCGAGACCATGGCGTCAGCATCGCCCATGCGAACCATCAAAGAGCCGAAGATCGTGCGATCCAGTATCAGCTCCTGCGCGGATGCAAAGGGGACGCCACGCCGCTGGCGCAGCCGGTACAACTCCTGAACATATTCGTTGCGTCGCGGCGAGTTCTTCGGTTCCACGATGACAGCGCCCTCGATGGCAACGCCCAACTCTGCTGCTGCTCTCTGTATAGCTTCTTTCTTGCCCAGCAGTATCGGAACGGCAATCTTCTCCTCGAGCAGTACGTGGCATGCCCGCAGTATTTTCTCGTGGTTGCCTTCGGGAAACACGACCCGCTTGGGATTGGCCTGCGCCTTGTGAATCATGCTGCGCATCATTTCGTGCGCCTTGCCCAGCCGGCTCTCCAATCGTTCACGATATTCAGCCAAGTCCACCGGGTTCTGCGCGACACCGGTTTCCATGGCCGCCTTGGCAACTGCCATGGCTTCCCACACGAGAACTCGCGGATCAAAAGGCTTCGGGATGATGTAGTCCCGACCGAACTTCAGCCGCCCAACCCCATAGGCGCGGCAGACGGAGTCCGGCACATCTTCCTTCGCCAGTGATGCCAGGGCGTGCGTCGCCGCCAGTTTCATGTCCTCATTAATAGTGGTGGCATGAACATCCAGCGCGCCCCGGAAGATGAACGGGAAGCCCAGTACATTGTTGACCTGGTTGGGAAAATCCGACCGGCCCGTCGCCATGATGATGTCATCGCGTACGGCCTTGGCTTCGTCGTAGGTAATCTCGGGATCCGGGTTCGCCATGGCAAACACGATCGGATTCGGCGCCATTGATGCGATGACTTCCGCTGTGAAGGCGCCTTTTACCGACAGGCCCAGCAACACGTCAGCGCCCTGAGCAGCTTCGGCCAAGGTGCGCTTGCTGGTCTCATGGGCGAAGCGCTCCTTGTAAGGATTCATTCCCTCTTTGCGGCCTTTGTAGACCACGCCTTTGGTATCGACGAGGGTGATGTTTTCGCGCTTCACGCCCATGCAAATGTAGTGTTCGGCGCAAGCGATAGCAGAGGCTCCGGCGCCATTCACCACCACCTTGATCTCGCTAAGCTGCTTGCCCACGAGTTCCACCGCGTTCAGCAGGGCTGCGCCCGAGATGATTGCCGTTCCATGCTGGTCGTCGTGGAAGACGGGAATCTTCATCGTCTTCTTCAATGTTTCTTCGATGTAAAAGCATTCCGGCGCTTTGATGTCTTCCAGATTGATGCCGCCGAATGTCGGCTCGAGCAACTGGCAGGCCTTGATGATTTCGTCAGGGTCATGCGTGTCGAGCTCGATGTCAAAGACGTCGATATCGGCGAACCGTTTGAACAGAACTCCCTTGCCTTCCATCACCGGCTTGCCGGCGAGTGCGCCGATGTCACCCAGACCCAATACAGCCGTGCCGTTGCTCACTACGCCGACCAGGTTCCCTTTCGCGGTGTAGCGATAGGCGTCCTGCGGGTTCTTTTCAATTTCCAGGCAGGGTACGGCCACGCCGGGGGTGTAGGCCAGGCTGAGGTCACGTTGCGTCCGGCAGGGCTTAGTAGAAACCACCTCCACCTTGCCGGGACGTCCTCCCTGGTGATAATCGAGTGCTTCTTGCTTGGTGACAGCCATTTGATGAACTCCCTATATGTGATTAGGTAGAGGCCATAGCTCCTGAGCCATGCACGCGCAAGCGCGGGGCTCACCATGTCCAGCATCCGCTCGTTGCCATCCGAGGAATAGTGCAGACGTCACATCGGCTGGTTCGCAAATCACACTCCGACTGTGCAGCATTGTCTTTGGCGTGTTGTCGAGTTCCTTTCTTTGCAGGCTGTTCGGTTCACTTATCACTTTCAGACGTGAGCGCCGCCACATTCACTCACCAAACATCGTGCTAAACATCTATTTGTGGGTGTTCTTTCCGGAACGCTGAATCGCAACCCGGCAAGCGCCGCAATCATAGGAGAGAAGATGACGTTCATCGTGCGGGTACTGATGGAAGAAGCTAACGGAAACAAGGTTGTGGTCAGCGACAAAAACGTCCATGTTGACGGCCAGTTTGAGTTCGACAACCTGGAGAAGGCGCGCGAAGCCGCCGAAGTGGCTTGCCATGCCGCTGCCAACCTCAAGCCGCGCCGCTGGAAGGAAGTTGACGACGACGACTGGAAATTCCATCCCGACCGTACCGACGACTAACGGTCTTCGTCTGCCGCCAAGTTTGCAAATGAGAGCCGCACCGCACTTGGCGACCGCTCGATCTTGGTAGCGAGCCGTTACCCAGGGTCTGCCCATCTCGCTCGCCTCGATGCTCGCCAATCGACGCAATCTGCGGCGATTCCCTAATATCGCAATCGAGCGGCATGGCCGAGCCGCAGCAGGTTGTGACGCCTATCTGCATCTGCCTTAAACAACGTGTACTCTGGTGAATCGACAATCCCACCAGGGAGGACGTACGCAGTGCGTTGCTCGCCGCGCCCAGTTGCACTTTTGTTCGCGCTCGCTGCTCTGATTGCTACCGTTCCGAACCTCTCTTCTCAGACTGTTCCCCAGGAGAGCTTCGGTGCGCTCCAGTGGCGCCTTATCGGACCTTTCCGAGGCGGACGCGTTGTGGCTGTTGCCGGAGTGCCCGGAGATACCGCCGCCGCGTATTTCGGCGCCGTCGGCGGCGGAGTTTGGAAATCCTCCAACGCAGGCAATACCTGGGAACCGATCTTCGACAGCCAGCCCATCGCATCGATTGGCGCAATGGCCGTCGCGCCCTCGAATCCAAACGTGATTTACGTTGGAAGCGGCGAGTCCGACATCCGCTCTGCTCTCTCTTCTGGCGATGGTATGTACAAGTCCACGGATGGAGGCAAGAGTTGGACCAACATCGGGCTTCGCGATACGCGCCAGATCAGCCGAGTTGTTGTCGATCCCCGAAACCCAGACGTAGTCTACGTTGCTGCGCTGGGTCATGCCTATGGACCAAACCCGCAGCGCGGCGTATTCAAGTCGACCGACGGCGGAGCAACCTGGATCAAGTCGCTATATAAAGGTCCTGACATCGGGGCCTCTGACCTCAGCATTGCATCGGCCAATCCGGCAGTGCTCTTTGCCGGCATGTGGCAGGCACATCGTCCGCCGTGGACTACTTATGCTCCCGTGGAAGGTCCGGGCGGCGCGCTCTATCGCTCTAGCGACAACGGTGCGACATGGACGCAGTTGACCGGCCACGGCCTGCCGGACGGCAATTGGGGACGCGTCGGTGTCTCGGTCGCGCCAGATGGCAAGCGCGTGTACGCGCTGATTGATGCCGCAAAGAAGTCGGGACTCTATCGCAGCGATGACGGCGGCGACAAGTGGACGCTCGCCAACAGCGACCCGCGCCTCACCAGCCGTTCGTGGTATTTCAACTGGCTTGCCGTCGATCCCAGCAATCCTGACGTGGTTTACATCCCCAATGTCGCTTTCTATCGCTCGGAAGACGGCGGCAAGACGATCTCCATCGTTCGCGGAGCACCCGGCGGTGACGACTATCATGATGTCTGGGTCGATCCGAAAAATTCCAATCACCTGATTCTCGGCTGCGATCAGGGAACCAGCGTCAGCATTGACCGCGGCCAGACCTGGTCCACCTGGTATAACCAGCCCACCGCGCAGATATATCACGTCACCACCGACAACCAATTTCCCTATGCCGTATTTGGCGCCCAGCAGGACACCGGCAGCATCGGCATCTACAGCCGCACCGATCATCAGCAGATCAGGGCGCAAGACCAGTTCCCCGTCGGCGGCGGCGAGAGCGGATACATCGTGGTCGATCCCAGCGACTCGAACATCCTTTATGCCACCGGAGCTTACGGCGGTGCGGTTCGCTTCGACCGGCGTACATCGTTAAGTCAGAACGTCGCCCCGTGGCCATACCAGAGCTTTAGTGACGAGATCGAAGCGCGCAAGTATCGTGCACCCTGGACGCCCGTGCTCGTGCAGTCGCCGGCGGAGAAGGGCGTGCTCTACATGGGTACGCAATATGTTTTGCGGACCAGCGATGGCGGCCTGCATTGGACACAAATCAGTCCTGACCTGAGCGGAGCGGCGGAGCCATCGGCTAGCGTAAAGCCGCAAGGTCCGCCCACCACCGACAATTCCAAAGAGCGCGGCTATGGGCTGGTGTTCAGCATCGCGCCGTCGCCGTTGCAGGCTGACGTTATCTGGGCCGGCAGCGATACTGGATTGCTTCATCTGACGCGCGACGGCGGCAAGAACTGGCAGAATGTCACACCTCCGGGCTTGTCTGACTGGAGCAAGATCACCTGCGTCGAGGCCTCGCACTTCGATCCTGCCACGGCTTATGTTGCTGTTGATCGCCATCGCCTCGACGACGACACGCCGCATCTCTTTCGCACGCGCGACTACGGAAAGACCTGGGAGGCGATCACCGACGGCATCGCCCCGCATTCGTTCCTCAATGCCATTCGGCAGGATCCGCAGAAGCGGAACTTGCTCTTCGCCGCGACCGAGCTCGGCATTTACGTTTCGTTCGACGAGGGCGATCACTGGCAGCCGCTGCAGCTGAACCTGCCGACCGGCTCGGTGCGCGACGCGACCCTACACGGTGACGACCTGATCATTGCCACTTACGGACGCGGCTTCTGGATCCTCGATGACATCACGCCGCTGCGCCAACTCAGCCGCGACGCTGCGACGCAACCGGTCATTTTCTTCGCTCCTGAAAATACGATTCGTGTCGACAACGACGTGTTCCTCGGCACGCCATTGCCTCCCGAGGAGCCGACAGCCAAGAATCCGCCTGACGGCGCCATCATTGATTACGTCCTGAACTCCGCTGCGAAGCAGGTCAGCCTCGAAATCTTCGACGCAAACAACCAGCCGGTGCGCCACGTCAGCAGCGATCAGAAGCCGCCGTCGCATCCTCCGATACCCATCGCCGAACGTTGGTTCCCCAAGCCCTCGATGCTCGAAACTGCGTCCGGCATGCATCGCTACATCTGGGACCTGCGCTGGGGAGGTTCGGGTGACGGTGATGACGCTGACGACGATGAAGACTGGAGTGCCCCTCGAGGGCCGCGCGCCGCGCCAGGCAACTACACGCTGAAGCTGACGGTGGATGGCATGACCTACACGCAGCCGCTAAAAATCACGATGGACCCACGTTCGCCGGCAACGCCCGAAATCCTGGCGCAACAGCAGAAACTGGGCTTACAGATTTACGCTGAGGCGATACGAGCGCGCAAGACGCTGGCCCAAATGGACACCGTCAGCAAAAAGCTCGCAGCGCTCAAGCCTGAGTTGCAGACCAGCCATCCCGGTCTGCTGGCCCAGATCACCGCAGTCGAATCAGCGATGAAGGCCATCAGGTCTGGAATGCCCGGGCCGCCGGGTACGATCTCGGGACTCGCGTCCGCAAGCTCGGCGCTGGCATCAGCTCTGCGCGTGGTCGAGAGCGGCGACCGCGCCGCTCCCTCGCAGGCGCTCGAGGTCTATCGCCTCGCCGAAAAAGCCGCGAAGGCCAGCCTCTCCGAATGGCAGAAGCTACAACCGGGAGCACTGGGCCAGCTGAACCGCTCTTTACGGTCGCAGGGATTGCCGACGGTAAGCTCCCGATAAGACCAGGGTCGCGACGCTTCGGCTCTCCGAAAGTCGGCGCTGTTGCCTTGCTATTTGGGACAATGGTAGCCAATTAGTGCGTATCTTGCTCGCGCGAGCGGTTCCTTAGTGGGGTTCGGGAAATCCACAAAAATACCAGTTCACACGGTACGAAACGGCTATAAACGCTGTGCGACATTTGGGTTATAGTTGAGTGAGTAGTCTGTGCCAGAAACTATGAACAAACGAGCGCCATCTCGTTCGCAGCATCAGCACACTTCGGGTAAGAACAACGTCGTACGAGTGGTTGTTTTTGAGTCAACCAGAATGGGCTCAGAACTGCTCGGTCGTGCGCTGGAGAGCTCGAAATTTGGACTGAAGGTCACAGGAACTTACACCAGTTCGATTATTCCGGTCGAGGACCTTGACGCGGATGTCGCAGTAATAACCTCCACCCTCAGCGATGGACCCCTCGCGGGGTTTTCGGTGCTCAAGCGACTATCAAAAACTCATCCTCGCGTGCAGTCTGTCATGCTCCTTGATCGCGATGACAAGGAAATGGTCATCGAGTCATTTAGGGCGGGAGCAATGGGTGTATGTGAGCGCAACGAATCCTATGAGTTGCTGTGCAAGTGCATTTGCAGCGTGCACTCGGGCCAGGTATGGGCCAACAGCCAGCAGCTTCGCTATGTTCTCAGCGCCCTCGCCAGCGGCATCTCTACTCGCATAACAAATTTGCAAGGGGAGCCGCTGCTAAGCAACCGGGAAGAACAGATCGTCTTACTGGTGGCGGAAGGCTTTAAGAATCGGGAAATCGCGGATTCTTTGAGGCTCAGCCAGCATACCGTGAAGAACCACCTTTTTCGAATCTTCGAACGCCTGGGCATCTCAAGTCGAGCCGAACTGATCCTCTACTTACTTGGCCAAAGAAACGGTCTTAACCAGGAGGCCGGACTGCCTCCTGCCGTCTGAGCGCCGACATTGAGACTGTTTGGCGGAAGTTAGTCTCAACCAGCCTTAGTACTTATCACCCAAAGGGCCATCGGTTTACTTAGTCCTTCCTGGCCAGTGCCCTTGACAACTTTGGGCCTATTGCAGCGGAGAACGAATCGGGCTACATTACAGCTCACCTAGCCAGCAACCGAGATCTGGCCGACCCGGTTGAGATCGCAAGTTTGAGTCGATTGCACCTCCACGTGTCTGCCTCTGTTCTCCTTCCGCCCTGGGTTACAAGGATGTTTCCATCTTCCAGCGTCAAGTGACCTTCTGTGGGTCACCTTCGCGAAGCGTTGCCAAAATCCAAAACGTAGGTCAGGATGAGTTTTCCGGCTGCCAGAACTGCAGGCGTTGAAATGGTTTTGCCAGGGTGCGAAACGTGCCGTTGGTACGCGGCATACACCTATCCACGCCATGAACGATCCGTCGCGAAGAACCTGTCAGCGCTGGGTCTCGAGGTATTCTGCCCAACCTTCTCGGTCGAAAGCCCGTGGAAGGATCGGCGGGTCACAATTCAACGCCCTCTATTTCCCGGATATGTTTTTACCAGAATTCAACTGCCAGACAGAATCAAGGTAATCAGCCATCCGAGCGTTGTGCGACTGCTTTCGTTGAACGGAATCCCGGTCCCGATTCCCGACTGCGAAATCGACGCCATCCGGCTCTGCGTGATGACCGGATCCCGATTGGAAAGTCATCCTTATCTTGAAACTGGGGTGCGAGTTCGGGTGCGACAGGGCTTGTTTTCTGGAGTGGAAGGCATCGTAATTCGCAAAAATAGCAAGTGCGGACTTGTAGTTTCTATATCCGCTATCTGTCAGGCTGTGGTTTTGGAAGTGGATCCCGAGTGTCTGCAGCCTCTTTCGCGGGATGAAGCTGTTCCACCACAGGTGTCCCACGTTAGATAGCTCTATTCTCGGAGTACGTAACTAGTCACCTTCCTACACTCTCGATGCTTCGACCTTAGGGCTTTGGCTTTATCCACCAGGCCATGCCTTTCTTGTAGGAGGTTGTCGACCTGTAGCGGTACGGGAACGGCAAGATCTTGTCCGATCAGGAACACAAAAAAGAGGAGCGCGCTAAGCGGCGCTATCAGATTTCGACCCTCGCTCAGTTTCGCTGGCGAAGGGCCGAAGGTACATGGACTAAAGCGAGCGGAGTCACGCAGAACATCAGCGGTTCGGGGGTCTGCATCTTGTCGTCAAGCCAGCCCGCGGTGGGAACTCCGGTTGAGGTCAGAGTCACTGTGCCGTCTATGCGCGAAAGTGCAGCTGCTGCTGTCTACATAGGCGGTAAGGGCGTAGTGGTTCGCGCTACCCCAAATGTCGGATTTGCTGCACAAGTAGCATTCCGGCTCCATAGAGTCGAGCAAGCTGAACTTTAGAGGGGTCCCGGTTGAGGTTTGGAGATGTTTTGTATTTTGGAACGCTTCGGTGAATTCACGCGCCTGGATGTAGTGGGCGATTCGAGCGGACCAGGGAGGCTCTCAGTGGACTTGGTCGCGGTGTCGGGTGGAAACGTCCTGAGGATCGCCAGGACTTCAGGGTGTTTTACAGGTCGAGGCGGTTTAGTTTTCTCAGGAGAACTCAGCTCGTGCAGCCCCTCAGGTGTGGGTGAGGACAACAGAAGCCCGTCAACGACGGCCGCTTCTGTTCCCGTTAACGCATAGCGACAAAGAACATTTTCCAACTCTCGTATGTTTCCCGGCCAGTGATAGCGCCGGAGGCGGCGAGTGAGGGCCGCAGACAATGGACGTATCCGAATTCCAAACTTCGCCGCGAACCCAGCAAGCAGATACTCGGCGATGCGGGGCAGGTCCTGAATGCGCTCCTTCAATGGAGGCATGTACAAAGTAGCTGGGCGGATGCGATGAAACAGGTCGTCGCGAAAATCGCCTCGCTCGACTTCCCGCTCCAGAAGATGATCGGATGTGCAAACTACGCGAGTCGTGATTTGCCGGGGCTCGCGGGCACCGACTCGGAAGAGCATACCGTCTCGCAGGAACTGAAAAAGCTTGGCCTGGAGACGCAGTCGAAGGTGGGAGATGTCATCCAGCAGTAAGGTACCGCGCGCGGAGAGCTCAATCAACCCTGGCTTGGTTGCGGTCCCGGGGAAAGCCCCCTCTTCCAAGCCAAACAGTTCCGTTTCCTGTTGGGCTTCTGACATTGTTGCACAGCTCATTTTGACGAATGGACCCTCTTTCCAAGGCGAACGGTGGTGAATGTAGTTCGCCAGCACTTCTTTGCCCGTCCCCGTGGCTCCGAAGAGAAACACGGGCACGGGAAGCAGTGCTACCCGATCTGCTGCTTCATGCAGCCCAGACATACAGCTTGACCGTCCAAAAATCACGTCGGGTGGCGGAACGACAGTTGGCTGAGCGATCGGGTCTGAGTCGGATGAGGGCATTCTTGCTTGACAATACGAACTGGCTTCGATCATTGCAAGATGCACACCAAATGAAGTCGTACTGTTGTAGCAGGAGAAAAATTCAATATTTTCGTAAGTTTGTTCGCTCAATTACGCCTTGCAGTCAAACTGGAATAAATTGTTTCGGACGAAACTTCAGCTTTTCGTTTACTTTCATGCTTCAGCAGCCGGACATACATCGGGACTATCCTCAGTAACGTCCGGTTTGTTATCCCCAAGCCAGGCTGCGCGAGATGGTGCGCCAGCCCGTCACCTGCCGTTTGCGATCCCACCCCGCACTTCGCATCACGGTGTGGCACTCCACATTTCAGATAGCACTGTCTTAGAGAAGGAGATGATCCAAAATGGCAACCGCCGTAGTGTCTGCTCATCAGGCCCCCGTAGTTCTGCTCGTCAATACCCACGGCGTAACATTCCCTTTCGACGACTATCAGATCGAGAGAGCGGCATCCGCTGTCGATGTAATCGATCGACTTCAGCGGCGACCACTTCCGGAGTTGGTCCTGATGAACATGGAGATGCCGGAAGGGGATGGATTAGACATATTGCAGCGAGCCCGCGAGCTGCATCCCCAGTTGAAAGTAATTATGTTGGGTTCGGCCAGCGACGCTCGGGGGGCGGCTATGGCTGTCCGCATGGGAGCCCTTGATTATCTTTCGCAGCCCGTCCACAAGTCGGACTTGCAAGCGATCTTACGAAGACACTTATATGAGCCCTCTCGGATCGAGGAGCCGGCGGGCGGCGACGAAACCGAGATCGTCAGCCTCGGCAACGGGGCCAACTTTGTTTGCGCCAGTCCAGCAATGAAGCATATCCACGAGCAATGCCGTGTGATTGCGAGGTTCGATATGCCGGTTCTGATGTTGGGGCAAAGCGGGACTGGCAAAGAAGTGGTGTCGCTACTGATTCATCATCTGTCGCCCCGCGCCAACTACCCCTTCCTGAAAGTTAATTGCGCTGCTGTTCCCGCCGACCTGCTCGAGAGCGAACTGTTCGGCTATGAGGCAGGGGCCTTTACGGGAGCCACCAAGTCCAAGCCGGGGAAATTCGAGTTGTGCGAAAAGGGCACCATACTGCTGGACGAAGTGGGAGAAATGCCTCCCGCATTACAGGCAAAGCTGCTGCATTTCTTGCAGGACCATCGTTTCTCTCGCCTGGGCGGCCGCACTACCATACAAGCCGATGTCCGGATCCTGGCTGCCACCAACATCGACGTCGAGCAGGCGCTGGCCGGAAAAACCTTGCGCGAAGACCTCTACTACCGTCTCAGCGGTTTCACCATGAAGATTCCGTCACTGCGGGAGCGCAAGCGAGAAATTCCCATCTTGCTGAATTACTTCATGAAGAGGAACGCCGCGCAGTTTTCAAGCCCCGAGCGCCGCTTCAGTCAGAATCTGGTTCAAGCCTGTCTTAGCTATAGCTGGCCCGGCAATCTGCGACAGCTTGAGAATTTCGTGCGGCGGTATCTTGTCTTAGGTGATGAAGAGCTGGCGCTAGATGAGTTGAGGACTAACCAGAAATGCAATACCGACTCGGGCCAGGTGATCGTTGCATCGAAGGATGTCGCCGGGTTGAAGTCTCTCGCTAGATCGGTTAAGAAGGAAGCCGAGGCGGCAGCCATCGCTCACGCCCTGGAACAGACTCACTGGCACCGCCAGAAAGCCGCGACGCTCCTGAAGATCAGTTACAAGGCGCTCTTGTACAAGATCAAGCAGTATGATCTGCACCCACCCGAGATCGAGCAGTTCGAAGCCTCGTAACCTGCCACTTATTATCATCAGAGGCATAACAGCGTCTCCCGCTTCTTCGTGAATAACTCGTTTCTATTTACACTCACTTTCGAAATATGAAAATCCTGCATGTCGTCGGCGCCAGGCCGAATTTCATGAAAGCCGCCCCGGTCGTGCGTGCGCTCGAGCTGATTGGCGGCGTTCGGCAAATTCTGGTGCACACCGGACAACACTACGACTTCAACATGTCGGACGTATTCTTCCGCGAGTTGGACTTACGCGCTCCAGATGTGAACCTGGAGGTCGGGTCGGGCAGCCACGCTGAACAGACCTCGCAGATCATCTCTCGCTTTGAGCCAGTTGTCCTGGAGCACAAGCCCGATCTCGTGATGGTGTACGGTGACGTGAATTCAACCGTCGCCGCCGCCCTCGTATGTGCCAAGTTGATGGTCCAGGTAGCTCACGTTGAGGCCGGACTGCGGTCATTCGATCGCTCCATGCCGGAGGAGATCAACCGAATCCTGACGGATGATCTTTCAGACTTGCTGTTTACTCCATCGCAAGACGGCAACCGGAATCTCGAACGCGAAGGCGTCGATGTAGACAAGATCCATCTGGTTGGGAACGTGATGATCGACACGTTGGTTCGAATGCTGCCGAAGGCCATGCTTGAGGTGCCAAAGGGAACTCCGGAGCGGTACGCCTTGGTCACATTGCACAGACCGTCCAACGTGGACGATATCTCCTGGTTTCCGTCGCTATTGAAGCTGCTTGAAGACGTAGCGGAGGAGATTCCGGTCCTGTTTCCAGTTCATCCGCGAACGCGGCAGCGGATTCAAGAATTGGGGTTTGCCGGGGGCGATAGACGTTGCGGCCTGCACCTACTTGAGCCGGCGCCGTACCTTGGTTTTCTGGGTTTGCAAAGTCGAGCCCAGGTCGTCATCACGGACTCGGGAGGCGTCCAAGAGGAAACTACATATTTGGGGATACCCTGCCTCACCGTCCGAGACAACACCGAACGTCCGATAACAGTAGACCTGGGCACGAATGTGCTTGTCGGTCGCGATACAAAACGGATCCGGACTGAAGTCGAGGCTGTCCTTGCAGGGCGAGCAAAACCGGGGACGATCCCGCCCCACTGGGACGGCCGCGCATCTGAGCGTATCGCAGCGGTGATATCTGGGAATACCGTCACATCCGACGCTCATAACCAATGGGCGACAGCGCGGTGAACCGGGATCTTCGCTCGTTGGTTGCGAGGTACCAGAATGCAGAATGGGTTCCAATGATCACGGTCGTGAGGCGTCGTGGAAGTGAGAATCGGTTGTGCTGGAAGGGCATGGCGAGTACTCTGGGATTCCCCGTCTCCTCCATCCTATTGATAGGGTTTCTGGCGTCTCCTGCTCCGCTCGCCGCTCAAGTTCTCACTACAACCTCGGCTCGTACCGCCCAATCGAATACCGCATCGACATCTGTTTCCGCCGAGAAACTTCCATCCCCCCTCCCGAATCAGGACGCACAAGAGGATTTTCGTATGCGAGTTGAGGCGCGTTGGAAGGCAGCTCGGAAGGGCCAGATTGAGGTATATCTAGTTCCAGACGCCGCAAACTCTAAACTCGTCGTTCGTGTGGTGGTGACTCGGGCCCCTGCTGGGTCAGATGGAATGAAGGCAGTGTCGTCCCCCCGTGCCGCCAACTCGAGCGCACTCCTCAAGCTGGATGACGAGGTGCTGGTGAGGTTATCACCAGAGACGCCAGGGACGTTGGAGGTGGGGCCGCAGGAGCCGAGCCCCAGCACCCTGATTCGGCACCTCGATCCTGGCGGTCATGCTGAATGGACCTGGACCGTTCGAAAAATCGGACGCGGCGGAAATCGTCTTCTGCTGCAAGCTGACGTTGTCTACCGCCGGAGGTTCTCTGCGGAGGGCGCCCCTGTCGTAGCGTATCCTAGCGCAAAACTTCCGTTTCCCTTGGATGCCCTACCGAAACTGGAGAAATAAATTATTTGCGCGTAGTCGTTCCCTCAAATTGGGCACTTTGCCATTAGCCTTTACCTGCCCTCAAAGATGTACAAGAATACTTAGCTCCGTGGGCAGTTCCAGAGGTCTGCTTGGTGATTCCCCGTCCCGCCTCTGGCTGTTGGCAAACCGAATGCAACAAGTTGTTGGCGGTGAGCCTAACCAACGCAATATCGGTTGACGTCGAAGACTACTTCCAAACTGAAGCGATGTCCTCGGTCGCGCCTCGTAAGAGCTGGAGCAGCTTTCCTTCGCGGGTTGAATCCAGCACGCGCGCCTTGTTTGATCTCTTCGGGAAGTCTGAGGTTAAGGCTACATTCTTCTTCTTGGGGTGGGTGGCCCAGCGTTTCCCGAGCATTGTCCGAGAAGCCCGTGATCTCGGACACGAGGTTGGCTGCCATAGTTACTGGCACCATCCTGTGTTCAGGATGACGTCGAAAGAGTTTTGGGAGGATACCTACCAGGCCAAGGAAGCTATAGAAAATGCCACGGGAGAAGCTGTCGTCGGCTACCGGGCTCCTAATTTTTCCATTAATGATTGCGTCCCATGGGCCTACCCTATTCTGGAAGAGCTCGGGTTTGAGTATGACTCCAGCGTTTACCCGGTTCGTCACGGCCTATACGGAAACCCCAACGCGCGAAGGGACCCGCACCGAGTGGGCGCGCGGCTGATGGAGTTACCGGTAGCAACCTGGCAAGTCTTCAACCAGAATCTACCGGTAGGAGGTGGGGCCTACCTGCGGATCCTACCCTATAGCCTGATGAGAAGCGGTATACGCGCCATCAACAACAAAGAAAATCTTCCTGCAGTGCTCTACTTGCATCCTTGGGAGATTGACACTTGCCAGCCTCGTTTGCCGGCGTCTTTGAGATCTCGGATGCGCCAATACACGGGCCTGACAGGGATGCAGTCGAGACTAGAACGGCTCGCAAGCCAATTTAGGCTAGGGCGAATCTACGATTCAGCCTATCTTCCAGCCCGGCTCCGCGAGTCTTTGGAACCGGCCCGAAGTTCCGCAATGCTGGAGCTACCAGGAGCCACAGCTTAAATCCGTCTGCAAAGCAATTCTGCAAGAGAGCGCTGCAACGGCCAGCCGGAACTTTCGATGATCCTAGCCGTAGGGTTTGAAGATGATGCGGATCCTGACCTTCACCAGCTTATTCCCCAATTGCATCGCACCAAACTATTCGATATTTCTGCTGCAGCGGATTTCTCATTTCGCCAAGCGCGGAAATCAGGTTGAGGTTGTCGCCCCGGTCCCTTACGTTCCCTCAATGCTACTGGCAACGTCAAAAGGACGACTCGCCTCCCTGCCCGCGGAGGAGACAGTACAGGGCCTGCATGTCCATCATCCTCGCTATCCGTTGCTTCCAAAAATATCAATGCCGTTGCACGGACTCTTGATGTATCTGGGCTGTTGCCGCCTGGCGCGCCGGCTCCATCAGCAGAGTCCTTTCGACTGCATTGACGCCCATTACGTCTTTCCTGACGGACTAGCCGCAATTCTCATCGGCAAATCATTAGGCGTTCCCGTCACCCTGACCGCTCGGGGATCGGATATTCATACTTTCACCCGATTGGCCACTATCCGGCCTCAGATTCGATGGACCCTCAGACATGCGGTTGGACGGGCTGCTGTTTCGACTTCATTGGCGAAAATTATGGACTCGTTGGAGCCATTGATGGAAAAGACGAAAGTCATTGGCAACGGTGTCGATACCGAACGCTTCTTTGCGTCAGACCGGCGATCAGCTCGAAGTCGACTCGGCCTGAACCACACAGACGAGATTGTGGTCAGCGTGGCAGCACTTCGACAGATTAAGGGATGCGACTTGCTGCTCCGGGCGGCGCCTCTCTTGCGGAGGGGTGGCCGTCGCTGCCAAGTGTTGTTCGTGGGTGCCGGACCCGAGTTAGCATCGCTCACTCGGCTGGCTAGCCAGCTCGAATGCACCGACCTAGTAAAGTTTGTCGGCCCGGTCAGCAATGACGAATTACGCTACTACTACAGCGCTGCTGACGTCAGCTGCATTCCCAGCCGCAATGAAGGATGGCCGAACGTGCTCCTGGAATCTCTCGCGTGCGGGACTCCGGTGGTGGCCACACGCGTGGGCGCAGCGCCGGAGATTCTGGAAAACGAAAACCTAGGGATATTGGTCGATCCGACCCCCGAATCGATTTCCGACGGCCTGCTGCGTGCCTTGGACCAAACTTGGGATGGTGACTTGCTCTCAAGTTATGCGGCCACGAGAACCTGGGAAAACGTTGCAGCCTGTACCGAGGACTTCCTTCGGAATTCGATTCAAAATAAACCTTCGAGGGTAGACCGTTACGCTGCTGTACACCTTTAGTTCCTTTCCGAAGCCGCTGTGAAATCCCGCGAACTCCGATCGCTTGCGATGATTTACGTTGTGGGTGGCGTGGCAGGCGCGACCTTCGGATACGTCTGGTTTTTGTAGGAAATATTTTTCCTGTGTTCGGGAAACAACAGGTCACGCGAGACGGGCCTCGGATGGCTTGTAAACGCTGTAGATCGGCAAATCGCGCCGCCGAGGCACAAGCAAGAAGATTTGCAGCGGCTTTCAGTTCCACAAAGTTGCGCTTTCTAACATTGGCCGACTCCTTGCAAGGTGAAGGGTAATACGGGTCTCCTCCCCAGGCTTGATCTGATCGGAACGGGCATTTCAGGTGCTTGGGCCGGCAATCAGCAACTATCGTTATTCCAGGTGTAGCAAGAAATGCGAGCCCTCGAGCTGTGACAAACGAATGTGAAAGGGCAAATGTTTTTCCTGAACGGCTCGATGCCCGTGCCCGCAGGAGCCGTTTGGCGGGCGACAGATGCCAATGACTGACGGTAAGGCGACTGTTGAAATTCCTGAGTTCGCCGCGGAATCGATGGGAGCTTCCTCCCCGGCCGCCAACGTCGTCACAGATTCGACGGCAACCGTCTCGGCTGAACGGAAGCTATCGATGGACCACGTTCTGCTCCGGTCCATTGCATGGACAGGAGGCGGTAAATGGGCCACCCAACTATTGACTTGGGCGTCTACGATCATTGCTGCTCGGCTGCTGTCTCCCTCCGACTATGGTGTGATGGGAATGGCAACCATGTTCCTGGGCCTGATCAACCTCGTCAGCGAATTCGGCTTGGGGCAATCGGTAATTACACTCCGCTTCCTGTCGCGACGACAAATTGCTCAGATCAACAGCACCTCTCTGTTTCTGGGATGCGGATTTTTCACCTTATCGGCTGCGATGGCCACTTCAGTTGGGCGCTTTTTTCATAGTTCGCAACTACCCGCAGTGATAATGGTGATGAGTGTCGGATTCCTCGTATCAGCTTTCCAGGTCGTGCCGGATGCGCTGTTGCAGCGCGACCTTAGATTCAAGAGGATCGCGTCTTTCGATACGCTACGCGCCTTGACGCAATCACTATCAACCGTATTGCTGGCTTGGTTTGGATTCGGTTATTGGAGTCTGGCGTTTGGCAACTTATCCGGAACCGTCCTGTACACGTTGTTGGTAGTAGGATCTTCTCGACATTCATTCGAGTGGCCCTCTTTGCGCGAAATCAGGGCATCCCTCACCTTCAGCTCTCATGTACTCGGCTCCCGGGTGGCCTGGTACACCTATTCGAATTCAGACTTCCTGGTTGCGGGCCGGGTGCTGGGAGAGTCTAGCCTTGGCGCCTATACCCTGGCTTGGACCATAGCATCCACACCGGTGGAGAAGATCGCAAACATGGTGATGAAGGTGACACCGGCATTCTTCTCGGCCGTACAGCATGACAAAGCGCAGCTGCGGCGTTACCTGCTGGGTATCACGGAAGGTCTTTCTTTCCTGTGCTTCCCGGCTAGCATAGGACTGGCAGTAGTTGCCGATCAGTTTGTACTGGCGGTTCTGGGTCCGAGATGGGTAGGCGCGACTACACCGTTAAGACTACTTGCTTTGTATGCCGCTCTTCGATCCATTACTACCTTGCTTCCAAACCTTTTGAATGCCCTGCAGCGCGCGCGGTTCGTCATGTGGAACACTATTGTTGCGGCGGTCGTTTTCCCTGCATCGTTCTATTTAGCGAGTGTCTGGGGAACCACCGGCATCGCGGCCGCGTGGATTCTTCTTTATCCATGTATCACCGCACCTTTGGTCTGGCGTACGACGGCGGAATTGGAGCTGCCAATAGGGCAATACCTCTCAGCCCTGGTTCCCGCTTTGCGGGCGTCTCTTGTGATGGCGCTTGCCGTGTGTGGAGTTCGCATGGCGATGCCTTCGCAGTGGTCAGCCCTTTCCCGTTTATTGGTCGCCATAGTCGTTGGGGGCGGGGCGTACGTCACGTTCGTTCTAGTGGTTGAGCGCGAAAGACTACGAACTGCTTTTGCTCTGGTGCGAAGTGCACGTGCCTGATGCGGCAATCGGAATCGATAGTTATGAAATGTGGCGCTGGCCTCGTCCGGGTCCATCGTGCTGGGAATGTGAGTACGCAGTGCAGACGATTGACTACGCGCTTTAGTTAACGCGCGGGTTTATTCAGCGGCGCCAGCAGCCATTTCAAGGCTGAGGAGACGGTTCCATTCCGAACTCCTGGCGAAGGCTGGCTGATGCGACGCCTTCAAGAATGCTGTAAGGGCGGATGAGTCGAGGATCGAAGCGCACTTCATCTCCAAGGGACGCAGCAGCAGGTTGATTTCTTTAGTCGACCATAGTTCGAGGCGGGCGCGGTTAGCCGTCGCGGAAGAGTCCCCTGGCCGACGCCAAAACGAACGGAGCTTCCGCGCTGCCCTGCCCCCATAGTAAGGAGCGATGGGCCAGAACCTCCAAAAGTTACTCGCCGTCGCAGGAAGGGCAGGATATCCGTGCTCGAGCGGGTATTCGGCCAGTGCCGGCATATACCGGGCCAGCATGCTGCGTACAAGAAGGCTTCGCTGCCTCACAGCGAAACTCGCCTGGAGCATGGTTTCCACCACGCCGCGAAACATGAATGGGGAAAGGCAGGGCCACAACTGGTTTGTGCTGCTTGCAATCCTTCCTTGCCAGCGTTGCATTCTCATTCTCAAATAGGCAACGTCCATCTGAAAAGTATTTGGAAATTTCGACAAGCCCGCCATAGACCGTTCGACCACACCGGCCATGTGTTCTACGAGATCCAACCGCAGCTCCGGTTGAAACAGATCACCGGCTGAGATCACAGCATAGCGCCGTTGGGCTATTTTATGACCGTCTATCTTGCCTACTTCCCCGGTATTAGGAGCCAGCAACTCCCACCAGTAACCGCGTGCAAGCTCGCCAAACGAGCCGTTGATGCTGATATCAAATCTTTGAGAGAGTTTACGGTGAGTGTGGGCAATGCCCGCATATTCGACAACATCGTATTCACAATCGGTCAGTCGCGAGGCATCGGTCAGATCCGCAGCGGAAAACGAGTCCGCCCGGGGGTTGTGCAGGTGTTCAAACCCCATCTTTCTTGCCAAGCCTCGAGAGACAATGACGTCCCTGCTATCTTCCGGTCCGGAGACAACCGAAACGAAGTCTTTCTTCGCGCCCAGAAAAGCAGCCACCATGGCTCGGGAATCATAGCCGCCCGTTAGATCGCAGACTATCCTTTCGAACCGGTTTCCAATTTTCGTGGCCGTCGAGACTAAGCTCTGCCATAGCGCATCGATGGCCGCTTCGGGAGCCAACGATTCGGGGGACAGCGAGGACACATCCCAGTAAAGCCGCCGTCCCACTTCCCGGCCATCGCGGAAGGTAATGATGCTAGCGGGGGGTAGTTTCTTGATTTGGCTATGCAGGGTCCTGTCTTCGTAAATGATGCCGGTAGCGATAAATTCCTGGCAGGCTACAGGGTCGAGAGAGACCTCAGCCAAAGAGGCAAGCACCGAGGAGGATGAGGAGAGCGCCGTAACATCCCCGATCGGTCGACTGAAGAAATGACAACTACCGACTATATCGGTGATGACCGTGATCTCTCTAGTCTTGCCATACCCCACGATAATCGCGAAAAAGCCTTGCAGAGAACGGGCAAGTTGCTCCGCGCCGTGGGTCAGGAACTGTTGCAGCAAGAAGTCGGAGCATTCGTTGCCGGATTCGTGGAAACACGTTCCCACAATTCCGAGCCAACTGTCAGTTAATTTGTCGCGGGCGATCTTCGAAGCAGACTTATTTCTCCGCCGAAAAGACGCCGCACATGACCAAGTCGTGCTGACGAGGGAAGCGTCATAGTCACCGCCGGAAGTGTTTGACTTCGCCGCCTTCACCGCTCGCTTAAACAGGGCGTCGGTCTGAGAGGGGTCAGCACAAGCGGTAAGCGCAACAAAGCTACCCAAGCCGCACTCGCGTAGAGAACAAAATATATGCCTTGCTTAGTCGGTAATGCCCAGCTCCTGCAAGAAGCTGGGCCGAACCGACTCCGCAGAATTAACGCAAAACTTTGGCTTGCAGCTGTTTCCTCATGTTCCAAATACCTGCAAACGCCACCAGCCCCATGCCGAGTTCAAGCATAGCGCTAGGCTCCGGAATCTGGAAGAAGTATTCCTGGGGAGAGAGCGGATTGTCGGGCGTCAATATCTCCCAGTTGGAGAAACTCATGCCACCAAAGTTTTCCGTTGCTTCCAACTGCGCCTTAGCGAGCCAGGCGTCTTCGGTTCCATCATCCGGCGTGCCCGGGGTAAAGAGCTTCCAAATCGCGAACTGCACCCCAGCGATATCCGTGAGTGGAGAGTTTGCATTGATTTGGGTAGCTAGCCAGACAGCCTCGTGGTATTGCGTTGCGTCGGCTGTGCCAAACCTGGTGGTACTCAGATTGGCGAAGGTGCTAACGGTGGCGGTCCATTGTTCCCCAATACTTACCGTATGGGCATAATCGTCGCAAATCACTGCGATGGGGTTGGACTGATTGATCGTCAAGTAATACGGCATCAGGTACTCACCGTATGCATAGTTTGAACCCAGTCCGTTCTCGGCCCCCCCAGCCCCGGTGAGCTGAATATTGACGTCAGAGCCAGCGTATGCGGCAACACCTGTACCAAGAACACACGCAATCATCACCAAACGAACAGCGAACCGCAATTTCCAATTTGAGCCCATATCCCTCCAGTCACGCACGACAGCGCGTGCCACTTCCTAAAGCGCACGCAAGAGTATCTGCATGCGAGCGGCCATTCGCCGCGCAAATATCCACAGGCTTGTTTATTTGTGAATGGCCGAACTGACCCCACCAGACTCATTCCTTACAGACCCCGTGGGATTGCAATAAGCGCTTTTGCAAGTGTGACTTGCAAATTTCCTAGCCGCGGGGCATCGCTCCCCCAACTAACGCGGCCGGCGAGCGTTGCTCGACGGACGAGCCCAATTGTGCATCCGTCGCGAGCATTTTGGGCCCCATCGCAGGTGACTATGCAGGCTTTTACCAGCGGAAACGGGCAAGTGTTTCCGTCCAGAGAGGTTCGCTATTGGGACGAAGATCTGCCGCATCCATACCTGCAACCGACTCACACGCCGAATGAGCGCTTACTGAGTTGCCAATCGCAACCCAGATCGAGCCATGAAGTTTACGGGGACACCACTCCGGGGGCCTCGCGATGGGCAGGCTGCGGATTTCTGAGCTTTGTGCGGAGCACTTTCAGGCTGCCGGCACAACGGAGGAAGGAAGCATAGTTTTTCGTGCCAACTAACCCATCCGTCTCAAATCATAGCCCGAGCCTGTCGGGCGAGAGGAACCTAGCGACACATTCACTGATAACCATGGGATTGTCCAGCCCAAAGCGGCTAGGATCAGAGTCGTGATATCACCATAGCGGCCCGGGATCTGCTGCTGCGCCCATTCCAGCCCGAAAACCATGAGCAAAAGGAGGCCGCCGCCATACAGCATCGGCTTTTTCTTTAGGCCGAACCCGAGCATAGTGAGTGCTGAGAGCGCAACGAAGGGCCAAACGCCTTCTAGGATGCTTGCGAAGCCCGAAACGGTATTATCGACTTGTCCGGCAAAGGGCATCCAATTGAAGTCGTGCGTGGTCCCGCTAAAGGGAGTCAGTTCCTGGACCATAAAGCCTGCAACTATGCAGAGCATCGCTAGCAACGCGCGAGCTCCCTTCCCACGAGGCGCCAGAGCCAGCAAAGCCCCGGCGACGACCAACCCGGATATCGCTTCCAGCGAAAGTTGACGCTCCACGATAAAAGGTTTGAGGCACAACACCAGTCCGGCAAACAGGAGAAAGTAAGCCACGACTCTCTTCTGTGCGTGCGCCAGAACTGTTGTGAGCAGTCCCAGACCGGCGATGTCCAAGGCGTAGCTGGCGACCTTGAGCCCCGAGATTGATGAGGAGTTATTGAAGGCATACCAGAGCGGTGAGAGCCCTTGGCGAATGCTCGAAACGTCCATCGAGGGAACGAAGGGACTTAGCTGAGACGATGCCCAAAGAAGCACAGCAGCGAGTCCCACATCCACACCTTGATCGGCGGCGAACCATCGACTCCGAAGCGCAGTGAGCCGCTGCCTAAATCCTGAGCCGGGTCGGAAAACACACCCAGCCAAAGCCCCTAAAGCGACTCCTGCAATGTTGGTGAGCAGGTCGACGTTAGACGAAGTACGACTGGGCAGAAACATTTGAACTGATTCCATGGCAAAGCTCAATGCTGCTCCTGCCATGGCCGCAACGATGACCGTTGCTGCTTTGCCTCCCCGCCTGAGGGTCCACGCAATTAGCCCCCCCAGTGGAATATAAGCGAGTACGTTGGTTAGCACGTCCGCCCGAGACAGCTGGTCCGGAAACGGGGCAGTTAGGAACGAAAAAATGGGACCCGCAGGGACTCGCCACCCACTTAACGGATAGAGGCTGCCGTATACGATCAACACAGTATAGGAGAGCGTCCCTAGCAGATAGAGTTTTGAGCTCCGTGAACTCGACAAAGATTTGGGTTGCGGCCGTGTTTCGATGTGCCTAAGGCGCGGGCGCGCCCGGTCTTTACTTCGAGGCCGAATGCGTAAGAGCGGCGTCAACATCTTATCTTTGAACGGGAAAAAGTCTACCCACGAGCGGGAATGCGATAAGTGAGTTGGGGATAATAATTTATTTCCGGCTTCCGCCAAAAACAAGGAAGGGCGCTCCCTTCCTTGGGTTGGTAGCTATAAAAATTCTTTCGCTTCGCTGCCCTAAGGCTCATTTCAGGCTCGAAGCAGCTTCCTCTTCAGACCGGTGCCCAGAATGAAAAGGCCTGATCCAAGTACGCAGAGGGTGGCCGGTTCCGGAATCGTCTGGAGCGACACCGACGACTGATCTACCAGTCCTGTGCAGACGCCGCCCATACCGCAAGTCCCCGAGTTCAGCGAAATGGTAATCGCGTCTCCGCTGCCACCGGTGAACGTGTACGGCTTGAAAGCAGATCCGTACAAGGTTATGCTCGGAACCTGCAGCCCGCCAGAATAGGTGCCCACCGTTCCCGCCACGCCAAACGCTCCGTTGCTAAATATGGCGCTGAACAGATGACCAATGGACGTGCCTAAACTGGTTGTGACGGTGCCATAGACGTTAATGGTTCCGCCAGCTCCGAAGTCGTACGAGCAGTTGCCGCCGTTGCAGCCGCCTCCGCCGAGATATCCGCCACTGGTCAAGGTCATGTACCCGCCGGTTATGCTGCAACCGCTGGGACCGCAGAGTCCAAGAGTGTCGGCCAAGTTATTGATATAGGAACCGTTGCCTCCGCCCCCGGGACCAATGGTTAATGTGTTGCCTACCATTCCGGGGTCGAAGTTGAGCTGTCCCTGGCCATTGACATCGGAACCGGTGAATTCAATCGTACCGGCCCACGCTGGGCCAGCAAGCGCCAAGCAGAAAATCAGCATGGCGCATAAAGTCAACCTACGCACGTTCATACGTTCCTCCAGTCCTAGGTTTCTGGATTGGGCAAGTCCTTCCAGACCCACCACGATGAAAGATAGCTGCACTTTTGACGCCAAAGACCTACCACTCGTAAAGACCATAGAATGAGCCAATAACGCTGTACCGACCGAACTGCCGTGGCTCATTGGTGCAAGGAAATGCCGAAGGAAAATGAACCGTAGTTGATACCTTAGAGCGGTTGCGGTAGGGACAATGGTTTCCCGTCGCCAACCACGGTCGGCTAACGGGCAATCAGGAAAAAACGGGCGACATGTGAGAATAGCGCGATGCTAAACGAGCAACGATCCGTCCCCGATTTTCTCTACGGTACCGCCTGGAAGGAAGATCGCACAGCGCATCTCACGGAACTCGCGCTCCGAATGGGATTTCGGGCAATCGATACGGCCAACCAGCGGCGCCATTACTTCGAGGCCGGAGTAGGGCAGGGGCTGGCGGCCGCCTATGCAAGAGGTGGGGTGACGCGCACCGATCTTTTTATACAAACGAAGTTCACCTATCGAAATGGTCAGGATCATCGACTGCCATACGATCCTGAAGCCAGGCTTTCGGTTCAGGTGGCCCAGTCTTTGGCCAGTTCACTTGAGCATCTTGGAACCGACTATATCGACAGCTATGCGCTGCACGGGCCCGCGTCGGCCCACGGCTGGAGCAACGCCGATGGCGAGGTCTGGGCAGCAATGCGCGACGAGCGTGACGCCGGCCGCGTCCGTTTTCTCGGGGTGAGCAACATCTCCCTCCAGCATCTTGAGCAGATGATGGCCGCCCACGCCGAAGCGCCGACGTTTGTGCAAAACCGCTGCTTCGCGCGACTGAAGTGGGATCGTGACGTGCGCTTGTTCTGTCAGGAACACGGGATCGTCTATCAGGGTTTTTCGCTGCTCACCGCAAATGTTGAGGTTCTCCACGATCCTTATCTTACAAATCTCGCTGCACGCATGAACGCGACTCCTGCCCAGGTTGTGTTTAGCTTCGCACGCACAATCGGGATGCTCCCGATGACCGGCACCTCTGACTCCGAGCACATGAGACAGGATTTAGCCAGCCGCGACCTGACGCTCGCTCCGGATGCAGTGCGAACGATTGAGTCTCTGGCAGGCTGACAATTCCCGAGCAGGTTCGAGATCGGGGACGAATTGCGCGACCGCTTGGAGTTTTTCTGTATCTAACCAAGTCGGCGAAGCAACACGTAATTATCTTCTTGCCTGGAACTGAGACCGAGCATGGCCAAGCCAATACTGTTGAGTGTGGATGACGATTCGGATGTTTTACGGGCGATTGAACGCGATCTTCGTTCGCAGTACGGCGCTGAATACCGCGTGATCGGCAGCGATTCGCCCGACGGCGCGCTCGATCTATTGAAGCAGTTAAAGGTAAGGAATGATAGCGTCGCCCTGTTGCTTGCTGACCAACGCATGCCCCGTATGGACGGAGTCGAATTCCTGCGCGAGGCAATGGATATTTTCCCCAGCGCCAAGCGGGCATTGCTCACGGCGTATGCCGATACCAACGCAGCGATTAGCGCCATCAATCAAGCGAGCATTAACTATTTCTTCTTGAAACCATGGGATCCGCCGGCGGAGCATTTGTATCCGCAATTAGATGACTTGCTCGACGACTGGCAAGCGTCGTACCGTCCAACATTTCAGGGAATACGTGTGCTCGGTACGCGCTGGTCACCCCGCTCGTATGAGCTGCGTGACTTCCTGGCACGCAATCATGTCCCCTATCAGTGGATCGACGTCGAGCTCTCGGCGAACGATCCGGAAACGAAACGCTTGCTGGATGCTTTGGGACCAGAGTCGACCGATCTTCCCCTGGTGCTCTTTCCGGACGGCACGAAGCTGCTTGAAGGTGCGCCCGCCGACGTTGCTCAAAAGGTTGGTCTGCGCACTCGCGCCCAAACCAGCTTTTATGACTTGGCGATTGTGGGTGGAGGGCCGGCCGGTTTAGCGGCTGCGGTCTATGGCGCCTCCGAAGGCTTGCACACCGTGATGATCGAGCGGGAAGCTCCGGGCGGCCAGGCGGGCATGAGCTCCCGCATCGAGAACTATCTTGGATTTCCCACCGGGCTTAGCGGAGCCGATCTCGCGCGGCGGGCTGTGGTACAAGCCCAGCGCTTCGGGGTTGAGATTCTGTCTCAGGAAGCGATCGGTGCCCGAGCAGAGGGACCGTACCGAATCGTTAAGTTAGCAGATGGAAACGAGTTTTCGTGCCACGCGCTCATGATTGCGACTGGAGTGCAGTGGCGACGACTGGAAGCTCCGGGCATCGATAGGCTACAGGGAGCAGGGATCTACTATGGCGGGGGCGCCACCGAGGCCCTGTCCTGTAAGGGTGAGATCGTTTACGTCGTAGGCGGCGCAAATTCGGCGGGCCAGGCCGCAATGAACTTTGCTCGATTCGCCGAGCGGGTCATTATTCTGGTGCGCGGAGAATCGCTTTCCAGCACCATGTCGAAATACCTGATCGACCAGATTCAAGAAACGCCCAACATTCAACTATGGAACCACGCCAGCGTGGCCGAGGCACATGGCGATACCCATCTGGAAGAGATTTCAGTGCTTTGCTCCGATACCGGCAAGTTAGAGCGCGTGCCGGCGAATGCAATGTTTATTTTCATTGGAGCGTTGCCCCAGACGGATTGGCTGGACGGTGTGGTTGAGCGGGATGAGCGTGGTTTCCTGTTGACTGGTCCCGATCTTCTGCGCGACGGACAGCACCCGAAGGGGTGGACACTTGATCGTGATCCGTTCTTGCTGGAGACCAATGTCCCCGGCATCTTCGCCGTGGGCGATGTGCGTCATGGCTCCATAAAACGAGTGGCTTCCGGAGTCGGGGAAGGATCGGTCGCCGTGCAGTTCATTCATCAGTATCTGAGCAAGGTATAAATGGTCGACAAATCTGAACTCCTTCGTCTTCCCGTGTTCGCTGACTTGCCGGGCGATCAGATCGACTGGTTCATCAGCCAATCGCAAGAGATGACTCTCAAGGCGGGTGAACTCTACTCACGCCAGGGTGACCCAGCCGATGCGATGTTTGTAATTCTGGAGGGGCAAGTTCAATGGCGGGGCGAGCGCGGAGGCGAGACCTTTGCCTTTGATGTTGAGGCTGGCGACGTTACCGGGGTACTTCCGTTTTCAAGGATGAAGCAGTTCGGGGTAAATGGACGGGCCCTCATGGACACCCGCGCCTTACGATTTCCTGCGTCGAAATTTCCAGAGCTTGTGCAGAAAATGCCGGAACTCACGCAGCGTCTCGTAGGCCTGATGTCCGATCGGATCCGCGAAACCACACGCCTGGAACAGCAGCGGGATCGTTTGGCTTCTTTAGGAAAGCTCTCGGCAGGACTCGCGCATGAACTTAACAACCCAGCGTCGGCTGCGAAACGTGCCGCCAGCCAATTGCGCGACATCCTGAAAAAAATCAAGAATGCGAGCCTCGAACTGGGAAGACGCGATCTCACTCCCGCGCAGAAGTCAGAGATCGAACGACTGGAAGCTCTGTTTACACAGCAGGATGTCGTTCGGCCGGACCCACTCACCCTCAGCGACTTGGAAGACCAGATAGATTCTTTGCTGCGCAGTCATGGACAGAACGACCTTTGGCTCTTGGCCGCGGGCCTGGCGCGACGAAACATCAAGCCAGAGGTAGTCGAATCTTTATTCGCAACCCTTGATGGAGATACTGCCCGAGCCGCTCTGGTAAGGATCGCCGCTTCGGAGGAGATTGCAAGTCTCTTACACGAAATCGAGAGCAGCACTTCGCGGATATCGGATCTCGTAGGTGCCATCAAGGAATACACCCACATGGACCAGGCGCCGGTGCAAAACGTAGACGTTGTAAAGAGCCTGGAAACCACGCTTACGATCATGAACCACAAGCTGAAACAAGGCGTGGCCGTGCAGCGCGATTACCAACGCGATCCCCTCTTGGTGAATTCGTTTGGCAGCGAGCTCAACCAGGTGTGGACTAACCTCATTGACAATGCGATTGACGCGATGCACGGAAAGGGCGAGCTTCGCATCCGAACCTATCGCGACGACGGTTGCGCTGTAGTCGAAATTAGCGATAACGGTTCTGGAATTCCCGACGAGGTGCAGCCCCACATCTTTGAGCCGTTCTTCACGACGAAAGGAGTTGGGGAAGGTACCGGCCTCGGCTTGGACACTGTCCAGCGGATTGTAAAGAAGCACCGGGGAAATATTGAGGTTAATTCCAGCCCCGGTGACACGCGCTTTCAGGTGTGGCTCCCGTTAGCTGGGGCTTCGCCTTAAGGTGTTTTTGGAGGCACGACAAACGTAGTTCGTCCACTACTCGGCGATTCAGACAGGCACGCGCGACTGAGCGTTTTGGCGAAGCAAAGTCGATAGTTCGCTGACTTCATGGCCGGCCAGAGCTTCGGATCGCGAACTCTCCGGTGCAGCTCGGCGAGGAAATCTGTACTCGGATTTTAGCGTTCAAAGAGTTTCGGAGTATTTACGCTCTAGTAAATCGAAAGTGGCTTTCTCTGCTACAGCTCGCGGTCTGAGAATCGCGAATTATCCCGCCAAATTCGATGAAATCTGCGCTTTACTAGTTGCTTCTCTAATAATCAAGGCTAGATGGTGGATAACGATGGATTCGAAGACCTGATGTAGGTCATTCTATGGCAATAAGTTACTTGTTTCTGTGAACTTTCAGGGGCTCGATCTCTCAATCTAGCCGAGCAGTCAGGGCGAACCACGGTCCGTTCGCACATTCAATCAGGTAGTCATGTGGAACCGGATTCGGTGTATATTGCTCGTCATCTGATTCGCTGCTGTGCAGGTCACAGGTTGAACCGTGGGAGCCGAAAATCCAACGCCACGCGTAGCAAGGTTGATGAAGGCAAGGCTGATCCGCGGGTGTCTTCTTACTGTATTGGCCACCACGGTGTTGAACCATCTCAATCCGGCGCTCTGGTCGCAGGAGAATAACCTTGGCTCGGAAGTCCGCCCGGACCAGATGGCTGATCTTATAGCTACTCAGCTGTCATCTTCGATTTCGTACCCGCTGCCGGGAGAAGCCGTTGATATCACCGCCTCGGTAAGAAATCGAGCTAGTCACGCGGAAGGCAACATCACCGTCGCCCTGTTTGCCAATAGCGAGAGAGTTGCTTCACAGCTCATCGACATCGCAGCCGGCCAAAGTCGCGCCCTCCACTTTTCCTGGCGACCGACACAGGTAGGCGTAGCCAGGCTCACGCTGCGAGTGGATCCGGACCGCACGCGACTCGACGTGGATCGACGTGATACCGAGATATCCACCGACGTTGTGGTAGCGCCACAGCCGGCAGCCGCGAGCGACTTTGCCATTTCAGACTTGCAGTTCGTAGAAGGTCACCCAAGTGTGATCCGCGCGACGGTGCGAAATAACGGAGCAGTCGCTGGAAGCGTGCCTCTAATTCTGCGAGTTGACGATGCGGTAGCCGCCCAGCGTCTGGTCACGCTTGGCCGGGGCGGTCAGCAAGTTGTCGAAGTCCCTTGGTCTTCGCGCGAATTTCGAGGACGGCTATCCGCCGAGATCAATCCCCGTTTTGGCAGCCAAGAAAAGAAGAACGACGACAACCTGCTCTCTCGCGATCTGCGGCCAGCGGTCAGCCTGCTGGTCGAAGATCTTTCGATTGCAGCGGCACAGTTCGATCCAAAGCGGCCGCGGCAGATTACCATCAGCTTTCGGATCGTGAATGCAGGTCGTGACGACATTACGCAAACGTTTCGGACCGCAATTTCCCCAGGGGCGATCAAGCCTGGCGCTGTACCGTCGCTTGACACTTACTATCTGAATACAAGTGGACTGGCGGCGGGAAAGACTGTGTATGTTTCCCGGACATTCGTCTCGCCGGTGGGCGAGTTTGACGTGCGCGTCGAAGCTGACACGGACCATGTGCTCCCGCAGGCGAATCGTGCCGATAGTGTCGCTACCGCAGAATTCGTAAATCCCACGCCTTCGCCGGGAAGGTGGGTCTCCATTGGGCCGCGGGTCATAAACAACGACTACTCTCCCCCTGCTAGCAGCAACGGACGAGTTACCGCCATTGCCATCGATCCCAACTCGCCATCCACTGTCTACGTTGGTGCAGTCGGGTCCGGCGTTTGGAAGACCGCCGACGGCGGCGCCTCGTGGGCGCCTATCACCGATAGTCTTCCGACCCTCGATGTCGCAGCAATTGCTGTCGATCCCTCCTCCTCGGCGAATATTTACGTAGCCTTGGTGGGCTCCGCCGGTGGCGTTTTTGGCTCGACAGATGGAGGTGTTAGTTGGGCGCAACTTTCGACGGACCTTGGAGCAGAAATCCGCTGGGGAGTCCTGCTTGTCAATCCGAAAAACCCAGGGTTGATCTATTTGGGAACTTTAAACGGCATTTACCTCTCGAACGACTCCGGCGCGCATTGGCGGCTTTCCAAATCCGGAGGCGAAGCTACTGATTTAGTAATGGATCCAACGAACCCCAGCGTTCTTTACGGGGCAATTGCCGGTGATGGCATCTACAAGACGACGACGGGCGGGGCCGCAGGCAATGGGGACTGGACCAAGCTTACGGCAGGGTTGCCCTCATCCAACATTCAGCAAATCACACTTGCGCTCTGCCGGGGTACCCCGAGTACCGTCTATGCCGGGTACTCGGAAACCTCCGGTTTTCACTTGTACCGCACGACGGACTCCGGAGCCTCGTGGTCGCTGCAATCTACTCCAACGTTCACTGGACTGTTCAACGACGACATCGGGGTTGACAGCTCAGATCCAAACACGGTTTATATCACTGGAGTAGGCCTGTACCGTTCGGCCGATGGAGGGGCAAGTTTTGCCACCATCAATGGCACTCACGCAGATAATCACATTTTCGCCAATGACCCCGTAACTGCGGGCGTGATTTACACCGGGGACGATGGTGGCATCTACAAATCCACGAACCGTGGTGACAACTGGAACTTCTTTGGAGAGGGGATAACGAACACGGAGTTCTATGACATAGCCGACGCGCCAAGCGCGGCGAATATTGTGATCGGCGGACTGCAAGACAATGGAGTCATAAAGTACGACGCAAGCAGCACAGTGTGGAACCAAATCGGTGGCTTCGGAGATGGAGCGACCGTCGGGATTGATCCCACGAATGCGCAGGTTTTTTATGCGATGGGACAGGGTATTGATAGTCTCGGGCGATCAGACAACGCCGGCAATTCGTTCCCCAACATCGCAGGAGGACTTCCAGGCGCGGCAGGAGGGCCACCCGGATGTGGAGACTGGAACACCAATTTTGAGGTTCATCCAAAGCAGTCCAATACTCTCCTAGCCTCGCCTGCGTCAGGAGCATCTGGACCTGGCGGCTGCGGCGCCCTCTATCAAACGACCAACGCTCAGCCGCCCGGCAACTGGTCACAGTTGTTCAGGCCGCCCTCCGGCGTCATTGTGCGCTCCGCGGTAGATCCCAGCGTAGATCTCTACTACGCTGCCTCAGACGACGGTCGCCTTTATGCAGGACCTGGCGGGGGTAACTGGCAGAACGTCTTTACGCATCCGGCCGGAGAGTCCATCAGCGACGTACGAATCGACCCGGCTGATCCTGCCACGGTTTATGTGGCGTTTGGTGGCACGAGCACCGGACGAGTTTACAGGTTAAGACGATCATCATCAGCGCCCACTTCAATGACTGCCACCGATATAACCTCGGATCTGCCAAACGGTCTTACGATTGGCCAGGTTGTGGGGTCGGCGAGCGGCGGCACCTTGGCAGTCGACCGGATGTTGCCGCTGACGATATACGTTGGCACGAACCAGGGCGTGTACTGTGGGCGGACTACTGACGGAGGCAACACCTGGTATTGGACACCCTATAACAATGGGATGCCCGGTGCGGATGTCGCCGATCTTGAGGTACACCCCACGACCGGTGTGATGCGAGCCGCAACCTACGGTCGCGCCGCATACGAGGTGAACACGGATTATCCCTTGGGGAGTCTTTTGGGCGCAGACGGCAAAGTAACCCTGCTGCGCGTTCACGACCTGGGTACGGGGTACGGGCCGCCAACAGATTTCCTCGACGTCGAAGTCGTGGTTTGGCTCGATAGCACGCCTGGCAAGGCCTTCGGTTTTCAGTTACGTAATGATGCCAACAAGAATGCGCGCCGCGGAATGCTGAAGCTGCTGCGCGAAGCGTTCAATGGCAACTTTCAGGTGCATATCGACTATGTACGCACTGGATTCCAGAATGGAACGATCGTGCGGGTTTGGTTGGTTCGTTAAGTCCGGAACTATCGGAAGGAGCTAGCAAATGAAACGCCTGGGTATGGTACTCACAATTGCACTGGTTCTTGCAATGTTGACTATTCCGGCAGCGGCACAGGTAAACGCGAGCGGCAAAGTTACGTTGCTGCGAGTGCACGATCTGGGCACCGGCTATGGGCCGCCGTCCGACTTCATTGATGTAGAAGCAGTGATTTGGCTCGATAGTGAGCCGGGGAAGGCTTTCGGCTTCCAATTGCGCAATGACCAGTATCTGCCGGCTCGCCAGGGAATGCTCGACCTTCTCCGCGACGCTTTCGCAAACAATTGGGTCGTACACATCGACTACATTGTCGCTCCCGGGCACACCAACAACTTCGTAATTATTCGCACATGGGTGACAAAGACCTAATCGCTCTCCGCTCGCAAGGTGAATCCGGTCAGCCTCGACAAGGCGTATGTGCCGGGAAACATGGTCGCGTCCGTGAACGGACTAGTGACTTATCAACGGCCGGGGCACGCACGACTGCTTTTCGGCCAAGCAAAGTCGATGGTTCGCTGATTCCCTGGCCGGGCAGAGCGTCGGATCGCGAACTGTTCGGTGCAGCTCGGCGCTCTGACCTGCACTCCGATTTTGGCAATCGGAGAATTTCGGAGTATTCATGCTTTGGTAAATCGAAAGTGGATTTCTATGCTACAGGTAGCCGTCTGACAATCGCGAAATGCGCCGGAAAATTCGATAAAGCAGGCACTTTTGTAGTTACTTATCTGATAATAAAGACTAGCTGGCGCAGAGAAGTGAATTCGAACATCTGATGCAGGTCGTTTTCCTGCCAACAAGTTGCGTGTTTCTATAACCTTGCAGGGCAGTCGATCTCCTATCCTACCCAGGGAGTCACCTGCGAACCGCATTAATTGGTGTCCCACCAGAGGATCACGTGCGAACTGGATTCTCTGAGCTTCGCCTCTGTACAAGCAGCTCTGCCAGTTGCTCCGTTTAGCATGGTTCCGTCGTCGGCTGATATCTCCGCTTCCCATTACGCCGTGTTTAAACAGGGCTGCAATACTAGCACCCATGCGCTCCGCCAAGTCACGGCTCGTTGGTTCTGCCGGCGTTGCCTTTCAGCGGCTTGCCAACCGCGAGCAAGAAGATAGCGCGCTTTCCCTTCGCGTGGGGAGAGAAGAAGGCAGTTACATCATCATCGAAAAAGGTCAGCCCTGTGGAACCTAATCGCTGGGCATACGCAGCCAGGTACATTCTGCCGCCGATGACGCCTGCCTCTAGCTGGACGGCCCGGTAGCCGCGGTTACCGTGTTGCGTGAGAATCCGTTCCAAATCCGCAAGAAAGAAGATTGCCACGCACGCGTCCGCCGGCAACTCTTGTTCCAGCCCAAGATGGTAGGCCGCAGCGCGGAAGTCCCCCGGCTTCAAAAGGGCGAGTGTGTTTCGATCACGCTGAAAGAAGTATGCGCCGGGCGTGAGCCCCTCCACTGAGTGCACTATAAGGTAAAGATCGTTGAGTTGCGATCCGAGGGGTTCAAGGAAGTCAGCGGGCACACCTCGTGTGGCGCAATCGAGAATCGTGGAGAGCTGAGACAGGCTAATGGATGCCGCCTTATCAAACCTTCGAGTAGAGCCCCGGCGCAGAATCACTTGCTCGATCGTATCCCTGGGTTGCTCTTCCTCCGACAGGGGCCGCAGGCGGATCTCCTCTTCGAGCGGGGCCGAAGATGTAACGGCCAATCGCTTTTCGCGCCACTGTCGTACTTCCTCTGCTGTCTCAAGCGAAGACGCATCGTGCATCTGCAGCATCGCGGGATATTCGACCTCATGGTGTGAAAGCGGGACCGTTTCCAGCCCGAGCGCCGGCGCTTCTCTCGGCGCTGGCGGCGAGCCCTCGGGTACACACCCGATGGGCACGAGGCACAACGAAACCTCACGCCGGGTCTCAAGATCCAGCAGACGGTTCACCTCGCCGTCCACGAAGCCGAGCACGATCTCGGCCGGCAGCCCCGAAGCTGCGGAAACCGCCAGCATATTTGCCAGCAGCGTGCCGTTGTCCCAGCCGAAATGACGATAGGTGCGCGCCTGGTACTTCCACGCGTTCCGCCAGTAGGTCCCAGTGCAGATGATGGTCGCAGGCGCACGGGCGACGGCAGGTTCCATCGCGGTCGCCTGTGCCAAGTTTCCCCGAAAATCGCCGGCTCTCAGGAGTCGAAGAGACACATCCGCCGGATTGAAGTGATACACGCCAGCGTCAAGTCCGGGGAGATCGCTCGTCACGAGGTAAAGCTCAATTTCGTAAAGAGCTCCAGTACAGGCCGCGGCGCGAAAATAGATTTCGCCCCCTGGATAAGCACGCTGTTTGGTGATCCCCGCCGAGAAGTAGAGGATGCGCGCCACATCGTGAAGATCAGGAACTGCTGCGGTTCGCGACGAGCGCGCAGGCTCCGCGATCGCTGAGAGCGCAGCTACCCCTGTCTGAGGGAGATCCCGTGGCAGCAGACGCGGCTCTACAGTCGGATAAAGCTTGAAAGGCAGCGGCCGATTCGCGAAGTCGAGGAAGTGAGGATTATTACGAACACTCCAAGCGGAGTGCTTGGTGTCATCGTGATATTTCCACGTTGCTTGGACGTCGCGGTTGTTCATGGCCACTGCGTCAGACTAGCACTTGCGCAGGACCACGGCCGGAACGAATGAACGCGAACCGCGGAATTGCACTTGGGTCACGAGCAATCCGGAAGTTGGCGTCGCGACGAACGGGTTACTTCCGATTGCCGACTAATCGTCCGCTATGTAAGGTTGGGACTAGTGAACCGGTTTATATCCCGGCCCGCGCAGGGCTCTTCCGGGACGCTCCTCGGTGATCTTGCCGTCGAGCACAACCGCCCTGCCATTAACGAAAACATCTTTAACTCCGACCGAGTACCGAAGAGGATCCTGGTAAGTAGCAACATCCTGAATCGTCGCGGGGTCAAAGATCGCAATATCCGCCATCATCCCCGGACGCAGGAGTCCGCGATCCATGAGTCCGACTCTGCTGGCGGCCAGCGAGGTCATCTTGCGTACAGCTTCCTCCATGCGCATAACATGCTCGGTCCTCACGTACTCAGACAGTATGCGAGGAAAGGTCCCGAATGCCCTGGGATGGGCTTTGGACGCGCTCAACGGTCCATCTTCCGCTTGCGCGGGAGAATCTGAGCCGTAAGTCACTAACGGATTCGAGACTGCAGCGCGGACATCAGCCTCTTGCATGACGGCAATGACGACCTCGCTCTGGCCACGATCAGCGATGGCGATGTCCATGGCTGCGTCTCTCGGATCTTTCCCCATCTGACGGCCGATTTGTTCAAAGTTCATGCCTTCATACTTATGCAGCTCGGGATTTAGCACTTGAATTAAGGTCACCCCCTGGCCGCCGCCCGATCCACGCCACTGGTTCTCCCAGGTGGTACTGGGCTCGTCCATTTCCTTCTGAGCGCGGGCGCGCTGAGCGGGATCTTTCAACCGCTGGATCATTTTGTCTGTGCTGCCTTCCGATATCCACCTCGGGAAACATGCGATCAAACCATTGGAACCGCGAGTGTAAGGATAAACACTCGCCGCCACATCAATCCCGCGGGCACGGGCGTCTTCGATCATGCTCAAAACTTCAGGCATTTTGCCCCAGTTCTCGCGATACGCGGTTTTCAGGTGCCAGATCGTGGCGGCAATATGCGCACGTTGCGCGATCGCAAAAACTTCGTCCAGCGACTGAAGAATGCGGTCCCCTTCCGAGCGCTGGTGCGTGAAGTAAACTCCGCCGTATTGCTGCGCCACCTTGGCCAGCTCAACAATTTCGTCAGTAGAGGCAAAAGAGTCGGGCACGTACTGGAGCGCCGAACTTAGCCCGAACGCGCCCTGCTCCATGGCCTGCGCGACTAATTGGCGCATCTGCATGAGCTCCGCCGCTGTTGCGGGGCGATTGTCTTTGCCGATTACATACTCCCGCAACCCCCCGGCGCCCACAAAAGTTCCCAGGTTCATTGCGGGTCGGGCACGATCGTAGCGTCGCAGATATTCGTCAAGCGACCGCCAATCCAGCGCCACGCCATATTTTTTGGCATTGTCTTGAAGGTCCTCCAGCAGACGGTCGTTAAGAGGCGCAATGGAAGTCCCCTCACCCGTAATCTCGGTCGTCACGCCCTGTGTGATTTTGCTCGCTGCCCGATTGTCCACCAGCACATTGAATTCCGACTGGCCCTGAACATCAATGAAACCGGGCGTGGCTACTAGTCCCTTGGCATCCATCCGCTGCTTCGCTGCAGCATGTTGGAGATCTCCAATGGCAGCGATGTGGTCGCCAACAATTCCGATATCGCCGACAAACCAGGGAGCGCCGGTGCC
>CAWELL010000010.1:0-388088 GCA_963809865.1 uncultured Acidobacteriaceae bacterium | reverse complement strand
TCGAGTGCAACTTTCAGCGCGGTTTCGATCCTTTGCATCGAAGCCACGGCAAGCGTTCCTAGCGGAGGGTAGATCGCCAATTGTTTCTCCACCGTGGTCGGCTGGTCGCACTTCACCCACGAGTCGTGACTCAAGCCGCCGTCTCCCGCCTTCAGCCTGGGACGCAGGGAAAACGTCTTATGCTCAGCGGTCGAGATGGGCAGTACACAAACGTCAAGAGAATGTGCGTTCAAGCTGTCGCTGGAAATTACCAGGGCCGGCCGTTGCTTGTCGAGGTCGATCAGGCACACCTCGCCCCGCCGGGGATACCATCGCGCGGGCCTGGTTCCTCTTCGCCAGGCTGTCACTGGCGCGACCAGGACTTTAGTCCCGCCTTTTGGAAGGCCCGCCGCTCGGGACGGTCGTCAGCCGCGCTACCGAAAAACTGTGCCGCTTCCTGGTAGAGGCTGGCCTTGCGCTCTGTCTCCAGCGCGTACTTCAGCAACTGGTTGACCCGCTCGCTGGCCGAAACGCTCTCCCCTGGTGCGCTCAACCTCGGAGAGCACCTCCGGATCGAGCGAAAAGGACCGCGTTTTCCTGACCGCAGATCGCATTGGAGTTGTCATTACAAAACTATTGTGATTCCTATTAGGATTACTGTCAAGCTTCCTAGTGGGGAGACGGATTGCAATTTTAAAACCCACCGCATTGCGGGCCCGGCTAGGATCACTACTGCTGCCAGAAATTTCATCTGATGCAATCCACGTCACCTTGACCGGTCTATACTGGCTCAGTTAGGCGCTCTTACCCAGTAAGCGCAACGCCGCTTGGGCCCGCAACAAAGGCCCGGCGCAAAGGGTTTCTGTAATCGGGCGACGCCCTCTGGCCGAGGAGGATGCCATGCACAAGTTCACTCTGCTCCGCATATTGCCGTTAGTTGTTTTGTCTCTCACCGTCCTCGCAGCTCCGACTTGCTTTGCCGGCGCGCACGGCGGCGGCGGGGGTGGCTTCCATGGCGGCGGAGGCGGCGGCGGCTTCCATGGCGGCGGCGGTGGAGGCGGATTCCACGGTGGCGGGGGTGGCGGATATCACGGGGCCGCTTCGGCTGGCGCCTATCACGGCGGCGGATACTACGGTGGCGGCTACCACGGTGGCGGATATTACGGCGGTGGCTATCACGGCGGCGGCTATTACGGTGGATGGCACGGGGGGTATTATCCGGGGCGCGGCTGGTACGGTGGCGGCTGGGGTTATCCCGGCTGGGGCTGGGGCGGATGGGGCTTCGGCATCGGAATCAGCTTCGGCTGGGGAGGATATTGGGGCTCGTATCCGTACTACGGCTACCCGGCAGCCTGCTCCTATTATTACCCCTGTTATCCGTATTACTCCTATTCGAACCCATACCCGTACTACGTTTCGGCCGGCGCTCCTCCGCCTACGCCTGCGGCCTACGTGAATACTGCCAGCGTTACGCAACCAGCACCCGCGAGATACAGCACTCCCGAGGTGCGAACGGTGCCAAGGCCGCCGGCGTCCAACGCCGTTACCTTGCTGAACGCTTCTTACCACCCCGGAACTTCGCAGCTCACTTCCGCGAGCTACAGAGTGCCAAGCCACACGAGTCCGCCGATCAGCGAGCAGCCTCCCGCGGTGCAGAACGTGATCCGCGCGTTGCGTGCAATGCCTCCGGCTGCCCGCGAGCGGCAACTCGCATCAGGACGCTATAGCGACTTCTCACCGCAGGAGATGAAATTCGTTCGCTACGCCGCGGATGTTCCGGCAACGGAATAGGAAACGTGGAGTCGGTCAGCGTCGCCTGGCACGGGTCTTAGACGAAGGGATTCTCAATCCGCAATTCGCCGACGTGCTGGCCATGTTGCATATCGCTGTAGAGAATATCGCAGCCGCCTTCCACTGCCGCCGCCACGATCAGCGCGTCGTACCACGACAGGCGGTTCTTGGCGGTTATGCGGAGGGCCTCGGAAATCAGCGCCGGCGAAGAGTGGATAGCTAAGAGCGGACGGAAGACGGTCGAAAGATACTGCTCTGCCTCGGGGACAGTCATCGGCTGCGCGAACTTCCGCAGGGCAAGGTTGAAGAATTCCTGGACCACTTGGTAGCTGACAATGCCCTTTCGGCTGGTCACAGCCTCTCGGATTAATTGCGCCGCACGCCGGGCCTTCGCCGCAGAACTCCGGTCGAACGAATAAGCGAAGATGTTGGTGTCGAGGAAAAACCTAGCGCTCATTCATCTCGTCCCGGGTAAAGCGACGGCCGGCGTCGACATGGCGAAATCTCCGCATGAGGGCGTCGACTTCGTGACCGTTTCCTGCTTGCGCAGTGAATTGCAGCAGCCATTCCCGGAAGGCGGCGTTCAGAGTTTTGCGCTGCGCGCGAGCTACCAGTCTTGCCTGCTCAATCAGATCGTCGTCGGCGCTCAGCGTAATATTCTTCATACGAATATATTGTACACAAGTTTCGTGTTAGTTTGTCCAAGGTATCAGGGCGCTCATGTATCCTGCCTCGTCCAAAGTACTTTCCGTCCAGTGTGGGATTGACTTGAGCCGAGCCTATGGCTGGCTTCTCCCAGTCACCTTCTACAGTCGCGCTCTGACAAGGAGCGTGCCAACAATTAGGCAGAGACCCGAGCCCAGCAACAAGATCGAAGACACCTCAGGCACCTCGGTCGGCACGACATCAAGCTGGTTGATAGCGAAGTCGCCGCAATCGGCGGAGCACGAAGTCAGGCTGAAGACCGCCTTGGCGATTCCGGGAACATTGGCCAGCCCAAGGAAGATCGCCGAACCGTCATTGTTGTAATTGCTGTTACCGTCCTCAGCAAAGCTGGCGATGAGCTGATTCTGCGCGTTGTAAGCCTGGAACAACGCCGTGAAGTCGCCAGGTGAATCAGCCTCGATTTGCGTGCCAATGCCCGACACGGTAAGGCCGTTCAGAAACGTGAACGTCATCGGCCCGTCAGTTGAGCCGGTCCACAGCAGCTCATCTCCGGGAAAGAAGTTGCCATACCAGCCCACACCTTGGTCGCGACGCTGGCCCTCGCCACCCGATCCAAACGTCAGCAGTGCCTGACGCCCGCCTCCGGTCGTCGCAATCGAATTGTCCGGGATGTTGGTGAACGGAGGTCCAAAGTTGGCGGTCCAGTCGAAGTGATCGGGAGCATTCAGGCACCCGGGTCCGTTGCGGCAAGTGACGGAATCGGCAGCGGCAGTTTGCACGATGACGAAGCAGACAAAAATAATCCAGAGTAGGCGGCTAGGCAGCATCGTTCCCCCTGCAACTCGGACGCAAAGCCTTCGATGCGGGTTGCTGCCTCCGACTACAAGGCGGGTTAATCCTCGGTGACAAGCGACAATCTGTAACGGACGTGGCCACTGACGCTGGTCTGCTATAGTCTCGAATCAGCTTCACTACAACCAAGAGGACACTTCGCATGGCGAAACCGCAATGCAACAAGGTAGTGTCTGTCGTAATTCTGCTTGAATTTCTGCTTCTACTTCTAGCAACCAGTTGCGACTCCGCCCGGCAGCAACCTGCCGCACCGGACATGCGAGCGGCCGAAGCAGCCAATATTCGCCAACTCGACGCCGACTGGGTGAAGGCGGCGCAGTCGAAGCAAGTCGATGCCTGGATGGCGTTCTACGCGGATGACGCGGTAGCACTGCCTCCTAACGATAAGGCTGCGTCCGGAAAAGAAAACATTCGCAAACCGGTTGCCGGCCTGCTGGGCTTGCCGGAACTGTCCATCACGTGGCAGCCGACCAAGGCAGAGGTGGCTCGCTCGGGCGACCTCGCGTATCTATACGGTGTTTATGAACTGAGCTTCAAAGATCCCGGCGGTAAAACAATTTCTGACCGGGGAAAGAATGTCGAGATATGGAAGAAGCAGTCCGACGGAAGCTGGAAGTGCATTGTTGACACTTGGAATTCCGACTTGGCGGTAGCGGGTTCAAAGTAGTTGCCGCTAATTCGAACCATCAATTTCTGCTTGGGAGAAATCCAATGAGTACCTCGCGCATACGTTTGCTGGTTGATATCGATATTCACGAAAGCAAGTTCGCGGAGTTTGAAGCGATTGCGAAGAAGATGGCTGCGGTGAGTGAGCAGGAGCCCGGCACGATTGCCTACCACTTTGTGCTGAGCGCCGACCGTAAGCGCTGCCGCCTGGTCGAAGGCTATGCGGATACTGCGGCCATCACGGCGCATTTCGCCGGGCCGGCCGTGCAGCAACTGGTGCCACAGATGTTGCAGGTAGCGACCGCCTCACGCATGGAAATCTACGGCGACCCGGGCCCGCAGGTAGCCTCCATGGCTGGGGCCTTCGGCGCAGAGGTGTTCACAGCGTGGCAAGGGTTCGATCGATAGTGATAGCCAAGTGAGAGCTCGGCGATTTGACGAGCCTAGAGCTTGCGTCGGAGCAGGTGATCCAGACTGTAGGGTCCGGCGCCATGGGCAGCCACGAAGAGGAAGAAGAAGCAGTAAACCACCGCCAGTTCGCCCTTGTTGATAATGGGCCAGACGCTGTGCGGAGCATGCACGGTGAAGTAAGCGACCGCCATTTCACCGGCGGCGATGAACGCGGCGATTCGAGCGAACAGCCCGAATGCGATCAGCAGCCCTCCGCTAAACTCGATGATCCCCCCGATCATCATCTTGGTATGTCCCAGCTGTGAAGTTCCTCCCAATACGCCGAATAGTTTCTGCGCGCCATGGCAGGCGAAGAGAAGCCCGATGATCACGCGGGCAAGGGTGAAGGTTATATCGACGAACGAGCTGCGACCGTTTGCCATAATCGGTCAATGATACCCGAGCGGTGGAAGTAGCTTGCGTGGCTGTTCGGCCTGCTTTGCTAAATCCAGCTACCCGAGGGGAAAGAAATTTGCCAACCTCGGGCCGCCTGTCCCGCGTCGAATAGACTACTTCACACACTTGGCACTATGCCGAGGGAGGAACTATGGCAAAGCTGAGCAAACCCGACCGCGACGAGCTGTCGAAGACACAATTCGCTTTTCCCAAGCAGCGCAAGGAGCCGCTGGAGAACGCCTCGCACGTGCGTAACGCCGCTGCGCGTTTCAATCAGGTGGAAGGGGTCAGCGAAGAAGATCGGCGTGAGGCGTGGAAGCGAATCGAAGCCGCCGCGAAAAAGTTCGGGGTCGAGCTGAGCGAAAATAAGTAGAAGACGCTCTTCTGCGTTACGTCACGGGCATGCGAGCCAACACCGCAGCGAACGCCCGTCAATCATTCGCCAGGTAGAGGTCTGCGCCGCAGCCATTTGAAAACCAGGTGGCCGAGGTAGAGCCAGGCGAGCAGGAATAGGCACACCAAACCACCTATCCACCAGCGCAGATGGTGAAGAACCTGGGAGTAGGCGCTCCACTCGTTGAAGGCGGTCCACTCCTCCATGATGCGGCCGTTGACCACGCGAAAGATGGTGGTGCCACGGAACTCCAGGTAGGCGCCCGTTGGAGGAAGTCCGCCGTACCCGTACCGGGCGTGAGTGCCGCGGAAGATCCAGAGAATGGTGACCAAGTCGTTCTCAGCAACCGTCTTGACCACCGTCTATGCGGTGGGGAAGGCCTGGAGTTCGCCGCGCGCCCAGCTTTGATCTACCTCGAGCGATGAATCTCGATGCAGGCCGTGGTTGCGAAAGTCAGGCGAATAAATCTCCGCAGCGACCTCGGGGCGCCGCTGATTGAAAATCTCTTCAAAAACTCGAAGCGCGACGGCGCGATTACGATCCGCCAGCGACTGTTCGGCTGCGGCCGATGGGACAACGGACTTCTCAGCGGCGGTGGGTTGGGCTGAGACGACAGACGCACCGGCGAACAGCGCCAGCATGCAAGCTACAAGGGCTGATTTCGCGTGCAAATCATCACCTGACGGTTTCTATCGTTCCAAAGCTTTGCGATCCCAGTGGGCCAGGTCGGCGGCGGCATCGTAGGTGCTTTGCAGAAAATCCATCAATGCATCGCGCGGTGAAGGAGCCTGTCTGACATCGTCGTACATCAGCAAGAATTCCTTCATTTCCGGATGGTAGAAGGCCTGGGCGGGTCGAACTCGCTGCCCGGCAAAACCTGCCGGCTCGGGCGCAGCGTACGAATAAAATGCCGGACCGTTGATTGGGCCACCGCCCGGCCACAGTCCGGCGCTGCTGACTTCGTGCGAGTAAGCTTCGCGCGTGATGCGATCGGCGCCGGGACGCTCAGGCGCACGGCGTCCGGAAAAACGCGTGACCGCGAGGTCGAAGCTTCCCCAGAAGAAATGTACCGGGCTCGACTTGCCGATAAAACGCGACCTGAATTCTTTCAGCACCGCGTCGGCCCACGAAAAGATATGCCAGAACTTCGTCACCGCTTCGCGATCGTAGGAGTGGTGCACGATGTCTTTCTCGAAGGCGACGGGATCGGGCAGTTCGACCGGCATGTGCCAGATCTTCACCTCGACTTGCAACTCGCTGAGTGCTCGCATTACCTCGTGATAGAAGTCGGCGACGGTTTGCGAGCGTAATGGCAATACGCGTGTCTCGCCGCCGCTGGTAGCCATCACCAGATTGTGATCGAGGAAGTCGAAACGAATCTGCAGTGTTCCGCCGGCATAAGGGAGGGCCTGGGTTGCAATGCCTCGTGCCGTGAGAAAAAACGTGACGTTCCACCAGTGATTGACCAGCGGGGTGAGCGCGAGCTGAATCTTGCCGACGATCTGCATCCACATGTGCAGCGTGGCCTGCGTGTCTTGCCACTCGGCTATAGGCAGCGGCGGAAGTTCAATCGCGTTGGGAGCCTGCATAGCATCTCCTTCCGTACTCAGGATTGCAGACGATGATTAGATATCCCCAGCCGTGCAATGACAAGTGCGGGCAAGACCAGCGGAGTGACCGCAGGCGTGAGGGCTGCGAGCGCAGCACAACCTGAAACAACTGGTTTTGCGTCTGAATACTGCAGGAGGCTAGATCTCATGGCAACAGCACGCAAGAAAAGCTCATCGGGCAGCAAGTCGAGCTCGTCGTCACGATCGCATCGCAGCTCATCGGCGAAAAAGTCATCGAGCAAGAAGTCTTCGAGCGGTCGCAAGTACAGCCCCAAGGCGCAGAAGAGCGTGGAGCGGGAGATGCACGAGTTCAAGCGCGGCAAGCTGAAGAGCGGGCGAAGCGGGAAGAAGGTTACCAATCCCAAGCAGGCGATTGCCATCGGCCTGTCGGAAGCGCGCCGCTCCGGGGCCAAGGTCCCGAAGAAAAAAGCGGCCTAGGAGCGATGCACGTTTCCCGTCAGACACCGGCATTACGCCGGTGTTTTCTTTTAGTCTCGCAAAGGAGCAACTATGGTGAAGGCAGTCATCTTCGATATTGACGGCACACTGGTGGACTCAGTCGACTTGCACGGGCACGCCTGGCAGGAGGCACTGAAACAATACGGGCACGACGTCGCCTTCGAAGAGGTTCGTCAGCAGATCGGCAAAGGCGGCGATCAGCTCCTTCCTGTTTTTCTTACGCCGGAAGAGCAGAAGCAGTATGGCAAGCAGCTAGAGGAAGAGCGGTCGCAAATCTGGAAGTCGAAATACATGAACCTGGTCCGGCCATTTCCCCGCGTGCGCGACCTGGTGCAGCGAATTCTCGATGACGGGAAGCAGGTCGCACTCGCGTCGTCAGCTAAAGCCGATGAGCTGGAGTTCTACAAACGCCTCGCGCACATCGATGACTTGATCAAGAAAGAGACATCATCGGACGATGCGAAACGCTCCAAACCTTACCCCGACATCTTTCAAGCGGCGCTGGGGAAACTGCACGGAGTGAGCGCGTCGGAGGCGATGGTTGTCGGCGACTCGCCCTACGACGCGGAGGCCGCCGGCAAGATCGGTATCCGCAGCATTGGAGTGCGCAGCGGAGGGTTTCCGCTAGAGCGGCTGCGAGCTGCAGGTTATATCGCGATTTACGATAATTGCGCCGATTTGCTCGCAAATTATGCCGAATCTCCGCTGAAAGTGAAGGCCGCGGCGTAGGGTTCCAGAACTTTAAGTCATGGATGAGGCCTTATCCATGAATTTAAGGAATGGCAAAATCTGCCGAAAACCAGCGATTTTCGCGCGCTTTTCCGTGAAAATCCGCACCATTATGGCCAATACAGGAGCGCTTATAGTCGCTTCCTCTGAACGTCCACAACCAGCAACGCGCGTTTCGATTTTTCAGGCATGATGCTCATCGTAGTGACGGTGCAGAGTAGTCTCGCCGAGAGCGCCAAAGTCGCTCTTCCCGCTTTAGCACCGTTTCCGGTGCATGTTACGTCAGTAAATACAGCAGGTTACCGTCAGGTTACAAAACCGCTTGAAGCAGCAAAGGCCGTGTGCTAGCGTTTTCTTCGAAACATTCGGAGGTCCGCTGAATGGCAGCACAGGTTCGTGAACAGCTTCTTGCCAGCAACGACGAATTCCGCCGTCTGGCCAGTGAACATTCGCAGTACGCGCAGCAACTCGATTCACTCATCCAGAAAAAATATTTATCGGAAGAAGAGAAGATCGAGGAAGTGCGCCTGAAGAAGCTGAAGCTCCACCTGAAGGACCGAATGGAAAGTCTGGAACAGCAGTTCCGCACCAACCAGCCGGTCGCATAATTACCTCTGAGCCCGCCATCGCGGCGGTTGGGAGCCGCTTCCCAACTGCCCCGCCAAGTCCCTATCTGGCCTCCGACAAAAATCCACGAATCAGAGCCAGGGTTTGCTCCGGTGCCTCGACCATCGGCGAATGTCCTGCGCCTTCGATCATCGCCACCTGCGCGCCGGGCACCTTCGCAAACAGCTTCCCGGTCGCGGGCGGGACGATTGCATCTTGCGCGCCGAAGATGGCCAGCAGCGGAGGCACGGGCTGCAGCGCCGCGATTCGCTCGTACGGCGGCTTGGCTTTGCGATAGACGATGCTCTCGTCGTGCGCCGAGCGAAACGCAGTGTAGGTTAGCTGCTTCAGGTCGGCGACGAATGCATCGGGAACTGGGAAGCCGGGCGCGAATCCCTGCGCCAATCCGCGACGAAGCGCTTGGTCCGTCTGCAGGCGCGACAAGAATTCTCCCACCACGGGCTCGAGATAAAGCTGGGTCATGGGAGTGAAAGTAGTGTCGGCCACGGGCGGGCTGTCGATGAGAATCATGCGCTCGATGCGTGCGGGATTTTGCTCGGCCAGCGCGGTCGCAACTTCTCCGCCCATGGAGTGGCCGACGACGGTGACGCGATCGACGCCGAGATGGTCGAGAATGGCCGCGACCAACTCCGCCTGCCGCGGAATGCTGTAGCCGCTCGCGGGCGCCTCGGTGCCGCCGTGGCCGATGAGGTCGATGCTGATGACGCGATGGTCTGTAGCAAGCTGCGGCGCAATCTCATCCCACCAATCGATGGCTGCGCCAAAGCCGTGGATAAGCACAATTGCCGGGCCCGAGCCCTGGACGCGAACGTTCGCCGGAACGACCTTGGTGCTCATCACTTCGCCGCCTTCGCGAGCCATGGCAGGGCGGGTGCGCGAGTCGACCCAGCGCGCGTTGAATAGAAGAGCACTGACAAGAGCGACAACAATAACCAGGGCGCGTTTCATGACGGATTGTTTATAGCAGGAGATCGTCGCGCAGAGCGGGCAAGATCACGCAAGCTACCGTGATTGACTCAGCACCTCAGCGATCTTGGCCGACATTCGCGCGGGGCCTTCGACTTTGCTGAGGAAGACATCGGCATAGCTGGCGCCCTCGGGAATTTCGTTGACGCCGGAAAACAGAATGATCGGAAGCTCGGGCATACGTTGCTTGATTTCGCGCGCCAGTTCGGCTCCGCTCAAGCCCGGCATCAGCATGTCGGTCAGTACCAAATCGACGTGTTGCTTTTGTAGTTGCTCCAAGGCGTCAGCACCGGAGTTGGCAGTCAGGACGGTATAGCCCATTTTTTCCAGAACCGACTTCCGCAAGGATAGCGGTATCTCTTCATCATCGACGCAGAGGATCACCGCTTGCTCAGGAGGCACGGGAATCTCCATTACCCCGGCCGGGAGCGTCCGCCGCGACTGCCCTCGCTTTTAATGCCTTGGCCGAGACTTGTCCCGGCAGGAAAACCCGGAAACATGTAGCCGACCCACTGGCCATGCGCACACTGCGGAAGTGGATACTGCCTTCATACTTTTGAACAATGCCCTTGCTGATCCACAAGCCGAGGCCGGTGCCTTTGGCCGCTTTGGTGCTGAAGAAGGGCTCGAACAGCTGCTTGGCGTGTTGGGAGTCGATGCCGGAACCGGTGTCACCGATGCACACGCAAATGCCTGGCGTCTCGGTCCGTGGATCGACGTAGTTGCGCACCCGCAATCGCAGGCGGCCGCCGTCTGGCATGGCCTGCACCGCATTGGCGATCAGGTTCAGGAAGACCTGCTTCAGTTCCATGGGGAAGCCGAACACCCGTGCGTCGGTTTCATAGAGCTTTTCGACTTCGATGCGGTTGAGATGGAAATGTCGCGACTGCAACTCCAAAACGTTGTCGAGTATCTCGGGTATCGAGATGGTGATGGGATGCTGCGACTCACGATAAAACCCGAGCGTCTGCCGTACGATGTGTGCGACCCGCAGCAGTTCTTCCTCGCCAAGTTGCGCGTAACGCCGTGCCTCGTCGTCGAGTGAGGGATGATCGCGAAGCAGATAGAAGGCGTTGATGATGGCTTCCAGCGGATTATTGATTTCGTGAGCGATGATGCCGGCGACCCGTCCCATGGCGGCGAGCCGCTCGGCGCGGCGCAGGGCCTCTTCGGTTTGCAGCGTCGCCGTGATGTCACGGTTGATCTCGAGAATGGCGCTGGCACGTTCGTCGCCGTTCGCCTTCAGCGCCTGTCGGCTGGCGACTACGATCTCTCGACCATCGCGGGTGGAGTGAACGAGATTTCCCTCCCATCGGCCTGAGTCAAACAGGTCAGGTTGCAGGCTTCCGTTTGAGTTGTGCGGCTTGATAGCGATGACATCATTTACGTTCTTGCCGAGCACGTCTTCGCGCGGCCATCCATACAACTCCTCGGCGCCGGAATTCCAGAACTGAATCACGCCCTCGGGGTCGCGCACCATGATGGCTTCGGTCGCCAGGTCGAGAAGGTCTGCGCGTTGCCTGAGTTCGCGCGTGCGTTCGCTGACGCGGTGCTCCAGTTGCTGGTTCAGCAACTCCAGCTGCCGGCGTTTGCGATGAAGCTCAGCAAAGATGCTGACTTTGGCGCGCAGCAGTTCGGGAATGACGGGGACGGTGATGTAGTCCACGGCTCCCTGGCGATAGCCTTTCACGCGATCAACGTCGCTGAGGTGTACGCCCGAGATAAAGATGATGGCCGTCTTCTGAAAGCGGGGATGCTGACGGATCATCTCGGCAAGATCAAAGCCATCGATGTCGGGCATGCTTACATCCGTGAGGACGATGGCGATGTCCTTCTTCAGCAGATGCTCGAGCGCTTCGTTCGCCGAAGTTGCCTTGATCAGGTTTTCCCCAAGCTCCTCGAGGATGACTTCATAGCTAAGGAGCTTCGACGGCTGATCATCGACCATGAGAATGTTTACCTTCTCAGAATCTTCCATCGGCTTGGTAAATTCTTCACTACTCATAGGTAATGCTTTCCAGCCAGGTGCTGCCATGAGTCATCCCCTTCATCGGTGCAGCCACATGCGAAGCGCGGACAATAGTTGATCGGTGTTGACGGGCTTGGCCAAATATTCCGATGCACCCGCCTCCAGGCACTTCTCTCGATCGCCCTTCATGGCCTTCGCCGTGAGGGCGATGATGGGCAACCGCCGGAACGCCGCGTTCTGGCGAATGACCTGCATCGTCTCGTAGCCATCCATCTCCGGCATCATGATGTCCATCAGGACGATCGCCACATCGGGAGTGGACTCGATGATGGCGATGGCTTCACGTCCAGTGCTGGCGGTGAGCACGTTCATACCGCGGCGTTCCAGAACGCTGCTGAGTGCGAAGATGTTGCGCACATCGTCGTCCACCACCAATACACGTTTGCCAACCAGCGCTTCATCGGAGCGGTGCAGCCGGTCGAGCAGCCGCTGCTTCTCTGCGGGAAGGTCGCTCACCACGCGGTGCAGGAACAAGGCAGTTTCGTCCAGCAGGCGTTCCGGTGATTCTACGTCTTTTACCACGACCGATCTTGCAAGGGTATGCAGGCGAGCATCCTCCTCCGGAGACAATTGCTTGCCGGTGAAGACAACCACCGGTAGCTCGCTGAGCGACGGCTCGTCTCTAAGTTGCTCCAGCACTTCGAAGCCGCTCATGTCGGGCAAGCGCAAATCCAGCACTCCGCAATCGAAGCTCTCTTCCTTCAGCAAGTCAAGCGCCTCGTGGCCGGTGGAGACTACGGTTACGTCGATGTCGTCGTAACCCAGCAGTTCCTTGACGCTGAGTTGCTCGGCAGGATTGTCCTCAACGATCAGCAGCCGCTTGCGGCGAGGAGAGGAGTATTCCTTGATCCGCATCAGAACCGCGTCCAGACCTTCGCCTGTGGTCGGCTTGGTGACAAACGAAAATGCACCGCGCGAAAGGCCGTGGTGACGGTCTTCGTCCATAGTGAGCATTTGCACCGGTATGTGTCGCGTGGTTGGATCCTGCTTGAGGTGGTTGAGCACCGTCCACCCCAGCATGTCGGGAAGGAAGACATCCAGCGAGACCGCCGTAGGATGGTACTCGCGCGTCAGGACCAGAGCCTCGGCTCCGCGCATTGCCACCAGCACCTTGAAGCCCTTGTCACGCGCCACATCGCACAAAACGCGCGCGTAATGCGGATCGTCTTCGACAATCAGCAGCACGGCATCTCCGGGCTGAAGATTGTCGCGATCGTCGTCAATATGTTCCGTCGGACGCTCTGCGACCGTCGCCGCAGCCAACTGACGGGCTGCAGAGACGGACGCGGCGGTGCTCTCGCGAACGAATGGAGCACCGGCCGCCCCCACATAGGTCTGCGGCAGGAAGAGCGTGAAGGTGCTGCCCTTGCCCGGAGTACTGCGCAGCTGGATTTCGCCGCCGAGCAGCGCCGAGAGCTCGCGGCTGATGGCGAGCCCCAGACCAGTGCCTCCGTACTTGCGGCTGGTCCCGGCATCGGCCTGCTGGAAGGCCTCGAAGATGATCTTCTGTTTCTCCTGAGGTATTCCGATTCCGGTGTCGGACACTTCAAACGCGATGACCGAGCCGGCGTTGCTGAGAACAGGATGGTCCTGGCTCCAACCGTTCTCAGCGGTAAACACCGACAGCCGCACGCCACCTTGTTCCGTGAACTTAAACGCGTTCGAGAGCAGGTTCTTCAACACCTGCTGTACGCGCTTGGAGTCGGTGACCATACTGCGGCCGAGGTGCGGATCGGTGTGCACCTCGAAGGCTAGCTTCTTGTTTTCCGCTTCGTGCCGGAACGGCCTGGCGATCATCTCCAGCACGCCGGCGAAGAAGATCTCTTCCGCCTCAACCGACACCGTGCCGGACTCGATCTTCGACAGGTCAAGAATGTCGCTGATGAGGTTCAGCAAGTCGGTTCCAGCACCGTGAATGGTGCGAGCGAATTCGACCTGCTTGGCGCTGAGATTGCTGTCAGGGTTGTCGGCCAGCTGCTGGCCGAGCACCAGGATGGAGTTGAGCGGCGTACGCAACTCGTGCGACATGTTGGCCAGGAACTCCGATTTGTACTTCGAGGTGAGCGCCAGCTCTTTGGCTTTTTCTTCGAGGGCGCGGCGCGCCTGTTCGATTTCCTGGTTCTTGCGTTCGACTTCGACGTTCTGCTCTGCGAGCTGCTGAGCCTTTTGCGCGAGTTGCTCGTTGGTCTGCTGCAACTCCTTCTGCTGCGACTGAAGCTCAGTCGCCAATTGCTGCGACTGTTTAAGTAGCGCCTCGGTCTGCATCGTGGCTTCAATACTGTTCAGCACGATACCGATGCTGGACGTCAGCTGTTCAAGGAAGGCAAGGTGGGAAGCCGTGAACCCGCTCAGTGTCGCAAGTTCGATTACTGCTTTCACCTGATCTTCGAACAGCACCGGCAACACGATCACATTGCGCGGAACTGCTTCGAACAGCCCCGAGCGAATGGGTATTGTGTTGTCAGGCGGCAGATCGGTGATGAACATTCGCCTCTTCTCGGCGGCACATTGTCCCACTAACCCTTCGCCGATCCGCACGCGCTCCAGGTGGCCATCCGGGGCATTGGCAAATGCGGACAACAGAACCATGGTGTCCGACCCTTCGGCATCCGTTTGATAGATCAGTCCTTGTTGCGCGTTGACCAGCGGCGCCAACTCAGAGAGCAACATGCGTCCCACGGTGGTCAGTTCGCGCTGACCCTGCAACATGCCGGTGAAGCGTGCAAGGTTGGTCTTAAGCCAGTCCTGCTCGGTGTTGCGCTCCGTCGTCAGGCGCAGGTTGTTGATCATGGTGTTGATGTTGTCTTTGAGCTCCGCGACCTCGCCTCGCGCCTCCACTTGAATGGAACGCGTCAAGTCGCCCTTGGTTACGGCGGTTGCTACTTCTGCGATAGCGCGCACCTGGTTGGTCAGGTTGTCGGCCAGCAGGTTCACGTTGTCGACCAGATCTTTCCAGGTTCCAGCAGCGCCGGGCACGTTGGCCTGACCGCCGAGTCGGCCTTCGACACCGACTTCGCGAGCAACGGTCGTCACCTGGTCCGCGAAAGTGGCGAGCGTGTTGGTCATGTTGTTGATGGTGTCAGCCAGGGCGGCGACTTCGCCCTTCGCATTCACCGTGAGCTTCTGCGTGAGCACGCCGTTGGCGACGGCGGTCACCACCTTCACGATGCCGCGCACCTGCTCGGTCAGGTTGGCGGCCATGACGTTGACGTTGTCGGTAAGGTCTTTCCAGGTTCCGGCGACACCGGGCACCTGTGCCTGGCCGCCCAGCTTTCCGTCGGTACCCACCTCGCGGGCAACGCGCGTCACCTCGGCGGCGAACGCGTTCAACTGGTCCACCATGGTGTTGATGGTGTTTTTCAACTCCAGAATTTCGCCCTTCACGTCGACCGTGATCTTGCGTGACAAGTCGCCGCGGGCCACGGCCGTCGTCACCTCGGCGATGTTTCGAACCTGCGCCGTAAGGTTGCCGGCCATCGCGTTGACGGAGTCGGTAAGGTCCTTCCAGGTTCCGGCGACACCGGGCACGTTGGCCTGTCCACCCAAGCGGCCATCGGTTCCGACCTCGCGGGCGACGCGCGTCACCTCGGCAGCGAAGGAGCGCAACTGCTCGACCATGGTGTTGAGCGTTTCTTTGAGCTGAAGGATTTCGCCGCGCACGTCCACCGTGATCTTCTTCGACAGATCTCCGTTGGCGATTGCGGTCGCGACCTCGGCGATGTTGCGAACCTGGCCGGTCAGGTTGCTGGCCATGAAGTTCACGTTGTCGGTAAGGTCCTTCCAGGTGCCGGCCACGCCGGGCACCTCAGCCTGACCGCCGAGCTTGCCGTCGGTGCCCACCTCGCGGGCGACGCGCGTGACTTCTCCGGCGAAGGCGTTGAGCTGATCGACCATGGTGTTGATGGTGTTCTTCAGCTCCAGAATCTCGCCCTTCACGTCAACGGTGATTTTGCGCGATAAGTCACCGCGAGCCACGGCCGTGGTGACCTCGGCGATGTTGCGAACCTGGCCGGTAAGATTGCCGGCCATGGAGTTGACGGAGTCGGTCAAATCTTTCCAGGTACCGGCGACTCCGGGCACGTTCGCCTGACCGCCCAAGCGGCCTTCGCTACCAACCTCGCGGGCCACGCGGGTAACTTCTCCGGCGAAAGCGTTGAGCTGGTCGACCATGGTGTTGATGGTTTCCTTCAGCAGCAGAATTTCGCCGCTGACGTTCACCGTGATTTTCTTTGACAAGTCGCCGCTGGCGATGGCCGTCGCCACTTCGGCGATGTTGCGCACCTGGTTAGTGAGGTTGCTGGCCATGGAGTTCACGGAATCGGTAAGGTCCTTCCACGTGCCCGCAACACCAGGCACGGCGGCCTGACCGCCGAGCTTTCCGTCGGTGCCCACCTCACGTGCAACACGCGTCACTTCGCTGGCGAAGGCGCGAAGCTGGTCCACCATGGTGTTGATGGTGTCTTTGAGCTCGAGAATCTCTCCCTTCACGTCGACCGTGATTTTGCGCGACAAGTCACCGCGGGCCACCGCCGTCGCGACCTCTGCGATGTTGCGGACCTGGGCCGTCAAGTTGCCGGCCATGAAGTTCACGTTGTCCGTGAGATCTTTCCATGTGCCAGCCACGCCCGAGACCTGCGCCTGACCTGCCAGTTTGCCTTCGGTCCCCACCTCGCGAGCCACGCGGGTCACTTCGCTGGCGAAAGCGTTGAGCTGATCGACCATGGTGTTGATGGTGTTCTTCAGCTCCAGAATTTCGCCCTTCACATCGACGGTGATTTTGCGCGACAAATCGCCGCGGGCTACGGCGGTGGTGACTTCGGCGATGTTGCGAACCTGTGCCGTGAGGTTTCCAGCCATGGAGTTGACGTTGTCAGTGAGGTCCTTCCAGGTGCCTGCAACCCCGGGGACGTTCGCCTGGCCACCCAACTTGCCTTCGGTTCCCACTTCGCGGGCGACGCGGGTTACTTCGCCGGCGAAGCGGTTGAGCTGGTCCACCATGGTGTTCAGAGTTTCTTTGAGCTGCAGGATCTCGCCGCGCACATCCACCGTGATCTTGCGGGATAGATCGCCGGTGGCGATGGCCGTCGCGACTTCAGCAATGTTGCGAACCTGGCCAGTGAGGTTGCTGGCCATGAAATTGACGTTGTCGGTAAGGTCCTTCCAGGTTCCGGCGACGCCGGGTACGTTTGCTTGGCCGCCGAGCTTGCCTTCGGTTCCCACTTCGCGGGCCACGCGCGTGACTTCACCGGCGAACGCATTGAGCTGATCGACCATGGTGTTGATGGTCTCTTTCAGCTCCAGAATTTCTCCCTTCACATCGACCGTGATCTTGCGGGATAGATCGCCGCGAGCCACAGCGGTGGTCACTTCGGCGATGTTGCGCACCTGAGCGGTGAGGTTTCCGGCCATGGCGTTGACCGAGTCGGTAAGGTCTTTCCACGTACCGGCTACACCGGGAACGACAGCCTGTCCGCCGAGTTTGCCGTCGGTACCCACCTCGCGAGCCACGCGCGTTACTTCCGAGGCGAACGAGCGCAGCTGATCGACCATGGTGTTAATAGCTTCTTTTAACTGCAGAATCTCGCCGCGTACATCCACCGTGATTTTGCGCGAAAGGTCACCGCTGGCTACGGCGGTAGCCACCTCGGCGATGTTGCGAACCTGGCTGGTCAGGTTGCTGGCCATAGAGTTGACCGAGTCCGTCAGGTCCTTCCACGTACCCGCCACGCCGGGCACCACCGCCTGCCCCCCAAGCTTGCCGTCGGTGCCGACTTCGCGGGCCACGCGCGTCACCTCGGAGGTGAACACGCTCAGCTGCTGAATCATGGTGTTCACGATGTTGGCCGAGCGCAGGAATTCGCCCTCCAGCGGCCGCCCGTCAACGTCGAGTCGCACCGTCTGGTTCAGATTGCCTTGCGCCACGGCGGCGATCGCGCCCGTCACCTCAGTGGTCGGACGAAGAAGGTCATCCACCAGGGTGTTGACCGAAACCTCCATCTCGCCCCAGGCTCCGTTGCGAGTACGAAAGTGAATACGCTCGCGCGTCCGGCCTTCTTTGCCGACGGCCTGGCCAACGCGTTTCAACTCGCGTGCCATCTGTTCATTGGCGGCGACGATGTCGTTGAAGGTGTCGGCAATCTTTCCCGGTAAACCCGTCCACGATCCAGGAAGGCGCGCAGAGAAGTCACCTTGCTGCATCTGTTGCAGGCTGGCAAGGATGGCGCTTAAGTCTGCCGCCGTAGGCTGGGGAGGGGCGACGCCATTGCCGTTTTCCGGCACCGGTACGTCTTTCAGGGCGCTGGCCGTCGCAGATCCGGCCGCATTGGTTGAAGTGGTTCGTTTCATGGATCAGGGCTCCGGGAATGGGCGTGCAGTGAGGTCGATCGCCGCATTCGGAATAGGGGCAAAGCGTACGCTGAACATGGGGGGCGCCAGGTGAAGACGGCATCCTTCGAAATCACGGACGATTTACAGCTTTACAGCCTTCCGGGCTAAGCATTGCCGCTGCTGGTACGCGCAATCAGCAGCGGTCGAGCGAGCGGCAATTACAGCTCTGATAGCTCACGAGATGCCGCGCGCAAAGATGGGTCCGCCCGGCCCGGTTACTACCGTGCGTAACTCAAGATGCAGTTCAGATGCTGCGCTGAATTTCCGGGTTGGCTGGAGGGCGGCGATTGCAGCGAAATAAAATTGCAGGCCCGACCTTGGAATTCTGTCGAATATCTGCGGAAATTGCTTAGATACGAACAGTAATTTCAGGATGGCACGGGCCCAGACCATCAGAATGTGACCGAGGCCTGAACGCCGATCACGGTAATGCCCGGCGCGCTGCGCCCCCCGGGGTCCAGATGTACTGAAAGTCGGGGGTGATACTCAACTGTGTCGAGAATGGTTGAGAAGATATCACAGCACTCGCGCCGAAACTGGATTGTTAATTACCAGGAAGGACTGGATCATTTCATGGTGCGTTGAGCTGGCGGTGCCCGCTCTCATGAACGCCGTTACGCAGGTATTCCCGCGGCGGAAGCCCGACCACGCGCTTGAAGGCTTTGCTGAAGGCTGCGTCCGAGTCGTAACCGACGGACTGCGCGACCTCGACGAGCTTCTTATCCTGCTGCTGCAGCAACTCGATGGCTTTCTGCATGCGCCATTCGGTGACGTACTCCAGTGGTGTCTGTCCCAGCAATTCCTTGAACCGCAGGGCAAACGCGGAACGAGACATGCCCGCAGCGGCCGCCAGCGAATCCACCGTCCATGGCTGTCTGACATTTTCGTGAACCGACTTCAGGGCAGCTCCGATCTGCGGATCGAAGATCGCGCGCAGCCATCCGCGCTTGCAGCTCTCAGCCCCCGACGCGATGTGCGCACGAATGGTCTGGATGAACAGAACCTCCGCCAGTCGAGTGGCCGCCACGTCCGACCCCGGCGCCTGTTCCGCCATTTCGGACGCGAGCATTTGCAAAGTCGTATGCAGCGCCAGACTGCGCGCCTGATCCGCCTTGATGAGGATGAAGCTCGGCAGCAGTTGCGTCACCGGTTTCAGGCTGGGTTTGTCGAATGACAGAAACCCCGAGATGAGCGTCGTCGGCGCACCGCCGCCACCGTAATGCAGCCCATTGCCGTCGGGACGTGCGACTTCACAGAAACTTCTGGCGCGCGTGCGCGGATTGTCGCGCAAGGTGTACGCGCTACCCGGCGCCAGCAGGAAACAGTCGCCACCCGTAAGGGGTATGGGATCTGCAATGCCGTCCACGGAAAGCCAGCAGTTGCCGCGCGCAATCATGCCGAAGTGTGCCAGCTCCGAAGGAGCAATGCGACGGCCAGCCGAGTCGGTGTCCTCGGCCTCCTTGGCTGCGCGCATAAGTCCCCAGGGCGCAGTCGCTTCCAGGCGGGAATGCATGACCGCGATTACATGCAAGGTTCTGAAGATATCGGTTATCGGATCCATGGTTTCGCTGTTGTTCGGGACGATTGGACAAAAACCCTGGATTTACAAGCAATTCTAGTCCAGAGTCCCGGACATCTACTCCAGTGAATTGGATGAACTGCGCCGGCGAAAGGCGCGAGAAGGAGAAAAGATTATGGCGGCTGGTTCGGCAGCAATTACTTACAAAGTCGAGACAAAAAGCGTTTCGAAGGGAGCGGTGGTCGTGCTTGGAAGGCTGTTGTTTACGGCGATCTTCTTAATGTCCGGCCTGGAACATTTCTCGAAACAGACGATCGGCTACGCGGCAGCGCAGGGCGTGCCCCTGGCGTCGATCGCGGTCCCACTCTCAGGAGTATTGGCCTTGGCCGGCGGCCTGAGCATTCTGCTCGGCTATCGCGCGAGGCTTGGCGCCTGGCTCATCATCTTGTTCCTGGTGCCGGTGACATTGATGATGCACAACTTCTGGGCGGTGAAGGACCCGATGATGGCACAGATGCAGATGATCATGTTCATGAAGAACGTATCTATGCTCGGGGGCGCATTGCTGATTACGCAGTTTGGCGCAGGGCCGCTCAGTCTCGATGCCCGGAGTTCGCGGTAAGCGCCAAAATGTATTCAGGCCTCGCACGATCGACTCTCTGCCAGTTGGACGCACGCGCCTACTGGGAGACTGGGCGTGCAGATACTTTTCATTTGCGTTCTGGCCACACCCGCAGGTAAGGTAAACCCCACCGCATTTCCAATCCCATACAGCTGCAAGGCGTAATCCGTCGCACGCCAGACAGGAGGCGTCGTGTTTTTTCAATCGCTCCCGGTTAGTTCCGAAGGTGGCCATACCAGCTTTCAAAACAACATTCCCGATCCCGTAACTTCCGGGGCCGAGCTCCCAACTTTCAAGTTCGAGTTGGAAAAAACCGAAGGCCGGGTGATGGGCGGCAGCTACGGAAAAGAGGCCACGGTAGAACAATTGCCCATCTCGAAAGGTATCGCGGGCGTATCGATGCGTATGGATCCGGGAGTCATGCGCGAGCTTCATTGGCACGCCACCGCAGCCGAGTGGGCCTTCGTGACCGAGGGCGCGGTACGCACCACCGTTATTGATCCCGCAGGCTGCGCCGAATCCAATGACTTCCTGCCGGGCGATGTTTGGTATTTTCCTCGCGGCCATGGACATGTTATCGAGACCTTGGGTGATAAACCGTGCCACTTCATTCTGGTCTTCGACAACGGATATTTCTCGGAATTCGGCACCTTCAGTATTACGGACTGGATCGGCCATGCGCCGACGGAGCTGCTGGCCAAGAATTTTGGCGTTCCCGCCTCAACCTTCGATAGCTTTCCGAAGAAGGAAGTCTATTTCGCCAAAGGCAAGATCCCACCGGCGGTTGCCGCTCCACCGCTGCAGGGCTGGAAGACGCCGCCACTAACCCACAAGTACAGCCTTATGTCGCAGAAGCCGTTCGAGACCTTCAACGGTGGCCTGGAGTGGCGGGTCGAGGGATCGCAATTTCCGATTTCCACCACCATGACCGGTGTGGTGCTCGAGATGGAGCCGGGCGCGCTTCGCGAATTGCATTGGCATCCCAATGCCGCCGAGTGGCAATACCTGCTGAGCGGCGAATTGAACGTTAGCTTGTTCGGATCACAGGGCCGCTGGCGCGAGGAGAGCCTACGCCAGGGAGATGTTGCGTACATTCCGCAAGGCTTCGGGCACTCGCTGGAGAATACCGGCGGCGAAAAGGCGCGCGTCCTGATCGTCTTTAACAACGGCCACTATCAGACGATTGACTTGTCGCAGTGGATCGCCGGTAATCCGACCGATGTTCTGGCCACCAATTTTGGGCAGGACCCGTCGCTGTTCGAGAAGTTCCCGCGCAAAGATGTCTTCATGACCAAGTGAAGAAGCGCAGCAGGGCAGGCACGGTCACGTTCTTCGATGGACGCCGGCCTGCCCCTCTGTTGGCCAGCCCCGCTGCGACGCAAACCGTAGCAGATTCTGAACAAAATCAGAGCAGCCGACGGCAGCTGTGTCGCATCCTTGCTTCGCAAGGAAAACCATATGCACGACCAATCGAAGGACCACACCTGGCAAGCAAGTTCTAAGGATGAGTCAGCGAGAAAGCGACCCACATTGGTAGGGCCGTTGCCGGCACCCGGCCGACTCGCCGGACGTTTCTCACGCAACTGGGATTAGCCGGGATCACGGTAACTGCCAGCCCGCTGCTAAACGCCTCTCCCGCTGCGCCTCCTCCGGCACAAGCTCCGGCGCAGGCGCCGCCATCAACGCCAGGTGCGGTTCCGGTAGAGCTCAACATCAATGGCAAGCAGTACCGGCTGAGGCTCGATCCGCGAACCACCGTGCTCGACGCTCTGCGGGAAAATCTCAACCTGTTCGGCACCAAGAAGGGTTGCGATCACGGGCAGTGCGGCGCCTGCACGGTGCACATCAACGGCCGACGGGTGAACTCCTGCCTCACGTTCGCGGTCATGCATCAAGCCGACCAGATCACCACCATCGAAGGACTGGCACAGAACGGCCAGTTGCATCCCGTACAGCCGCGTTTCGTGGAGTTCGACGGATTTCAGTGTGGCTACTGCACCCCAGGCCAGATCATGTCGGGCGCGGCCCTGCTGCATGAGCCGGTAGGCCCGGATGACGACTCGGTCCGCGAGATGATGAGCGGCAATCTCTGCCGCTGCGGAGCCTACGACAACATCGTCGCGGCGGTGCAATCAGTCCGGCGCAAAGCCTAGCAGCACACACCGTTCCGTCGGAGGAGACAAGCAATGGAAGCCTTTCAATATCAGAGATGCCAATAGCGTCGAGGCCGCCATCTCAGCCAATGCGCCACAGCCGGCGGGAAGTTTGTCGCCGGCGGAACCACGCTCATCGACTTGATGAAGCTCAATGTCGAGACGCCACGGGTGCTCGTCGACATCAATCAGCTCCCGCTGACACAAGTCGAAAGCACGCAGCGATGGTGGCGTTCGCATCGGCGCGATGGTTCGCAACAGCGACCTCGCGAACCACGAACTGATCAAGCAGAACTATCCGGTGCTGTCGCAGGCGCTGCTCTCCGGCGCTTCGCCGCAGTTGCGGAACATGGCGACGACCGGCGGAAACCTGCTGCAACGGACCCGCTGCTATTACTTTCGCGACACCGCATACACCGCGTGCAACAAGCGCAATCCCGGCTCGGGCTGTGCCGCGCATCGACGGATACAACCGCATTCACGCCATCCTGGGCACCAGCGAGCACTGCATCGCCACGCATCCTTCCGACATGGCTGTCGCCATGATGGCGCTGGACGCGGTGGTGCACACGCAGAGGCGCGAAGGGCGAGCGCGACATCCCGCTGACATGAGTTCTATCGTTTACCGGGCAACACGCCACAGATAGAAAACGTGCTGCAGCCGAACGAACTGATCACCTATGTGACGCTCCCGCCGCTGCCTTCCGGTGGCACGCGCTCGTACTACCTGAAGCTGCGTGATCGTGCTTCGTACGAATTCGCGCTGGTCATCGGCCGCGGTGGTCGTTCATGTGAACGGCGGCAACATTCAGAAGGCGCAAATTGCTTTGGGCGGCGTCGGTACTATTCCTGGCGCTCGCGCGAGGCCGAACAAGCCCTGCAAGGGCAAGCCGGCGAACGACGAGACATTTACGCAAGGCGGCCGAGGCGGCGATGGCCAGCGCGCGCCCGCTGCACGATAACGCGTTCAAAGTGAAGCTGGCGCAAGCTGCTGTTTGACGCGCGCGCTCGGCGTCGCCACACAGCAGAGCTAATGGAGACGCTGAGCAATGAGCAGTTCAGTCATCGGCGCAGCCAATCTCGCGCATTGACGGCAAGCTGAAAGTGACGGGCAGCGCGCCGTACGCCGACGGAGCACGCCATCGACAATGTCGCCTATGGAGTGCCGGTGACCAGCACCGTTGGCAGCGGACAGATTACGCGACATCGACACCAGCGTCGCCGAGAATATGCCGGGGTGCTGGGCGTTATCCATCACGGCAACGTCGAGCCGTTGTATCGTCCGGCGCAAGGATTCGAGCAAGATGATCGCGCGCCGGCGAGACCCGGCCTCCGTTCGAAGACGAACAACGTTTACTACTACGGACAATATGTTGCGCTGGCAATTGCCGAAACCTTTCAAGCAGGCGCAAGCTGCGGCCGCCAACGTCCGGGTGGAGTATCGAAGCAAGAAGCCGCTGGTCCGGCTGCAAGACTCCCGACCAGAACACAAGCCGGCCTCCAAGTACTCGCGCGGAGATGCGGAGAGCGCATTTGCGCAAGCTCCGGTAAAGATCGATCAGACCTACATCACGCCGGTCGAAACCCACAATCCGATGGAGATGCACGCGACCATCGCGGTGTGGAACCAGGCCAAGGACAAGCTGACGCTATACGAGACGACGCAGGGCGTGGTGAACCATCACAACACCCTATGCCAGATGCTGGACATGCCGCTGGAGTCGGTGCACGTCATCTCGCCTTTTGTCGGAGCAGGATACGGCAGCAAGCTATTTCCCTGGCCGCAGTCGCTGATGGCCGCGGCAGGAGCGCGGCACGTTGGACGTCCGGTAAAAGTCACGGTTCCGCGCAGCCTGATGTTCACCAGCACCGGTCATCGCCCGTTTACGCAGCAGCGCATGCGATTGGCCGCCACGCAGGACGGAAAGCTCGTGTCCACCATGCACGACGTGTTACAGGAAACGTCGATGGTCGACGACTACGTGGAGCGCTGCACCGATCCCACGCCCATGCTCTACAGCTGCGCGAATGTTTCCGCAATTCAAAATCTCGTGCACTTGAACGTCGGCACGCCGACACCGATGCGCGGGCCAGGCACCACGCCGGGCCTGTTCGCCGTTGGAGTCCGCCATGGATGAGTTGGCCATCGCGCTCAACATGGATCCGCTGGAGTTTCGGCTGAAGAACTATGCCGAGCGCGACGAGGGCTCCAACCGTCCGTGGTCGAGCAAGCACCTGCGCGAGTGCTACGAACAGGGCGCGCAGCGATTCGGCTGGAGCAAACGCAACCCTAAGGTTGGCTCGATGCGCAATGGTGAAAAAATTCTGGGTTGGGGCATGGGTACGTGTACGTGGCCGGGCAATCGCAGCAGCGCCGACGTTCGTGTGCGTCTGCTGGTCGACGGCACAGCGCGCGTCTCGTGCGCCTGCCAGGACATCGGCACCGGCACCTACACCATCTTCGCGCAGGTAGTCTCCGATAAAACCGGCGTGCCGGTAGATAAGGTCCATGTCATTCTGGGCGACAGCGACTTGCCGCCGGGGCCGACGTCCGGCGGATCGGCGGCGACGGCAACGGTATTGCCGGCTATCTCAAAGGCCGCGGAACAGGCGAGAGACACTCTGTTCCAGGTCGCCACGAAGACAGACAAGTCACCCTTTCAGAACGCCGACGCCAAGACGCTGAAGATGAGCAACGGCCGCATTTACGCGCAGGACAAGTCCGCGGATTCCGGGGTTGCTTTTCAGGACGTACTCGCTCTGCGCAAACTTTCCTCCGTCGATGCCCAAGCCCGCACCGAGAGTCCCGACGAAGCAAAGAAGTATTCGATCCACTCCTTCGGCGCTCATTTCTGTGAAATCGAGTTCGATCCCGGCATCGCCCGGTTGCGCATCACACGATGGGTCACCGTCATTGATGGCGGACGCATGATGAACGCCAAAACGGCGCGCAGCCAGATTTTAGGCGGCGTAGTGATGGGCATCGGGATGGGCCTCTTCGAAGAAACCGTCTACGACACGCGCAATGGACATCCGGTGAACAGCAATTTTGCAGACTATATCGTCCCCACCAACAAGGACATTCCTGATATCGATGTCGTGCTGCTGGATTATCCCGATCCGGTGCTGAACGAATACGGCGCGCGCGGCATCGGCGAGATCGGGCTGACCGGTGTCGCCTCGGCCCTCACCTCGGCTGTGTACCATGCGGCCGGAGTGCGAGTGCGCAAGCTGCCCATCAGGATCGAGGACCTGCTGACCTCCACGCTGGTCGCATAAAGCGGCCAGCAGCGCTGTGGCCAATCCGCAGACGCTCGGCTGCTTCCCTGAAAAGAACCCCCGATTTTTTGCAGCCCTTTCTTTCCGGCCCACGTCTAACAAAATGCGTTGAATAAATATACGTAGCACTGTATATTAATGCTATGTCGAAGCTGTCGCGGCAGGCGGCGATTCGTGACCTGGTAAGCAGCGAAGAAATTTCCAGCCAGGACGAGATGCGTCGCCGGCTGTACCGGCAGGGACATCGGGTGACGCAAGCGACGCTGTCGCGCGACATCCACGAGCTGCGGCTGGTGAAGACGCTGGAAGGTTACAAGCTGCCGCAGGACGAAACGGAAGACGCGTTTCTTCCCTCGGTAGAGCGTTTGATTCGCGAGTTTGTGTACGAGGCGGTAACCGCGCAGAACCTGGTGGTGGTGAAGACCAGCGCCGGCAGCGCACAGCCGGTTTCAGCGGCAATCGATGCCGAAGAGTGGGACGAGGTAGTGGGGACGATCGGTGGCGATGACACGATTCTGGTGATCGCTCCCGACGCGAAACAGGCAGAGCAGCTGGCCGCGAGGATTCGCGGTTATTTCAAGTGAGCGTTTTGGGGCGCAGGGGTCCTTCGACTCGTCGCTCCGCTCCTCGCTCAGGATGACACGAAGTTGAACACAGCGATACAACCCGCGGTCTTTGGCGCCACCGGCTACTCCGGCTTTGAGCTGGTGCGCCTGCTGGCGCGGCATCCTAATGCCAGGAAGCCATTGCTGTTTAAGCGCAATGGCGAGACCGGCGGCTATGCCGACTTGAGCGAGGCTTATCCGCAAATTGCCGGCAATGGGGGGTTTCCCTTTGAGAGCTTCTCGCTGCAGCGCATGAAAGATGCCGGAGTGAATGCTGTTTTCTTCGCGACGCCGCACGAATTCTCGCGCGAACTGGCGCCGGAGATGATCGCCGCCGGCTTTCGCGTAATCGATCTCAGCGGGGCCTGGCGGCTGAAGAATTCGGCCAATCGCGCGGTGTATGAGTTTAGTGATGCCGACGCAAAGACCGCGGCGCAGCTCGATAACGCTGCTGTTTACGGACTGCCTGAATTGCACGCCCAGGAGATCAAGCACGCTGACCTGTTGGCCAATCCGGGATGCTATCCGACATCAATCATTCTGGCGCTCGCGCCGTGGATTCGCGGCGGATACGTCGATATCGAGCACGGCATTATCTGCGATTCCAAGTCTGGCGTGTCGGGAGCAGGCAAGACGCCTTCCTCGAAGACGCACTTTGTGGAAGTCGATGGCGACTTCAGCGCATACAGCGTCTTCGGGCATCGGCACACCGGCGAGATGCTGGAGCAGCTTGGGCTGAACGGGGGTTCGTTCCAGTTCACGCCACATTTGCTGCCCATCCCACGTGGCATTCTATCGACCATTTACGTAAAGCTGGCGAAGCCGGCTTCTGCCGAAGAACTTGAGCACAGCCTGCAAAGCTTCTACGCCGGCAAGCCCTGGGTACGGGTTTTCGGCGCGGCGCGGTTGCCGCAGATCAAATTTTCGCTGAACACGAATTTTTGCGACATCGGCTTCTCGCTTTCGCCGGATGGCACGCGGGCGGTGCTGGTGTCGTGCATCGACAACTTACTGAAGGGCGCGGCCGGGCAGGCGGTTCAAAACATGAACCTGATGTTCGGCTTCGACGAGAAAGCAGGCTTGCAGTGAAGCTCGTCGTAAAAATCGGTGGAGCAGCGCTCGATAACAAGGAACTGGTGAGCAAGTTCGCTAAGACGATTCCCAGTTTATGCAAGGAGGAGCACAAGCTGGTAATCGTGCACGGCGGCGGCGCGGCATTGAGCCGGACCCTGAAGCAGCTGGGATGCGAGACCTCCTTCGTAAACGGACTGCGCGTCACCGATGAACAGACGCGAGACGTGGCGATGATGGTCCTCGCCGGCCAGTTGAATAAGCAACTGGTAGCAGCGATCGGCGCGGCTGGACAGCCCGTGATCGGCATCTGCGGAGGCGATCTGCGCATTTTCCGCGCCGCGAAGAAACGTCAACCTGACCTGGGCTACGTCGGCGAAATCGTTTCCGTCGATTCGCAGTGGATCGAGCGCCTGTGGTCGGCGGGCATTGTGCCCGTGGTATCGAGCTTGGCGTTGGGGAACGACGGCGAGTACTACAACGTGAATGCCGATGCCATGGCTTCGGCCTGCGCCGTCGCTTGCGGCGCCGATGCGCTTATTTATCTCACCGATGTTGACGGTGTGAAGGATGCCGACGGGGCGGTAATGCGCTGGCTGGATGTGAGCTCGATTCAGCAGATGGTGGATGAAGCTACGGTCAGCGGCGGTATGCTGCCCAAGCTGGAAGCCTGCACCAAGGCGCTCAAAAAGGGTGTAGCACGAGTGCGCATCCTTCCCGCTAACCAGTCGGAAGTGTTGCCCGGATTTTTCACTCATCCCATCGCGTGCGGCACTGAGGTCATCGCATCATGAAAAGACAAGCCTTCGATCGCGCACTCGAGCGACGTACCGGGTGAACCGCAACCCGCGTTAGTCCAAAAGAGGGACGAACGTAGGGCGCGCGGTTCATGACCTCTATTTCCATCGCAAATCATACCGTTTTCGGCAGATGTGACCTGCCGCGTTTTCATTTTCATTTTGAGTCGTAACCCGAAGGAGGTTCGACGTGATTGCTACAACGTTTCCGGCAGGCGCCAGCCCGAGCACCTACACCCAACGCGGTGTGACCGGCCGCGACCTGCTCTCGATTACTGATTTTCTGCCTGACGAACTGGCCTGCTCGCTGGAATTGGCAGCGGCCATGAAGGCGCGCCCGGCGGACTTCCGCGGCACCCTGGTCAGCAAGCAGATCGTGCTGTTCTTCGAGAAGCCGTCGCTGCGTACGCGTTTGACGTTTGAAGCCGGCATGAACAGCCTCGGCGGCACATCGTTTTTCGTTGACCAGACTGCGTCGCGCTTGGGCGCGCGCGAACCGCTTAGCGACATCGCGCACAACCTCGAGCGCTGGGTCGATGGCGTGGTGCTGCGGACCTTCGCGCACGAAACGGTCACCTCGATGGCGATGCACGCCTCGATCCCCGTGATCAACGCGTTGAGCGAGTTGGAGCATCCCTGTCAGGCGATGGCGGACATGCTGACCTTGCAGGAACATTTCGGCGACGTGAAGGATGTTCATCTCGCTTACGTCGGCGATGGTAACAATGTCGCGCACTCGCTGCTGCTGGCAGCGGCGAGCCTCGGAGCGTCGATCTCGGTGGGAACACCTGTGGGCTACGAACCTGAGCGCGGCGATCGTGGAGTCGGCGCATGAACTGGCGAAGCTGAGCGGCTCGAAGGTCACGATAACTAATGATGCGGTCGAGGCTGTTACTGGAGCCGACGCCATTTACACCGACGTGTGGGCGAGCATGGGACAGGAGAGCGAGACCGCGACGCGGCAGCAAATCTTCGCTCCCTTCCAGGTGAATCGCAAGCTGTTTTCGCACGCCGCCAAGCACGCCGTGTTCATGCACTGCCTGCCGGCGCATCGCGGAGACGAAGTTGCGGCGTCAGTCATCGACTCGCCGCGTTCTGTAGTTTTCGATCAGGCGGAAAATCGCCTGCACATTCAAAAAGCCATTCTGGTTTTATTGCTGGAAGCCGGTTCGCACCGCTTCCCTCCGAGGAGTGCACATGCGTGAGAAGGTCGTACTTGCTTATTCCGGAGGCCTCGATACCTCCATCATCATTCCGTGGCTGAAAGAGAACTATGACTACGACGTCATCGCTTATGTGGCGGACGTCGGCCAGGGAGACGACCTCGATGCAGTCGTCGAGAAGGCATACAAGACCGGCGCTAGCAAAGTCATCGTCGATGATCTGCGCCAGGAGTTCTTGACCGATTACGTCTTCCCGGCGATTCAAGCGGGCGCGGTGTACGAGCACAAGTATCTGCTGGGAACTTCGCTTGCCCGGCCGATTATCGCGAAGTATCAGGTTCTGACCGCGTTGAAGGAAGGCGCGACCGCTGTCGCTCATGGCTGCACCGGCAAAGGCAACGATCAGGTTCGCTTCGAGCATGCGTTTCAAGCGCTGGCTCCGGAGCTGAAGGTCATCGCACCGTGGCGTGAGTGGAACCTGGTCTCGCGCGAGGACTGTCTCGACTACGCGGAGGCGCACGGCATTCCTGTGGCGCAGAGCCGCGAGAAGATCCACAGCCGTGATCGCAATCTGCTGCACGTGAGTCACGAGGGCGGCGAGTTGGAAGATCCCAACAACGCTCCTCTGCCGAGCACCTGGACGTGGACGAAATCTCCGCAGGAAGCGCCTGACGCGGCGGAGAAAGTTTCGATTGAGTTCGCGCAGGGCTTGCCGATTGCAGTGAACGGTGTGCAGATGGATCCCGTCGCCATCGTCGAAGTGCTGAACGAAATTGGAGCGCGCAACGCCATCGGCCGCATCGATCTGGTGGAGAACCGCTTCGTCGGTATGAAATCGCGCGGCTGCTACGAGACTCCTGGCGGAACGCTGCTGCTCACCGCGCATCGCGAACTCGAAGCACTGTGCCTTGACCGCGACCTTATGCACTTCAAGCAGCACATTGGGCTGAAGTATGCCGAGGTTGTGTACTTCGGGCTATGGTTCACGCCACTGCGGGAATCGCTGCAGGCGTTCGTCGCCAGTTCGCAATCCGATGTGAATGGCACGGTCACACTGTCGCTCTACAAGGGGAACGTCGATGTCGCAGGACGCAAGTCCGAGTCGTCGCTGTATCGCCCCGATGTCGCCAGCTTCACCATGGGCGCCAGCTACAACCAGAAGGACGCGGAAGGTTTCATCCGCATTCTGGGACTGCCGGCACGCTCGCGTGCGCTGGTGAAGTCGAAGGTGCCGAAGTTTGGCGTCGAGAGCGCGGGGATGGAAGAAGCCGGCGGCTTCAAGTCTGAGGTGGCGCAGTCTGGGGTGAAGAAATGAAGATGTGGTCGGGCCGCTTCCAGCAGGAGCAGGACGCGGAATTCGAGCAGTGGCAGCGGTCGTTTCCTTTCGACCGCATCCTGCTGCCATACGAAGTAGCAGCCAGCAAAGCGCACGCGTCTGCGCTGGCCAAGGCCGGTGTGCTGACGACGGCCGAACTTAAAGCTACATTGGGGGCGCTCGGCCAGATCGCGGCGGAAGGCGTGCCTTCGGCTGACGATCCGTCCATCGAGGACGTTCACCATTACGTGGAAACGCGACTGGTGCAGCTAGCGGGTGAGGTCGGCTACAAGTTGCACACCGGCCGCAGCCGCAACGAACAGATTGCAGCGGACCTGCGCCTGTATGTGCGGGCCCAGATCGATGTCATCTCGCGGCAATTGAGCGAGTTCATTGGCGAGTTTGTAAATCAGGCGGAAGCTGCCGGCGATGCTGCCATGCCTGCGTACACCCATCTGCAGCGCGCGGAGCCGGTGCTGGTCGCGCACTGGTTGCTGGCGTATGTCGAGATGTTTCTCCGCGACCTCGATCGGCTGGCCGACTGCCGCAAGCGGCTGAATGTTTGTCCGCTGGGCTCGGGAGCTGTCGCCGGAACTATTCTGCCGCTGGATCGCGAGATGATCGCCAGCGACCTTGGCTTCGGCGCTCCGACGGCCAACAGCATCGATGCAACCAGCGATCGCGACTTCGCGTTGGAGTTCACCCAGGCACTGTCGCTGATTGCGCTGCACCTGAGCCGCTGGGCAGAAGAGCAGATTCTGTTCGCGACAACCGAGTTCGGCTTCGTCAAGCTTCCGGAACAGTACTCCACCGGCAGCAGCGCGATGCCGCAAAAGAAGAATCCGGACGCGATGGAGTTGATTCGCGGCAAGGCCGGCAAGGTCGTTGCCGATGCGACGGGTCTGCTGCTCACCATGAAAGGCTTGCCGCTGGCCTACAACAAGGACATGCAGGAGACGCAGCAGCCAGTTTTTTCTGCGTCCGAACAGGTGACGAGCATGTTACGGGTCGCGACGGGTTATCTCGCCACCGTCACGCTCAACTACGACCGGTTACAAAAAGCGGCAAGCGGGGGGTTCATGAACGCGCTGGCTGCTGCGGCGTATCTGGTGCGCCAGGGCGTGCCTTTCCGCAAGGCGCATGAGCTTATCGGTCAGGCGGTGCAGTTGTGCGTGGAGAAGGGTTGCGAGCTGGAGCAGTTATCAGTGCAGGAACTCAACGGCTGCGGCATCCGAGCCAACACTGCGTTCTATCGCTCTCTGACATTGTCAGAGGTATTGGAAGTGCACGACGTTCCAGGAGGTACTGCGCCGCAACAAGTAAAAGCGGCATTGCAGAAAGTGAAACAGACACTATCCCCCATTGTAGGAGTTGCCAATGTATGCGCGTAGCGCCAAGCTTCCCGATGCTTTTGCGATTGAGCAGTTAGTCCAGGTGCACGTCCCTGACGGGACCCTGCTGCCGCGTTCCTTGTCGGAGATCTGCGAGAACATTCGCGATTTCGTCGTCATCGAGCATGAAGGCGAGATTGTTGGCTGCGGCGCTTTACATCTCTATGGCATGCACCTGGCGGAGGTACGCACCATCACCATCGACGGTAAAGCCAAAGGGAAAGGCGCCGGGCGGCTTCTGATCGATGCTCTGATGGTCGAGGCCAAGCGCCAAAGCGTTACCTGCGTGTGCCTGTTCACGCGCATTCCAGAGTTCTTCGGCAAGCTGGGCTTCGTCACAGTCGAGAAGGAAGCGCTGCCTGACAAGATGCACAAGGATTGCCTGAAATGTCCGCGCCTGAACGCTTGCGACGAAATCGCGATGTACCGCGGCACTCTGCCCAGGCACCTGCCGCGCGGCAACTTCCAGCCCGCTCGAAAGCCGCTGGTACACATCGCAAGCCATTAGGCCCGGTGTCACCGGGAAGCGCAGAATTATGCTATAGTCGCGCACTTCGGTGGTCATCAAAGCGTCAACTCGGCATCTAAGCTCCTGGCGAAGCAATTCGCACAGGAGCTTTTTGCTGTGGCAAGGTAAGCTCGACTTGCGCAGCACGTCCCTTACAGGCACCCTTGCACAAGGCGGCAAATGAAATGTGTTTAGCAATTCCCGGTAGGGTAGCTGAAGTCTACGAGCAGCAAGGGATGCGAATGGCTAAGGTGCAGTTTGGCGGCATCACCCGCGAGGCTTGCCTGGAGTATGTTCCCGAAACCCAAGTCGGGCAGTACGTCCTGGTACACGTGGGTTTCGCCATCAGCACCGTCGACGAAGAAGAAGCCAAGCGCACCTACGAATTGCTGGAAGAACTGGACCAACTGACAGAGCTGAATGCGCCGGTGGTCGATGAGATAGGCGCGCCAAAAGAGAAGCCATGAAGTACCTCGATGAGTATCGTGACGGCAAGCTCGCGGCAAAAATCATAGAAGAGATTCGAAGAGTTCAGACCAAACCCTGGGTGATCATGGAGGTTTGCGGCGGCCAGACGCATTCCATCGTGAAACATGGGATCGACGAACTGCTCCCCACGGGCATCGAACTGGTGCACGGTCCCGGCTGTCCAGTATGTGTCACTCCGCTGGAGATGATCGACAAGGCGCATGCCATCGCGCGCCGGCCGGATGTCATCTTCTGTTCGTTCGGCGACATGCTGCGCGTTCCCGGCTCGGATGGTGACCTGTTCACCATCAAGTCGCAGGGTGGCGATGTTCGCATCGTGTATTCGCCGATTGACTGCCTGAAGATCGCGCGCGCCAATCCCGACAAGCAGGTTGTGTTCTTTGCCATCGGATTTGAAACTACAGCGCCCGCGAATGCCATGCTGGTGCACGCGGCGAGGCAGCAGGGCGTGAACAACGTTTCAGTGCTCGTCTCCCACGTGCTGGTACCGCCTGCGATTGCCGCCATACTGTCGTCGCCGGACAATCGCGTGCAGGCTTATCTGGGGCCAGGGCACGTTTGCGCGGTGATGGGTTACAGCGAGTATGAGCCTCTGAGCAAGCGGTTCCACGTGCCAATCGTGATCACCGGCTTTGAGCCGCTCGATCTGCTTCAGGGGATTCTGATGGCGGTGCAGCAGTTGGAATCAGGTCGCGCTGAGGTCGAAAACCAGTATTCGCGCATATTGAATCGCGAAGGCAACCGTCCCGCACAGGATCTGGTGTTCAGCGTGTTTGAAGTGGGCGATCGCAATTGGCGCGGCATCGGCGCTATTCCCGCGAGCGGCTATCGTCTCCGGCCGGAGTTCGCGGCCTTCGATGCCGAGAAGCTTTTTAACGTGACGCAGATCGCGACCCGTGAGTCGGAGATCTGTATCAGCGGCGAAATCCTGAAGGGCAACAAGAAGCCGCATGACTGCCCGGCCTTCGGCAAGCAATGCGATCCGCAACATCCGCTGGGCGCGACCATGGTGTCAGCCGAGGGCGCCTGCGCCGCATACTATGCCTACGGGCGGCATCTGCAACGCGCAAACGCCGACACTACGCTCACTAGCATTTCCAGTGCAGGCGCGGCATGAGCCAATCGGTCTCGAAAGAAACGAAGAAAGCAGAGGTATCTTCCCGCGACGAAGTCCGCCCCGTGCCTTCGCCGCTCTTCGGTTCGTGTCCGCTGCCCATCTTCGAGCACAAGCAAATCGTTCTTGGTCATGGCAGCGGCGGAAAGCTCACCGCCGAACTGATCGAGAAGGTCTTCCTTCCCGCGTTCTCCAACCCCGTATTAAACAAGCTTGATGACCAAGCCGTCTTCGATATCAACGGTACGCGCCTGGCTTTCACCACCGATTCGTTCGTAGTCACTCCGATTTTTTTCCCCGGCGGCGACATCGGCCGGTTGGCAATCAACGGCACGGTCAACGATCTCGCCATGAGCGGTGCTCGTCCGCTGTACTTGTCGGCGGCGTTCATTCTCGAAGAGGGCTTGCTGGCCGAAGAACTGCAGCGCGTGGTGGAATCCATGCGTGATGCCGCGCTTGAAGCCGGCGTGCAACTCGTCACCGGTGACACCAAGGTCGTCAATCGCGGCAAGGGCGACAAGGTCTTCATCACAACCACTGGCGTAGGCGTTATCGAAGGACCAGCCGAAATCTCCGCCAGCCGCGCCCGCCCGGGCGACAAAATCCTGGTCAGCGGATACATCGGCGATCACGGCATAGCGATCATGTCGCAACGCGAGAACCTGGAGTTCGAAGGAGCGATCGAGAGCGACTGCGCGCCGCTCAATTCGTTGGTGAGCGCCATGCTCGAGGCTTCAGACTCGAGCGACCAGTGCCCGATTCACGTGATGCGCGACCCGACGCGCGGCGGTGTGGCGACCACGCTAAACGAAATCGCGGGCCGCTCCGGCGTAGGAATGCTGTTGCAGGAGGATGCGATCCCGGTACGGGAGGTGGTGCAGGGCGCGTGCGAACTGCTGGGGCTCGATCCGCTGTACGTTGCCAACGAAGGCAAGCTCATCGCCATCGTCGCGCCCGCCGCAGCCGATCCTGTGCTGAAGAGAATGCGCGAACACCCGCTGGGCAAGGACGCTTCAATCATCGGCGAAGTCGTCCCCGAATACCCGGGAATGGTCCGCATGAAGACCAAGGTTGGAGGTACCCGCATCCTCGACGTGATGTTTGGCGAACAGCTACCGCGAATCTGCTAGAGAAGCCCATCCCCTATCTTTTATCTAAAAACAGTTAACCCATCTGGAAACCAGAGTTGGTTTTGACAGCCAACTCCAAAGGGGCGTACAGTCGTCACACTTTGTTTACGAGCTTCCTCCCGAAGCTCACTGTGGGGTAGGGGATTTTGGTTCGCCCGCCAAATCCCGCGTTCGCGTTAAGTCTGTGTGACATCCCTATCCCGAAGTCGTCTGCCGAATTACGGTTTCGTAGTTTCACACTCCTGCAACCACTTTATCGTCCCTCAGCCACTTGCCTCAGCTTGACAAGGAGATCCTATGCCGCAAGATCCTGTACCAATTAGCGATGCCCAGCGACGCGCGCCCGTTCAACCTTCTCCGGTGAAGGAGGTACACATCTTATGGATCACCGCCGGCTTGAGCTGCGACGGCGATAGCGTCTCCGTCACTGCCGCCGAGCAGCCGAGCGTTGAGGATGTGGTCATGGGCGCCATCCCAGGATTGCCCAAGGTATACCTGCACAATCCGGTTCTGGCGTTTGAGAACGGCGATGACTTTATGAAGTTCTTCTACCAGGCGGAGAAAGGTGAACTCGAGCCGTTCGTGCTGGTGGTCGAGGGTTCCATCCCCAACGAGCGAATAAAGCGCGAGGGCTATTGGGCGGCCATGGGCACCGATTCCAAGACCGGACAGCCGATCACTACTTGTGAATGGATCGACCGTCTCGCACCGAAGGCCCTGGCAGTAATGGGCGCGGGCACCTGCGCGACCTACGGCGGCATTCACGCCATGGCCGGCAATCCCACAGGATGCATGGGGCTGGCCGACTATCTGGGCTGGGGTTGGCGCTCAAAGGCAGGACTGCCCATCGTCAATGTTCCGGGCTGTCCGGTGCAGCCCGACAACTTCATGGAGACGGTGTTGTACCTGCTGTATCAAGTCGCGGGACTGGCGCCGATGATTCCGCTTGACGATCAACTGCGTCCCACGTGGCTGTTCGGAAAGACGGTGCATGAGGGTTGTGACCGCGCCGGCTATTACGAGCAGGGCGACTTCGCGCTGGAGTATGGATCGCCCAAGTGCATCGTGAAGCTTGGATGCTGGGGTCCGGTGGTGAACTGCAACGTCACCAAGCGCGGCTGGATGCGCGGCATCGGCGGATGTCCCAACGTCGGCGGCATCTGCATTGGCTGCACCATGCCGGGATTCCCCGACAAGTTCATGCCGTTTATGGATGAGCCGCCGGGCGCGCGCGTATCGACTCTGGGAATTGGCCAGTATGGCAAGTTGATTCGCACCCTCCGAAGCTTCACCAACTCCACCGTCAACAAAGAGCCGAAGTGGCGTCACCGCGGGCCGTCACTTACAACTGGCTATCGCCCTGCGATGCACTAGGGAGAGGATTCAGTCATGGGAACGACAACACAAGTAAAGCCGGAAGTCCCAACCAAGAAGCGCAACCTGGTGGAGATGAACTGGGATCCGATTACCCGAATCGTGGGCAGCCTCGGCATTTTCACCAAGATCGACTTCGAGAATCGCGAGGTCGCGGAGTGCTATAGCACATCGTCCATCTTCCGCGGCTACAGCATTTTCATGAAGGGTAAGGACCCGCGTGACGCCCACTTCATTACCAGCCGCATCTGCGGAATCTGCGGCGACAATCATGCGACCTGCGCCACCTATGCGCAGAATATGGCCTTCGGGATCGCTCCGCCTGCTATGGGCGAGTGGATCATCAACCTGGGCGAAGCAGCCGAGTACATGTTCGACCACAACATATTCCAGGACAACCTGGTCGGCGTTGATTTCTGCGAGCAGATGGTGAAGGAGACCAATCCCGGCGTGTGGGACAAGGCACAGGGAACGAAATGTCCCAACGCCGACAAGCACGGCTATCGCACCATTGCCGACATCATGCGCGCTCTGAATCCGTTCACTGGCGAGTTTTATCGCGAGACACTCGCCATGAGCCGCATGACGCGCGAAATGTTCTGCCTGATGGAAGGCCGTCACGTGCATCCGTCGACCCTGTATCCCGGAGGCGTGGGCACGGTAGCGACCGTCCAGCTCTTTACTGACTATCTGGTTCGCCTGATGAAGTATGTCGAGTTCATGAAGAAGGTCGTGCCGCTGCATGACGATCTATTCGACTTCTTCTACGAGGCGCTGCCTGGCTACGAGAAGGTCGGTCAACGTCGTGTCCTTCTCGGCTGCTGGGGCTCGTTCAACGATCCCGACACTTGTGATTACACCTACCGCCGCATGTCGGAGTGGGGCAAGGCGATGTACGTCACGCCCGGCGTGATCGTTGATGGGAAGTTGGTGACCAACGAGCTAATCGATATCAACCTGAACATGCGCATCCTGCTGGGCAGTTCGTATTACGACGACTGGCAGGACCAGGAAACCATGGTGCCAACTGATCCGCTCGGCAACAAGGTGGACCAGAAGCATCCCTGGAACCAGACCACGCTGCCGCGACCGCAGAAACGCGACTTCAACGGCAAGTACACCTGGGTAATGTCGCCGCGGTGGCTCGACCAGCGCACCGGCGATCATCTGGCGCTCGACACTGGCGGCGGCCCGATCGCCCGCCTGTGGTCCACAGCCCTTTCTGGTTTGGTCGATATCGGATACGTCAAGGCGACCGGCAACAGCGTGAAGATCAATCTGCCGAAGACAGCGATGTTGCCCGAGGCGGAGTTCGAGTGGAAGATTCCCGAAGTGGAGCAACGCCATCGAACGCGATCGCGCACGCACCTACTTCCAGGCCTACGCTGCGGCTTGCGCGCTGTACTTCGTGGAGCGGGCATTCGAGGAGCTGAAGGCCGGCCGTCACAAGACATGGACGAATTTCACCGTACCTGACGAGGCCGTAGCCTGCGGCTTCCATGAAGCGGTGCGCGGCGTGCTGTCGCATCACGTGGTAATTCGGAACGGCAAAATTGCGAACTACCATCCTTATCCACCGACACCTTGGAACGCTAACCCGCGCGACATTTACGGCACGCCGGGACCCTACGAAGATGCGGTGCAGAACACGCCGATCTTCGAGGAGAACGGGCCTGACAAGTTCAAGGGCATCGACATCATGCGTGCGGTGCGGAGCTTCGATCCGTGTCTGCCGTGCGGGGTTCACATGTACCTGGGCAATGGCAGAGTGCTGGAGACGCGTCACTCGCCAATGTTTGGCGTGGGACACAAATAGGCCAGGGTGGGAGCCCCTGCATTCATGCAGGGGATAGCGGAGGCGTGCTGGCGCGGGTGAAGCCGGTTAGGGTGGGGATTTCATTGCCCTCGCATAAATGCGAGGGCTTCCACCAGAAGAAGGCAAACGGGTGACGCAGAAAAAAGAGTTCCACGTCCGTTCGGAACGCATTGAACAATTGGCGGCCAAGCTGGAGCAGGCCGCCGATCCCGAGTTGCACGCCACAGCGACCGAGCTATTGCAATGCGTGATGGAGCTGCATGGTACTGGACTCGACCGCATCATGCAGGTCCTTTCGGAATCAGACGAAGCAGGCTTTCTCGCCGGCAGGTTGCTCGATGACAACCTGGTGTCGAGCTTGCTTCTTCTACACAACCTGCATCCGGATGATCTCCCAACCCGCGTGCACAAAGCGCTGGGCAAAATGCGACCGCAACTGGAATCGCAGTCCTGTGCGGCAGAACTTGTCGGCATCGAAAACGGTGTGGTCACGCTTCGCCTGCTGCACCATGGCGGCGGGTGTCACTCGACCGCCAACACAATGACCGCTGCGCTGGAAGACGCCATCACGGAAGCCGCTCCCGACGCGGAGCGGATCACGGTTGAAACGCTGGAGACGGCGGTTCAGGCGCAGCTCGTAACCATCGCGCAGATTACATCGGAGGAGGTTAGTCATGCAGCACACCAGGCCCGATAGCCCGTCGCACCAGGCCGGAGTTCACAAAGGTGAAGAGTGGAGTAGGAAGGAAACCGAACCCGGGCGCGGAAAGAGTGATCCCGGCGCGCGGAACTCTACCGGCATCAATCCCGACAAACGCAGGCCGATCGATCCGCGCATGCCGAATTATCCGCCGGCGTGAGCAGAGCGTCGTGGTGGAGCGCTGTGAGCTGGAACTCTTGGATTTGTCATCCTGAGTGGAGCGAAGGACCTGCTTTTCGGTTGCGCTGCCACAATTTTGAGAGAAGCCGGGATTTTAGTTCGCGAGCTTCGAAGGGTTCACACACGCGAGTTTTTCGCACCCCACACGAAAACAGGTCCTTCGCTCCGCTCAGGATGACAGACATAAAGAGTTAACCACGACACAATGACGCGACGACCTTCCCGCACTCGATCGACATGACTGACACCGCCGCCAACCCGCAATCTGAAAACGCCTTTGCCCTGCTGCGCCGCTTCGCTCGTCGCCGCACACCCGCGGAACATTGCGAGCTGTGCAGTGCGGAGTTGCACAGCGCGCACCCACACTTGCTCGAAGTCGAGAAGCGGCAAATTCTCTGCTCCTGCGAACCTTGTGCCGTGCTTTTCAGTGGCCAGGGCGCGAGCCACTATCGCCGCATTCCGCGCGATGCTCGCAAGCTCGACGGCTTTCTCATGTCCGATGAGCTTTGGCAGTCGCTGATGATTCCAATCAACCTGGCGTTCTTCTACCGTCAGGCTTCGACCGGCCAGGTGGTCGCTATGTATCCCAGCCCGGCCGGCGCGATCGAATCCATGCTGAGTTTCGATACCTGGACCCAGATCGAAGCGCAGAATCCGATGCTGCAGAGCATGGAGCCCGAGGTCGAGACGCTGCTGGTGAACCGCGTCGGTCAAACACGCGAATACTACCTGGCGCCTATCGACCAGTGCTATCGGCTGGCCGGGATCATCCGCCTGCATTGGAAGGGGCTGTCTGGAGGCAACGAGGTCTGGCAGCACATTGCGCAGTTCTTTGCGGAGCTTCGCGGCGAAGCGCAACCGACGCAAGGAGCGATGCTTGCCTGATCTGAGCTTCCGCATCGAGAGCGCCGAAGCTCTGGCCTACGCGGCTGCGCCGATGATCGCGCTGAAGCTGCGCATCAGCAGTGTCCCTGAAGATCAGGCTGTACACACGATTGCTTTGCGCTGCCAGGTGCAAATCGATCCTGCGAAGCGGCGCTATTCGTCGCAGGAGCAAAGCCGCTTACACGATCTGTATGGTGAGCCATCGCGCTGGGCGCAAACCGTCAAACCCTTGCACTGGATGAACACGTCGGTGACTGTTCCTTCGTTCGCGGGCGCCACGTCTGTGGACTTGGAGCTCCCGTGCAGCTTTGATTTCAACCTCGCTGCGACGAAATATTTTCACGCGATCGAGGCGGGGGAAGTTCCTTTAACAGTAATGTTCAGCGGCACCATCTTCTACGCCGAGAGCGACGGGCGGCTGCAAGCGACTCAAGTCCCCTGGGACCGCGAAGCTTCGTACCGCCTGCCGGTTGCAGTCTGGAAACAGATGATGGATGCGCATTATCCGAATGCGGCGTGGCTGTGCCTACAACGCGACCTCTTCGAGAAACTGCTCGACTACAAGGTGAGGAACGGCATCCCGACCTTTGAGCGGGCGCTGGAAGAGTTGCTGGCTCGCGAGAATGAACTAGCGGCAGCATCCAAGAGCGGCAACGGGTGAAAACGTGAATTTCGAGTCGGTCGAGAAAATTGCCAATGCTGTGCTGTACGAGGGATACATGCTCTATCCCTATCGTCCGTCGTCGACCAAAAACCGGCAGCGCTGGAACTTCGGGACCCTGTATCCGCAGACATTTGCCGAAGCGCAGCAGCCTCCGGAAACATTCTGGCTACGCGCGGAGTGCTTGCTCGAAGCCGGGCCGGAAGCCACGCTAAGTGTCCACGTTCGCTTCCTGCATCTTGATCCGAGAGAGGCGCCACAAACAGCTAACTGGGTTGAGGGCATAGAACGCGATGCTGAGACCGAGCGCGCGGTTCGCGATCTGGCCGAGAAGCCACACGTGGTCGCGCTGTTGGTTGGTTCGCTGATGGGAAAGATGAGACTGAGCGCCAGAGCGTTCGACGTGAATTTGAGCAAACTCAGCATCGAACTCGCCAACGTTACGCCTGTCGAATGCGCGACTCGCGAAGAAGCCCTGACCCGCGCCTTCAGTTCGGCACATCTGCTCCTCGGTATCGAAGGCGGTCGATTTGTCTCGATGCTCGATCCGCCGGAGCAATACCAGCAAAGCGCGCGCGAGTGTCACAATGTGGGAGTTTATCCCGTGCTCGTGGGCGACGAGAGCAGCCGCAACACAATGCTGTGCTCGCCGATAATTCTTTACGACTACCCGCAGGTTGCGCCCGAGAGCGCAGGTGACTTCTTCGACGGAACCGAGATGGACGAGATGCTTTCGCTGCGCGTGCTCACCATGACCGACGAAGAGAAAGCCGAAATGAGGTCCGCCGATGCGCGCTCGCGGCATTTGCTGGAGCGTACGGAAACGCTTCCCGCCGAGCACATGATGAAGCTGCACGGCGCAATTCGTGGACTTCGCCGGGTGCAGCAGCCGGAGGACGAATGAACGACAGCAACTGGGATCCAATGGCGGAGCAGCCCCTGCTGCAATGCGTGCACGCCTTCGGTGTCGAGCTGCGCGTTGGCGATCGCGTCCGTCTCTGGCCGCAGAAGACGGCAGACATTATGGACATGGCATTGAAGGGTCAGGTCGCCGTCATCGAAGCCATCGAGCAGGATTTCGAAGGCCAGGCGCATCTCGCGGTTGTACTCGAAGACGATCCCGGCCGCGAATTCGGCATGATGCGGCAGCCCGGTCACCGCTTCTTCTTCTCCCCGGAAGAAGTCGAGCCGCTCGTCGGCCTCGGCCTCGACAAGGAGAGTGCATGAAGGACCAGGTGCTGGTTGCCGGCGTGGGCAACATTTTTCTCGGCGACGATGCCTTCGGGGTGGAAGTAGTTCGCGCCATGGCCGCGAGGCCGATTTCCGAGGGAGTTGTGGTGCGAGACTTTGGCATACGCAGCTTCGACCTGGCCTACGCGCTGCTGGATGACTGGAGCGCCGTCATTCTGGTTGACGCCGTATCACGTCAAGCTGCGCCCGGGACGCTGTTCGTCATCGAGCCCGATTTGCGCGAATTGCCGGAAGCAATCGAGACTGCGACCTTCGACGGGCACAGCATGGATCCGGTAACGGTGCTTCGATTGGCGCGTACATTAGGCGAGATTCGGCCGCAGATTTTCGTGCTCGGCTGTGAACCTGCCGATCTCGGCGGGGAAGAAGGCCGCATGGGCCTCTCCCCGGAAGTTGAGGCAGCAATTAACCAAGCTGTGTCCATGGTTGAAAAACTCGTTCACGAACTACTTGCAAAGGCTGCCGCACCTGCGACCGCCTGAAGGAGACTCCTATGATGAAGAAGCTGATTATGATCGCCATTTCACTGGCTGCGGTGGCAACTCTGGCTAGCATGGCGCCGGACCTCAAACGCTATGCGAAGATCATGAACATGTGACCAATACTAAAGTTGTAATCAATCACCACTCGATGTGATTCGAGTCACAACACTTTTCCGCCCATTGGGTGCATCGTTGTCCTATCGTGCTCCGCTGGTTGAGCACTTTGGGAGATCATCCATGCCGGTGGCGGAAGCGAAGAAGTGGTACCACAGCAATCAGTACAGTGCCGACAGTAAATGTGAGCACTGCGCCGGGGTAGTTCGGCACGAACCCTGGTGTGTCACCCAGAGCGCCATTGTCGCCTATGCTTATCTGACGGCCGCCGGAGCAGCGCCGCTTTCCGAGCAAGACACTCTCATCCTGCATGCGCTGGGCGTCACCTGGGCGGATCCGGCAGTATGTCGCTGTCAGGGCGGCCATATCGTTGACCCCGTCGCAGCAGAGCAGTAGTTTTCGCAGCGTTGGGACTACCCGCAATTCGCCGTATGGTAACTCTCTCTGCTACTAAAAGTAGTTTTATTCCCATAATCCACCTTTCTTTCATATAGGGAATTTCTAAGTCACGAGTCACGTCCTGACGTGATGCCCCTCACTGCGCCGTTCCCTGATTGAGCACAACCTCTAAGCAGAACCAGCCGAACAAACCTGGTGAGCCGAAGTCCCTCCTTTGTTCGGCGCATGCGAAGCGCGAAGGCTTCGCCGAACTGCTGAACTTGTGCAAGGGAAAGGAGCGTCCTGCGCATGTCGGTGGCACTCACGCTCGACACGGCCGAAAAGGCCTTCATCGATCAGAGCATCGCGAAACATAGCGGCCGTCCCGGAGCCCTGCTGGGCGTTCTGGAGGCGGTCCAGGAACATAACCGCAAGAAGTATCTGCCGCAGGACGCTTTGCAGTACATTGCGCGGCAAATGGAAATTCCGCTGGCCCGCATGTACAGCATCGCGACGTTTTATGCGCTGTTCAATCTGAGCCCACAAGGCGATCACACCATTTGCATCTGCCGCGGCACCGCATGCCATACCCGCAACTCGCGCAATTTGCTGGAAAGCCTCCGCCTCGACCTGGGTCTGGAGGTGGACGACAGCGAAGATACAGGGACGGCGGACAAGCTGACCATGACCAGCAGGGATGGCAAGTTCACCATTCGCACCGTGGCCTGTTTCGGACAATGCGCGTTGGCCCCGGTGGTTGAAATCGATCACCGCATTTGCGGTCACGTGAACGAGCGGACACTGCAGCGCGAGGTGCGGTCGCTGGACCGGGAAGGTGAGTGATGCAGCGTATCGAGGATATCGGCACCTTCAACGCGGTTCGCGAGTCGGGCATGAACAAGCTGCTGCCGCCCATGCCGCGCATCACCATCGGCATGGGCACCTGCGGCCGGGGAAATGGCGCGGAAGGTCTCTACCACGCGTTTACCGAATCCATAGATCGCAGCGGGACCAACATTTATCTCGCCGGTGTCGGCTGCTTTGGCGCCTGCTATCAGGAGCCGCTGGTAACGGTGCATGTTCCGGGCCAGCCACTGCTGATTCTGCGGCGGGTGCAGGCCCATGATGCCGGCCGCATCCTTCACGATGTGATGGCTGGCAACGTGCCGCCGGACCTGGTCTTCTGCAAGATTGAGGAATGGGACCACATTACCGGCTCCATGCGGTATGGCCGCGGATATCCCGAGATCCCCACCTGGAACGAGATCGCATTCTTCAAAGGACAGAAGAAGATTGTCCTGCGCAATTGTGGGTTGATCAGCCCCGACGACATTGAGGAGTACGTTGCGGTGGGCGGATATCAGGCGCTGTACAAAGCCCTGATCGACGCCAAGCCCGAATCCATCATTGAGCTGATCAAGGCTTCCAAGTTGCGCGGCCGCGGCGGCGCAGGATTCCTCACCGGCAACAAGTGGGAGTTCCTGGCCAAGGCCAAGGCCGATCAGAAGTATGTCATTTGCAATGCGGACGAAGGCGATCCCGGCGCCTACATGAACCGCAATGAAATTGAGAGCGATCCGCATGCGCTGCTGGAAGGCATGATCATCGGCGGCTATGTGATGGGCGCTGGGCAAGGCATCATCTACGTCCGCGCGGAGTACCCGCTGGCCGTTCAGCGTCTGGAGCGGGCGATCGAGCAGGCCCGCGACTACGGCATTCTCGGCGAGAACATCCTGGGACGCGGTTTCAAGTTCGACATCCAGATCGTGGAAGGCGCCGGCGCTTTCGTTTGCGGAGAAGAGACTGCGCTTATCGCGTCGTTGGAAGGCGAGGCCGGAAGGCCGCGTCCGCGTCCGCCGTTTCCGGCGCAGAAGGGACTGTGGGGCAAGCCGAGCAACATCAACAACGTCGAAACCTGGTACAACATTGCTCCCATCGTACTGAAGGGGGCGGCGTGGTTCAGCGAAACCGGCAGCGCCAAGAGCTCAGGCACCAAGGTCTTTTCGTTGGTCGGCAAGATCAATAACACCGGTCTGGTGGAGATGCCGCTGGGTACTCCGCTGAAGACCTTTGTCTACGATATTGGCGAAGGCAGCGCGCAGGGACGCGAAGTTAAGGCCGTACAAACCGGCGGCCCCTCCGGTGGAACCATTCCTCACGAAATGTTCGACACGCCCGTGGATTACGAGAGCCTCGCCCAACTCGGCTCCATCATGGGCTCGGGCGGCATGGTAGTGATGGACGAAGACATCTGCATGGTCGATGTCGCCCGCTACTTTGTCGAGTTCACCAACTCTGAATCCTGCGGGAAGTGCGTGCCCTGCCGCGTAGGACTCAACAAGGAGCTGCGCATCCTCAGCCGCATCACCACCGGCTTCGGACGCCCGCAGCATCTGGAAACTCTGGACGAACTGAGCCGTTACATTCGCGACTGCTCGCTGTGCGGCTTGGGACAAACTGCGCCCAATCCTGTGCTCACCGCGATGCGCCACTTTCGCCAGGAATTCGAAGACCACATCGTTGCCGGGCGGTGCCAGGCAGGAGTATGCGAAGAATTGGCGCTTTCTCCCTGCGAGAATAGTTGCCCGCTGCACATGAACATTCCACGCTTCCTCGAACTCTACAAAGAAGGCCGGCTGGAAGACGCGTTCGACTCTGTCATCTTCGACAATCCTCTGCCTGCATCCACCGGACGTGTGTGCCAGCATCCCTGCGACAAGCGTTGCCGGCGGCAGACCATCGATAACCCGGTGAACATGCGCGACGTTCATCGTTACATCGCCGACGCCATTCTGTTGTCGGACAACTTCGAAATCACCGCGCGCCGCATCGCTGCCCGAGCTCTAGATCCCAGTGGACGCAAGGTCGCCGTGGTAGGGGCCGGACCAACCGGCTTGACCGCTTCGTTCTACCTGGCGCTGCTGGGTCATGACGTGACCGTATTCGATCCCATGCCCGAGCCGGGAGGCATGCTGCGCTACGCCTTGCCGGAATATCGCTTGCCCAAGTCGGTGCTGCGTCGCGAGATCGAACTCATCGAGCGGCTGGGCGTGAAATTTGTGCTCAACACGCGGGTAGGCGTCGACATTTCGCTCAACGAACTTGATGAGCGCTACGACTCGGTCTTTCTCGCGATCGGAACCTGGAAAGAATCCTGGGTTTATCTCTCGGGAACGGAGTTGAAGGGCGTCTATCCCGCGCTGCCGCTGCTGGAAATGATTTCCAAGGCGGAGAGCGTTCCGCTGGGCAAGAAGGTGGTGGTGATTGGTGGCGGCAACGCTGCTATCGACTCCGCACGTACTTCGCTGCGCATGGGAGCCGAGGTGACGGTGGTGTATCGTCGCGAGCGCAAGGACATGCCGGCGATTGAAGAAGAAACCGCAGCCGCCGAGGACGAGGGAGCCCGCTTCCTGTTCCTCGCCGCTCCCCACCGCGTCATCGGCGACGCCAAGGGAAACGTTCGCGCCCTGGAAGTCGTCAAGACCTCGCTCGGCGAATACGACACCTCGGGGCGCCGCAAGCCAATTCTCACCGACGAGGTGCGACGCATCGAATGCGACTCCGTAATCCTGGCGGTGGGCGAATCCGTGGATCTCGATTTTGCCAAGGCGTCCGGCCTGCGCATAAAAGAGCACGGCACCATCGAGGTCAATCACTTCTCGCTTGAGACCAGCCGGCCGCGCTTCTATGCCGGCGGCGACCTGGTCACCGGCGCTTCCAATGTCTCGAATGCCATGGCGTACGGCAAACAGGCGGCCCGGTCCATCGACAAGCAGCTGATGGATGAAGAACGCTGGGAGCAGTTGTTTCCTGCCATGCGCTATGACCAAAGCGTGCCCAAAGATGTCAGCGAGAGCCGCAGGCACATGCCGCCACACATAGCGGTGAAAAGACGGGCTAACAGCTTCGAAGAAGTCGTGTCAGCCCTGAGCGCGGAACAAACCATGGACGAAGTCTGCCGCTGCCTGCGGTGTGATGTGAAGGCCGCGCCCTCGCGCTAGATAGGAGACGAGTTTTGCCGCCCAAGAAAATCGCGATCCGGATTGACGGGGAAATGGTCAACGCCGCGGAAGGCCAGACCGTTCTCGAAGCCGCGCAAGCCAGTGGTAAGACGATTCCGACTCTCTGCTACCTGCAAGGGTTGAAAGCGGTGGGCGCGTGCCGGGTGTGCATGGTTGAGCTCTCCGGCGTCGACCGCCTGTTTCCGGCTTGCACCACGCCGGTGCAGGACGGGATGTCGGTCATCACCAATTCGCCGCGGCTGGCGAGGTATCGCCGCATCACCATCGAACTCTTGCTGGTCGAACGCAATCACGTGTGCGCGGTATGCGTCTCCAACGGGCACTGTGAATTGCAGGAGATGGCGTACACGTTGGGTATAACCAACGTGCGCTTTGCCTATAACTTCCCGCGCCTCCCGGTGGACCTTTCGCATCCTCGCTTCGCGCTGGATCACAACCGCTGCATTCTATGTACCCGCTGCGTTCGCGTGTGTGCCGACATCGAAGGCGCCCATGTGTGGGAGGTGGCGAATCGCGGGAGCAACGCCCGGCTGGTGTCCGAGCTCAATAACCGCTGGGGTGCGGCGTCGAGCTGCACCAACTGCGGCAAGTGCGTGCAGGCTTGTCCGACCGGGGCGCTTGCCGAGAAAGGCAAGAGCGTGCAGGAGATGGTGAAAGATCCCAAATTCATTACCTCACTGGCGCACAGCAGAGGAGTACAGCCATGAGGAAGACTAAGGTCGCGACCATCTGGCTGGATGGCTGTTCCGGATGCCACATGTCCCTGCTCGACCTCGACACCGCGCTCATACCGGTGGCTCGCAAGATCGAGCTGGTGTATGGCCCGCTGGTTGACGCCCACGAGTTTCCCGAGGAAGTCGATGTCACCTTCATTGAGGGAGCGGTGAGTACCGACGAAGACATAGAGAAGGTCCACCAGATAAGGCAAAACAGCAAGGTGCTGGTTTCGCTGGGCGATTGTGCGGTAACCGGCAATGTTTCCGCGATGCGCAACACGGTTCCGGTCAAGAGGCTGCTGCACTCGGTTTATGTGGAGAAGAGCGACCGCGACGGCGCAATCCCCAAGGAAAACCTGCCGCAGCTTGCGCCTCAATGCCGGCCGGTGCAGGACTTCGTCAAGATCGACATCTCGGTCCCGGGCTGCCCTCCAGCAGCTAAGGTCATCGGCGAAGTACTTGAAAACCTGCTCGACAATCGTAAGCCTGAAACGGCCATGAAGCTGAGGTTTGGTTAGGAGCAGGGATGAAACGCATCACCATCGAACCGGTCACTCGCATTGAGGGCCACGGCAAAATCACCATCCAACTCGACGACAGCGGCGAGGTTGCCGACGCCCAGTTTCAGGTAACCCAGATCCGCGGCTTCGAGAAGTTCGTCGAAGGACGTCCGTACTACGAGATGCCGGGTATCACCTCGCGCATCTGCGGCATCTGCCCCATCAGCCATCAACTGGCGTCGTCGAAGGCGTGCGATGCCATCATGGCGGTGCGTGTACCGCCGGCGGCCAAGCTGCTGCGCGAGCTGATCCACTGTGCCCAGATTTTTCAGTCGCACGCCCTGAGCTTCTTCTATCTATCGGCGCCCGACTTCCTGCTCGGCATGGATAGCGACCCGGCCATGCGCAACGTCTTCGGATTGATCGAGGCCAACCCCGACCTGGCACGCTCCGGAATCGAGTTGCGCCGCTTCGGTTTGCAGATTATCGAAGCGCTGGCGGAAGAGCGGGTGCATGCCTCCTGGATCGTGCCCGGAGGCGTGAAGTCGCCGCTGACCGCCTCCGCTCGCGAACGGATTCTGGCTGGCATGCCGGTCGCCGCCGCGGGATTGGAAAAGGCGCTGGAGCTGTTCAAAGGTGTGCTCGACAACTTCAGTGAGGAGATCGCGAATTTCGATTCCGCTCCCAGCATGTATGCCGGGATGGTCGACCGGCGCGGCAACTTGCAGCTTTACGACGGCCTGTTGCGTTTTCGCGATGCCGACGGCCATGTCCTGCTCGACGGCATCGAAAGCGAAGAGTATGCGACCTACATCGGCGAGGCGACGCTGCGGAATTCCTACCTGAAGGCGCCATACTACAAGCCCGCAGACTATCCCCAGGGGCTGTACCGGGTTGGACCGCTGGCCCGCCTCAACGTGGCCGAGCAGTTCGGCACTCCCAAGGCTGACGCCGAGCTCAAGGAGTTTCGCAATCGCTTTGGACGCATGGCGCATTCCGCATTCCTCTATCACTATGCCCGGCTGCTGGAGATGACCTATGCGCTGGAACGTATCCAGCAATTGCTGGACTCGCCCGCGATTCTGGATACTCATGTTCGCGCTGAGGCAGGAGTGAACGCGCTCGAGGGTTTCGGGATGATCGAAGCTCCTCGCGGATTATTGATCCACCATTACAAAGTCAACCAGGAAGGCGCGATGGTTTGGGCCAACCTCATCGTTGCCACCGGACACAACCAACTGGCCATGAACCGCGGTGTTCTGCAGGTGGCGCAGCATTTCGTGCACGGCGAAGAGATTGAAGAAGGAATGCTGAATCGGGTAGAAGCGCTGGTGCGAGCTTACGACCCGTGCCTCAGTTGCTCGACTCATGCCTCCGGACAGATCGCGTTGCAGGTGGAATTGCGCTCGGCCGACGGGGTGCTCCTCGACCAGCTGCGGAGGACCTAATGCTTGACGTGCTCATCCTCGGATACGGCAGCACACTACGCGGCGACGACGCCTTGGGCATCCACGCGGCCCACGCTCTGCATGACTTTTATTGCACCGACGGCGGCATCAGGGTACTGGCTACATCGCAATTGACATTTGATCTGGCCGAGGACCTCTCGCAGGCGCACTTGATTGTTTTTGTTGATGCCGCGGAAGCCGGAGTTCCCGGCGAGATTCGTAGTAAGCAAATACTTCCGGCAGAGGGAAAAGTGCGCTTCACTCATCATTGGACACCCGCCACCTTGCTGATGCTGTCGAAGCAGCTCTATGGCGCAGCGCCGTCAGCCGTACTCCTTACCATGGCGGTCGCTTCCACCGAGTTGGGCATGGGACTCTCCGACGAAATACAGCACCGGCTGCCCGAGTTGCTGGAACACGTCAAGACGATCGTGTCCAACTGGCGCATGGAGAACGCGGAGAACAAGCTCCGCAGCACGGCAACTCCCCAAAGCGAATTAGTACAGCACTAGCTTTCCCCCGGAACCAGGGTCTCGGCAAGGCAGCGATGCTAGCGACATAGGAAATTCCTATGCCGCTACTGGCTTCTCGCGCGCAATTTCAGGCTGCGCCACTCGCTCGTCTCCAGGATCGTTCACCCGTTGCATCAATAACGCGGCAATCGCCATGAAGACGCCCCCGGCGATTACCGCTGCCAGCCGATTATTGTGCAGGAGGTGCAGCATGATCCATCCGAAGAACAAGGAAGCTACGATCTCCGGTAGGACGATGAAGAAGTTGAAGATCCCCATGTAAACGCCGGTTTTCTCCGGCGGCAGCGACCCGGCCAGGATCGAGTATGGCATGGCCAGCGTACTCGCCCATGCGATACCCACGCCGGTCATCGACAGTAGCAGCGGATAGCGGCTGTGAATGAGCACGACAGAGGTTAATCCTGCAGCGCCACAGAGTAGGCAGATGGAGTGGGTGTGCTTGCGCCCGAGAAATTTCGCCATCGAAGGCAAAGCGAAGGCAAAGACAAAGCACACCAACGAATACCATGCGAAGCACTTGCCCGCCCACTCCACACCGAGAGTGTAGCTGGGAGCATTCTGGTCCGCCGCGGCAAATACGTTGTGCGCCACTGCCACCGGGAAATACAGCCACATGCAAAATAGCCCCAGCCAGGTCAGAAACTGCACCGGGGCCAGTTGACGCATGGTCTTCGGCATCTTTCGGATGGCTTCGAATATCTCCTTGCTTCCGTCCACCAGTCCGGTTTCCCGGGCCTTCCGCCGGCGGAAATCCTCCATATTTTCGGGCGGATATTCCCTGGTCGTGACAATGGTCCATAACACAGCGCCCAGGAATGCCGCGGCTCCCAGGTAGAACGAGACTCTTGTCGTGAACGGGATCGTGCCCGCCTGATGCTCAAGAGACAAATGAAAAATGTCGCGCAGCCATCCCGGCAACGCCGAAGCGACCACCGCACCCAACCCGATGAACAGGCTCTGCATGGCGAAGCCGCGAGTGCGTTGCTCTTCCGGCAGCAAATCAGCGACGAAGGCCCGGAAAGGCTCCATGCTGATGTTGATGGAGGAATCGAGGATCCACAGAAGCCCGGCGGCCATCCACAAAGTGGAACTGCGCGGCATGAGCACCAGTGCGAGCGAGCTGAGAATGGCTCCCGCCAGGAAGTAGGGGCGGCGGCGGCCGAGGCGCGTCCAGGTGTGATCGCTGGCATGTCCGATGATGGGCTGCACTAGCAGCCCGGTCAGCGGTGCCGCCAGCCAGAGAATGGGAATCTGGTCGGCCCGCGCGCCCAGGTATTCATAGATCGCGCTCATGTTGGCCATCTGGAGTCCCCAGCCAAATTGAATGCCGAGGAAGCCAAAGCTCATATTCCAGATCTGCCAGAAGGTTTTCGGAGGCTTGTACATAATGGCCCGCTGCTGAAGGTCCCAGCCCGGATTTCTGCGGATTGGTTTCGGTTGACGCTAGTCCCGGCTTGCTGGATTGTCAACCACCCGACGAAAGGTTATTTCCAGATGTCGATTTCGATTACTCTCGAACAGCGTTAAAGGGAGAGGGGTTATGATGCGACCAAGAGCTAAGTCTGTGGGATGGTGATTCTCACCTTCGTTTCAGGAATTGGGAACCAGCCGGCGCCGCTCGCTTTATCGGGGACGCACGGCTACTCAACTCTGCATCGAGCGGCACGCCGCGCACGATCTTTACCCGCACCAGCGCTTCGAACGGCTTCATCGCGGTCGCCGATCCCGGTATTTCATGCATGAGCTTTTGCACCGAATCAGGACGGCAAACAAAGTCGACGACTCCCTGAGTTCCGAAGGTTGTGGTGCCCGCCAGAATCATCATGAATTGCCCCGGACTCACACCCGGAAGCAGGGCAACGACCGCGTAGTCTTCGGTCAATGACGCACTCGATGGGCTTGCCAAATAGCTGGCGGACTCGCCCGGCTTCGCATGCCGGTTAACCACGGCCAGGTCTCCCTTGCGCGCTCCCGACCCCACCCGCTCAAAGACGAATTCCTGCGTTCCGGGTATATCGTGCAGGGAGAGGTTTTCTGACGGGGATCCGACAAAAATCAGATTGGTATTGTTCGCATCGTCCAACGAAAAAAGGCTGCCACGCTTCACCCGCAGCTTGCGGCCGAGCGAGTTGAACACTTCGTCCAGAGCGTGAACCGCAAGCACTTCGCCAACCCCGGTGTAGTGGTCATAGATACGGGTGGTGGCGCTTTCGGCGCGAGTTCAAGTACCGCATCCCGGTCTCAGGCCTGCCCACGAATGCCGCGTTGCTGAAGATGACCCAGGGCTCCTCCCGGGCTGAAGTGAAGGGCCTCCAAAACTCGGCCAACGGGCCGCTTACCACAGGCCCCGCAGCTGTACCCGTCCCTGCCACAGGCACCCGCTTGCGGGCCCACAGCAGGCTCGCAAGCGCGATGACGGCAACCATCAAGCACACCACCAGGATGCCGACTGCCCACCGCCAGCGCGCCGAAACCGCCTGCATCTCCACCACCGGAGCAGCAGTCTCGCCCGGCGGTGCTGCTGCCTGTTGCGCCAGGGGTGCCCGCTTAGTCTCGAAGACGAGGTGATAGCTTCCCTTCGGAATGCTTACGACCACGGGATCGTTCGCGCCCTCGCTGGCGTAGTACTCAGCCAGCTTCATGCGCAGCCGTCCCGCCTGCACGCGAATGGTCGAATCGGACTGGGGATCGAAGTTCGCCTGCCGTCCGTACACCTCGGTTGCGATCTGATACTCCTTCAGCGGCGCTTCGGGGTGTTCTACCGACTGCTTGGCGAGGTATTCCAGCAGCTTGCGAAGGGATTCGGAGCCGCGCAGGCTATGACTTTTTGTAAGGCGCTCTATTTGTTGGAAGAGCTGGGCGGAATCGTCGGCGAGCGTTCGAGTCACAACCATTTTACAGCGATGTAACAAGCGATGGATTTGATTGCAAACACAGCATTTTACCCCTGTAACTGTATAAAACCTAATGAAACACAACTCCTCCCAATCTTTGTGCTAAAAGTGCTGCAATTGTTTTCTTTCGCCAGAGGAATCTGAGCGTTACCGGGGACTTTCGGGGCCACAATTTCCAAAAGAGACCACGTTGCCAAACATGTTCTCAAAAACGGTAGACAGCGTACGGGGTGCCCGCCGCGTACGACGTAGCCTCCGTGCGAAACCGAGTACGCGGGGTGCAACAGGTCCGGACGTTTGCGACTTTCCTTCCATAACTGGAATCCGGTCTCGCCCTCGCCAAGTTTCTGTCGTTCCACTACATGACAAACACGAAAGGTGGATATTGCAATGAAGGGGTTGAAAGCGTCTCGCTTGTTGGCACTGGTGCTCGTGTTGGGCTTGCCGGCGGTTATGGTAGCGCAGTCGAGCAACGCCATCATTCAGGGAACTATTACCGACAGCACGGGGGCTGTCGTCTCCGGAGCATCGATTGACGTAACCAGCAAGGCTACCGGCCAGACCGTAAACGCGGTCAGCGGCGGCGCTGGCGATTACGCCGTCAACGCCCTGAAACCTGGGCCATACTCGGTGCAGGTCAAGGCTGCGAATTTCGCTTCGGTCACCCAGGATGTGACTCTCCAGATCGGCCAGATCCTGCCGCTTAATTTCTCGCTGAAGACGGGCGCAGTTACCGAGAATGTCGTGGTAACCACTGAGGCTCCGCTGGTCGCTACGCAGAGCTCAGACTTGGGCGACGTTATCACTGGGCGTCAGGTGGTTGACCTTCCCCTTAACGCGCGCAACTTTACCCAACTGGCGCTGCTGGTTCCGGGCGTCACGCGCGGTTCCGATACCAATGGCGACGCCACCGGCGCCGGCGGCAATGCCGAAACCTATCGCTATAACAACAGCGGCGGCGCCGCGCTGGTCGTCAACGGATTACGTCCCCAAGCCAACAACTTTCTGCTCGACGGCTTCGACAACAACGAATCCCTCGTCAATACCATCATCTTCTTCTCCGCGCCTGACGCCATCCAGGAGTTCCGCGTAGAGACCAACGTGGCGCCGGCTGAATTCGGACGCGCTGGCGGCGGCATCGTTAACACCGCCATCAAATCCGGCACCAACCAGTGGCACGGAACGCTGTGGGAGTTCTTCCGCAACAGCGCCCTCGATGCCACTACCTGGCAGCCGGAACAGAACGCAACCAAGTTCCCCTTCCACCAGAACCAGTTTGGCGCCGCGGTCGGCGGTCCCATCATCAAGGACAAACTGTTCATCTTCGGCGATTACCAGGGATTTCGCTCTTCCGCCCCGGCGGGCACCAACTATGTAACCGTTCCCACCGCACTCATGCAGAGCAGCGGCTTCACCAACTTCTCGGAATTGCTGACCGAAGGCACCCAAATCAAGAACCCGCTGACCGGACAGCCTTTCGCCGGCAATATCATTACCATTCCGCTGAACCCGGCGGCGGTCAAATACCTGAGCGCTTATCCGCTTCCCAACTGCAACGCCAGCATCAATCCGAACTGCGGCAGTATCGAGAAGAACTACGTGGTCACCCGGCAGGCGACGCAAACCATCAATGATTTCGACATCCGCGGCGATTGGATCATTGGCAAGAGGGATTCTTCCTTCTTCCGCTACAGCTATGGCGACGACAATCTGACCACTACCTCGGAGTTTCAAAATCTGCCCGCCGGTTTTGGATCCGGCAGCAACCCCACCAAGCCGTGGAGCGCGGTGTTTGATGAGACGCACACCTTCACCTCGAACCTGATCAACGATTTCAGGTTTGGCTTCATCCATACCGAGTTCGGCTACACGCCTCCGTTGCAGGGCACTCCCGTCTCCGCCAACTTCGGCATCGTCAACGCCAACGTGAACGCGCTGGGACAGCCCGACCCGCAACTGGGCGGCGGCGCCCTGATTGGCGGCAACGGCTCGCAGTTGGAGTACACCGGCGACTACGGTCCATACCAGGTACCGCAGAGTACTTGGCAGACCGCCGATAACATCTCGTGGGTCAAAGGCAAGCACAACATGAAGTTTGGCGCCAACATCCTGCGGCGCCAGGTCAACTTCTTCCGTCCCTTGACCGGTAAAGGCTTCTTCAATCTCTGCGGGAACGGGCAATCCCCCAGCGTGACCGGCTACGAGATCACCGATCTTCTGATCGGGTTCACCTGCAACTACCAGGTCGGACCCGCTCTGGGTGACTCGCAAACTCGCAACTGGGAAAACGGTTTCTATGGCCAGGACGACTGGCGCATCACTTCGCGACTCACCCTCAACCTGGGACTTCGGTGGGATCTGATTACCTGGCCGGTAGAGAAAAACAACGAACAATCGAACTTCGACATTTTCACCGGACAGCTCCAAATTGCCGGCCAGGACGGCAACTCCCGCAGCTTCATTCCCGTCGACTACAAGAACTTCGCTCCGCGCATTGGTTTCGCCTACGACCTGTTTGGCGATGGGCTGACCAAGATCAGCGGAGGTTATGGCATCTTCTATTTCGTCGATCGCGGCGGTATCAGCAACCAGCTAGCCCAAAACCCGCCGTTCAGCGGTCAGGTGAACTATAGCTTCGCCAACGGCTATCGCATTACCTTCACCGGCCAGGCTCCGCAGGGAACCAATAATCCCGATGGAACATGTCTGACCAGTTGCAATCCGGTTGGCGCGACGATTCCCTTGCCATCCAAAGGTCCGATCCAGGTTAACCTGAACGACCCGACCAACGTGGCCATTTCAGTGGCTACCCTGCCGTCCAACGTCACTCCGAATGTGCAGGAGTGGAACCTTCAGTTCGAACGGCAGATCGGGCAGACCATGAGCTTCAGCCTGGCTTATGTAGGCAACAAGGGTACACACCTTACCACTTACTACAACTACAACCGCCAGCAGTACGACACGCCGCAATGCAGTGTCTCTTCCCCCACCGGTTGCAATTTCCCCGCATTAGGCGCGATCAATACCCAGGCGACTATCGGAAACTCAACCTACAACTCCCTGCAGACTAGCCTGAACCGCCGCTTCACCAACGGTCTGCAGTTTACCCTTAACTACGCCTGGTCGCATGCCATCGATGACTCCCCGGGCGCATTCGACACCTACAGCATCAACGGCGGGACGCCAGTCAATTACCGCGACTTAGCGGCTGAGCGGGCAACCTCCAATATCAACGTCGGGCAGCGTGTCGTACTCACAAGCTTGTACGCTCTGCCATTCGGCCACGGACTAAAGTACGGCTCTAACTGGAACGGTGTTGAAAATGCCGTTGCCGGTGGATGGCAAGTCAACTTGATCTTCACCGCGCAGTCCGGAACCCCGTTCGATGTGCTCTATAACGGCGGCAATCCGACGGTGCGTCCTGACCTGGTAGGCAATCCGTTCGCCCCTACTGGCCTGCCGGACCAGTACTTCAACCCTGCGGCGTTTGCTGCTGTCCCTACAGTCAATGGCGTGGTTACACGGGCGGGAACGACGAGCCGCAATTACCTCACCGGTCCTGGCTATAACGATGTGGATCTATCAACCTTCAAGGACTTTAAATTCACGGAGCGCTACACCCTTCAGTTCCGGGCGGAGCTCTTCAACCTGTTGAACCATCCGAACTTCGTTAACCCAAACTATAACTTCACCGATCCCAACTTCGGCAAGCTACAGGCCACCCGTCTCGGCAATGAGCGGCAGGTCCAGTTTGCGGCGAAGTTCTCCTTCTAGTCAGTAGCATGGCATGAACTCGGGGTGGGATAGATTCCCACCCCCTTTTTGTAGGTTCCTATCCCATGGCAACTACAGGAAATCTTCTCAAAGCCTCGATTCCTTACTGCTTCCTTCTCCTTCTACTTCTCGCAGCCTATGCTCCGCTCAGCCACAAATCAGCAAGGTCGAACCGCCCAATTGGTGGACGGATTACGTTTCACCGGTAATGGTATTGCTCTACGGCGACGGGCTGGCCAGGACTGACGTCACCGTTGACTATCCGGGTGTCACTATACAAAAGGTCGAAGCTCAGCCTGATGGCAAACACGCCTTCGTCTGGCTGGAGATCGCGAGTAGCGCTCAGCCGGGAACAGTCAAGTTACTAGTCCACTCTTCGTCGGGCGACACCAGCGCGGAGCTACTCTTGTCTGCGAGGCAGCCGCAGCTGGGTAAGTTTCAGGGTGTCACGCGCGATGATGTTATCTACCTCATCATGCCCGATCGCTTCGCCGATGGTGATCCCTCTAACAATATGCCTCCCGGAGCGGCCCCTGGAACCTATGACCGCAATGCACCCAGAGCCTACCATGGGGGCGACCTTAAAGGAATTATCGAGCACCTCAACTACCTGAAAGACCTTGGAGTAACGACCCTCTGGCTCACTCCGGTTTATGACCAGGACAATTCGACCTCTGACTATCACGGCTACGGTGCAATTGATCTCTACAAGGTAGAAGATCACTTCGGTACTATGGCGGACTACCAGAGCTTCGTGGCGGAGTCGCATCGGCAAGGCTTCAAAGTATTGTTCGATACCGTACCGAACCATGTCGGTCCCAACCATCCCTGGGCGAAATCGCAGCCTGCACCCGGATGGTTGCATGGTACGACTCAAAACCATATCAACACCGATTATGACTACCCGCCGATCACTGATCCTCACGCCGTAGAGAAAAACTACATCAGCGCACTCGATGGCTGGTTTGCCGACAAGCTCCCCGATCTTGCGCAGGAGAACCCACTAGTCGCGCAGTACCTTCTCCAGAATGCCCTGTGGTGGACGGAGAGTAGTGGTATCGATGGCCTTCGTATTGATACTTTCCCCTATGTTCCGCGAACCTTCTGGGCTTACTACCTTAAAGGTCTGCGCGACGTCTATCCTGACTTTTTCTCGGTGGGCGAAATCTTCAACGCCGACCCGACCGTCACTTCTTACTGGGCGGGTGGAAATAAAGGCTTTGACGGCGTAGATACCTTGCTAACGACGCCGTTCGATTTCCCGATGCAGAGCGCAATCAACCGGGTCGTCAATGAAGGACAGTCTGCGAAGACTATCGTAAATGTGTTGCGGCAGGACAGGCTCTTCCCCCATCCGGAACTTCTGGTGACCTTCATCGGCAATCACGACATGCCGCGTTTCATAACTCAGGCGAAGGGATCGGACGCTAACTTGAAGGCTGCCTTTGGGCTGCTGACTACGCTTCGCGGCATGCCCCAGATTTATTACGGCGACGAGATCGGCATGGCCGGGCACGACGATCCTGACGACCGGCATGATTTCCCCGGCGGCTTTCCCGGCGATAAACAGAATGCTTTTACTCAGGCAGGCCGCACTCCCGAGCAGCAGGAAATCTATGCTCACCTTCAATCGCTGCTAAAGCTGCGGCGCGATCACTCGGCTTTGCGCGAGGGCGTGCAGAAGCACGTCGTCGTGGCCGACGACTACTACCTCTTCACCCGTGAAACTGCCGGCGAGCGGCTGCTGGTAGCTTTCTACAAGGGCGATGCTCCGAAGAATCTATCAGTCGACCTGACCGATACCTCCATTGCGGATGCAACCACCGTGACCCCACTGTTTTCAGGCACGGCAATAACCCTCAGCGGCCGGCAACTCACTATGCAACTTGCACCCATGAGCGTCGCCGTCTATCGGATAGACTAAATATCGGCGTTCGCCTTGCGACGCGATGCCAGAGATTCGAAAGGCACTACTCTGCGTCTCTTCAGAAAAAAAGAAAAACAGGAACACCGCATCATGCGCCAGGCGAAGGAGCGCGCCGGTGCGCTGGTTCCCGAATATCACCGCGCCACGCCCGAGTGTCCGCACCCCGAGCGCTGGAGCATGTACGACTCCATGACCGCCGAGGTCGAGGTACTGGAGTTTCTGCGCACCCTGGTCACCACCATCAAGCCAAGCCTCGTGGTCGAAACCGGAACCTTCCTCGGCGTCAGCACCCTCTGGATCGCGGAGGCCATGCGCATGAACGGCTTCGGCCGCATCATCAGTTGCGAATACGATCCGCAGGTTTTCGCCGCCGCCAAAGAAAAAATCGACGCCTCTGAGTTTCGCGACCTTATCGATCTGCGCAACGAATCGAGTCTCGAAATGAAGGTCGAAGGCGCCATCGATCTGTTCTTCAGCGACAGCGATATGCCCATCCGCGAGCAGGAGGTCCGCCGCTACCTGCCACAGATTTCGCCGTTCGGCCTGATCCTGATGCACGATGCCAGCTCGCATCTGAAGCAGGTCCGCGAGGCCGCGCTGAAGTTGGAGCGGGATGGCCTGATCTCAGTCGTGTTGTTGCCAACTCCGCGCGGCCTGGTGGTGGCGCAGAAACGCGAAGGCCGGCGTTAGCTTCGAGGCCGCAGCAGTCCCTGATACAGCGTCTCTACCTCCACATGACGCTCGTGCCACATCGCCCACACCGCCCGCGCCCATTGTTTGATCTGGTCATCGCGCTCGGGCCCGGCAGGCGCACTCAGCGCTTCCATCACGGTGAGCGTCGCACTTTTCTTGGGAGCCTCGAATAGCTGCCACGTCTTCATCTTGTTACCCAACTTCATGTGCTCTAGTTGAACCTGTCGTCCGGTGTATCCCCGCTCCACGAAGAGGAACAGGCCAATGAGCGCCGCTGCCAAAACGATGGGCTTCGTGTCTTTGCGAATATGTTGGGCAGCATAGGCATCGACTGCGTACTGGTGAATAAATTCACCACGGTCGCGCAACAGTGTGTACGCGTATAGCTCGTCGCACATTTCCTGGCACGACCTGCCCCCAGGAAGCTTTGCTCCGCAACTTGGACAAACCTGGATTGACTCAAACATGATGCTGGGCAGCCTCAGGGAATAAGAATCGAATTGTCCATCCTAAGCCACTCCGCGGAAACCTCACTGCCCTATGTGCTCAAGCTCATAGCCTCCGCAGCGGAACGGGGCTAGTATTTCCTCGTTAGGTCAGAGACTCCGCGCCGCCGGCTGGTAGCAGCGGCGTGGAAGCCGAGCGAGGTGTGTTATGCGTGCTCCGCAGCGATTTGCGATTGTCTTCGCCTTCATATTTTTTTCATTCTTAGCAGCAGTTTCGCAGAATACCCATATCGTGATCCCAGCCGGAACGCCGGAGGACAAAGAACTCACGGCCATTGCCGCTGAAACCGATGCCGGCAAACGGGCTGAAGCCTACGAAGAGTTCATCAAGAAGTATTCCGCCAACAAGCCGGCCGTAGCCTACGCCGAATGGCAGCTTTCGCAGGACTACCTCACCGCACACGACAACGCGCAGGCGCTTGAATGGGGCGAAAAAGCGCTGGCAACATTTCCCGACGACCTCGACATCGTCGTGTCCGACACCAACATTGCCATGGCGGTCAAAGACAACGCCAAGACCGTCGATTTCGCGGTGAAGGGCGCAGCCATCTATCACTCGATCCTGCAGCAGCCCAAGCCGCCCGATGTCGGCGATGCAGACTGGAACAACCGCATCACGCAGGAGCAGTTGTCGGCCAAGCCGGACTATGAGTTCTTAGAGAACGCCGCCTACAATGCGATTGTCGCCGAGCAGGATCCCAATCAGCGCATGAACTTCATCGAGCAGTACACGCCGGCCTTCCCCAAGTCGCGGTTTGAAGCGCAGGTCGCACAGATTGCCATGTACACCCTGCAGCAGGTCAATCAACCGCAGCGGCTACAGGCCTATGGTGAAAAATCGCTGGCCGCCAATCCCAACAGCATTCCGACACTGCTGATGATGGCGGGATCTTACGCCGGCGATCCCAAGACTGCGGCCAAAGCCGCGGACTATGCTGAGAAGGTGCTTAAGCTCACCGGGGCTGATCCCGGCGACACCACGTTGAAGTCCTATGCCGGCATCGCCCACACCGCGCTCGGTCGAGCTGATCTCAACCGCGATAAAGTCGCAAGTGCCGTGACGGAGCTGAAAACCGCAGTCGTGCAGCTGCAAGGTGATCCGCCGGATCAACAGGTCGCGCTTTATTTTCTCGGCTACGCGGCGGCGAAGGAAAACCGCAAGGCCGATTCCATCGCTGCGCTACAAAAAGCCGCCGCGATCAATGGCCCTTACCAGGCTCCCGCGAAGGAGATGTTGGCCAAAGTCCAGGCCGCCGGGAAGAAGTAAAGCGCTTCTATGCTTGAAAATATCAATCTGAAAAAGAAGCTCTCGCGGGACGAATACAAACGTATCGTTCCCGGCCTGCAGTTGCATCTCTACGATCTGGAGAAGGCCTGCTGGGATAATGGCGTACCCACCATCATTGTTTTCGAAGGCTGGGACGCTTCCGGTAAGGGAACCACGATATCGGCGCTGACCCAGCGACTGGATCCCCGCGGCTTCAAACTCTACCCCATCACCGCTCCGCGAACCTACGAGCAGCAGCGTCCGTGGTTGTGGCGATTCTGGCTGAAAGTGCCCAACCGCGGCGAGATGGTCATCTTCGATCACAGCTGGTACGGACGCGTGCTGGAGGAGCGGGTCGAGGGCACCATTCCGAAGAAAGCGTGGAAACAGGCCTTCCGCGACATCAACGAGTTTGAGCGCATGCTGGCCGACGACGGCACGGTAATCCTGAAATTCTTTCTCCACATCAGCAAAAAGGAACAGTGTAAACGTTTCGAAATGATTGAAGCCGACCCGATGGAAGCCTGGCGCGTCACCAAAGACGACTGGGCGCGACACAAGAAATACGGCGAATACCTTGAGGCGACCGAGGAGATGCTGGAGCTCACCGAATCGGAATACGCACCGTGGACCATCGTCGCAGCCACCTCGAAATCGTATACCCGCAAGTATGTGTTCGAGACCATCATCAGCGCTCTGGAAAAGCAGCTGGGCTCCAAGGCGCCGTCGCGCGGCAATATCTCTGCCGATGTATCCAAAGACGCCGACCTCCGCGCCGCGATGGATTCCCTGAGCGAAGGCAGGCTGTAATGCTGGAGACCGTCGACCTCAACCGCACGCTTGGTCGCGAGGCTTATGTTCGCGAAGTGACGCGCCGCCAGATTCAGCTGCGTCAGCTGGGATATCAGGTTTATCTGCAGAAGCGGCCGGTCATCATTGCCTTCGAGGGCTGGGACGCCGCCGGCAAGGGTGGCGCGATTAAACGTATTACCGAGAAGCTCGACCCGCGCGGCTACGTTGTCTATCCCATCAGCTCACCCCAAGGCGAAGACCGCACCCGGCATTATCTTTACCGTTTCTGGAGACGGCTGCCGGAACGCGGACAGATCGCCATCTTCGATCGCTCCTGGTACGGCCGGGTTCTGGTCGAGCGCGTGGAAGGATTCGCCAGGGAAGCGGAATGGAAGCGCGCCTACAAAGAGATCAACTCGTTCGAGCGACAGTTGCGCGACTTTGGAGCCATTCTGGCGAAGTTCTGGATCCACATCTCGCGCGAAGAACAGCTTCGCCGCTTCGAGGAGCGCAAAGCCATCGGCTACAAGGCCTGGAAGCTGACTGACGAAGACTGGCGCAACCGCGAGAAATGGGAAGCCTACGAAGAAGCGGTCGAAGAGATGCTGGTCAAGACCAGCACTGTCACCGCGCCATGGACGGTCGTTGAGGGTAACGACAAATACTGGGCGCGGGCCAAGGTATTGGCGAAGGTGGTTGAGGTTCTCGCTGCCGAAATGAATTACCAGCCGGCCGATCCACTGGGTAAGGCTAAAGAAGCGAAACCTCGTCTCAAGCCCAAGCGCGCAGGCCGCTAGAAATTCACGACCGCGGCAATAGGCGTCAGGGCGCTCGCAGGCTGCTGGAAAAACAAATATCGGCGATTTTGAAGGGGCGCGCCATCAGGTGCGCCGTCATGGGTCATTTAAATTTGTCATCCCGAGGAGGCCTTCAGGCTAAATTTGTCATCCCGAGGCGCCCAGGTTAAATTTGTCATCCCGAGGAGGCCTTCAGGCCGACGAGGGATCTGCTTTTGCGTGTTTCCCGCAGGTGTTTCCCGCAGCCTGTTCAGCCGCGTCGCTCAGCCGCACGAATCTCTTTGCTTCACGCCAGCACTCCAGCTACGATTCCCGATACATGCCCGTGCAAACCATCGACGAAGTAGTCAGCGCGCTCGACGCCATCGTTCAGAGTTCGTATAACAATCAGAGTCGACTGGGATACTTCGCGGCATTGTATCGGCGGGTGACGATTGCAGTGCGTGACGGTATCAGCGCCGGCAGCTTTCAGAATGGCCCACTAATGGAGCAACTCGATGTGGTGTTCGCATCGCGCTACCTCGATGCACTCTCAACCTTTCAAGCTGGCGGCACGGCCACCCGAAGCTGGATGGTAGCTTTCGCAGCCTGCAACGATGCCGACCTTTTGATACTTCAGCAACTGCTTGCCGGCATGAACGCGCATATCAATCTTGACCTCGGTATTGCTGCCGCCGAGGTCTGTCCGGGAGCAGAACTGCCCGAACTCCAGCCAGACTTTGACCAGATCAACGCCGTGCTGGCGAGCCTCATAGGCACAGTCGCGTCAGAGATTGCAGTCGTTTCTCCCTTGATTGGCAACCTGGAGAAGATCGGTTTGCGTAGTGAAACTTCGCTGGTCAACTTCGACATGGTGAAGGCGCGCGACGCAGCCTGGTTCGCTGCCCAGCGTTTAGCCGCGGAGCCTGACATCCTGCACGACATCACGATTGACGCGCTCGACCTGGGAGTGTCGATTGAGGGCCATGCGATTCTCTATCCCGACAACGCCGATGTGGGTCTTACGCTGATTCAGCAAGCCGAGAGCAAAGACGTTCGCCTGGTGATTCAGACGCTGTCCCAGGGCAATTCTTCAGCCTCGGCAAGCACGGCATAGGTTGCGCTGCTTTGGCGCTGTGTGTACCCGCGGGGCTCGGGTAGTGCGGCGCTTCAGCGCCGCGTATGGGCGGCATATCCTTTTGAGGTTTGCATCCCGCCCGGAATGACTGGTAACCGCGGGCCTAAAGGCCCGCACTACCCGGACACACCAAATGCAAACCGCTCCGGCGCGCCTACTCGTACCTCAGGGCAACCAAGGGATCGACCCGCGCTGCGCGACGTGCGGGGAAGTAACACGCCAGCACCGCAGCGGTCGCAAGTATCAGAAACACGCCGCCGAAGATGAGCGGATCGTAAGCGCTGACGCCATAAAGCAAGCTGGAGAGCGAGCGCATACCACCAAGGCAAAGATCAGCCCCAAGACCAGCCCTGCAATCGCCAGCCGCATGCCTTGCCTCACAATCAACTTCAACACGCTGTTTGATTGCGCGCCCATCGCCATGCGAATGCCGATCTCGCGCGTTTGCTGGCTGACTGAATACGAGAGCACGCCGTATACGCCGACCACAGAGAGAATCAGGGCCAGCACGCCAAACAGAGACAGCAGTCCGGCTCCCATGCGCGACGCCCACAATCCCTGATCGAGCAATTCGCTGATGGTATTAAAGTTCGTTAGCGCCAGGTTTGCAGTCAAGCCCTTGCACCTGCTGCCGCACGCTGGCAATCACTGGCCCCGGAGGTCCCACCGTTCGCACCTGCATGGTTACCGCGGGACTGTAGTCCTGCGTCATTGGCAGATAGGCCAGCGGCTGCGGCTCTTCTCCAATGTTGTTCACCACGGTATCGCGCACCACGCCGACGACTTCCCGCAACTGCGTCTCGCCGAAAAAATGAAAGCGCTTTCCCGACCGCATCCTCACCCGGCCAGAAGTGCTTGGCCATCGCTTCATTCGCAATCGCCACCAGGGTCGTATCCTTGCGATCAGATCGGTGAACTCGCGCCCCTTAACCAGCGGAATGCGCAGCGTCTTGAAAAAGTCCGGCATGACATCGTCGAGTTGCGTCAGTGTGCCGCGATAGCCTGAGGTCTCACTCTGTCCCTCGGGGAAGGTAGTACGCGCGAAGCCTCCGCCTACCGGTAAGTTCGACGCGATAGTCGCCGACGCCACCTTGGGCGAAGCCTCGGCTCGCTCTATGGCGTTGCGAAAGAATTGCTGGCCGCGTCCTTCGTCGTAATGCAAGGCTCCCAAGTCGAACGCAAAGACGAACAGGTCCTTCGACTCGAATCCCGGATCGATTCGTTGCGCGTTCTGCATGCTGCGAACGAACAGTCCTGCACCGACCAGCGCAACCAGCGCCAGCGCAATTTCTGTCACCACCAGCAGGCTGCGGAATCGGTTGCGCGTCCAACTCACGCTGCCGCCGCGTCCGCCAATGTTCAGCACCTCGACCAGATTTGGCCGCGCTACTCGCATCGCCGGAGCAATGCCGATCAGCACCGCGGTCAGCAGAGACACGCCCAAGGTGAAGAAGAGCACGTGAAAGTCGAAGCTCGATATCCAGATCGCCGTTGCTGCAGGAACGGCGGCCGGAACGACCACAATGCCGCGCGTCCGGCATAAGCAATGGCAGCGCCCACGACTCCCGCGAGCCATGCCAATACCAAAGTTTCCGTAAACAACTGTCCGATCACACGGCCTCGGCTGGCGCCCAGCGCGGCTCGCAGCGTCATTTCTTTCTCGCGCCGCGCGGCTTGTGCGAGCAACAGGTTGGCCACGTTCACGCACGCGATCAACAGCACCACGCCCGACGACCGCCATCATCAATCCGCCCATCAGTGCGATCTGGCCGTGATTGTTCACGCCCACCACCGCGTCCGTCATCGGCGTCAGCGCCACACTGCGGCTGGCGTTGTCCTTAGGGAAGGCGGTCTCTAGGCGCGACGCGATGGTCTTCAGCGAAGCTTCCGCCCCGCTCATCGTGACGCCGTCTTTCAAGCGACCGAACATCCCCATCGACAGAAATCGGCGGTCGTTGAAATTGTCTTTGAAGAAGCCCGCGAGCACCTGAGTGTACATGCTGACAGGAAGCCAAACTTCTTCCGCGCTGCCAAAGGTGAACGTGCCTTTGAAGCCGCGCGGACCCACACCGATCACCGTGTAAGGCATCGCGTTCAGCGTCAGCACCTTGCCTACGATGTCAGGATCCGAGCCGAACTTATTCACCCACAGGCTGTAACTAACGACCGCGACGTTATTGCCGCCGGGTTTGGTGTCCTCGTCAGGAAGAAAGAAGCGTCCCACGGCAGGACGCAGCCCCAGCACGTCAAAGTAATTGGCCGTGACCAATTGCCCCAGAACCTGCTTCGGCTCGGCGCGGCCGCTCCACGTCAGCGGAAGTGGGCCGGCAAAACAGACGGTCCCGGAAAACACCTGATTCTCCCTGGCATAGTCCTGGCAGTTGGGATACGACATGCCGAGCTTGGCAACATTGGCGATGGTCACCACGGTCTTGGTGTCAACCGTGTCAACCTCAACCACTCGCGAAATGTCTTTCACCGGCAGCGGATGCAGGAGAATGGCGTTCACTACCGTGAAGATCGTAGTGTTGGCGCCAATTCCCAAGGCCAGCGACAGAATCGCGATGGCGCTGAACGCCTTGCTCTTTGCGAGCATGCGCACCGCATAGCGGACATCCTGCATAAGAGTCTGCATAACGCTCCCCTGATCACGATCGGATAAAAAGGCGAGTAATCCCCAACTGATAGTTGCAAATTTGCTGCCGAAAGCGGCATCTGCAAGTCACTGGAAGGCTTAGGGACATCTGCTACTCGATGCGGCTGCGAACGTTCGGTGCGCGGTAAGCCGTCCGGAAGTGGACGCTCCTCCTGCGCGATCAGCCTGTACTTAGCCGACATTTTAGATCGCGATCCAACCCGCGCGAATCGCCAGCAGGCTTGACACTGCGACGATGATCCAAAGCAGCACCCCCTGCAACAGCGGACGCGGGCCCACCTTGCGCAGCGCCGCGGGCGAGAGCGTCGCTCCGATGAGGAACAGCGTGAAGATGAGCATCAGCTTCCCTAGATTGGTCAGCAGGTGGTAGAAGCGCGAGTCGGGAAACAGATAGGTATTCGCCACCGCGGCCAGGCAGAAGAACAGGATGAACCACGGCCACTGAATACGCGTCTTGCTGCCCTTGGCGACCGCGGTAGCAACAGTGACGGGGACGATCCAAAGCGCGCGCGCCAGCTTCACGGTCGTACCGATAGCGAGCGCGACGACGCCGTACTTCGCGGATGCGCCGACCACCGAACTAGTGTCGTGGATGGCCAGCGCCGCCCATAGCCCGAATTGAGTCTGCGAGAGTTTGAGCGCATGTCCGATCTGCGGAAACGTCAGCAGGGCGACTGAGTTCAGCAGAAAGATGGTGCCGAGCGAGACCGACATCTCATCTTCGGTCGCGCCTACCACAGGACCGATAGCGGCAATCGCGCTGCCTCCGCAAATCGCGGTACCGGCGGAGATGAGAAACGACGGCGTGCTCTGCACGGCGAGCATTTTGCCAATCAGCGTGCCCAGCGTCAGCGCGAAGGCGATTCCCACGGCGGTGTAGATAAACCCGCTCTTGCCGGCGCGCAGCACCTGCTGCAGATTCATGCCGAAGCCCAGCCCCACCACCGCTGCCTGCAGAAGATACTTCGATACTTGGCGCGACTCGCCAGGATAGGGATGCGTCGCAATCGCGCCGAACACCAACCCCACCAGCAGTGCCATCGGAGGCGATGCCCACGGAGTAAGACAAAACAGCAGGCCTGCGATGAAGAGGATTTTAGACTTCATTCAAATGTCGGGAAGGGCAATCCGTTATTGTACAGATTCCGAGTTCCACGACTTTGGGACAGGGGACCGAGTGCCGGCTAACTAAAATGGGCCTGTTGCCAAGGAGCGGTGACATTTCCTTGACCTCAGGCCCATTCGATCCTGGATTGGATCGGAGGTGATATCAACATGTTAACCCCGTCATCGCGAAAGTCAACCATAATCCCATAAAGGCTTTGCTTCCTGTTAGTTGCGGAAGATGACAACCGAGAAAAGAAAGGCTCAGGTCAAGCTTCTGAAAACGATCCTTTGCCAATCCTCAACGTGCTACACTCCCGCTTCTGAGCATGCCCCATCTATTTAGGCTGACCGCGGCGCTGCTGCTCAGCCAGTCGCAGAGCGCGAACCCGACCCCGCCAGTCAGCGGGCTGCTGCATTACACCTTGCCGCCCGACAAACTCGCGCAAGCGTACGCTCTCTATCGCATCGACGTCTCGCTCTACTTCATCACCACGTTGTACATCTTCGTTGTGCTATGGCTGATGCTGCGCACACACTATGGTCCCCGTCTGCGCGACTTCGCCGAGCGCGTCTCCCGCTTCTGGCTGGTGCGCGCCACCATCGTCGTCGCTCTGTTCTCGGTGACGTTGGAAGTGCTCGAGCTTCCTTTCTCGCTCTATCGTCACCACATCAGCCTGGAGTACGGTCTGTCGGTTCAGCAATGGGGATCGTGGTTCACCGATTGGGCGAAGGGACTGGGCCTGAGCGTGGTAGTCGCGATCCTTCTTGGCTGGACTCTCTATGGAATGCTTTGCCGTAGTCCGCGACGCTGGTGGTTCTACTTCTGGCTGGCCACCATTCCGTTTATCCTGTTCGCGATTTTTATTGAGCCGATCCTGATTGATCCGCTGTTTAACAAATTCGAACCGCTGACCGACCATCATCCCGAACTGGTGGAGCAGATCGAGCGCGTAGTCCATCGCGCCGGCATGGACATTCCGCCGTCTCGCATGTTTGAGATGAAGGCCAGCGAGAAGACCAACGAACTCAACGCTTATGTGACCGGCTTCGGTTCGAGCAAACGCGTGGTGGTGTGGGACACGACTACGCGCCACATGAGCATCCCGCAAACCCTGTTCGTTTTTGGCCACGAGATGGGCCACTACGTTCTGGGACATGTAATGAAAGGATTCGTAATCACCGTCGCACTGTTGCTGGTGTTCTTCTATCTCGCTTTCCGAATTGCGAATTGGCTGATGCTCCGCAAGGGAAACGCCTGGGGCCTGCGCGGACTAAGCGACTTCGCGTCCGCTCCCATGCTGCTCCTCATCCTGTACGTGCTCTCGTTCGTGTCTGAGCCCATGTCGAACGCAATCTCACGTCATTTCGAACATCAGGCTGACCAATACGGACTGGAGGTGACTCACGACCTTGTCCCCGATGCGGGACGCAACGCGGCCGAGTCCTTCCAGATACTAGGCGAGCGTTCGCTTGATTATCCTTATGTCGGCAAGTTCGCGGAACTGTGGCTCTGGTCTCATCCCACCATCGCCGATCGCGAAATCTTTGTGCAGACGTACGATCCGTGGGCCGAGGGAAAGCAGCCGCAATTTGTGAAATAGTTCGAAGCGATCCCGCAAATCGGGTTTGAAGGGGCACGGCTTCACAGGCTGCTGAAAAACTCTGCGGGGCCGTGTTTTGAAGGGGCGCAGCTTTAGCTGCGCCATAAAGATCCTGTGTTTTTGTCATCCCGAACCTCTTTAGAGGTGAGGGATCTGCTTTTTTTTCACTGCGAAGAGTTTTTCAGCAGCCTCTTCAGCCGTGCCGAAAGGTTGGGTACAGACTGGGCTTTAGCCCCAAAGGGCATTCGACCTCAGGATCTGGGCAGCATCTTGATTCACCCTGTCGGAGGATTCATGTTACGTCACAGTTCATGGAAGGTGCTTACACTCTGCTTCTGTTTGGCGCTTACCGTAGGTGTCACGGCAAGCAAGCATCACTCGGGATCCGCCTCCTCCAACGCCGATAACACCCCCGGAGCATTCGACTACTACCTGCTGGTCCTGTCGTGGGCTCCGGAGTTCTGTGCCACGCATCAGTCAAACATGAGTTCCAGCGAATGCGATCCCAACCGGCACTATGGCTTCGTCGTGCATGGGCTCTGGCCGCAGAACAATGACGGCTCGTGGCCGAAAGACTGCGCCACTGCGCGGCCGGTTTCGAGTGAGATCGTGCGCGAGATGCTGCCGATCATGCCCGCGCGCGGATTGATTCAGCACGAGTGGGCGACCCATGGCACTTGTAGCGGTCTTCCGTCGCAGCAGTACTTCGGGGACATTCAGCAGCTCTACAAATCGGTCAAGGTGCCGCAGGAATATCAGCATCCGTCGGCGCAGTTCAGCGCCGCCCCCGGCGATATCGAGCAGAAGTTCGCACAAGCCAACGGAGCGCCGCAAGCCGCGTTTCGCGTATCGTGCAGCAGCGGAGAGTTCATCGCCATCGAAGCCTGTTTCGATAAGAACCTGAAATATCAGGATTGCGGCTCGTCGGTGAAAGAGTGCCGCGCGCCACAAGTGAAAGTCCTGCCCACGCCTTAACAGTTGCTGAAAAGTCGAATTGCAGGTAGGGCTGTCCTTTCGAGCATGGGGAGACCGGGCCTTCAGAGAGCACGGGGGAGTTCCTCGCCTTCAGAGATTTCCAGGTATTGCTGGCCTAATAGAGCATGGGTAGTGCTGGCCTTCAGAGCGCATGGGTACATCCGGCCTAATAGAGCACGGGTAGAGCTGGCCTTGCGAGCGCACGGGTAGACCTGGCCTTCGGAGCGCACGGGTAGAGCTGGCCTTCAGGCCAGCGTCACGTGGCTGAAAATACCTGGGCTTTAGCCCCTGAGGTATTTCGACTAACTTTTCCTCAGCGCCTACAGGTGAACCGTCCGCTCGGTATCGTAGCTGTTGGCAGGAAACTTAAAAAGCTGGCCGTCGTAGACGACGACCAGCACCGAGGAATTTGCTGTCACGTCCAGGGTAACGCTGCCACTGGCGTCCGTCGTGCCCCAGTGCTCCGCATGAGAATGGGCTGCGGCATCGCGCAGCAGAACCCTGGCGCCCGCAGCCGGCGTGCCTGCCGAGTCGAGTACATGAACCGTGAGCCTGCCGACGGACGCGACCACCGGATCATCATTGTCTTGCCGCTCCAGCCGAAGGCTCACCGTTACCGGCTGCTCCTTCACCAGAAACTCTTCGACTTCGGTCTTCCACGAGCGGTACGGGTCAGTTGCGATTGCTCGATACAGTCCCGGCTCGACATTGTTGAGGGCGACGTCTCCGGCCTCGTCGGTCAGCTCACGCGAGAGTTCCTGCTCCGTGTCGCTGCGTAAATCCTGAACGATGACGAGCGCGCCCTTGAGAGAGTCGCCGTTTGCGCCAGTCACGTGGACGATAACTGGCGCCGCGAACATTGGCGCCGAGCACATCGCCAGCCAGATAAGTGCGAAGGCGTAGCGCAAAAACTTCATCCTGGATCGTTGGAAGCGCAAAAGCCCGAAAGGGTAGGCCCGGCAGGGATCAAATTAGCAGCCTCAGCTTAGAAGGCTGATGCTCTATCCAATTGAGCTACGATGCCCGCCATTACGCGATATGATGGCCTAACCAGATGACTAGTCTGTGCTAGAGAATCGACATGGCGACATGGCAGGTACAAGACGTAAAAGCGCGGTTTAGCGAACTGCTGGACACAACCCTCAAAGAGGGCCCGCAGGTGATCACTCGTCGGGGCGTCGAGGCCGCTGTGCTGGTATCGATTGACGAGTGGCGACGCCTCAAGAATGCATCGCGCCCAGGCACCAAGGAACTTCTGCTTGGGCCCAGGGCCGCGCTTTGAACATCTTGTTCCGCCGCGTGGAGGCCTGCGTACACGGCGTCCCCCCAAGTTCTAAATGCAACGTTATCTGCTCGACACGAACGCCGATTTATCCTGAGTGAGGTGGTAGGGCCGGCTGGGATCGAACTTGAGGCGTTCACGCGGCGTCTGAGCCGCGTGCCGAAATCCCGAGCTTCGCGAGGGACCTCTCCAGGCAACGAACCGTCGCAGGAAGTGGTAGGGCCGGCTGGGATCGAACTTGAGGCGTTCACGCGGCGTCTGAGCCGCGTGCCGAAATCCCGAGCCTGCGCGAGGGACCTCTCCGCGCAACCAACCGTCGCAGGAAGTGGTAGGGCCGGCTGGGATCGAACTTGAGGCGTTCACGCGGCGTCTGAGCCGCGTGCCGAAATCCCGAGCCTGCGCGAGGGACCTCTCCGCGCAACCAACCGTCGCAAGAAGTGGTAGGGCCGGCTGGGATCGAACTTGAGGCGTTCACGCGGCGTCCGAGCCGCGTGCCGAAATCCCGAGCCTGCGCGAGGGACCTCTCCAGGCAACCAACCGTCGCAGGAAGTGGTAGGGCCGGCTGGGATCGAACTTGAGGCGTTTACGCGGCGTCCGAGCCGCGTGCCGAAATCCCGAGCCTGCGCGAGGGACCTCTCCAGCGCAACCAACCGTCGCAGGAAGTGGTAGGGCCGGCTGGGATCGAACTTGAGGCGTTCACGCGGCGTCCGAGCCGCGTGCCGAAATCCCGAGCCTGCGCGAGGGACCTCTCCAGGCAACCAACCGTCGCAGGAAGTGGTAGGGCCGGCTGGGATCGAACTTGAGGCGTTCACGCGGCGTCTGAGCCGCGTGCCGAAATCCCGAGCCTGCGCGAGGGACCTCTCCAGGCAACCAACCGTCGCAGGAAGTGGTAGGGCCGGCTGGGATCGAACCAGCAACCCTCAGCTTAGAAGGCTGATGCTCTATCCAATTGAGCTACGGCCCCACGTCGCGATGCCGGAAGCTATTGCAGCTCCGACTTTTCTTATTATCGCAAACTTGTGCCGACGTTCCTGCATTGTTGCCACGAAGCTGGGGTAGAGCGGCGCTTCAGCGCCGCGTTCACAATGCCGTTCTCGAAAGGGGTTGCCGACTGCTGCCAATGGCAGCAGTCGGCAACCCTGAGTCTTTGGGCAGCCTGAACGCGGACCCTTCGACAAGCTCAGGGCAGGCTCTGAAGGTCCGCTCTACCCGAGCCAATTCGCGAACACCCTTCAGCTCAGCACTCTGCGCAGAAAGCCCTTTACCCCGACCCAGCTCAGCACGACCAGGCTGATGGTCAGCGCGACAATCGTCACCCACGCCGGCATGTGCGGCAGCGACGGCGTCAGCGTGGTGCGCAGGCCTTCGCTCATGTACACCACGGGGTTGATCAGCACCAGGATCTGCAGCCAGCGCACGTTGTGCATCATCGCCCACGGATAATAGACGCAGCCCAGGAACGTAACCGGCACCACGATGATGCCGAACATCAACGCGATATGTTGCGGCGCAACTGAGGTCCCAATCGTCAGCCCCACCGCGCCGGACACCAGGCTGGCCAGCAGCACGACCGCGATCAACATGGGCCAACTGAAGACATGAATCACCACCGGGTTGACCGGGATGAAGTACACCAGCGGGAAAATCACCAAGCGCCGCCAGAATGCTTTGCAGCGCGCTGAAGATGATCTTCTGCATCGCCACCCAGCTCACCGGCAACGGCGACATCACGCGATCGTGAATCTCGCGGGTGGCGCCGATTTCCATCGAGAGCGGCAATGCCGTCGCCATGATTCCCTGGATGAAGATGCCGATGGCCAGCAGCCCGGGCAGGATCAGCGTACCGAAACTCGCGCCGGCGCTGCTCTGAAATCCCTGTCCGATCTTCGGGAACAGATAGGTGAACACGAACACGAACAACAACGGGTTCATGACGGTGCGAATCGACGAAGGCGACTAATTGGCGGCGCAGCACGGTTAGATCGCGCAGAAACAGTCCCCAAAAGGCTCGCCATTTCAGTCCGGAATCAGTCACGCAATTCCCTTCCCGTCAGCTTGATGAACACCGTCTCCAGGCTGGTCTCGCTGACCTTCACGTCCTGCAGTCCGTCGCCGACGATGCCTACGATCTCCGGCAGAAGCCCGCTGCGGCCGTTGGTGAACAGCCGTAGTCCATCGACTGCCGATTCCACGGCGATGATTCCTGGAACTTGCCGCAAGCGCTCGGCCAGCCCGCCGTTCGGCGCATTCTGCAAACGCAACTCGAAAACTTTCTGCGCTCCTACGCTGCTTTTCAGCTTGCTCGGCTCATCGCAAACCAGGATTTTGCCGTGATCGATGATGGCTACCCGCTCGCATAATGCGTCCGCCTCTTCCATGTAATGGGTAGTGAGAACCACCGTTATCCCACGTTGTCGGAGTATCACGAATGATGTCCCACAATGCCAGACGCGTCTGCGGATCGAGCCCGGCGCTGGGCTCGTCGAGGAACAATACCTGCGGCTCGTGGGCAATCGCTCGCGCAATTTGCACCCGCTGTGCCAGTCCGCCGGAGAGCTGCGCGACATTCGATTTCTCGCGCTCCGTAAGTTTGAACAGACTCGATCAGCTCGTGCGCCTTGGCCGTGGACTGCGCGCCGCTCATCCCGAAGTAGCGGCAATGAAAGTACACGTTCTCGAAAACCGTGCACTGCCGATCAAGCGTATTGAACTGCGTTACCACGCCCATGTAGCGCCGCGCCTCGGCCGGATGCGCCACCACATCAATGCCCGCGATCGTGACTTTGCCCCCGGTGGGCAGGGCGCGCGTGGTGCAGATGCTGATGGTCGTTGTCTTGCCCGCGCCATTGGGGCCGAGCAGGCCAAACAGTTCCCCACGGCGCACCTCCAGATCGATGCCCTTCACCGCTTCGACGGGCACTTTTCCGGCGTAAACCTTCTTCAGCCCGCTGATTTGGACAATCGTGTCCGTCACCCTGACGAATCCTCGTCTGTGGATTTAGCTCAAAGGAAGTCTTAGCAGTGTACAACGAGAGGTGGGTTGCGCGAGGGATCAGACTGCCTGGCCAGCCGCCAATCCAGACGCCCAGGCCCACTGAAAATTGAAGCCGCCGAGTTGCCCGGTAACATCGACGACTTCGCCGATGAAATACAGACCGGGAACTTTGCGCGACTCCATCGTCTTCGCCGAGAGTTCGTCGGTGTCGATACCCCCGGCGGTGACCTCTGCCTTTTCGTAGCCTTCAGTACCAGCCGGTGTGATCGGCCACGTATGAAGCGTCTTACTAAGTCCGTCCAGGTCGGCATTCGTGAATCCGGCAGGCGCATGCAGTTCGAGCCAGCGGTCGGCGAAACGAATTGGCAGCTCGGATCGCAGCGCATGACGAACCGTGGTCGCATCGCGATGCGATGCCGAGCTGCGAATCGCAGCGATCGGATCGGCATCGGGCGCCAGATCGAGCGTGATCGCTTCGCCCGGCTGCCAGTACGACGAGATTTGCAGGATGGCCGGCCCGCTAAGACCGCGATGCGTGAACAGCATCTTCTCGCGAAACTGCTGGCCATCGCTCGATGCGACTACCTCAGCGGATACCCCGGCGAGATCGCCGTAATGAATTCGGTCGTCTGCGTTGAACACCAGAGGAACCAGTGCTGGCCTGCACGGCTGAACCTTCAACCCAAACTGCCGCGCCAGGTCGTATCCGAATGATGTTGCCCCGATCTTGGGAATCGATAGCCCGCCGGTAGCGACCACCAGAGACGGAGCAACCAAGCTCGAATCGCCGACCACGATCTCGAAGCGGTCTGTCCGCCGCACCTCAGCGATCTTCATGTTCGTGAGAATCTGCACTCCCGCCGAGTCGCACTCCTGCTCCAGCATGGCCACGATCTCGCGCGCCGAGCCATCGCAAAATAACTGCCCCAGCTTCTTCTCGTGATAAGCAATGCCATGCTTGCGAACCAGAGCGATGAAATCATCCGGCGTGTAGCGTGCCAGCGCCGATTTGCAGAAATGCGGATTGGCGGAAATGAAATTCTCCGGCCGGCAATGCAGGTTGGTGAAGTTACAGCGTCCGCCGCCTGAGATGAGAATCTTCTTGCCGATGCGCTCCTCGCGCTCCAGCACAGCAACACGCCGGCCGCGCTTGCCGGCTTCGATGGCGCACATCAGGCCGGCCGCACCACCGCCCAGAACGATGACCTCGAAGTCGCGCCGCATCGACTACAGTTTCAGGTTTTGAGTTGCAAGTTTCAAGCGCGAGTGGTGGGACGCCGCTTCGCGGCTGATCACGGAAGCCCGCTGCGCTAGGACATGCCGGGCTGCAAGCCGAGCGAAGCGAGAATCAGGGTAGCATCGTCGGTGAGCTTGTCGTTGGCGTGCGCGCGCACTCGCTCAAGGATCGCCCGATATTGCTGTCGTGGCTCCAGCGAGCTCGCGCTCAGCAACGCTGCCAGCAATCCGTCGCTGCCAAACTCGGTCGCATCGCCATTGGCGGCTTCGCTGATACCGTCGGTATAGAACGCCAGGCGATCGCCACGATTCAGCCTGACTTTGTGTACATCGAAGTCTCCACCAATTCCGAGTCCGAGAACGGTTCGGGTTGCCGCCAAGTACTCCACGGCTCCATCGGCATGCAACAGCATCGGTGGACAATGGCCGGCGTTGATGTATCGCAACGACTGCGATTTCAGATCGAGCACAGCGTACACGATCGTCAGGTAGTGGCCATCCTTGAGTTGCTCCTGCAACAGGTGCTCAACCTCGCGCAGAATCAGATCAGGGCTGCTTCCCGATGACGACAGCGTGCTCACCGACGCGTACAGCATGGCCGCGATCAGCGCTCCCGGCGTTCCTTTGCCGGACACGTCGGCGATACACAGGTGGACGGAATCGGGCGTAGGCTGCCACACCCCAAAGTAGTCGCCACCCACCACACCAGCCGGAGTGCTTTCGCCATAAACCTCCACGCTGCCGGCGATCAAATGCCGCGGAGGCACAATGCGGGTCTGCAACTTCTGCGCATCCTCGCGTTCAAACTCGGAGATCTTCTGCGAGGAACGCGCCTCGCGCGCACGCAGCGTGAGCTGGTTCACCTTCTCCAGCAACGTGTCATTGCGCCACGGCTTTTCAATGAAGTCGTCAGCCCCGGCGTGCATGGCTTTCACCGCGAGCTGCACGTTACCCCATCCGGTCAGCGCGATAATCGGCAGCGTACTCTCCAGCTTGCGCAGACACTCGATGAGTTCCAGCCCCTCGATGCCCGAGGTGCTGTCGCGCTGGTAGTTCATGTCGAGCAACGTGATCTCGGGCATCTGCCTTCTGGCGGCCGAGACCGCCTCTTGCGGCGACGAGCATAGCTCGACCTCATAGCCATCGCCGCGCAGCAGCATCGCCAGCGCCTCCCGCACATGCTCCTGGTCCTCGGCGATCAGGACTCTCGCTTTGTGATTCGACTGCTGCATTCGCCGGTGATGAGTGCAGATCGAATGCCAACGAGTCGAATGGAAGCGGCTGACTTTTCAGTGGCCTACGGCGAGGCAAGAATGGAGGCTCGTCCGAATCGCATTCCCTCTGTCCGCTAGTGGACAGGGCGCGTCAGGCAGCGATAGCACTCTTGGGCCGGTCGGCCCTGGGGGCAACTTCTTTGCGTGTCCGACGCTTGCCCGGCGTGCCACTCGGACGCCGCATTGGACGTTCTTGCAATAGCAGCTCGGTGGCCTGGACGCGCGCATCGGCATGGAACCAATTGCGAACTACACCGTTGTGCAGGAAGTTGGCCATCGCCAACAGACTCATGCCCTGGTGGTGCGCCATCCATTGCCGCACGATGGCGAACGGCTCGCGTCGGCGTCGTACGTCAGCGCTGAAATCAACCGCTTCATAAAAACCGTAACGCCCCAGCAAGCCCTTACGATTCATCCAACGCAGATTCTTAATCGCAGCTTCGGTATCGAAATCGAGCGCCAGCATTGTCGCGTACGGCGCGACTACCGTGCGCTCTTCTTCCTGCTGAACTGCCAGCGCGGGTACGCCAAAGGCCCGATAGCCATAAACCCCGTTGTCATCCTGCACGGCAAACGCGCACTCCGACACGCCCCACGGCACGCGATGTTCGGCACCGTAGGCGCGTTGAATTTCGACCGCCGCTTCCATACTTCGCTGCAACAGCGTCTCGGGATACCAACGCATCCACACCGCCGGCAGCAGGTATTCGAACATGGTTCCCGTCCACGAGATCAGGGTCGCATGACCGCTATCCACGATCTGGCTGCGTCCCAGTTGGAACCAGCTCTCCTGCGGGATGTGATCGTTCGCGACCGCCAGGAATGCGGCGATGCGCGCCTCCGACGCCAGCAGGTCATAGCACGCCGCATGCACTTTGCCGGTTTCGCGCATCCGAGCCGATGGAGAGCAGTTTGCGCCGGCGGTCGTACAGATAACGGAAGTCCATCTCCTGCACCAGCCGCCCAGCATCCTCGGCAATCTGTCGAAGATCGGCGATCAGGCGCTGGGCGCGTGCTTTCGCGGCAGGCAGCAGCGCGCGCAGGCGATCGCGCAGCAACGCCTCTTCCACGGCATTGCCACCGGCATGTGCAAGTAGCAGTCGCGTACGCAGCAACTCGATGAAGGGCGGCAACTTTTCCAGTGTCAGGTCTTCACGCCACTCGATACTGCCGAGTGCCGGATTGGCTTGCAGCGCAGCAAACTCCGGCAGCAGCCACGGCATGTAGCCGCCAACGGCATCGCGCACCTGCTCCACCAAGTTACCGAGTTTGTGTACGGAACCACTGCGCATCCTCGGAGCGGGCGATCTTCTCAGGGATCGCGGGCAGTTCGACTCCCTCCAAAAGATGATCGAGCCAGCGCTCGTGGCCATCCTCAAACTTCGCCACCACGCGCTTCGGCAACAGCTTCATCTCCGAAAGCGCGCACAGGTGGTCAGCGTATCCGTCGAACAGCGCCGGCTCGAGCAGAGGACGATTCAGCAGCGCCAACGCGCCCTGCCGCAAAGTCATGAGCGATGCGACCAGATTGCCGCTGTCCACCGTCGAGATGAAGCGCGGCCGATCAGCTTCGAGAGTGCGCGTGTCGTACCAGTTGAAGAAATGCCCACGCTGCCGCTGGAGCCCTAGCGCAGTTGCCATGGTGCGCTTGGTTTGCTCAACCAATGCAGGCACCGTCAGGTATCCCATCTCACAGGCCACCTGCCGCGCGTTGAACAGGAAGCCCAGGTTCGTCGGCGAAATGCGCGCGGCGACAAAGGGCGGCGTCTCGCGCACGTAGTCGGGAACCAGCCAGTTGTGTTCCTGGTTCGAGAACTCGGCGAAGTATCGCCAGGTATGCAGGGCAGCCTTGCGCAGAAACAGGTTGTCGCTGCGCGAAGCAGGACGCCGCTCGGCCCGCGGTGAACCATTCAGCCAAAGCGACAACGGCTTGGCGCAGGCCCATAAAACCAGGATGGGCAGCGCAACGTAAAGCGCGCGCGGGCGTACCAGGTAGACGACAACGCCAACCACCAGCGAGACTGCGGGCGTCCAGTTGAGCAGTACATCCACGGCGCTCTTCTTGCTCGCCGACTCCGCTTCCGCAGCCGTCTCCCACTCCAGCAATCGCTGGCGCGAGACCATTCGGCGATACCACGTCCGCAATACTGCATCCGCGGAAAGCAGCGCCTGATGTGCCAGAAACGTCAACGTAAGAAAAACCCCGACCATGCTGGAGACGAGCGCCTCAAACCCATCGCGCATGGGAGCCACGCTCCACGCAACCAGCGAACGCGGAATGGTAAATGCCAACTGAAACCACGGAGGCACAAACAGGATCGCGATGGTCACCAGCGTCCAGTACAACGGCTTGCCGGGTAAAACGGTCCAGCCTAGAAAAAACAGCAGGAAGGTACCGGCCTCCACCAGGCTGCGCCGCAGGTTGTCGAGAATCTTCCAGCGCGAGAGAAACGAAATCGGATTGCGTACGCGACGCCCTGCCTCGTCCGGCACTTTGCCCAGCAACCAACTTACAATCTGCCAATCGCCGCGCATCCAGCGGTGTTTGCGCCGGTTGTAGGCGCTGTAATGCGACGGATAATCGTCGATGACTTCGATGTCGCTGACCAGACCGGCCCGCGCGTAAGCTCCTTCGATCAGGTCGTGGCTGAGCAACGCATTGCGCGGGAAGCGATGCTCCAACACCCGCTGCAAGGTTTCAACCTCGTAGATGCCTTTGCCGGTAAAAATACCTTCGCCGTAAAGATCCTGGTACACGTCAGAGACGGCACGCGTGTAGATATCGAATCCGGTCTGGCCGGAGTACATGCGCGCCAGCCGCGATAGCGCCGCACTCTGCACGCTGATGCCGACGCGCGGCTGCAAGATCCCATATCCCGCAACCACGATGTTGCCGCTCGAATCCACGATCGCCCGATTCAGAGGATGGGCCATCGCTCCCACCAGGCGGTGCGCTGTGCCGCGCGGCAACTCGGTGTCGGAATCCAGCGTGATGACGTAGCGAATCCGCGGCAACACCGAGACATTCCCCACCTTCACCGGAAAGCTGTCATAGTCGCCGCGAATCAGGCGATTGAAGTCGAGCAGCTTGCCGCGCTTGCGCTCCCACCCCATCCACACCCCTTCGCGCGGGTTGTAGACCCGATGGCGATGTAAGAGCGTGAAGACTCCCGTCACCCTCGGACGCGTACTTCAGGTTGAGCTTCTCGATCAAGCTTGCGGCCAGATCGACCAGCGGATCGGCTTCGTCCGGCTGCTCCTCCGAGTCGGCCATGTCGCTGACGAGCGCGTATTGCAGGTTCGGACCGGAGTTGCCCAGGTAGCGAACTTCCAGATCGTCCACCAGCCGTCGCACCTGCTTCTCGTTCAGCAGCAGGGTCGGAATCACCACCATGGTCAGGCAGTCGCCAGGAACGCCGTTCGAGAAATCAAGCTTGGGAAGCAGACGCGGTCCCAGCAGCGACGTCGTCAGGTAGTTCATCACCTCGACTGCGCTCTGGCTGGCCGGCAGCAGAAGCACCAGGATGCCGAAGATGCGCGTCCAGAAACTGCTGAAGAGCCCGTACACCGGCGTCATGATTGCGATGACGATCAGCAGGGTGAGAGCTTCGATTCCGCCCAGGTAAAACTCATCGGGATGCCGCCGCAGAAAATTCTGGATGCGTTGCTTCCACGGCAATACGACGTCGGCGCGCCCGCGCAGCTCCTCGGCGCCCTCGCCGATCAGGTAATAACCGACGTGCGAACGGCGCAGTATCAATCGAGGATCAGCGTGCTTCTGCTTCTGTGAATCCAGCGCCAGTTGCAGCGCAAGCTGCGCAATCTCCAGCTCCGAGCAATCGGAGCGCTCCGCATATTCGGCCACCGTGTTGCGATACAGCTCGCGACTGGCGTAATCCATCCGCGCGTAAGCTTTAGCCGGATCAGCTGCCAGCACATGATCGAAAGCAATGAGCGGTTCCAGCAACTCTTTCCACGGCGCTTCGTTCACCTCGCGCAAACTGGTGATGAGCACACCCATCTGCTGTCCGTCGGCCACTTGGCTGATGAGTTTCTCGCCGCGGGCCGCGATCTCCTCCAGCAGGACTAGTTGCAGCGCCGGAGGCAGCAGCCAAAGCTCGCGCATGTTGAGCGCTATGGTCTCCTGAAATGCGTCGATGTAGAGACGGAGCGTCTGGTCGGAGTATTCGTACTTGGCCGCGCGCAGGAAGTCTTGTGCGATGGCCAGCACGCGAGGCAGCGATGCCCCTTGACTGTCGCGTACGTGAGGAGCGCGACGTAGCGTAGATGGGTCGCGCTGAAATGCCGCCTGAGTTGCCCGCGGCAGGCGCGCGTTGTCGTGCAGCCATTGCAGGTCTTCGGAAGCGGCGAGCCGCTCAGCCGGGCGTATTCTCGGCCGAGGCAAGAACGGTATCGAGCACCCGTGACACAGCTGCGAACCGCTTTGCGAAATGTTTCGACTCCTTCAGCGCCGGCATCCAGGTGAGCTGCCGCGACAACTCGCGGCCGCGAGCCGCTATCTCGCGATCCGATTCTGCCGTCGTGGGCGCGGCCGGCTTGGGGTCCGGCAGCTCCTGCACAACATCGCGATGGTTGGTCTCGATCATGAATAATTCGTCGTCATCCAGTAGAGCTGGCCTCGAGCCAGCGCCCAAGCCCTGGTAGATCCGGCCTTCAGGCCAGCGTCCGAGCCCTGGTAGAGCTGGCCTTCAGGCCAGCGTCCAAGCCGCTAAAAAGGCCGGGGCTTTAGCCCCTGCTCAGCGATAGCTCGCAGCCTGCAACTCGAACATCTCGGCGTAGCGTCCGCCCGAGCGCAACCAGCTGCGCGTGATTGCCTTCCTCAACAATTCGCCCGCCCGCGAGCACGACGATGCGGTCGGCCATGCGCACCGTCGAAAAACGATGCGAGATGAACAGCGCCATCTTTCCTTCCGTGAGTTCTGCGAAGCGCTCGAACACTTCAAACTCGCTGCGCGCGTCGAGTGCGGCCGTCGGCTCATCCAGGACGAGTAACTGCGCGTCGCGCAGGTAGGCCCGGGCCAGCGCCAGCTTCTGCCATTCGCCGCCTGATAAATCGACTCCGGTTTCGAAGCGCCGCCCCAGCTGCTGCTCGTATCCCAAAGGCAGCTTCGCAATGACGCCATCCGCCAGCGACTTGTGGGCCGCCATCTCGATCTCGTGCCGGTTCTCTAACTCTTCGATGCGCCCGGTCGCGATGTTCTCGCGCGCCGTCATCTCGTAGCGCATGAAATCCTGGAAGATGACACCGACCTCGCGATACAGATCGTCGAGTTCGTATTCGCGAAGATCTACGCCGTCCAGCAGGATCTGTCCTTCTGTCGGATCGTAAAGTCGCGTGATCAGCTTGACGATCGTCGTCTTGCCCTCACCGTTTTCGCCGATCAGGGCAACGCGCTCGCCGGGACTCAGCGTAAAGTTCAGGTTGCGCAGGATGCGGCGCTCACTGCCCGGATAGGCGAATGATACGTTGCGAAACTCGAAGCCGCGCATAATGGGCCGCGGAGCGGGAAGCGCGTTCGGCTTGGAGCGGATCGTCGGCTTCATCTCGAAGAAGGCAAGCAGATCGGTGAGGAACAACGCCTGATCGGCAACTCCCGACAGCGTCGAGAAAATCTGCTGGATATTGCTGCTGGCCTGAAGAATCGCTCCGGCCAAAAGCGTGAGGTCGCCCAGCGTGAGAGTGCCCATCACGGTTCGCCAGATAACGTACACATACGCCGAGTAGTAGCCCAGCGTGCCGATGATCGACAGGAACGCGCCCGCAATCAGCTTGCGACGCGAAAGCGCGACGTTCTCCTCGTAGATCTCGTCCGAAAGCCGGGTGAAGCGGTCGGTCAGGAAGCCGCTCAGGCGGAACAGCTTCAACTCCTTGGCTGCTTCCTTGCTGCCGCCCAGCACCCGCAAATAATCAAGTTGCCGCTTCGCGGTAGTCTGGCGAAAGTTCTTGGCGTATCCCAGGAAAGCAAAATGAGTTTCACCAATGAAAGCCGGCAGAACGCCGGCGATGAGTAATAACAATAGCCACGGCGAGAAATAGATGATGGATACCGACAGCGTAATCGTGGTCAACACCTGCTGCAACAGGCGGCCCAGCATCTGGATCATGGCCAGCCGATCGGTCGCCTGCACCCGCGCGCGCTCCAGCCGGTCGTAGAAGAGCGGGTCCTCGTAAGCGATCAGGTCGAGCTGCGCCGCATGACGCATCACCTCGATGCCCACGTGCCGCATGTACTTGTCGGCCAGCAGCGAATCGGTGTAGTCCGTCGCGCGAGAGAGAATGTTGCCCAGTACGGCGATGGCGAACTCAGCCGCTACCAGCCACCAAAGCCGGGTCGGAACCGGTTGATGTTTGGCCAGCACCTGGTAGATGTTGTCGATGATGAACTTGCCGACGGCCAGCAGAGCAATCGGCTGCAACGAAGTGAACAGGCGCAGCACCAGCCCCGCTGTCACCACGCCACGGCCGGAGCGCCAAACAATGTTCAGCACCGGCGGAAGGTTCTTCAGCGCAGTCAAACGTTCTTGCCAACTACTCGTGAATGTCCCTTGCGCTTGAGCCATGTTCGGTTCGACGGCCGCTTGCACCGCTACGGTAGATTTTAGGGGTTGGGCTGCAAAATCGCCGGATTCCGCTAATAGGGAGATGCAGGAATCGGGACATCAGTTTGTTTGGCGGCTGAACTGGCGGGCTTGTCGCGAAACAGTCACCGACGCGCCGGTTCCTGGCGGCGGGGCGATCATCCAATAGTCACGTGATGTTCACTGTTCGCACGGACTATCGCCGAAGCTGTCTCATAAATCGGTTTTGAAGGGGCACGGCTTCAGCCGTGCCGTACAGAGGCAAGAAATGTGGGGCTTCAGCCCCTGAGGGATTCCGCGTCTCGCCATTTATGAGATGGCTTCTAGCCACATTTGCTAGAGGAAGGTAATGAACAGGCTACGCACGACACTTCTGATCGCAGTCTCCATCGGCGGCTCTATTCGCCGGTTGCACATCGGCACAAAACAAGGCCAATAGCGCTCCTCCGCCGCAAGCTCCCTTTACCGACTACCGATACGAGAAGCCGGGAGCGACGCACCACATCACCGCGAAGGATTTGCCGGCTCCGTTCGCAACCAAGTCGGCGGTCAATGGACCGCGCGTTATTGACCGTCCCGCGAACGTTCTGCCGATTGCGCCGCCGGGATTCAAAGTCGAATTGTTCGCCACCGGCCTCAATGAGCCGCGAGCCATGACGACTGCTCCCAACGGCGACGTCTTTCTCGCAGAAAGTCATGGCGGCGACATCAAGGTATTTCGCGGCATCGGTTCCGACGGCAAACCAAAACAGACGGAGACGTTCGTCAGCGGACTGAAGCAGCCGTACGGCATCGCCTTCTATCCTGCGGGCGAGAATCCGCAGTACATCTACATTGGGAGCACGGATTCCATCGTTCGCTACCCCTACAAAAATGGCGACCTGAAGCCCGGCGGCGCTCCCCAGAAGATCGCCGACCTTCCTCCCGGCGGCAGCCACTGGACGCGCGACCTGGTCTTCTCGCCAGACGGCAAGCAGTTGTTCGTCGGAGTCGGATCGAACTCGAACATCAACGATCCTGACACTCACCCGGACGAAAAAAATCGCGCCGACATTCTGGTCATGGATCCCGACGGAAAGAACATGCGCGTGTACGCCTCCGGAATTCGCAACGCGGGCGGCGGCCTGGCGATCAATCCCAAGACGGGCGAGTTGTGGATGTCGACCAACGAACGCGACGGCCTGGGTAATAACCTGGTGCCCGACTACATCAGCCACGTGCAGGATGGCGGCTTCTACGGCTGGCCCTATTACTACATCGGAGGCAATCCCGAGCCGCGGCTGAACGGCGCGCATCCCGAGCTGAAGTCGAAGGTCATCGTGCCGGACGTGCTCCTCCAGGCGCACAACGCGTCGCTACAGTTGGCGTTCTACGACGGCAAGACGTTTCCCGCGGAATATCAGGGCGACATCTTCGCTGCGCAACACGGATCGTGGAATCGCGATCCGCGTGTCGGCTACGAAGTGATTCGCGTTCCGCTGCATCAGACGGGCAAAGCCACCGGCGAGTACGAGGATTTCCTGACTGGCTTCGTGTTGCCGAACGGACAAGTGTGGGGACGCCCGGTTGGCGTCACGGTGATGAGCGATGGCTCGCTGCTGGTGAGCGACGACGGCTCCAACTCGATCTGGCGTGTGCGTTTTGTGGGAGCGAAATAAGTGCTCCAAACTCGCGTATTTTGCCCAAAAAGCACCCTGAAATTGGCATTTACCTCATGGTTTTTGGCAGGAATTTCGGGCCATGCGTGCTGGGAGCGTGCCCCATTGAAAACTCGCCTGCGGCGGAAAAGTGCCCAAATGGGAGCTAAAAAGTAGACATTTGGAGGGCAGTTTAGGGCACTTTGAGGCACTTTTTCGCGTTTTTGGAGCACTTTAGGCGAGTTCCGTGCCGTCGCCGAGCAGCTCGCGCAGCTCTTTTGGCGGACGCGCAGGGACATCTTGATTGGCGGGCTCGGCTTCGAAGTTCTCGGACTGCGAAACTGACGAACTGAGCAGATCGTCGATCGACTCCAGCCACAACATTTGCGAATTGAAGACGCGGCCAAAGTTGCGCGAGGCCGAAGTCGCCACTTCTTCCAGCGACAACTGTCGTCCGGTTTCGCGTTCGATCGAGGTCACCGGCTTATCGCTGATGCCGCACGGCACGATCAGCGAGAATGCGTCGAGGTCGGTCGAGACATTGAGTGCGAAGCCATGCGTTGTCACTCCGCGCGAGATGTGTACGCCGATGGCCGCGACTTTTGCTTCGGGCTTGTTGGGCAGCGCACAGGTCCAGACTCCCGTCAGTCCCTTGATGCGCTGGGTCGCGATTCCGTAGTCGCTGCAAATCCGGATGAGCACTTCTTCCAAGCGCCGTACAAACTCCACGGCACCAACTTTCGGATCGAAGCTGCGCAGGTCGAAGATGGGATAGGCGATGAGTTGGCCGGGACCGTGAAAGGTCACGTCGCCACCACGATCGATCTCATGCAGCTCGACGCCACGCTGCGCCAGCGACTCGGGTGAGGCGAGTACGTTCTCCAGCCGCGCGTTGCGGCCAAGCGTGATAACGGGCGGGTGCTCCAGCAGAAGCAGAGTGTTCTCGATGCGGCCGGCCTTGCGCAAGTTGAGCAGCGTGCGCTGAAGCTCGTTGGCCGTGCCGTAGGGAACGCGGCCGAGGTAGAGAACGTGGGTGATCATTTTTCGCTATTCGCTATTCGCCGTTCGCCGTCCGCTGTCCGCTGTCCGCTGTTGCTGTTCGCTTTTGGCTCTTGGCTAAGTGCTGACTGCCCATAACTGGGTGCCCCATTCCGGCATCTTTTGCCGGGGTGGGACTTGCTACTTGCTCGTTGCTAATTGCTTCTTCACAGCTTCGCTAACGACCTTGCCATCGACGCGCGCGCCACCGAATCTTGCCATCACGTTCTTCATTACTGCCCCCATGTCCTTCATTGTGGGAGATCCCATTTCGGCGACGGTCGCCTTCACGGCAGCAACAATCTCGTCTTCGCCTAACGACTTCGGCATGTAGGTCTCGATGATGGCGATCTCGTCGGTTTCTTTCTTCGCCAGCTCGAAACGGTTGCCCTTCTCGAAGGCTTCGAACGAATCGTGGCGCTGCTTGATCATGGTGCTGAAGACCTGCAGCTCTTCCTTTTCGTCGAGCGGAGCGCGCTTGTCGATCTCCTTGTTTTTGAGCGCGGCCTTCATCATGCGCAGGGTCGAGAGCCGCAGCTCTTCTTTCTTGCGCATGGCGTCGACCAAGTCTTTCTGCACCTGCTGGGTTAAGCTCATGCGGTGATTATAGAAGTTTCCGTAGCACACCTGCGCATTCGGACTTTGCCATCCCGGGCAGCGTTTGCCGCGAGGCATCTGCATTCATCGAACGTCATCGCTGCTGCATGCGAAAGCAGGTTCTTCACTTGGTTCAGAATGACAGTTCTACGGCATGCTGAAGCCGTGCTCTTTCATAGCAGCAGAGTTGCGACCGGCCCCTGTGTTCTGTAAACTGAGAATGCTTCTGAACAGCGAGTGTTAACTCGCAGCCTTCCTGTGCCGAAGTGGCGGAATTGGCAGACGCGCATGGTTCAGGTCCATGTACTCGCAAGGGTGTGGGGGTTCGAGTCCCTTCTTCGGCACCAATTCACGATGATTCTACGTAGCTTCGAGGTCCCTCGCTTGTTCGGGATTTCGGCTGGCGGCTTGGACGCCGCCAAAACGCCTCAAGTTCGAGTCCCTTCTTCGGCACCAATTCAGATTGATTCAGTGCGTCAGTTGTCGAGTTGCTCAGTTAAACCGAGCTGCCAATAGATACTGACAAGTCTAGATTCTGGCAGGCGGCGGTTCAACCCAACCCCTTCTTCGGCCACCAACAATTCAGTTGTCAGTTGTCCTTCGTCCAAGTGTCATCCCGAGCGCAGTCGAGGGATCTGCAGTTTGCGTACCGGCCAAACGATTTCGCGTGAGCGCCATTTGTTGTTCAAGGAAGTGAACTCACCGGAGGCCGACACTCATGATCGGCGCACAGGTTCGTGGTGCGAGCGAACTGCAGATCCCTCGGCTTCGCTCGGGATGACACGCGTTGGGGAGCGTTCGCCGCCGCCAAGGCACCTTCATCAGGCGACCGCCGCATTCCCCGCTCCGACAAACTGAACTGCCAACAGCGTTTCATCATCCGCGCGCACGCCACCGGCGCGGAACGCTTCGATGTGCTGGCGGCAATTTTCGATAACGCGCTGGGGGCAGCAGAGCCCGGATTGCTCCAGCAGCATCCGCAGAGCCTCGGTGCCGTACTCCTCGCCCGCCGGATTCTCGGCTTCGCTTACGCCATCGGTAAACAGAACCAGCGTGTCCTGCGGCTTAAGCTGCGTGCGCACCGGGGTAAATTCCTGATCGCAAAACATGCCCAGCGGAAGATCGTTGCTGTCGAAGCACTCGACCTGCGATCCGTGAAGCAGCAATGCCGGCAGGTGCCCGGCATTGACGAGTTCCACGGCGCCCGCTGCCGAGCTATGTCCCACAATGAGGGTGGCGTACTGCATGGGCAGCTTGCTCTCGCAGAACAGACGGTTCGCCTGCGCCAGCATCTTCTTCAGCGGAAGCCGCATCGGCACCAGGGCGCGCATCACCGCGCGCAGATTGGCAGTCAGCATGGCGGCGGCTACACCTTTGCCGGCCACGTCGGCAATGATGAAGTACAGTCCGCCGCGCGCGTCGGGTATGACGTCGCAATAGTCGCCTCCGACCACGCCCGCCGGACGATAGTGATACGCGACCTCCCATCCCGCAATCGCGATGTCGGTCGCGGGCAGCAGGCCGTTCTGGATGCGCGCGGCCAATTCGAGGTCGTATTCCAAGGCACGCTGCTGGTTGGGCGTGAGGCAGCCGAGGCAGACCGAGGTCAGCGGATCGTGGAGGAGGCGATCCTCTTCCACAGTGTCGTGGCAGATTTCGCAGATGCCAAATGAGCCATCGTCGATGCGGGCCAGCGCCTGATCAACCTGGCTCAACAGCTCGTGGAGCTGCTCTGAGTGGTTGCTCTCCATCACGTTTTCAAGGCGCTCACGCCGGACGAGCAAGTCGCCGCGCACGGTTTGCAGGAAGGGAGTTTCCGCGGTTGCCATAATAACCACCTTATGTGGTTTAGAGGGTTATTCCCGGCGGCGCGATGCAGTCTTTTTCGCGGGCCAGAACCCTCAAACGCAGTCCATCGTATACCCCAGGATCATGCGGCCCACCCCGATTCTTGCTGGGAAAAGCACAAGACTTTCACCACGGAGGCACGGAGAACACGGAGGAATTCGTTTCGGAACCCGGGACGCGAACAGCAGTTCTTGCGGCCAAAGCTAAAGACGTTTCACCACGGAGGCACGGAGAACACGGAGGAGAGCAGACTTGATAGCACAGAGGCAAGAGATAAACACAAGCATAAGTTGCACGATCAATCGCGCCGACGAGTTTTGTATCAGGGCACGGCTTTAGCCGGGCCAATCTGTTCCCAATAGAAACCGGCTTTAGCCGCTGCGGAGATTGCAATTCAGGGGCTGAAGCCCATAGCTTTTGAGCGGCTGTTCGGCACGACTAAAGGTCGTGCCCTGATACAAAGCAACTGCGGGTCCGTCCCGTCGCGCGGCGGGCTCGGGATGGCACACTTTTCTCGGGATGACACGAGCACAGATAAGCCGAAGCTCTTATCGGGCAGTGACAAACTGCAGGTTCCTCGGCTGCGCTCGGAATGACACTCCTAAAATCTGAATTCCTCCGGGACTTCCTCGCTCTCCTTGCACTCGGTGGCTGCGTGGTGAATCTTCTCTCGAACCCAGTATCCTGCTGGAATGTGGTACGAAACCTATCAGCGTCGGCGGCGACGAACGCGAGCTGAGCTGTGGTGGAGAGCGACATTCATTCTTCTGGTCGCCGCGCTGGCTGCCGGAGGGGCCGCGCTGTGGTGGCATGGTTACACCGGCACGCCGGAGTATTCGCTTTCGCAACTCGGCAAGGCGGTGAAGGCGAAGAACTACGGCGAGGCGGCGAAGTACGTCGATGAAGAGCGCATCTCGGGCGAGATCGCAAAGTCGCTGACCGACGTGCTGGTGGAGAAGTACACCAGGAAGTTCAACGAAGACCCATTGCCTTTCACTGAGAGCCGAATCGAACTGTTACAGAAGATGGCTCCGCGCTTCGATAGCTGGGCGGAGATTGGCGTACGCAATGCCATACGGCTGCTGCTGAGCGGCAACGGAATTCTCACCGGCTCGACAGGATTCAAGATGATCGACGTGCATAATTTCTCGGGGCTGCACGTGGTGCGCTCCGAGGTGCATGGCGACGCTGCCGACGTCGTCGTCTCAGGCTTGCCGCAACCCAATCCATTTGATCTGACGGAGATTCGCATCCGAATGACGCGGGTGGCGGGACAGCGCTATTGGCGCATCGAAGAAGTACCCGACGCCACGCCGATCTTCCAGAAATATTTTGGGGAGTAGGGGATCAAGAAAATCCCCACCCCGCCAAAAGAAGGCGGAATGGGGCACCCGGAAAACCGAGGGCATAAGCGCGACATGCTATCCTTAATGCTTACGCCAAGATGCTTTTCTCCAAAGATTATGTGGGCTACCTGGCCCGCGAAGTCACCAAAAAGTTGATCGAAGGGGAGTTCATCGAAACTCCCGACCGGGCGGGCGCCACCGAGCGCGTCAACGCCGCGATGCTGGACGAGCTCGCCCTGGAAGACCGCATCAACGATGAAGTGCGCATCATTCTCGACACCTACTCCGACGAGATGCGCCGCAGCGGAGCCAACTACCAGGAAATGTTCAAGAAGGTGAAGAACGAGCTGGTCCGCAAGTATAAGGCGGTGCTATGAGTCTGTTCTCCGCCGCGAACTTTGGTACCTCAGACCGGGGTCCCCGTCGAGCGCCGTGTTTGCGCTTGATGGGGTGGAAAGCGGTGCTATGAGGGTCAGCCGCGAGAAGATCAACAAGCTCGCACATGCCGTGGCCGACACCCTGGCGACCATGGACAACGTCGAGTTCCTGGAAGACCGCAACGCCATTCGCGTGGAAACGCGTACCATCCTGGAAAAGCTGCTGGCCGAGGAAGCGCGCATCGATGCAGCCGCCCGGCAGAAGATCGAGAGCCAGCGCCGCACTATCCTCGAAGGCTCGCAGGAGTGGGACATCCTCTACCGTAAGTATTACAACGAAGAAGTCAAGAAGCTGGGGATATAGGCGTTGTTGGTGCCGCCGGCTGAATTCGAAGTACCTCAGGGGCTAAAGCCCTCGCGTATTTTCAGCGGCGTAACGCTGGCCTGAAGGCCAGCACTACCCTGGGCTAAAGCCCCGATTCCTGGGCGAGCTTGTTTCACCACGCTGAAGCGTGGTGCTTCCACCCGGGAGGGCTAAAGCCCGCGAAGAATTTCCTGGTCATGGACGCTGGCCTGAAGGCCAGCTCTACCCTGGGCTAAAGCCCCGATTCCTGGGCGAGCTTGTTTCACCACGCTGAAGCGTGGTGCTTCCACCCGAGGGGCTTCCAGCCCGAGGGGCTAAAGCCCCCGAAGAATTTCCTGGTCATGGACGCTGGCCTGAAGGCCAGCTCTACCCTGGGCTAAAGCCCCAGTTCCTGGGCGAGCTTGTTTCACCACGCTGAAGCGTGGTGCTTCCACCCGGGCTTCCGCCCGAGGGGCTAAAGCCCGCGAAGAATTTTCTGGTCATGGACGCTGGCCTGAAGGCCAGCTCTACCGATATCACTTCTCGCAGGCGGTAAGCTTCACCCACTGTCCCGGGTTGACCTGCACGCCGTTGACATACAGCGTCCAATGCAGGTGCGGGCCGTTGGAGCGGCCGGTGGTTCCGACGTAGCCGATGATGTCTCCCTGCTTGACCTGCGCGCCCGGTTCGACCGCCAGCTTCGACATGTGCATGTAGATGGTTTCCACTCCCTGGCCGTGATCAAGCCCGACGGTGTTGCCCAGCACGGTGATCAGTTGAGCGAACTTCACCTGGCCATCGGCGGCGGCGCGCACCGGAGTTCCAGCGGCCGAGCGCAGGTCTACGCCCCCGTGATAATCACCGGTTGGCTTGTGATTGCGATAGCGCTTCACACCGTAGGGCGAAACCATGCAACCGGGGACGGGCTCGATGAAACGGTCCTGCCAATAGCGGATGTCGGTGAGGTTCTGGCGAAAGCCTTTGAGTATCTCCATCTCCTCCGGCGTATTGTGCAAGTTTGCGATGCCGGGAGCGAGGTTCACGTTCTGGATAGCAAAGTGCGCGTCGACGACCGTCATAGTCACGCTTTGTTGCTGCGGCTGGGTCGGCGAGGAAAACGTAATCTCCGCCGGACCCGGCGGGTTGTTGGCCGCAATCGGCATCAGACCCAGCCAATTCCCGCTCGCCTGCTTGAACAATGGAACGGTGCGCTCGCCCATGCGAGCCGACGATACCTCGGCGTCACAGGTGAGCCGCACCACGTCGCCCTGAAGCGGCTTGTCGGTTGAAAGAGTGCAGGCCTGCGCCGCAAATGCAGCGACCGACAGGCAGAACAAAGCGGAGAGCAAGAAGAGGTAGCGCCCGAACACCTGAACAGTATACGGGCGCATAAAGGTTAATCGCCGAGGATGAATTCGGTCATGTCCGGAGCGGTCGCCGCGTTGCCGGGATATGCAGTGACGCCCAGCAGCTGCATCATGAAGCGCAACGTGCTTTCGTGCTGATACAACTGCACCCGGAACTCTGATTTCTGCGGCGGATAAGCCAGGCGGACATCGGGCCCAATCGCCATCCACAGAACATTGCCGCCACCAAACCTGGTGTCGCTGGTCTCGGCCTCGTCAAAAGTGACGATCAGCAATCCGCCGCCCGGGGTGTTGAAGTCGGGACTGTTCAGCAACTGAGGAATATTGTTGGCCAGCCAGGTGTCGGCCTCTGCCAGGGTGCCGTCATGCGCGTCGTCCAGCAAATTGGGCACGATGAAGCCGTAGTTGGGCAGCGTGTGATTGGCAATGTCAGTAGCCAGCTGGGTGAAGGGAACGAGATTGTTCATCTGGGTCTGATTGCCGCGGACATCGGAGAAATACGAGCAGGGATTATGACGTTCCGCGTATTCGCCGGTGTCTCCGCCGATGTAGCCAACGTACGGAATGCTCTCGGAATATTCTTTCCAAGTCTTGCCGGCGGCAATCAGCTCGCGTATTACGTTGTCGACGGTTACGGTACCGCCGTAGCCATCGTTGTTGGTGATGATTTGCCCGGTGGTAAGCATGAAGTAGTTGCCGATCGACGGATGGGTGTCGCCATAGTAGCCGTAGGCAACCGAGTTCTGCTGGATCAGGCTGTTGAAATAGGGCATCTGCGCGTTGCCGATCACGTCACCGATCCCGTGGTTCTCTTCCATCACGATGAATACGTGTTGAACCTGGACGTTCGCGAGATTTTTTTTCGGGTTGAGTGTCGCTTGCGCGACGACGAAGTTGGCCACGAACAGAACGACCAGGAGCCCCAAAACACCACGTTTGGTCATCTTTCCCACCTTCTACTAGTTGGATAGTGTTGCGGATTATACACACGCAACGTGAGGAGTCTATTGGTATTTCTTTGAGGGTTGGGTGAAAAGTTTCAATCCTACACTTAGGTGTAACCGGTAACGGGGAGGCGGTGACGATGGTTACGCCGGCAGTTCCTGGGCTGAAGGAAAGTGGTGTTGCTGGCGTCCGACATCGCCATCGTACTTCTTCGTGGTCTTGAAAAGTTCGAAGCGCCCGTCCGCAGCGTACGTCTTGGCCTGGTTGCGAATGGAATCCATCTCGCTGCCTGACAGTGGCTGAAATCCGCGAGCAATGGCGAGGTTTTGTTCCAGCACATCCATGGAATCGACGCCGCTGATGGTGGATGCTACCGGCAGGCTCATGGCATATTTCAGCGCTTCTTCGGGAGTGACTACGCCGTGAGTGATGATCTCGCCACTGCCACCCATGCTCTTCATGCCGAGAACGGCGACGCCGTGCTTTTGCGCTTCAGGCAGAACCCGCTGCTCAAAGCTGCGGAACGAAGCGTCGAGACAGTTTAGCGGCATCTGAACTGTATCGAAAGGAAAGTCGTAAGCCAGCATTCGAAGATGGATGCTGGGATCTTTGTGTCCGGTAAAGCCGATGGCGCGGACCTTTCCCTGTTGCTTGGCGAGCAGCAGAGCTTCGGCTGCTCCAGCGGGAGCGAAGATGAGGTCGGGATCGTCCTCGTAGATCACTTCGTGGATTTGCCAGAGGTCGAGATGATCGGTTTGCAAACGCCGTAACGACTGCTCCAGTTGCTGCATGGCGACATCTTTGCCGCGTCCATGGGTGCAGACTTTGGACATCACGACGGCGCGGTCGCGCTTGCCTTTCAGCGCATTCCCGAGTATCGCTTCACTCTGGCCCTGGTGGTAATCCCACGCGTTATCGAAGAAGATGACGCCCGCATCCATGGCCTTGGCGACGATTTCGTTGGCTTCCTGCTGGTTCTTGGTCGAGCCGAGGTGATATCCGCCGAGGGCGATGGCAGACACGGTGATGCCGGTCTTGCCCAGCGGGCGATGGGGCACCGGTTCACCGGACGTTGCCGGCTGATTGGATGCTGAATTCGGTGAGGGTTGCTGACTTGCCAAGCTCACGCCTCGTGCCAGAGTAGCGGCGCCCAGGACGGCGGCGCCTTTCATGATGCTACGCCGGGTTTCGTCGTGTAGGTTACCCATTAAATTACCTGCTCAGCTAACTTTCGGAAAAGGATGACCGTCGTTCTTGGCGGCTTGCAGCATTTCCTTGACTTCCACCGACTGCATGTCGAGCGGAAAGCTGTGCGCCATCCGCGCCTCGGGGTTGTCGAACTTGAGCGACAGTTTGTAGAGCTCGAAGCGTCCATCGGCGGCCTCGGGCTTCAAGCGATCGCGCAGTGCCTGCATCTCCGATTGCGACATGGGCTGAAATCCTTGGGCCACGGCAAGGTTCTGGTGCAGAACGTCGAGGCTCTCCATGCCGGTGATGGTCACGGTCACGGGAAGGCTCATGGCGTAGCGCAGCGCCTCCTGCGCCGAGAGCACACCGTTCTTTACCGGCTCGCCGTGACCGCAGATGGGCTTCATCCCCAACGCCGCAATGCCACGCTGGTTAAGCACAGGAAGCACCTGCTGCTCGAAGCTGTGAAATTGCGCGTCGAAGGCGTTCAGCGGCATCTGCACCGAATCGAAGGGGAAGCCGGTGTTCAGCATGGCGAGATGAAGACGCGGATCTTTATGTCCGGTGAAGCCGACGAAGCGTACCTTGCCCTGCTCTTTGGCTTTGCGCAGGGCTTCGGCTGCACCATTCGGCCGGATGAATAACTCAGGATCGTTCTCGAAGGAGACGCCGTGAATCTGCCACAGGTCGAGGTGGTCGGTCTGCAGACGCTTCAGCGACTGGTGGAGCATCTCCGTCGCCATGTCGGCGTCGCGACCGTGGGTGCAGACCTTGGTCATCAGGAACACCTTGTCGCGGCGTCCTTTCAGACCCTTGCCCATCCAGTCTTCCGACTTGCCGCGGTGGTATTCCCAGCAGTTGTCGAAGAATGTGATGCCGCCATCGACGGCCTGTTGCACAATCTGTACCGCAGTCGGTTCGTCAGGCGCGTCGCCCAGGTGATGACCGCCGAAACCTAACGCAGAGACCTTGGCGTCTGACTTTCCGAACTGCCGGAGCGGAATGGACGAGCTGGTGTTGGCTTGAGGCATGAGCGTTGTCGAGATAACAGTGCAATCCCGGTTTCGAGATAGATGCAGCGTCGCCGTAAAGGTTGGCAGCGCCCATAAGGAACGCTACTGAATACCCACAGTTACGTGTGACAAAACAGCATCTTCGACGCGGAGAATTTTACTATGCGGATGCGCCGGCGCGTCGCCGGGAAGATGATTGTCCTGCTTGGCGACATAACGGCCGACGAGAAAGCCGAGAGTCGAACCGACTACGACGTCTGAGGGGAAGTGGACGCCCGCGGTCACGCGCGATCCGCTGCCGAACAGAGCAAGACTGTACATGGCTGCGGCGACTTCCCACTTGGGATACTCGTGAGCAATGACAGACGCGATGGTCCAGTCAAACATGGCATGGCCGGAGGGAAACGAGCCATTGTTCCAGTTGCCGGAGAAGAACTTGCCTTCGGCGCCTCCGCTGAACGGGCGCTGTCGCTGAAAGATCGCCTTCATGGCGGCGAACATGATGACACTGTCGATCGCGGCTCGAGCGGTGGCTACGCCGGTGTCCTTGGCATGGGTATTGTCGGTGACCAGGCCGGTGACAAAGATGGCTCCGGCTGTGCCGGCATCGGCTGCAAGCAGGGCGTTGGAGAGCGTGCCGCTGGTTCCAAACCACGCTGGATTCGTAGCGTCCGCCACGTGCTCATCGGTGGCGATCAGAGGCGCGACAGCGGCGACAAACAGGGCGTCCCACTTCAGGTTCTTCTTCTGAAACGGCGCCTTGATGAATGTCAGCTCGTCCTTGCCGATCGTCGCCACGCCGTGGCCCAACTCGGCGCCGAGCGAGTTGGACTGGACATCGGTCGAGTTGGAGGGAGCATCGGGCAGCGTAGCCGATAGCGCCGGTGCAGTCACGCCACTATTCAAGGCCGCGGGCTGCTGCGCCGAGGCTGTGACCGCCAGCGTGATGCCCAGGATGAACAGCCTGGCACCCCGAGAGGTGGACGCCGAGCACGCTGAAAGGGGCGAAGAGTCTCCGTAAGTTTTCATGAGTTAATCAGCCACCCCAACCAGTAGGCCGCGTCGAGGGTTGGATTCGGGTTTACGCCTGGCTGTCGGCAATCCAAACACCGCCGGTCAAGGTTTGTTGCCGCTCAATCGTGAATACCTGATACGCGAAAGCTGCATCCCATAACGGACGGTACATTACGCGATAGGGAGATACAAGAAATGAAGAAGATCGCCATGTTATTGACAGGTGCGGTTTTGAGCTTGGGTCTGATGGTCGGCGCGGCTGCTGCGCAAGAGTCCGCCGGGCAGGACATGAAGGACGCCGGACACGACACCAAGAACGCGGCGAAAGACGTCGGCCACGGCACGGCGACGGCGGCCAAGAAAACCGGCACAGCCACCAAGAACACTACCAAGAAGGTCGTGCATAAGGGCGCCCAGAAGACCGATCAAGGCGCAACCAAAGTGGAGACCAAAACCGAACCACAGTAGAACCAAATACGCCGTTCGCCTTGCTTTCGCATTCGCCGGAATAGCGGTCCGCCATGCAAAGGGTCTTGTGGATCAGCCTGTCCAAGCCAGAGTCGGAAATACTGTGCTTTCCCCGGCATTCCGGCGAATGGCTAATAGCGAATGGCGTGTTCGGCGCTTTTGTGAGCCATAACCAAGCCCCTGTGACGTATGCCACAGACTAGCCGGTTGTCCCTCCCCAAAATCAAGGGTGGAGGGAAACCGTGTTTCCTATCGTTGAAGCGCGCCCAGTAGCGCGAGGCATCAAGCTATTTGTTATCAAAGCGCCGCGTATCGCGCGCAAACAGAAGCCCGGCCAGTTTGTCATCGTTCGGCTGGATGACAGCGGTGAACGCATCCCGCTGACCATCGCCGACTCCAACCCTGAGGCCGGAACCGTCACCATCGTGGTTCAGGCAATCGGCAAAACCACCATGCTGTTCAGCATGTTGGACGTCGGCGACTCCATCCTGGATATCGTCGGGCCGCTCGGCAAACCTTCGGAGATCGAGAACTTCGGCACCGCAGTGATCGTCAGCGGCAGCGTGGGAACGGCGATGGCCTATCCGACCGCCCGCGAACTAAAGCGCGCCGGCAATAAGGTCATCTCCATCGTAGGCGCTCGCAGCAAAGACCTGCTCTGTCTGGAGCAGGAGGTGCGCGAGGTCAGCGATGAGACTTACATCGTGACCGACGACGGCAGCTATGGCGCCAAAGGCCTGGTCACCGACAAGCTGAAAGAGCTGGTCGAAGCGGGCGAGGTGAACTATGTCCTGGCCGTGGGGCCGGTGCCGATGATGCGCGCCGTCGCGAACCTTACCGCTCCCAAGCAGATCAAAACCATGGTCAGCCTGAACTCCATCATGGTGGACGGTACCGGCATGTGCGGCGGTTGCCGCGTGCTGGTCGGCAGCAAGAGCGAGTTTGCCTGCGTCGATGGGCCGGAGTTCGATGCCAGCCGGGTGAACTTCGAAGTGCTGATGCAGCGCAACGCTATGTATCGCGAGCAGGAACGGCAGAGTATCGACCGGTTGCAGGCCAATCCCGAGGCGGAAGTTGCCCGGGTTCGCGAAAGCATTCACGCCCACGAGTGCGCGGCCGAAGCCGCAGGAGTGAAGGAATGAGCAACAATCCGCCGCCCAAGAGCAATAATCCGCTGCCCAACAAAGAGCGCGTTAAACTGCCCCGCCAGCGCATGTCCGAACAGGATCCGCAGGTGCGTGCCGGCAACTTCCTGGAAGTGAACACGGGCTTCACGCCCGAGCAGGCGCATCAGGAATCGTTGCGCTGCATCGAGTGCAATAAGCCCGGTTGCATGACGCAAGTGCCCGGTGGCCGTGGATGTGCGCGCGGTGATGGACTTCATCGTCAAAGGCGACTACCTGGGCGCCGCCGCGAAAGTTCGCGAGGACAACGCGCTGCCCGCGATTACCGGCCGTGTGTGTCCGGTGGAAGATCAGTGCGAGTCGGGATGTGTGCTGGGCAAGAAGGGCGAGCCCATTGGCATTGCGTATCTGGAGCGCTTTGTCGCCGATTGGGAGCGCAGCTCGGGCCAGTTTGGTTTGCCGAAGAGCAAGCCGGCGACGGGAAAGAAAATCGCCATCGTGGGCAGCGGGCCGGCAGGATTGGCATGCGCCGGCGACCTCATTCAGTGGGGACACAAGGTGCGCGTGTTCGAAGCGCTGCACGAGTTGGGCGGGGTGCTGGTGTATGGCATTCCGGAGTTCCGCCTGCCCAAAGACATCGTCCGCTTCGAGGTCGAGACGCTGCAGAAGCGCGGAGTTGAGTTCGAGACCAACGTCGTGGTCGGCAAGAGCGTGACCATCGACGAGTTGATGCAGGAAGAAGGTTACGACGCGGTATTTATCGGAACCGGCGCGGGGCTACCGCGCTTCCTGAATGTACCGGGCGAGCACTTCAACGGAATTTACTCGGCCAACGAATTCCTCACGCGCGTAAATCTCATGCGCGCCTATCGCTTCCCCGAATTCGATGAGCCGCTGTATCCCTGCAAGGACCGCGACGTAGTCGTCATCGGCGGCGGCAACACCGCGATGGATGCAGTACGCAGCGCGCTCCGCCTGGGAGCGAAGACGGCCAGCATTCTCTATCGCCGCACCGAGGCGGAGATGCCGGCTCGTGTGGAAGAAGTCCATCACGCGCATGACGAGGGGGTTCACTTCGAAATGCTGGTGAACCCGGTAGAGTTCCTGGGCGACGAGAAGGGCAACCTGACTGCCGTGCGTTGCAGCCGTCAACAACTTGGCGAACCCGACGACTCAGGCCGGCGCAGCCCGGTGCCGATTCCGGGCTCGGAGTTCGTGCATCCCTGCCAGGTCGCGGTGATTGCGGCAGGTACCACGGCGAATCCGCTGATTCAGTCGACTACTCCGGGACTGGCCACGACCAAGCGGGGGTACATCCTGGCTGACGAGAAGACGTTGTTAACCTCGAAGCCGGGGGTATTTGCGGGCGGCGACATCGTAACCGGCGGCGCGACCGTGATCCTGGCTATGGGCGCGGGACGCATGGCGGCCAAAGCTATCGACGAATACCTGATGGGCCCGACGTTGGAAACGGTGCAGATCACGACCGCAACGGGTGCGACGGCGTAAGATTCGCGACCATTCCAAGCGCGTTTGGTGGGAGCCCCCGCATTCATGCGGGGGAAGACGATCTCGTTTTGAAGGAGGGCTTTAGCCCTGGGTCTCGCGTCTCAAGAAGTCCGCACGTTCTTTGTATCCTTCTCGACATTTCAACGCACGTTTCTTCTCCAATCGGACCGCTTCTGCGAACTCTTGTTGGACGTACTGCGCGAAAACAGGCTCAAGAAGCGATTGTCGATACACGAGTTCGTCTTCATGCCGAATCACGTGCACCTGGTCATTACACCGGCGACCGACATCTCTCTGGAAAAGTCCATCCAATTTATCAAAGGAGGCTTCTCCTTTCGCGCTGGCAGGGAGCTGAACTTCAGAGGGGAAGTTTGGCAGAAAGGTTTCAACCAGCACCGAATCAGGGATGCGTCCGATTACAGAAACCACGTGGAGTACATTTACATGAACCCGGTGAAAGCGGGACTGGTCACACACGCCAAAGAATGGCCGTATTCGTCCGCCCGCCTAACGCAAGAGGTTGATTCAGCTCCCGTGCACTTTCAAAAGCCCAGCGCTAAAGCGCTCGTCTCTTTGTAGGTTCTGTTTCCCCCGCATGAATGCGGGGGCTCCCACCAGGGCCGCATTCATGCGGAATGGTTGTGCCGATCCTCCATAATGACTATTATGACCATAATGATAGTCAGTGGGCGGGAGGTCGATGGTGAGCACGCATACCTGGACCGTGGCAGAAGCCAAGGCAAAGTTCAGTGAAGTACTAGACAAAGCGCAAAACGAAGGTCCGCAGAGAATTACCCGCCACGGACGCACCACCGCCATGGTGGTCGCAGCGAAGGAGTGGGACCGGAAGGCCAAGCGAAAAGGCAGCCTCGCGGAGTTCTTCGCATCGTCTCCGCTGCGCGGTGCAGGACTCAAGGCCGGCCGGCTCAATATCAAGCTCAAGAATCCTGAGTTATGAGTTTCTTGTTGGATACGAACGTCGTTTCAGAATCGACCAAGCCGCGTCCAAATGTTGGTCTCATGACGTGGCTGGATAACGTCGACGAAAACAGCGTTTTTCTTAGTGTGATTACCCTGACGGAATTGCGCTACGGTGTGGAGCGTCTCGCTCGCGGCCGACGCCGTAAGCAACTCGACCGCTGGTTGGAGCACGAACTGCCGCAAAGGTTCGAGGGCAGGATACTGCCGGTAGATGCGCTTATAGCCGACGCCTGCGGTCGCCTGGTCGCCCGAACCGAGTCGCTGGGACGCCCGATTGAAGCGCGCGCCGCGTTCATTGCCGCTACCGCGCAGGTCCATCGCTTAACGTTGGTCACCCGCAACGCCTCACACTTTGAGACCACGCTGAAGTCTATTCTGACTCCCTGGACGAAAGCATCTTCCTGAGACAACTCTGCTTCACGCCACCAGCGCGGCTGAGCTGCCCACCCACTCCAGATTTTTGTTGTGGTCGACGCCCATCATCATGCCGCGGCCCATGCGCACCAGCGGCAGCACGGGAGTGAGTTCGCCGCCTTCCGGCCAGACGTACATCATGCGAATTTCCATCTGCGTCGGCGCCGTGCGGCGTCTGGATGACGGGATCGAAGCGCATACGCTCCTGCAAGATGTAGTCGTGTCGCTGAGCCGGCGGGGATGGCATCGATGTCGGCCTCGGTCGGTGCAAATTTAATTCCCGCGCCGGCGAAAGAGTACAGCGGCTTCAGCAGATAGTTCTGGTTGTCGATGGGAACGACTGGGTTCTCATCGACAAACCAGGTTCGCGGCACACAGCGATGCTTTAGATAAGGGATGGAAAACTTACTGATGCGGAAGTACCAGTTGGGGTGTCCGGCCCATTCGACATCCAGTTCGTCGCGCAGATCGAATGGCAGCGTGATGTTCTTGCGCTCGAGTTCGTCGGCAATGGTGCGGTTATAGATTCGCCGGACCACGATCTCACGCCCGTCTTTGCTGTAGTACAGCTTCTTGCCCCGCTTCTTCAGCGTCAGTACATCGACCACTGCGATGCCCAGCTTGCGCTGCGTGATGTTGAAGTCAGGGAGCGTCTTCTGATGCTGCGGATCAACCTCCATCAGAATCACATTCTCGGGATCATGCTTGCCGACGATGAGCTTGCGTATCAGCTTCCAATAGGAATCGTGGTTGTAACCCGATAAATAAACTCCTAAATCCTGGCTCAAACCGTAGGTCTCGATGTACTGCTCCGCCATCATCGGCTGGTAGCCGTAGAGTGACGGGAAAGCCTGCAACTCAACCAGCTTCGGCTCGATCTCGCCGTTACGCCCGCGCACCAGCCCGAAATCGACCGCGATCCACATGGGCCGCGGCGACTCATTCGCTACGTTGTACTTCGCAGGAACGCTGACGTCCGACAGCTTGCGGTAGGTGGGATTGTTTACCAGTTGAAGGATGAGATCGCGCCCGTAGTCCGACATCTGGTCGACCAACGGCTTGGGCAAGAAGCAAGGGGTCTCGGAGACGCGATACTCGATATGCGTCTCCGAAATTTGGTCGAGCGACTGGAGCAGGCTCTGGTACTTAGCGGCGGTGAAATTCCGGTTGAACTCCTCGCGCAACGCGGGAACCATGCTTATGCCTCGATGAGGAATTCGCCTTTTTGCATGATCTGCTGCCCGTCAACCCAGATGTCGAAATGCGTACCCACCACGTCGATGTGGGTGCTGGAATACCACTTGGCGCCGGTGTGGAACCCGTAAGGATTGCCGAAGGCGATGTGCACGCCGGGGAACTTCTCGTCCTGAAGAATCTGCCCGATGACGTGCTTCAACCCGAGGTTGGTGCCGATGGCAAATTCGCCGACCAGGTCGCTGTTCTCATCGGTGTGGGTATAGGCCCAGAATTCCTGCTCCAGCTCTTTGTTCTCGCTGAAGACCTCGGTGATGCGGTTCTTCGCGATGTTGATGGTGAGCGGCTGATTCCCGAGGTCCTGATATTTTTCGCAGAGGTAATCGCCAACTACACCGTCGACCACGTAGGTTCCATTCACCTCGCCGGGGGTGGTGAAGACTTCGCCGCCGGGAAGATTTCCCCACTTGTCAGGGCTGATGATGCCGCTGGTCTTGATCCACTTATAGTCATGGTTCATGTCCGCGGTGAGATCGGTTCCGGCAGGATTTCTGGCGGTGATCTTCTCGGCGCGGGTGACGATATCGATAACTTTCTTGCTGAGGGCATCAACCTGATTGAAGTCGGCGCGCATGCCTTCCAACATGATCTGCCGGTTAATGTTGACCATGTGGGCGTGACGCATGCGCCGGCGGTTGACGATGTCGGTCATCTCCATGCGCGACTTCAGCTCATTGCGCTGCACCTTGACGGCGAAGATGCTGACCTGGCTGGTCTCCATGTCTTCCGCGATCTCGGCGGGCAAGTCCACCAGCGGCCGCGGCGCGACATCTTCGAGCACGTAGGCGTGGAAAGGCGATCCAACCGCGACAAGTTCGTGAACGATACTAGCCGCAATCTCGCGCGTCTCATCGTCGGTGATGACCGTGACCTTCTCCGAAGGCTGAATGCGAAGGCAGGTGTTGACCGCGTTGTAGGCGCCGGGTGAGAGATCCAGATCGAATGCAGTCTGGGTGAGATCGGTAGCAGTCTGGTTCAAACGATAACCTTTCCACAAACGGAATACGAAAACAGGAGGTACAGCGGCTCAGTAATTCAATTGTAAATCGCCAGCCGGTGGGAGCCTCCGCATTTATGCGGAGGAAAAGCCCCTTCCAGCACGCCGCGCTTTAGCGTCGGGCGTCGAAAATTGATGCGCATCTCAAAAAGCCACGGCTAAAGCCGTATGTCGATCGCGGGGCCAATTCCCCCCGCATAAATGCGGGGGCTCCCACCGAACCTATTCCCCCCCGCATAAATGCGGAGGCTCCCACCGAACCTATTTCGCCCCACGAATGCGGGGACTTCTACCGGTTCGAGAGCGATGGCCTCACTCTACCGCCGCGGTAGTCTCAAAAACTCCGACGCGGGTCTCGGCCACAATATAGTCAACCACCTTCTTCAGGTCTCCCGTTTCGTTAAAGACCTTTAGCTGGCGGTCGGCGCCGGTGCCCATCTCCAGCATCTTGTAGATGTAATTGATCTCGTTGCGCGAACCTAATTCCTCGACTTCATCATCGACCAGGTGCAGGTACTCTAACATCAGATCTTTCAGGGGAACTTCTTCTTCCTTGCCAAAGTCGATCAGCTTGCCCTGAATTCCATAGCGTGAGGCGCGAAACTTATTCTCCATGATCAACGCACGCCCATAAATCCGGTAGCTCTTGTTGGATGCATGAAGTTTGTACAGCATTGCCATGGTGGCTTGTATTAACGCAGCAAGGGCGACGGTTTCATCGAGCCGCATGGGAATGTCGCAAACCCGAACCTCCAGCGTATTGAAGAAGGGATGCGGCCGGATGTCCCACCAAATCTTCTTGCCATTGTCGATGCAGTGGGTCTTGACCAGCAGGTTGACAAAGGTCTCGTAGTCGGCCCAGTTCGCAAACACGTCGGGAATCGCGGTCCGGGGAAAGCGCTCAAAGACCTTCGAGCGATACGACTTGTAGCCGGTATTCATTCCCATCCAAAACGGAGAATTGCTCGACAGCGCGAGAATGTGCGGCAGGAAGTAGCGCATCGAGTTCATGATGTGGATCGCGGTGTTGCGGTCCTCGATGCCGATGTGAACGTGCAGCCCGAATACCAGGTTGGCGCGGGCGAGGAGTTGCATGTCTTCCACTACCTGGCGATAGCGCTCGTCGGGATAAATCTCCTGCGTCTTCCAGTCGGAGAAAGGATGCGTGCTGGCGGAGGCGAGCCACATGCCATGCTCGTCGGCTAGGGTGATCACTTCGCGGCGCAGCTCCAGAACATTCTGCCGCGCTTCCTGGATGTCCTTACAGACGCGGGTGCCGACTTCAATGACCGACTGATGCATCTCGGGCTTGATCGCTTCACTGAGCGCCAGCTTACCCTTGGACAGAATCTCCGACGCGATGTGCGAACGCAGGTCGCGGGTTTCGGGATCAATCGTCTGGTATTCCTCTTCGATACCAATGCTCAGGCTCGGCCGACTCATTACGATTAGCCCCTTCCCGCAGGTTTAGCGAGCTCTTTCTTTTCCGTGTCGCCGTTGAGGAAGCTGCTCCAGCGGTACTCGCGCACTTCACCGGTGTGCGCCTTGGCTTTGCGAATAGCGAGGTCGGCGACAGAGTTTACGATCCAGTCGAAGTTGGCCTGGCCCACGGAATTCACATCCGCATCAGGCGCCGGGTTCATGAAGTCGATGGCGTACGGAATACCGTCCTCGCAGGCGAACTCAACCGTGTTGAGGTCGTAGCCTAATGCACGGCACAGCGTGAGGCAGTCGCGCTCCACCCGCGCCAGCAGCTTGGGATCGACCGGCGGAGGATTCTTCACGTAGCGCTCGTGGAAGGGCGCCGAAGGATCGTATTGCATGATGTGGACCTTCTCCTGCCCAACCACATAGCAGCGGAAATATTCCTTGAACTTCACGCCGCGCTGTAAGGTCATGCAAAGGTCGCGCGTCTGATCATAAGCAGCGAAGAACTCCTCCGGCGAGTTGACCTTGTAGACGTCGCGCCAGCCACCGCCATCGAACGGCTTCAGGAATGCCGGAAAGCCGACATAGCTGAAGATGCTGTCCCAGGGCAGGGGAAATTGCAGGTTGCGCATGGAGCGGTCGGTGGTACCGGGAGGATGCTCCTTGTGCGGCAGCAGCACGGTCTTGGGAATCGCGACCCCAGCTTGTCGCCGAGCGCGAAGTTGAAGAATTTGTCGTCGGCGCTCCACCAGAAGGGATTGTTGATTACGATGGTGCCGCTAAGCGCCGCGTTCTTCAGATAAGCGCGATAGAAAGGGATGTCGTGCGAGATGCGGTCGACGATGACGTGGTAGGGCGATGGCTCGGCCATGCGCACTTCGCCCACCTGCGCGAGCTCCGCCTGGATCCCGGGCTCGGCCATGGAATTGATTTTGTCGACCAATGCCGGGGGGAAGGTGGTCTCCATCCCGAAAATGATTCCGATCTTCTTCACAGCGGCTCCTGAATTCGGAATAGCTGCTTACGAACGGCGCCCTTGATTCTTGGTTGATGCTTGATCGCCTGAGAAATGCCGTCCGCGAAGCAGCACTGGGCGTGCTGAAACTCTAGTTATTGTAGAGGAGAACGGCTGGATTCGGGAACACGGGGCAAGGGAGCAAAGCTCCGCGCCGGGGCATGACCTCGTTGGTGCCGGCAAGCACCTGTTTGGAGTTTAGCTTTAGCCCCTGCGATCTCATATTTCGCCGGTAGCGCCGCGAATTGCTGCCGTTTTAAGATTGTGAGTGTAATCGCTGATTACGACAGTTGAGAGGACGCATAATCGAATCACAATGGCAATCCATCTTTCGGGCGGCTCCGGGTGCGTTATCGTTTTGGCAATACTCTTTGTCCCGGCCGCCACCGTCGCCTATTTGCTCAACGACTCGAAGTGGCTTGTCATAGTCCCGGTATCTCTGGTTGCTGTTGCACTTTTGATAGCGGCGCTGCCGATCAAGCGGAAGATGACGCCCCAGCAGTGGGCGTTAGAGCTTGAACCCCACCTTCTCGGCACGGACGGGACTTGGGGTTGGGATGATGCAATAAGCGTGGCACTTGCCAACCCTGACCTGGAGAATCTCCGTTGCAAGCTGCACAAGTTCGATCGGCTGCCCACCGAGGAACGACGGCAGGAGTTCGAGAACATTATTGCCGCATTGAAGCGTGGAGAGATACCCAGCGTTAGTGATGACTGGTGATAAATCCATAGTGCCGTATCGACAGTGCTCCGCAGGCAGAACGCGGGGATGGCGATGACGATGGTCGGAGCATTGTCGATAGGGCGATTTGTGGTAAACCCGGCAGGGATTTGGCAGAACAATTGCTTATAGGATTTTCATTGCAGTGCAGCAATTGAAGGCCGGCTCGCTGGTCGCATTTTCAAAAGCGTTGCGACTTCGACTCCGTATGCGATTCGGACGCTTCATGCAATTTGTTCTGCCAAATGGTACTACGCTGTCGCCTACCCGCGAAGCGGGTTTAGTACAAATCGCGCTATCGCAAGCTATAGCCCGAAGGGTGGGATGATTTGAGCCCGGCTCGTCACAGCCGGGTGTAGATGATCCGGAAATCAGAGCCGCGTCAGCGGCGCTACTCCGTCCCATTTCGGCGGAGGTTTTTGGGCAGCAGTTCGCTCATGCTTCCTGCCGCCGCTGACGCGGCACGGTATCGTTGATAACGCTTTCCCGCTGCTCACGCAGCGGGCTCACACCATCCCACCCTGCGGGCTGTCTCGTTGGCGATCTTGAAGTTTCTCATACGCGTGGAGGTCGGCGCTGCCGCTCAAGGATGACAACCGGCAATCCTTATGTCGTCCCCGCCGGGACTCGAGCACGCTTACGGGCACGCTCACCCAGCGTTGAAACGCTGGACAATATGCTGTCCCCTGCGGGGACGGGCTTCGCTTTGTGGCGCAATGCGTATCGGCACGACCAAGGCTTTTTAGCCTGCCCTGAGCGCAGCCGAAGGGTGCCCTGACGCGGTGTTTCGCCACAGCAAGGATACTTTGCAGTTCGAAAAAACCGATTGGTCGGCCCGACGCGAATCTACTCTGGAGCGACATCTTCTGCGGTGATGCGCATCACTTGGGGGTGTTGCACAACCTGCCCCGTCTCCTACTCCAGGTACGCTCTCGCCATGGGACGCCAATCGGGCCAGTCATGATAACTGTGGTCACCCCAAACATACAGCTCGTGCCGGATGCCGCTGCCGCGCATGATGGCCGCCATGGACTCATTGTCCTGCCAGCACATGTCCCACTCGCCGGTGGCGAGGACGGTGCGGATGTGGTTGTACTTCCACCCGTCCGTGCAGTTGGCCAGGTAATCAACCGGGTTGTTAAAGTACACGTCCTCGCTGTACCAGCCATTCATGTAGCGCCGGATGTCGAAAGCGCCGGCCATGGTGACGCAGCCGGTGACCATCTCGGGGTGACGGAATGCGAAATTCAAGGCATGATAGGCGCCAAAACTGCACCCCGTCACGATGGTGCGCGGCGTCCAGTTCTTGTTCCACATCAGGGGGAAGACGTCGTTGATGATGTAGCGCTCGTATTGCAGGTGGCGCTGAATTCTCCAGTATGGATGCGCGCCCTTGTTGTACCAGCTTTCCAGATCGATGCCGTCAACGCAGTAGAGCTGGAGTTGGCCGTTATCCAGACGGTCGGCCAGGCTGGCAACCATCTTGTTGTCTTCGTATTCAAAGTACCGTCCCATCGAAGTTGGAAAGACCAGTACCTTGGTTCCGGCATGGCCGAAACTCAGCATTTCCATGTCGCGGTGCAGGTCTTTCGACCACCAGCGGTGATATTCGCGATTCAAATTGAAGGCCTCGAACAAAAAGTTGTATTGGTAACAAAAATTGCGTCTGCTAATCTAAGACACCACTTTTGAACTAGGGTGCCCAAGAAATCGCAAAGCTTTGGTTCGCGGACCCGGCGGCCCAGTCGTCGCGCCGGTTCAGTCGTTGCCAAAGAGAAAAACAATATTACAGGAATGGCGACAGAACCGATCCTTCCCGACCCTAATGCTGCGATGGCGCAGGCCTTCGCGGCGGCGAGCGACCTGAAGTCGCGCCTCTTCAAGCATCAGCAGTTCCAGTCGTCGCTGATCGACGACCGGCACGATTTCGTGGTGTATGTGCCGCCGAACTATGGCGTGGAACAGGAGCGCCTGTTTCCCGTGCTGTTCATGCAGGACGGGCAGAACCTGTTCGATCCCGAGACGTCATTCATGAAAGGAAATTACTGGCGCCTGGGAGAGACTGCCGATGAGCTTATCCTGACGGGCCAAATTGAGCCCCTGGTGATGGTCGGGATTTACAACACCGGTGAGCACCGCATCGACGAGTACACGCCAGTGGAAGATCGCCGGCTGGGTGGGGGCCACGCCGACGCCTATGGGCAGATGCTGGTCGAAGAGTTGCGGCCGTTTGTCGCGCAGAAGTATCGCGTGCTCATCTCCGGCGCAAATTGTGGGATGGGCGGCTCGTCGCTCGGCGGCCTGGTGTCCATGTATCTGGGGCTGCGCTATCCCGACGTATTCGGCAAGCTGGCCATCATGTCGCCTTCGGTGTGGTGGCACAACCGAGCCATCCTGAAAACAGTGACGCAGGTACGACGCAACACCGGCCAGCGCATCTGGCTCGACATTGGAACCAATGAAAGTCAACGCGCGCTGCCCGACGTCCGATTGCTGAAGCAAGCTCTGGAGCGGAAGGGTTGGCGCGAGGGCGACAACCTTGGCTACATGGAGGCCGAAGGCGGAGAACATACCGAGTGGGCCTGGGCTGACCGAGTGGCGCCGATGTTGAAGTTTCTGTTTCCGCGGCAAAGCTGACCCGCCGCTGAGCTTTCAGCTAATGCCAGGGGATTCCCCAACAGCACCGATCCGTATCCGTCGAATCCAGCGAGTTCGACGCCACCCAAGTCGCACCCTATGTATCTGGGAAAATTCGTATTGAGCGACAGTGCTCAAGTAGCTTATTGAGGGCGCAGTAAGACATCTCGAATGGCGGGTTCCCGGTTACAATTGGCGGCAGCAAAGCTGCAATGTCTCTTGTCATCGGAGGTCGCATGCGATTCGATTGGATAACCAAACTTCTTCTCCTGGCAATCGTCGTCTTTCTCGGCGTGCTGGTGTTTCGCCCCGTGGTGCAACCACAACCGGTATTCGCGCAGGATGCTACGGCATATCCCTTCCAGATCATGCAGGGATTGGTCACGCTGCGCAAAGCTGATGGCACGCAGACCTGGGGCAAAGTTGCGGTGGACATGCGCACCGGCGATGTCTGGGGATTTCCCATGCCGGCGCAGAACACTCCGTATCCGGTATATGGGCCGAGCGACACCCCCAAGGTCTCCCATCCCATGTACCTGGGCAAAATGGCGTTAAGCGAAGCTACGCGTTAGCGACGCGCAACCTGGTTTCGTCATCGAGATTAAGACCATGAAAGAGACGTTGACGAAGTTGCATCGAACGATTCTGAATTCAGCTCTGGCCGTCGGGCTTGGCATTGTGCTTGTGGCGGGCAATCCCGCGGTATCTCTGCGAGCCGGGGCGGTGAGCACCAGCACCAGCAAGAGCGTCACGATTCCGGCCACTGTTCCGTGGACCGACACCGGCATCGACGTCAGCGGCGGCGACAAGTTGCACATAACGGCGACCGGGACGGTCGACTTCTCGGATAAGACCGGCGTTGGAGCTGCGGGCGCGGAGCGCGGCTGGAAAGATACGCTGCTGGCTCTCAGTGTCGCGAGCGCCGGACGCGGAGCGCTGGTCGGAAGGGTGGGAAGCGATCCGGCTGCGATTCCGTTTTTTATTGGCGCGGACGGAACGGTCACAATTCCGGCGGCGGGGCGGCTATATCTTGGGATCAATCAGGGAGAATTCTCGAAGCCGACGAGCGGCAAGTTTCAGGTGCAAATCGTGCGCACCCCGGCGGCCACGCAGGTGGCGAGCGGAGCAGCGGCGAGTTCCGCCAAATACGATTTTCAGCCGCTGTTTGCCAGCTTGCAGAAGCAGCTACCCAATCGCGTGAGCGACAAGCCCGAGGGCGGCAATCCTGGCGACCTGGTGAACTTTGTCTTTGTGGGAACTCAGGATCAGGTCACCAGCGCGCTCAAGGCCGCGGGCTGGGTGGTCGCCGACAAGACCAATCAGGACGCCGTCGTAAGCGCACTGCTAGCTACGCTGCAGAAGAACGTGTATGTCACCGTACCCATGAGCATCCTGTATCTATTCGGCCGCCCGCAGGACTTTGGGTACGAGAATGCCCAGGCGGTGGAGGTGGCCAAGGAGCGCAATCACTTCCGCATCTGGAAGGCGCCCTTCAAGGGGCCGCAAAATCAGGTGCTGTGGGCAGGCGCCGGTACCCACGACATCGGCATTGAACGCGACCAACGCAGCGCGAATGCGATTACTCACAAGATCGATCCTGACGTGGATAAGGAGCGCGACTTTATCGCCGCGACGTTGCAGCAGGCGGGGTGGGTTGAAGCTATGTCGTACATGGACCGACCCGATGAGGTTAAGCAAACCCGTACCGCGACGGGAGGCGAGATCAAATCGGATGGGCGGGCGCTGGTGATTGTGCTGAAGGCGATGGCAGCGGCGAAGTAAGCGGTAGAGCGGCGCTTCAGCGCCGCGTCTCGCCCGGCAATGATTGCAAAGGGGATGGAAGTTCAATGCCGCGCATTGAACTTCCATGCCCTTTGCATCCAGCAGCTGAACGCGGACCTGAAGGTCCGCTCTACCGCAGCAAACTCGCCACGTGCGAGGCTTGCGTCAGCCCCAGCGACCAATTTACCGCTCCGATGAAGAAGTTGGGGAAGACGCCGATGCCGACGGTTCCTGCGGCGGTCAGACCCAATGCCAGCCGCATGCCTGGGCTAAGCCTCACCGGCTCAGGATCGACGGCCGGCTTGATCATCATGGCGTTGGCAATGCGCATGTAGTAGTACAGCGCGATCACGGAGTACAGCACGCCGATCGCAGCCAGGATGTAGTGTCCGGTCTGGATCAGCGCGAGGAAGATGAAGTACTTGCCCCAGAAGCCTGCCAGCGGAGGAATGCCCGCCAGCGATAACAGGAATACCAGCATCAGCACGGCTTCAACCGGAGCCTTGAAATAAAGCCCGGCGATGTCGTCGATCTGGTCGCCAATGATGTTGCGCCGGCGCAGCGAGGTAATTACCGCGAACGCACCCAGGTTCATGAAGGTATAGACCAGCAGGTAAATGAGTATCGCAACAATACCGGTAGTGTTATTCGTCCCGTCGCTGGCAACCAGTCCCAGCAACATGTAGCCGACATGCGCGATCGAGGAGTACGCCAGCAGTCGCTTGGTGTTGGTCTGGGTGAGGGCGGCGAGGTTGCCGCCGGTCATGGTGGCGATGGAAACGAAGATCAGCAGTGGCACGTACATCGAGCGCAACGGGTACAGCATGGCGAGGAAGACGCGCAACAACATCGCCCATCCGGCAGCTTTCACCGCGACGGACATAAACCCGGTAATGCAGGTTGGAGCGCCCTCGTAAGCATCTGGCGCCCACTGATGGAAGGGCACAGCGGCGATCTTGAACAGCAGTCCGGTAGCGGTTGCGAGCAGCGCGAAGATGACGATGGGATCGTTGGGCCGAGTCGCCAGGTCCTGCTGTAGCTTCAGCGCAATCTGCCCGAGGTTGGTGCTGCCGCTCACGCCGTAGAACAACGACAAACCATAGGCGAAGATGCCGGAGGAGAACGCCCCCAGCAGGAGATACTTCAAGGCGGCTTCGTTGGAGCGCTTATCGCGGCGCAAGAAGCCGACCAGCACGTAGGTCGAGATGGCCATCAACTCCAGGCCGATGAACAGCAATATGATGTCGTAGCCCGCGGCCATGCACATCATGCCGACTACAGACAGCAGCAGCAGGGCATAGAACTCGCCATGGCTCTCGTGCTCGACCTCCATGTAGCGGACCGATATCAGCACCGCGATCGCGGCTCCCACCAGGAAAAGGTAGAAGAAGTAGATCGCAAAGCGATCCATCATCAGCGAGCCATTGAACCCGGTAAAGGCAGCGACGCTTCCGACCTTGGCCTCCGCGAGGTGATAGGCGTAATGCAGCTTGCCGACGGCTGCCGCCGAGAACGCGAGGCCGATGAGTGCAGTAATGGCATTGAGCCGCTTCCATTCTTTGGGAAGCAGCAAGTCGATCATCAGGATGCCGAGGGCGAACACCGTCAGCAGCAGCATCGGCAGCGCCAGGACGTAATCGGCGCGCGAGAAATAGGGTGCGATAGTAGTCACAGTGCCGCTCCGCTTTTCGCCATTCGCCGTTCGCCATTCGCCGGAGAGGCGGCCGGAGTATTGCGAGTTCTTCGAAGAGTCTGCAAGAAGGCGGTCAGCATTTGGCGAACGCCGGTCAATGCGTGCAGTAACGGGTCATAATGCGTCTCATTCAAAAAGCCGAGGTCTTTGGCTAGCCTGAGGTGGTTCTGCAGTTCACTCGCCGATCCCATTGCGATCTGTACATATCGGGCAAGTTCGACTTCGTTCCACTTGCCGCAACCCTCAGCCAGATTTGCGCCGATGGACGCCGCGGCACGGCGAATCTGCGAAGTGAGGCCGAACATCTCCGATCGGGGAAATGCCTCGGTCTCCCGATACAACTGCAAGGTGAGAGCATGTGCCTTATGCCAGACTTCGAGCTCCTCGTAATTCTTCATTGCGCCTTTTTTCCTTCCGGTCGCGCAACTGCCACATTCTGAGGGTGCCCCTGTTCGCTATTAACTGTTTGCTTTTCGCCGGAGGCTTTGCTCATCCCGTTGCTGTCATTCTCTGGCGAATGGCGAACGGCGAATGGCGAAGAGCGATCTTCTGACGCTGGCTGTGCCGCTAGCGCCGGCTGCCCGGCCACCACCGGCTTCTGTAAACCGGGATAATCCGGTCGCACCGTCGCGACGAGGTTGTTGATCGGCGTAGACAATATCTGGAACAGCGGCTTGGGATAAATGCCAATCGCGAAGGCCAGCACAACCAGCGGGACAAACGTCGCCAACTCGCGCGCTGACAGGTCCTTCAGGTAATGGTTCTTAGGATTTTCGTTCTTCCCGAAGAACACGCGCTGATACAGCCACAGCAGATAGGCCGCGGCGAGAATCACACCCGGTACCGCCCATGCGGCCCAGATCTTGTTCTCCATGAAGGTGCCCTGCAGGATGGTGAACTCGCCGACGAAGCCATTGAGCAGCGGCAAGCCCATCGACGACATGAACATGATCAGGGCGATGGTGGCATAGACCGGCATGATGTTCGAGATGCCGCCGTATTCGGAGATCTCGCGCGTATGCCGCCGTTCGTACAGAATGCCGACGATCAAGAACAGCGCGCCGGTGGAGATGCCGTGGTTGATCTGCTGAATGACTGAGCCGCTCAGTCCCAGCGGGCTGCACGCGAAAATACCGAGCGTACAGAAACCCAGGTGGCTAACCGACGAATACGCCACCAGCTTCTTCATGTCCTTCTGCACCAGCGATACCAGCGCGCCATAGATGATGCCGATGATCGACAGCGTAATCAGCAGCTCGCGCACCCACGGCGTCATTGCCACGCCGGGGAAGAACGGCAGTGAGAAGCGGATGAATCCGTACGTTCCCATCTTCAGCAGGACGCCTGCCAGGATGACCGAACCTGCGGTCGGAGCTTCAACGTGTGCGTCGGGCAGCCAGGTATGGAACGGGAACATCGGGACCTTGATAGCGAAGCCGAGGAAGAAGGCGAAGAACAGCCATACCGCCGCGGGACCGGCGATCTTTGGAGCCGTCTGGTACAGCTCGGTGATCGAGAAGGTATAAACGCCGGTGAGTGAGTGGTGATGGTAATACAGGAACAGAATGCCCAGCAGCATCAGCACCGAGCCGAACAACGTGTAGAGGAAGAACTTGATGGCGGCGTAGAGCTTGCGCGGTCCGCCCCAGATGCCGATCAGCAAGTACATCGGCACCAGCATGGCCTCCCAGAAAACGAAGAACAGGAAGAAGTCGTTGGCCATGAAGACGCCGAGCATGCCCGTCTGCAGCACCAGGAACCAGACGTAGTATTCCTTGACGCGATCCTGGATGGCTTCCCACGAGGACAGAATCGAGATCGCGCCCAGCAGCGTGGTCAGCATGATGAGCAGGAACGAGATGCCGTCGATGCCCAGCACGTAGCCGGCGCCGATGGTGGGTATCCAGTTATTGGGCGCGCCCTCGACAAACTGGAAGCCGGCGCGGTCCTTCAGCGCCCAGAACCAGGGGACCAGCGGCAACGAAACCGCAAATCCAAGCATGGCAAAGATGTTGGCGACCCAGCGGATGGCGTTTTTGTTTTCCTTCGGCATAAACAGCAGAAGGAAGGCGCCCACCAGCGGCGTAAACAGCACGATCGAAAGTATGTGGTTATACATTTTTATGAAACTCTCAGCTTGGTAGAGCCGACCTTCAGGTCGGCGTCACCCGCGTCTCTAAAAACTCGGTAGAGCGAACCTTTAGGTTCGCGTCCGAAGTGCCCTTATTTATTTCAAGGGGCTTTAGCCCCTGTCCCGCCGACGAATATGGATACTCTTCCGCGCGCTCGACCAAACCCTTACGCGCGGGGTTCTGACGGATGTATCGCGCAAATTCCGCAAACGCGTCTTCATCTCTGATCCGACGGTCGTAATAACGCTGTTCCCACACCGCGCGAAAAACAATCCCGTTCTCGCGTAATGAGTGGGAGAAGCCGCCCTTGATCAGTTGAATCACTCGGCTTAACTTCTGCGCATCATTGATCGAGAGCAACAAGTGAATGTGGTTCGGCATGACGACATACTCATGGAGCTCGAACTCTCCGGCATCACGATATTTGAAGAATGTTGCGAGCATGAGTTTTGCGACCTCGCCACGTTGAAAGAGGTTCTGCTGCATGTGCGCACAGATCGTGATGAAGTAAGTCGTCATATGTTTCGGGGCTAAAGCCCCTCCGTATTGTTTGGACGGCCTGGACGCGAACCTAAAGGTTCGCTCTACCTGATCCTGCGAACGCAAACCTAAGGGTTCGCTCTACCTGATCCTGCCAACGCAAACCTAAGGGTTCGCTCTACCTGATCCTGCCAACGCAAACCTAAGGGTTCGCTCTACCTGATCCTGCCAACGCAAACCTAAGGGTTCGCTCTACCTGTGCTTCTTCACCATCTCACCACGTAGTACACAACGAAACCCACCAAGCCACCGACCATGACCAATGCGTACCACTGCACCAGGCCCCACTGAATGACGCGCACCGGGTAGGACGCCAGGCGGGTCACGACGGCCACGCCGTTAACGCACAGCCCGTCGATGATCCACTTGTCCCACCACGTCGATACCGTGCCGCTCTCGCGTGTGGACCAACCCACACCATTCACCGTCCCATCGATTACGTTGGCGTCGAACTTCCATAGCGCATCGCCCAGTCCAATGGCTCCCAGGCGAACCCCGGCAATCTTGTCGCGTCCGGTGATGAACCAGTCGTAGAACTCGTCGATGTAGTACTTGCGAAACAGTGTCTTGTAGAACCGGGGCGAAATCTCCTGGATCGGCTCTTTGTAACCCTTGTCGGCTTTCTCGTACGCTCGCCGTGCCAGCCACCAGCCGAGAACTGCCGCGCCCACCGAGGCGAACATCAGCGCGTACTCCAGCGGATCGGTATGCTCTACCTGTTTTTCACCGGCCGCGACTTGCGCACCCTTACCGCCTTCTTCCAGCACAACCGCTTCTTTAGCGAATACCGGCTCGAGAAACTTCTCGAAGCGATTCGATCCGCCAAGACTGTGCGGCATTCCCAGCCAGCCCGCTCCAACAGCGCAGATCGCCAGTATCACCAGCGGAATGGTCATCGACTTGGGCGACTCGTGGATATGGTGCTCCACGTCGTGCGACATGCGCGGCTTGCCCCAGAACGTCAGGTACATCAGCCGGAACATATAGAACGATGTCAGCAGCGCGGTGAAGAACGCGATGTACCACAGGTAGCGGAAGGCGCCACCCTCGCGCGACCAGGTCTCCCACAGAATGGCGTCTTTGGAGAAGAAGCCGGCGAAACCGGGAATACCGGAGATGGCCAGGGTGGCGACCAGCATGGTGCCGAACGTAGTCTTGATCTTGTGCCGCAGGCCGCCCATGTGCTGCATGTCCTGCTCGCCGCTCATAGCGTGAATCACCGAGCCGGAGCCGAGGAACAACAGCGCCTTGAAGAAGGCGTGAGTAAACACGTGGAATACGCCGGCGGCAAAGGCTCCGACGCCAAGCGCCAGGAACATGTATCCCAGCTGCGAGACGGTGGAGTAGGCCAGCACACGTTTAATGTCGTTCTGCACCAGTCCGATCGTGGCGGCGAAGATCGCGGTCAGCGCGCCGACGATTGCGACCGTCTTCATCGCATTCGGCGCCAGCACAAACAGCGCATTCGAGCGCGCCACCATGTACACGCCCGCGGTGACCATGGTCGCGGCGTGGATGAGAGCTGATACCGGCGTCGGACCTTCCATCGCGTCCGGCAGCCAAACGTGTAAGGGGAATTGCGCCGACTTGCCGCAGGCTCCAATGAACAACAGCAGGCAGGCGGCGGTGATCCATTTGTCACCGATAAGGAAGTTTCCGCTGCGCGCCAGCAGATTGACCTGCGTGTACTGTACGGTGCCGAAGTACCACGCGATGGTGAACATGCCGAGCAGGAATCCGGCGTCACCCACGCGATTGGTGATGAATGCTTTGTTGGCTGCGGTCGAGGCTGAATGTCGCTGGAAGTAGAAACCGATGAGCAAGTACGAACACAGGCCCACGCCCTCCCAACCAACAAACATCAGGGCGTAATTGTTGCCCAGAATGAGCGTCAGCATGGAGAACATGAACAGGTTCAGGTAGCCGAAGAATCGGTAGTAACCGCCTTCGTGGGCCATGTAGCCGATCGAGTAAATATGGATCAGCATGCCCACGCCGGTGACGAACAGCAGCCAGATGGCCGACAGCGGATCGAGCAGGTAGCCCCAGTCGGCGTGGAATTGGGTGGGGTGGCCGCCTTCGGTGACGTAGCTCAGACTGTTGCTGCCCGTGCCCAGCCAGGTGAAGAGAATCTTTTCGAATGGCTGGCTGTGGTTCGCAGCCGCGTAACCGGTGTATTGCCAGACTGCCAGACATCCCCAGGCGAATGCCAGCACCACCATACCAACGCAGATGCCGCTGACCATGGATTTCTGCAGGCGGCGTCCAAAGAAGAACATGCACGCCGCACCGAACGCGGGGAACAGCGGTATTAACCAGATGTGGTCAAGAAAGAACATTTTTGAGCTCTCAGCTGTTTAAGCCGCCAGCTACCAGCCGCCAGCTATCAGCTACAACAAAACCTTTGTCATCCTGAGCGGAGCGAAGGACGTGTTTTTCTGTCGTCCCTCCGGGACTCTCGCTTGTTATTCGCACCTACCCAGCGCTGAAGCGCTGGGCTAAGCTCTGTTGTCCCGCTTTGCGGGACAGGAGCACTCGCAATTCAACCATCCGTCCAAATACGACGCCCTGAAACCACTCGAACGACAGTCCGCAGCCACTGGCCACTGGCCACCGGCCACTGACCACTTCTTTACCAACGCAACAAATCAATCTCGTCCACATTCACCGTCTCCTTGTTGCGGAAGAAGGCGATGATGATGCCCAGTCCGACCGCGGCTTCAGCAGCGGCGTCGGTAATCACAAAAATCGCGAAGATCTGGCCATGCAGGCCGTACAGCCGCGAGAACGCCACCAGGTTCAGATTGACTGCATTCAGGATCAGCTCAATCGACATCAGGATGATGATCACGTTGCGGCGCGTCAGCACGCCGATGGTGCCGATCATGAACAGTCCCGCGGACAAAACCAGGTAATGCAGTGTGGTGATCTCGCCCATGTCAGATCCTCTTCTTCGCCATGACTACTGCGCCCACGATAGCCACCAGCAGCAGCAGCGAGGCAATCTCGAATGGCAGCATGTAATTGCCGTACAGCCAGATGCCGATTTGCTGCGTGTTCTGCGTCTCCGGCAGGCCGGCAAACGTTTTAGGGAAGATGTCGTAGCCGCGATGGAAAACGAACAACAACATCCCGCCCAGTGCCAGCGCGGCGATGGTGCCCACCATCCATTGCTTGTTCCACTGATACTCGCGGATATTCTTCTCCAGGTTCACCAGCATGATGACGAACAGGAAGAGCACCATGATGCCGCCGGCGTAGAGCACAATCTGCACGCCGGCTACAAACGGAGCGTAGAGCATCAGGTACAGCCCGGCGAGCGAAAGCAGCGTCACGATCAGCGAGAGCGCCGCGTGCACCGGGTTGCGCCGGGTAATCACCGCGATGGCGGAGACAATCGCTGTGAGCGCCAAGAGGTAGAAGAAGAATGGTGTCGCGATTGGTGTCATGTTTTTCTGCCGCCGGCTAAAGCCGGCTCTACTTCAAATTGGCCGTTCGTCGGCACGGCTAAAGCGTGCCCTTTCAAAACTGTCGTCGATTCCGCCACGGCTAAAGCCGCGCCCTTTCAAAACTCTTGTTTCCGGCATGCCTGAAGGCGTGCCCCTTCAAAGCTATTTCGCGTACCTCTCCGGCTCCGGTCCGCGTTCCAGCGCTGCCTGGTCGAGCACCATGCCTTCGCGGGTATAGAGCGCCATCTCGAAATCCTGGGTCAGTTCCAGCGCGTCGGTCGAGCAGGCTTCGGCGCACAGTCCGCAGAACATGCAACGACTCAGGTCGTAGGTCCAGGTAACCGGAAATTTGCGCTTAGTTACCGGATTGCGCTCGCCCTTCACCACGATTAACTGCTCCGGGCAGGCCAGGGCGCACAGGTTGCAAACAATGCAGAGCGACTCGCCGTTGTCCGGATTGACCTTCAGCCGCGGCTGGCCGCGAAAGCGCTCGAATACCTCAGGCCGCTCCAGCGGATACTGCTCGGTCACGCGCTCTCGCTTCCGACTGATTGCGGAAGGTCACGCCCATGCCCTTGATCAGGTCAACCAGAAAAACTTTGCGCAACAGCGGCGAAAGACTCATAGCTCACCTCCCGGGTAGAGCCGTCCTTCAGGACGGCGTCTCCGCAGAGTTTACTTACGTCCTGAGTCGGCGTTAGCCGACGGCACTCTCCGGGGCTAAAGCCCCTGTGTTCTTGAGCCACCGTGGACGCTGGCCTGAAGGCCAGCTCTACCCGGCCTTGTCGCCACGTGGACGCTGGCCTGAAGGCCAGCTCTACCCGTGCGCTCATCGTGTCACCCCGGTAAGCGCCGCCCACAATTCCTGCCGGACGCCGACGATCGCGGTAACGATCAGGACGCCCAGGCTGACGGGCAGCAGGATCTTCCAGCCCACTTTCATCAACTGGTCGAAGCGGTAGCGTGGAAACGTCCCTCGATACCAGATGTACAAGTACATAAAGCAAGCAACTTTGGCGACGAACCAAAAGGCGTCTTGCGATCGCTCGCGCACGCCCGGCACAAGCAGCAGGAGGCCGACAAAAGCCAGTAGCGCCCCGAAGGCGGCCAGCCCCATAGTCTGAATCTTGAATTGCGGGATCTTCGGCATCCGTACCGTTCCGAAAAGCACATCGCCGCCAGCGCCAAGGAATGTGAGGCCTGGCACGAACGAGAAAGCCAAGGTCCATGCTCGGCCCGCTGAGTAAATTCGGAAAGGGCCGCAACCATCCACCCAGCCACATGGTGACTGCGATCGACGAAACCGCCAGCATGGCTGCGTATTCTGCCAGGAAGAAGAGTGACCAGCGGAAGCCGCTGTATTCCGTCATGAAGCCGGCAACCAGCTCCGACTCAGCCTCAGGCAGATCGAATGGTGCGCGATTGGTTTCGGCAACCATCGCGATGGCGAAGATCACGAACGCGATTAGGCCGAGGGGGAACATCTTGAAGATGAACCACCTTCCTTGTCGGCCTGCGATTGGACGATGCCGATCATGCTCAGGGTTCCGTCCCGGTGCGCCGAGGCTGGTCATCAGCACCGCGGAGATGATCGTCAGACCCATGGCTACTTCATAGGACACCATCTGCGCGCCCGAACGCAACGCGCCCATCAGCGGATAGTGCGAGTTCGACGCCCAGCCGCCCATGATCACGCCCAGTACGCCCAGCGACGACACACCCAGCATGAACAGGATGCCGATGTTCATGTCCGTTACGGCCGGGTGCGTCCGAAGGGGACGACGATGAACACGGTGAACGCTGTCATCATGACGAATACCGGCGCGATCCAGAACACCACTTTGTCGGCGCCGTCGGGGATGATGTCTTCCTTGATCAGCAGCTTTAGGGCGTCGGCGAAGGGCTGCAATAATCCGTGCGGCCCAACGCGCATAGGGCCGAGGCGAATCTGCATGTGCGCCAGGATCTTGCGCTCCAGCCAGTTCATGGCGATTACGGCCAGCGAGACGCCGACGGTGATCGCAAGCACGTAGATCGTGGCCCAGAACACGCTTCCGGCTTCACCCGGGGTGACGTTGGAACTCAGGTAACTTTTGATTGCGTCAAGCATATGAGCAACTAGCAATTAGCAACTGCTTTGAAAGGGCACGGCTTCAGCCGTGCCGCCGAAAGCTTTCCTTCGTTTGGGCTTTAGCCGCTGAGGGAACTCGTCTTTTAAAGTGCCACAACCTTTGAGCAATCCCGAGCTTCACAATTCGTTTCCTCTGGGGTTAAAGCCCCAATCTGCTTTCTCTCGTACGGCACGGCTAAAGCCGTGCCCTTTCAAACGCGTCGTGCGGCACGGCTAAAGCCGTGCCCTTCAAAACTCTCGGCAACGCTGGCCTAAAGGCCAGCTCTACCTACCGGTCCACCTCTCCCAGCACGATGTCGAGCGTGCCGATCACGGCGACCACGTCGGCCATCAGCATGCCGCGCACCATCTTGTCGAGCGCCTGGAGATTGACAAACGACGGCGGCCGCACCCGCAGGCGGTAGGGCTGCGTCGAGCCATCGCTCACGATGTAGTAGCCAAGCTCGCCCTTGGGCGCCTCGATCGAGTGATAGACCTCGCCCGGGGCCGGCTTGATCACCTTGGGAACCTTGGCCATGATCGGCCCGCTGGGAACGTCCTCGATGGCCTGCTGCAGGATGCGCACCGACTGCCGCATCTCCTGCATGCGCACCAGGTAACGGTCGTAGGTGTCGCCGTTCATGCCCGTTGGGATATCGAACTCGAACTTGCTATAGGCTTCGTACGGCTGCTTCTTGCGCAGGTCCCATTCACGCCGGCGGCGCGCAGCACCGGGCCGGTTACACCGCAGCGCGATGCACTCCTCGGCGTTCAGAATGCCGATGCCCTTGGTGCGCGACACCCAGATGCGGTTGGTGGTGAGCAGCTCTTCGTACTCGTCGAGCTTGGGAAGGAACTTCTGCAGAAGACCTTTACGTCCTGCTCGAATCCGTCATAGGTCTCGTAAATGCAGCCGCCGATGCGGAAGGCGTGCGTGGTGAGGCGCGCACCGCAATACTTTTCGAATATCTTCAGAATCTCTTCGCGATCGCGGAAGGCGTAGAAGACCGGCGTCAGCGCGCCGATATCCAGCGCGTGGGTGCCCAGCCAAACCTGGTGGCTGGCGATGCGGCACAGCTCGGTGAGGATCATGCGGATGTACTGCGCGCGCGGCGGCGCTTCCACGCCAGCAGTTTCTCGACCGCTTCGCAGTAGCCCAGCCCGTTCGAGACCGCCGCGACGTAATCCATGCGGTCGACGTAAGGATTGAACATGCGTGTAGGTGCGGTTCTCGGCGATCTTCTCGACCCCGCGATGCAGGTAGCCGATGATGCACTCGGTCCCCAGCACCTTCTCGCCATCCAGCTTGCAGGATGACGCGCAGCACGCCGTGCGTGGAGGGGTGCTGCGGTCCCATGTTGAGGACCATTTCGGCGGTGTCGAGGAAGGTGTCCTGCTTGGTATCGAGGTCGAGGAGATCGGGCCGGTTAAAGCTGCCGTTGCTCATTGTCCACTCTCGATCCCCAGGTTGATCCGCACCCACTCTTTGTCCTGCTGCAGAATGTCGTAGTCCTTGCGCAGCGGGTGGCCTTTCCATTCGTCGGGCAGCAGAATGCGCTTCAGGTTGGGATGGCCGTCGAAAACGATGCCAAACATGTCGAATACTTCGCGCTCCAGCCAGTTCGCAGTGGGCCACAGGTTGACGGCCGACCGCAGAGGCTGGCCATCGGCAATGTGGGCCTTGATGCGCACGCGCTCGTTGTGCTGGAACGAATAGAGGATGTAAATGATGTCGAAGGGCTGCTCGCGCTTGGGCCAATGCACCGCGGTGATATCGACGCAGTAGTCGTATTGCTCATCGTCGCGCATGCGGCTGAGGATGTCGAACACGATGCCGCTGTCCACCAGGAGATATTTCTGCCCAAGGTAAGTGTTGGCCTCACGAATGCCGGAGCCGTACTGGTTCTTGAACTTGGCCACCAGATCGGAGTTCCACGGCTCGGGCTGCGGCCCCGGCAGGCTTGGCCGGAGCGGCCGGTTTCGCTGCCGCCGGAGCTGCCGGCTTTGCCGCGGCCGGGGCAGCGGGCTTGGCGTCGGCTGGCTTCGCCGCCGGCGAAGCGGCTAGCGTATCCGCCGGTTTTGCAGGCGACGCTGGGTCAACGGGGTCGGGCTTGGCTGCCGCGGCAGCAGGATTGGCCGCTGGCGCTTTTTGAGTGGGCTGTTCCGCGCCCTCCGGCGAGGGAGAGACTGGGTCGGGCCCTTTGGCTTCCTCAGGCATTCGATGCCTCTCTGGCAGGTATTGCCTGCCATCAAACCGGGTGCTGGTAAAGCATGACCCGGGTCGCGCTGAGCTTGCTGGTGTACTTAGAAGTTGTAGCAGCTTCAGCGGCTCAGCATGACGTGCGAGGGTCACGACGATCTGTGATTCCAATCACAAAGCGGCGCAACTTTCCTGATTTTCGGGCTTTCTGGTGACGCTGTGGACGACGGGCAATGCTACATCCAGCAACTAGCGGCCAGCAACTAGCAAAAGGCGGTTAGCGTGGCGGTCACTTCTGGCGGCTAGCGGCGGACGCTTCTGGCGGACACGTCTGGAATTATCCTCGCGCTCGACTCGCCGCAGCACTCAGGGCTCGACCCAGTGCTGATTGCTAGTTGCCAGCTGCTATCAGTGGCTCTGATCGGGCGGGAACTGCTGGCCACCGGGCGTCAGATTCTGCTGAGTGTTGTTGAGTCCGCCGGGTTGCTGGCTGCCGAAACCGCTGTTCTGCTGCCCGAACGGGCTCTGCTGCTGATTCTGCTGGTTCAACTGTCCGGCTGGGGTACCGATATTGGAACTGGTCAGCGTACTCGGCGAATACGGTCCTTTCAGCAGGACGTTAGCCTGGTCCATGGTTGGGTTGTAAATGAACTGCCACTCGTTGTAGGTCTTCTTCTTGTTATAGATCCGGATGGTCGGATCTTTGCTCTTGCTGGCCACTCCCATGATGGCGCCGGCGCCAAAGGTCTGCCCACCTAAAGATTGCTGGCCGCCCAAGGTGGTACTGGCTGCTCCGGCGCCAGACGTACCGGTTGTCCCAGTGGAGCTGTTTCCGAAAAGGCTGGTGCTGCCTGCGCCCGCCGGACCGGTGTCATTGGTCGTGGTTTGCGAGCCGGAACTCCCGAAGGTCGAGCCGGTCGTCCCCTGCTGGCCGGTACCGGACGCGGACTGCTGCTGGGCAAAGATGCCGTTCTGGTTCACCGGCTGGGTGTTAGCACCGCCGAAGCTCGACGTTCCGAAACCGCCGGAGCTGGTCGAGCTGGAGGATCCGAAGCTCGAGCCAAAGGGTGACGAACTTTGCTGCCCGGCGGGCGTTCCCAAGCCTTGCTGTCCCTGGCTGGCGAGGCCTGCCGCGGGTATGCCTGGGCCACCGCCGATGTTGGTTATTGTCGCAATCACATCGTTGTAGTGCAGCAGCGTCCACTTTCCATCCTTGGACAACGGATCTTTGTACCGCTTACGCAAGAACCGAATGTTGTTGGTGTTCTCTAACTGCTCGATGCTGGAGGGATACGACCCCATTTTCTTGTAGTACTTTTTGATGGCGCGGGCGTACTCGGTGCCGCGATGGATCATCTCCTCTTCGCGGTCGCGTTTGAGCTGCTGAACCACGCGGGGCGCTTCGTAGGTCGCAGCAATGACCATCAGCGCCATCATCAGAAGAATGGCCAGCAGCAGATGACCGGAGTCGCGCCGCTGGCGACGATGGTTAGAATCGACTAGAGATAGTCGCGGATTGTTAGGAGGATCAGACGGCTGAGATCAATCTTTCGACGATTAAGCCAGCTAATAATGCTACTTCCTTCTCATCCTTGCGTCAGATACAAGGTCTGGCGATTGTTGGTCAGCACGTCTTCCACGTCGACCGAGTTGTTATTGATCTTCAAAATCTTGTAGCGCCGGTTAACGATGTCGCCTTCCTTGGCCACGAAAATGTCTTCGCCGGAGCTGAGAAATATTCTTTTCGCATCGCCGTTCTTGCGCTGCGCATAGCCATACAGCTTCAGGTTGATGGGCGGCGGAGGCGGCGGAGGCGCCGGCCCGTGTTTACCGGCTGCTGCACGACTTTCGGGATGTCCGTTGGCGGCGGCGCCTGCGAGCGGAAGATATCGCGGCCCGAGCCCTTATACGTCACATCTTCGCTGGACTTCAGCAGATCGAAGCGCAAGGTGGGATCGAGCGTCTCCGCCAGCAAGGGATGAGGCTTGGCGTGGTCAGCCGCCGGCTTGCGCTTTGCCGGCAACGGCACGCTGCTTGCAGCAGGAGCCTTGGTTGCAACGGAGGGCGGCGGCGTCTCTCCGCCTCCGCTGAAGGCGCGCGACAGCATGAAGATGGCGAAGACCACCAGCACCGAGCTGCGATGGTCTTCGTCTTATTTTCTGTTCCCAGCTTCACGAGGGCACAACTCCGCTGCGCAAATAGGTTTCCAGCTTCAACTGCAGGCGCACGTTCCCCTGCTGCTCACCCAAGCGCTACCGCGTCGATCAGGAAAAACATCTTGTCGCGCTCCAGCGCGTTGATGAACTTCACTTCCTGCAGGTAGTCGCCAGAGAGCGTGATTTCGATGTTCAGCTTGCGGAGACCCTCAATCACCGCATCCTTATCGTCGTACTTCACCGCCGGTGAGATGCACTCCGGTGTCGCGCGGCGACCTTGCCCAACTCTTCCGCCACAGTTGAGTACTCCGCCGGAAAGCGGCTGCCATAAAAGCTGTCGATATCAACCGACGCCTGCTTCAACTTGTTGTCCATGCCGCGGGTGGGCAGCACCTCCTGGCGCTTGGCCAGCACCTCCGCCTGCAACTCCTGGTACTCGCGCTCCGCGCGTCTGGCGCGAGCGTCCCGCAGGCGAAAAAATGTAGACCATGCAGGCAATAATCAGCAGCGCCAGAACGGCAATCACCGGCATCGATGCTCGCGAACGTCACGAATGGTCGCCATCAGTGCGGCCTCTGCTGATTCTGCGCTGGTCAGTGGTTCGCGTGTGCGGCACCGGCGCTGCTTGTTTGCGCCGACTTCTCCGGAGCAGCGCTCTTCTGCGTCCTCCGGTTTGTCCTCGTCCGCATCGGCAGCGCCGGTCTGCGGAACATAGACCGCGGCGATATCGAACTGAATGTTGCCGGGCCCGGCGCCCTGGTCGGAGGCATTGGTCGTCACCGCTTCCGCCACGATCTGCGGAGCGCGGAAGTGGCTAGACTTCTCCATGCGCTTTACCAGTTCGACGGCGCGGTCGCGCGAGTCCGTCGCCACCACCATGTGGACCACCAGGTCGTTGGTCGTAGTGTAGTCGGGCTTGATGGAAACGACATGCATGTTCGGCGGCATAATGCGTTCCATCTCGGTGAAGATCGCGCGTCCACGACAGCGACTTGCGGGCGAACAACTCGTTGAGGAATTCCGACTGGTCGGCGATGCCGCGATTGGCCGGCTTGTTCAGGATGGCCTGGGCCTGCGCCTTCTCGTTGTTCAGCTCGCTGATTCCTGCTGCGCTTCGCCGATCTGCGCGTCGATATCGCGGGTGTGCGACCGCTGATAAAAGATGTAGCCCAACAGCGCTGCCGCGACCAACGCCATCAGCACCACCAGGGTGCGAATGCGCTGCAGGTACTGCCGCACCGCCTCGTAGCGCTGGTCGCGAGATTGATGTTGATGCGCATCAGGAAACCAGCGCCCCCGCTACGCCGGCCAGGGCCGAACGCGATACGTTGCCGGCCGCGGCCCCGGCAAGCTGACGGCGAAACCAGTTCTTCCACTCGGATGGCGCGCTCGCTCGAAGGCCGCCTGCAAGGCCTGGGCCGACTGCACTCCGGACACCAGCAGTCGATCGACGCCCACGCTGTAACGGTCCTCGAAATAAACCAGCGAGGTGTTCACGTCGTCGATCAGCGATTCGCCGGTCACCGCCGCGCCGCCGTTGTCCAGCGCGCGATAAAGCAGCAGCTGGTTCTGGTCGACGATGGCGAAGGTCGTGGTCCCAGCTCTCCACCTTGATCACCATGGTCGGGCGCGTCGCATCGACCGCGCCGAGCGCGGCGATCATCGAGGGCAGCACCGTGCCGGGATTGTAGCCGGCTTCGCGCACCAGCGATTCATACTCCTCAATCACGCTGCGCGGCGTCACCGCCGCAACCACCCGCACTCTTTCTGCCGCCCTGGCGATCGAACGAAACGGCGGACTGATCGATGTCAAAGGGCAGCGACTTCTTCAGCCGGAAGCGCACGACGCGCTTCCGCTTCCTGCGGCTTCTCGGGCAAGAGTATCGAAGTCCAGCAGCATGATGCGCGTGGTCGCGTCGGGAATGACCAGCACCACATCGCGCGAACGCCCGGCCACGCTGCCAAGCGCTTCGCGCAGCGCCGTCGACCATCGCCTGGCGCGAAGCCAGATGTTGGCCTGCTGAAGCCGGGAGCGAGCGCGCCGGCGGGCAGCACCGCGGCGGTGGCCGCCTCCAGGGCAGCTTGCCTCTCGGCGGAACGCGCAGCGACCACTCGCTCCACGCTATCTTCGCAGGCGACGCCTGCGGCCGGGGAATGTTGTTGTTCGCCATGGCTTATCGGGTGGTCTCGATGAACGTGACCTTGTTGATCTCCTTCAGCGTGGTCAGGCCTCGCTTCACTCTATCAAGCGCCGATTCGCGAAGGAAATGCATGCCTTCTTCGCGGGCCGCGCGGCGGATTTCGCTGCTCGGACGCTTGGCCAGAATCATCTCGCGAACGTTATCGGTCAACTCCAGCAGTTCGTGAATTGCGGTTCGCCCTCGGAAGCCGGTGCCCGAGCACTCGATGCATCCCTCGCCTTCGTAGAACGGCACATCTGCCCATTCCGCCGGATTCATGCCGCTGGCTTCGAGCTCTTCATCGGAGTAGTGCACTTCCTTTCTTGCAGAACTCGCAGATCAGACGCACCAGGCGCTGCGCCAGGATGCAGTTCAACGACGAAACAAAGTTGTAGGCCTCGACGCCCATGTTCAGGAAACGCCCGATGCACGTCGACCACGTTGTTGGCGTGCACGGTGGTGAACACCAGGTGGCCGGTAAGCGCGGCGTTGATGGCAATCTGCGCCGTTTCGGTGTCGCGGATTTCGCCCACCATGATCTTGTCGGGATCGTGACGCAGGATCGAACGCAGGCCGCGAGCGAAGGTCAGGCCTTTCTTTTCGTTCACCGGAATCTGGGTGATGCCGCGATCTGGTATTCGACCGGATCTTCAATCGTGATCAGCTTGTCTTCGTCGCTCTTGATCTCGTTCAGCGCGGCGTACAGGGTCGTCGTCTTGCCGGATCCCGTAGGTCCGGTGACCAGCACCATGCCATACGGCTCTTTGATGTAGCGCCGGAACTTGTTCAGATCGTCTTCGCCGAAGCCGACTACGTCGAGCGTGAGCTTGTGAAATTTCTCGCTCATCGATTCTTTGTCCAGCACACGGAGCACGGCATCTTCACCGTGAATCGAGGGCATGATGGATACACGGAAATCGATGGAGCGGTTGTTGTAACGCACCCGGAAGCGTCCGTCCTGGGGCACGCGACGCTCGGAAATGTCGAGCTCGCTCATGACCTTGATACGGGAGATGATGGTCGAGTGATGCTCCTTGGCAATCGGCTGCATGGCCTGCTGCAGCACGCCGTCGATGCGGTACTTGATGACGACCGAGTCGTCTCGGGTCTCGATGTGAATGTCGCTGGCGCGCCGCTGTAAGGCGGTGAAGATGGTGGTCTCCACCAGGCGGATGATCGGGCTGATGTCGGTCTCGCCGGTCAGCTTCTCGATCGAGATGGTCTCGTCGGAGTTCTCGTCCTCGCGAATGACGTCGAGCGCAAAGTCCTCGCCGGCCTCTTCCAGTACGCGCTGCGACTGCTCGCTCTTTTTCAGGACATCGCTTATCTGCGAAAGGGTCGCGACGCGGGTGATGATGCGCCGTCCCAAGTGGCCGCGAATCTCGTCCAGTAAAGGAAGGTCGCTGGGATCGGCGATGGCAATGACCATGCGGCCGTCCTGCGTCTCCTGCAACGGGACGAAGTTGTAGCGGAACATGAGGTCCACTTTGATCTTGCGGAATAGCTCATGCTGAATGTGGAAGCTCTTCAGGTCGACGAACTCGCAGCGATAGCGACGCGCAAGCTCCTGCGCATGTTCCAGCTCATCTGCGACGGCGATGACGCCGCTACCGCCGTTTACGAATATTGACTTCTTGTCTGCCATTTGAAAACCAGTTGTCAGCTCTCAGTTGTCAGTTGTCAGACCGGATCTCTACTGCCGTGCCGGTCAGCTATGTCGGTGGTCAAGAATCTGACAACCGACAACTGACTACTGACAACTGCTCTAATGAACCGCTCCCGCTCCCAGACTGAAGATGGGAAGATAAAGCGAAATCAGCACGAACGCTACGACCACGCCCATCACCACCAGGATGATCGGCTCAATCAGAGCCATCGCCGTTGCCAGAGCCGTCTGCACATCTTCTTCATAGAATTCTGCAACGGAGTTGAGCATTGCCGGCAGCGCGCCGGTTGATTCGCCCACCTCGATCATCTCGACCGACATCTCCGGAAAAATCTTCTGCGCCTCGAGGCTGCGTGCCAGCGCCTGTCCTTCACGAACGCGCCAGTGTGCTCCGTCGATCCCTTGCGCAATCAGGCGGCTCTGCATCGATTCGCTCGATGTTTCCATCGCCGGAACCAGCGGCAATCCGCCGGCGAGCAGGGTCGAGAGCATGCGCGAGAAAATGGCGACCTGATATTTCAGCCAGATATCGCCGGCTAGCGGAATCCGGAGTTTCACCTTGTCCATCTGAGTGGAACCGGCATCGCTCTTCATCCAGCGCCAGACGAAGAAACCGGCAACGATCAATCCCAAGGCCAAATACGGTGCATATTGCTGCGCGTGGGTACCGATGGCCAGCATGATCATGGTCATCCCGGGCAACGGAGTATCAAGTTGGCGGTAAAGGTTTGCAAACTGCGGCACCACATAGGTGATGAGGAAGATCATCATCACAACCAGCATGGCCACCAGCAACACGGGATATACCAGCGACGAAGTCAGCTTCTTGCGGAAGCTCACGGCCAAGCGCTGGAAGGCGATATAGCGCGCCATGACTTCTTCCAGATTGCCGCTCTTTTCGCCGGCAAGAATGTGGTCGTATAGACCTTGGGAAACGCCCTCTGCGCCTCAAACGCATGGGAGAGCAGCTCTCCTCCGCGCACCCGGTCGCGTACATTGTGCAAGATCGAGCGGAAATAAGGGTTCCGCTGCCGCTTCATCAGCAGCTCAAGCGCCTGAATGATGGGCAGACCGGCGTGGATCAGCGTCAAGAACTGCTGATTGAAGATCAGAAATTGCTCGGACTTGATCTTGCGGCGGCGCGGCAGCCCAGCCTCTCCCGCTCCCCCAGGATTCCACGTGCCTTGACCGAATAGACCAGGTAGCCTTGCGCGGCAAAGCGGTCGCGGATCTCGCTCTCCGAGCCGCCCTGCTCCACCTGCTCCAGCAGGTGCCCACGTTCATCGGCTAATCTGACGGTGTACTCGGCCATGCAGTGACAACAATCCTTTGGACTTAGGGCTAGTCTAGCATTGGAAAGGGTGTCGGGTTTCAGCTGTCAGGTGTCAGATTTGCTCCTCGAAGAACTGATGGGCGGCTACCCTTTTCTCGTGAGCTCACGAACTCTGAGCTTTGCGGTTTTCTGAGACCTGAGACCTGACGCCTGAGACCCGCTACTCCAGCGTCCCGCTGACGACCTCGACTCCCTGCGGCGGGGTGAAATGGAATTTTGCATCTGGTATTTCGACGTTCTCGTGCTGCTGAAGAAAGCGGAATTCTGTGATCGAGCCGTCCAGTTCCTCTACTACGATGCGCTGGATGTAACCCGTAGGCGTCACTTCAAGCAGAGTTCTTGCGACGCGCTCGCGGAGATCTTTCGGCACGCCTTCGAGCACGATGTCACCAGAATTCGCTGGCTTTTCATTTAGAGCGACGTGCAGATTGTCGAATTCCTTCTCCAGCTTGGTTTTTCCGAGCAGATAACGCAGCGGCGAACGCAGATCGTCAAGCTGCTTCACCGGCATGCGGCGCACCTGATTCTCCCCCGGAACGTAGAACCACGCGGTGCTGCCGTCGGCGAGGAACATCTTGGGGCGGGGCTCGGTGTAATCCCAGCGCATGCGCCCGGGCTTCTTCAGCAGAAGTGTTCCACTCTCGGTGCGCGTGGCACCCGAACCGGAGTAGGTTTCGGTGAACTGAGCTTCCAGCGTGTGGAGATGGTTGTAGCGAGCATCAACCGTGTCGGCGAGGGAGTGGAGGTCAGCAGCAAGAGCAGGACAACCAAGTGACAACGACAAAACGAAAGCAAAAAGCTGGAGCTTACCGAAACTCAATAGCGATAAACCTCACGTCTATGCCCCACTTTGACCACCGCAACGACGAGGCGAACATCTTGAATTTCGCAAATGAGCCTGTAGTCACCTACCCGGTATCTCCATAGTTCCCCGAATTGCTGACCCTGAAGCGCCTGCCCGACTGCGCGAGGGTCATCCATCTTGGCCAATCGCCCAAAGAGGAAGCTTAGGATCCGCTTTCTCGGCTGCGAATCGAGATCATCCAAGTCGCGTTCAGCATGGGCGGAAAGCTCAACCTTCCATGCCATATCGCTTCATTACGTCCTCGAGCGGAGTCGTCTTCTCTTTCCCGGAGTGGATTCGCTCGAGAATGCGTTCCGCATCATAGACATCTTCCAAATCCTCGATATACCGCAGAATCGCCTCCCGGGCGTAGAAGGTTTTCGTACGCCCTGTGCGCTTGGCGAGCTTTGCCAATCTCTTTTCGATGGAATCGGGAAGACGTATTGCCAGCATCACACCCTCCAGCTGCTATACAAGTATAGCGCACCAGATCAAACCTCAGCCCTCAGCTTCGCTCTCATTTTCTCACCCTACTGAATCACCGGGCTGGTCGTGTCCGCATTGCCCGCGCCGTTGTAGTGAATTTCGCCCGTTTCATCCGAGAAGAATCGCCGTGTTCCAGTGCTGCCCACCTGGTCCGGAACCGCGGTAATGGTATAGGAACGGATCGCGCCATTCACCTTCTCTCCCGGGGTGTAGGTGAAGGTGTAACCACTCTTGCGTCCGCTGGCGAGATTGTTGTCGATGATCTGTTCGCCGCCTCCCTGCGCGGTGCCGCCGAGCATTGCCAAGTCGGCGGTGAAGCCCAGGTCAGGGTGGCTGCTCGAGTACATCATCTCGCCTTCGTGAATCGCCTGAATACTCTTGATGGCGGAAGTCTCGTGGGCCGGGATCTGCGCCTTGGTGATGCGGGGAATCGTGAACGCGGCGATGATGAGGATGATGGTGATAACGATCAGAAGTTCGATCAGGGTAAAACCGCGATCTCGATTACGTCTGCGCATGTAAAACTCCTCTCGCGGGATGACAGGCAAATTATTGAGCACGCCAACCCCAATGTCAAAGAAGGCGCTGTTCGCTATTCGCTGTTCGCCAGAACGGCGAAACCGCTGAACGGTCCTGACTCAGACAACATCACTAGGAAAGACGTGCGTGGTCGTCTGACGTTTCAGACCTTCTGCCGAAAGGCGAATAGCGAACAGCGGGTTTTTAGCACGCCAGCGAATCGCGGCTGATCTTGAGGCCGTTGAGATTGCCCAGAACGGTCACGGCGATGGCCTCCGGCTTGAACAGCTCCTGGGCGGACTGCTGCACATCCTCAGCGGTGACTGCCTGGATGCGGTTGATGATCTCGTCCATGCCGACGAAGTGGTCGTAATACATCTCCTGCCGCGCCAGGTTCGACATCCGGGCCGTTGACGATTCCAAGCTCAGCATGAGGCTGCCCTTGAGCTGATCTTTGCCGCGTTTCAGCTCCTCTTCAGAAAGCGGCACTTCTTTGAAGTTCCGGAACTCCTGGAGCACCGACTGCACGACTTTTGGCGCCGATTCGCGCGAGGTGCCTGCGTACACCGAGAGACAGCCCGTGTCACGGAAGGGATTCAGCTCAGAGAAGATGGAGTACACCAATCCCTGCTTCTCGCGCACGTTCTGAAACAGGCGCGAGCTCATGCCTCCGCCCAACAGCGTATTCAGCACATACGAGACATATCGCCGGGTATTGCTGATTTCATATGAGGGCACGCCCAGGCAGATCTGCACCTGCTCCAGCGACTTCTTGTTACGCAGAGTGATGCGCGATGAAATCTTCGGCGCGTTATCATGCCAACCGTTCGATCCCGGCTTCAGATGTTCAAAACGCTTGCGCAGCAAATCGACGACGTGCTCGTGCTTGATGTTGCCGGCAGCGGAGATGATCAGATTGCCGGGAACGAACTTCCGTCCGTAATCCGCAAGAATGGCTTCCTGATCGAAGCGCTTCACCGTATCTTTAGTGCCCAGAATCGGCTTGCCCAGCGGATGGTCCTTGAAGAAGTTCTGGGTGAACAGCTCATGGACGAGGTAGTCGGGATTGTCCTCGTCCATCTTGATTTCTTCCAGAATCACGCCGCGTTCACGGGTGATCTCGCCGGGGGCGAATACCGGATTCAGCACCATATCGCTGAGGATGTCGATGGCCACCGGCAGATGCTCGTCGAGCACCTTCATGTTGAAACACACGGTTTCTTTGCCGGTAAAGGCGTCCATGTTGCCGCCGATGGAATCAACCTGCCGCGCGATGTCTTCCGCGCTGCGGCTGGTGGTTCCTTTGAACACCATGTGCTCTATGAAATGCGATATGCCGTTGACCAGCGCCTCTTCGTGGCGCGAGCCGGACTTCACCCAGATGCCCAACGACACCGAGCGAATGTGGTCCATCTGCTCGGTGATGATGGTCAAACCGTTGGGGAGCACCTCACGCTGGATATTACGAAGTTCTTCTACCATGGCTGTTCCAAATGACACTGCTACGAGGACTCTATGCGGATGATTTTCATTGAGGACGAGAGCCTCAACTCAGGATTCGCATTATGATTAAAGCGCGTCGAACCACCTCGCGTCGGCTTCTAATGATAAGGGCGGCACGTACACCGGCCTCAAAGGAGGCTGCGAGGATTGATTCAGGCGGAAAGAACCAACCCGAATAGCCTATTAGATGCATGAGCACCTTGCAACAATCCGAACTATTGGGCCTTTCGAATCAGCAGCTTGCGGGCATCGTTGAAGAGTTCGGCCAAGCTTCGTACCGCGTCCGGCAATTGTTGGACGGCTTATACCGGCAGAGGTGGTCTTCTTTCGAACAGTTTTCAAGCTCTGCCAAAAATCCTCCGGCAGCAACTCGCGGAGTCTGGGTATCGCGTCGGCTTACCTGAGATTGAGCAGAGGTTTGTGTCGGTAGACGGGACCGTCCGTTACCTGCTCCGATTCGCCGATGGTCAGAGCGTCGAGACCGTCTGGATGCCGGAAGGCGATGGCGGAGAGGCTGGCGACGGCTCGGAAGTTGGCGATGCCGAACTGCACGACCTGGAAGTTCGCACTGAGAAACGGGATACCGGCCCCGGACATTGGCATCGCGCCACAATCTGCGTTTCCAGTCAGGTAGGTTGTGCGGTCGACTGTACCTTCTGCATGACTGCCCTGCTGGGATTGAAACGCAACCTCAGCGCAGGCGAGATTGTTGGACAGGTGCTCGCGGTCCTCAATGATCGGCAGGTAGATGTTGAACGGGAGCGCATCAACCTGGTCTTCATGGGACAAGGCGAGCCCTTTCTCAATTACGACAACTTCATGCAGGCGGTGCGGCTGCTTGTCGAAGAGGCGGGCATACCGGCATCGCGCATGACCGTGTCCACGTCGGGCATTGTGCCACGCATCACCGATTTCGGCCACGAGCCGGTGCGTCCCAAGCTGGCGGTCTCGTTGAATGCGCCGGGCGAAGAGCTGCGCACTCAGATCATGCCGATCACCAAGAAGTGGACAATCGCGAAGCTGATGTCAGCGTTGCGTGACTTTCCCTTGCGCCAGCGCGAGCGCCTGACCTTCGAGTACGTTTTGCTGGCGGGTGTGAATGACGAAGGTTCACACGCTCGTGAACTGGTGGACCTGGTGCGCGGTCTGCGCGCCAAAGTGAATCTCATCGCGCTCAATCCCGGACCGGAGATTCCGTTCGCTACTCCGGAAGCAGCACGCGTCGCCGAGTTCCAGAACATCCTGATCAAGGCAGGAGTCCCGGCCTATGTCCGACGCCCGCGCGGTCGCGACATCTACGCCGCCTGCGGGCAACTGAAGCACACCACAGAGCTCGTACAGCTATCGTGACGGCAACGCCCCGCGAGTTGGCTAGTGTCGCGTGCCGGAAGGTCGAGCTTTAGAAGGCACACAAGTGCGAAACCACTCCGGCATATAGCCAAAAAGCGGGGTCTTCAGCTAGCCACGATTGTTCGATTGTGTTTATCGGCGATTGCCCCCATAATCCGTTCACTCATTTGAAATATAGCTCTGAGTCATAGACCCCTGTGGTCGCGAGACCCGGCGGTCGGTCGTTCTTGTGTGCTTGTCCGCTTATTCCTCAGCAGTACGGCTTCATCAACTAGAGGAGAGAGAAAGAGAATGAATAAGAAAGTCTTGTGGGTTGTGGCAGGACTGCTGGTGATCGCAATGGCGACACCGCTGATGGCGCAGAACGAAGTAAAGGAAAAATCGCCAATTTACATCTACGTAGGGCAGTGGGCCATTCCGCGAGCCCAGTGGGGCGCCATGGAAAAGTCGAACGCTGACGATCAAGGTACGTACCAGAAGGGCCTCGCTGATGGAACCATCATCGCGTTCGGCAACGATGTAAACCTGGTTCACCAGCCCGATCAGCCGACCCATGATGAATGGTGGGTGGCCAATTCCATGTCTGGGGTGTTGAACTTGCTCGATATGTTCTACAAGAACGGCAGCACCTCGTCGCCTGTGCTCGAGTCAGCCACCAAGCACTGGGATGGCATTGACGTCAGCCGCCACTACAACTGGAAGCCAGGCACCTACAAGGGCGCCTACACCCACGGCTCAACTTACAAGTTGAAGGCCGATGCGCCGAATGACGCTGTGGAGATGCTTGCCAAGAGCTTCCTCGTGCCCTTTTTCGAAAGGATGATGGCCGAGGGCGCTATCGTGGAGTACGACATCGACACCGAAGCGATTCACACCGAAGCGCCGGGCACGTTCCTGCTTTTCTACACCACGGCCAACGCCGAGGGACTGGATAAGGTAAACCAGGGACTGCAGCAAACTCTAAAAGCCGCTCCGCTGGATAGCCCGGCATTCGGCTCGATGGTCGACTTCACCGCCCACCGCGACTACCTCTCCCGGACGAACGCTACCTTTAAATAGCGCTGCGATCGCCCACGTAAGAACCCACTCATCGGCTCGTAGCCATGAGTGGGCTTTTCTTTGCTGGCTACTTGTGGGAGAACCCTCAGTCCTGGCCATGGGAAGTCGCTTTCGAGACGCTGCAACTGAAGTCGCTATCAGAGATGGCGCCCGGTTCACCACGCTGAAGCGTGGTGTTTGCCTCTTCAGGTTCAGTCCCCGGCGACCTTCACGTCGTCGGTCCGCATCTGCTGGACTCGGCTATGGTGGCGGCCGTAGCCGAAGTAGATAAACATGCCGATTACCAACCAGATAAACAAGCGAAGCCAGGTATCGAATGGAAGGCTCGCCATCAACGCGAACGAGATGATGATGCCGAGAATCGGTACCAGCGGCACCATCGGAGTCTTGAAGGGCCGGGGCAGATCAGGCCGACGCACCCGCAGAATCCAGACACCTGCACATACGATTACAAACGCCAGCAGCGTGCCAATACTGACCAGCTCGCCCAGAATGCCAATGGGCACCAGCGCGGCGAAGATGGCTACGAAAATTCCCACCGTGATCGACGAGACCCAAGGGGTACGGAACCGGGGATGAACTGCGCCTGCCCAAGGCGGCAGCAGACCGTCACGCGACATGGAGAAAAACACGCGCGATTGTCCCAGCAACATCACCAGCATCACGCTGCCCAAGCCGGCAATCGCGCCCAGCTTCACCAGGATGGAACCCCAGCGAACGCCGGTGGCGTCGATGCCCACCGCAACCGGATCGGCCACGTTCAACGCCGAATAAGGAACGATTCCGGTCAGCAGGCCGGATACCAGGATGTACAGAATGGTGCAGATGACCAGCGATCCCAGGATGCCGATGGGCATGTCGCGCTGGGGATTTTTCGCCTCCTGCGCCGCCGTTGAAACCGCATCGAAGCCGATGTAAGCGAAGAAAATCACGCCTGCGGCGCGCGCAATTCCTGACCACCCATACTCGCCGAACTCGCCCTGATTGGGAGGGATAAAGGGATGCCAGTTGGCCACCGCCAGCCCGGGATGCTTCGCCACAAACGCACCGGCGATGGCGATAAACACCAGCACGATGCTGACCTTGACGATCACGATTGCCGAGTTAAAGTTCGCCGATTCCTGAATGCCGATGACCAGGATGGCGGTAATGACACAGATGGCAAGAAATGCAATCAGGTTGAACACGCCGGTAACGTGCGGCAGGGTGGAGGCATCGACCCCGTTTTGCCTCAGAATCGGATCCATGGTGGTTAACAGTTCCCACCGGCCCTGGTACTGCACCAGCACATTCGGTATCCAGTGGTTGCCCACATGGGTGTAAGGAGTGGCCGTCAGTTGCGGGGGGATATGAATGCCGAAATCCTGAAGAAAACTGACGAAGTAACCGCTCCATCCTGAAGCCACGGTGGCAGCGCCAAAGGCATACTCCAAAACCAGGTCCCAGCCGATGATCCAGGCAAAAATCTCGCCCAGGGTCGCGTAGCCGTAAGTGTAGGCCGAGCCCGCGATGGGAATCAGCGAGGCAAACTCGGAGTAGCACAGGCCGGCGAAGACGCAGCCCGATCCAGCCAGAATGAACGACAGCACAATGGCTGGTCCGGCGTACATCGCTGCCGCCGACCCGGTAAGAACGAAGATGCCGGCACCAATGATGGCGCCGATACCAAGCGTAATCAGGTTTAGAGGACCAAGCGCCCGCTTCAAACTATGTTCGCTGGTGTCGGAAGCTTCGTCCATCAGCACATCGAGCGGCTTGCATTTCAGCAGGTTCGCCATTCAGCTTGTCTCTCCTTCGAGATCAAACCTTTGCAATGAATTCGTGGTTGCGCCTTGACCAGACGAAATACACGGGGATGCCGAGCAGCACGATGATCAATCCGGGCCATGTGTACTGGGGCTTGTACCGCAACAAGACTACATCAATGAACACGGCCATCAAAATGTAAACCGCCGGCAACACCGGATAGCCAATCGCGCGGTAGGGCCGAGGCTCGTTGGGGCGCTTCACACGCAACACGAACAACCCGGCGATGGTCAGGATGTAAAACACCAGCACAGCGAAGATGATGTAGTCGAGTAACTGGCCGTAGCTGCCGGAGATGCATAGCACGCATGTCCATATGCACTGCATAAACAGCGAGTGGGCCGGAGTGCGGTACCTGGGATGAAGCTCGCCCGCGCGGCGGAAGAATAGGCGATCGCGCGCCATCGCGTAGTAGACGCGCGCTCCAGCAAGTATCAGGCCGTTGTCGCAGCCAAAGCAGGAAATCATGATGGCGATGGCCATGATGCCTGCGCCCGCCGGGCCAAATATCTGTTGCATCACCGCCGTGGCAACCCGGTCTTCGGAGGCGTGCTGAATGCCGCGCGCCACGATGGTTGCGCCGTCGGCGGCGCCGTGCAGCGGCAGAACATACAGATAGACCACGTTTGCCAAGACATAAAGAAGAATGACTGCGCCGGTACCGAGTGCCAGTGAGAGCGGCAGCGTCCGCTGAGGATTCTTGACCTCGCCGGCGGTAAACGTCACGTTGTTCCAGGCGTCGGAGGAGAACAGCGACCCGACTTGCGAAACTGCGAGGATGGTCAACATGCCGACCATCGCCATGGGGCCGCCGATCCCGACTTGTACGGGATGTAGCGCGCTCCAGCCGGCATTGCGCCAGAAGTTCGCGCCAAAGTTCGCGGCGATAGCGTCAGCGTTGCGGCCGATGAACAGCCCGAGTAGGACCAGGCCGAGCAGGGCTGCGGTCTTGGCGAAGGTGAAGATGTTCTGCACCATCGCGCCGGTGCGCACGCCGAAGATGTTCAGCACCGAGAGAAAAATCACGACCAGGATGGCGGACAGATTCTGCGTGTTCAGGCCGACATCCATGTTGCCCAGCACCATGGGGCCGAGAGGAATCGGCGGCACCTTCCAAAGATGCAGGATCCAGTGGGTCGAAGAGACAGACGGGAAGAAGACGCCGAGAAACTTGCCAAACGCGACGCCCACAGCGGCGATGGTTCCGGTCTGGATGACGAGGAAGAGCGTCCAGCCATAGAGAAAGCCCCAGAGCGGACCAAGCGATTCGCGCAAGTAAACATACTGGCCGCCGGCACGAGGCATCATGGCCGCCAGCTCACCGTAGGCCAGCGCGCCGGTGATGGTCATGAAGCCGGTCACCAGCCATGCACCGATGAGCAGCGCGGGCGACTCGGTAAGGCGAGCAATGTCGGCGGAGACGATGAAAATTCCCGAGCCAATCATGGAGCCCATAACCAGCGTGGTCGCGCTGGTGAGGCCCAGACCTTTTACGAACTCGCTGTCGGTGGCGGGCGCGGTGTTTATGGTTTTGGTGTCGGTGCTCAAGAAACCTCGGTGGTGGAGCTAGCTGTCATCTGGCGTTAATCGGAAAGTCTACTACGGATAGTCAGTTCCATCAGGTCGGAGCAGAGACTTGTCGCGAACAAATAGGCGTCCTTTGGGGGAGCAGGTCGATGGCCTCGAAGCGCAGCCTCCGCAGGAGGCGGCATATCATAGCCCACCGCTTCAGCGGTGGGTACGGTTGCGTTCGAACCCGAGTCCCGTTAGGGACGGCATATGTTTCTTCTCAAGGCTCCTGGCACTCGCTCTGAAGAGTGCCGTCGCTACGCGACTCGGGTTCTCTCCGCGCTTTCTCAGCACTCCGCCTTCGGCTCCGTGCTGGGCTTAGATATGTCGCCCTTCGGGCTGCACCCTTTAGGCACGGAATTCGAAAGCCCAAGGCCAAGGATCCGGAGATAGCAGACAGGCTCCGCTCGGCACCGGCTTACACCATCAGCCGCAGAAATTCTTCCGCCGCCTGTCGCGGCGAGCGCACAAGGTCGGAAATCACCGCAGCGCACTCGGCACCAGCGTCGATTACCGACGCCCCATTCGCCCGCGTGATACCGCCGATGGCGACCAGCGGCTTCTGCGTTGCGGCACGGGCGGCGCGCAATCCTTCCAACCCCACAACGGGATCAGGGTTTTGTTTGGCGGATGTGGCAAAGATCGGCCCGTACGCGATGTAGTCCACCGGGCTCGCATCGGCCTGCCTCAACTGCTCGAGATTGTGTGTCGAGAATCCGACGATACGCTGCGGGCCAACGACCAGTCGCGCGCCCGCGGGCGAGAGATCGTCCTGCCCAACGTGAACTCCGTCGAAATCTGCCGCAAGGCACAAGTCGGCGCGATCGTTCATGATGAGCTTAACTTTGCGATCCAGCGCACGCCGCAGCTCGCGCGCATGGCTCAGCATGGTGCGAGCGTCGCCATCTTTGTTGCGGTACTGAATGAGGTCGACGCCACCAGCCGCAAGTTCCCGGGCGAAGTCAACCACTCCCGCTGTCGTGCGTGACGAGGCAGGCAGAGAGGTGACATCGAGGATGGCGTAGAGACGGGGGAACTTGCCAGAAGGATCCGACACGCCTACTTCGCAGCCTCTTGCTGCCGCGCGAAGAACCGTTCCATGAACTTGGTGTCGAGCTGGCCGGAGCGAAATTCAGGATCGGCCATGATTTTCTTGTGTAGCGGAATAGTCGTGTAGATTCCCTCGACTACAAACATGTCCAGCGCGCGCGCCATGCGCGAGATAGCCTCTTCGCGGTCGCGTCCACGGGCACATAGTTTCGCGATCAGCGAATCGTAATAAGGAGGAATGACGCCTTCGGCATAGGCCGCAGTATCCACGCGGATCCCCGTACCGCCCGGCAGATTGAAGACGGTGATCTTGCCGGCCGACGGCGTGAATTTCTCGGGATGCTCAGCATTGATACGGCACTCGATGGCGTGTCCACGAAAGTAGACGTTCTGCAGGATCACGTCCTCCAGCCTTTCACCGGCGGCGATGCGAATCTGCGACTTCACCAGGTCAACGTCGGTCGTCATCTCGGTGACAGGGTGCTCGACCTGGATGCGGGTGTTCATCTCGATGAAGTACAGGGCACCGTCTTCATCCATCAGAAACTCGACAGTGCCGGCGTTGACGTATCCGATTTCGCCGAGCGACTTCACCAGGATCCCGCCGATGCGATCGCGCAGCTCCTGCGTAACCACGACCGATGGCGCCTCTTCCACCAGCTTCTGATGGCGGCGCTGGATGCTGCACTCGCGCTCGCCCAGGCTCATCACCTTGCCGTGCTCGTCGGCCAGCACCTGGAACTCAATGTGGCGCGGGCGCTCGATGAACTTCTCCATGTAGAGATCGCCGTTGCCAAAGGCCGCCGCGGCCTCCGATTGTGCGCCGTGATAGAGATTGGGCAGCTCTTCTTCGGAGCGGATGATTCTCATGCCGCGTCCACCGCCTCCGGCGGAGGCTTTCACGATGACGGGATAGCCGATGGTGCGCGCCCACTCCGCCGCTTCGCCTGCGGAGTCGATGATGCCGTCGGAGCCCGGGAGAATGGGGACACCAACTTTTTTCATCGCCGCGCGGGCTTTTTCTTTTTCGCCCATCATGCGCGTCACTTCCGGCGGAGGCCCGATGAACTTGATGCCGCACGCCTGCACCACCTCGGCGAAGTTCGCGTTCTCGCTCAGCAGCCCGTAGCCGGGATGGATGGCGTCGACATTGGCGATTTCGGCGGCGCTGATAACGGCGGGAACGTTGAGGTAGCTGTCGCTCAGACGTGGTGGGCCGATGCAGATGGCTTCGTCGGCAAAACGCACGTGCAGCGAATTGCGATCGGCCTCGCTGTAGATGGCGACGGCCTTGATGCCGAGTTCTTTGCAGGCGCAGATGACGCGCAGTGCAATCTCGCCGCGATTGGCAATGAGGATCTTTTTAAACATGAGATAAGTGCGAAGTTGCGATAGCTCCGCGTCAGGGCACGACTTCAGTCGTGCCGATGTGGCATCTATCGCTGTTACCCCGAGAGGACTTCAGTCCTTGAGGGGAGCTGCCTTTCACCAATTGACCGCAGGGGCTAAAGCCCAAGCTTCATCAGAGCTAGTCGGCACGACCAAGGTCGCGCCCTGACGCGGACCATCACAAAATCAAGTATCACCGTTGTCGGCACGGTTGAAGCCGTGCCCCTTCAAAACTCTTCAGCTCTTGCGAATGCCGAACAGGGGCATACCGTACTCGACTGGAGCGCCATTGCTGACGAACATCTTCACGATTTCACCCGAGGCGTCGGCCTCAATCTCGTTCATCAGCTTCATGGCCTCAATGATGCAAAGCACCTGGCCCTCTTTCACCGACGAGCCAACGGCGACGAAGGGCGGGGCACCGGGCGAGGGCGATTCGTAGAATGTGCCAACCATAGGCGACTTCAGGATGTGCAGGTTGGCGTCGTCAGATGGCGCGGCCAAAGATCCTGATGGTGCTGCTGCCGGACTCGGAGCCGACGGAGCAGCCGGTGCGATCGCTGGCGCAGACATGGACGCACTCGGCATCGCATGGGAAACAACTGGCGGCGCGATCGCCGGCGCCGCTCCGCCCCGCTTGACGTGGAGCTTGAGATCGCCGCGTTCCATCTCGAACTCGGCAATGTCCTTCTCCACCAAAAACTCGATGAGCTCTCGCAGTTCTTTCTGATTCATCACATTCCTTCTTTGAAGGGTCACGGCTTCAGAGGCTGCTGAAAAACTCAAAGGCATGGGTGCTCGCGGACTAAGTCCGCTCGCGACACGAAAAATAGAGGCCCTTTCGGCACGACCAAGGTCATGCCCTGACGCGAATCGTCGCAAAGTCGAGTTTTTCAGCAGCCCGTAAAAGCGTGCCCCTTCAAAACAGGCTATCCCACTCTGAAAACGCTTTCAGACTTCAATCAGTTCTTTGGTGATCGGGGTTAGCACTTCTGCTCCACCGCCAGTGACGACCACCATATCTTCAATACGAATGCCGCCCTTTTCGGGCACATAAATACCGGGCTCAATCGTGATGACCATGCCCGGTTCCAACCGCTCAGTCTGGCCCTTGCCGAGACGCGGCGGTTCGTGGATCTCCAACCCGACGCCGTGTCCCGTCGAATGGGTAAAGTACTGGTCCAGCTTAGCTTTGCGCAATACTAAGCGCGCCGCTTGATCGATCTCGCCTGCCGTTGCCCCCGGGTGAACAGCGGAGATGCCCGCCAATTGTGCGTCCAGCACTGCCTGGTACCATCCGCGCTCCACCCGACCCGCGCGACCGATGTGCACAGTGCGCGTCATGTCGGAACAGTAACCGCGAAGTATAACACCCGAATCGATGACCACAAATCCGCGCCGCGGCACCGCAGCACTCGACGCGCGACCGTGCGGCAGCGCTCCGCGCTTGCCTGCCGCAACGATGGTCTCGAACGACATGCTATCGGCGCCGGCCTGGCGTGCGGCGTATTCCAGCTTGGCCGCAACTTCAACTTCGGAGACGCCAGGGTGTAGCGATTCCAGTGCCTCCAGATAAGCTTTGGCTCCAAGCTTCACCGCAGCCCTGATGAGTTTTAACTCCTCAGAATCTTTGATGAGGCGCTGGCGCATGATCAGGCCTGACGTCGGCTTCCAGCGAATGCGCTTGGGGGTGAGTTCGCGCATCTGATTGGCGGCTGCGACGGTCGTGAGGTCCGCCTCGAATCCAACACTGGCGGAGCGAAGCTTGCCCATCATCGCGGCGGCGTCTTTGATCAGAGCACCTTTGGCGATGACGATGCGCACGCCTTTGACTTCTTCGCGCGCCTGAATCGTATAGCGGCCGTCAGTAAAGAACGTCTTGCGTCCGTTCAGAAACAGCAGTAAGCCGTTGCTGCCGGTGTAGTCGCACAAGTAGCGTAAGTTCGCGGGATGGGTAACCAGGAAGCCGTCGAGCCGTTGGTCGTTGAGGGTCTGCTGAAACTTCTTTTGCCGGGCGAGATAGTCCATCAAAGGAATTGTATTCGGGAGTATTCCCCCTTATTCTGCTGAGACCCCGATTTCCCGGTTCTTGGGCCAAATGCAGAATTCGTCCCCACCCGCTTTCGATTCCGCTCGCGCCTGGGTGGTTTCGTGCGCCGCCTTTGTCGCCAGCTTCGTCGCCTACGGCTTTCTCTATGCCTTTGGCGTCTTCCTCAAGCCGATGGGATCGGCGCTCGGTGTCGGCCACGCGGTTATGTCGACGTTGTTCTCGTGCATGAGCCTGTCAGGCTATGCGCTTGGGCCGCTCACCGGCGACTGGGCCGATCATGTGGGGCCGCGCAAGGTGATGATGGCAGGCGCTCTGGTGTTCACCGGCGGAGTGATCGCTACGGCTCACGCCTCCAGCTTTCTGGTCGCTTTTCCGTGTCTCGGCATCGGAGTTGGTGCGGGGCTGGCTTCGGTTTACGTCCCGTCACTGGCAGCTGTCGGCGAATGGTTCAAGAAAGAGCGTGCCGTGGCGCTTGGCATCGCTGTCAGTGGCATTGGCGTTGGCACGCTGGTTGCCGCTCCGCTCGGTGCGTGGCTGGTCCGCGAATACGGTTGGCGGAGCACCCTGACGATTGAGGGCGCAGCCGGCGGTGGCTTGCTCTTGCTGAGCGCGCTGTTCATGTTCAAGCCTCCGGTCAAGGTGGACAGCAAGCGGGGCAGCCGCGAAGTTTGGGCTAAGGTACGGAGCCGTCCATTTGCGTTGGTGTTCCTGGCGCGCTTGCTGACAGGAATTCCGGTGTTCGTCACTATGGTTTACCTGCCGGCACTGGCAACGAAGGAAGGCGTCGGCAGCGTCTCAGCGGCGGCGCTGGTCGGCTACATCGGAGCCGGCAGCCTGCTGTCGCGCATTGGGCTGAATGCGGCGGCGGAGAAAATCGGCCCCGTCATCCCGTTTCAGTTCAGTTGTGTGCTGGTCGGGGTGGCCTGCGTCATCTGGATGTTCGCCTACTCGTATCCGGCGCTGGTCGTCTTCGTGGTTGTCATGGGCATCTCATACGGCGGAGTGGCGTCGCTCACCCCTGCCGTGGCCATTCAGATTTTCGGCCTGGAAAATATCGGCGAGTTGCTGGGATTCCTGCTTCTGTCATACGGGGTAGCGGCCGCAGTGGGACCACCAATCGCAGGTGTGATCGTCGATCACAGCGGGAACTATCGCGACATCATCGGATTTGCTCTCATCGCTTCTCTGCTGGGCGTGGTTTCTTCGTTGCTGCTCAGGCGCTCCCAACCTGCAGCCCAAGCGGAAGCCAGTGAAGCGGCAGCCTAGCAATGACACGACCGCCCGAGCACGGCAAGTTGTCCGATGGGCGATTGTTCCGGAGTCTTCGTAAGCTCAAATCTGCTGAATGACGAGTTCCCCTTCGGCAGTCTGTTTATGCGCGCGCAGGGTAATGTTGCCGGCGGTGAAATGGGCGATAGCATCGGCGCGCACCTTGTAGTTTCCCGGCCCCGGGGTTGCGCCAAAAGGAATCTCCTGCTCAGCTTGCGGCTGAATGGCGAAGTGTTGATAGCCCAGCGCGGTCGCGCGTCCGATTTGATTCACCGCGACGATGATCACCGTCAGGTCGGCGGTCTGGCCGGTGTGATTGGCCACGATCACGGACCCAGCAATCCAAGTCCCGCTCACCTTCGGTGGACGTTTCCATTCCACGGTGAGTCCGGCGACGACCACCAGCGTGAACTCGCGCTGCACGTGGCTGGGAGGCGCATTGACGTCGGCCAGTGTAAGAGTGAAGTGGTATTCGCCGGCAGTGGTCGGTGTTCCTTCGAGGCGGCCACTGTGCGGGTGTAAACGCAAACCCGGCGGCAGATGGCTGTCGCGCCCCAATTGCCAGGTATAGGGATTGACTCCTCCCCGGGCTTGCAAAATAACCTGATACGGGATGCCGGCTTCGGCACTGGGCAGCGATGGTGTCGCGATGGTGAGCGGATCGATTTGCCAGGCCGCAAGCCGCGCCGAACTCAGCAGAAAACCGAGAGCCAGCAAGCTGAGCGCGAAGGCGAAACGAGATTGCAAACCAGGCATGGTCTCGCCATTATCCATGAGAAGTGGCAAGCTGCGATAGCGTCTTGGAGGGCCAGAAGAGCGATTCCGAATGCTATAATCCGACATGCCACGGTGGGTGTAGTTCAGTGGTAGAACTCCGGACTGTGGCTCCGGCTGTCGAGGGTTCGAGTCCCTCCACCCACCCCAATTCTCGCCCTACTTCCCCACCAAACTAGCTTCCCCCAGTGGAAGCGGAGCTACGTCTAGCCAACGATCGCCGCTGCCCTTCACGAAGGTGATGGAGTCGATGCGGACCTTTCGGCCCTCTTTGAATTTCTCCCATCGGCAGCGCGCAGCCTTAAGAACCTGCTCGGCTTCGGCGTAGGTGTCGGCCTTCACGATGGTCAGGTGCGGCATATACGGCCAAGGCTCGCAAAACTCCAGACCATTGATGTTGAACCGGTCGTGCAGCTCGCGCATGCGGTAAGCGCCATACGCCACCCGAAGAAATACCGTCGGGGTGGCGGGGATAAAACTCTCGACATCACCGATGGTTATGTCAAAAGGGTGGGCCGCGGCGCAAACCTCCTGCAAAGTCTCGATGGCGTGTTCTTCGCTTCCCAGGAGCGGGCGCGGAGGCAGGATGGTGATATGGGCGTCGGCGTGGGTATGCGAGGGATGGAGCTCCCGTCGCAGCTCTTCTACGAATATCCCCACTGCGTTGCGTACGTACGCAACCGCCGCGTACTGAAGCCCAAGCATGCGACAGTGATTATAACCCGTGTCAAAAAAACGCGAATCGCGCCCACAGGCGAGAACGGTACGCGAAGCGTCGCGAAAGGGCACAAGGTTTCATTGTTATAATGAAGCTCCGTCGGGGCGTAGCGCAGCCTGGTAGCGCACCTGCCTTGGGCGCAGGGGGTCGGAGGTTCGAATCCTCTCGCCCCGACCAGTTGAGTCTCCGCGGCATTGACCCGCGACTCTCCCTCCTCCGCGCATCGCCGCCGTTCTATGGTATGCCGCCAGTCATGTCACTAACCCAGGTGATTGCGGTCACTGCGGGCAAGGCAACGGATTGATACAAACGCAGACATGAAAAGTGTGGGGAATTACTGTCAAACTCTGTTGGCACCCGCGCGCCTAAGAACGGCCTTGGTCGAGATGGGGAAGAGCGAGCATTTCGGCTCCCACTCGGTGCTGTTCCATGCCGGCGATCATAATGCCGGGGTGTATCTGGTTTGCTCAGGTGAGGTGTGTCTGGAGGTGCCGGGCGTGCCGCGGCTCACTCGAGTCTTTTCCTCAGGCTCATTGCTGGGATTACCTTCGACGTTCTCGGAAAAGCCTTACGGTCTCAGCGCGGTTTCAACCACCGAGAGCGAAATCGTCCACGTGAACAAGAAGAAATTCCTGGATTTGATGAAGGCGCAGCCTGAGCTTTGCCGCGAGGCCACCGCCATCCTCACTTCCGAGATCGCATTTATCTTCGCCGCTCTTCGCGAACAGCCTAGACCGGTAGTGGGTGATGCTGTAACATCCCGCTCTCCACGACGTATCCGCGCCCAGGCCGTTAACGAGTAGCGATGGGCCGGGCGCTGCCCCTTCGTCGCGTCGGGGAATCACTCGCGTGCGCTTAGCCGTCGCACCAAACCACCGTGGAACTGTTTGCCAGCCGCTGAGGTTCACGGCTAAACTGCTGCAGCGTTTCCCGGTTTCACTTCATGCATGATACGTTGCTCGCCTCGCTCCAGAACTGGACTAACTTCTACGTCATCGTTGGCTCGTCGGCGGGAGCGCTGACCGGCCTGCAATTCGTGGTCATGGCGCTGGTGGCGGAAGCGCGGGGGCAGGCTTCCATGTCCGACATACGCGCATTCGGATCGCCTACCGTAGTTCACTTTTGCGCCGTGCTTTTTGTTTCAGCGACAGTGACGGCCCCGTGGCCCTGGGTCGTCGGTCCCTCGCTCAACTTGGCGGTGTGCGGAGCAGCAGGGGTGGTGTACATCCTGAACGCGATCCGCCATGCCCGGCGTCCGACGGGCTACCAGCCGGATGCGGAAGACTGGTTCTGGTACGCCGCGCTTCCTTTGGCATGTTATTTCGCCCTATTCCTGACCGGGCTGTGCTTGCGCGCGCACGTCCAAGGCTTTCTCTTCCTGCTTGCTGGAATCGCGTTGGTGCTGCTGTACACCGGAATTCGCAATGCCTGGGATACCGTGACCTACATCGCAGTTACGAGGAAGCCGCACGGTTCTGGAAATGGCGAACCCTCCAAGCGTGCGCCTTCTAATTCATAGCGTATTCATGCTTTGGTTCGTGGAAACGCCGTTTGCTGTCACCGACGGCAATTCACTTGACTTTCTAATCGAACCATTGGAATCTCGCCTCATCCGCTCTTGACACCGCTCGTCGTGTCTCCAACGCGAGACTACGAGGACGAAGCCCCAAACTTTCGTACAGGAGATTGGAGATGCGTGGCGTTCGCTTTGTCTGCTGGTTGATGGTTGCCTTGTCGATAGCTGTCGCGGGGCCGCAAGTCTGGGCGCAGGCAGGTCCCTGCCCCATGGGCATCCTGCCGCCGGGAACCGGACAGGACATCGTCGTGAATGTGCCTTGCGCGGTGGATGGAAGCGCGCCCAACGGCCTGTATCAATATGGCAACATCAACATCATCTCGGGCGGCACGTTGACCTTTGACGATGTGAAGATCGACTTGTGGGCAGCGAACATCCTGATCGAGAACGGCGGCAGCCTGCTGGCCGGCACCACCATGCCGATCGGAACCAACGGCGGGTCACTTACCATCCATCTCTATGGGCCCGACCAGGGCGACGGTGGCAAGGGCGTAGCCTGCGTCAGTGACAGCAAGGGCCAGTGCGGGATTCCCGACAATATCTGGGACAGTAATGGGTCAGAGAAAGTCTGCCTGAACGGCGTGCAGAAGGACTGCAGCGACGGCATCCTGGATTACTTCTACCAGTACATGCCGATCGACTACGACGACGGCAATCCGCAAGCCTATTTCGGATACAAAGTTCTGGGCGTCTCCTATGGCGCTACGCTGAAGCTGTTTGGCGCGAAGGGAGCGACTTACACCAATCTCCCGATTTCAAGCTCGGGCACAAGTTGGGCACGGCTGAACGCGAGCGTCACCACCACCAGCACTACTTTGACCCTGGATCGGATCGTCGACTGGAAGCCGAATGACCAGATCGTGGTGACCACCACCGACTATCTTCCCGGACACTCGGAGCCACTGACGGTGCTGACGAATACTGTGATGGCCAACTACTCAGTCATAGCTTTCCAAGAGGCGTTGCAGTACCCGCACAACGGACAACAGTATCCAATACCGGCTGCCGTGCCCACGGGCATCGGTCCCGACCCCGATCCGAACCTTCCGGCCTGTAATCCGCAGTTGCCTGCGTTGCGTTGCGTCGATACCCGGGCCGCGGTTGGACTGCTGACGCGCAGCATTCGCATCATCTCCGCCGGAGATACGCTGGGCGAAAACTTCAAAGCTCCTAACACCCACTACTTCTTCGGCGGACACACGCTCTACCGCCAGGGATTCAAGCAACTTCAGATTCAAGGAGTAGAGTTCGCGCAGTTAGGTCAGGGTGGGAAGATCATGCACTACCCGGTGCATTTCCACATGGCGCGCCTTATCCCGTCGGATACCTATATCTCCGACTCTTCGGTTAACGAGTCGATGACACGCTGGATCGTGATTCACTCGACAGAGGGGGTGACGGTCGCGCGCAACGTAGGATGGGAGTCGATCGGCCACGGCTACTATCTGGAAGACGGGACGGAAGCGTACAACAAGTTCTATTCGAACCTCGGCATCTTCGCGCGCGCGGCTGTCATGGCCTCCAACGACGCAGCCGAGAAATACAATCCGCGGCACGTCCCCGGCATTCTGGCCGCTTCCTATCCCCCGGGTAACAGTGCACAACCGCAAGAGCAGGTGCCCTACCACAGCGACATCGACCACCCTACGGACTTCTGGATTACGAATGGATGGAATGACTTCGCGTACAACCATATGGCCGGCGCCGGCACGTGCGGGCTGTGCTACTGGCTGGTGCCCGCCTACATTAGCGGTGCGTCTCGCAGCGAGAAGTGGGAAGGCTATGCTGGAGAGCAAAACTCACTGGACATGGCTGCTACCACGCCGCTGAAGAGCTTCCTGGGAAATTCCTGTTCCGCCGCGATGCTGTCCTTCAACACCGTCGGTGATACTTCGCCGTGCAACGGAGTAGTGAACTCGGCCAATCCCAGCGAGCCGCATTTGGTCCCCGTGCCCAGTCCCGCGCCTCCGATTGGCGATCCCAGGGCCGATGCCTACTATCCCAAGGTGCTCAGTGCGGGCGGCCGCTTTGCGACCGAGTGTCCGAACGGCGACTGCAGCAATGTGACCGAGCGCTGTGACAACGGCCAGCAGGCTAACTGTGCGGCGACCATTCTGGATCACTTCACTTCGTCGTTCAGTTGGGCGCAAACCAATTTCGGTTCCATATGGTTCCGGCCCCAGTGGTACCTGTACATCAACAGCGCTCTCACTGACGTTCAGAATGGCGGCATGACGATCGTCACCGGAGGTGGCTACACCGCATCCGACAGCATCTTCGGCCATTGGGCGCTGGCGGAGAAAGATGTTTTCGTCGGCAACACGCAAAACCCGAAGCTGGGTGGCAGCAAATATGCCTTGAACGCTGGCCCGGTGACGCCGACCACAGGACTTACCTGCGCAAAGCTGAGCACGGGCGGAAACTCTGGCTCGCAATGCCTGGTGCGCGATCCCAAGGGCTTGGAAGAGACGGTCGCGCTGCAGACCGGAGGCTTCGCCAACAATCAGCGCTTGGTGAACATCTACGACGGCCCGGCCTACGAAGCCTCCAACGCATTCCTCGACATCACCCCGACGACCAACGTTACAGGGTGTAACAACGGCTACTGCGGCGACGCGTGGGGAGCCAGCAGCTTGTCGATTGGAATGCCAAAAGACCTGACCGGCGCGTGCTATCTGCCCAACGCGGCCATTGCATGGAAGCAGCCCAACGGTTTCTTCTACCCGCCGGCATTTCACTCGCAGAACCTGTTTTTCAGTAATGTCACCATTCGGCACTTTGTTATCGAACCACAGTTCCTGGCGGGAACCTATCAGACCAATCAAAGCGAGGTGACCAACCGGTATTGCAGCTATCCCATTCCGGACGGGAATGGAAACGGCGGCCTGTTCACCGGCTTCACCGATATCGATCGGCAGACCGAACTGAGCGACGACGATGGCTCGCTGACGGGATTGAAGTCCACCAATCTGCCGTTGCAGGGCGGGACAGTTTCGGTGAATGAGGATCCCTTCTTCCGTGCTCCGGTGGAGACCGATGAGTGCGCCTCTAATATTCCGGGCAGCCAGGGAGCGACCCAGCCCATCAACCCCACCGCCAAGACGAGCCCCTACGACTATGTCACCAGCGTGGTCTATCCCGCGTGCGGCCAGCAATGCAATCAGTCGATCTGGTCGGCCCCCTGCACCACGCCGCAGTGTTTTGGAGTTCCGCTGTATCGTGAGTACGTGAATCAGGACGAGAAGGGCACCAAGCCTTTCATTCGCATGGCATCGCAGGCCATCGGCCAGCGCAGCAATCTCACCCCCAACAACGGCAGCTTCTACATCGACACCACTGACTACCACAACGGACCAGCAAAACTTCTCCATGAAAAACATCTTCCAGGCGGGGCAGAAGTATTACGTGTTCCTGCTGTTTGCCAAGCCGAGCACCGCCCAGACGTATTCCATGTATGTTGGCCCAGGCTTCCAGACGGCCACCGGTCTTCTGGGTGTGCGCATGCATCAGACCGGCGACGGCAAGGGCAACGCGATTTCGTTCGACGAGATGCCCCTGCCCGACAGTTGGGGATGGACGCCAGTCTACAATTCCACCACCGGCGTGCTATCAGTGACCATGAATATGAACTTCACCGACTTCACCAATAACTACAACGCGAGCAAGGCAGCACGCTGCCAGCCGCAAAGCTTCTGCACCATGAATGGCAACGCCTGCGGATGCGCACTGGCTTCCAATGATCCGCTGTACAAGGATTGCAAGAACATTTGCTCCAGCGGCGCTGATCCCGACTGCCCGGGAGGGGTTTGCGAGGGCTGGGCCTCCAAAGATGTGGATTGTCCGGAAAATGGTTGTTATGGCTTCGCCTTCACAACCACCGCAGGATTCACGACCGGGCCGAAGGACGGACTACCGCCGACGCCGGGCTGCTATGACACCAGCACCCACAGCCCCTGGAACCTTCAATTCGGGCGGCACGATATGAACGCGCAGCAGCAGTGTTATTACACCACCGTGCCGGCGATACAAACGTGTAGCAGCAGGTAGCAATCACAAAGAAGCGGCCCTGGCACTCTTCATGAACTTCCAGGCGTGCCGAAGATGCGTCCTTTGGTATGCTTTGGCGGTACTCGTGTTCCGATGAGGAGGGTGGCGATGCTTTCTTGGCTGTTCTTGCGGGATAGCAACGGCGACATCAACCCCGATACGGAGTCGAGATATCGGATGCAAGTCATCTCCGATGTCTACCGGGCAATGCAAACCAGACTTGACGGCTATCGTCAATCAGCCGGCGCCATCTTCCTCGCAGTGGTCGCGGCGATGCTTACCCTCGATGCCACCACTGTATCCACCCTTATCAAGGCTGTCCTCGAACCCGCACCAAACTACAAAATCGACAGCAGGATGGGGCATTTCGCACTCGCCGTCGGGTTGGTCGGGCTTTCCCTTGGTGTTTTCGGTGCTTTTGTAATTCACCGGCTCGGGGTTTATTACGCGGAAATGACGAGCATCGTTTTCAAGATCGACGAGAACAACAAGGTTTTTGAGGACGACATATACCTAGAACAGAAGGCTCTCTTCCCCAGGCTATTCATGAGAACGGAAAATGTATCCCGGGATGGTGAGCCCAACCTCCCGGGTTGGTACGACCCGTCGATAAAGTGGTTTTGGAGATTGATTCTTATAATCGGCATCCTCCAGGGCGCGGTGGGACTGGTTGTGTGCCGCAAAATCGTATACGGCTCGTTCCTGTGGTTCTGGCCGATTTGGTGAACATGGTGGATTTTTCTCAAGGCGGCGAATGATCGATCTCGATCTGACAATCGGCGTTACTCCAACGTCTGGGTCTATCGTGTCCGCTAATGACGCGGCCGGCAGAGCCGCAGCCCTGGCCGAGTCTTCAGCCGCATCAGAAACTTTTGGGGTTGGTGGACTTCTCGTCGACCGTGATGGGCGCATCTTGGCCCAGGCAGTTAATTCCGTTATCCGGGAGGGTGTGGTTGCCGATCCGACGGCGCACGTCGAACGGCAACTGGTGGACTGGTACTTCCAGCAGCGTACTCACAGCACCCTACCAGCACCTGACGATCTCGTGATTGTCAGTTCGCTTGATCCGTGCGCGATGTGTGCCGGAGCGATTCTAAAAGCCGGACTCAGTGCGATCGCTGTGGCCGCGGATACCGCTTCCGGTGTGCACGGCCAAGACGGACTGCCGCACCGCATGCCGCGCGAACTTTGGGCAAGAGCCGAGAAGTCCTTGGCCATGTTTGCCGTCAAGGGGCGACCCGGGAGCTTGCGTAACCGCTCGACCGTCTGGCTTTGCCGATGAGGTGTCGCAGGATTCGTTGATTCGTTGTGAGAATGCGCTCGTGGAATCCCTCCTGCGCGTGCGTGCCCGGGTTGGAGGCTCGCAGGAGGACGTTCGATCGACATTGGCCTTCACGAAGATGATGAGCCTGTTGAGAGATATGGAAGCCGATTTACCGAAACAAGTCTTTCTCCCGACACCCGAGATGGATTCCGCCACAACTGCAAGTCTGGCTCAGTGGAGGCAACAGCTCAGCGGCGATAGTGCATGCCTTCTAAACGAAGAGGGACGGCCGATTCTGTTCGCACGCAGCGCGGAGAAGATCTCGCCCATCGGCGACAGCATTCTTGAATTGACCCGCATCTACACAGCGCTGCGCAACCAGTTCAGAGATATCAAAGGCGTTCGACTGCCGCACCCCAGGCGGTGCTCTTTCCTGCGAAGAGCCGCACCCGATTCCGCCGCCACCGCGCTACTGGAGTTAGGCGCGCTCGGTTCCTTTCTGGAGGAACGCCGCTATCCCAGTTCGTTTCCTTTGCTCGCCACGTTGGAAAAATCAGACGGGCGGTTGGAGAGATATGCGGCTTCGCTGCCCCCCTTTTATACGGACGAGATCGATGTCACCGCGGGGCAAATGCCGCTGGAAATTGTCACTTCCCACAATCTCTAAGTATGCGATCGCTACGCCAGTTTCAAATCGATGCCGACGTCATGGCGATCTTGCGAGGCGAAAGCCCAAGCCATGCGCGGGGTGTTGTGCGCCAGCCCGTAGCGTCCCTGACCGTCGACCACGATGATGCCGCCGTGGCCGTTGAGGCGCTTCTTTAGATATGCCAGCGCGCGTTCGGCGGCCTCCTGCGGCGGCAGACCTTCTTCCACCCGATCGGCTGTCCACTTGCTCAACACCAGCTTCATCATCGGCTCGCCCCAGCCTGTAGTTGAAACGGCGGCGCTGCGCACGTCGGCATAACAACCGCAACCGATCAGCGACGAGTCACCCACCCGGCCCGGAGCCTTGTTGAGTGTCCCACCGGTTGAAGTACCCGCCGCGATGTCGCCCTTCACGTCCAACGCAACCGCACCCACCGTGTCGTGATACTGCGAGGCGGCGCCGAACTCCTCCGGCATTTTCAGATAGCTTTGCTTCTTGGCTTCGCTCAAGCGCTGGATCTCGCGCTCAATCACCAGATCGTCATTCGAGATCAAATCAATCCCGTGCTCTTGCGCAAAGCGCTCTGCGCCATTTCCGACAAAGTAGACGTGCGGACTTTCGGTAAGGATCTTCTTGGCCGCGCGAATCGGATTACGAATGTGCTCGACGCATCCCACGCCGCCCGCGCGAAGCGTGGCGCCGTCCATGAGGCAGGCGTCGAGTTGCACCCGGCCATCCATGTTGAGGAACGAGCCGCGCCCGGCATCGAAGGTTTCGTCATCTTCCATGATGACGACGGCCTCTTCCACTGCATCGAGACAAGTGCCGCCCGCGCCCAGGACCCGCCAGCCGGCTTCCGCGGCCGCACGCACGCCGCGCAGATGCGCTTCGACCGCGTCGTCAGGAATGGCCCAGGCACCGCCGTGGACCAGCATCATCGGTTTCACGTTCAATCGGACCCGCCAGGCGAGGATTTCGTTAGGGGCAAACTCGACAGCATAGCAGAAGGCAGAGCTTCGCGAGACAAACCTAGCCTCCTACTTTTTCGAGGCTGCTACCATCGCAGGGAAATGGCAGTTTCTGCACAAACGCCGAAGAGCAAGGCGTCCCGGGAGCCCCGAATCCGGCGCTGGTTGCACAGTACTGTGTTCCTGTTGGCGTTGACGGCGGGGCTGAGCGCATTCGTCATTCAGTCCGGAGAACTCGGCACAGCCGACACCACGCATCGCCTACAGGCCGCGACCTCGCTGTGGACCGACGAGCCCGAGATCTTTCCCGACGAGTATCCCGAGTGGGGGATTCATGGGCGCGGCGGCAAGCTGTACACCTGGTATGGCATTGGACAGTCGCTGCTGATGCTGCCCGCCGACATCGTGGGAACCAAGCTCGAGCAGCTGCCAATCTTTGCCAATTATTCGTCGATCCGGGCGTGCGCAGCATCGTGGTCAGCTACAGCACCAACATCCTGATCAACGTGCTGACTGCGCTGGTATGTTTTCGTTTTCTGCGGCAACTGCGATTCGGCACCCGGCAGTCGGCGGCAGGCGTGATGGCGCTGCTGTTCTGCACCACGCATCTGCACTACACGCAGAACATGATGGAGAACAATTACATTTTCCTGCTGACGCTCACCGGCCTGACGTTTTATTACCGCGTGGGTGCTCACCGGCACGAAGGCGCGACCTTTTTATCGGTTCCGCGGCCTTCGGGCTGAATCTGCTAACCCGCCTCACGACTGGCATGGACTTGCTGGCGGGCGGCGTTTTTCTGCTGCTGTTGTTCTGGTTCGACGGCGTGCGTGGGCGCGCTCTGTGGCAGCGATTCGTGACCTATGTAAAAGTATCCGCGCCGGTGTTCGCATTCTTTCTGGCGATCGATCGCTGGTATCAGTATCATCGTTTTGGAACCTGGCTCCAGACCTATGTCTGGGTCTTCGCGCGCGAAGCGCGGATGCTGCATCCGTCGCTGCCCGGCGAATTACCCGTGGGAAACTCCGTTTCACGTGGGCTTTTTTGGCGCCCTGTTTAAGCCGGAAAAATCCATCTTTCTCTTCGACCCGCTGCTGCTGCTGCGCTGCTGATCTGCGTGCTGGCGTGGAAGACATTTCGATCGCGACGTGCGAATCTATGTCATCACGTCGGTCTTGCTGCTGCTGGCGTACATCAGCTTTTACGCGAAATACACGGTGTGGAGCGGCGACTTCGCGTGGGGAGATCGCTATGTTTCCAGCGCGGCCGAACTGGCGGCATTCATTTCCGTGCCGTTACTGCTGCGTCATCGGGCGAACTGGGAAAACTGGCGTGGAGAACGGGAATCGCGCTCATCGTCGTGAGCTGCGCGATCCAGTTGGCTTCGCTGGCGTTCTGGCTGCCGCTGGAAATCTACCAGATGGACACGCTGGGGCATCCGACGTTCGTGGTCGCGCTTCGCTTCAAGAACATCTTCGCGCTTCGCTCTCGGCAAGATGGAAGCCTGGGGTCTGATCAACGACTCGATGCGGTATGATCCCTGGGATTACGTTCACCTGACCACGTGGAACTTCCTACCTTTCCTGCTTCGGCGCGTAGGCGTCGCCCCGCGCTGGGTGGTGAACCTGGCATTCGCCGTCTGGTATGCCGCACTGGCAGCCACCGCGTGGGCGTTCTGGCGGCTATATAGCGTGCTTCGTGGCCGCGACCGCACTACGAGTGATGGCACTCAGCCCGCTGTCTAGGTCAATCCATCCCCGCTCGAGACTGCGTGATCGACGAAAAAGTCAGTGCGGCTTCTCTGCGTCTGTGGCCGCAATGCCGCTGTACTGCGGACCAAGCGCCGCGACCGCCGTCCGCAACTCGCCGATATCTTCGGCGCGGCGATAAAAGGCAACTTTGCCGTCGCTGTCGATGAAAACCTGCCACGGCACCGCGGTGGAAGCGTGAAATGCAGATCGCATGGTGTCATCGACCTCGTGCAGATTTTGCCAGCTTACATTCTCGTGCTTGAGGAACGTATTTGCGGTGTCAGGATCGTCTTCCACGTCAACGCTCAAGAAAACAATGCCGTGCGCGCTCAGATCGCTATTGAGCTTCTTCAACTCAGGAACCATGGCAACGCATGGTCCACACCAGGTCGCCCACACGTCGATGAGGACCGGCTTGCCGCGATACGAACTCAGGCTAACAACTCTGCCTTCCTCGGATTTCAATTGCACATCCGGCGCGACTTTGCCGAGCAATTCGGCATTGGCCTTTTTATCGGCGGCAATCGCTGCCTGCCGTTTTTCGAAGTTTTTTTGTGCCGGGAATTCATCGGTCAGCTCTGCCTCAGTTGGCGGAGTGAATACGAAGCTGGCATCGGCCAGGGATGCATTCAGGTCCACCACTGGAAAGATAGTCGTTACGTCGTTCTGGAAGGTGATGCGGCCCGGTGCTGGCGGTCCCATGAAGCTCTTACTTTGACGCTCCATCTTCACAATCACCATCTGGTCCTTGTCGATCCAGTAGGTGCCCGACTCCTGCTTTTCTTTGGTTTGCGGTCTGTCGATCTTCACGTCTGCTGGACCAAAGTGGATTACGATGCACCGGTGCGGTGTTCCGTCGATGGAGACACTTTCTTCCCGCAGTAAGCTGGCGGACTTCAACTCTTTCGCCGCATCGGCCAAGACCTTCTGCAGAGACTTTGCTTGTGACAACGCATCTTCTTGCATATCGGTGCTATTGCCAAGGTCTATATCCGCCCTCGCGGGCTTCTCGGTAAACAGTTTCTCGTTGTAGTGGTGGGTCCAGCTCGTCTTGCCATCGGAGACAAGCAGCGCGGAACCAAATGCTCCGTGACCTTCATAGCGGTACCGGTTATCCGGAGCAACTCTGATCGAGAGGATTCTTTTGCGCCAGTCGCGGCCTAATTCATTGCTGCGTATAAACTCCTCCGTGGCTTCGATGTGATACGACTTGGCGTCAGCGTACTTCTGCGCCACTTGACGGAGGATCGTGAGGGCATCGGAGGCCGTCGTCGCTGCAGGAGCGGTTTGGGCAATGACTGGAATTGCAGCCGCGATAACAGATAAGAACGCCGTCAGAAGACGCATGCCAACCTCGGGGGCACCCTTGTACCACAGCACCAGACGGCTTTCAAGATTCAAGGTTAGCCAGTAACCGCCAGGGATCCGCGGTAGAGTATGCGTATGGGCAATCTCGGTCGCATGTTGGTGTGGATCGGCGGATTCCTGCTGCTCGCGGGGTTCATACTGATCGTCGGCGCGAAGATGAACCTGCCCATCGGCCGCTTGCCGGGAGACATTACCTGGCGCGGCAAGAACACCACGGTGTACTTTCCCCTGATGACGTCGATAATATTAAGTGTGATCCTGTCGCTGGTTCTGTACTTGGTGAACCGGATGGGAAGGTAAGTAAAGTTGCGAGTTTCAGGTTTCGAGTCGCCAGCTTCAGGCCAAGAATTCGGCAAGCGTGGTTCTGAGACTCGATACCGGAAACTCGAAACCTGAAAGTCGCAACTGCTGTAAGGTGGACTTGTGAAACTGCGGTTGATCTCTACTCTGTTGCTCCTGCTGTTGACGCTGGTGGCCTACAACCCTGCCTACGCTCACTCCAACAAGGCCAGCCACTCCCAAAAGCAGGCGAATAAGGCGTCGCAGAAATACAGCAAACAGCAGGCAAAGGCACAGAAGAAGGAAATCAAGAGACAACAAAAGGCATCGAAGAAGTGGAACAAGCAACATCCCCGCGTGACTACCACATAGCACAGCGGGGGCAAGGTCCGCTATTCTTCTTCCCCAAAAACCTCAGCAGTAAACGCCTGTATCTCCGCGCCGCGCTGCCAGGCATCCGGAGACAGTCCGGCTTTGGCGCAGGTTTGCGCCAGGAAGGTCTCGCGGTCCCAGCCCCACTCCACCGGGACCTGCGGCAGCAGCAGCCCGCGACGTGCACCCGCACTGACGATAAGGCCATGCTTGCCCACTTCGACTTGCTCCGGTCGAATCGGCTGCGGGACTGATAGCACACTGATTTCGATCGTAAGGTGCGGCGCTTCGTCATCTGTCACTGGCCGAAAGCGCGGATCGTCAAAGGCCGCCGCACGCGCTGTCTCAGCGACGGTCTGATACAGCGATCCCGTGGGCAGAACATATCCAATGCAGCCGCGCAGATTTCCTAACAGGTGCAGGGTGGTGAACGCGCCTCGCGGCTCGGCCAGATGTTCGGTAGGTGCCGCGGTGTCGATTGGCTGTTCGGCGAGCGCAGTCTCAATCGAGCGATGTGCCAGGGCCAGCAAGATGCGACGTTCCTGCGGCGAATACTCGGCTACATCGCCGGCAACTGCGAAGTGCGAAGAATCAGACGGCGGGGACATCGTTGCGCTTCCTGCGCCGGCTCAGGACGAACGAACGGCGGCGACGGCGCTTGACCGCGGTGCGGTCGATCTTGCTCCAGAAGGCGATGAAATAATCCGCAGCCGAGACCAGCGACAATCCCACCATCACCCAGATAAAGGCAACCGCAATCGGATGTACCGGCAGGTTGAGGAAGTACCAGGGCAGATGCGCCCAGTGATGATCCACAATCGCCGCCACCACCGAGACAATCTGCACCAGCATCTTCGCCTTGCCCAAATCGCTGGCCTGAATGGTGAAGCCTTCCGAGGCGGCGATCGACCGCAACCCGCTGACCAGGAACTCGCGCCCGATGATGATGACGGCCATCCATGCCGGTACGATCCGCGGATTGAACTGCACCAGTGTGATGAAGGCTGCGGCAATCAGCAGCTTGTCGGCCACCGGATCGAGCAGCATGCCCATGGTCGTAACCTGCGCGCGCTTGCGGGCCAGATAGCCGTCGATGGCGTCGGTAATCGAAGCCGCGATAAAGATGAATGAGGCAATCAGCTCGCGATCGCCGTTAGTGGAGCTGAACGAACTGCTGGTCAGCACCCAGATCAGCACCGGGATGCAGGCAATGCGGGTTAGCGTGATGTAGTTCGGAAGGTTCACAAAACCAGAGTGGCAGGAGCCAGCTCACGCCGCCGTATCGATTATCGTTCAGCCGTAAGAGGCAAAGCAACCATAACCGGGTAGCGCCGGCCTTGAGGCCGGCATAACGCTGCAACTCGACACGAAGGGCGAGAGCGAGGTCATTCCGCGCGGGATGACCTCCCTCTCGCCAAATTCGGATGCTCGGGAGGGCCGCCTCTGAAGTGCGGCATTACCTTAGGAGGCGCTGCCCTCGTGGTGCACCGCGATTTCATCCAGCATGGCGGGAGCCTGGTAGCGCTCCCAGTAGCTGTAGCCCACAGGCAGGCCCTTCACCCAGTCGGAGGTATTCATCACCAGGCGCAACGGCCGTTGCACAGGACGGCGGAAGCTATCCACAGGGTGAAGCAGGCTGGCAATCACGAGGCCCACCAGTAGGAACGGACTAACGACGATTACCGCGAGAAGCCGGAGAGTGTACACCAGGCGAACCATTGCTCATCCTCAGGAACGGTACGACCGCGCGAGAGCGCCGTTGCAACCATTATGCTCCTGTTCCAATTCGGAATCCGCCCTGTTCCCGAAAATTTATTTTGCGTAAAAAGAAAGCGGCCCTCCACCGGGAGGGCCGAGTTCTGGAGCAATTACGAGTCAGTAATCACGCGTAGAATCCGCGTTGCTTGATCGTAAACGCCACGCGATCAATGGCCAGCATGTAGGCAGCAATGCGGTTGTTCACGTGATGCGTCTCCGCGTAACGAACCACGTCCTCGAACGACGACACCATGATGTCCTTGAGCTGCTCGTTGACCACCGATTCCTTCCAGAAGTAGCCCTGGCGATCCTGCACCCATTCGAAGTACGACGCCGTGACGCCGCCCGCGTTGGCCAGAATGTCAGGCATGACGAACACGTGCTTGTCAGCCAGGATGTCATCCGCGGCAGCCGTGGTCGGCCCGTTGGCGCCTTCCACCAGCACCTTGGCTTTGACCTGATCGGCGTTGGCTGAGGTGATGACGTTCTCCGTCGCCGCCGGAATGAGAATCTCGCAATCGGCAACCAGCAGGTCTTCCGTCTTGGCCTTCTCCGCGCCCTTAAAGCCGTGGATGGTGCCTTCCTTCTGGCGATACTCCCACAGCGCAGCGATATCGATGCCCTTTGAGTTGTACAGCCCGCCGTCCCATTCGCCGATGCCCACGATCTTGTATCCCGCCTGGTGCATCAGAATGGCCGCGTTAGAGCCGACGTTGCCGAATCCCTGAATGACGACCCGTGTCCTCTCCCGGTCCATCTTGAGGTGCTTGATCGACTCATCGCAGATGATCATCACGCCACGGCCAGTCGCTTCGCGGCGTCCGCGGGAGCCGCCCATGTTCAGCGGCTTGCCGGTAACGACCGCCGTTACGGTCTGGCGCATGTGCATGGAGTAGGTGTCCATCATCCACGCCATCACCTGCTCATTGGTGTTGACGTCGGGAGCGGGCACGTCTTTCTCAGGGCCGATGAACTCGATGAGCTCAGCCGTGTAGCGGCGGGTCAGGCGCTCCAATTCGCCACGCGACATGTTTTTCGGATCGCAAATGATGCCGCCTTTGGCGCCGCCGAACGGGATGTTCACCACCGCGCACTTCCAGGTCATCCAGCTCGCCAGCGCGCGCACTTCGTCGAGCGTGACGTCGGGCGAATAGCGAACGCCGCCCTTCGCCGGACCGCGGGCGATGGAGTGCTGCACGCGGTAGCCGGTGAAGACCTCGATCTTTCCGCTATCCAGCGCGACGGGTATATGAACAATGATTTCGCGATTAGGCTGTTGCAGTACTTTCCACAGGCCTTCGTCGAGCTTCAGCCTTTCGGCGGCTTGATTGAATCGGGCAGCTTGTTGCTCCCAGGGATTCTTTTCCTGCTCCAGCATTAAAGAAGTTTCCATACTATCTCCAAGAAAATTGCGCTTGCAGGCGCGAGTGGCCGACGACCGTTAGGCTCGGCGCAGGCACCACTGATTCGGCGGGCAAACCTTCAAAGTATATTCAGCGGAACGGAGTAGGCGCAAGGTGGTCGGCGAAAGGCGTCGGCGGCAGGCCAGATTAACCAGGGGCTTCGCAAGCGAGCAAGGAAAACTTCCCGGAGAATACTCCGCTGCTCCGGCCCAACTTCGGCTTCGCCGACAAGTGGTTTGTTCAAAACTACCTGAGCAGCTTCGGCCGAGGGGCGACGGCTTGGCGTTGTCCTTGACCGCCGATTGAAAGTGCGCTCGAAGAAAAATCAACTGCGTTTCTTCTTCACGAATGAATTCGTGCCCTGACGGCGGTGCCTGTCCGAACCCCAAACTCATTGTGCAACGCAGGAAAAAACGTGCCTTGATGTGGACTTTAGCTACGCCGCCGGCGCCAGCCCAGCCGCTCGCTGACTCTGGTTCGCTTGCGGCATCTTCTCGCCTGTCACCTCTTCGAGACTCTTACCCTTCGTTTCGGGAAGCAATATCAACGTCACCAGCAGTCCAAGAACGCTGACGACGGCAGCCGCCAATTCGGCCGCTAGCAGTCCATGCCAACGCATGAAGAAGGGAAACAGGAAGACACCGACGAACGCGCCCAACTTGCCGACAGCCGATGCGATGCCGTGCCCTGTGGTGCGTCCTTGCACGGGAAACAGCTCAGCCGGATAGATGAAGGTCGTCGCGTTGGGACCGAATTCGGTGAAGAAATAACTGATTGCGTAGAACGTGAGGAAGAGTCTTACCTTCGACTCGATACCCGGAACCAGCGCCATAGCGGCGAACGATAGCGCCATCATGCCAAACCCCAGGCATTGAATTAGCTTGCGCCCAATCTTATCCATGGTCCACGCAGCCACGAAGTAGCCCGGCGCTGCCGCGCAAGCGAAGATAATCAGTTGCGTAAGCGTGTGTTTCATCAGGCTGCCGTGCGGGCTGATAGCGTTCAGGATCACGGGACTGCTGACCGTGTTGCCGTAGTAGGCGAAGTCCATCAGAAACCATGCCAGGCTGGCGCCGACGAGATACCTCAACCATCGCGAATTGCTTGCCAGCAGGCGAAAGCCATCCCAGAACGACGCAATCTGTTCCTGCTCGTTCTCTCTGGTCTCTGCTACTCCGGCCTTTGAATCCAACCGCGCCCGGCTGTCGATTTTTTCGTTGCTGGCCGATTCAAATACGCTTTGCGCCGCAGTTTGGAAGTCTTCATGTCTCCCCTGCGCCAGCGAAAAGCGGGGCGTCTCGTGAATCCTGCGCCGCCAGTAGAAAACCAGCATCGGAGGCAAAGCACCCACGGCGAGCAGAACGCGCCAAATGGTGTCGTGGGAGAGATGCGTGGCCAGTAGGCCGGCTGCGAGCAGGGGGCCAACGATCAGGCCCGCTGCCTGCATCGCAAAGACCAGCGCGACCAGCATTCCGCGTGAGCACTTGCCGGCATACTCGCTCATAATGGTGGCGCTCACCGGATAGTCGCCGCCGATGCCGACGCCAAGAATAAACCGCAGCACAATCAGCCAAATAATGTTGGGCGAAAAAGCCGACGCGATCGCACCTGCCGAGAGAACCAGACACTCAATTCCATAAATCCGTTTACGTCCCACCATGTCGGCAATACGGCCGAACAATAGTGCCCCCAGGGCTGCCGACAGCAGCGCGGTCGAGGTGACCAGGCTGGTCTCCAGCTTGCCGGGATGCCACTCGTTCTTCAGGATGTCCATCACTACGCCGATGATGAACAGGTCGTAGGCATCGGTGAAAAATCCCATGCCGGAAATAAGCATGACTTTCCAGTGGAAGGGAGTGACTGCCTGAGCGTCCATGCGCTCTAGCAGGTCGTTCCCTGGGTTCCGGCCTGATCTTTCTGCGCTTCGCGCCATAGGTAAGCTCCTGGAAATGAGGACTGTCGGTGTGATGCGAAGCTCACTGCGAGGCCATTTGAAAGTTGAGTTAAAAGCCAGAGTTGTTCGCAGCTGCCGATTCGAGCCTGTCGCGATGACAATTTGACTCATAGGAGACACGGCAGTGACAAACCTCGCGGGCCGTCCAGCTACCTTTTTCTTCAGTAGGCGCTGCAACCCGCCGCACCAAGTTGCCCGGACCTGCGGGCTGGCAGCGAACAACGCCACCTCCTGGCCGCACAGGGGGCGCTCGGCCGGAGTCAGGACCGCTCAGCAGAGTCCGGCTCCGGTCGCGCGTTTTTGCTTCTCGGTCAAGCTGAGTTCCGTACTACTATTAGCGGCAGACTTCGCCGCACGGAGTATTCGAAATGGATAAGGTCCTGATTGTGGAAGATAGCCAGGCGATGCAGCGCGCACTGCAGCGTGCGCTCGTTGCCGAGGGTTACCTGGTGGATGTTGCCTCTGACGGGCTCGCCGGGCTGAACAGTTTCCGCGAGCAGCGACCGAACGCTGTTCTGCTGGACTTGAAGCTTCCCGGGATGCATGGTCGCGAACTGTGCCGCGAGTTCAAGATGCTGGCGCCGAATGTCCCGGTCATCGTGCTCAGCGCGAACGCGGAGGTGGACGACAAAGTTCTTTTGCTGGAGCTCGGCGCCGACGACTACGTGACCAAGCCCTTCAGCCCCAAAGAGCTGCTGGCACGAGTGCGGCGCGCGATGCGCCGGTCGGAGGTTCCGGCGAGCAAGGACGAGCCGGCAAGCCTGTTTCGGTTCGCTGATGTCGAAGTCCACTGCGACGCCATGGAGGTCACGCGCTCCGGTCAGAAAGTCACGCTCACCGCGCAAGAGTTCCGTGTGCTGAAGTACTTCCTCGAACATCCCGGCCGAGTTATCTCGCGCGACGACCTGCTCAATCAAGTCTGGGGCTACCACAATTACCCCTCCACGCGTACCGTCGACAACCACATCCTGCGGCTGCGGCAGAAGCTCGAGGCTGATCCTTCCACTCCCAGGCACTTCCTCACGCTACACGGAGTAGGCTACAAGTTCGTGATGGCGGCCGAAGCGGTCGCATCCTGACGAGGACCAAGCCATCCCAAGACTCACGCTGCGCACGCAACTGCTTCTCGCCATGGTGGCCATCTTTGCCGCCCTCACCGGGACCAGCTTGTTTGTTATTCGGCAGGCGGTGCGAAGCGAAGTTGCGCGTCAGATCTCCGAGGCTACCGAATCCTCGGTAAGCGACTTCGGGCGAATTCAGCGCCAGGAGAGCGCCGAGTTGGAACGCTCGGCTGCGCTACTGGCCGAGATTCCACCGCTCAAGTCGCTGATGACCGCTCCCGACACTGCCACCATTCAGGATGGCGCCCGCGATTTTCGTGAGCTGTCTGACAGCGACCTGTTTATCCTCGCGCGGACCAACGGTGAAGTCGTTGCGGTACTCGTTAACGGTCCCGAGATCGGTAATGCCACCGCGGCGAAGCTGCTTCGCCAATCGCTGGAGCGCAGCAAGGACTCCGGGCTGTGGCAGGCGGGCAGCGACATTTATCTGGTCGTGTCTCGGCCGATTATCGCCGGGACCGGCCCTGAGAGTATTGCGCTGGGATATCTAACCATCGGCAAGCGCATTGATGATTCGTTTGCCAAGCAGCTCGGCAGTTTTGCCGGCAGTGAAGTGCTGCTGACTGCCGGAAATTTGGCTGTGGCCTCGACCCAGCCTTTCAATGCGGCGGAGCTGGGGAAAATCTATAACGACAGCAGCGAGAATCGCGAAGTTTGGTTGGGGGACAGGCATTATGCAGTGGCCAGTATCAATGTTCCGGCCAGCTCAGAGATACCCATTCGCTGCTATCTGCTGCTGTCTCTGACACCGTGGGATACGCTCTTGAGCCGCTTGAACGTGATGATGCTGGTGCTCGGCGGCATCGCTGTATTCGGCGCCATCGTTCTGGTGCTCTTGATCTCGCGGGCCATCACCGGACCGCTGGACTCGCTGGTGGGGGCTGTGCGCGCCTTGGCTGACGGCGATTATCGCTACGCGCTGCAACCGCGCGGTAGCGCCGAAATGGCGGAAATGGGCACCGCCTTCAATAGCATGCGCCTGCAATTGCTCGAACTACAGCGAAAGCAGTTGGAAGCCGAACGTCTGGCCGCTCTGGGTCGCGCCGCCGGTTCGATCTCTCACGACCTCCGTCACCAGCTCGCCGCCGTGGTGGCCAATGCAGAGTTTCTGTACAACGTGGATGAACTCAACTTCGACCGCGAAGAGATTTATTCTGAAGTCCGTCGCGGGGCTTCGCAAATGACGGAGTTGATCGACTCGCTGGTGGAGATTTCGCGTGAGAAGCCGAGTCTCGTTCCCGTGCCGTCGGAGCTTGAGCAAAGTCGTCACCAAGGCCGCGGAATCGGTGCACGCCTCGCCCGACTTCCGCGACATCAGCATCGAAATTCGCGAGCACGGCGCTACGACAGGAGTCTTTGATCCGCGCAAATTGGAGCGCGTTTTCTTCAATCTGCTGCTGAACGCCTGCGAGGCAAGCGCCAACGGAAACGCGCGAGTGCTGGTCGATATTGCTGTCTCCCAGGAACATCTGGAATGTAGGATATCTGACAATGGGGGAGGCGTTCCGGAGCCGATTCGAGCGTCTCTATTTGAGCCGTTTGTCAGTGCCGGGAAAGCCAACGGTACCGGGTTAGGTTTAGCCATCGCCAAGAAAATTGTAGAAGAGCACGGCGGCGAAATTGCCTTGGAGAAGACGTCGTCGCAAGGGTCGGTGTTTCTGGTGCGACTCCCACGTCGTGCTACCACAATGTCAGAGCAGCCATCGCGGCCGGGGGTTGACGTTCATGCTCCGGCAGCCGAGCGCGCAAGGTAAGAATTACGAAGCTCCGCCGGGTGCCCCATTCCGGCGTCAGTTGCCGGGGTGGGGATGTTCAAAAGCCCCATCCCGGGCAAACCCAGCCTGAATGGGGCACCCAGAGAGCTTTAAGACGGCCCAATAATCCCGCCCATACTCCGCGAGGTCGGAAGCGCGAAGGGCGAAATCCCCCAATACTTCGCAATCGCGTCGATGTACTTGTAACCCGAACCCGTATTGAATACCACGACCCGCTCATCGCGGCTGAGGAAGCCGCTCTCCACCAGCTTCTCGTAGGCCACCAGCGCAGCTCCGCCTTCAGGAGCCGGGAAGATACCCTCGTTCGACGCCATCTTCTTCAGTCCAGTCATCAGTTCGTCATCTGTCACGGCGATTGCCGTCCCGTGGCTCTTGCGCATGATGTCGAGCAGGATGAAATCGGCATATGCCTTGGGAACGCGCAAGCCGGCGGCGACGGTGTGTGCGTCCGGCCACATCTCGGCGCTGTCCTTCTTCTCTTCGAAGGCCTTCACGATCGGCGCACACCCCGCGGTCTGCACGCAAATCATCTTCGGACGATGGCCGGGCGCGATCCAGCCGATTGCCTCCATCTCTTCGAACGCCTTCCACATTCCGATCAGGCCAACTCCTCCGCCAGTTGGGTAGAGGATGGCCGCGGGCAGCTCCCAGCCAAGCTGTTCGGCGACCTCATAGCCCATGGTCTTCTTGCCTTCAACGCGGAACGGCTCCTTCATCGTCGAGACGTCGAACCAGCCTTCTTTGTCTTTGCGCTCGGCGACCATGCGGCCGCAATCGCTGATCAGCCCGTCGACCAACGTCAGGTGCGACCCTGAAGCTTCGACCTCGAGGCGGTTGGCCAGAGGCACATCTTTGGGCATGAAGATATAGGTTTCGATTCCAGCCGCGGCGCCGTACGCGGCCAGAGCACCTCCGGCATTTCCGGCAGAAGGTGCGGCCAGCTTCTTCAAGCCGTAACGATGAGCCATGCTGACGGCCATGCTCATGCCGCGCGCCTTGAACGAGCCAGTTGGATTCAGCCCTTCATCTTTGATCCACAGGTTGGGATGAGCGTGGCTGCGCAGTAGCGGTGTCATGCCCTCGCCGAGCGTCACTGGCTCGACGTCAGGCAGCACCGCCGAGTAGCGCCACATGCTCTTCGGCCCTTCAGCGACGGCGTCGCGCGAGCGCTTGTCTTTGCGAACGGCGTCCAGGTCATAGCGCACATAGAGCGGGCCGCCATCTTTGGGACAGATATTCTGCGGCTGATCAGCGGAAAGCTTTTCGCCACACTTGCTGCATTCCAGAAAAGTGATCGTAGGCATGGGAAGTAAAGTAATTAGTAGCTAGTAATTAGTGACTGGAAATTCGAAGTGACGTCAGCATGTATCCATCAGCGACACGCTCCCAAAATCTGAACGGTCGTACCCATCTTTCTAATTACTAATTACTAATCACTAGCTACTAATTACTTTTTCTTCCTCTTCTTCGCCACCCGTTCGCCGTTCTTCGACCAATGGCCGAGCCGATACTCCTGGGCGTAATCGTTAGACTTGTCAGAGATTCGCACCTTCAATTGACCGCTGCTATCGCAGGTGTACTCCTCCTCGACCAGCGGGCCTTCGCCGGGCGCAAAGCGGTGTTCCGCCTGTGCCGATAAAGTTTCCAAACCGCGCAACTGAGGATCAAACGGCACACGAACCTCGTCCCAGTTGCTGATCTCCCCCTGTGGCTGATTACCGTCGTCGAGATGCGAGCACTCCAGGTAACGGAAATGCCCGATATTGTGAACCGGACGGTAGGTGCGTACGATGCGCAACGGCTCCTGCCCTTTTACCGGCAGCTTGCTTCCGCGAGGAAACATCACATCGAAAACTACGTTGCGTCCGCTATCGGCCTCGCGCCACACTCCGAAGTTTTGCGTGAACTGCTCGCGCAAGGCAGCTCCTTCGTGTTCAGCAGCGCGAATCGCCAGTCCAATCGCGGTCGCCGAGCGCATGTAGGCCGAACGCTTCACCTTGCGTCCAAACGCTTCGCGCAGAACACGCGCGACTGGCGGCAACTCGGAGCCGCCGCCGGTGAGATACAAGGTGTCGATGGCGTTCTCCGGGCATGTCGCTATCAAATTCTCGACGACCTCACGCGACTCCTCAATCAACGGGCGGCAGCGGTCGTAGAACTCGTCGACTGGAATAGAGACTTCCTTCCACGTCTCGCGCACTCGTCCCAGATCGACGGTAACGCGGCGGCTGTTGGGATTCAGCGCCTCTTTCTTCTCGCGACACTCCTCGAGCAATACGAAGCGCTGGCCGTCGGTAAGCGCCTCCTGCTCTCTGTTGGAAATGCCGAACGCATCCAGCGCTAGTTCGGCGAGACTCTCGTCGAAATCATCGCCGCCAAAATCGGCAATCCCGTCTGAGGCAATCACCGTGTACTCGGTATCGCCCAGCGCAACCAGCGAGGTATCGAAGGTGCCGCCGCCCAGGTCATACACCAGCAAGGTGGCGTTCTCTTTATTCTTGCGCTCGGCGCTGCTGCCGTGGGCAAACTCAATCGCCGCCGCCGAAGGCTCATTCGACAGGCCAAGCACCTCAAAGCCTGCCGCTCGCGCGCTCTCCTCGGTCAGGAAGCGCTGATTGCTGTTGGCATTCGCAGGTACGCCGAGCATGGCTCGCAGCTTGGTGCTCTCATCGGCTCCCAGCGTAGAACGATGGATGAGTTCGTGACGCAGCGCGCTCAGCATCTCGGTAACGATGAGGAAAAGATTGAGGCGCTGGCCTTCAACTTCGAATGTGCTATGCGGGCCGGCTGTCTTCAGGCCGCGCTTCAGAGAACGCACCATCGTCCAACCCGGCTTCCCGTGCAGATCCACGGCCTCCCAGCCATAGACGCGGCGCTCGCGCGAAACCGCTACCACCGAGGGAAACCAGTCGCGCGCTTGTCCGTCGGGAGTCTCGAAGTTCACCAGCGGATAGTTGCCGCGATCAGCCGCAGCGACGACAATCCGTGTCGTCCCGAAATCGATTCCGAGCCTCACAATGCCTTCATTCTACCCGCTGATATCAGGAAGCTCACTGCCGCTTCGGGGTGCAGCGCTTCTTTGTAAAACGACTCCAGACCGTTGAACATAATCTGGATGCCGATGCAGAGCACGATGAACGCCGAGAGCCGTATGAGCACGCTCGTGCCAGTGGCTCCCAGGAAGCTCTTCCAACTTATCGGCATAGCGGTAGCTTAGGTAGATCGACAAGCCAATCAAGATACTGCCAACCACGGATGCCAGCGATGTGAGGATTAACTGAAGGTGGGTTTCGGAATGGGCGTTACTTCCCAGAGTGATGGCGACAGCGATCGATCCCGGCCCAACGGTGAGCGGCAAGGTGAGCGGATAGAAAGCCTTGGAGAGAATTTCGGAGCTATCTCTCGGCGCATCGGACTGACGATCGGAGACACCGGCATGACTGTTCAGAATGTGCCAGCCGGAAACGGTCACCACCAGCCCTCCGCCCAACTGCACGGCGGCTATGCTAATGCCGAAGAACTCAAGGATGTAGGAGCCGATGAAGAGCGACGCTACCAGCAGAACGATTCCGTTGACCGCGATGCGCAGCGCCATGGTGCGGCGAATGGCGCTGCTGTAGGGCAGAGTCATGCCCGCGAAGATGGGAGCCATGCCCACCGGATTCACGATGGGGAACAGCGTGGCGAAGACCAGCAGGACGTTGCGTACGAATGCTTCCATGCGAGTAACAGAATATCCGATTGAGGCGAAGTTCTATCGGGCGTCCCATCCCTATATCGGGTGCCCCACTCGGGCTGGTTTTGCCCGGGTAGGATTTCGAACTCCCACCCCGGCAACAGATGCCGCGATTGGGCACCCCCGAATGGGACACCCGTTCATCTGCTCATGTATCCGTTCCTACCGATTTGCCTTGAGCAACTGCTCGGCGTGTTTGATTGAGGTTTCGGTCAGCTTGGCGCCGCTCATCATGCGCGCCAGTTCTTCCGTACGTTCCCGAGCGTCGAGCGATCGCACCGAGGTCTTCGTCCGTCCTGCGACCTCGCGCTTCTCGATGACGAAGTGCTGGTCGGCGAACGACGCAATCTGCGGCAGGTGGGTCACGCACAACGACCTGCGCGGTGCGTGAGAGTTGCTTCAGCTTCTTGCCGACCGCTTCGGCAGCCCGCCCGCCGATGCCGCTGTCGATTTCGTCGAATACCAGCGTGCGATGCGCACCCGACTTTGCTCCGCCGTTGCGGCGCGAACGTCCCGCCGGACCGGCCTCAACACTGGTCTTCAGCGCCAGCATGACACGCGACAGCTCGCCGCCTGAGGCAATCTCTCCGACTGGACCCAGGGGCTCGCCCGGGTTGGCCGAGATGAGGTATTGCACGTGGTCGAATCCGCGCGGGGTCCAGTTCGCCTCGTCGTCTGAGCCGCTGGTTTCGACCTTGAAGCGCGCTTTCATTGCAAGTTCGTTGATCTCGCTTTCAACCTGTTTCTCCAACTGTCGGGCGGCGTCATAGCGCTGGCGCGAGATGGCCCGAGCGGCTGCGAGATACTCCTCCGCCGCCTTCGCCAGTTCAGACCTTAAGCCGCGTAGGACCTCGTCCTTGTTCTCCATCTCGGTAAGCTTGCGTTCCAGATCAGCGCCGAGAGCGATGACTTCGTCAAGCGACGGGCCGTATTTGCGCTTCAGGCGATCGAGCAGCGCCAGCCGGTCTTCGACCTCCGCCAGCCGCTCGGGCGAAGAATCAATGTTGTTGGCGTACTCCCGCAATGTCTGACCAATGTCCTCCACTGTGATACGCGCCGAGTCAAGCTGAGTCAACGATTGGCGAAACTGTTCGTCGAAGCGCGAACAGCTCTTCCAGCTGGCGTGCAGCACCGCGCAAGAGCGACGCGGCCGAAGCATTGCTCTCGTATAACGAGTCGTAGGCTGACATCGCCGCGCCGTAGATCCGTTCGGCATTAGCCAGCAGGCGCTTCTCGGTGGCGAGCTTCTCATCTTCACCCGGCTCGAGATCGCGACGCGGCGATCTCCTTCTTCTGGAAGCTCCACAGGTCGAGCAGTCGCAGGCGGTCTTGCTCGTCGCGCTCCAGATCGGCTATGCGCTGGCCGACCTCCCGCCATCGTTCGTAAGCCTCTGCGCGGTTTTCTGCGTATCCGCGCCGGCGAAGGCGTCCAGCAATGCCAAGCGCGAAGCATCGTCGAACGCCAGCACCGCTTCGTTCTGTGCGTGGATGACAGCCAGGTGCGGAGCAAGCTGCTTGAGGACCGCTACGGTGGCCGGCTGATTATTGACGAAGACGCGGCCTTTGCCGGTGCCAGCAGTCTCGCGGCGCAAGATGAGTTGCGGCTCTTCGGAGGCGTCCAGGCCATTGGCGGCGAGCACGGCGTCGAGGGCTTTGGAGTCGTCGTCGAAGACGGCGGAGACGACGCTCTTCTCTGCTCCATGGCGAACGGAGTCGGCAGAGGCCTTATCGCCCAGCAGCAGGGCGAGAGCATCGATGAGGATAGATTTTCCGGCGCCGGTTTCGCCAGTCAGCAGGTTGAGTCCGGCCGCGAACTGCACCGCAACGCTTTCGATGACCGCGTAGTTGTCAACTCGCAGTTCCAGCAGCACGTGATTTTCCGCCTACGAGAGTACGCCGAGTTTAGCAGGAAAGGCACTGTGGTTGTGGCGCCAGTCGCCCCGGGGCTGAAGCCCACAAACAATTGGGTTGCTCTCGGTACGGCTGAACCGTGCCCCTTCAACGAGGGAATCCAACCCCTTCAAAGCGCGAATCCAGCCTCGCTTCGCGGCGAATCCGGTCTACTTCGCAGCGAAGATGAGGAAGTAGCCCTCCGGATTCGCCTCCGTCACCAGACTGTCTTTCTCGTCTTTCAACTCGTAGCCGGCCTGGCTCATCTCCTGCACAACAATGTTCTTCTGTACCCCGTGATCGGCACCGTTGCCGTTGCGGTCGATGATGCCGATGAGCGCATCAGGACGCAGCGCCGGCCGCAGGTTGCGCATAAGGAGCACGGGATGCGCCACCTCGTGATAGGTCTTCAGCAGAAGGACCGCGTCGATGCTGTGGGCAGGCAGCTGCGGATCGTCCGGCTTGCTGAGGATGGTCTTCACGTTGTGCATGCCGTCTTTGGCGTTGCGCTCGTCGATGTACTTGATCGCGTCGGGATTGATGTCAACCGCGAACACCCTTCCGCTCTCGGTCACTCGCTTGGCCGCACGGACGGTGAACCATCCTGAGCCGGCCCCGATATCGGCGACGTCCTTACCCGGCGCAATCGCCAGGGCGTCCATGACCTGATCGATGTGCAGTTGCTGATCGCGCCCCGGCGTCTCGAAGATCGAAAGGTCGCCGGTATAGGGCTCGCTGGTCTTGCGTTGGTGCGACGAGGTCTGTTGGGCGATCATCCCGCCGATGGTCAACAGCACCAGGGCGGCAAAGAGCACTCGCCGCGAAACTTGGGACAGGCCTGCCATAAAGCCTTCTCGCAAGGCTAGACCACCATGTTACAGCGGACCAGCCCGACATCCAGACGGCAGTTTCAGCGCCTTACTAACCAGCCGCCGAGACGACACGCTCTTGAAGTATAGTGGCCCACTGGCGGTCTTTCGGGAGGCATCAGCATGACTGAGAATCAAAGCTCCGACGTGCGCGGACCGGTCGTTGTTTCTGCGGGACGGCGCATTGATGCCGCCGACGCCTCAACGCCGCGATTTCCACCACAAAGTGTTCCCACCGTTCGGACCAAGATCGAAGAATACTTGCGGCAGCGCAGGCCCTCGGCGATTATTTGCTCGGCGGCCTGTGGAGCTGACTTGCTTCTACTGCAAGCCGCTCAAAAGGCCGAGGTGCCGCGTTACGTGCTGCTGCCATCTCCGCCCGAAGAGTTCAGGCAATCCTCCGTCACCGATCGCCCCGGCGACTGGGGCGCGATTTACGACGAAATTCTGCGACACTCCAGCGTCGAAGTTCACCAAGTGCCTGCTGGTCAAGAGGGGTACCTCGAAGTGAACCGCAGGCTTCTCGACAAAGCGCAGGCCCTGGCGGCTGAGGTTGGGGTATCGGTCGCCGCGCTGGTTATCTGGAACCAGGAATCGCGAGGCGAAGATGACGTCACCGCTCATTTCTTGCGCGAGGCCGCGCAGCGAAGTTTTACCATCAGCGAAATTTCTACACTGTAGCTCGGGGCCGTCCTAAAGCGGGCCTGAATAGCCAGCGATTCTGCACCGGGACTACCGCAAGAAGCCGAATTTGCGATACTCTGGCATGGTGAACAGTTCTGCTCGTTTTGACCGGAATGTTGGGCATTTCCGGGTGAAGGCTGTCTGTGTTTGGGGATCCTATGAATTTGCGCAAATCAGGGCTCGCGTTAGCGGTTACTTTGGGGTTGTTTTTGTCGGGATGCGGCAAGGGTAGCGTTCCTGTAACTATTCTTCCGCTGGTGGTATCGAGCACCTCAATACCGACGGCCATTATTAGCAAAACCTATAGCGCGACGCTGGCAGCAACCGGTGGACAGGCGCCATACACCTGGGCCATCGTGAGCGGTACCTTGCCCAACGGCATTAGCATGAATTCGAGCGGCGTGTTCAGCGGAATGACGAGCACGACCTCGACCTCGACCATCACGGTGCAGGTCACGGATTCCCAGAAGCCCACGAAAGCGGTCGCCACCCAGAGCCTGACGCTCACGGTTAATAATCCACTAGCCTTCACTACGACGAGCTTGAAGGTGGTGGCCATCAACGTACCGTACGATTTCACCTTGACCGCGACGGGCGGCGCCACGCCGTACACCTGGGCACTGACTGCCGGCACCCTGCCGACCGGCCTCGCGTTAGACCCCAACTATGGCGTGATTTATGGCACGGCTACCGTTGAGGGCAGCTACCCTCTCACCATACAAGTCACCGACTCAGAAAGCCCGGCGGTCTCGCTGTCACAGAATTTCACGTTGACCGTAGGGGGCTCAGTGGCGCGCCTGGCCGGCAATTACACCTTCCTGTTCCGCGGATTTCTGAACGGCAAACAGGTGTTGCAGGCAGGCAGCTTCGCGGCCGACGGCATGGGTAACATCACCAGCGGTGTGACCGATATCGTAAGTACCAGCAGCGTCAATACCGGGGTCACGGTGACGGGAACCTATAACGTCGATGCCACCGGTCACGGAACCATGACGCTGATGTTTGGCCCCGGAGGTGCGATCGGAAGCGGCACCTATCAATTGACCAACTCGCTTGCCGGTTATTGGGCTTTCCTGGAAAACGGAGACGGCAAGACCACGGAGTACGGGTCCGGTCTTTTCCAAACCCAGAATACGGTTCCGACCGACTTTAAGAATTCCAAAGGTAACTGGGTCTTCGGCGGCTATGGGGCGGACTCCTCCGACCACCGTTACGCTGCCGGAGGCACATTCAACCTGCAGCCAGTGACGGGAGCGGGCGGAACGATTGGCAGCGGCTTGACGGATTCCAATGACAACGGCACCGTCGCCATGAATACCGCATTCACCGGCAACATCGGACTAGCCGACGCGACCACGGGACGCGGCACCTTCAACTTTGGGTCGGCTAACTTCGCCTGGTACTACACTGACGACTCGGACTACATTGCCATCGAAACCGATAAGGTCACCGGATCCACGCCGCTGATCCTGTTCAACATGACCCTGCAGACAACGTTCATCCCGATCAATAACACCATCCTGAACGGCAACGGAATCACTGAGCTCACGGCGGTAACCGGCGGCGTCTCTGAAACGTCATTGGGTTTGATCACGTTCGATACCATGGGCAATTTCTGGGACACCATCGACGACAATACTGGCGGTACGCTCACCCAAAGCAAGCCTTCAGGAACCTACGCGGTGACCAACACCGGACGCACCACCTGGACTGGCCTCCCCACCTCGCCGATCATGTACATCGCCAACACCGATCAGGGCTACATGCTGGGGACGGACGCCAACGTTACTTATGGCGTGATGGAACAGCAGCGGCCTCCATCGCAAGCCAATTCGTCATTTGTGAATGTGAATGCCGGCGGAACCATCATCGGCCCGGCTGTGCCGTCACAAACCGTTGAAGTGGATATCTTCACCGCAGACGGCATGGGCAACATGACCGGAATCTACGATACCAGCGGTCCGAATGGACCGGTGATGGGACAGTCGATCACCGCAACCTACAACGTTGACAGTACTACCTGTACGTCGGTCGGAAGTACCTTCAACACTTGCGGACGTTTCCCGCTGATCGACTCCAACAACGTTCAGGTTGGCATCGGATACATCATCGCGTCGCTGTCGCCGCAAAGGGTGGTCATCATGACAACCAGTCCGGCGCCTGTGATCAACGCCTTGCAACAGTAACAGCGCATCGAAACCGGAGGCTGAGTTCGTGGTTACGGACTCGGCCTCTTCGTTTTTGCGTGGGCAGCTGTCAGCGATCAGCCAAAATCGTTGCGTCAGATTTGTCATTCTGAGCGGAGCGAAGAATCTGTTTTCCTCTCACCGGGCGAAAAGTTCAGCTTTGGCAACGGTTTTCCCCAGTCATCGGCCAGGTCGTCCCAAGTGGGATTTTCCCGTTCGATCAAGGCGATCTGCGCCCGAAGCCACCCTTTAATGGACGTTTCACGGCGGATCGCATCGCGGACGTATTGGAACTCCCGGTAAAAGACCAGCCGATCAATCTTGTAGGGTGGAGTGAATCCCTTAATTTCGCCGCGCTTGTGCTGCATGGCCCGGCGAAAAAGGTCGCCCGTAACGCCGGTGTAGATCCGCCGCGATTTGCTGGAGAGGATGTAAACGAAGTAGCGGTGCTCGCGAGGCATGCTAATGGCAATGTCGCATGCAGATCAGAACCCGTATGTGATGGGACGCACAGAGTCCTGTTAAATGGCAGATTTTCGCAGCGAGGACAGAAAGCAGATTCTTCGCTGCGCTCAGAATGACAGTTCGAGAGACAGAAAGCAGGTTCTTCGCTGCGCTCAGAATGACAGCTTCAAGAAAAGTAATGACAGTTCGAGAAAGTAATGACAGTTCGAGAATCAATGGCAACGAACGGGCGACGCCACCGAAGCAGAAAAGCCACCTGCCGGTATTCACATCCTAGCCCGGCGAATATGCCAGGATTACATTGGGCGCCGCGTTCAGCTTGGCCCTACCTTCAGCGCCACGTCGATGGTACCCATCTTGCCCGACAGTCGATCGACCAGCCCCAGGCGGAGCTGATAGTTGCCCGGCTTCAGTGCAAGCTGATGCTGCAAACGCAGCCCGGTGCGCAGCAATACCTGCACGTCGGCCGGCTGCAGAATTTGCTGATACGTTCCCGTTACACTACCTCGCGCGTTGCCTTTTTCGTCCCACGCTGCCGCCACAAACATCAGGTTCGGCTGACGGCGCTGGTCGCCCGACATCAGGAACTGGAGATCGCGCACATCGACTAGAAAGTCGATCTGCGTCGCTTTGTCGGGTGTTTCAGGAGGGAGCACGCGGGCCTGCATCACCAGGCTGGTTGAAGGCGGCACGCCCGGTTGCATGGCCAACGAGAAGCTGCGATCGACATCCGGCGAGCCGAACGGATCTTTCACGGCGTAGTACCCGGGACGGGTGCGTAGCTTCACGTTCGGCTGCGCAGCCTTCACCGCGACTTTGCGAAACTTGCCATTCCACTCCTGGTTCTCAGGACGATAAGCCAGGGTGTAATAGCTGGAGCCGGTCTGCACGATGTCTTGAATCTGGCTGGGAATGTCGTTGTTGTTGATGTAGGCGCGGCCGCCGGTAAGGCGCGCGATATCGAGCATGGTCTCGTGCACTGCAGCCAGTTCGTCAGCCTGACCCGATCGCTCGCCGTAGTCGCCGCCGCGCGGACCAAACACATCCTGACTGGGAGCGGGTCCGTCAGCCCCCAGGTAGGCGATACCCCGCACATCGATGGGATACACAGCGATCTGCGTCGCGGCCAGCAGAGAAGCCGTCTTCTGCATTTGGGGAGCCGTATCGGTGGGGTCAAACGGAATGCCGCCGGAGATCCAGATGAGGTTCTTGCGACCGGGAAAAATCGCCATGCTGCGCGCTAATTGATTCAGCGCTTCCATGGTGACCAGCATGCGTGACTGGACTTTCGAATCGTACTCGCCCCACATGAATCTGGAGAGTGCGGCGTACATCTTCGGGCTGCTGGTTATCTTTGTAAGTCTCGCCTCCGCCAGTTCGTTGCTCACGTCGCGGGCGTTGCGTTGTACCGAGTTAGGCGTGGAAGAGAGCTGCTGCGCCGCTTCAATCAGCGCCTGCGGATTATCGGTGAAGCCGTGGATCAGATGCAGTTCGCCATCGAGGGTGAACAGCGCAACCCGTGCGTTGTCAGGAAGCTTGGCCAGATACGAGAGCAGTTGCTGCCGCGCCGTCGTCAGGTTCAGGCGATCGGTATTGAGCGAATCAAACAGGATGATGTTGACCGCTCCCGGCTCAGCGCTGGTCACGTAATTGGTGTAAGTATCGGCCGGAAGACTTACCGGCACAGGTGACTTCGCGGATGGCGCGTCGGGCCGGTGCTCTTCGAAGCCCTTGACATGCTGCGGCGTGCCGTTCTCCAGGATGGTGAAATCGTGCGCCTTCAGGCCATGAATCGGCTGGCCGGTGCTGTCAGTAACGACGACATCCAGGACAACATTGCGCGAGGTGGTAGTGAAGGTTCCAGATGGTTTTGCCGAACTGGTCTGGGCACCCTGCCCGTATGCCATAGAGCAGGCCACCACTGGAACCCAAAGACGTGTGAGCAAGCCCCGAAGCATGCTGAAGTCCACCCCTGCGCATGATAACCCGGCAGCAGGGCAGGAGTAGCGTCGCGACTTGCCGGCCCTCCGCCAGACTGCAATGACGGCGAAGCCATTTCAAACGAGAGAAAAAGTTAGGTGGAACCGACCGTTTCGGCGCTGGCACTCTCAGCTTATCTGAGAACCCTAAAGCGGCGTCACCCGCGATCTCGGAAGGGGCGAGCAGCGGTGTGGAAGCATACTCGCACGCTGTGCGATACTGGTTTTGCCGCCGATGCAACCACCCCAAAGCCGGGATGGCGGAACTGGCAGACGCAGCGGACTCAAAATCCGCCGAGGCTTATCACCTCGTGGGGGTTCGACCCCCCCTCCCGGCACCAATTGTTCAAGCACTCATATCGCTTGGAGTCCACTTCGCAGTCCAGCCATGCACAAAGACAACCATGGCAACTCAAACTGCCGCCATTGTCGTGCTGTCGCTCATCTCCAAGACTGCGCTGTAGGAATCTAAGGGAGCTTGCCCAACTCAGCGACCAGAAGCTTTTGACTAGGCCAGGGCCTCAATTTGCCACTAAACCTTGGGTCAAAATGTACCGGGGGTGGCTTTAGTTCCGCAACCTGCTGGCGTTCTTGCTCACACCGAATCCCGACCAGTCCTGCGGCTCGACTAACCGGAATTCGAATTTTCCCGGAGCTCGGTATCCTTATGCAACCGCTCGACATGCGAGATGCAAGCCTGCTTCCTCCCGAGGTAGCCAGGATCGACACCTACAACCCATAAGATGACCGGAAAGTTGCAACCGCTTTTCAACAATTGTCTTTACACCCTACGGGGAAGATAGTACTAAGGTATCTGCTCAATCGATTGGGCCTATAGCGTGACCCATCGGCCCATTGCCTGACACCGGGATTCGCTCTGAAACCCGGAATTTTCCTCGGAGACAAATGATGAATCGTCGCCTGCTTCGTCCTCCTGATGTTGTTTGTCTGTTTATTCTGGCCACCATCCTCGCTCTCTCACCCATTGCCAGTGCGCAGTGGACAGATGGCCGCAGCGTAGAAAAGCCGACGCTGGTGGCCGACAAGATCAGCTACCTGCCGGGCGAGACGATGATTTTTAGCGGCGGCAGTTGGAAGCCGGGCGAGGGAGTCACGATCGTCATCAAAACCGACTCCGCGGGCATCGTCGCCACCATCCAAGGCAGCGCCGACGAACATGGCGTGTTAAACATTTCCGCAACTATGCCGAAGCTGTCTTCCTCCGGCAGTGCTACCACCGGGGGCAAGAACACTCCGATTCTCACCGCCACCGCGATAGGCTCCTCGGGGACATCGGTGTCCACTCAGTTCACTCCCGGCCATGCTCCCACCGATGCCGAGCGTCTCATCAGCGAGGAAGAATTCTGGAACCACCGCCTGACATATCCCACGGGCCGCTACTCGCCCGCCTGGACGCGTAAGGCCGCCGAACAAGATCTTGCAATCAAGCGCGGCGTGCCGGCTGGGCGCAAGGGCTTGGTTGTGAACCACGGAATCAACGGCATGGGATCATTGGATCCTGCAAGCTTCCTTGCCCTTGGTCCAATGCCCGAGCACATGACGGGTTGTTCCGGTTGTTATGACTACGGAACCACCGAGGGACGCGTCAACGCCATCGTGACCGATCCCACCACGACGACGAACGGCAGTATCGTCGCCTACATGGGCAGTGTCGGCGGCGGCGTTTGGAAAACAACCAACTGCTGCACCGCCAACACCACCTGGACCGTCATGACGGATAGTCCGCTGCTGTCGACCACCAGCATCGACACGCTGGCACTCGATCCCAATGATCACAACACCATCTATGCCGGTACCGGCGACCTGAATTACGGCTCATTCTCCATGGGCAGCCAGGGCATTTTCAAGTCGACCGACGGCGGCAACACCTGGACGGTCCTGGGCGCCGACGTTTTTGGCCCCGAGTATAGCGAGCCGGCGGGCAACTACCCGCAGTACGACGCGGTCGGCAAAGTTCGGGTTGATCCCAATAACAGCAATAACATCGTAGCTGGAACCAAGAAGGGCCTTTGGTTCTCCTACGACCAGGGCGCGACCTGGACCAATTGCCTTACTAATAGCTACGTCGGCCAGCGCCAGGACATCACCGGCCTCGAACTCACTGACATGGGCGGCGGCGTAACCCGCGTTTTGGCCGCCGTGGGCTCGCGTGGCTTTCCCACCTATGTGCAGTATGATCTCGGGCTCAATGGCGCGAACGGCGTCTATACCGCCAACATGCAAGCCAGCGGCTGCCCCGCCTTCAGTTCCATAGCGAGCAACTCCAACGGTTTTGTTTTTGGCACCCAGGTAACTGGCAGCCCGTACCTTACCGGCGCCCTGATGAATGCCGGCAGCGGGAATGCTTGCAACTATCCACTCACTGGTGGCAACGCGACCTATTGCGGAAACGGCGCCGCCGGCGGAACTACGACCAACGGTGGCACGGTCAACAACCTGGGCCGCCTTGACATCGGCGTGGCTCCCAGTGATCCCAACACGATTTACGTCCAGGCGCAGGCCATCGATTGGGATAACAACAGCAATTGCGGCAACACCAACGGCTGCCAGATCGGCGCCTGGGTGAGCAAGAACGGCGGCACGAGTTGGACTTTTATGGCGGGCTCGGCTGGCGGTTCACTGCCAGCGTGCGCCAGCAGCGGTCCCGGCTCCGGCTCAGCCGGCAGCGCCGATTATCCGCAGAACTGGTATGACCAGGGCGTGGTCGTCGATCCCAATAACCCAGACCGCGTATTTTTCGATACCTTCGAAGTGTGGCTGGCCAGCAGTACCGGCACGGCTTGGTACGACCTGACGTGCGGATACAACGGGAGCAACGTGAGCAACCACGTGGTCCACGTGGATCAGCATGCGCTGGCTTTTGTTCACGGCTCATCTGACATTCTTCTGGTAGGAAACGACGGCGGCGTTCACGCCACCACGAATGCGAGTGTGGCAGCCCTTAACACCGCCCGCCCCACGTGGTTCAACCTCGACGGCGGCATCAATGCCATCGAGTTCTACTCCGGCGACATCAGCGGCAACTTCGCCACCTCGGCGAATCCTTCTGCTGTCGGAGGCGCACAGGACAACGGACCAAGCTCGGTGATGTTTACCGGCTCACCCACCCAGGCGGCGCAGTGGCAGATGGGCCTGGGCGGCGACGGCTTCTCCGGGTTAATCGATCCGATGGGCACCGGGTCAACCCAGGCCCAGGGAACCATCACATTGACCACAGGTGGTGCGCAGGCCGGTCAGCAATTCCAGATCGGTCCGCAGGTCTTCACCTTCGTCACTTCGGGGAGTTCCACCGGCCAGGTCGTGTTGAGCTCAAGCACCACGACGGAAGGCAACAACATCGTCACCGCGATCGCCCGCGACCTTCCGACCGTCGTGACCGCCGCACGCAGCGGAGCCACGGTAGTCGTAACCGCCGTTACCGGCGGCAGCAGCGGCAACTCGATCATCTTCAATAACATTAACGCTGCCAACTTCGCCATGAACGGTGGCGGCTTCCTCGGCGGCACCACGCAGGGCGACGACACCGGTAGTCTTCGCTACTGGGAAGGCAATAACAGCGGTGGCTTCAGCCGCTGTATCCATAACTGCACCCAGCCCGGCGCAACCTGGTCATCGTGGGGAGGCAGTTGGACCAGCGACACCCAGTCGTTCGTTCTGCCGGTTAACCTCTTCCACGGAGGCATCGCTGGCGGCGATGACTGCCCGGCTGCCGGCTCAACCTCTGGTTGCGGACACCTGCTGGCCGGCACCACCCGCGTTTGGGAATCGTTGACTGGCGCGTCGGCGTCGACCCACACGTGGTATGTCACCAATAACCCAATCACGGCAAACCTGACGAAAGGTACGTTGGGCAACCGCTCGTACATCAATCAGGTCAAGTACTCGCCCAAGTACCAGAGCGTGGCTATCGCTGGAACCAACGACGGCAACGTGCAGATCGGCTTCAACCTGGGTACCGGTACGCAAGCGCAAGCCACTTGGGTCAACGTGACCGGCAACAACGCCATTCTGCCCAACCGTCCAATCATGGGAATCGCCCTGGATCCCAGCTCTCCGGCGCCCGGCACTCCCACCGGATATGCCGCCGTCGGCGGCTTCAACAACAACTCTCCCAGTACTCCTGGCCATGTGTTCCGCGTAGTTTGCACCATGACCTCGACTCCGTGCGATGGGTTCACCTGGACCGACAAGACCGGCAACCTGCCTGACATACCGGTCGATTCTGTCATCGTCAACCCGAACTTCCCGCAACAGGTATTCGCCGGCTCCGACTTCGGTCTCTACTACACCGACGACATCACCGCTAATCCTCCGGTATGGAACCGCTTCAACAACGGCCTGCCCAACGTCATGGTTTGGGACATGTCGGTTGATCGCGGCGCCACCACTCTGGCACTGTGGACCCGCAGCCGCGGGGCTTATGCCTGGCCGCTGCCCACTGGGCCGGAGAATCCGCTTCCGACCAGCGTGAGCACGGCTTCCGCCAGCGGTACCTACGGCGGAACCGCCTCGTTATCGGCCGTTCTAACCTCCGGAGGTAATCCGGTCAGCGGCAAGAACGTAACCTTCAGCCTGAATGGCAATCCCGTGGGCAGCGGAACCACCGACAACACGGGAACCGCGACTCTGCCAAATGCAAGCCTGGCAGGAATCAACGCGGGCAGCTACCCCGACGGAGTACTGGCCAGCTTTGCTGGTGACTCCACCTATGCGTCGTCATCCGCCAGCGGGAGCCTGATTGTCACCCAGGCGACGTTGACGGTCACGGCCGACAACAAGACCATGCCGGATGGCGGTCCGGTACCTCCGCTCACGGCCAGCTATAGCGGTTTTGTGAATGGCGACAACCAGGGCGTGCTCTCCGGTTCGCCCAACCTGTCCACCACTGCCAACAACGACTCGCCTCCGGGCAACTACCCGATCACGGTTACCCAGGGCACGCTGATGGCGGCCAACTACACCTTCGCCTTCGTCAACGGTGTACTGACGGTGAGCCCCCCTGTTACCGCCGTGATCACCACACCGGTCAAGGGCTCGCAGTTTGGCAGCAGCAACGTAACCATCGGCTGGAGCAAGCAGAGTCTGGCCACCAGCTATCGCTTGTACGTTGGCTCGACGCCCGGTGCCTATGACATCGCCGCTTTGTTGACGCCCAATCTGTCACTGGCAGTTCCGAACATTCCGACCGATGGCCGCGCCATCTACGTCACCCTGTTCGGCAACGGTACCGGGTCCTACGTTCTGCAGGACACGGCCAACTACACCGCAGCCAACATCGTGAAGGCCGTCATCACCGGCCCGAACAAGGGCTCACAGTTAACCAGCAGCACGGTTACCTTCACCTGGTCGGCTGAGACCGGCGGCAACCCTCCGTTGAGCACCTACACGCTGTACGTGGGCTCGACCCCGGGCGCCTATGACATCGCCGCCTTCCAGACGTCGAACCTGACGCTGACGGTCAGCAATATCCCGACCGACGGACGCCAGATTTACGTCACCCTCTACGGCAACGCGGGTGGAGTCAGAACGCAGCAGGACACCGCTACCTACACGGCTTCCAGCGCAGCCATCATCAACATGCCAGCCAAGGGATCGCAGCTGGGCAGCAGCAACGCTACCTTCGGCTGGACGGCGCAAACCGGCGCCACCAGCTATCGCCTGTACGTGGGTTCGACGCCAGGTGCGTATGACATCGCCGCCCTGCTGACGCCCAACCTGTCATTGGCTGTACCCAACATCCCGACCGACGGACGCGCCATTTACGTCACGCTGTTCGGAAACGCGGGCGGCAGCTACAAGCAGCAGGACACCGCAACCTACACTGCTGCCAACATCGTCAATGCTGTCATCAGCGGCCCGGCCAAGGGCTCGCAGCTGGGCAGCAGCACGGCCACCTTTACCTGGTCGGCCGAGACCGGCGGCAATCCGCCGGTGAGTACCTACACGCTGTACGTAGGCTCAACTCCAGGTGCCTACGACATCGCCGCATTCCAGACGCCGAATCTGTCGCTGACGGTCAGCAATATCCCGACCGACGGCCGCACCCTCTACGTCACTCTTTATGGCAATGCCGGCGGGGTCAGAACGCAGCAGGACACTGCAACCTACACCGCAGCCAACATCGTGAAGGCGGTCATCACTGGACCCGTCAAGGGCTCGATGTTTACCGGCAAAACGGTGACCTTCACCTGGACGCCAGAAAGCGGCGGCAATCCTCCGACCAGCCTCTATCGGCTGTACGTGGGCAGCGCGCCGGGAGCCTACGATCTGGCGGCCGTACAGGTGCCCGGTACCTCAGTACTGATTGGCAACCTGCCGACCGACGGACGTCAGGTATACGTTACTCTGCTGGGCAATGCCGGTGGCAGCTACGTCGTGCAGGACACCGCAACCTACACCGCGTACGGTCCAAGCAACTAACCGCAATCGCAACTCCGGCTGGTCTAGAAACAGGCCAGCCGGACCAACACTCAGTCCGCTTGCAGCTAAGCAAGCTCTGCTTAAACCTCAAGTAGAACGATGGCCATCCGCGACGAGGGCCACAACCGCGGCGCTCTGACATCAGGATCGCTGACTCCGGAGCTCAAATCCGCTAGGCCTTGGGTTCCGTTGAAAACGTACGTTTCCGCCGTCGCCATACAATGGGTACCGGACTGGCCTGCGCTGCCCAGAGATCGATAAATTACGAGCCAACGACAAGCAGAAGGAAGCTCTGTGGTTGTGACGCAGGCAATCTACGAGGAGATGTTGCAATGCGATTTGTGGCCGTGTTACTAATCCCGGCGTGCGTCGCTTTATCCTGCGCGGCCCAAATCACGGGTTCGCGACCGGCGCAATCCGTCCCCGCTGTTGCGGCCAAAGCGGTTCCGAACGGCGTGTGGGGCGGTGAGCACATTCGCATGGAAGTCAACGACAGCGGCGCAGACATTGAATTCGACTGCGCCCGAGGAAGTATTTCGCAACCCCTGAAGCTTGACGATAAGGGGCACTTCAAAGTCCAAGGTATCTATATGGCGGAGACGCCGGCCCCTGCCGCGGCTGACGGCGGCTTATCTGCTTCGGGGATCAAGGCCACCTATACCGGGACTCTCGACGGGTCGAGCTTGCGGCTCGAGATTTTCATCGAGGGGCAGGACACGCCGCGAACTTTTGATCTGGTGCAGGGCGATCAGGGTCATCTGGCCAAGTGCGCCTGATCAGGAGAGCGCATGATCGTCTCCGCCCGCTGCACGGCTGCCGCAATCATGGCGTCCGTTCGGCTGCGCTCAAATAGAAAAGCTGGAGCATTGCGCTCCAGCTTGAGATGGCCTACCGCCTGTGCGTTAGAACAGCTTGCGACGCAGCATGCCGGCCAGACCGAGAACGCCCGATCCCATCAGAACCAGTGAGCCTGGCTCCGGTACCGTGCCTTCCACATCCACGCCGGTGACGAACTGATAGGGAGTGCCTCCCGGTTCCGTAAGGTACTTACGGGTGACTTCAAGTTCCAGCGTATTGCTTCCGTTATTGAGGTTCGCATTCGCGGTGAGAACCCCATTCAGGAGCTGGTCAGCGTTGATGGTTCCCGTGTCGTACTGGGCGACCTGAGTTCCATTCAAGATAATGGTGAACTCACCACCGTCGGCGTTGGTACCACCAGCGCCCATGGCTGCCCAATCCAGGGAGATCGTCGCAGCGCCTCCAGCGCTGTTGAAGCTCTGCGTGAGGGTGCCGCCTTCCTGCGATCCGGTAAAGTTCACTTCGCCGACTTCGCCTTCGGCAGCGTTCATTCCACCCAAAGGCCATCCCGTAACAACTGGATATCCCGTACCCCATGATCCGTTGCCGGTTGTGCCGATGGTCCAGTCGGTGAAGTCACCGCTCTGAAAGTTTCCGTTCTGAATCAGGTTGGTTGCGCCTGCCTGCGCCGCAACCAGGGCGAACAGGGCAAGCAAGACGAAAGGCATGTAACGTTTCACTGTTTCCTCCTTAACCGCACACCATTCCGGAGGCGAATCACGCACGATTCGCATTGACCGAAATTGCAGGGCAGGAGTTTATCCCAAAATGCGAACTAAGGTGAAACAAATTCTTGAGCGTCAAACTGTGCCTCAGCATAATTTTTAAATTCGGCTCAGAGGGCGCCAAATTTCCGCTGAGCCGGCGGCGACATCAATATCTCTTTTTTTCAGCAGCTTACAGGGAGTTCTAGACACATCCAGGCGGCTATCACGAAACTGGGTTCCGGTTTGCCCCGCACGGCACCACCGGAACCCAATGCTTAACTACCCGTCTTAGTAGAAGAGGTAGGTGTAATCGTAGGGGTTAGTTACATAGACCCAGTCGCTACAGCCGGACTGGTAGACGGCTCCGTAGAACGCCGGCGAGACGCCATAGTAGTAGGGATATCCGTGGTCCACGGAGTTGGAATAGAAGTATGCATAACCGCTCGACGGCAACTGCGAGCATGAGTTGACGCCGTAGACTTCGAGCACTCCTTCGTAAGCCCAGGTCCAATGCAGGCCGTAGGTCGACGCGGTGATCCAGGAATACGCGTTCGTGGTCAGGTCATAGGCTTCCGAGGTCCAGTACAGAGTGCCGTTGCTGGAGCCCGTCTGCTCGGTATAGCCCCACAGCCTGTCTCCCGCGTTCACTCTCTCCAGCGGACTATGCCAGGCTCCGCCGGTGCCGACCAGCCAACTGGCGATTCCCCAGTAGTTGCCGCCGCCGGCAGGGCTGCTTCCATACTGCAATACGGGCTGCAGTATCCAATTCTGGCTCGACGGCTCGATGCCGTTGAAGATGTAAATCAGCCCGCCATTGACCGAAGGATTGTTAGGCACATAGAAGTATCCGCTCATCCAATCGATGTTGTCGCTTGAGCCTAACGACACGTTCTCTTGCGAGGCTTCGACCCAGCCGTTGAAACTGGGATTGTGGCTCGGAGTCTGGCTCGCACTCACGTGCCGCGTGGGGATCGGAGCTTCGGAGCACGCGTCATAGTGAGCGATGACCTGGCCCTTCAACGTGACATCGCCAGTTACCTGACCGTCTTTGATTTCGACGTTTGCGCCGTTAGGAATTTCGTGCACGCAGTCAGCCGGCATCAACTGCCCGGGTACTTGCACCCATCCCGGATGCGCGGCGATAAGCGCTTCATAGGTTTGCGCGTTGTTTGAAACATTCGGAGCCGAGTTTTGCGCGTTGGCGGACTTCGGAAGGGTGAAGGCGATCGCCAAAACGAGCGTCATAACCATCGTGGTGGTGATAGCTCGATTACCCTCGTTGCGAGTTAGAGATGTAGCGTGGTTCATTGTCTTCTCCTTTTCTCTCTCTGTAGGCTTACTCAGAACGAGCACTGGCAGACAGCCTTGGCGGGCATTGCCCTAGCCGGATTTGGCCGACGTCCACTACTCTGTTTGTCCGGCGGGGTAGCTTTGCTGCTTAGTAGCCTTCGGCTTCGAGTGCGGGATACTCGGTTTTCTGCATCACCGAACAGCTGCCTTCACTATGGCAATCTCACGGCCAGTCTCACTGTGAAGGCGAGAGAATCGGTAAGCTGCTGCAAACAGTTGAGAAGTTTGCATATCGTTGCAGCTCGCGTGTTGTCGATGCGGCAAGCGATGCTAGCTGAATGGATAGGAATGCTATCGCGGCGGATAGAGGGTTCGTGAGAGATGCATCTGCTCGTCAAGTATTCGACTGGTAGTGACATGCTGGAGAAAATGTGATCTACAGTCGCATAGCGCTCACGAAATATTCGACGCAGGAAGCAGATATAACTAGCGGCTGGTCGATATTCCAGGACCGGTGTATATTCATCCACGCCCAATTCAGCAACTCACGAGCACGCCGGGCGATCACCGATCAGCATCGGAGGAATACAGCAATGGCTTTGCTTGCCACTCGAATGAGGGACATTCGACTCACGATTTCCGTACTCTTTTTGTTACTTCAACTCGCCGCCACTTCTGCCAACGGACAAACTCAGATCACCGCTTGTGGAACCTTCATCACAGCGCCCGGAGACTATGTGCTGGCCAAGGATCTGACGGGCTGTAAGGCCGGGGTCATCATTGGCGCCGGTGCGCACGATGTCGTCTTAAGTCTCGCTGGCCACCGAATTACCGGTTCATCCACGCCAGATACAGTCGCCGGCATCAAGACACAGTCTGGAGCGACGCGCATTCGCATCCAGGGACCGGGCGTCATCAGTAACTTTACCGGCACAACCTCTGGCGGCATCTTGCTCTACTCAACCGGAGCTCAGGAAATCACTGCTGTGACTTGTACCGCAAACAACTGGGGCTTCGTGTTTGGGCGGGGAACCGTGCGGGTTCACGGGAATATTGCCACAAATAATCTAGATGGATTCATCGTGTTAACCACCGATCGTGGCTCAGCCGAGGTTAGCGGCAACCTGGCCAGCGGGAATCGCCAGGACGGTATCGCAACTTCGAGCATCAACGGCGAGGTCCGCATCACGCATAACACATCCGCGTATAACGGACGCTATGGCATCGCAGTCGAAGAGGGCGCCGCCGATAATGAGATCCTTACCAACACCGCCTTAGGCAATGGTACCTTCGATCTGTTCGACGCCAACCGTGAATGCCAGAACACCTGGGCCGACAATACCTTCGGCACCGCCAGTGGGCCGTGCGCCCACTAGCTCACGTGTCCCCACAATTGGCGCGTGGCCATCCAAGCCCGGGTGGCCCACATATTCCTTCGTTTGGAATATGTGGGATTCGTCAGGCGCCGATCGACTCTCCATTTACCCTTGTGCGTAGCTTGGGCGCGAGCGCACAGAAATCCGCGCGAAAATTACGCCGAAGATAAACCCGCCGACGTGCGCCAGGTAGGCCACTCCTCCCGACTGCGCCTGCGCTACCTGCCCGGCATTGACCAGCTGGGTGAGGAACCAGAAGCCAATAAGCAGGAATGCGGGGATAAACGTGATCTTCACAAATATAAAGATCAGGAGAATTGACTTGATCTGGTCGCGCGGATACATGACCAGAAACGCGCCCATCACCGCCGCAATCGCTCCGCTGGCGCCCAGGTTGGGCACGGTGGAATGGGTGTTGGCGAGAACTTGCGCCAACATGGCCACCACGCCGCCAAGCAGATAGAAGATCAGGTAACGGCCGCGGCCCATCGCATCTTCCACCTCCGGTCCGAAGGCCCAGAAGAAGACCATGTTGCCGATAATGTGAGACCAGCTGGCGTGCATGAACATCGCCGTCAGGATGGTGATCCAGCGATGGCCGTAGATAATCTGCGCCGGAACTGCTGCCCACTGCAATACGAACGGATCGCCATGGGTGAGCTCCATGCCAAACACGATGGCATTGATCAGGATGAGCAGAGCGGTAACGACGGGAATGCGTACCGGGCGTCGCGACGCATCGGTTAACGGGACTAAGCCTCCCATGCAGGCCTCCGTTCGAGCCAGCCAGGGTAGCCGCTCGCGGGAAAAGATATTAGCACGCCGGCGGTGGCGACTCGTGTCATCCCGACCCCGAGCGTAGCCGAAAGGGAGGGACCTGCAGTAGTGGTGTCATCCCGAGCGTAGTCGAGGGACCTGCAGTTTGCCGGGTATCCCATTCAAGCCTTCTTTTGGGCTTGAGTGGGATTCGGACGTGGTGCCCCAGGTTCGCCCATCCTTTGGGCTGACCTGGGGATCATTCTTTGATCAGAAGAGTGGCGGCCTGCTCGAGCGGTGTATCAGCCACGTTAACGTCCAAAGGATGGACGTGAACATGGGGCACCCTAGAGACAGTTGTCAGTTGTCTGTGGTCGGTTGTCAGAAAGAAGCCGAAGAACCCACCCAAGCCAAACGACGCTTGGGTGGTGCGCCCGGCGAACTGCGGATCCCTCGGCTCCGCTCGGGATGACACCCTTAAAGAAGGGGCGAGCCTCCGGCCAAGAGCTAAGAGCCAAAAGCCAAGAGCCAACGACCGCTCTTACGGCGCGGCAGGCGAGGCCGTGACCGAAGGCTTCGGCGTAAAGCCGACCCTGCCCTGGCGAATGACGGTGGAGAAATCGGGGCAGTCGCCACAGGCTTTAGCAACCGGGTTGATGTGGGCCTGGGCTTTCAGTTCGGGCAGGGGCAATCCGCCGGTGACCAGGGTGTGGTGCTCGTACATCATCTCGTCCATCTTGCCGTTGAGCAGGATGCGGTAGTCCAGGCGCATTCGCGTCTTGCGAGCTTCATCGGCGGAGACCGCGATGTTGGTGGTGCAATTGTTAGTGATCGCGTTGTACCACTCCGGCTGTTTGTGCAGCTCGTTGGCGCGTTGCAGATAGTCGAGAAAAATCTTGCGCGCCATCGCCGGCTTTACCGTGGTGCGAAAGATGTAGACCTCTTCGTCCTTGCGGTAATTGGTACGTAGGCGGATGACGTCGCGCTCGTCGGTGGCGATGTAAGTGAGAGCGTACTGGCGGAAGAATCCGCGAATGGCGGAATAGCTTTGGCCAACCACGTCGCGAGTCTCGATCGACATGGCAACATGGCCCTGATCGCCGAAGTCGAAGCTGGCGATGGGATGCGCGATCCAGGGCGAGCCCCACCAGGTAATAAAGATGTCGGCGCCGCTCAGGTTCGCCAGGTTGTAGGAACGGGTTTCCCACTGGCAGGTGTAATCGGTCTCGGTGACGTAACTACAGTTTCGGAAGTTGTGAATCGTTACCTGGTCCCCGTTGATGTCGGCGTAGGCGGTCTGGGCGTTGTCGGGCGCCCAATCAGCAGTGTTGGTCGGCTTGATACTCAACCACCAGATAGTAACGATGGCGAAAGCCACGAGCGCGATCACCAACCCCGCGTGGCTGCGGCGCAACAACAGCAAGGCGCCGAAGATCACCACCAGATACACGATGGCAAGCACCGGTCGCAGCGCCGGATAGGGCGAGTCGAAGAAGAGGGCAGCGGCCGCCCAGACCGTGACCAGAACCGCAATGATTGTGAGCAGCACCAGCACGAGGTTACGCAGCCATCGCACGCGATTTGTCCTTTTCCGGCAAGATCGAGTCGAGACCGTCCTTGCCCTGCGTCATTGTCCCACGACCTGCTCCCGCGTCATCTCGGCGACGACTCTAGAGCCTCCGCGCAACAGGTCTTCGGATTTCAAGCGGGCAAAAAGATCAAGCGTGCGCGCCACGAGCCCGGTCCATCCCGTCTGGTGACTGGCGCCCAGGCCAGCGCCGTTGTCGCCGTGGAAGTACTCGTAGAACAGGATGTAATCGCGCCAGTAGGGATCGTCCTGGAACTTTTTGGTTCCACCGTAGACCGGACGCTTCCCGCTTTCGTCGCGGACAAAGATGCAGGAAAGGCGGCGGGCAATCTCTTTGGACACTTCGAACAGGGTCATGTACTTGCCGGAGCCGGTCGGGCATTCAACCTTGAAGTCATCGCCATAGAAGGCATACATGCTCAGCAGTCCGCGAAGAATGAGAATGTTCACTGGCATCCAAATGGGGCCTCGCCAGTTGGAGTTGCCGCCGAACATTCCGGTGTTCGACTCCGCCGGCAAGTATTGCACCTTATACTGCTGGCCGCCGAAGTCAAATTCAAACGGATGATCGAGGTGGTATTTCGACAGCGAGCGGATGCCGTAGGGACTGAGGAACTCGTTTTCATCGAGCATGTACTTCAAAATCCGCTCCAGCTTCGCGTGGCTGCAGACGGAGGTCATCCTGCGGTCGGCATAGCCTTTGAAACCGCCGTCGAATACCGCAATCTGTTTGACCACCTCCGGATGACGTTTGCGGAACAACTCGACCAACTCGAGAATTCTCGGATGATTGGCAATGGCACCCGGTTCGAAGATGGTGGCAGCGCACAAGGGTAGCAGCCCGACCATGGAACGGATCTTCAAACGCATGGCATCGCCGTTCGGGAAATGGAGCAGATCGTAGAAGAAACCATCCTCGCTGTCCCACATTTCATCCTGGTTGGCGCCAATGCGATCCATGGCATAGGTGATCCAGGCGAAGTGCTCGAGGAAGCGGAAAGCAATCTCCTCGTACATCGAGTCGTATTCCGTCAGGATGAGCGCGATCTCCAGCATGCACTGGCAGTAGAAAGCCATCCATGCGGTGCCGTCAGCCTGATCGAGGTGCCCGCCGGTCGGCAGCGGCGAACTACGGTCAAACACGCCGATGTTGTCCAGCCCGAGAAATCCGCCGGCGAACACATTGCGGCCCTCGGGGTCCTTGCGATTCACCCACCAGTTGAAGTTCAGCATCAGCCCCTGGAAGGAGCGCTCCAGAAAACGCAGATCGGCGCGGCCCAGCTCGGTCTCAACCCGGTATAGAAACAGCGTAGCCCAGGCATGAACCGGGGGATTCACATCGCTGAAGTTCCATTCGTAGGCGGGGATTTGTCCGTTGGGATGAGCGTAGAGGGTCCGCAGCATCAAGAGCAGTTGGTCCTTCGCGAAGTCGAAATCGACAAGCGACAGCGAGATGGTATGGAAGGCCAGGTCCCATGCCGCGTACCAGGGATACTCCCACTTGTCGGGCATGGAGATGACGTCGCTGTTGAGCATGTGGAACCATTCCGGATTACGCGCCCCACCTTTGCCCGTGCCCATCAACGGGTGAGAGTCATGCTCGGTGAGCCAGCGATCAAGGTCAAAATAGTAATACTGCTTGGTCCACAGCATGCCCGCCAGAGCCTGGCGATGGACCCGGCGCTCGTCTTCGTTCAGGTTGGCCGGCGTGATTCGATGGTAGAACTCGTCGGCATCTGCGAGGCGCGCAGCAAAGACCTTGTCGAAGGTCGTGAACGCGTTGGCCGTCGGTTTCGCACTGAGCCGCAAACGTACTACCTTCGACTGTCCGGCCGGAACGTCAAGCACGTAATGCGCGGCGGCCTTAGTTCCGGACTTCGCCGGATTCACCGCGTCTTTGTTGCCGGCGATTACGTATTCGTGGAAAGCATCTTTGACGTATGGGGTCGGATTCGGCTGCCGCCAGAGGCGGGCGGCGTTGGTTTCGTTCTCGGTGAACAGCAACTCAGAGGCGCCCTCGCACTGCAAGGTGTAATCGCCAAACTGCGGATGAGAAGCCTGTATGGCGTTCTCGCTTGCCTGGCGCATGGCAGGCTTCGGCTCGCTCTTGTCCCACGCCCACGTGTTGCGGTACCACAATGTGGGAAGCAAGTGAATTTGTGCGGCTTCCGGTCCCCGATTGAAGACAGAGATTTTGATCAGCACGTCTTCCGGATCACCCTTGGCGTATTCCACGAAAACATCGAAGTAGCGATCATCGTCGAAGATGCCGGTGTCGAGGAGCTCGTACTCCATCTCTTCGCGCGAGCGCCGCTTGTTGGTTTCAATCAGGTCGCTATAGGGGTACTCACGCTGTGGGTATTTGTACAGATACTTCATGTAAGAATGGGTCGGCGTACTGTCGATATAAAAGTAGTATTCCTTTACATCCTCGCCGTGATTCCCCTCGCTGTTAGTCAGGCCGAATAACCGCTCCTTAAGGATAGGATCGCGACCGTTCCACAACGCGAGCGCAAAGCACAGGCGCTGTTTGTCGTCGGAGATTCCGGCCAACCCATCTTCGCCCCAGCGGTACGCGCGCGAGCGGGACTGGTCGTGCGAGAAGTAGCTCCACGCGTTGCCATCTTGGCTGTAGTCTTCACGAACCGTGCCCCATTGCCGTTCACTCAGGTACGGTCCCCATTTCTTCCAGGGAATGCCCTGCTCGCGAGCTTCGTTCAATCTCTTCTGCTCGGTGACCTGCACGTAATTCAGTGGCGATATATTCGGAGCTGAGGCAGACATCGTGATTCTCCTTCACTGTGCATGATGGCGATTGCTAGTGGAAGCCGCCCAAGTATTAAAGAAAGTAGTTGGGGTCGGCGGAGATTGGCCCAGATGCAGGCGTAAACTGCCAGGCACACCCACACGTGGATATCACACAGCGTGGGATAGGACGACGCGGCGGGCATGGCTGGTGACTCCGCTTGATACCAATTTAGTGTTGTCGCGAAGGGAGACCAAGCAGGACCCTGGGCGCACGGAAATCTTACGCCATTTAGGGACAAGGCTGCACATGGCGCGGCCCGTGGGTTTTACCGGGGCTTCACATTCGCGACCGTCAAGAATCCGCGGTGCGGCTTCCTCACTAGCGGCGACGCCCTCCGCCTCCCATCCTGGCGCCACCCGTTCTCGCTCCGCCGTAGCTGCCCGAGTTGAAGGTCTGACTCCGTTGCGCGCCTTGTGTACGCATTTGTTGCTGGCGTTGAATATTGGCATCCGGCTTGGTGGTTGACTGCCATCCGCTGCCACTGTTGCTTGACCAGTTGCCGCTGTCCCGGTTGTAGCGGTACACGGTCCCGTCCTTACCGGCATAGACGTTATTCTTGCCGGCCGCGACTCCCGCGTTGGTATTCGTGTTGTAGGCAAAGCCTCCGCGTCCAGCGGTGCCCTGACCGCTGTAGATGTTGCCGGCATAGCCTGCGCCGCCGCCGGCGACGATGCCGGTATTCGGGTTATAGGTCGCAGCACCGCGATATCCAGCCGTGTTGCCGGTGTAGATATTCGTGTTCGTGCCGCGCCCGGCAACGGTTGAGCGCCCGGTCTGCGTGTTGTAGTACGAGCCTCGGGTAGCAGCGCCATAGTTACCCGTGTAGGGATTGGCCCATGCAGCACCCGTACGCGAGTAAGCCGTATTGCCCCAGACGCCATAGACGTTGGCGACCGCAGCTCCTCCCCACGCTCCCCAGCCGTAGTAGGGATACCAGCCGTATCCGTAGTAGCCCATCGGTCCCCACCACGGGTAGTACCAGGGATAGTAGGCGTAACCGTAACCGAATCCGAAGCTCCATCCTGTGGTCGTGGTGTAGGTGAAGCCAGCGCCTACTCCATAGGTGTACGGCCAGCCATACCACACTGTGGGGCTGATATAAGGCGGATAATACCAGCCTGTGCCGTAGACTACCGTGGTTGAGCTGGAGGAAACTACCGTCCCATAGTAGCCCGGTGTATATCCGACATAGACCACGTCGGGTGACGATCCGTATACCTTCACGTAGGTGACGTAATAGATCGAAGAACTCGGCGGAATAGTATAGATCTCTGCCGGCACAGTGTCGGCAACCCGCCATGGACCTTGCGGCGTGGGTCCTTTGAACCACACCCCGGCTTCAACGCAGTAATAATTGCTATCAGAGACCTTGATCACTGGAACCGAAGTATTTTTCGCGTAAGACATCGAGGTGCCTTCGACGGGAACGAAGGTCGCTTCCCCGTCATACACCACCGTCAGCTTGGCTTCGGAGCGCGTGATGGTCGCGGTTTGTGGAATCGAATTCGCGATCAGGCCTTCCGTTGCCTGGGGTGTTCCGGGAACGGAAGCCAGTATGGTTGACTTGGGGCTGTCCAAAGGAATCTTCGCAAAATCAGGCGGCATGTCAGATTTGCTGACGAAGGTCCATGGTCCATCGAGCGACGCGTCCCTTGAACCACCGCCCGGAGATAAGAACGTAGTACTCGCTACTGAGCCGGAAGATGTCGCCGTTGGTATTTTCGACGTACTCCAGTCCGGTGCCCGGAATGGCTTTGTATACCGGCTCGCCACGCGTCTCGATCAATTCCGTGGGCCCAAAAGCAACATACACATTGGGAATCGGCGCATTCTTGCCTGCTTCTTTCAGCGAAGGCTGAGCTTTCGCAGCTTCAGTTTGCGACGCTGTCCCGGACTGCGGCTGAGTTGCCTGCTGCGTTTGCAGGGTCTGTCCTCCGGTCTGGTTGACGATATACTCCTCCGCCTTCTTCATGTCGTCGGGCAGCTTCTTGGCATAAGTCCAAGGACCTTCCAACTGCGGCGCTTGCAGCCACCAGTCCGACACGCGCAAGTAGTACGTCTTCTTGTCATTTTCGAAGAGCAGGACTGCCTTAGTGTTGATGACGCGCTGGAGCTTCGTCCCCTGAACCTCACGCAATTGCGCAGGGCCATCAATCAACACCAAGACCGAGTCTTTAGTCGAGAAGATGATCTTCGGCGGATCATTCTTGACCTCGACACCTTTGACCGGCTCGCCGTCCGCTTCCAGCGCTGCCTCCAGGCGATCAAGCGATATGGTCTTGGTCACGCCGGGAAGCTTTTGCTGGAGCAGCGCGGTGAGCACAGGCTCGTTCTGGGGAGCAACCGGGAACTTCACTTTGGTGAGCTCAATATTGTCGAGCGTCACCAGCCGGTTGATTTTGTCCACCTCGGTGCGAGCATTGAACCAGACCACGCCATAGGTCGGATTGCTGCCCTTCTCTTTCGTCATCTCGACAGCGGAATAAAGATCGATGCGGTTGCCTTCCCACTTATCCACCTGCGGCTGGTAGACCAGGAATTTGTCCGAACCGCTGGTGAAGGTGCGAGGCCACGCGCTTTCCGCAGCTTTGGCTGTCTGGGTCTTTGCCTTCTGCGCACTGGGCGCGTTGGAGAGCGTTTGCGCTCCAGTAAACGTGCCCACAAAAACGCAGGCGCAGAACGCAGCAACTATAACCGCGCAGGATGGAATAGCCATGGGTCGTCGCATAAAAAACCTTTCTACTCTGGGGCCGAGGTCATTGCCACGGGCCCTCGTATGTCAGAACACCCTTCCTACCTGGAAGAAGAACTTGGCGTGCCCATAATTCCCGACCGCGCCGCCTAGCTCTACCGGGCCGAATAAGGTGTTCACGATCACGCCTCCGACCACATCGCCGGGCAGATATGGCGGCTTAGGACCGTTGGGAAGCTGATAGGTTTTTCCAATTTCAAATTCTCCGATGAGGTCGATGGTGCTGCCCAGCAGCGGAGGAAGCTTCTTCAGCGTCCTGATGTAGCCGGTCTGGAAGAGGAAATACTGGTTGGTCAGCAGTTCGTTCTCCCCGTAGGCCGCCCACCGGGTGGGGCCGCCCAAGTTGAAGGCCGGAATTCCGGTCTTATAGCCGAAGCTGGTTCCACCATATGCGTTCAGGAAAACCGTCGAAGGGTCACTGATTTTGAAGAAGTTTTGAATACCCAGCTCGGAGAGCGGAAATCCTTCGGGAGCATCCGGATTCGCGTTGTAGTACTTGGTATAGAACTTGACGCTTTCACCCTTGCGCGGAATGACGGGCTCGTCCAGGGTGGTGAACGTGTACTGAAGCCTTACGTCTCCGGTTCCTCCGGCTACGGTAGGCAGAATCAGGCTGTTGCCAACCTGAGGCGAGAGCCGCTCATAGCCGCCCTCGTATCCCAGGCGCAGTTCGCCAGTGCGGCCGAAAGCGTATCCGAAGTCCAGACCACCCAGGGCCTGGCGGTCCCGGTAGATAGAGAGCAGCGTGTTGGCGTTATAGAGCGGATATTGATAACTGTTGAGGTCAACTCTGGGAGCTACAAACCAGGGGCTGAGAGCAGTGAAAGGCCGGTAGTACTCAGTGAAGATCTGGTATTGCGAACCTACTGTCACATCGGCACGCAACTCACGGCGGTATCCACCAAAGTTGAGAAACGTGGCCCGGGCACCCATGCTGAAGAAGACCTCGTTATAGTCCGATCCGTTGATCACAATCAGCGGACGCACGATGGGCGGTGAATAGGGCTTGGGCTGGGCATCGATCTGTAAGCCAGTCTCGCCGTCTTTTTGTACCACCGAATAGTTCACACTGGAAAATGCGCCCTGGCCGTTGAAGTGCAAAATCTGCTGATCGAGGTTTGCGATGTCGATTGGTTTCCCAATGAAGCCGCTCATCTCGGTACCCATCGCCTTGCCAACTTCCGGATCGACGCCGATGACCTGCACAAACTGCGGCACTGCTGTTGCTCGCACCCGTCGTGCATCGCGCTCATCCAGGTACTTCCTCCAGGAAGCTTCATCTACGGACAAAGGCGCAAGCTGGTCGGCATGGCTTGCAGCAGCATCGTAACCAGCCTTGATGATGGCATCCGCGTCGTCATAGCTCATCGAGGTGTATTTCAGCAGCGGTACCTTGACCAATATGTCGGCATCTTTGAGGGCGGTGCGTTCGTTGGCCGCGATCATCACCGAAATCGACTCACCCAGCACGCCGAAACTGGAGAGCGTCGCGTCGGGCTTCAGTGGTTCGGTTTGCAGATAAATTCCCAGGACTACGTCCGCCCCCATGGCTTTGGCGACGCTGACAGGAAAGTTATTCATCAGGCCGCCGTCAACATAGATGTGACCGTCAGAGTGCACCGGCGTAAAGATGCCAGGCAACGACATGGTCGAGCGTAACGCCAGTTCAAGCGGCCCGCTGCGAAAGACGTGCTCCTTCCCTTCAACCAGGTCTGTGGCAACGCAGGCGAAGGGAATAGGTAAATCGTTAAAGCTCTTTATTCCCGAATACGGTAACGAGATGCGGTCGAGAATCAAATCCACCTGCTGGCCGGCATTGAAGCCGGAGGGAAATTGCAATCCCTTGTGCAGACCAAATTCCAGCGTGCTGGGATAGTCTCTGGCATCTTCTTTTTGGCGATACGACAGGTCGGAATAAGGCGTCTGACCGCTGATGACCTGGTCCCAGTTGATTGCCTTCACCACATCGCGCACCTCGGCTGCATTGCGGCCGGTAGCGTAGACGCCGCCCACCAGTCCGCCCATGCTGGTGCCTGCGATGTAGCTTATCGGGATATGGTGCTCTTCCAGGTATTGAATGACTCCGATATGCGCCAACCCAAGCGCACCACCTCCCTCGAACACCAACCCGACCTTGGGGCGATTCCCCGGAGTCGGCGCATTCTGCGCGAGAGTTATGGCTGATGCGAAGCAGAGCAAAATGAAGGAGACGAGGATGCGGAGCCGAGGGATCATAAGCGCCAAGCCTTTCTGCGGTTGCTGGTGCGAGCTGGCAACGTCGAATGAGAATGGCTTTCGCTCGCCACCGGTTAGTGGTGCTGGGACGGCGTTGCAGCCGTCCCAGCGAGTGAGTCAGTGAGTCTTAATTCTTGGTTGAAGGCAGTGGCAATTCGCTGCCCGCGATGCCCTTGTTGAGCAGGGCGCGGACAACTACGCGACGGTTTTCCGCCTGGCCCTCGGCAGTCTTGTCGCTGCCGACCTGGCGGCTCTCACCCATGGCTCCGGGGGCCAACATGTTGGTCAGGGGAACGTGACCCTGCTGCAACAGGATGTTGGTGACGTTGCTGGCACGTTCTTCGCTCAGTTTCTGATTCAAAGTGGCGCTGCCTACTGAGGAAGCATAGCCCTTCACCTGAACGTTGTAGCCGTTGTAGGTCATGGCCTTCTGCACCAGCGCCAGCAAGGGGGCATTGTACTTGGAATCGACTTTAACCTGCCCGTTGGCGAAGTAGACGGTGACTTCGTCGAGAATGTAGTAATCGTCAAGCATTCCGAAGCGAGCGCTGTTCGCCGCAATCTGCGCCTTGCTGGCAGCGATCTCCTGCTGCTGTTTGTCGATGGCCTGCTGCTGCTCTTTCAGCGCCGCGTTCTGCGCTGCCAGCGCATCAGCCTGCGCCTTTAACTCAGCCTGATTGGCATTCGCCTGCTGCTGGGTCTCGTGCACGCCGGCCTGAATCGCCTGGGCCTGCTCGAGGTCGTCACCCTTGAACAGGATGGATGTCGCCACCAGCTGGTTCTTCTCGTTGTAGTTTCCTTCTACCTTGATCGCGAGGCCAGGGATCAACGCGGCCATGGACATGTCCTTGCGACGGGCTTTAAGTGCTCCCTGCACCTGCTGCACTTGGGTTGAGTCGGTCAGTAGAACCACCAGCTTCGGCTGGTCCGAGGTTTGCAGAATTACCTCCGGCCCGCTGCGGCCCTTGATGATGCCTTCCACCTTCACCTTGTCGCCGGCAAAGGCAACCGAACTGAAGCTGGCAAGGACGATGATGACTAGCGCTGCCAATGCAGCTTTACTTATTTGGGTCTTCGTCATATTTCTTCTCCTGACTTGAAATCGATGTTGTACGACAGAATTTGTGTTTCGCTGCTTGCCGGCGGCTCTTAACTGAGCTAGGTGCGAACTCTTGCAATCGGTGACAGACCACCAATCTTGTGGGTTCTGCCAACTTCCCTCTCCCAGTCGCGTCGCCCCTGCTGCGGTCAACTCCGCTCCGGCGCAGGTCGGGCCACTCACCATCGGTGGCGCATAAGCTGATTCGGGTGAGCGGCACCTGAAACAGACATAGGTCTCGTCGGGCAGAATGCTGGACGGGAGTTTCACTCCACGGTCACTTTTTCTGCGCCGCCGTTGAACCACACGCCGGCAAAGCAAGCTGTAATTGTAAGTACTTGGGTACGCTTCATCTTACACTTTTGGAGTTGCGATTCAGTGACGAATCATCGCAACTATAGGCGCTTCATGGAGTCCCGCCAACCCGCAGAACTCCTAGTAGTCGCGGTTAATACACCGAGAAGATAGGGATTCTGCAACTAAAGTGGGATATAGCGATTCCTTCGGCTGCCACCGCACATGTGCCGGTTGCTGCGCCCGAATTTACCGGGGGCGATTCCACAAACTGCCTGTTTAAATAGAAAGCGCCATGAAGATTGCGATCTCTGCGCTGTTCTGCGCACTGTTGCTTACTACGCCCCTCGCCGCCCGTGAGAAATCGGACGTGTTGGTCATGAACAACGGCGACCGCCTCACCTGCGAAATCAAGGGACTCGATGCCGGCATCCTCTACGTCAGCTTCGATTACATCAAGGGCACGTCCGAGGTGAATTGGCTGAAGGTGCATCACATCGAAAGCAAGCAGCTGTTCCTGGTGAAGACTGGGCAGGGCAATTCGTATATCGGAACGCTTTCGACGGCAGAGACGGACGAGGCGCGACCCATCTTCATTCAAGTAGTAGAAGGTGAGGACCACACAACCGAACTGCGGCGCAGAGACGTCGTACAGATCGACCAGACAGACACCAACTTCTGGCGCCGCTTCAACGGAGAAATTAACGCAGGCCTGATCTTCTCCAAAGCCAACAGCTCCACCCAGTACACCCTCAGTTCGGACGTTGCCTATCCCCGGGAGCGCTGGTCCGCCGGCGGAGCCTTCACTTCGTCTCTGACGGCAAATACCGGAGTCACCACCTCGACCCGCAATGACGGGACGCTCTACTATCGCCACCTCATGCGTTGGAACAACTGGTTTTACACCGGCGTAGGCTCGTTGCTGCAAAGCACCGAGCAGGACATCGCGCTGCAGGCGAATATCGGCGGCGGCATCGGACGTTATGTGAAGAACACAAATCGTGCCCGCATTGCCGTCTATGGCGGCATCGCCTACCAGAACACGCGGTATAAGCAGACGTTGACCGATCAGTCGGCACAGAACGCCTTGGCCGGTCTGGTTGGCGCATCCGCAGAATTGTTCCGCTTCAACAAAACTAACCTGACCATTGCTGCCACGGTAATCCCTGCTTTCAATCAGCCGGGGCGCGTCTATACCGCGCTGAATACCACCTACTGGATTAAATTCTGGAGCAATTTCACCTGGAACGTGTCGTTCTATGGCAACTGGGATAACCAGCCTCCGCCGACATTTTCCGGCAGCGACTATGGCACCAGCACCGGTCTCGGCTGGACCTTCGGGAATCGGTAATCGCGTGTCGGCAATCGATGATCGCGTGTCTTTCTACTTTTGTCGTCACACCTTCCGTTTTGTCATCCCGAACGAAGTGAGGGATCTGTTCTCGTTTCCCGAGCGGAAAGGCCGTCGATCAACCCGCGGCTTCTTTGTACCAAGAGGATTGAGTGTCTCTCGGCTGCGCTCGATATGGTTTGCCAAGAGTCTCACGGCCGCAGGTCTTCTTCCCGTTTGGAACCACATGGTCGCTCCGCTATTCTTGATGCATGACGCTTTACCGCACCGACGACCTGCGCATCCGGTGGACCAGGGTCGTCCTGCCGCCGGTTTTTCTGGAAGAAGAGCTTCCCGTTACCGAGACGGCGGCCGCGACGGTTCACGACGCGCGAACCGCCATCTGCGACATTCTCGCCGGGCGCGACCCGCGATTACTGGTGGTGGTCGGCCCCTGCTCCATTCATGACGTCAAGGCGGCGAGGGAGTATGCGCGGCGGCTGAAGGAAGTGGCGCCAGAGTTTGCGCGCGAGTTGTTGCTGGTGATGCGCGTCTACTTCGAGAAGCCGCGCACCACCGTGGGATGGAAGGGGCTCATCAACGATCCGCATCTCGACCAGTCGTACAAGATCAACGACGGCCTGCGGCTGGCGCGGCATCTCCTGCTCGATCTCGCCGAAATGGGCGTGCCGGCTGGGACCGAGTTCCTCGACGTGATGACGCCGCAGTATCTAGTTTCGCTGGTGAGCTGGGGAGCCATCGGCGCACGCACTACCGAGAGCCAGGTACACCGTCAGCTCGTTTCCGGTTTGTCATGTCCCGTGGGATTCAAGAACGCAACCTCGGGCGATGTGCAGATCGCCATCGAGGCCGTGATGTCGGCTGCCCATCCGCACACATTCCTGGGCCACACCAAAAGCGGCCAGTCCGCCATCTTCGTCACGACGGGCAATCCCGATTGCCACGTGATCCTGCGCGGAGGAAGAAAATCAGTCAACTATGACGCTGCCTCGGTGGCCAATGTCGCGACACAGTTGCAGCAGGCCGGCTTGCCTGCGCGAGTCATGATCGATTGCAGCCACGCCAACAGTCATAAAGACTACAAACGGCAAGGCGCTGTTTGTCGCGATGTGGCCGCCCAGTTACGCAACGGTGACCAACACATCATGGGCATCATGCTTGAGAGCAATCTCGTCGAAGGCGCTCAAAAGCTGGTGGAAGACTCTCCGCTCACTTACGGGCAAAGCATCACTGATGCATGTATCGGTTGGGATGAGACGCATGAGCTGCTGGGAGAATTGGCGAGCGCGGCGAGGGTGAAATCCTCAAGACCACTGTCATCCTGAGCGCAGCGAAGGACCTGCTTTCGCGCCATCAACCGCCGGTCCTTCCCGGGATGCCCCACTCATTCCTGCCGTTGGAATGAGTGCAGATGCTCTGTCGCCAACGCCGTCGGTCGGCCGGGTGCCCCACTCATTCCTGCCGTTGGAATGAGTGGGATGTCTGTCGCCAACGCCGTCGGTCGGGTTCCTTGCACTCATTCCTGATCTCCCACACATTCGAAAACCACGAATGTGTAGGGCACCCGGCAACTCTCGGCACGCATTCTCCATTTCGAAACAGAGAATGCCACCAATTACAGAATGTATCTCGACAGGTCCTGGTCCTTCACGATGTCGGTCAATGCGTTACGCACGTAGTCGCCGTCCACTACAACGTCCTTCTTCTCCAAGTCGGGGGCTTCGAAGCTGATGATATCGAGCACCCGCTCCATGATGGTATGCAGACGACGTGCGCCAATGTTCTCCGTGCCTTCGTTCACCCGGAAAGCGAAATTCGCCACTTCCTGCAGAGCCTCTTCCGTGAACTCCAGCTTCACGCCCTCGGTATCCAGCAGCGCAATGTACTGCTTGGTCAGCGACGACTTCGGCTCGGTCAGAATCTTGATGAAGTCTTCGACGGTAAGCGACTGCAATTCGACGCGAATCGGGAAGCGGCCCTGCAACTCGGGAATCAGGTCGCTGGGTTTCGAAACGTGGAAAGCTCCGGCGGCGATGAACAGGATGTGATCGGTACGCACCATGCCGTAGCGCGTGTTGACCGTGGTTCCTTCGACGATGGGCAGGATGTCGCGCTGCACCCCTTCGCGCGAGACGTCAGGTCCGTGGCCGCCTTCGCGGCCGGCAATCTTGTCGATCTCATCGAGGAAGATGATGCCGCTGTTCTCCACGCGCTCAACCGCGATGCGCTGCACCTGGTCCATATCGACCAGGCGCTGCTCTTCTTCCTGAATGAGATATTCGAAGGCCTCGCTGACCTTCATCTTCCGCTTCTTGGTGCGCTGGCCGAAGATGTTGGGCAACATGTCTTTCATGTTGACGTCCATCTCTTCGACGCCCTGATTGGTGATGATCTCGAACGCAGGAAACGACTTCTCGCGTACGTCGAGCTCGACCATGCGCTCGTCAAGCTTGCCTTCGCGCAGTTGTTGCCGCAGCTTCTCGCGGGTGCGCGATCCCGGCTCTCCTGCCAACAGCGGTTCGCTGCCAATGTTGAAGCCGATGGTGCCGTCGGCCGCAGGCTGGCGCGGAGGAACTTGCGTCGGCATCGACGGCAGCAGCAGGTCGAGCAGGCGCTCTTCCGCGTTCAGCTCCGACTTGTCCGCCACGTCTTCCAGCTTTTCTTCCCGCACCATGTCGATGGAGATCTCCACCAGGTCACGCACCATCGATTCGACATCGCGGCCCACGTAGCCGACTTCGGTAAACTTCGACGCCTCCACCTTCATGAACGGCGAGTTCGCCAGCTTGGCCAACCGGCGCGCGATTTCCGTTTTGCCCACGCCGGTTGGGCCCATCATGATGATGTTCTTGGGGATGACCTCTTCTGCCAGTTCGGGCGTCAGCTTCTGGCGGCGCATGCGATTGCGCAGGGCAATCGCCACGGCGCGCTTGGCCTCGTGCTGCCCAACTACGTACTTGTCGAGCTCACGCACAATCTCGCGCGGCGTCAGTTCATCGAGTGCTATGTTTTCTTCGTCAACAGTTGCCGGTAAATAAATAGCCAATTCAGTGCACCTCAGTGCGGATCAAAAAATTGCGCTGTTCATATGGACGCGCCGTGCGCTGGAAAGCTGCGCTTATTCGCTGTAGCGGGCGGTGGTGGTGTCGGTCTCCCAGATAGTGACGTCCTTCACGCGCACGCGGCCTTTGGTCACGCCGCTCAAGTGCGCGTTGGTTTGGTCGTAAAAATACTTCGCAATGTTCTCAGCCGAGGGATTGATAACCGTGAATGGCTCCAACTCGTTCATCATCTGGTGGTCCAGGTAGTTGATGACCGGCCGCAGAACTTCCTTCAGGTCCTTGAAGTCGAGCAGCAGGCCGGCGTGATCCAGTTCTGCGCCGCTCAAGGTCACGCGCACGCGATAGTTATGCCCGTGCGGACGCTCGCACTTGCCCTTGTAATTGCGCAGGTAATGTCCGGAAGAAAATGTGTCTTCGACTGTGACTTCGTACATGCTCTCCGGCCGGCAACCGCAAATCGGCGGGGCAGGCCCAACTCTTGATTTTAGCGTGTTTTGGGAACCGGCGGTGGCTAAGCCGACCTCTGATTCAACGTCCTATGCACACCCTGGGGATCGAGCGCGATCAACTTGAGATAGGCTCGCGTCGGTTGATCCGGCTCTGCCCGCCCCTGCTCCCAATCCCGTAAAGTGCCGAGCGGTATGTGATACCGCACCGCAAACTCCTCTTGTGTCAGTTGCAGAGCTCGGCGAATGATCTTCGCTTGCGGTGTTCTCTTCATGCGGCTAAGGTCAGTAGCAGTGAGCGGCTGCGCGTCGGGATCTGTGAGCGCCGCTTGTTCTATGCTCCCCTTGTCCATCGGGCGAAGAAGCCTAGCTGTTCTGGCGGAAATAATCTTCTTCTTCATGCTGAGTCGCCCTCCGGGCAGAAATGACGCGGATTCGATCTTCGCGCTCGGTATAGGCGACAAAGAGTAGCACCTGCCCTTCCGCCATTCCCAATATCACGAAGCGCGGTTCTCCATACTCCTGCCGGTCGTCGAGACGTTCAATCGCGAACGGATCCTTGAAGACCGATGTCGCGAGCTCAAAGCTAACGCCGTGCCGACGCCAATTGCTATGGGCCTTGGCCGCGTGCCATTCGAACTTGAGCTTTATCATACTACGGGATTCCCGTAGTTGCCAGCTTTGGCGATATCTGCGACGATCCTTCTTTCCTGCTCCCCCCTCCGCTCGATCGAGATCTCTGCGTCGCGCTCGCGCTGAAAGCGCGGAAACTTCTCGCCCCACTCCAGCAGCACGAGATTACCGGGCTCGGCGAAGAGTTCGTCCAAGCCTAATGTCAAAAGTTCGCGTTCAGTTTCGATGCGATAGAGATCAACGTGATACAGCGTGACGTCTGGCCCACGAAATTCATGGATGAGCGTAAACGTGGGGCTGGTGATGTCGTCGCGCGAGGCGGCGTGCAGTCCTTCGGCGATGCCTTTAACCAGTGTGGTCTTGCCGGCGCCGAGATCGCCGCGCAGGATCACCATGTGCATGTCCCGCAATGTGGGAGCCAGTTCGCGGCCCAGGGCAATCGTCTCTTCCGCCGAGTGCGTGATGTAATCGCCAGTATTCATGCGGGTTTGAAGCGCTGCACGCAAAAGACGCGATTAGACACAAAAAGAGCTCAAAAATCGCATAAAACAACGAAAAACGGCCTCGAAACCGACGGTTTTTTGCGGCTTGGACAGGCATTTTCTGCCAACCCGCCCGCGACCCTTCATACCCCGGTTTCCCGAAATCGGGCGCCAATACCCGCAAAAAGTACGGTGTTTCTTGCAGGTTTTCTGAGTTTTTCAGCGAAAATTGAGGCAAATCTGATGCAATTTCGTCGCTTTCCTCTGACCCCGAAAGCCGCGCCTCTTGTGCTCATTTTCCAATTCGCGCCACGCTCTCGCCGACCCATCGCGCCGCCCGGCGGAAAGCTTCCGGCAAACCGGTCAGCAGGTCGGTCGCGGTGAGCGAGTGCTCGCCCATGGTCTCGGCGGCCACGTCTCCCGCCAAGCCGTGCAGATACACGGCGGCAACTGCGGCTCGCGACACATCGTCGGGCATCTGGCCGATTACGCCTGCGGTCATGCCGGTCAGGATGTCGCCGGTGCCGCCGGTGGCCATGCCCGGATTGCCGGTGGGATTCACCCAAGCCTGTCCGTCGGGCAGCGCGACGATCGTGTTGTTTCCCTTCAGCACCAGAACGAGATGATGTTCGCGCGCGAATTTGCGAGCGACGTTCAGCCGGTCGGCCTGAATCGCCTTGATTGACATTCCCGTCAGCCGCGACATCTCGCCCGGATGCGGCGTCAGCACCAGCGGCCGCGTGCTGCCGTCGAGCAATTCTGTCTTGCCTTGGAACGCATTGAGCCCGTCGGCGTCAATCACCATCGGGCACTTCACCTGCTTGACGAGTTGGTGCACGAATTCGAACGTCTCCGGCTCACGGCCGATGCCGGGCCCCACTGCGACCACCGTCATCGCACTCGCCAGCTCGACAACGCGATCCAGCGCCGACGTATCGATGCTGCCGGTCTTGGTTTCCGGCAGCGGCTCGGTCATCAGTTCGGCGGCAAACGAAGCGACGCTCGGCAGAACGCTGCCAGGGACTGCGACTGTGCTTAACCCAGCACCGGCGCGCAACACCGCCATTCCCGCCATCGCGGCAGCGCCAGACTTTCCCAGCGAGCCCCCGACAATCAGCGCGTGGCCGTACATGCCCTTGTTCGCGTCCATCTCGCGCGGCGCGAGTAAACGAGAAAAGTCGCGTGGTGTCGTCACCTCCAGATTCAGCGACGACACGATCGCCTCCTCGGGGCTGCCGATCGGCACGACGACGACCGGTCCACGCGTCAGCGCACCAAACACATGCGCCGGACGTGGTGCAGTGAAAGTCACAATGGCATCGGCGTGCGCGATGCCGTCGCCGGATTGTGGATGGGTTGAATCGGACTCGGCGCCGGAGGGAATATCAACTGCTACGATCGGCTTCCCGCTTTGATTGATTGCTGCGATGGCCTCGGCGTAGAGGCCCTGGACCGGAGGCTTAAATCCGGTGCCCAGAATCGCATCGACAATCAGTTCACAATCCACGATCCGCGCCAGCGCCTCAGGCGTAAGTTTGGCCACGCCCTCCACGCACAACGGCTTCAGGGGAAGCTTGGCAAACATCGCAGCCGCGTCGCCTTTCAGATCGGACGCACTTCCGAGCAGAACGACCTCGACCACGCGCAGCGCGTCATGCAGCTTGCGTGCGACCACAAATCCATCGCCGCCATTGTTGCCTTTGCCGCAAATCACGGTGATGCGTTGTGCCTGGGGATAGCGCTGGAAAATGAAATTCGCCACGCCGGTGCCGGCATTCTCCATGAGCGTCAGTGACGGCACGCCGTATCTCTCGGTCGTTGCGCGGTCAATTTCGCGCATCTCGGCAGCGGAGGTGACCTTCATGCGCGCTCCGAAGCCAGACGCTCGAGCTGGCGCAGCCCGTGCAAGTCCCCCATAGCGATCAAGTGATCGCCGGCATGAATCACGGCATCCGGCGCGGGATTAAAGGACATATCCGAGCTCTCTCCTTTTATGGCAAGCACGATAATGCCCATCGCCTGACGAAGGCGGGCCGCTTCCAGCGTCTTGCCAACGATCGACGCGCCTGCCTCGACCAGGATCTCTTCGATCTCAAGCGGGCGCTGCCGATTCATCGCCGTATCGAAAAAATCCACCACATGCGGGCGCATGAAAGTCTGCGCGATTCGATATCCGGCGAAGGTATAGGGCAGCACAACAGAATCGGCGCCCGCGGTAAGCAGATGCTTTTCGGCATCTTCCTCGCTGGCGCGGGCGATGATCTTCAGATTGGGATTCATTCCTCGCGCGGTGAGGATGACATAGATATTGATAGCATCCGTGGTGGTTGCAGCCACCAGACCTTTGGCGTGTTCGATGCGCACCTGTTTCAGAACGTGCTCATGGGTAGCGTCGCCCACCTGGGAGAGCCAGCCCTCATCGCTATAGCGCAGGAGTTTGGCTTCGTCCGTATCAACCATGACGAAGGGCACAGGCTTGCGTGCCAGTTCACGCGCAACGCTGCGGCCCACGCGCCCCGCACCGCAAATGATGTAGTGACCTGACAAACGGCTGATATCGCGCTCCATGCGCCTCCTGCCGAAGACCGTCTGCAACTCGAATTCTAACAACGCTTGCGCCGCTCCTCCGGTGAGGAGAAGCAGCAGACCCACGCCGGCAATGATGATGAACGTGTTGAAGAGCCGGCCGACATGCGATAGCGGGTGAAGCTCGCCATAGCCGATGGTCGTGATGGTGGTGAGGACCATGTAGAAGCCCTCAAACCACGTCCAGCCTTCGATGTAGTGAAAACCTACGACGCCGATCAGGATGAGAGCGACAAGGGCTACAGCGACAATCCGCAGATTAGGCAGAGCTCTCATCCATGCCATTCTGCGGCCTGGATTCGGCGCGGCGCAATGTCAAAACCGTTCGGCGCGGAGGCACGGCAGAACTGAGTTTTATGGGTGAGGAGACGAAACTGCAGGTCCCTCGACTCCGCTGCGCTTCGCTCGGGATGACACACGTGGATAAGGACGCGGGCAAAGTCCATAAGGAAAGGGCAGAGTGCCGCCGGCTGAAGCCGGCTCAGGAGAACGATCTGTAGCGGCGATTGGCACGGCTGAAGCCGTGCCCCTTCAAACCGGGGCTAAAGCCCCAAAGTATTTTCGATGCGCGTAACGCTGGCCTGAAGGCCAGCTCTACCCGAGCTTGTCCCAGCCGTCAACGCTGGCTCGACGCCAGCTCTACCCGAGCTTGTCCCAGCCGTCAACGCTGGCTCGACGCCAGCTCTATCCCGCCAGCTCTGTCCGCCAGCCGTCAACGCTGGCTTGACGCCAGCTCTACCCGAGCTTGTCCCAGCCGTCAACGCTGGCTCGACGCCAGCTCTACCCGAGCTTGTCCCAGCCGTCAACGCTGGCTTGACGCCAGCTCTATCCGAGCTTGTCCCAGCCGTCAACGCTGGCTTGACGCCAGCTCTACCCGAGCTTGTCCCAGCCGTCAACGCTGGCTCGACGCCAGCTCTACCCGAGCTTGTCCCAGCCGTCAACGCTGGCTTGACGCCAGCTCTACCCGAGCTTGTCCCAGCCTTCAACGCTGGCCTGAAGGCCGGCTCTACCCGATCTTTTCTTTTGGCTCTTAGGAAGTTAGGCGAGGCTAAGGCGCTCGACGGCAACTTCCTGGCGGGGCAGGGTGAAATAAAAGGTAGCGCCATGATTCAACTCGCTCTCGGCCTTGATGGAGCCGCCGTGCGCCCTGACCACGTGCTTGACGATGGCCAGGCCCAGTCCGGTGCCGCTGGTCTCACGCGAGCGGGCCTTATCGACACGGTAGAAGCGTTCAAAGAGCCGGGGCAGGTGCTCGCTGGGAATGCCTTCACCGAAGTCGCGCACAAAAAACTGAACCCCGTCTTCCGTCTCGCAGGCACCGACAACGACCTTCTTCCCGGATTCGCCATACTTCAGCGCGTTCTCGACCAGGTTGGCGAACACCTGGTGAATCGCATCGCGATCGACGAAAACCGAAGAGGAGGCGGTATTGATCAACGAAAGCTCGATTCCGCGACTTTCGCAAATCTCTTCGAAAGTCTGCTGCACGTCCTTGAGCAAATCCTGCGGCGAGATCATTTCATAGGTGAAATTGCGATCGCCCGACTCCACGCGGGCCAGCACCAGCAAGTCTTCGGTCAGGCGAGACATGCGCGCTGCATTCTTGCGAATAATCTCGACAAAATCGCGCGACTGGTCGGTAACACCGTCGCTTTCCAGCAAGGTCTCCGAGTAGCCCTGAATCGAGGTCAGCGGCGTGCGCAGCTCGTGCGACACATTGGCGATGAAGTCGCGTCGCGTCTTTTCCACCCGCTCGATCTCGGTCTGATCGTGAAGCACGGCCACAGCACCTCCGCCCGGCATAGGAGCGGCGGTGAGATCGAATACGCGGCCGGAAAAAATCTTCGCGGCGCGGGCCAGGGACACATCCCGTGAATCCAGGGCATGCTGCACGGCGCGCAGGATTTCAGGATCGCGAGCCGACTGCACCAGTGGCTCGCCTAATCGAATGCCGCTGGGCAGCAGGCGCTCCATGCGCTGGTTGGCCCACAGAACGCGGCCATCGGACGCCACGGCAATCACCGGCTCCTGCATGGAATTCAGCAGCGTCTCCAGGGTCTGGCGGCTGGTCTCCAGCGCGCGGAAACCGTCTTCCAGCTTGCGCGCCGTCTTGTCGAGGGCGGTCGCCACGTGTGCGATTTCGTCGCTGGAGTTTTCCTGGATGCGGGCGGAGAGATCGCCCGCCGCTACCCGCTCGGCAAACTCTGTAATTCGGCGAAGCCGTCTGCCCAGCGATTGGGTAGCAAAGAATGCGAACACGATTGCAATCAGAACCGCAACCGCGGAACTCTTGATAAGCGCATTGCGAACCTGGCGGTCCGCTTGTTGCAACACAGTCAGCGGATACGCCATACGTACTGCTCCGCCCGGAATCGGGGTAGCGACGTAAAGAAACGGAATGCCCAGGGTACGGCTATCGCGAATGTCGCTGCCTGGTTTGCCGCTTAACGCTGCTGCGAATTCCGGCCGGCCGGCGTGGTTTTCCATGGTTTCGGCGTCAGCTTCGGAGTCGGCCAGCACCGTTCCGGCGCTGTCGATGACCGTTGCCCGGGCGCCCAACAGGGCCGCTGTGTCGGTCGTAACTTTGCGAATGGAATCGGCGGGGGTGCTCTTTATGCGGGAGGCGAAAAGCACGGTCTTCTGCCGCAGCGAGGTCTCAATCTCGCCGCGCAGCATGTCAACCCAGGCTCTCTGAATAAGCACATTCATCGTCAGCGCGCAGACGGCGATAATCAGCAACGCCGCGGCGAACAACTTGACGAAAATGCGACTCTTCACAGTTTCGGGACCTCGAAGCGATACCCGGCTCCGCGCACCGTTTTCAGATAGCGGGGCTCGTCGGGATTGGCTTCGATCTTCTCACGGATGCGGCGCACGTACACGTCCACCGAACGGGGGGTGACGTAGTGCGTGTCGCGCCAGACGGCATCAAGCAGTTGATCGCGGGTGAAGACGCGTCCCGGGTGACGGGCCAGGTATTCCAGAAGGCGGAATTCCGTCGCGGTGGTTTGGGTTAGCACGCCGCGAACCATCAGCGTCATGCCGCCGCTATCGATTTCAATCTCTCCGGCTTTGACGATGGCGGGCGCTAATGGCCGCTCGAAGCGGCGCAGCACGGCGCGGATGCGGGCCACCAGCTCGCGTGGACTGAACGGCTTGGGAATGTAGTCGTCCGCTCCCAGCTCCAGGCCGATGACTTTGTCGGACTCGCTGATGCGGGCGGTCAAAAAGATGACCGGCACCATGGCAACCGAGCTGGTTTGACGGATACGGCGACACAGCTCCAAGCCATCTCCGCCTGGAATCATGATGTCGAGCAGGAAGAGGGATGGCGGCTGCTTCTCAGCCTCGGCAACCACGCCGGACGCGGAAGTGAAGGTGCGCACCGCATATCCGGCGCCCTCCAGGTGATGGCGTACCAGACGGGAAATGTCGGTGTCGTCTTCCACCGCGAAGATGGTCTGCTTCACGCCTGAATTGTAGCTGACCGCGGAATTTTCATTTTCGTGCGTAATCATCTTGCAAATAGAGTATGCAGAAGGTGTTACAGCATGATGAAACTAATGGTTACAACCTTTACAACCTGGCGTGCATCGTTCGTACCACAGCTGTCCCGCTCCCGTGGGGCACTTTTGGGGTACGCACATGCAGAAGGCTGGGGAAAGGTCCGCCGGATCTAGGTCTGCGCGCCGCTATCTGCGCCCGTTTTTCAAGGTGGGGCGTCGTGTAGCCGATAGCTCTTTTGTGCAGCGTTCCACCCTGATCGCCGGCCTCCTGCTCGCCACCAGCGGCGCTATGTTGGCTGGTGTGGGATATTGGGTGTCGGGCGGCTTCGACTATCTCTCCGCGGCGACCTACGATGTGCCCGCAGGATTTGACCACGAGCAATCAACACGTCTGCCGTCTGGACTTGCGGGAGGCGGACCGCCGCCAGGCGCGGCAGGCCCGTCGAGTTTGAACGCGGCCTACACCATTCGCAAGAATGTTCCTGAAGTTCGGCTACAGTTCACGGTGGCGGATGAACACGGCCGACTGATTCCCGATGTGGCTCTCGCTGACCTGCGCATTCTCGACGATCACGTGCCCGTCGATCACATCAAGCAATTCGAGAAAATGAGTGACCTGCCTCTGCGCGTGGGACTGCTGCTGGATGTGAGCGATTCGATGAAGCGGGCCATGGAGCAGGAGAAGTCGGTCGCGCTCGCCTTCCTCAATCGAGTGGTGCGGCCCGGCTCCGATCGCGCCTTCGTTATGGCCTTCGGCGATACGGTGCAGATTTTCCAGGATCCGACCAGCCAGGTCGCCGACTTGATCGGAGCGGTGAAGCAGGCGAAGGGCCCGGGCGAGTCAACCGAGTTCTTCGACGCCGTGTATTCCGGCTGTGTCAATCAGTGGAAGGCGAGCGAGACCGGCCCCGTGCACCGCGTAATGATCGTCATCTCCGACGGCGAAGATACCGGCAGCCGCCACGTGCTGGATGACGTCATCGCTGCCGCGCAACGCAGTGAAATCCAGATTTACACGCTCAATCTTCACCTGCGGAAGCGCTACTACCGGGGCGACGGAGTCTTGCAGAAGCTGGCCGATGAGACCGGGGGAAGATTCTTCATTGCCAACAATGCGCGCGAGGCCGACGCCATCTTCAGCGAACTGGAGCAGGAGCTGCGCACACAGTACTACGTGTCGTTCCGTCCGCCGGACGAGCTACCCGGCTATCACGCGCTGCAAGTTGAAGTGCAGAACCCCAAGAAGATGATGGTGCATGCGCGGCATGGGTACTACGCGCTGAATCAGTAGGAAGTTGTCGATACCAGCGGTCAGCTTTCCCACATTGGAATAACTTCGCCGTCTTCTGACCGCTGCGTCTATTGTTCGATAATCGTTTAACCTACAGCGACTATTACCTGCCAATTGAGAGGTAACGGGCACGTTTGAACCATTGACCTCTTTCCGCTGGAGATCTACGGTGGCGGGTGCCCCGCAGAGTAGCTACGTTGTTCAACACTCATCAACCAGAAACAACAACGATCTTCAGAAAGGAGAAACGCCATGAAGGTCCAGATCGGCTCCTATGTGCAAGGCTTCGATCTTCACGGGACAAATCTCAACCATCAAACCGGCTATAACACCCCTGCCGGTACATGTTATGCCGCCCCGGCGCATCTTGGAACATGGCAGTAGATGGTGTCTTTATATTCGGAAGACTGCTTCACCTGCCTTGCGTAGGTGGAGTAACTTGGCGCGCACGGAAGCTCATTCGTCAAGTACGACTGCGCAGATTGTTTAGGTCGAGTATGACGGATGAGGAGAATCTGCTTTACCTGTTGGCAAAAGGAGATGGCCCCGTGCGCGCCGTCTTCTTCTTCCCCGCAGGGCTTTCCCCCGAAACAATTCGTAGGCAACAAGAAGGGCGGTTCACTGAGGGTAGGCCCTCGGTCGGGATTCCGGCCTCCGAAATCCTCCTCCAAGCCCGGAGCGAGGCCGCTGAATTGAAGCATTCGGTTGTGGGCGTGGAACACCTCCTCCTCGCTTTGCTGTCGTATGAAACGCCGGATTCAGCATTCCTCAGAACCGCTGGCATAACGCCTGCAAGCGTCCGGGTGCTCATCAAGAAAGGCATTTCATTCTCAACCGTGAGAGTCGGCATCCCTAGCGTTAGGCGCTACAGCGCTCGCGCCCGTAGGAACGGAGATTAGTGCCCAGCGCCCTAGGTTTGGCCACGGTGGGGTAACCCCTTCGATTGGCAAGAATCCTTCTTCTCCCCTTCCGTCCAAATAAGGTGGGCACCCGCGCTGGTACCTGAAGTTATCCCCACTGACAACTCCCCACCGACAACTGACAACTGGTTTGTCACCTTCCGGCGTAGGTAGCCCAGCCGCGCGACAGGTAGTCCGTCATGGTTAGTGAGAACATGATAAAGAGAAAAAATATCGACGCAATCACCGCAGCTATGGTCAGCTTTGGACTGTAGCGCAAGTGCATGAAGAAAAGCACGACCAGCGTGCCCTTGATGGTAGCGATCAACAGGGCGACCACGATGTTGAAGGGCCCGAGTTCAGCGAACGAGGCCAGTACGGTAGTCAGTGTCAGTACCATCAGCGTAGCCCAGATGCCGATGTAGAGCGACGCAGGTACTACGTGGGTGAATTCGTCGTCGTGTTGTTGTTCCGGCTGCGCCATCGTTTTCCTCGTTAGCTGTGCTTATGACTGATCAGGTACAAGAGCGGGAAGAGGTAAATCCAGACTAAGTCAACAAAGTGCCAGTACAGTCCGACATTCTCCACCGGACTGTAATAGATGGGGCTGAAGGCTCCGCGCGAGCCGGCAATCACCAGCCAGGTCACCAGGCCAATGCCGATGATCATGTGCAGCGCGTGCAGGCCGGTCATCGCCCAGTACAGTCCAAAGTAAATCTCGGTGTGTAGCGGATCGGTCGCCGGATGCGCCGGATCGCCGGTCTCGAAGTGGAAGTTGGGGCCGGGGAATTCGTGGTGGGTCCAGTGCTCGTGATACTCGACTGCCTTAATGCCCAGGAAGCCGAAGCCAAACACAATGGTGATGAGCAGCAGGATCACCATCAGCTTCTTGTTGCCCATCTGCGCGGCGCGCACGCCCATGGCCATCGACAGTGAGCTGCAGATCAGCACCGCCGTATTCACCGCGCCGAGGATGATGTTCATCTTCTGGCTGCCTTCCACGAACGCCGTGAAATACAAGTGGCGATATAACAGGTACGAGCAGAAGAGGCCGCCGAAGAACATGATTTCGGTGAGCAGGAACATCCACATCCCGAAGGTAGCGGTGTCGCGCTGCTGCACCATCGAGGCGAAGTGGTGCTGGAACGAACGCTCAGCGGACCGGATTTCGGAGCTAGTGGCCAACGGAGATCTCCTCTTGCGGCTGGTGCTCGTAGTCGTAAGCCTCCCAGGTTACGACCGGGGTCTCGTCAAAGTTGAAGGTCGGTGGCGGCGACGGCGTCATCCATTCCAGGCCCACAGCGTTCCACGGATTCGGACCGGCATCCTTGCCATAGCGGAGCGACCACAGGAAGTAGATCATCGGCAGGACGTAGCCGAGGGCAAGCACCGAGGCTCCGGCGGTTGAGAGCACGTTCAGTACCTGGAACTCAGGCGGATAGGCGTGATAGCGGCGCGGCATGCCCATGTAGCCGAGGATGAACTGGGGGAAGAACGTCAGGTTGAAGCCTGCGAACACCAGCAGCGCCGATAGCTTAGCCGGAGCTTCGGGATACATCTTGCCGGTAATCTTCGGCCACCAGAAGTGCAGTCCCGCGAGATAGGCGAGCACCATGCCTCCCACCATGACGTAGTGGAAGTGAGCGACCACGAAGTAGGTGTCGGTGACGTGAACGTCGATGCCCAGCGAGGCTAAAAACACGCCGGTCAGCCCGCCGACGGTGAACAGTCCGATGAAGCCCCAGGCGTAGAGCATCGGGGTTTCGTAGCGTATCGAGCCCTTGTACATGGTCGCCGTCCAGTTGAACACCTTCACTGCGGAAGGAATGGCGACGAAGTAGCTGAGCAGCGAGAACACCAGCGCCGAGTACATGGAGATGCCGGCGACGAACATGTGGTGCGCCCAGACCAGGAAGCCGAGCACCGCAATCGCGATCGAAGCCAGGGCGACGAACTCATATCCGAAGGCGCGCTTGCGCGAGAAGCAGGTCACCACCTCGCTGATAACGCCCATGCCCGGCAGGATCATGATGTAAACCGCGGGATGCGAGTAGAACCAGAACAGGTGCTGGAAGAGCAGCGGGTCGCCACCCAGCGCGGGGTTGAAGACTCCGATGTGGAACAGGCGCTCAAAGGCGACCAGCAGCAGGGTGATGGCGATGACCGGCGTGCCCAGCACCATGATCAGGCTGGCAGCGTAATTCGACCAGCAGAACAACGGCAGGCGGCTCCAGGTCAGTCCGGGCGCGCGCATGCGATGGATGGTCACGATGAAGTTGAGGCCGGTGAAGATCGACGAGAATCCGACGACGAAGATGCCGACCGCAACCGTGACCACGTGCGTATTCGAATAGCTGGTGCTGAACGGGGTGTAGAAGGTCCAGCCGGTATCGATGCCGCCGAACAGGAATCCATACAGCGCCAGGCAGGCGCCGATCATGTAGATGTACCAGCTGGCAAGGTTCAGCCGCGGAAACGCCAGGTCCTTGGCGCCCACCATCAAGGGAATGACAAAGTTTCCGATGACCGCCGGCACCGACGGAATCAGAAAGAAGAACACCATGGTGATGCCATGCATGGTGAACATCTTGTTGTAGGTGTCGGAGGTCAACAGGTCGCCCGCCGGGGTCAGCAGCTCCAGGCGGATCATCATGGCGAAGAACCCACCGAGCCAGAACATGGCGGTGATCGACATCAGGTAGAGCAGCGCAATGCGCTTGTGGTCAGTCGTCAGGAGCCACGACTTGATGCCATAGTTCGAATTCAGGTAGTTCTCGCGCTCAACAACGGGTTGTACTGCGGTCGCCATGTCAGACCCTCTTGGGTGCCTCGCTACTCCCTGTTACCGGTTTCAGCAGCTGCCTTGGTTGATGTATCGCTCGTCAGCGGTTGCGATAACGATTTGATGTAGGAAACCAGCTCCGCCAGCGTCTCTTCCGACACCTGCCCCTGATACGTCGGCATGATGGGTTTGAAGCCCGCAACTACTTTGACGGCAGGATTCAGAATCGACTCGCGAATGTAGTTTTCGTCGGCCATCACGGTGCGTCCGTCATCCAGCGTCACCTGCTTGCCGAATACGCCCGCCAGGTTGGGACCGCGTCCCTGGGTATCGGAGCGATGACAGGTGCCGCATCCCATTTGCTGGAAGACCTGCTGCCCGCTCTCCGACAGCGCGCCCGCCTGGCCGCCGGAAACTAGCCATGCCTGATACGCGGAGGGTTCCATCACTACTACCTCGCCGATCATTCCTGAGTGCTGGGTGCCGCAGTACTCGGCGCAGAACAGGTGATAGGTCCCAGTTTTCGTAGGACGAAACCAGGTGCTGGTATAACGTCCGGGTAACACGTCCTGCTTGATGCGGAATGCAGGGACGAAGAAGCTGTGAATCACGTCCTGCGAGCTCATGATCATCTTCACGTCACGGTTGATAGGCACGTGAAGGGCGTTGATCTCGCGCTGGCCGGTATCATGCTCAAACTTCCACATCCACTGCTTGCCAACGGCGTAAACTTCCATCGCGCCTTTGGGCGCGCGGCCTTCCTGGAAGTAAATCAGCGAGCCCCAGGCGAAGAAGATCATGCAGATACCCAGCGGGATCAGCGTCCAGGTCAGCTCCAGCGGCAAGCGAGCCTTCGATCTGCGTGGGATGCGGATTGTTCTCGCGCCGGTACTTGATGGCAAAGACGAAGATGGTGGCGAAGATCAGCACCGTGAAGAATGCCGACACTGCGACCAGAAAGAAGTAGAGTCCGTCTACCTGCCCTGCGAGGGCCGAAGCACGCTCCGGAAATAATGGGAAGTTCTTCCACATAGTCGATCAGGCCTGTTTTGTTCCCTTGTGCGAGCGGTTCTTGTCCAGACGAATCATCGCGAACACAAAGCCGCCCAAAACCAGCAGAGTCGCCGCTCCCGCAATGCTGAGAACTCTGCTAATCACCGCGCCGTAGCGTCCGGTATTCGGATCGTAACGGCAGCAGTAGATTTCCACCGCATCCACCAGGTTTCCAATCTTGTTGCGCGAAGCTTCAATCACGCCCAAGCGTATGTCGCGAGGCGAATATTCCACGCCATAGTAATACTGGGCAATCTTGCCGTGTGGGGTAACAATGATGAGCGCCGTGGAATGAATGTACTGTCCGGTCTTGGGATCGCGACGATAGCGGAAGCCCACCGCCTGGGTCAGCCGATCAATCTCCGGCTTCTGACCGGTCAGGAAATGCCACCCCTCGCCTGAAGTCTTCGGCTCCAGGTGCTCGTTCATGCGGTCGACATAGATCTTCTTCTTGGCGGCGGCATCCTGCGGAGTCTCATCCGGATTGAAGCTCACCGTCACCGCTTCATATTCCTTGCCAGGAGAAAACTTCAGAACCGCCAGCGCGCTTGACTCGCCGACCAAGGCTTCACCGCACAGCATGGGGCAGGTGTAATACACCAGGTTCAGGATCACCGGCCTGCCGGACTGGAAGTACTCTCCCAACTGAACCGTCTTACCGGTTTCGTCCTTGAAGGTGAGGTCCAGCGGTATCTGCTGGTCGAGCTTCTGGGTGATGCCAACGCCTTCCAGTTCTTCTGGTTTTACCTGCGAAGCCGGCTGGCTGGTGTCGCGCATAAACGTCGACGGCGGCTGCGCGAGGGCGGCGATGCCGGCGACGAGAAGAGCTCCAAGAAGCGCGAATTTTAGCGAACTGCGTGCTGCCATTTCACCTGACTTCCGATTTGTCATCCTGCTGTGCCGTCCCTGAAGGGACTCACCAATTTTTTGTTCCACCTACCCCCGTCCTTAAGGACGGGGCTTCCACCAGTTTGGTGCCGTCCCTGAAGGGACTCACCAATTTCTTGCTTCCACCTACCCCCGTCCTGAAGACGGGGCTTCCACCGGTTTGGTGCCGTCCCTGAAGGGACTCACCGAATTTTCTTGCTTTCACCTACCCCCGTCCTGAAGGACGGGGCTCCCACCGGTTTCGTGCCGTCCCTAAAGGGACTCGGGTTCTTTTCTCTCGCCTACCCAGGACTTACGTCCTGGGCTAATGTTGTTTCGTCCTGCGGACTCGCACTCGATTCGAGTCGAACGTCATCACAACACAAAAGGTTATTGGCCCTACTGCTACTGCTCCGTGCCTTTACTGCTACTACTCCGGCTCCGTTTGCCCTTGCTGCTACTGCTCCAGCTCCAGCTCTGCGCCCTCACGGGCTACTGCTGCGGAGCAGCGGGCTTAGCCTTGGCCGGCTGCTTCGGCTTTTCTCCACCTGTCATTGCCGCCCCTGCGGCTGCGCTGCGCTCCCGCCGCTCATCGGAGCGTTGAAATCTCGCGGCGGCGTATTTGGCCGCACCGGTAAACCGCGCTCAACGATCAGCGCCATCGCCTGATCAATCGGGATGTGAACGGTTCCAGTACTGTCTTGGAACGGCGCCGACGGATACAGAATCTCGTGCTCCTGCGCCAGGAAGCCATCCATCTCATTTACGTCGTTGGTCTGCAGCCGGGGCTCAGGAAACACCCGCGTATTCACCTGCCCGGTGTTCTGCAACCCCGATCCTGGGACGGTCTCCGGCATCGCTTTCTGCATCTGCACCAGCGGACTGGGATTTCCCTGCGCGAACAACGTGCTATGCGACAGGAAGCGGAACATCCCCCAGATGACCAGTTCGATAAAGATTCCCGCCACCAGCAGGCCGGCGAGGAAGAGAAGGATGCCCTTCGCACTCAGGTCGGTGCGGTCGTAATCGACTGCCGGATTGCGCAACAGCTCGCTGTCGTTGGGATTAGTGCTCATGTTTTTGATGTAAGAACAGCGGCATCTGCGGATCGTATGCCGGCAACAGCGGCCGTTGCCGCAGGTTGTAGAAGAAGTACGTCAGCCACAATCCGCCCACGCCGATCGGCGCGATGACGTACCAGATGCTGAAGATACGCGACGTCCTTGAAGTTCGGGATAACGTACCAGTAGATATCGACCATGCGCATGAACATCAGCAACAACGCCAGCGGCAGCAATCGCCGACCCGAGCGCTTCAGGTCGCGCGACAGCAGCATGGCGAAAGGCAGCGCGAAATGCAGCAGAACAATCGCCAGTATGATGATGCCCCAGTAGCCGCGAATGCGCTGCAGATACCAGCTGATTTCGTCCGGCAGATTGCCTGACCAGATAATGAGCCACTGCGAAAACGAGAAGTAGGCAAACAGCATGACGAAGGCCAGCGTCAGCTTGCCAATGTCATGGAACTGCATGGGCTTCACGATCTCGGCGTAGGGCTCGTAGCGAGTGGCGATAGTCAGCATGATGATGCTGAAACACAGCGCCGATAGTCCCTGGCCGACCAGGAAAATCAGGCCGTAGATGGTCGATCCCCAATGTGGGTCGAGCGACATCACCCAATCCACCGCCGCGAACGAAGTCGTCAGCGCGAACAGCACGCAGCCGACACCGCTCAGTGCCTGGAAGCGTGGATAGATGTCGTAAGGCTGATCCAGCCGCTTGCTCCAGTTAGTCAGCGCATACAACAGCAGCAGCCAGATCACGAAGTACAGCACGTAACGAATAATCCAGTTCGGCGTGTTCAGGTACCACTGGTTTGCTTTCAGCGGCTCCAGCATCCAGCCGTAAAGGTGGGTGCGGAAGACGAGGATGGGCAGGAACAACACCGCCATTAACGGCAGGCCCTTGGCTCCGGCTTCGAGGAAGCGGCGAATCACCAGTCCCCACAGTCCGCCGGTTAAGTACTGCACCATGAGCAGAGCGAGACAACCCAGGCTCAAGCCGGTCCAGAACATGTAGGCGATCAGGTAGCCGCGCAGGAATGTATCGAGCTGAAGGACGCCTCCGATCACGCACCCGATTACGCCCAGCACGCCCAGGATGAGCGCGCGACGCTGCCAGCCGGCGGCCTCGGCCGGCACGGCGAAGTTCATGTGTTCAACCGGTAAACTTTGTCGGCTCATTGTGGCGTCGGCCCTCCAGCCGAGGCAGTCGCTGCACTCGGAGTGGCATTCGCGGAAGGCATATTGGTGGTCAAACTGTGCGTGTCGTAAGGCGGCATGATTTGCACTCCCGCGGGAGGCTGCGAAGCGATCTGCTCGCCCGCGGGCACGTCCGCCTTGGTAGCTCCCTGGCTCAGTTGCAGCGCACGGATGTAAGCCGCAATCGCCCAGCGATCGCGGGTCGGCACCTGTGCGGCATAGTCGGGCATCTTGCCGTAGCCGTTGGTAATCACGTCGAAGAAGTAGCCGATAGGCGCCTTGCGCAAGCGCTCGATGTGGTACGACGGCGGACGCTGATAGCCGCGCTGCACGATCATTCCGTTGCCGTCGCCGACCTCGGAGTGACAGGGCGCAGCAGTAGATGTTGAAGCGCTGCTGTCCGCGCGCCAGCACCTCAGCCGTGACCGGGAAGGGCATAAAGTCGCCGTCGGTGCTGCCGATCTTGCCGGTCTGGTAATAGCTGTCGGAGTCGAGTTCGCCGCGCGCCACCGTGCCGGCGATGATCGGGCGCGCCGCGCGCTTGTCAGCAAAGAAGTTGCTCTGGGCCAGCGGACGGTAATACGGCTGCACCTGCATATCGAGGCGGCAACCCGCCAGCGACAGCACAGCGGCGCAGGCGATTAGGCCAAGGGTAGTGCGGCGCTTCAGCGCCGCGTTCACGAACATAGTTCTCTCCGGGCGGAGCGTCCACTGCTGCAGCTGTGGACGCTCCGCCCTAAGTTGGGTGAGGCGCGGGAACGCGGACCTGAAGGTCCGCACTACCCAACGGAAATTGACTTCCCGATTAATGCGGCACCTCCGAAATCGACAGAGGCTTAAGCGTCATAAGGAACTGTTGCGTATCGACCAGATCGAACTTGGGATCAGCCGCTTCGATGCAGACGAAGAACCGATCGCGCGTCACCGCACCGAACTTGTCCACGTTGAACAGCGGGTGATACGGCATCGGCAGGCCGTTCAGCGCGAACATGCCGAACACGCCCGCCAGTCCGCCGAACAGCACCGTCAACTCGAACGTCGGAACGATAAATGCCGGCCAGGAATCCCAGGGCCGCCCACCAACGTTCAGCGGATAATCGATGACGTTGATCCAGTATTGCAAGGCGAATGCCGAACAGCCACCCAGGATTGCGCCCAGCAACACGATCATGGGCACGCGGGTCTTGTGGAAGCCGATCGCCTCGCTGGCCTCCTCAACCGGATACGGACTGTAGGCGTCCATCTTGCGATAGCCGGCGTCATGCGCCGCTTTCGCCGCCGCGACAAATTCCGTGGGCGTTTCAAATTCCGCCACCAGGCCGTACAGCGCGGGAGTCATCGCGGCGTGGCTCATTTGCTGACCTCCGCCGGTTCGGCCACCGCCGCCTGCGGCAGCAGCATGCGCATTTCAAACATCGAAATCGCCGGCATGATGCGAATGAACAGGTACATGGCAAAGGCAAAAAAGCCGCACGTTCCAAAGAACGTCATATAGTCCCAGCGCGTCGCCACGTAATGTCCCCACGATGAGGGCAGGAAGTCGCGGCTCAAGCTGGTGATGATGATGACGAAGCGCTCCAGCCACATGCCGATCAGGATGTCGAGCGAGATCAGGAACAGCGCCGCGATGTTGGATCGCACCTTGGGGAACCATAGCAACTGCGGGAGCAGGATGTTACAGATAATCAGCAGCCAATAGAAGAGGGCGTACGGTCCAAACCAGCGGTTCTGCAACATGAAACGTTCATAGGTCGATCCGCTGTAGAGTCCGATGAAGGTCTCGAAGAAGTATCCATAAGCCACGATCAACCCGGTTGCGAGCATCACCTTCGCCGAGTTCTGCAGGTGGCGCATGGTAATCATGTCTTCCAGGTGGTAGTACTTGCGAATCGGAATCGCTATCACCAGCACCATAGCGAAGCCGGAGTAGATAGCACCCGCCACGAAGTAGGGCGGGAAGATGGTGGTATGCCAGCCGGGAACGATGGCGATGGCAAAATCGAAGCTGACGACCGTGTGTACCGAGAGCACCAGCGGCGTGGCCAGTCCGGCCAGGATCAGGTACACCGCTTCGTAGCGCTTCCAGTGGCGAGCCGAGCCGCGCCATCCCAGTGAGAGTATTCCGTAGATGCGCTTGGCCCACATCGACTCCGCCTTCTCGCGCATGGTGGCGAAATCAGGAACCAGGCCGACAAACCAGAACACGGCGGAAATCGTCGCGTAGGTCGAGACCGCGAAAACGTCCCACACCAGCGGACTGCGGAACTGCGGCCACACGCCCATGCTGTTGGGATAAGGGAACAGCCAGTATGCCAGCCAGGGGCGGCCAAGGTGCAGCACCGGGAACATGCCGGCGCACGACACGGCAAACAACGTCATCGCTTCAGCGAAGCGGTTGATCGAATTACGCCAGCTTTGCTTGAGCAGCAACAGAATGGCGGAGATCAGTGTTCCGGCGTGGCCGATACCGATCCACCAAACGAAGTTGACGATGGCGAAGCCCCAGGCGCTGGGAATCTGAATGCCCCAGATGCCGACGCCGCGGATGAACAGCCACGTCACCGCAAACAGCAGCATCATGGTGAGGAAACCCGCGACCGCGACCCCCGCCATCCAGCCATAGCCAATCGGCCGCTTCAACACCGCGTCGCTGATGGTGTCAGTTACGGTGTCGAAGGTTTGCCCCGGTCCTATTACCGGTGGCTCTTCCGGCCAGGGATCTAGCAAAACTGTTTTTTCTTCCGGTCCCTGCTGCATTAACTGGGCTCCGACTGCTCAAGTTCAGGATTCGGGTTGCGCACCACCGCAAGGTATGTGGTGCGAGGGCGCGTATTCAAATCTTCCAGCAGACCGTAGTTGCGCTGGTCGGCTCGTAACTTTGACAACACGCGAATTCTTGTCATTCAAATCGCCAAAGATGATGGCATCGGCCGGGCATGCCTGCTGGCACGCGGTAATCACATCGCCGTCCTTGATCGGGCGGTTTTCTTTCTCGGCCGTGTAACGCCCCTGGCTGATGCGCTGAATGCAGTACGTACACTTCTCCATCACGCCGCGGCTGCGCACGCTGACTTCAGGATTGCGCATCAGCTTGTATTGCTCGGTGTCCCAGTCCTGCCACAGCAGGAAGTTGAAGCGCCTCACCTTATAGGGACAGTTATTGGAGCAGTAGCGCGTGCCGACGCAACGGTTGTAGACCATGTCGTTCAGGCCTTCGGTGCTGTGTACCGTCGCGCCCACCGGACAAACCACTTCGCAGGGTGCGTTCTCGCACTGCATGCACGGCACCGGCTGGAAGAAGGTCTTGGGATTTTCCGTACCCCCTTCGTAATACGAATCCACGCGTATCCAGTGCATGATGCGGCCACGCTTGACCTGCTCCTTGCCAACGACGGGAATGTTGTTCTCCGCCTGGCAGGCGACCACGCATGTCTTGCAACCGACGCAGGAGTTCATATCGATGGCCATGCCCCACTTCGCCTCCGTGTACTTGTAATTCGGGTACAGCGTCAGCTCGGGCGGGATCGTCTTCTCGGTCTCGTCTTCGTGGGCGAAATTCGGATTACTGATGAAATCTTCCAGCGTCGCCGAACGCACGATGTGGCGCGCTTTCAAACTCTCTGTGCCTGCCGGCAGGTCGGAGTAATCGATGTACTGGAAGCCCTGCGGGTTAGCGAACAAGTACTGGCCGCCGGTCTTGGTCACCTTCCCAGCCGCCATGTACATGGCGTTGCTGAAGCGCATCTCGTAGGCATTGAAGCCCACGCCATCACCAACCCGGCCGGCCTTTGTGCGGCCGTATCCCAGCGAAACGGTGATGCAATTGTCAGGATGCCCTGGCGTCCGCCAGATGCCGCCCTTCAGCTTGCTGCCCTGGACCTCGATCTCAACCTCGTCCTGAGTTTCGAGCTTCAGCTTTTCCGCCGTCGCCACGCTCATAAGCACAGCGTTGTCCCAGCAGACTTGGGTTGGAGGCTTAGGCGTCTCCTGCAACCAGGCGTTGTTGGCAAAGGTTCCGTCGTAGACCATCGGATCGCGGCGGAAGATCACCTCGATGGTGTCGCCCGAGAGCGCGATCGGACTACCGCTTGTTGCCCCAGCCTTGGCCGAGACATTCTTGACTGCCGCAGCCGTGTTGGGGATGAAGCCGTTATAAAGCGCGTTGCGCCAGTCAGCTTCGAAGTCAGAGCTCTTCATCTGACCTTGCCAGTAGCTCTGCAAGACTTCGAAGCCGGTAGCAGGCTGCGCTCCAGTGACGACCTGAATGAACTCGTATTCGCTGCGTCCATCGTAGAGCGGCGCAATCAACGGCTGAATCAGGCTGGCCGTTCCATCGATGGCGCGCGCATCGCCCCACTGCTCGAGATAATGCGTAGCGTTGATGTGCCAATGGCAGAGCTGACTGGTTTCGTCGCGATACAGGCTGTGCTGCACGCGCAGCGGAACCTTGTTCATCGCGTCAGCAAAGTGCAAATCCTGCGGAGCGTCGTACACCGGATTGCTGCCGATGATCATCAGCAGGTCGACGTTGCCGGCGTTCATGTCGTTGACCAGATCTTTCAGCGCAGCCATCTGATCCATCGGCTTGGCTTCGACCGGATCGGTGTAGATGACGGTGTTGCCTACAGCTCCGAGCGCCTGATTCATGGCGTGGGCCAGCGCATGCACCGCGGGCGGCTGGTTCTCGCCCGGAATGACAACTGCGGCGCCATGATGCGCCTGCAGGTCCTTTACCACGTTGTCTACAAACTGCTTCTGCGCCCCGGCCGCTGCCTGGCCGCCACCCATGCCGATTCCGGCGGCGATGGCGCGGGCGATCTGCTCCACTTCCGAGGCGCGCACCGGCAGCGAGTTGTCGGCCTTGCCGCTGGTGTTGGTCGGCGTGCTCTGCACCGAGTAGAAGCGCGACATCTTCTCTTTGAGATCAGGATTGCGCCGCGAAGCAAATTGCCGCGCATATAGAAGGAAGCCGGGATAGCCGCTGGAGAGGAAGTCGCCATCCAGCGCGAGAATTACATCGGCCTTGTCGAGCTGATAGCGGGTATCGATGTATTGCCCGAAGGCCATCTGCGCGCCGGCGCGCGCGTTGTCGCGGCCCAGGGGTTCGTACTGGATCCACTTCGCCTGCGGATACGCCTTCATTACGTCACTCATCTGCGACGCGAATGTGGGCGACGAGACGGTGCGAGTCAGGATGCGCAGACCGCTGCCCTGTAGCGCGCGCTGCGAATCCAGTGGCCCGCGAATCGCCTGGACGTAAGCGTCCCAACTACGGATCTCGCCCTCATACATCACGTTCTGCGAGCGATCGGGATCGTACATGTCGAGGATCGACGCCTGCATGAAAACGTCAGTGCCGCCCTTCGACGCCGGATGTTCGGGATTTCCCTCGATCTTGGTGGGCCGGCCTTCGTGGCTCTCCACCAGAACGGGCAGGCCATAGCCGGCGAACGGCATGGTGCTGGCAAAGAAGAGTGGCTTGCCCAGCACCAACTGATGCGGCTGGCGCACGTAGGGAACGATGGGCTCCAGCGGCTGCTTCACGCATGCCGACAGCCCCGCCAGCGCCATCGACGCGCTGGCCAGCTTCAGGAAGTCGCGACGCGAAGTTCCCTCCGGCCAGACCGAAGCCTGGCGGGGAAATTCGCGATGCAGCATCTCGAAGAAGCCGTCGGTCTGGGACAGCTCTTCCAGGCTGCGCCAATATTGCGGACCGCTCTTGGCGCGCGCCAGCTTGTCCTTAACTTCCGCCAGCTCCAGCTTGCCGGGACATACCGCTTCAGACTTTTGGTTCGCTTTTTCCATTCTTGGGCTGCTTACTAAAACTCGAAACTTTGAAACTCTAAACTCCGCACTATCGGTGACACGTGTTGCAGCTCGTGATGTCTTCTACCGTGCGTACGTGGTACTGCTGCTTGAGCGTATTGCCCAGGGCAAGCTGATCGGTATACACGCTGCCGTCAGCCAGCTTCACCGGATGCAACGAGCTGGGCTGCTCATAATTCATGTTGAAAACCTGATCGCGGGGCCGCAGGAATTTCTCCGGCTCGCGATGGCAGCTCAAGCACCACTCCATGCGCATCGACGACGCCTGGTACGTTAGCGGCATCTTGTTCACTGGGCCGTGACAGCTGAAGCAGCCCACACCCTTGGCCACGTGCATGCTGTGATTGAAGTAAACGTAGTCGGGCAGGTAATTCACCTTGACCCACTCAATCGACTTACCGGTGCGATAGCTCTCGCGGACCGGCTCCAGCATGGGTGCGTTGGTCCAAATCTGCTGGTGACAGTTCATGCACGTCTTGGTCGGGGGTATGCCGGCGTAGCTCGATACCTCAACCGAGGTGTGACAGTAGCGGCAATCGATGCCCAGTCCGGCATTGTGGTGCTGATGGCTGAACGGCACCGGCTGCACTTGCTCAATGCCTTGCCAGGTCACCCAGGGCGAGCGCTGGACCTCCCACGCCACAAAACCCAGCAGTGAGACGATCACCACTACGGCGATAATCGACACCCTCGCAAGCGTGTTCGCACTACGATGAAAGATTTGTGCCATGTACAGCTTTCCAGTTTGTGGATCAGGAGCCGCAACCCGAATCGGCTCGTGCTACGTGCAGCGTGCTGAAGTGTCTCAGCAGTGTGTGACCTACGTCACCCAAGCGTGTGATTATAACAACCCACACTCACGGTTATGCAACTGTCTGGCGCAGTTTGATGGCGTCGATAAATCTTTTTCATAATCGCAACGCAGAATCGTTGAAAAACTCAACAATTCAGCACTGGATTTCTGTGACGCATGACGGTTCGCGTTACACTAACTGCTCTTTCGGCACTGCCTCGGCCGCATGGCGAACAGATCTGCTGTGCGGCGTCCCTTCCCGGAAGACAGCCGTCTCCGGCTGTTCGGCCACGGGAGTAGGAGGCTTCAAACTGTTTTCATTTGCCCAACGAAACACTGCCGCAATCCATATACAAAAAAGGAGACAACAAATGGACACGATCAAAGTGAAAGACGGCACCGAGATTTACTTCAAGGATTGGGGAAGCGGCCAGCCGCTCTTCTTCCACCACGGATGGCCACTCTCGGCTGACGACTGGGACACCCAGATGATGTTCTTTCTAGGCCACGGATACCGGGTCATCGCTCACGATCGTCGCGGGCATGGCCGCTCCACGCAGACCGCGAAAGGTCACGACATGGATACCTACGCGGGCGACGTCGCCGAAATCACCAAGGCGCTTGACCTGAAAGACGCGGTTCACATCGGCCACTCCACCGGCGGAGGCGAAGTGACGCGCTACGTCGCCAAATTCGGCAAGGGACGCGTCGCGAAAGCGGTGCTGATCAGCTCCATTCCGCCCATGCTGCTGAAGTCGGACAAGAATCCCGATGGCCTGCCCATGGAGGTCTTCAACCAATTGCGCGACGGCACCGGCTTCCATCGGGCGCAGTTTTACCAGGACATCACCATGCCTTTTTATGGCTTTAATCGGCCCGGCGCGACTATCTCCCAGGGCATCCGCGACAACTGGTGGCGGCAGGGAATGATGGGCAGCGCGCAAGCCCATTACGAATGCGTTCGGGTGCTCTCGGAGACGGACTTCTTCGACGACCTGAAGAGTATCGATGTTCCGGTGCTGGTGATGCACGGCCTGGACGACCAGATCTGTCCCTTCGAGGCCAGCGGCGCCAAGGCGGTCAAACTGCTGAAGCACGGGACACTCAAAACCTATCCCGGCTTCCCGCACGGCATGCCGGCCACTCACGCCGAACAAATCAACGCTGACCTTCTGGAGTTTATTAAAGCGTAGGAAGCGGCCGAGAAAAACGCATTACTCTCCCACTCATTCGAAACCCGAGCGGGTGGGAGAACCCTTCGCTGCTCGCAAGCTACTCGCCCTCCAAAATCACTTGCGCCATGGCGAACTCGGCGGTGTGGGTGAGCGAGAGATGAGCGCGGGTTGCGCCCAATTTGTCGAAAAACTCAGCTGCCTTTCCGCTGAATACGACCGTGGGTCGCCCTCCCGGAATCCGTCTCACCTCGATGTCCTGCCAGGTGACGCCGTGCCGCCATCCGGTGCCGATGGCCTTCATACCCGCCTCTTTGGCAGCAAAGCGAGCGGCGTAGCGTTCGGCCTTGTTGGCCTTCGATTCGCAGTAGAGAATTTCATCCGGCGTAAACACACGTTCGGTGAACCGGCGGCCAAAGCGTTGAATTGACGCGGCTATGCGGGCCACTTCGGCAATGTCGACTCCGGTCCCAACAATCATGCAGTTCGACCTTCCTGTACCCATTCGGGAATGGCGCTACGACTACGCACAACTATATTACTTACAACAGCTTACCTCGAACCAGCCCCGCCGGGCCAGGGCCAAACCGTAATCAGAGCTTGGGAATTCGAATATTCATTGCTATGATGTGGCTGCTCGATTGATCGCAGTTGTTACGCAGCAGTACCTGCCTTGCAGCTTCCCTGCCTGCTTCACACCCGATCCAATTGCAGCTACACCAATTAGAAGGAATAGCATCACCATGGAACAAGGAACAGTAAAGTGGTTCAATGACGCGAAGGGCTACGGCTTTATCAGCCGGCAGAATGGCGAGGACGTATTCGTCCACTACTCGGCAATTCAGGCGGGCGGCTTCCGCTCCCTGCAGGAAGGGCAGGCCGTTCAGTTCAGCGTGGTTAAAGGACCCAAGGGTTGGCAGGCTGAGAACGTTCAGGCTGTGTAGTCGAGCGTAAGTTCGAAGAAGGCGACCAGAATATAGGTCGCCTTTCTTTTTGCCCGAACTTGCTCTAATCGTGCATCGTACTGCCGGCGAGTCTCCGTCCATACAATCGTAACGGCCTTTTCCTCGCATCCGCCGCCGAGCTACGCTTGTTCTGACACTCAAGGTTGTTCCACTGCCATGGTCGGAACGATGGCGCTCAAACAATGCACTGATAAAATCGACACGCAATGGAAACATCCCCCGCTCAAATAGCAGCTACGGCTGCGCGGCAAGCGCCCATCCCTGCTTTCAGTCTGACTCGACAGTACGAATCCATTGAGCACGAGATACACGCTGCGGTAAATCGCGTGCTCGGCTCGCAGCACTTCATCGGCGGACCCGAACTGGAGCAGTTCGAAGCAGAGGCCGCGCAGTTTTTGGATGTGAGTGCGGTTGTGGGCTGCGCCTCAGGAACCGACGCGCTTTGGCTTGCCTTGGAAGCCGTAGGCGTTGGGCCCGGCGATACCGTGCTAACGACTCCGTTCAGCTTCTTCGCCTCCGCAAGTTCGATTGTGCGTTGCGGCGCCAGGCCGATTTTCGCCGACATTGATCCGGCAACATTGAACCTCAGCCCGGAAGTCGGTGCGGTCCGTCCTCAAGTCCTCGCCAAATCGCGTGAAGGCGATGATGCCGGTTCACCTGTATGGACAGTGCGCCGACATGAGCGCGTTTGAAGAGTTGGGAACTGAATTCGGCGCGGCGGTTATCGAGGACGCGGCCCAGGCCTTCGGGGCGAAGTGGCGCGGCAAGACGGCGGGAAGCCTGGGAAAGGTGGCTGCCTTCAGTTTCTATCCTACGAAGAATCTGGGTGCCTACGGTGATGGCGGCTGCGTCTCGACAGATGATCCCGAGGTCGCGGCCCGAGTGCGGAGCTTTCGCAACCACGGCAGCCAACGGCGCTATTACCACGAGGAGTTCGGCTGGAATAGCCGCCTCGACGCTTTGCAGGCCGCGATTCTGCGAGTTAAGCTGCGCCATCTGCATCATTGGAATGATCGGCGACGCGCCATCGCGGCGCGATACAGCGCAGGATTCGCCGCCGCGGGATTAACTCAACCCGGCAGAGACACACCAAAGAGACAAGCGCCGATCGCAATCCTCGCCGTGAATCCCGAGGCGTTCCACATCTTCCACCAATACGTGGTGCGCGCCTATCGTCGTGACGACCTGCGGGCCTTTCTGTCAGAGGCGGGAATCGGAACAGAAATTTACTACCCGTTGCCGTTGCACTTACAGGAGGCATTCGCAAACCTGGGATACAGCAAGGGCGACTTCCCCGAGGCCGAGCGGGCGGCGTCCGAAGTTCTGGCCTTGCCCATGTTTCCTGAGTTGCGCGAAGAAGAGCAGCAGCGCGTGCTGGCGAAGATCGCGGAGTTCTACAGCTAACTAAGACCGTCCTCCCAGAAACGAACGAGGAAGAGAACTGCAGCCGTCACTGGCGGAACGAGAGCAGATCCCTCGCTCCGCTCGTGATGACAATCAGGAATCCAGAAACTCTCTACTTTTCTTTGCCCTTGTTCCAATCGATGATGTTGACCAGGTCCCAGTGATTCTTACGCAGCTCCCACTGTAGTTGTCCCTCTTTGTTGATGATGAGCTGCGCCGCCGGGAACAGCGTGCCGGCGCTCTTCTTGGGATCCTTGTCGTTGATGTCAATCTTGCCGGCCGTCAGGTCATAGGCTTGAGATTGCGTATTGTGATAAGCCTCGCCGAACGCGATCTTGCGGTTGGTGATGAAGCGAATGGTGCGGCCGGTAGGCGTGGTCTCGGAGGAAATATACGCCAGGCCATAGCCTACGGTGCCGGGCATTTGTATCTGTCCAACCGGCTTCATCTTTGACAGGGCATCGTAGAGGCCCTGACTCTGACCTTTCTTGAAGGCGTCAATCAGCGTCTGTTTGTCTTCGGGCGTCGAGTAGTCGCTGATGACGATCTTTATGTTCTTAATTGCGCCCATCTGGGTGCTGGTTCCGCGGGCGGTCGCGTCAATGGTCTCAACCTGACCGGCTGCAAAGACGGGCAGCAGCAGTCCAAGCGTGAATATTGCCACGCCTGCAAAAGATATGTTCCCAAACTTCGAGTGCTTGCGCATGGTAGCTCCCTGAATTTGATTTGAAGGCCGGAAATGAATGACAACAGTTTTGTCGATTGTTGACGATCAGGCAAGCTGTTTTTTGTAAGCGAGCGTTCAGCGGGCCAGCGAGGTCGTCGCCAGAAGATGATCGAGCACGGCGCGATATCGTACCGCATCACCCAATAGGCTGCCCTTATCCGCGCAGCCGGAGACAGAAGCGGCTGCCATTCGCGACCATCCAAGACGGAAGGCGGCGTAGGCGACTTCGTATGCCTGTAAGCGCGCTGCGACATTGTCACCACTGACTCGCCGATACTCGGAGAGAAAGAATTCCCGGTCAGCGGCGCCGAGCTGCCATTCCACACAGACACCGGCCAGGTCCCATGCGATGTCGGTGGGTCCAGGAAAGAAATGGTCGTCGCCATGGGTGGAAGCGTCAAGCTTGATCCAGTCATCGTCGCCCGACTCGCGCCATTCGTAGTGCTGCATGCGGCCGTCGCAGAGGGCAGGGCATTCCACCTCAAGGTGCAGCTGGGGAGCGAAACCGAACTCCTGCTCGAGGTTGAATGTAGCCATCTGTTCGAGCTGGCAAATGCCATCTGACGAAATCGCTGCCGGAAGGGCGCGCGCGCGCCAGGCGCAATACTTCGCGAGATGGTTGAGCAAAGCGATTGAGGGTTTTGCCGGGTCAGGCAGTTTGCCTCCCACCAGTTCCTGTATCCCGAAGCCCGCCTGGTGGCCAAGATAGCGCGCGCCGAATCCACTTATTGCAAGCAGTTGCTCGCGTTCTCGGACCGCTTCTCCGTGAGGGCCATGACCCTCAAACTTGAATAGCCTCTGGCCATCGCGCGACAGGAATTTCAGCCGTTCCATCTGCGGCCATGCCGCCGGCCACGCATCCCTGTCGGCAATAAAAAGCTCTCGCCACGCGTCCGCGCCAAGATAGCGGTGCGCCTCTTGCGGCAGATGCTTTGTCGTCCCGCTTGCAAAACTACGATACCGTCGCCAGCGTTGGGAAGCTCGCGGGGCGCAGAGCGCGTCAACATTGGGCTGATGCGAGCAGAGCAGAATGATGCGCTCGCAACTCACACTCTCTTTTTCTAACGCCTCAGCTACGGATAGCAGCGACGATCCGCTGCGGCCTGGGCCCTCATCGCAGATCAGGAAGATGCGCCGCGTGAAAGAGCCTGCCTGATCGCACTGCGCTGAGGATTGGTAAACGTCGTCTGCCGGTCGTAGGGGTGCCCTTCAGGACGTACCGTGGTACGGCTGGCGGAGACGCCGTCGGCACTCAGCTTCGCAGCTACGACGGCGCTCAGGGTTGTGCCGATGCTGCGTATTCCGACGACGTAAGCGAAGCTTGCCTCGAGGCGGGCAGTCGACACCAGGTCAGCGAAGTCGAGCGGATGAAGGGCGTAGTAAGCGAATCCCTCAGGACGCGAAACCGTGAGTTCGCCGGCGTAGCGAATCGAGCCCAAAAGCTGCTGACAGGTTTGGAGGGAGACTTCCGCGCCCGTGTCGCCGACGCACGCCATACTTGCGAGCCGATCGTTGAGAGCGATTGCTGCCTTGGCGTGATCGGAGCCCGCATCGCACAGCGCGCACTCCAACTCACCTGCCCGAATGAGCGCGTTAAGCAATGCGTCTTCGCTGCGGTCTGCGTGCGAGTTTGCCAACGCGAGCTCGAGTGGACGAACCAATTCGTTCGCAGACACGCGCCTGCGGCCGTCGCGATAGACAAGCATGTTCACGGTGGAAGCTTCGGACATCAGATGGCGCCCGAGCGCAGGCGCAAAGGCCCCGCGAGGCAACCGCGGCGCAAGCTACGCAGCCTTCCTGCCCTCGGCTTCGCGGCCGGCACCCTTCTTGCCGCCGCTCCCCTTCGAGCCTCGCGGCGAGCGCGAGACATCTCCCTCTTTGTCGATGAAGTACAGGAACTGGTTGTCACGATCGACGGCGTGCTCGACCAGCACCTGGGATTCGCCCTCGCCGGACTTGGGCTTTTGGCAGACGTTGCCCTCGCCGTCGATGAAGTACAGGTACTTCTTGTAGTCGCGTTCCAGATTGAGCTTTTTGACTTTTTCGGCCATCCAGATTCCTCCGCGAGGAGTTGGATGGGCGCGGAGCGGCTGCTGCTGCCTGCGGCAAAAGAACGTGCGAGAGTCCGCGGACTAAACTCCGCATAGGAACGAAAATAAGGGGCCTATTTGGCACGACTCAAAGTCGTGCCCTGACGCGGAGCATTGGCTGAGCGCGATCAGCCGGTTGTCGTTTTCTTGTGGTGCTTTTTCTTATGCGAGGAGCTTGGCGCCGGAGCAGAGCCTCCTTTGGCCCGGCGCTCTTCGTTGGCCTTCTGCCTGGCAGCCAGGTCGGCATCGTGCTTGGCTTTTTCTGCTGCTAGCTCCTCAGGAGTGGGAACGCGACGCACAATCGGTCCGTTCATCTTGTAGGTGGTGGCGACGATCTGGCCGGAGTCATTCATCTTGCGGATGGTGAAGGTGGGCAGGTCGCCTTCTTTGTCAAAATACTGGTGACCTACGCTGACGGGCAGGTAGCCTTCCATGTTGCGCTCGCGGTACGCCGTCTCATAGCGATGCTTGGCACGATTGCGGGTGAAGACGCGAATCTGGTTGTAATCCCACGCCAGTCCATCCTTGGGCTCATTCAAGAGCACGAGGTATTGCGGAACCTGCTTGCTCTCGTTGTCCTGAGTTTCCTCGACCGTGTTCAGCACGAAATAACCCATGATGCGTTGCCCTTCAGCGTACTGGGCGACATCGAGAGGAACGTCGAGATCGACCATCCGAAGCAGCACCCAGCCAACGCGTCCGCCCGGGTCGCGCACCAGATACCAGTCTTCCATGATGGGAGGAGTTGGCGGAGGCGGCTCGGCGGACGGCGCGTTGGCGGAGGACGCATTGGGAGACGGCTGGGAAGTCGCCGTTTTGCTCGCCGCCTGCTTGCTCGATGCAGCCTTGGCCTGATCCGAAGTCTTGCCCTTCGACTTAGCAGTTGGCGAAGGCGTCTTGGTCGACGTGGGAGGCGCAGCTTTCTTCGCGTTCTTATCGGCTGTGGCGCGCTTGAGAACTTCGAGCTTCTCGCCTTCCTTAAGTTGGTAGAGATGTTCGCCGTCGCGCGCCGGCGTCAGGTGCATGTTGAGCTCGGCCCGCGTCGTGCCATGCGCCTGTACCGGTATGCCGGAGCTGTCTTTGGCAAGCTGCTGAAAGCCGTCATAGACCTCTTGCGGCACCAGGCTGCGCTCCTCGATCCAGCCCTCTTGTCCCTTGTCGGTCTTTACCCTGTAAAAGCGCCGCTGCTTCTCGAGAACTTCGACGCGCTGGCCGTTCTGAACCGACCCAACTTTGCCGTAGAGGGTGGCGACCCGGTCGCGCAGGCTGGTTTCAGCCGCCGAGACGTACATGTACTCGTGATGCTCGAGCTTGGCGCGACTGCATGCGACAGACAATTCCAATAATGCAATAAGGAGTAGAGCAAAACACCGGTATCGGAAGGAATTTTTGAGGCTCGGCAAAGCAGAATACGCCCTTCACAGAACGTAATTTCACTATAGCTCATTGAGCAAGCTGGCCGATGAGAGGTTCTACGGATTAGACGTAGACGAATCAGCAGAGGCACCTCTGTGGAAAGGGAATAGTTGGTAGTGCTGCGAAGAAACTGCAGATCCCTCGGCTCCGCCTCGGGATGACACAGCTGAAAATTGCGGTCCAGATGATACGCGAACACAAAAAAGCCCGGCCGCAGGGGCCGGGCGTTCCATTCACGATGCATTCGTCTACCAGACGCGGCAGGCGTTCTGACGAACCATCGGCGAGCCGGCTTTGCATCCGAACGCCTTGGCGAAGCCGGCGTCATTGGACACCACGCCGTTGACGCGGTACTTGGGATAGGAGTGCTCGTTAGTTAGCGCCTGCAGACGTTCCGCTTCCGGAGTCATGTTTTCGCACCAGACCTGGGCGTAGCCAAGATAGAAGCGCTGGTCGGGTGTGAAACCGTCTTTGTCCTTCTCCGGCGAAGAAGCCAGCACATCGAGCAACGCCATATGGGAAATGCGAATGCCACCGTTGTCGGCGGTGTTCTCGCCCAGCGTCAGCTTGCCTTTGATGTGAAGGTCGTCAACCACGGTAAAGCCGTCGTACTCGTCAACCAGGCATTGCTCAAGCTTGTCGAAGCGCTCTTTATCCCCCTTGGTCCACCAGTCCTTCAGGTTGCCCTGAGCGTCGAACTGGCTGCCCTCGTCGTCGAAACCATGCGTCATCTCATGGCCGATCACCGATCCGATAGCGCCGAAGTTTGTCGAATCATCGGCGTTCTTGTCGTAGAACGGAGGCTGAAGAATTCCGGCGGGGAAGTTGATGTTGTTTTCCAGCGGATTGTAGTAAGCGTTGACCGTCGGCGGAGTCATACCCCATTCCTGGCGATCTACCGGCTTGTTGATTTTGTTGAGCTGGCGCTTGAACTCGAACTGGTTGGCGCGCATTGAATTTCCCAGTGCGTCGCCACGCACAATATCCAGCGAGCTGTAGTCGCGCCACTTGTTCGGATAACCGATTTTGTTGTCGATGTGAGCCAGTTTGTCGAGCGCCTGCTTCTTGGTCTCCGGGCTCATCCAGGAAAGCTCGGTGATGTCCTGCTTCAGTGCGGCTTCCAGCTCGTGCACCATCTTCAGCATGGCGGCCTTCGATTCCGGCGGAAAGGCCTCGGCAACGTAAGCCTGGCCGAGCGCCTCACCGAGGTCGTTGTCGGTGAAGGTCACACAGCGCTTCCACCGCGGCTTCAGTTCTTTCGCACCGCGAAGCGTCTTGTCATAAAAATTGAAGTTCTCTTCGACGAACGCGTTCGGCAATAGCTGCGCGGCAGCGTGCAAAGTCTGCCAACGCAGATAGGTCTTAATGGTGTTCAGATCGCTGGTGGCGATGACCTGGTTCATTCCCTTCATGAAATCGGGCACAGACACGTCGAGGCTGGTGAACTCAGGACTCTTGACCGCGACCAGATACTCATTCCAGTTGAAGGCGGGACTCAGCTCCTGAAGCTGCTGCTTCGTCATCTTGTGGTAGACCTTGGAGGGGTCGCGACGCTCGGTGCGATCGAGCGAGGCCTTGGCCAGAGCGGTCTCCACTTGCAGGACGGTCTTGGCTTCGGCTGCCGCCTTGTCGGGTGAATCGCCCGCGAGCTTGAACATGTTGGCCACATGCTGCTCGTATTGCTTGCGGATCTCCGCCGACTTGGCATCGTCCTTCAGGTAGTAATCGCGATCGGGCAAGCCCAGTCCACCCTGGTCAGTCCCGGCAATCTCCATCTTCGAATCCTTGGCGTCGGGCTCTGAGCCGAAGGCGAACAGAACGTTTACGCCGGCGCTGTGCATCTGTCCGATGAGGGCCGGAAGTTCGGACTTGTCTTTCAGAGCGTTGATGCGGTCGAGCATCGGCTGAACCGGCTTGGTTCCCTTGGCTTCAATGCCGGCTTCGTCCATACAGGAGTAGTAATAGTCGCCAATCTTCTGATTGTTGGCGTCGCGCGCGGCATTATTGGCAGACTGCTTATCGAGAATATTGCGCAGGATGATTTGATTGTTCTGGTGCAACTCGTTGAAGCGTCCCCAGGCGGCCTGGTCGGGTGGAATGGGATTCTGCTTCACCCAGGTCCCGCAGGCGAACTGGTAAAAGTCGTTGCAGGGATCGACCGACTTGTCGATGGCGTTCAGGTCAAAACTTTTTATCGGCTTGGGCGCATCCGTCGAAGCTGCATTGTTGGTCTGGGCCTGCGCCCCGGTAATTGCGAACAGCGCGACTGCTACTAAGCACAGAAAATTTCGCATACCTACCTCACTCAAGGTGCGAGGCTCCGCCAAGGAGCCTCGAAATAACAAACATCGTCCTCGCTCAGGAAAGGAGACCAGATCCCTCGCTTGGCTCGTGATGACAAAATCTAAAGAGGCGCGAGGACACGACCCGACTTCTGCCGGCGGCCTTACCACACCCGGCACGCGTTCTCGCGCACCATGGCCTGGCCAGCTTTACAGCCGAAGGCCTGCTGGAAGGCCGCGGAATTCTGTACCGCGCCGTTTACCCGCCACTCGCCAGGCGAATGCGGATCGGTGAGCGCCCGCTTGCGCGCTTCCTGGTCGGTGACGTTCTGGCACCAGATTTGTCCGAAGGCCAGGAAATAACGCTGCTGCGGGGTATAGCCGTCGATCTGCTTTGACCGGAGCGTTGCCCATGATGTCAGTCAATGCCATGTAGGCAAGCTTGAGTCCGCCATTGTCGGCAGTGTTTTCGCCCAGTGTCAGCCGGCCGTTGAGCTTGACCTGGCCTTTGTCGTCCTTCACTGCGACGAAGCTGGAGTACTCGTCCGCGGTGCAGGTAGCGCGTTGTTCGAATGCCGTGGCGTCCTGCGGCGTCCACCAGTCTTTGAAGTTACCTTCGGCGTCGTACTTGCGTCCCTGATCGTCAAAGCCATGCGTCAATTCGTGGCCGATCACCACGCCGATGCCGCCATAGTTCACGGCGTCATCCATGTCTTTGCTGTAGAACGGCGCCTGAAGAATACCGGCGGGGAAGTTGATATCGTTCATCGGCGGCCGATAATAAGCGTTGACCGTGGGTGGCGTCATGCTCCAGTCTTTGCGGTCAGTTGGCTTGTCGATCTTCTGCAGCTGGCGATGAACTTCGAACGCCGCAGCCCGGCGCGTGTTGCCCGCATAGTCGTCGCGCTTAACCTCCACACTGCTGTAGTCGCGCCATTTGTCGGGATATCCGATGTTGTTGACGATGGTGTTGAGCTTTACGTACGCCTGCTGCTTGGTGGTGTCTGACATCCAGTCAAGCTGCTGAATGTCCTGGTGCATCGCGGTCTCGATGGCTTTCACCATCTTCATGGTGCGCTCTTTGCCCGCAGGTCCGAAGGTGCGATCGACGTAGAGCTGACCCAACGCCATGCCGACACCGATGTTAGTAGCGCGCACACAGCGCTCCCAGCGCGGCTCCATCTCCTTCTGACCGGAAAGGTACTGGCCGTTGAAGGCGAAATCCTCATCGACAAATGCCTTGCTGAGTGTGGGAGCGTAGTCGTTGAGAGTCCGCCAACGCAGATAAGTTTTCCAGTCGGCGAGAGGGGCAGAGTTGAGTTGCTCATTCACCTGCTTGAAGAAGTTGGGATTGCCTACGTTCAACATGCTGAACCTGGGCGAGCCGTTCTGCGCGAAGTACTCAGTCAGATCGAAATTCGGCGCCATGCTCTGGGCTTCGGCCGTTTTCATCAGGTGATCGCGGTTCTTGGGATCGCGACGCTCGGTACGGTCCATGGAAGCCTGGGCTAGCCCGGTTTCAACCGCGAGTACCGTTTTCGCTTCCTGAGCTGCTACGTCTGGCGAGTCCCCGGCTAGCTCAAACATCTTCTGCACGTGCTGCTGATACTTCTCGCGTGTCTCCACCGACTTCGCATCGCTCTTGATGTAGTAGTCGCGATCGGGAAGCGTGATGCCTCCCTGATCGATATACGCGATGGTCTCGTTAGCATCGTGCATGTCGGGCTGGGAGTAGAAGGAAAACAGCGCAGGCAGCCCATTGCGGTGCATCTCAGCGACCTGCGCAATCAATTGCTGGTGATTACCGATTGCCGCAATGCGTTTCATCTCCGCTTGAATCGGCGCCGCACCGGCCTTCTCAATGACCTCTTCGTTCATGCAGGCGGCGTAATAGTCGCCGACTTTCTTTTCGATTGGGGAGTTCGGCTTGCTCTGAGCGCTTGCGAGAATGTCGCGCAGCACGTAGTAATTGTGTTCCTGCAGCTGATCGAAACGTCCCCAGCGCGATTTGTCAGCGGGAATCGCATTCGTCTTGATCCAGTTGCCGCAGGCGTAGTGATAGAAATCGACACAGGGGTCGATGGACTTATCGATCGCGGTCAGATCAAAACCGGGAATTTCCTTGATGCCTTCCGGCGTGGAGGATGGAGTTTGAGCATTACACAACAGAGCGCAAAGCAAGCTTAAGAAGAGAGAAACGCGAATCGGCATGAAGGCCTCGTAGGAATGAGTCGTCTGGCCAGTCGACAACCCTTTGCTCTGCAATCCAGACGCGATTTTGCCGGCTTCCCCGTGAGATCTGCGGAATGTTGGCAAACAGACAAATATAAACCTTAGTTCGCGAGATTGCTGGCAGAGTAGGCCTTCGTGGCGGAATACAGCTTTTGAGGGCGAACCGCTGGATGTGGGTTGAAAACCGCCTAGAAAAGCTTCAGGTGGATGGTCAGATACTTCTTCGGGTCCTTACGAACCGCGGCGATCAGGTCGCGCGTTTCCACCAGCAGCTTGTTCGAGTTGTCATATAGCGCGGGATCGACGAGAAACTTTCCGGCGGTGCCTTCGCCTTTATCCAGGCGATCGATGATGTGATCCAGCCGGGTGACCGTGTCGTCGATCTTGCGTGCCATCTGTTCGTCTTTGGTCAGCTTGCCGAGCGTGCCTTTGCCGGCGTTGATTCCCGCGATCAGCTCATTGGCCTGGTTTATCGTCTTGTGCGCATCGTCATAGAGCGCTGGATCCTTCAGGAACTTGCCGATTGTTCCATTGCCATTATTGGCCTCGTCGATAATCTTGTTGAGGTTATCAATCGTGGCATTTGCCTTGTTATAAAGCTCGTCGCTGTTGATCAGCTTACCGATGCTGCCGTTGGGAGAATTAATCTGCTGGGCGATATTTTGCAGTTGCTTTAGCGTATCGTCGGCGCGATTGTAGAGGTCCGGATCGTAGATGATCTTGCCGATGGAGCCTTCGCCGTTCTGGACATGAGAGACGATATCGTCTACCCGATTCAGCAGAACATTCACGTTTTCGATGGTGCCCTGGGTGGCGCGAACCACGTCTTGCAACTGCGGAACATCTTTGGTCGGGAGGACGTCGCCGGTTTTCAGCGCCGCCCCGGTAGCCGCGCGGCAATCAATATCCACGAAGACCTCACCCAGAACTCCGGCCGTGTTGAGCGATGCCACACAGTCCTTCTTCATGATGTCCTGGTACTTGGTGGTGATCTTCATGCTGATGTCGACCGGCGCGACCTTGCGCTTGGGATCCTGACCCACACGGATGCCGGTGACATTGCCAATGTCCACACCTTCCAGACGAGCGGGAGCGCCGACGCGCAATCCGGCCGCGTTATCGACGAACGCATGGAGGACTATCTTCTTGGTAAACAGGCCGGTGGTGCCGGTCATCACGAAAATCAAAACGGCCAGCGTGACGCTGGCGAAGATGACGGTCAGCCCGACTCGCAGCTGCGACCATCGAACCTGTTTTTCGCTTGGCACAGGTCTGGCGAGTTTCCCTTCGTGCCCCGGTCAGGACTGCGGCCCCGAAGCGCATTTGTACCCCGTACAGCCTCCCGAATATAACATTGCCGGGTTTGCAGCGTCTCGGGTGATCTTCTAGACGCCGGCTATAAGTCCAGCTCGGCCCGGATCATGTTGTCCTCCAGGCTGGAGAACATCTTGAATCCGTGCTTGACGCATAGTGCGCGCATCTCCTTGTTTTCCGGAAGCATGTTGGAGATGAGCTTCCCGAGCCCTTCCTCGCGGGCGATATGAATAAGCCGGCGATAGAGCTCCGTCCCCAACCCCTTATGCTGCGCGGCATCGATGGCGACAGCAGCCAGTTCCGCCTCGTTGAGACCGTGCAGCTTACTGAGCCTGCCAATGGCAAGGATCTCGGGTTCGCCCTTATCGTTCGGCCGCTCCGCCACCAGCACCATCTCGCGATCGTAGTCGATGAAGCAAATGCGCGACAGGCGCTCGTGCGCGACTCGCTGGGTCAGTTTCAAAGGCTGAAAATAGCGGAGATACACGCTGCGCTCTGAAAGCTTCTGGTGAAACTCGATCAACAGTGGCTCATCCTCCGGACGGATTGGCCGGATTGCGACTTCTTTTCCGTCCTTCGTTACCCAGGTGGAAACCAGCCGCTGGGGATAGGGCCTGATAGCGGATTTCGGGAGGTTCTCCTTCTGCATATCGAGGCCGTGAACCACAATCCGCGCGTCCAGGGCCAGCAAACGCTCCGGCGTTGCCAGCAGCGGGTTGATATCAATTTCCTTGATCCAACGCTGCTCGACGATGAGTTGGCTGAAGCGTACGAGTAGCTCCTCCAACCCTGCGATATCAACCGGAGGCCGCCCGCGAACGCCTTTCAGAGCGGTGAAGACTCTGGTCTGTTCCATCAGCCGCCGGGCGAGGGTTGAGTTCAACGGCGGCAGCGCCAGCGCACGATCCCTGAATACCTCGACGAGCTGGCCGCCGGTGCCGAAGAGCATGACCGGGCCAAACTGCGCATCCAGAGTGCTGCCGACGATGAGCTCATAGCCACCAAGACTCACCATCGGTTGAACCGTCACGCCCTGAAAGTGCCCGGCGCCGGATCTTTCGGTCACGAACAGCTCAATCAGCTTGAATGCCCGACTGACAGCTTCGGCATTATGCAGGTTCAACATCACGCCGCCTACGTCGGTCTTGTGCGAAATGGTCAGCGAGTTCAGCTTCACAACGACGGGATAGCCGATCTCAGCAGCTGCCGTTACTGCTTCTTGTTCGGTAGGCGCCAGGCGGGTCTCGACTACGGGAATTCCATACGACGCCAGCAACTGCTTGGACTCGAATTCGGTGAGCAGAGTCCGGCCTGACTCGCGCACCGTCTGAATGATCTGCGCGGCTGTTTCTCGTTGCAGGCTGGCATCGGCCTGATGTTGCAGCGCGGGGGTTTCATACAGACCTTTCAGGTTGTAGGCATAACGCCACATGTAGTTGAAGGCGCGTACTGCACTGTCAGGGAATTGAAAGGTTGGAATGCCGGCCTGGTTGAGGATCTGGTCACCGGCTGCAACCTCGGCGCCGCCCATCCAACTCGCCAGCACCGGCTTGCCCAGCCCTTTCGCGTAGGGCTTCAGTTTCTCCGCGATCTGGGTGGGATGGGTCATGTCCTGGGGAGTCAGAATCACCAGCATCCCATCGATCCCGGGATCGTTGGCGGCGATCTCCAGCGACTTCGCATAACGCTCAGGCTCGGCGTCGCCAAGGATGTCGACCGGGTTGTTGTGGCTCCATTGCGCCGGCAGGATTTCGTCCAGGGCCTTCATCGTCTCCGGAGAGAGTTCGGCCAGTTCGCCTCCTCCGGCCACCAGCGCATCGGTGGCCAGCACCCCTGGACCGCCCGCGTTGGTAACAATGGCCAGGCGCTTGCCGCGCGGACGCGGCTGTTTGGCCAGCACATCGGACATGTAAAAGATGTCGGCAATGCTATTCACGCGAAGCACGCCGGAGCGGCGGAAGGCAGCGTCAAGAACTTCGTCGCTGCCGGTCAGCGCGCCGGTGTGCGAGGCTGCAGCCTTGGCTGCCTCAGCCGTGCGTCCCGCCTTGATCACGATGACGGGTTTGTTGAGCGAGACTTCTCGTGCTGACGAAAGAAACGACCGGGCGTCGCCGACCGATTCCATGTAAATGACAATGCTGTTGGTGCGAGGATCGTTGCCGAAATAGTCGATCAGGTCGCCCCAATTCACGTCGAGCATCGAGCCGGTGGAAACGAATGCGCTGAAGCCGACGTTTTCGCGCAAGCTCCAGTCCAGCACCGCCGTACATAAGGCCCCACTCTGGCTGAGGAAAGCCACCATCCCGGGGCGCGCAATGCTATGCGCGAAGGTTGCGTTCAGTCCTTTGACCGGATTCATCACCCCCAGGCAGTTGGGGCCGATTACCCGCATTTTGCCGCGGATGATGTCGGCGATCTGACGCTCCAAGTCTTTGCCGTGCTCGCCAGCTTCTTTAAAGCCGGCCGAGATGATGATGGCCCCGGGAATGCCAAGGCTCGCCGCTTCGCCAATCACGTCGGGAACCGTGTCGGCAGGGGTGCTGACTACGACAAGATCGACCTTATCGGGCAAATCGGCGAGCCTGGGATAGGCCTTGATGCCCAGGACATTCGGCCGCTTGGAATTGACCGGGAACACCGTGCCGCCAAATGGGCTGCTGAGCAGGTTCCACAGGACGGAACGGCCTACGCTGCCCGGACGCTCGGAGGCGCCAATAACGGCGACGCTTTGGGGCGCGAAAATCGGGTCGAGCGGATTACTTTCCGAGCGATAGACGTCCGAAGATGGGTCGACCTTTAGCTTTGACGAAGACGGTTTCGCAGCAGTAGTCATGGTTCCTCGCCTGAAGGATGAACAGCTGTGTTCTGGAACAGTCTAGTGTCGCACTACGCGGGAGCGTTCGCACCCGGGTCACGAAGAACCGTGATTTATGTCACTTGTTGCGGGATTCCCCATAGCACGCAAGTGATACAATTGCGCTTCCCTCAATGAGTTATCCGCGAACGCTTATCCCTGGGATGGATTCCAACCTTTGGCTCAATCCGTGACCGAGAATCGCCCTATCACTTACGCCGATGCCGGTGTGGACATCGAACGCGCGAATAAAACCAAGCAGCGCATCAAATATCTGGCGCAGAAGACCTTCAATCGCGGTGTTTTGAGCGATATCGGCGGTTTTGGCGGGCTGTTCTCTATCGACAAGCGCAAGTATCGCGACCCGGTGCTGGTGTCATCGGTGGACGGCGTCGGCACTAAGCTCAAGCTGGCCTTCGAGATGCATCTGCATCACACGGTGGGCGCCGACCTGGTGAACCATTGTGTCAACGACATCGCCGTGCAAGGCGCGGCACCGATGTTTTTCATGGACTACTTTGCCACGAGCAAGCTCGAGGGTGAGGTGGCGGAAAAAGTGGTTAGCGGGATCGCCGATGCCTGCAAGCAAAACGGCTGCGCCTTGATCGGCGGCGAAACTGCCCAGATGCCCGGCTTCTATGATGACGGGGAGTACGATCTGGCCGGCTTCATTGTGGGCGTCGTCGACCGCGATAAGATCATCACCGGCAAAGACGTTAAGCCGGGCGATGTGCTGATCGGGCTGCCTTCCACCGGGTTGCACACCAACGGATACTCGCTGGCGCGCAAGCTCTTCTTCTCCACCGCGCACTATACGCCGGAAAGCTACGTCAACGAGATTAAAGGAAAAGTCGGCGCCGAGCTCATGAAGACCCATAAGAGCTACTGGCCGATCGTGCGCCGCATGGTGGAAGCCGAAGCCGTCACCGCGATGGCGCATATCACCGGCGGCGGCATCACCGAAAATTTGCCCCGCGTACTGCCGAAGAATTGCTCTGCCATCATCGAGATCAACTCCTGGCCGGTGCTGCCCATCTTCGAGCACCTGCAAGCCATCGGCAACGTCTCGCAGGAAGAAATGCTGCGTACCTTCAACATGGGCATCGGCATGATCCTGATCGCTCCTGCCGCGAAGTTCAAGAAAGTTCAGACCATCCTCGACCGCTGCAGCGAGAAGGGCTACACCATCGGGCGCATCGTAAAGGGCGACCGGAAGGTGATCTACCAGTAGGATTGTTTGCTCCGGCAAACAGGGATATTCTTAAAGCATGGCACCTGCAGCAGTATTGACCGGCAAATGGGCAACGGCTGAAGATACGGCCGAGGCATTAGGTGTTTCTCCCCGTCGACTCAAAGAGCTGAAGAAACTTGCTGCAGAACTGCTTGCGGGAAAGAAACCTGCGCCAAAGGAAAACGTCGGAACTGCAGGTTCCTCGCGGACTACGTCCGCTCGGAATGACAATCCAAAAAAGAAGCGCGTGCGGCACGGCTGAAGCCGTGCCCTGATACAAAGCGCCCAAACCAAAGTTCCTGGCCGCAGTCGAGGGCCGTACATCGATCAAAGCGGACCAACCGCCCCTACTCCTCTTCCTCCACTTCCTCTCCACGCGCGGCCTTGGCCGCCGCAATAATCTTCTCCTGCGCCGCCGCGGGCACCACGTCGTAATGGTTCATTTCCATGGAGAAGCTGCCGCGGCCCTGGGTCATTGACGTGAGGTCGGTGCCGTAGGTCAGCATCTCGGCCATGGGAACCTCGGCCTTGACGATGGTCTTGCCGCCCTTGTTGTCCATGCCCTGAATGCGCCCGCGTCGGCTATTGAGGTCGCCCATAATGGAGCCGGCGAATTCGTCAGGAATCGTGATCTCCACGTTCATGACCGGCTCCAGCAGAGTCGGCTTTGCCTGCTCCATCGCTTTCTTGAACGCGATGCGGCCGGCCGTCTTGAACGACAACTCGTTCGAATCCACGTCGTGGTAAGAGCCGTCGTAGAGCACAACCCTGAAATCAACCACCGGAAAGCCGGCGAGATAGCCGCGCTGGGCCGCTTCGACGATTCCTTTCTCGACCGCCGGTATGAAGTTCTTGGGAATCGAGCCGCCGAAAATTTCGTTGACGAACTCGAAGTTGCCTCCGCGTGGCAGCGGCTCCATCTTGATCTTGCAATCGCCGAACTGGCCGTGGCCGCCGCTCTGCTTCTTGTGGCGTCCCTGCACGTCGGCGCGCCCGCGAATGGTCTCGCGGTACGGCACCTTCGGAGCCTTCAGGTTCACTTCGGTGTGATAGCGGTTCTTCAGCTTGGAGACGACGACCTCGATGTGCTGCTGGCCGGTACCCGCAATCAGAAACTCCTTGGTCTGCGGGTCGCGGAAGAAGCGCAGCATCGCGTCCTCTTCCATCAGCTTGTGAATGCCGTTGCTCAGCTTGTCTTCGTCGGCGCGCGTCTTGGGTTCGATGGCGAAGGTAATCGCCGGCTCGGCAAACGTCACCTGCGGATACTGAATCGGCGCTCCCTTGTCGCCCAGGGTGTCGCCGGTGAGCGTCTCTCGCAACTTCGCGACCGCTCCGATGTCGCCTGCATGAAGCTCGGTGACAGGAACCGCCGTCTTGCCCTGCATGGCTGAGATATGCGCCAGCTTCTCACTGCTACTACGGGTAAAATTCTGCAGCGTGGCATCGTTCTTCAGTACGCCGGAGAATACCTTGAAGAACGAAATGCGCCCGGCAAACGGGTCGCTGATAGTCTTGAAAACGTAAGCTGAAACCGGCTCGGTATCGGCCATCTTGCGAACTGCCGGCTCGCCATTGTTGGCCGTTGGAGCAGCTTTCGTCTGTCCGCGCTCGACTGCCGTCGGCATGTAATCGACGAGGAAGTCCAGCACCTCGTCCGTTCCCATGTTGCCCAGGCCGGAGGCGAAGAGCACAGGGAAAATCTTGTCTTCGCGAATAGCATTGTGCATGCCGCCGATGATGTGTTCGGCGTCGATGGTCCCCTTCTCGAAGAACTCCTCCATCAGGGCGTCGTCGCCTTCAGCAACCGACTCGATCAGCTTCTCGTGCGCTGCCTGCGCCTCCGCCTGCATGTTCTCAGGAATAGGCCCAACCCTGGCCTTGCCGTTGCCGCCCATGTCGTAGGTGTAGGCCTGCATCTTCACCAGGTCGATCACGCCGGTAAAGCTTTTCTCCGATCCGATCGGTAGTTGGACGGGAATCACCGTGCGTCCAAAGCTGTTGGTCAGCGACTCCATGACGCGCGTGAAGTCGGCGCGTTCGCGGTCCATGCGGGTGCAGACGATGGCGCGCGGCAACAAAAAGCGATCCGCGTATTGCCAGATTCGCTCGGTAACCACCTCGACACCACTGACGGCGTCAACCACGACCAGAGCTGATTCGACCGCCGGCAGCACCATCTCGGCTTCGTGAATGAACATGTTGAACCCGGGGGTGTCGATGAGGTTGATTTTCGTCTTGCCCCACTCGACAACGGCGGTTGCCGCCGACAGCGACATGGCCCGCGAAATTTCTTCTTCGTCGTAGTCGGTGACCGTGTTGCCTTCATCCACCCGGCCCAGCCGCTGGGTGGCGCCGGCGGTGAACAGCATGGCGGATACGAGAGAAGTCTTGCCGGAATGCGAATGCCCAATCAGGGCGACATTCCGGATGTTTGCGCCTTCGTAAGCCTTCACGTAGGACTCCTTGGATTGTGAGAAAGCCTTCGGCGGATGAGTGGAGTACCGCCTCAGCGGTACCAATAGCAGTCACTTTGAAGTTAGCTTTAGCTGCTGCGGGAGAGGCGACGTACCTCAGGCGCTAAAGCGCGCTTTTAGATGGCTGCTTTGTCATGCACGCCTGAAGGCGTGCTCCACCCGTCCTCCGAAGCATTGTCAAACTTTCATCCGGCTGAACCACAATCAGGTCGGCCCACTCCATACGCTCACAGGCAAATCTTCCCCGGCAACACGTGGGACGTCGTGCTGACTTTCCCCGGGGTTGCCGATGAGGCACAAAGGCGGGGCACCATGCCGGCCTGCGCATGGTGAAGCTGGAACAAACTCAGAATCCTAGCACAAGCCGTTTTGCTGCCTCAATGTGCTGCGTCACAGAGCGCCGGAGACGAGAGTCACCAAACAGCCGGATACAAGCGAGACGGTTGCGCGTCTATCGAGTACTATTTCAAGATAGCTGGGGATTCCGGATCCCAGCGGCTTAAGGGATGAGGAATGAATCGTAATTGTCTCCGCTTGGTTTTCACCATATGGGTGGCCGTCCTGGCCCTGAACCTTGCCTCCTTCGCCGGCGATACCTCCGTTTTGCGTCCGCCTAAGGGATCCAAGGTCGCTCTGATCGTCTTCGAGGACCTGCAGTGTCCGGATTGCGCTCGCGCCGCGCCGCTACTCCACGAAGCCGCCAAGAAGTACAACATTCCTCTGGTGCAGTACGATTTCCCGCTGCCCATGCATAACTGGTCGTTTGAAGCGGCGGTGAACGCCCGCTACTTCGACACCAAGTCGAAACAGATCGGCGACGAATACCGGCTGTTCATTTTTAAAAACCAGCCGCAGATTACGAAAGACAATCTCCGCGGTATGACCGAGCGGTTCGCCGATGACCATAAGATCGCGTTGCCTTTTGTCGTCGATCCCAGTGGCGACCTCGCCGCCAAGGTGAGAGCTGATTTTCAGGTTGGCCAGCGTGTCGGAATTGATCACACCCCCACCATCTACGTTGTCAGCGACACCACGCGAGGACGGCCCTTCGTCGAAGTTGTGGATCGCACTCAGCTTTATCAGCTGATTGACCAGGTACAGAAAGAAGCCGGCGACTCCTCTTCCAGCAAGACTGCCAGTGCGAAGTCGTCGAGCACCAAGAAATCAACCAAATCGCAGTAGTCCAATCAGATTTTGGAACTGCCTGGCCGGTCGGTTCGCAAATATAGGTACTGAGCTTCGAAACTCCTAAACGTAGGGGTGTTAATAGCTGATAGGGATTCTTTGTCGAAAAAGCTATGAGCATGCCAGGCCAACATTCTTCTCGCGACCGCATTTTGCTGGCAGCTAAAGATCTGTTTGCCAAGAACGGCTACGAAAATACCAGCACAGTTGCCATTGCACGCCAGGCCGGGACTAGTGAGTCACAGCTGATGAAGCACTTCGGCAGCAAGCAGGGTTTGCTGTTCGCGATCGTTGATCAGGGGTGGACGGCCATTCTTCATCGCGCTTATGCGCTTTCGAGTGCGCCGAATCGCTCTCCTCAGTCGCTGATCGATGTTCTGGAATCCTATGTCGCGGAGCTGGAGCAGGATTCTGCAATGAAGGCTCTTGTGGTGCTGGAGTCGCGTCGGGCCCGTCGTGAAAGCTCAGGCCTCTCGCCAGCGGACGGATCGCAGCAGTTCGGGTCTCTCCTCGAGAGCCTGCTGCGAGACCTTAAGAATCGCAACAGGCTGCGAGCCGAGCTGAACGTAACCGCCATCCGGGCCGCGCTCTTCGGAATGATGGAAGGATTGCTGCTCGAAGAAGTATTGAGCACGCGCGGCAACCGTCAAGCGTTATGTGGGCCAGATGAGATTCGCAAAGTTCTCCAGGCATTCGTGTTGGGCTTAACTAACGAGCCCGTGGCCTCACCGCAGGACGAAGAGCACACCACAAGCTGGACCCACGCCGACTAAAACTCCAGGTGCATTCGCACTCCGGGTACCGTCACCGGGCCGCGCACCTTGTTGTATCCCGGGTTGTTCACGTGCTGCAGGTCAAACGCAAAGAACAGGCCACGCCACGCGTGTACGGTATAGAAGGCCTCCTCGATAGTCTCCCGCCCGTAAGTTAGACCGCCATCGCCCAAAAGAAATCCCAGGCCCCCGTCCGCCAGATATTGCTGGTGGTACGACTTGATGCCGCTGGAGACGAACACTGCTCCGGCCCTGTCGAGGCTGCGGCCCCAGCGAGTTCCGACAAAATAACTTCCGATTTCGATACCGGATTCGTCTTCCGTGTAGGCGAAGGATTCAGTCTTGCCATCGTTCCATCCCCATCGCCCGAAAGCCCACATATCTTTAGCGAATTCCTGCTGGAAGTTAAATCCGAAACCATACTTGATTCTGCCCGGCTCGCGCGTTGCGGTAATTTCTGGAGTCGAAGTCAGTCCTTCGTCGTACAGCAACAGAGAGTCGCGATAGTCGCCCATGTCCGCATGGTTGATGTAGCTGAGAAACCGAACCTTCGTGTCCTTGCCTTTCAACAGTGTCGGCCGTAGTTCCAACTCGATGTTCTCGGCCCGGCTGTTGGCGATGTCCCAGTTCAGCTGGGGGCCGTTGGCCACCTTCGGCATCAGCAGTTCGCCAAAGCGCAGCCCCCACTTGCGGTCCTCGTAGTCGAGGAGCACGCCCATGGTGTATCCGCGCGTGTCGGCCGCATAGTCGTAAGCACCGTTGTTATCGACCACCCAGTTCAGGAACTGGTAATGGCTGTCCGTGCCGCCGATGTTGTAATCGAAGAAATCTGCGGTTGAAAACTTACCCACCCTGATCTCCAGCCGTCGCGCCGGCAACTCGGTCTGCAATTCCAGCGCATTGCGCTCCTGCTTGATCTTCTCCTTCGACAGAGGAATGATCTGTTGCAGCATGAGGCGCGCGATGTAGGGTGCCTCTCCGATGGACGGATTCCGGACGACATCGAGGTTTGTGAAGCCGGCCAGACCCAGCGCTCCGCTGATGCCTCCCCATCCCGCTTCTTCCACATCGAGATAAACGGCGGTATTCGGCGTGAACTCGTAGCCCGTGTAAAGCGTGAGTACACGCGAAATCGCGTTCTCGGGAGTGTTCTTCAGACTGTTAGGACCGCTGTACAGCGCATAAAAACCGCCGTGTGCCTGGAAGACGAAATTAGCCTGCCCTGAAATCCACCACTTGGTTGTATCGGAATGCTCGAAGAAGGTGTCGCGAGGGTTGCTCTGCGCAGGCTCGGCCTCATCCCCGGCTTGGGGATCAGATTGGGCCGGCACATTGGGCGCCAATAGAAGAAGCGCGCACGCGAGTAGAAAGCATCGGCTAAACAAGACCTTGCTCGTCACCAAGGATTGAGTATCGCATCGCACGATGCGCCGCAGGAAACCGACCTTACTGTGTTACAGATGTTTAATACGCCCGTCGGTTTGACGCCCCTGAGCGAAAAATCTAGAATCAACAAGGCTGGACGACGGCGTCCGGCCTTTCATTTGCAAAGCGCCGGAGAGCGACTTTGCATCGCTGGAGCGAAAAACTTCCCCGGCCGTTGGCGGTGTAGCTCAGGTGGTTAGAGCGACGGTCTCATAATCCGTAGGTCGCTGGTTCGAGTCCAGCCGCCGCCACCAAGAAACAAAAAGATCGCAGGTTTACTTGCTCATCGCATCCGCCGGTGGCCAGCGGGCTCCGCTGGATTCCGCGAAGGCTGCACAAGCACAGCTGAGGACCACATGCAAGACTCATCGACCGGGAAAACCGCTCTCGTCACCGGCATCACCGGGCAGGATGGAGCCTACCTCGCGAAACTGCTGCTCGATAAAGGCTACACGGTATACGGAACCTTCCGCCGCGCCAGCTCCGTCAATTTCTGGCGCATAGCTTCTCTGGGCGTACGAGATCATGCTCGCCTGCACCTAACGGAACTGGATCTCACCGACTTGGGAGCCGGTATCCGACTCATTGAACGGTCGCAGCCGCAGGAAGTCTACAACCTGGCGGCACAGAGCTTTGTGAAGCTTTCCTTCGATGAGCCGGTCACTACCGCCCAGATCACCGGTTTGGGCGCAGTGAATGTTCTCGAAGCAATACGCATTGTTAATCCCAAAATACGGTTCTATCAGGCTTCGACTTCCGAGATGTTTGGGAAGGTAGAGTCAGCGCCGCAGGACGAAAATACAAGGTTTTATCCCCGCAGTCCTTATGGCGCAGCCAAACTCTATGCCCACTGGATGACCATCAACTACCGTGAATCGTACGGCATCTTCGGGGTGAGCGGGATCCTGTTCAACCATGAGTCGCCTCTGCGCGGCATGGAATTTGTAACTCGTAAAATCACCGATGCTATAGCTCGCTTGAAGCTTGGCATGCTTGACGTCATCGAACTCGGCAATCTGGATGCGCGCCGCGACTGGGGTTACGCTCCTGAGTATGTCGAGGGCATGTGGAGGATGTTGCAACACGACACTCCGGATGTTTATGTCCTGGCAACGGGACACACCGCGACCGTACGTGAGTTTGCTACTTTAGCTGCCGCAGCCATTGGTATGGAACTAACTTGGCAGGGCAGCGGCGCCGAGGAGCGCGGCATTGATCAGAAAACCGGTAAATGTGTGTTCAAGGTCAGTCCAAAGTTTTACCGTCCCGCGGAAGTAGACTTCTTGCAGGGAAGCGCCGCCAAGGCCGAGCGCGTACTAGGTTGGCGACCCACTACTCAGCTTTCTGAGCTCTGCCGCCTCATGGTAGAAGCCGACTTGGATCGAGTCTCTAAAGGCGTGTCACTCTACTAGCAATGGCCACCGCTCTAGTCACCGGCGCCGCTGGATTCACCGGGAAGTATGTCGTGAATGCCCTGACTCGCCGCGGCTACCGCGTGGTTGGAATTGGGCTGGGTGATCCGTCAGGCAATGACTGCGTTCCTTGCGACCTGACGGACAAAGCCGACACCAAAAAGAGCCTGCGTGGAATCACTCCGGATGTAGTCGTCCACCTTGCGGCATTGGCTTTCGTCGGAGAAGGCAATCCTGAAGACTTCTACCGGGTCAACGTGCTGGGAACTCTTAACTTGCTGGAGGCGCTTGCCGAAGCAGATCGGCGTGCCATCGCGAATACTCGTTGCCAGCAGCGCTAATGTCTACGGCAACATCTCGGGTCGCGAGCTAAACGAAGATATTTGTCCGGCTCCGGTGAATCACTATGCCGCCAGCAAGCTTGCCATGGAACACATGGTGAGGACATGGTTCGATAGGTTGCCAATCATCGTCACTCGGCCGTTCAACTATACGGGTCCTGGACAGGATGAGAAGTTCGTAGTTCCCAAAATTGTGAACCACTACAGGCGTCGGGCAAATTCCATACAATTGGGAGACGTCAGAGTGGAAAGGGATTTCTCTGACGTCGAAGATGTGGTGGAAGCTTACGTGAGGCTTCTGGAAAGCGATGTGCGATCGGAAGTCGTCAATATATGCAGCGGGAAGTCAATCAGTGTGGCTGCGATTATCGCGGAGATGAACAGGATTGCAGGCTACGAAATTAAGGTTGAGTTACAGCAGGACTTGCTGCGAAAGAACGAGATTAACCGCCTGGTTGGAGATAATCGAAAGCTAAAGACCTTAATAGGATTCGCCCCCGCGACACCTATAGGCGAAACGCTGCGCCGGATGTATGAGACTTAGAGCCATGCAGTTTGCGATCTGCCCTCGTGGAGGTTGTACCATCAATGTCTGAGCCGTTAGGTCGTAGGCCACAACCGTCAGGTTCTGCTCTTGTTCCAAGTTCGATGCCAGACTCACCATATCAGTTCAAAACGATGGATTGCTATTCAAGCCACGCGACCATCTTGCAACTGCAACTGCTGCAATCAGCAAACAATCGGCATGTGCTGGACGTTGGCGCAGCCCACGGGTATTTGGCAGCGGCTCTCCAAGCCCGCGGATTTCACGTCACTGCTATAGAGGGCAATCCTGACCTGGCGCGGGAAGCTGCAAATCATTGCGAAGAGGTGATCGTCGCAGATCTGGACGGCGCGATACCTGGTCTTAAGGGAGAGTTTGACGTGATCCTCTATGGAGATGTGCTCGAACACCTGAAAAATCCCGCCGGCGTGTTGAGATCGATAAATCAAAGTCTTAAAGCCGATGGCATAGTCATTGTTTCTTTGCCGAACATCGCGAATCTTTATGTTCGTATGCACCTCTTGCTGGGGAAGTTTAACTATCAAGACCGAGGTATTTTGGATCGTACTCACCTGCGCTTCTTCACTCGTGAGACATTCCGTGAGCTGCTCGACGAGGCTGAGTTAGAGGTGCTTGAACTGAGGGCCACGCCAATCCCACTTCCTTTGGTGGTGCCGGAGCGCCACCATGGTGTTATTCTTTCGGCGATACACTCCTGCAACAATTGGGTAGCCACTCATTGGCCTACCGTATTCGGATATCAATTCATTGCCGTCGCAAGGAAAAGGAGGTCTCTTGAAGCCTAAAGTCGTGGTCGTCATGCCCGCCTACAATGCGAGCCGAACCCTGCGCATGACCTATGAAGAGCTGCCGAAGGAGCACGTGCACCTGGTGATCCTGGTGGACGACGGTTCCACTGACGATACGATTGATATTGCACGCGAATTGAAGCTGGAGGTATTCGTCCATAACCGTAATTACGGGTACGGGGCCAATCAGAAGACCTGCTACACCGAGGCCCTCAAAGCTGGAGCCGACATCGTCGTAATGGTGCATCCGGATTATCAATATGATCCGACGTTGCTACCACAGATCATTCAACCCATCGTCGAGGGCAAAGCTCACCTGGTTCTTGGTTCGCGACTCAAGGAAGGCTCGGCGTTACAGCAAGGCATGCCCTGGTGGAAATACATTTCCAATCGATTCCTGACCTGGCTTGAAAATTTGACGTTTGGGCTGCACCACTCCGAGTACCACACCGGCTATCGTGCGTTCGATCGGACACTACTGGAGACGGTGAACTTCAGCATGAACTCTGACAAATTTATCTTTGATCAGGAAATCATTGCCCAGGCGGTCGCCGCCGGTTTCAACCTTGAAGAAATCGCAGTGCCCACCCGCTACTTCGCGGAAGCTTCTCAGATCAGCTTCGTAGCCAGTTCGATTTACGGAATGCAAATTCTCACGCTGCTGGCGAGATATGTCATGCACAAAACCGGCCTGCGCAAGAGCCGCCAATTTGAGAGCCTGCGACGGCGCTATGATCGTCCTGTCGTGCAGCAAGCTCCGAGCCGGTAGAAAGTGCAGTAGGATCAAAGCCTCATTTTAATGCGCCGCTTGGCGAGAAGCGTTACTGCAAGGATCGAGACTGTGCATCAGCCGATCCCTCCGCACAATTCCCTGTTCATGCTTTAGTGTTTGGTGTTCGCGTCATCCGGTCCATTGTCCGGATCAATTCTTACGTCATCCCAGTAAATCGTCCCGGTGCCCTCAGTTCGGAAGAGGTGAATTCGAAGCGTTGTGCTGTTTCCCAGGGTGACGAAATCCGAGAGCACTTGCCAATCGGAGCCTGGGTGCAGAGGCTGCGAGAAAATTGCCACGTTTGCGCTGGGATCGTAAACCGCGAGTTGCGAGCCTGCAGTCGCGCCCGGCGAAGCCGCAACGAAGGCAGAAATCCTGTATTGTCGCCCCGGTCGCAACCCAGATACATCTTGATAGACGCTGCCCACCCCGTCAGATTCAGCCAGACTGTGCAAACCCGAGTGCGCTCGAAGCGTGGTGCCCTCCGCACGCACACCTTGGAACAAGGCCCATGAATCGATGTCGCTATCTTCAAAGCCAGAATTCGTAACCTCTCCGGCAACCGGCTGACTGGGTACGGACGAGTCGGCAGATTCCGCCTCTGCTGCCGGCTTCCATACGCCCCAGTTCATCTCAAGAACGCACAATCCGTCGGACACGCCCTTCTGCTTTGCCCAGTCGTTTGCCGCCGTTGTGACATGCCCACGCGGGGCCCACATCAGATCCCAACCGGTTGGAAACCAGGAACTGTAGCCATCGATCGTAGGAATGTCATATTGCTGAGCGACCAACATCGCGTCGGTTTGAGTTACGTGCATTCCCGAAGCGCTGTTGCTCCAATCCGATATATAGAATGACGAGCACCCTTTCGGCGGCGGGGGAATCCTGGCGAACTTTTGCGCCTCGGCGTTCCGGCTTATCAAGTGGGTCGGCATGAAATTGATCTGCTCGACGACCAGGCCCCCGGCCAATAATGCCGGGATCACGTAAGCCAGAGCGCCACGGGCCGCGAGTCTCCTCCTCAACATTTCCAGGCCGAACATACATACGATTACCACCCCGAGATTCAACACGAGATTGATGCGCTGGGGTACGCGGATTGCCGCCGCCCCGGGTACGAATCTCCACAGCAATGCCCAAACCGGCGCGTGCTGGCCGACGCGCACGCCCGCTGTCCATAGCGTCAGACAGGTGAGCGCAATCGCCGACATGGTGCAGAGAAGGGTTTCTTGGATGCTGCGATCGCCACGGCGTGAGCGCCACAAAGATATCCCGCAATAAATCGAAACAGCAACGAAGACCAGAAGAGTGAGAAGCGGCCATCCTGTCGGGTGTTCGTGAATTCCCCCGGGGCTAATTGCCTCCTGGATTCGGGCAGACATTTTTCCCCAAACCAGGCTGTCTCTGCCGACGTCAAATATGCCCAGCGGCGTCGGCATAAAATACAGAGTTTCGCCCAGCGTTCTATGTCCGGTACGGTGCAAAGATGGCAGATAGAGAACGAAGAAAGGCACCATCGCCAATACAAAAACACAGAATCCCAGCAGCAGATTCCACGTCTGCGCGCGTATTTCTCTCAGCGTCCGCGATACAGTCTGCTCCCCACCAACGAAGTAGTCACAAGCCAGGTAGAACACTATCCCGCTCGCGCTACACACTATGAGAAACCACGAGTCGTAGTACGTTGTATAAAAGAAAAGTGCCAGAAGAACACTGAACGCACAGATCCACAATCTTGCGACGACCGGTCTCGAAGCTCTCGCTCGCCAGAATCTGGCGATAAATACAAACAGCCATGGAGCTAATGCGACGAAGTTCAGGTGAATATGCACCAGATCTATGTAGTACATGTTCGAGATGATGAATAGAAACGCCCCGAACAGTGATGTCGATCTCGGAAAATGCAAAACCTCGCGCAATAGACGGTACATGCCCCACAAACCCAATACCGTCACCAGCATCATGACCAGTTCCAATGCCAGGTAGCGATCGGAACCCAGCCACCTGAAGCCGGCAAAGGGGATTCCCAGGCCAACCAGTGCATCGCTATATCCGAGCACCCCCTTCTCGGGATAAAAGAAGTTAGGTGACGCAATCTGAGCTTGGCCGTGCAGAACCCGCGTCCAGTGCTCGAGGATCGTGACTTCAAAGCGTCCGTCTCCTGGGTCGGCGAGGATAGCGTCGAAATGCGACAAAAAAAACGGTCGGAAAATAATGAATAACGACGCTGCCGCACAAACGGCAATCAAAATTGCAAAGCCGATCCTGACGAAAAATGCCTCGGGCCTTTGGCGACCGGGACGATGCGACCCGAACTGGTCGGGACCTTGCTGATTCATTGGTCCTCTTCTGTGGATTGGGTTCTGGCGGTTGCGCAGAATGTATACAGAATAACACTCGAGAATGGCGAAACCCCGGGCAAGCCAGATCACTTGTGTCGCAGTCCGACTTTGGAAAATCGCAGGCCACCACCAGCAAAATATTATGCGGGCCCGCTTCGCCAACATTCTGCCAGCGGAGTCGTGCCCGAAGCGCATGGAATCTGGCCTGCTACCAAGGTCCGGCGCAGCAGGCAGCACGATATACTACAACCAATGTGCTGAATATGCCGAGCGGGACGACCGGATTCGCGTCCTCTTCGTGCTCGCCCTGGAGCCCTCCAGAATGCCGCTAACTTATGACTACAACATCTTCTGTTTCTTCCGCTCTTGACCGCATGTTTGACCGCCCGGGGGGCATCTACGGCGGCTTCGAGGACATGCCGGTTCTCTCGCATACCGGCCATCTCCGGCGAGTTGAACTACTGAACATGCTGGAGGTCGGCGACGTTCGCGACCTTACCTGCCTGGATTTCGGCATGGGTGCATGGGGTTTTGCCAGCACCTATCCTAAGCTGCATCAGTGCAGGCGCGCGATCGGGATGGATCTGTCGCGTACCGCTCTGGAGCAGACGATTCGCGTGGCCAATGACAACAACCACCCCTACGCGAAGAACTTTTCCGTGCACCAGTCGGATGGGATGAACCTTCCCCTCGAAGACGAATCGGTGGATTTGGTGTTCTCTGGGGAGAGCATCGAGCATACCCGCTTTCCGTGGCGGTTTCTCTCCGAGTGCTACCGGGTGTTGAAGCCGGACGGGCAGATCATCATCACCACACCGAATCGCGATGCCATTGTCTACAAAAGTGTTGGTGAAGAGTATTGCACCAGCCCGGAACACTTCTGGCTGTTTAACTATCCGGAGATAGCGACCGCCATATCGGAATTCTTTGACATCAAGGAGAAGTACGGCTTTAACCTGACGGTGGGCCCAAATCTCGACAAATTTTTCGATAACCGTATCTTGGCGGAGCGGTGGAGTGCTACCTTTCAAGACCAGCCGGAACTTTCCTCCAGCCTGATCTTTAGAGCGCGCAAGAAAGATGGGGTCAAACACCGATATAACATCTCTGAAATGCCAGCGTCTTCGCTAAAGCTGCGCAAGTCTCCCACCTATCTGGACCTGGAATTCGGACTGAAGGGCGTGTTGCTGGACTCTGACGGCATGAACGTGAAGCTAACACGTCCCCCCTGCGATGGTATGGTGTGTCGTCTCTGGTGTCATCGGTGGAGTGGCCTGGCCGGTATTAAGACTGCGGTAGGAACTGATGCTGTGGACCTCTATACCCATGTACCTGGGTGGCGAAATTGGAAATGTGATCGCCCGACCTTTTCTCCGGAAGAAGTAACGATCAGCTTTACCGGCCGGAAGAACGTGCTCTCAGAGAATAGCCAGGTTATTTTTTACGAAGCCTTCACCTACAAAAAAGAAGCTGTCTAGAGTCAATATCCTTACTAGGAGCTCCTCTTGCAATTGATGCGCCCTGGCCGAAGCTTTGCCAGACTGTCTCCCTTCGTTGTGACAACCTTGTTTCATTGGTTCCTGCCCACGGATGGCAACATTCGGGGTCCTTGGTTACCTCTCGAAGGCCGGGCCGCCTGGACCGGGGAGACCGATTTTTGGGTCGGTCAGATCAAGCAGATCATGATGGCAAACATCGATGCGGTGTATGTCCATTGCGTCGACGATTTCGAGGCCCAGCGCATTAATTTCTTCAAGGCGTGCAGTCAATTACGACGTGAAGGCTGGGCAATACCCAAAATTGCTCCCTTCCTTGACCCGTACCGTCTATGGGGAGAGAAGCCCATCAATGTTTCGAAAAAAGAAGGCAAAGACGAGTTTGTTCGGCACTACATTCGCTTTTTTGAGCAGTACCTGTCTCAAAACGAAGACGATCTGGCTGAGACCGATCTACTCCGCATCGACGAAAAGGTAGTGCTCGCGTCGTGGTGGGCTCAAGGAATACTGCAATGCCTGGATCGCCTGAGTAGAAAGGATATCGACCGCCGTCTAAGAGCTGCCCTGGGCCAACGAATGCGGTCTTTGAAAACCGGCACCTATATGGTCTCTGCTGCCTTGATTGATCCCGATTTCACCTTCTCTGATGAACGGATGATCATGTTCTCCGGCTACAGCTACGCGATCCACAGCGTGCACAAGATCGTAGACGTTTGGCATGTGCAGCCGGGGTACTGGGACCAAAACCTCCGCAAGCCGGGATATCTTCTGCCGCGTGACGGAGGAAAGCATTATCGAAGTGCATGGGAGGTCATCCTCTCCAACGTGCCCTACGTGCAGCGCATCTATGTGGAGTCATGGAACGAATATGACGAAGGCTCAGGAATTTACGCCGCCGATCCAAGTGCACCTCGCATCGATCAAGCCATGCACTCGAACATTGATGTTTTCTCTGACACGAATGACCCATTCGAATACATCAACACCACGGCCCGCGGCGCGGCTCGCATCAATGGGCGACGAGAGAATGACGCGGCCGTACTGGGAGTTGAGACGCCGAATTCCGCCCAGCCCGGGGATGAAGTCGATGTTCGCGTGGTCGTGCGAAACGAGGGCAATGCTCGCTGGTCAGGTGCGGCGGGTTACGCCTTGCGCATCGGCAAAGATGTGATGGTGCCGATCGATGATGAGGCCGACGAGATTCCTCTGTATGGCGGCATTTTCCGCGGCCGTCCTGTTACCTTTACAGGGCGGCTGCCCGTTGGTGTTATGCGCGGCACCGTCAGCACCGACATCTCCATGGTCAAGGACACAGTTCCCTTCGGGGAAACTTCTACCATTAAGATAGAAGTTCGGTGATCCGGAAGTTTTGCAGGTTTAGCCAGACTAGACAAGTCGATGGGGTTACACCTGCTTGGTAATCGCGGAGGAAGACGTAGATGGCAATTCAACAAATTCGATATGACCCGTATCTTCTTAAGGTCCGCGAGCTCTTTCGAGCGATGTGTGGGAAGGAGCTTGAGGTCGCTCTGACGGCAGAAGGAGCGGGAGTCTGCAATGATGCTTTCTTCATACGCACTGTTAATTACGACAACTGCATGCTGCCATGGGTGGAGAGCGTATTTGATCTGGCAGGAGCGTCAATTCTGGAGATAGGTTGCGGCAGTGGCGCTGCGGACCTCGCCCTTGCACACAAGTGCGACAAGGTTGAAGCTTTCGATATCGACCCCATTTCTATCAATCTGGCTCGCGAGCGGGCACAATTCTTTGCTGTTAAGAATGTCAGCTATCACCTACTAGATGCCGACTGGGCGTCTCCGGCCAGGATTCCAGAATTCCGCGACAGAATAAGGCGACAGTTCGATGTGGTGCTACTGCCCGCGGTTCTGGAGCACCTGCGAATGGACGAGCGGCTGGCTGTGCTCGAAACCACTTGGGGGATGCTCCGATCGGGGGGGATCATGGTTATCTATGACACTCCCAACCGTCTCTATGCCTACGATGTACACAGCTTTAGACTGCCTTTTTTCAACTGGCTGCCGGATGACCTGGCACTGCTCTACGCATCGCGATCGCCGCGCCCCGAGTTTCCCGCTGCACTGTCCAATGCCGACAACCCGATGGAGACGCTTTATCGGCTGGGACGAGGTGTCAGTTACCACGAATTCGATATATCCATTGGATTATCTGAATTTGAGGTGATCAATGACGGCTACTCGCATACCCTAACCCATCGGTCGATCAGCGACGTGTTTGAAAGTGTACTGCTGAATGCTTTTGAGCGGTTTTCGCCTCAGATCCCACCTGGTTTCAGCAAACAGTATCTTGAATTAGTGCTGCGAAAGAAGTGGCACAAGATCTCATTGATCGACCGACACCTGGTTCGAGACGAAATGCTGGATGGGACCAAGCCAGCTCTTCTGGTGGAGGGGGATGCTTATCTGCATTATCGACTTCTACACGGCAAATATAGAAAAGTGACGCTAGAAGTACTTAAACATCCGTGGAGTTCAGTTCTCCTGATCTGTGATAAGGACGGCACGCCTTTCCATCGCGAGGATCTTTACTCGGAGTATCCGGTATGCGAGGTGCTGCAGATTCCTTTACCTGGAAATATTCACGAATTTCAGATCCGCGTGACTGCGAGCGAAAGATCATTAGCAAACCAGGCTTGGATACTGGGTGCGGGCGCGGACATGTAAGTAGCAGGCCACTATCCGTAATATTTGCGAGGGTCCGCAACTTGCGATTTGTCTATGGCCCAGTTCGGCAAGCTTGAGGACGGAAGATTGTGAGGAGCATGACAATGTTTGATCAAGTCGCCAGTAGTTTCACGATAGCGTTCACAATGCGATCGGGAAGTAATGCCATCTGCGACGTTCTGGCGAAAAACGGCCTGGGATCGGCAGGCGAATGGTTCCAACAACCAATTACACCGATTGGCGACGAGCCATGGCTTAATGCTTTTATCCGTCTAGTTAGCGAAAATCAGGCAGGCGGCGTGTTTGGCTCTAAAATGTCGCACGATCATCGTGCCGCTATTGACGCGAATCTGCGTAAAGCTATCCCGGAATATCGTTGTTTAGACGACGTGCTGCCTCGCCATCGCTGGGTGCAGCTAGTTCGAAAAGACAAGGTCATGCAGGCTATTTCGTTGTGTCGCGCTGAATCTTCCGGCCGCTGGTCCACAACCGAGCTGGGCCAAACCCAGTCCGGTAAGTTCGAATACGATTTCTTTCACGTACTCTCACGGCTCATGATGATTCAAGCTGGAGAGTTCGCATGGGACATTTATTTCCAGCAGCACGGAATCGAGCCCTTGCGTATTGTGTACGAGGATTTCTTTCAGGATCGCGCTCCCCAACTGACGCGCCTGGTCGATCACCTGGGCGGTTTGCCGCCGGGCCGCGCCTCCCTGGAAATCGATTCAACATACAAGATCCAGCGCGATGAAATCAGTGATGAGTTGCGCGAACGTTTTGTCTCGGACTTCAGCCGTATCGGCGACCCTGGCTTGGCCAAAGAGATTGGCGCGCCATGGGATAGATGGGTGAGATTCTTTTCCGAGCACCAGTGGCGTCTTCCCCAGAACGGCACGTATTGATGCCTCGGGTTCCTGAACCTGTCCTGCCCGGCAGAATTCGAGTGTGACAGAAGTAGAGGATTTGCTTAGGCGTTGCAACACGAGTTGCTGGCGCGAGAACAGGCGTGAGTCAAAGGGCCTATTTCAAGATATACTTTCCCTAATCAGGCCCTTCACCGGGTGAGAAGACATCTGCAAGGTGTAGGAATTATGTATGCGGGTTAACGACCTACAAAATCGTAAGGCACTTGCCCACAGCTACGTTCGCCGCTCGCAAGTGAATTCCGGCATGCCCGTGATTTTGCAGATCGAATCCACCAGCATCTGCAACTTGAAATGCATCATGTGCCCATATCCCACCATGGGCCGTAAGAACGAGCACATGAGCATGACGGTTTACGAGCGCATCATCCAGGAAGGAGCGGGCTTCCTGGAATTCGTCTGGCTGCATCACTTCGGCGAGCCTCTCATCAATCCTGACATCTACAAAATGATCAACATGGCGGAAGATGCCGGCATCCGGACGGGGATGAGTACGAATGCCACCCGTCTCGACGAGAGGGCGTCAGCCGCGCTGCTGGACAGCAAGTTGTCGATGCTCTACATCAGTCTTGACGGCGCGACCAAGCACACGTTCGAGAAGATACGCGTGGGTGCAAAGTTCGAAAACGTGCACGCGAACGTTACTCGCTTTGCGGAGATGAAACGTGCGCGCAACAGCGAGTTGCTGGTCCGCCTTCAGATGATTCACATGACGTCGACCCAGAACGAAAGGGAACAGTTCGACGAAGAATGGCGCGACGCGGGCTTCGATGCGATCGACTACAAACCCTTCCACTACTGGGCCAACCAGGACGAAAGTCTGATTCAGATTGACGAGGTGAGTCCGCCCACGCCCACCGGCGCGTGCTCGGAGCCATGGATTGGATTCTCCGTACTTGCAGACGGGACCGCGGTTCCCTGCTGCAACGATTATTCCGGCAAGATGCCCCTGGGCGACCTGAAGACTCAGTCGCTCCGCGAAGTCTGGAACGGACCAGCGATGATGGACCTTCGCAGGCGCTTTGCCGGTGAGGTGCCCGACGTGAAGGGAACTCTTTGCGAAGGCTGCCCCTTCCCGGTGCTTGGGGTCCACGAAGGCAACGCTGTCTTCAGCGCCTCCGACGCCCGGCTGGACGTGCCTCGTTGGAATTCGGCCGACATGCCGATTCTGAATCCATCTGACCCGCACCTGGTGAACCTTTCGATCAAGTCATTCCCGTCGCACGTCGAGCCAGGCCAGCCCGTCGCCTGCACGGTTGCTATCGAAAACCGATCGCCTTGGTCCCTGCGTACCCTGGGAGCAAATCCCGTACACATCAGCTATCACTGGATCGACAGCAGCGGATCGCCCGTAGTCTTCGACGGCCTGAGGACGCGACTCATACCAGAACTGCCGAGCGGCAGACAACGCACCTATCCTGTGGATGTGATCGCCCCCGACGTTCCGGGCCGCTTTTCGTTGCGGGTGACGCTGGTGCAGGAATACGTAGCGTGGTTTGACGAATGGGACCCGCGAAACGCGGCTCAATGCTTCGTCGAAGTGCTCCCAGGTCAACCGGAAGCTGAATCTCATCCGGAACCCATGGTCGTTAGCGCTCTCTAAACCGTTCACGCCCGGAGCTAGGTGCGAGTGAGGATTTCGTGCCGCACTCTTTCCAGCAGCGGCTTCAGCTGTTGATTATTTTTCAGCTTGCGATAAAACTTTCGCGCAACTCGATAACTAAGTCCCCGACCCTCAGTTGATCGAATCTGCGGCATCGGACGATGACCCGCCGCTTCGACGGAAGGCGGAGGTGCGTCCAAGGCTGTGGCCAGCGCTGAGTCGCGCGCGTATATCAGCTCGACACCCGCAGCAACCAGTCTGTCCAGTACCTCATTTGGCCGGCGAAATGGTTCGGAGTTCATTTCTCTCACAATGCGCACAGGCGCTGTGCAACGGTGTTCGCGTAATCTTGCCAGGTTGTGATCGGCCGTTGCCGAGCTTCCGCCTGGAGCTTCTGCAACAGGTTTCGGTCTGAGATGATTTGCTCCATCGCCTTTGCAATAGCAGTCGGCTCCAGCATGTCAGCCGTGGTGCAACCACCTGGAATGGCGAGCTCGCGCATGACGCCACCATCATGCGCAATACAAGGCCGCCCCATCCACAGGCTTTCCAGGATGGGCAATCCGTAGCCCTCCACCAGCGAAGGATAGACCGTAAAAGTAGAGCGTTTGAACTCAGCGGCCACGCGTTCATCCGACACTGTGCCCAGCCACTCGACACTGGGATCCTTCCGCGCCAGCGCCTCAACTTCTTCCGCGATCTCGGGAGCGCCGGCGTAGCGGTTACCAATGAGCACCAGGCGCAGCCCAAACTCCGGCCGACGTTCGCGCAGCATTCGGTATCCCTGCAAGAAGCGTCTATGGTTCTTACGAGGTTCCAGGGTTGATACCAGAAGAATCCGAATCTCGCCGTTCCTTACGGTCGCGAGTTCGCGGTCCTGATTGCGGGGTTGCTCGCCGAACTGGCCCGGCAGATGGATGGCCTCGTGTATCGGCGGCAGCTGCTCTTCGCGCCCGGCAAGGTAGCGGCTGAACTCGCTCAGGGTGAAGCCGGAAATGCTCCAGACTGCGTCGATGCCGGCCAACGCCTTCAAATACGCCGGGAAGCCCGAGCATACGATTGGATCGCACAGTTCGGGATGATAGATCGGTATCAAGTCGTAGAGAATTGCTGCCGTCTTGAATCCGCGGAGTTGCGCCCACTTGACGCGCGCCTCAGCCTGCCCGTCGAACATCACCTCCGGCAGTAGCAAAACCGGTGGCTGAGAGCGTGTGCTGCGAATGCGCGAAAGCAACAGCTCGGGAGTGACATCGCCCTTCCACGAGGCGAGCAGGCTCAGCCCATCGCGTGGGCCGCCATATCCCTGAAGAAAATTCCTGCGAGTCTCGTCGAGAAAAATGAACTCCCCACGGTCCCGGCTCCAGGCGGCGAAAACCAGTTCAAGCCGGTCGTCGTACTGCAGTTCAGAACAGAGCCGCCTCACCACCCGAATCACTCCCGGGTTGGCGGGATCAAGCGAAGCGTTGGTGACATCCACCAGCACGATGCGACGTTCCGGGTGCTCCGCGGCCGCGATTTGCAGGCCGCCGTCTCGGCGCTCGCGAACGCTGTTGACGATCTGGCTTTCCCACGCTGACAACGTGAACTCCCAGCGCCGCCGTTCACGGAACTCTGCAAATCGAGGCAGAAGTTCCGGCGCACCGCTGCCATTCACGCCGTTCCCTGTCAAAAGACGGGTAAGCTTCGCCGCCATCTCCCGGTTGGTTTCGCAAAGCAGCCACGGCTCCGCTATCACCTCCGGATGCGCACCCAGATTGAATGCCAGCGCGGGACGATCGATCCACTGCATCTCCGCCACCGGAAGGTTGAACCCCTCCCACAGCGACGTGCTGATGCCCGCCGCGCACAGTCGCATCACCTCTTGCAGCGTAAGGTCATCCGGGGCGCCCAGTAACTCAACGTAGGGCACGAGGTCTTTGGGAACATGGCAGTCATCTCCCGCATCCAGCAACAGCAAGCGAGTGGCAGGAGACGTTTCGCGCGCCATGCGAAGAACATCGTAGGCGGCCGCGGAGTTCTTATATCCCTGTGCCTCAAATCGTCCCAGCGCAAGCACCAAACGCTCGCCTTTGCCGACGTACCCTTCCAGGCGTTGCAGCAGTTCGCCGCCTTCGCCACTTTGCCGATCGCCGCCGAAGGTACCCAACTCCATGTGATCGCCGCCCAGCAGCACGGTGTGAACTCCCTCGGGTCGTCCGCGATCAGGTTCGCTCTGCGTACTTCGGATGAAGTCACTGATGGGAAGAACGCACTCGATCGACGGCAAGGTAAGTTGACGAATGCGGCGAAGCTCGCGCTGGATGGTCAGCAAGGGCTCGGGGAACCCATCTTGTGCCACAGCGCCGGCGTCGATGAACAGCCCGGCGACGTTATGTATTCCAGCGCTTGCCGCTAATTCCAGAAATGGCCACCCGCCGACCACGACTGCATCGGGACGACGCTGCTGCCAGCGTTGCAGTGTCGCCCCTGCAGCGGACTCCTCGGTTTCCGCCATGTTGAGGCCTTCGGGCAAGGCGAGTACGGTCACGTCAGGCGAGATGGGCACCAGCATCGACTTGTCACATCGCAAGCAGACAAATCCAATGTCGTGCCCGGCCTCTGCCAGCTTTCGCGCCAGCAGCACAAGCAAGCGGTCCACACCAAAGCGTGGCAGCAGGCGCTCGTTACATATCTCGATCCGCAGTGGGCCCATAGGCAAAAGGCTAAATTACGATCTTGTTTCAGAGCTCAGGTTGAATGTGCTGACCGGAGCCATCACGGTAGCTGACGCAGCCGCAGCTTGCGAACGGCGGCCAAACTTGTCTCGCAGCGTCGGAACCGAGAGCAAGGCACGCATTGCCGCCAGTGCCTCCAAATACGTCCGGTACAGGATTACTCCACCATAATGACGGGAGAGTCCTTCGGACCAGCCATTGGCTGGCGCCAGGATAGGCACTCCACGCCGGATGGCCGCATCGACCAGCGACTCCTCCGAGTGGCGGTCCCACAACCACAACAAGCGTGGCGTCTCTCCAAACCGTCGCGTCGGCCCATTCTCTCCAGATAAAGCGAGGAGCGGGACAATTCTCCAGGTGCTTATGGGCGTTCGCTGCAAGGGCGCTAACTTCTAGAGCAGGCCATCCAGTGCCGCAGATCACCACGGGATGATGCGACGGGTTGGACGGACGTGGACCCGCGTAAAACTCTTCCAGTCGCGAAATAGTTGCGCGCTCGTCGAAGTTGGCACGCCGGGCATGGTTGAACGCGCCGTGCTTTGCTGCCAATTCAGGCTCAAGGATGTATCGCCGCATCGCGTGTGCGAGATCGTCGGCATCACCGGGCGTCACCAGAAAGCCGGACTGCGTTTCTTCCACCAGTTCGAGATTGCCGCCGAGCCGGGTTGCGATTTGCGCCGTGCCTGACGCAATGGCCTCCAGCATCGTCACCGGCTCATTCTCCGGCCAGATGGAAGCCAGCACGGCAACGTCGGTTTCACTCATCAATGCAAGAAGCTCGGACCGCGGCACACGGCCAACAAAGCGAAGGTTGCGCGACAGCTCCGACTGCAATGCGCTCTCAATCATCGGCCGCAGGTGTCCCTCGCCCGCGATGGTCACCTGCCAGGGAACGGTGATGCTCTCATCCTGCGCAAGCCGCTTCACAGCTTCGAGCAGGATTGGAATTCCTTTGTGTTCGCCCAGGTAGGCCGAGCACAGAAATCTCATCGCTCCGTCGGAGGAAGGTCGTTTGGACTCCGCAGGCACCGAGGCCAGGTCGATACCGTTGGAAACGGCAACGGTCCGCTCCGCAGGAAATCCCGCTTCCTGATAAGTGCGAGCCAGGTAAGCGCTGGGCGTCAGCAGGTAGTCGGCGTGCGCCAGGCACCAGGCGACGTAATCGCGGCGCAGGCGCATCGGCAATGCGGTTCCTCCCGGCGGCTGAATCGCCGGCATGCAGCCCGCACACTCCTCGAAATTTCCGCAGATCGTTCCGTTGGGGCGGAGCTTCGTCTGGCGATAACAGAAGCCCCAGTGGTCATGCAGCGTGACCAGGCAAAACGCGCCCGTGTCTTTGGCCGCGGGGATCAGGTTCGCTCCCAACCCCATCACATTGTGGAAGTGGACAATCTCGATGCGATCGGCCGCGATGATCGACTTCAGCCGTCGCGCCGCCGCGGCCCAATAGAAATTCTCGTCCGGCTCAAGTGAGCGTATCGCAAGCCGATAGACCGGCAGCCCTTGGTGAACATCAAAGCTGAGGGTTCCCGCCGGATTGGTCTCGGTAGGCAAGTCCCCCGCCAGCACCGTGACGTGGTGGCCGCGGCCCGCTAACGCCTGCGCCTGGCGGAACGCCACTATCTCCGCGCCGCCTACGGTGCGCGGAGGAAAGAAGTTACTTACCAGGAGTATGCGGGAGGGCATCTGTCCAACATCTTAAATCAGCATCAACCGCTTAGCTCGTGATCACAGAAAGGTCTTTGGCGGCGAATTGTGCAGCGCGAACCATAGTAGCTGCGCCTTGAGAAACCACGACCTCGCCGGCTCTCGGTTGCGGATCGAGATAGGCCAGCGCCAGTCCGCCCCACACTTCGCCCCTGCCGTTTTGAATGGAATGCTCGATAATCTGACCCGGCACGAAGTCGCACTGCACAAAATGCACATGAGGATTCGAGTTCCAGTCAGCCGCCAGAATGCCTTTGCGGCAATTCTCGTTTCCCGAATCGTGTGCCAGGATCACCATGGGCTGGCGCGGCCGGTATGTCAGGATGAGATCCAGGTCGCGCTTGACGCCTGCAGCCGAATGGTCGGCGTCGATCAAGACATACTCCAGCGGGATACCGAGCTGCTCGAAGCGAGCCAACGCCTGGGGAATCAGCTCCTGCGAATTTCCAATCAGCAGTTCGACATTGTCGGGGATCGGAAAGCGCTCACGCACCGCCGGTTCAATGTCGATGGCGAGGATGCGTTCGGAGAACTGCGCAGCCAGGGAAAGGCTGCCGCCATAATAGACTCCCACTTCCAGGGCTCCGCGAGGCCGAACCCGCGCCAGCACCCCGGTGAGCGCGATGCGCTCGCTCTCCATCATCTGCCAGTTTTCCCGGATAACACCCGGGAAAAGGAGATCCTCGTACAATTGCCTACCTCCGTTGATCGCTTGCCGTGCCCGATTCATAATTTCACGGCTCGCGGGGTCTTTCAACCCAAGAGGCACCGTCCGCCTGTGATTTGCTGCCGGAATAACTCACACGTTCGTGCATTCCGTTGAATGCGGTATCTGCGGTATCTTAGGGGGTCAGCTCAACATGATCTCCTACGCCCAAAATTTCGAGGATGTCACCCTGTGGCGGGCGCTTCGTGACGTCACCGACGGCCGCTATGTCGACGTAGGTACGCTGCATCCCGAAATTGATTCAGTCACCAAGTGGTTTTACGACCAGGGGTGGAGCGGCATAAACATGGAGCCCGTGCCCGAGATGTTCGCCGTCATCGAGGCCGCCCGTCCTCGCGACATCAACATCCAAGCCGCGGCCGGCGCCGCCGCCGGCGTCGCTGAGATGGCCGTGGTTCACGACTCGATGGGGCTTTCGTCGCTCGACATCTCTGCAGTGAGTGCCAACGTCAATTTTCCCTACAACCTGGTTGAGGTTGAGATTCAGCCGCTACGCGATGTTCTCGAACCCTTCGCGGGACAGGACATTCACTTCCTTAAGATCGACGCCGAAGGTACCGAGCACGATGTACTACTTGGGATGGATTTCAGCCGCTTCCGCCCCTGGGTTGTGGTAGTAGAGGCGACGGAGCCGCTGTCGCAAACGGTGACGGCGGAAAAATGGGAAGACTTGCTGCTCGGGGCCAACTATCAGCACGCTTACTTTGACGGGCTCAACGAATTTTATGTAGCCGCCGAAAAAAGCGAACTGGCAGCCAAACTCGCGGTCCCACCCAACGTCTTCGACAATTTCGAACTGGCCACCACGGTGCGCGAGCGCACTGGCCGCGAGGAATTGCAGCGGTTGTACCACGATGCGGTAGAAGGCAACCAGAGACTGCAGGGAGAAGTTTCGCGCCGCGATGCCGAGTTGGCGACAGTTCGCGAGCAACTGACCAATGCCGTCTCCGAAATCGCCAGACTGCAATCGGATCTCGACCATAGCCAGGTCGCGATAACGGCTGCTGAAGCGCAACTCGCCGCAGCCCACGATGAGACAGCCCTTGGACATCGTCGCCTCGAGCAATCTGAGCAGCGAGTCGCCGAACTCACAAACCAGGTTTGTGGCTCGGAAGTGGCTATTGCTTCACTGAGTGAACAACTCTCGGAGCTCGCTGCTGCCTTGAAGCAGGGCCGCGACGTGGAGAGCAGCTACAAGCAGCAGCTGGAGCAAGTGCTGAATAGCCGATCCTTCCGTTGGCTGGCGCCCGCGCGACGGATCCGTGAAGTTCTGCTGCCCCATCGCCAATAGCAAGTCTGCTGCTTCGTCCGCACGCTCGCCGAAGGCACAACCCAGCAAGCGCTTCGTGGCTGCGTTGGCGTCCTGCGGGCCGAAATCGCGTAGAATCGACTAAGCTGTCTTGTCGGAGGAGAGAACCCAGGCTCATCCCTGTTCGCGTGGCGATGCTCGGTCGTAGTATCCCTCGTTCTTCCCCTGGCAGGAACCAGATTGGGAGTGTCTGCCGAATTGAAAGAACTTGTTGTTGACAGCTACAGGTACCGCGAGCTCATATGGGCGCTCGCGCTCAAAGAGATTAAGCTCCGTTATAAGCGGTCGGTGCTGGGTTTTTTGTGGGCACTGCTGAACCCGGCCTTGATGATGATCGTCCTGACCCTGGTATTTTCCACCATCATGCGTTTTGCCATCCCGCATTACGCGATCTTTTTGCTCAGCGTACTGCTCCCCTGGACCTTCTTCTCGCAATCGTTGAGCTATGCCGTCGACTCAATCGTGGGCAATGCCGACCTCATCAAGAAGGTTTCGGTCCCTAAGCTGGTTTTTCCCATGGCGGCGGTGGTTTCGAACGTGATTAACCTGCTTCTATCTTTGATACCTCTCGCCATTCTCGTACCGCTGCTGCGCCATCCTTTTTACTGGACGTGGATTTACCTGCCCGTTCCCATGCTCGCACTCATTATTTTCACCATGGGCGCAACCTTCTTTTTCGCCGCGGCGAATGTCTATTACCGGGATGTAGCTCACATTGTGCAGATCATTTTGTCTGCATGGTTCTATATCACGCCCATTATCTACTCGGTGGACATGTTACCCGAGAAGTATCGCTGGCTATTCAAGCTGAATCCCATCATTTACGTTATCAACGGGTTCCGTCTGGCGGTCTACTACGGCATGTTGCCGAAAATGCAGTCGGTGCTGGCCTCATTCGCCTGCGCTTTCGTAGCTCTATTTATCGGCTTCACTCTGTTCCGCAAATATCAGGACAATTTCGTTTTTTATGTCTAGCCGCCACGTCGCAATCGACGTTCAGAACGTTACCCAGCGCTTTCGCATTATTCAGGAGCGCCCCGACACGCTGCGCGAGTTGTTCGCAAACTTCCTCCGCCACGATGTCAGCTACCACGACTTCGACGCCGTCAAGGACGTGTCACTCCAGATTTATTCCGGCCAGATGCTGGGCTTGGTTGGACGGAATGGTTCCGGCAAGAGCACGCTGCTGAAAATCATCGCCGGGGTGTACAAGCCGACCGCCGGACGGGTCGTCGTAGCCGGGAGGGTCGCCCCGCTGATCGAACTCGGCGCGGGTTTTCACTCCGAGCTGACGGGGCGCGAGAACATTTTGATCAACGGCCTTCTGATGGGCTATTCGAAGGCGCAGATGCTGGAGCGCGAGCAGCGCATCATCGACTTTGCCGATATCGGAGATTTCATCGATTCGCCGGTGAAACAGTACTCGTCGGGAATGTACACCCGGCTGGCTTTCTCCATTGCTACCGAAGTGGACCCCGAGATCCTCATCATCGATGAGATCCTTTCCGTGGGCGACTCCGGTTTCCAGCAGAAGAGTTTTGCTCGCATTCAGGAGTTTCGGGATGCGGGAAAGACCATCCTATTCGTTTCGCACAGCATGCCCATGGTCACCATGCACTGTGACCGCGCGGTTCTGCTGGAGAGCGGATCGATCGTCGCCGATGGCGACCCGAAAGAAGTCGCAGCCTTGTACGAAAGCCTGGTTAATCCCCAAGTCGCACTGGCCCAGTAAGGCAAACTCTGGGCAGTCGAAAGGGCACAGCTTTAGCTGCGCCGATGAGATCAACTACAGGGTTGCGGCTCTAGCCTCTGGGAGAGGCGTCTTACAAAATGCGATCCGCAGCGGCTGAAGCCGGGGACCTCATCACTCTGTAACGGCGCGCCTGAAGTCGCGCCCTTCCAAACACAAACGGCTTGTTCTACGCTCTTGCCGGCACCGGATGGCGGGCACGTCGCGCCGCGTACAGCGGAAACGCCTCAGCCAACTCGAGCACCTCGCGGCGAATGCGTTCCAGCACGCCTTTGTCGGTGCGATTATGCAGCGCTTCTGAAATCCACTTGCCGACTTGGCGCATCTCCGGCTCTTTCATGCCGCGCGTGGTGAGGGCCGGGCTTCCAATGCGGATGCCGCTCGGCTTCATTGGAGGATTGGTGTCGAACGGAATCGCATTCTTGTTCACCGTGATGCCGGCGTCGTGCAGCGCGTTCTCGGCTTCGCTGCCCAGCATACCTTTGGCGAACACGTTGATCAGCATCAGATGCGTGTCGGTACCGCCCGAAACCACGTGGAAGCCTTCATCCGCCAGCGTCTGCGCCAGCACCTTGGCGTTGGCCACGACCTGCCGTGCGTAATCCTTGAAACTGGGCTGCAGCGCCTCGCCAAAGCAAACCGCCTTAGCGGCAATGATGTGCACCAGCGGACCACCCTGCATGCCGGGAAACACCACTTTGTCGATGGCGGCAGCGTGCTCTTGCTTCGACAGAATGAGTCCCGCGCGCGGACCGCGCAGCGTCTTATGCGTCGTCGTGGTGACGATCTGAGCGTGCGGCACCGGCGAAGGATGCGCGCCGCCGGCCACCAGTCCGGCGAAGTGCGCCATATCGACCAGGTAAATTGCGCCAACTTTATCCGCGATCTGACGCATGCGCGCGAAATCGATGATGCGGGGATACGCACTGCCACCGCCGATAATCAGTTGCGGCCGTTCGCGCTCGGCGATCTGCTCCAGCTCGTCGTAGTCGATGACCTCTGTATCTTTGCTTACGCCGTAGGGAACGATCTTGTAGGTCTTGCCGGAGAAGTTTAGCGGATGCCCGTGCGTGAGGTGCCCACCATGCGCGAGATTCAAGCCAAGAACGGTGTCGCCCGGCTTGATGACGGCAGAATAGGCTGCCATGTTAGCGGTCGAGCCGGAGTGCGGCTGTACGTTCGCGTGTTCGGCGCCGAACAACTGCTTGGCGCGATCACGTGCCAGATTCTCGACCACGTCGGCGAATTCGCAGCCGCCGTAATAGCGCTTCCCGGGATACCCTTCCGCATACTTATTCGTGAACACTGAGCCCGCGGCTTCCAGCACCGCTTCGCTGACGAAGTTTTCCGAGGCAATCAGCTCCAGGCCTTCATGCTGACGACGCTCTTCATTCTCGATTGCCTGCGCAATTTCGGGATCGACTTCCGCCAGCGGCAAATCCATCCGATTCGTATTCATGATTGCATCCCTGCCGATCTTTGCTCTTCCTCTAGCTCAATAGCGGCTATCTTCCTTACTCTACGCTCGTGCCGCTCTCCGTTGGAGAACGGGGTATTCAGCCACTTATCAACGATCTTCAGCGCTTCGTCCGCGCTCACCGTGTCGGCTCCCAACGTCAGAACGTTGGCATCGTTGTGCTCGCGCGAACGCTCCGCCTCGAACTCTGTATCCACCTTCGCCGCCCGAATTCCCGGGACCTTATTGGCCGCAATCGACATGCCGATCCCGGTGCTGCAAACCAATATTCCAAGCTCGGACGCCTTAGACGCGACCTCTTCCGCCACAGCCTTCGCATAGTCAGGATAATCCACCGAGGTGGTGGAATTGGTTCCGCGATCATCGACAGTGATGCCCGCGGCGATGAGTTTTTGCTTGATCTTTTCTTTCAGCTCAAAGCCCGCGTGATCGGCGCCGAGTGCGATTTTCATGGCGCTGCCATTGTAACGCGGGTAGGAGGCAGGAATCGGGCGCCCCATTGGGGCGGTCTGGGTGCCCCATTCGGGCCGGTTTTGCCCGGGTGGGGATTTCGAGTGCGGGTGAGGATTTCTAGCGCAGATGGGGTTTTCGAATGCTGCCCAAACACACCCACCCCGGCGACCGAAGCCGGGATGGGGCACCCGATACGTGTCACCCTAGCTCTTCTTCTTCACCAACTCCGCATCGATCTGAATCTTGATGGTATCGCCAACCACGGCGTCGCCGCTTGGCAGCAGACTGTTGTACGTCATGCCCCAGTCTTTCCGGTTGATGGTCGTGCTGGCCGAGAAGCCGCGATGCGAATTACCGTGGGCATCGGTCATGATCGCACTGGGCTCATCCATGTTGAATGTCACTTCCTTCGTGACGCCGTGCATAGTGAGGTCGCCGATTAACTTGTAGCCGTCGCCCTGCTTCTCGATGCGCTTGGACTTGAACTCCATCGTGGGATACTTGGCGACGTCGAAGAAGTGATCGCTGCGCAGATCGTTGTCTCTCATCTGCACGCGGGTATCAACCGAAGCGACATCAATCACCGCATCCACCGAAGACTTGGTGAAGTCTTTCTCATCCATCTGAGCGGTGCCGCTCACCTTATCGAAGGTTCCGGTTACGTTCGACAGGCCCATGTGACGGACGGTGAAGTGCGCGGCCGAATGGTTAGGATCGATGTTCCAGGTCGAGGTCTGAGCCAGCGCGGTTAGCGAAGCGAAGAGCAGAAAGAGTACAGCATTGCGAATTTTCAAGGCATCTCCAGAGTCTTTAATGTAGTGTGCTTAGGCGCTGCGAGCAGCGAATTACAAAAGGATGTCACGCCACCTGCCCTGGTCGCAAATTCCAGGTGGAAGCCCCCGCATTCACGCGTCTGTTACGAAACTTACTGTTGAGCGGATATGTTGGGACAAACCGTACGTCCGTCCCGCAGGGACAGCATATCCTAGCCCAGCATTTCAATGCTGGGTGGGTATGATTCGGAAACTGTGAGCCCGCTTTAGCGGGCGGCATATGTTTCGTAACAGGCTCTCATGCGGGGAAAAGCTTACTGAGTTTGGAGGGCGCTTTAGCGCCGGGATTCGACGGCCGCGGCTGAAGGGGGTTCTGCGGACCACATTCCCCCGATAAACCCCGGGGCTTTCATCCTCGTGGTGCTCACAGGCGAACCCCAAACCCCGCGCGTGCCAAGACTTTATTGCTCCACAGTGCAAGTCACGTTCATCTCCTTGCAAACCTTCAACACGCCTTGCAAAACGATCGATGTGCCGCTCTGGCCGTTTTCCAAGGCATTCGACGCGATCATCAGTTGGGTGACCTTGGGACCAAGTGACGTGGCCTGGAGGCTGGCCGTTTGCTGGCCGTCGGTGAACTTGACCATCATCCTTTTGGCATCGGTACTGGTAACAGTGACCTTATCCGCGTGTGCCTTAAGGGCGTTCAAAGCGGTTTCGTAGACTTTGTCAGCCTTCGCTTCGAGAATGACGCTGGCCACATCGTAGCCGCTGTCGTTGGCCGTCCGTTGCTGCTCCATTCGCTGAATTCGGCCCGACGCCGCCCGCGCCACCATCACCCATTGCGCCTGGGCCGTTGGAACAGCCATCGCCGCCAGTAGAACCAGCATTACCCCACGTCGAAAATTCATAACGTCTCCTGCCTCGCGATTCTGTCAAAACACTTTATGCCAGTAACGTCTTTGCCCCAAGCGGAAATTGAGGGCAAGCACCCGTGGTGTTTACGCTAACGCCCGGGCGGCAGATAATGAGCGCAATCGCCTGTGGGTGTTGAAAAAGTCACTTCAGCAGGGATGATACTTACCTGGTTGATTCCAAGTTGTGCTCGTTGTTTTTTTCTCCTAGCGGATTAACTAGGCTGCCTGCGGCCAGGGGCGGTGTCGGCGCTTTGCTTAAGAAGCGCATCAGGCGTTTGATGTTTTGCGCTGCGGCCGCCAGGAAGAACTGTTCGCGCACGAACTTCAGTCTGCGCAGGCGTAGACGACGCAAGCCGATCTGATTCTTGAGTTCTGCGAACAAGGCTTCCACCTTCTTTCTTTGCCGCTGTGCCGCGGCGAACGCGGGCGTGTTGGCTAACTCTCGTGCGTGTTGTCGGGCAGGTTCGTGCTGATGGATAACCAGGCACCGGAAGGCGGCACTGGTGCACTGTGGTCTTAGCGGGCACGGGCCACAACGTTTGCGCGTCCCGATGTAGTTCCAACTGTGATTGCGATCACTTTGGCCGCCGTAGTTCAGGGGCTGGCCCGCGGGACAGATGTAGCGATTGTTTTCCGGCTCGTAAGTGAAACGCTCGGGACCATAGAACGGGCTCCGCTTGCGGTGGATACTGTCACGCGTCCGCATATAGGGCGTGATGTTGCGATCCGCCAGCCATTGCAGAAACTCTCCGTTCCCGTAGGTTGTATCCGCGGCTAGCGATTCTGGCTCCTGTCCCTGCCACTGCGTGAAACGGTTGAGCATCGCCTGCGCGGCCACCGTCTCCTGGCTCATGCGGGCTGCCGTCGCCTGCACTCCTACAATTACGCAACTGTGATTGTCCACCAGGTAGTTGTCGTAGTATCCCAGCCGTGCCGGGGTGCCACCCTTGGTGGCGTAGGTGGAATCGGGATCGGTCGTCGATACTTGTTCTTGCTCATGCACCGGCTCTTCCACCGGATTCTGCGCTTCTAGTTCCGACAGATACTGGCGCAGCGTATGTTTGACCTGGGCTGCTTCGGCCAGCTGTTCGCGTGGAATCCGGCTCTGCTTGGCCGCATTGGCCTCGACGAAGCTTCCATCCACCGATAGATTGTCCCCGCGCACCAGTCCCACCGCCATACACTGCTTCACGATCCGTTCAAAAAGTTGCTCGAACAGCTTCGACTCTTGAAACCGTCCGTGGCGGTTCTTGGAGAAGGTGGAGTGGTGCGGAATCTGCTTGATCAAACCCCAGCCCCGTGAACCAGCGCCAGGCTAGATGCATTCCCAAGTCTTCCACCAGTTTGCGTTCGCTCGTGATGCCGTACAGATAACCGATCAGCAGGATGCGAAGCAGCAGTTCGGGATCCACCGAGGGCCGTCCCGTATCGCTGTAGCTGTCCTTGAGCTGCTCGCGAACGAAACTGAAATCGATGTGTTTATCGATCAGCCGAAGCAGGTGATTTTGGGGAATGTACTCTTCCAGAGTGAAGTAGTAGAACAGTGCTTCAGACCGGGCGTGTTGTCCCATCATGATCAGCAGGCCTCCGGGAGTGAAGATCAGACAGTACATGGAAGCAATACTTCCTTGTACCCTGACTTACCTGCTTATCCGAGTGACTTTTTCAACACCCACGCCTGATTACGCCAACGATCCCCACTTACTCCGGCAGATGGGCAAATGGAAGGCGTATAGATAACCGTCCATGTAACCGGCACCAACTACTTGCCGGTCGATGTCTACGTGGGTTAGTATTACGCCGCTTTGAGGAAGCGACAATGAAACTAACAATCCGTCGTCTTCTAACGCTGTGCCTGCTTTTGGTAGTGCTTACTGCTTCGTGCACGCTAATTGCGCAGGATTCGCAAGCATCGACCGATGAAGCACCTGGTCTCCCGCCAGCCAATCCGTGGACGCGGCTGGCGACATGGGACAATGCGACAGTCCATGACCTGGTGTTTCCCACGGCTGCTGTCGGCTTCGCCGCCGCCGAACTGGGCCAGGTCTGGAAAACGACGGATGGCGGTGAACACTGGCTCCCGATCATGAACCTCGGCTTCCCTTACTACTGGTACGGCGTAGCCGCACTCAGTGTGAACGATGTCGTGGTTTCAGGTCACGACAACGCCGGCATGGCGCAGCTTCGCTGGAGCCACGATGGCGGCTCAACCTGGGGACCTGTCATAAACCTCGGCTTCCACTCCCTGTTTCGGGTCCGATTTGCCAACGCCATGGACGGAGTCGGTATCGACATGGGCAGCACCGTGTTCTACACCACTAATGGCGGCGAAACCGCGGCCGACTGGACAGCTGTTCCCTTGAAGTCGGTTGGCTTTCTAGGCGAATCATTCAGCCTACTGCCTAACTTGCATGTTCGCGCCGCCGGTTCGCGCTATTGCGACAGCTTGGACGGCGGGAAGGTCTGGAGCTGCGTTCCTCCCGTTGACAGTCCTTACGATGACGCTGCATTTTTCCTGGACGACGATTACGGCTGGGTGGGAGGCGGCGAAATCTCTCCCCAGCAAGTGGGATGGCTGCAAGCCACCACGGACGGCGGCCAACACTGGTCGGGCCGCACGCTGAACAGCGCATGGCCGGTACGGGAAATCCGATTTGTCGATCAACAGAACGGATGGGCAGTCGGCGGCAACTGGTTGAGGGAGATCGGTGGCATCTACTCCAGCAAAGATGGCGGCCACACCTGGTCGCTCGATCTCCAGGATGTTTACGAGATGACCTCCTGTACCCAGGTCCCTGCGCAAGCCGGCAAGGTTCGGGTGTTGTGCGTAGGCTTCAAACAAGGGGGCAGCGTGCTGTTTGCGCAAACCGTGCCGCGATAACGTACAGGTAAAGATCGCCCACGGAGTCTTCTAAACCTCACCGTTCGAGCCTGGCGGTGGGCCGAAGCCTTGGCTTCCCCTTTCGCGGTTTTATATGCCATCAAGCTGTCTTTTGGATCTTCAATAAACGAGCAGTTCATACGTTCACTCTGCTGCAGTAACTAGCGATAAATCCGTAGTGCCGTATCGACAGTGCTCCGCAGGCAGGATGTGGGCGGTGGCGATGGAGATGGGCGGAGCATTGTCGATAGGGCGATTTGTGGTAAACCCGGCAGGGATTTGGCAGAACAATTGCTTATAGGATTTTCATTGCAGTGCAGCAATTGAAGGCCGGCTCGCTGGTCGCAATTTCAAAAGCGTTGCGACTTCGACTCCGTATGCGATTCGGACGCTTCATGCAATTTGTTCTGCCAAATGGTACTACGCTGTCGCCTACCCGCGAAGCGGGTTTAGTACAAATCGCCATAGCACTCATTGACTGCTGGCAGGGATTCGCTCGGGGGCCACTGGCACGCTTATCCACTTTGGGCGGGGCCAGATGACGCCCCCGTAGTGGGGAGCCAAGCCGCGTCCGGCGCCTCTGCCCTACCGCCAAAGTGTCAGGGTAAGCGGTTTTGTTTCTGCACCATTGGTGGTACTCTGAACAGAAAGGTGCGAGCCTTTGCAGCGAGATTTTCCCGGTTCAGCCCCGGGTATAGGCGAGTGAGCACGCACGAATGTCGAACTCTGCGATGATGTAACGATCCATCACCCCTGCGGCTTACCCGTACGAAGAAGATCACACATCATTAGCGTTCTGGTGATTAAGGCATTCGGTTGAGTGTGTTCGTTCACCCGGTCTGCAATAAAGGTGTGTAATAAAGGCTTCACCTGGCCTAATAGTGAAAGAAGCAGTCGCAAATGTCATCTAACGGCTTTCATAGCAACGGCAGCCACAGTTTCGGAAACATGCGCTCGCTGTTCAGCATGTTTTCCAGCGATCTCGCCATCGATTTAGGCACCGCCAACACACTGGTGTACGCGCGCGGCAAAGGCATCGTCGTCAACGAACCCTCCATCGTCGCCATCAACAAAAACACGGGTGAAGTTGAAGCCGTCGGCAAGGAAGCCAAAGAGATGCTCGGGCGCACCCCGGGCAACATCGTCGCTATCAAGCCGATGAAAGACGGCGTCATCGCTGACTTCAAAGTCACCGAGAAGATGCTGAACTACTTCATCCAGAAGGCCCATAACCGCAAGATGCTGGTCCACCCGCGCATCGTCATCGGCGTCCCGTCGGAGATTACGCAGGTGGAAAAGCGCGCCGTCATGGACTCGGCCTATCGCGCCAAGGCCAGCGAGGTGCATCTGGTGGAGCAGGCGATGGTCGCCGCTATCGGCGCCGGTTTGCCCATCACAGAACCCAGCGGCAACATGGTGGTCGATATCGGCGGCGGCACCACCGATATCGCGGTCATTTCGTTGAGCGGCATCGTCTATTCGCGCTCGGTACGCATGGCGGGTAATCAGATGGACGAGTCCATCATGAATTACATGAAGCGCAAGTACAACCTGCTGATCGGCGAGCGCACTGCGGAACAGATCAAACTTGAGATTGGGTCGGCCTACCCGCTGGAGAAACCGCTGACCATGGAGATCAAGGGCCGCAACTTGATCGAGGGCGTGCCCAAGACCATCACCATCGACGACAGCGAAATTCGCGAGGCCGTCAGCGAATGCGTGTCCACTATCATGAACGCGATACGCGTAGCCCTGGAGCGCACGCCGCCCGAGCTTTCAGCCGACATCAGCGATCGCGGTATCGTTCTCACCGGCGGCGGAGCGTTGCTGAAGAACCTCGACAAGCGCATCCGCGAAGAAACCGGCCTGCCGGTCGCGATTGCCGACGATCCGTTGTGCAGCGTGGTTCTGGGCACCGGAAAAATGTTGAGCGACTTCAAGCTGCTGCGCAAGATATCGATTGACTAGGGTAGTGCCGGCGCAAAGCCCCGGGTGAGCCCGGGTAATGCGGCGCAAAAGCCCCGGGTGAGCCCGGGTAATGCGGCGCAAAAGCTCCGGGTGAGCCTGGGTAGTGCGGCGCTTCAGCGCCGCGGCAGCAAATTCGAATTCGATTTGTCATCCTGAGCGAAGCGAAGGATCTGCTTTTACGGCATCGGGAGGAACTCGATTCTTGGCGAGACCGTAATCGGCCCACTGTGCAGGCCGAAGGACGGCATATCTTAGCCCAGAACGTGAGTCCTGGGTACGCGGGTTGAACAACCCCGAGTCCCTTCAGGGACGGCACGAAGCAGGTCGATCTTGTACGCCTGAAGGCGTGCGCTTTCAAGACCCAACGCTGTTATGGAAACCATTCTTGGCCGCTTTCGCAACCTGATCGTGCTGGCGGCCATTCTGTTTGCCCAGATCGTCGGGCTGGCAGTACAGGTCAAACGTCCGGCCCAGCAGGGCGACACTCGCCTTATCCGCGTATGGGCTGCCTCCGCCATCACTCCCTTCGAGAAAGCCGTCATCAGCACGCAGAACTTCTTCTACGGCGCGTGGCATAACTACGTTTACCTGCGCGGAGTCCGTCGCGAGAACCGCGATCTGCGCGCGCAGCTCGACCAGATGAAGCTGGAGCAAGTGCGCCTGCGGGAAGATGCCGAGATGGCCCGCCGCATCCAGAGCCTGCTCGCCTTCAAAGAGCAGCACATCGACGCCACCGTAGCGGCGCAGGTTATCGGCACCAGCGGCAGTGATCAGTCGCGCGTGCTGTACATCGATAAAGGTTCCAGTGACGGCATTCGCACCGACATGGCCGTCATCACGCCCAACGGAATCGTCGGCAAAATCGTGCAGGTGTTTCCCGACTCGGCGCAGGTGCTGCCCATCAACGATCAGCTGAGCGGCGTCGGCGTCATGCTGCAGAACACCCGTCTTCAGGGCATCCTGCGCGGCGCATCCAACGGCACCACTACGGTGCAATACGTCATGGCTGACGAGCGCGTTGTGCCCGGCGAAGAGCTGGTCACCAGCGGCGGAGATCGCATCTTTCCCAAGGGCCTGCCGGTGGGCAAGGTGGTCGACGTCACTCCCGGCAAAGACCTCTTCCTGAACATTCGGGTACAGCCGTCTGCGCAACTCGACCGCATCGAAGAGGTGCTGGTCGTCACCAACGTCACCGAGCAGCCGCCCGACGTGAAGGACCTCGGTCCGATTCGCGCCTCCGACATTCTGGCGCAGCGACTGCCGACGGTTCCGGACAAGACCGCTGTGGATGCCGGCGGAAACGCGGTCACCACGCCGGGTGCTGCCGGATCGCCGACTCGCTGGAACAACGCCCAGCGCTACTCCGGGCTGCCGCCGCAGCACAGCCGCTGCAGCAACTCCGGAGCCGCTTCGACACGTCACTCCGGGAACGCTGCCCGCAACTTCTAAACCGACCGCCGCCGGCGGTGCGGGAACCGCGCAACTACCTGATCAACGGGCACGGCGCTGCGAAACCGGGCACCGCGAACTCGACTCGGGTGCCCCGGTCGTGAAGAAGCCGGCCGCCGGCACTGCCACTCAATCGCCGGCAACGAAACGCAGCTTCCTCGAACGCCGCAGCGCGCGGCCGACAGCAGCGGTGTTACCAGCAAACCGAAGCCGCGCAACCGGCCGACGATACCGCGCCGGCCCGAACCCACAACCTTCCACGCCGCCTCAGGCCGCCGACCCGCAGCGATGACGACGCGCACCATGGCCTTCCGCGGCAGTCTCACCTCACGCGATCAGGTAGCGGTCTACGATTTCGCGTGGCCAGTCGTCCTGTTCGTTCCGCTGGCGGCGGTGGCCATCCAGGCGTTCCTGCCGGTTCGCGTCCGCTTCTTCCCCATCCTCGACCTTCCCATGATGGTGGTCATCTTCTTCGCGGTCGCCCGCCGCAATCCCATCAGCGGATGCCTTACCGGCGCCATCATCGGCCTGCTGCAGGACACGCTGGCAGGCCCGGCCCATCCCATCGGCATGTACGGCATCGCCGATACCATCATCGGATTTGCGGCCTCATCGATGGGCGTGAAGATCGACGTCGAAAACCACGGCACACGCTTCCTCATCACCTACCTCTTCTTCGTCGCCCATCAGGGCATTTTCTTCGGCGTCGCCCGCGGCCTGTTGCGCCAGACGGTGCAATGGAGCTGGAGCCAGGTGGCCATCTCAGCCCTGGCCAACGCCTTCGTCGGAATCTTCGTGTACAGCTTCCTCGACCGCTTCAAGCAGAGGTGAAGCGGCTTTCGGCATTTGGCTCTTGGCTCGGGAGATGAGGTGGGTGCCCGCATTCCGCCTTCGGTTGGCGGGGTGGGAGCATAGATGTCGGCCCTTCGCTCGCGGCTCGCAGCTTATGGTGTCATCCCGAGGCGAAACCGAGGGACCTACAGTTGTGTCCTCCTGAACAGCCGTGCTTCGTTCTACCCACTGACTCCGATCCATTTCTGCCTGACAACTGACAACCGACAACCGACAACTTGTTCTACCATCTTCCCCATGTGTCGAAACATCAAACCGCTCTTCAACTTCGATCCCCCGGTAACGCCGGACGAGGTGCGGGCCGCGTCGTTGCAGTTTGTACGCAAGATCAGCGGCTTCACCAAGCCTTCGAAAGCGAATGAGGCTGCGTTCAATCAGGCGATCGACGAGATAGCAGCCGCTTCGATGGGTCTGCTCAGCTCACTTGAGACCACCGCCTCGCCCAAGAACCGCGAAGAAGAGGCCGCCAAAGCCAAGGCCCGCTCTGCCCAGCGATTCTCCGCCTAGCGCCTAAATCCGGGTGCCCCATTCCGCCTTCGTTTGGCGGGATGGGGATTTTCGGATGCCCCATTCATTCCTTCGTTTGGAATGAGTCGGATTCACCAACCCTCGAACACCGACAAACACCCAGTCCTTTCCCCGAGTCAAATATTCCTTCCCGGATGGCGAACCGGCGGCCCACTCGGCTAATATCTCCCGTTGTAAGGGATGGCAAGGGGCGCGGGCATGGTAGTCGTTTCTCTCGCAAACATAGTGGAGGCGCTCGACCTGCAAAGTGACGAGCTGCACTCCTATCTTGATCCCGACAGCGGAGAGATTATTACCTTCAATGCCGAGGAAGCACAGTTTGCCGAGAGCGACAATTGGGACTCGGCGCCGCAATGGATGCAGCAGCTTCTGCCCAGGATCAAGCGCGCGCTTGCCGACGATCGGATGCTTGAGCTTCCCGACCGTATCCACATTGATGAATGGCGAATGATGCAAGACTTTGCCGGCGAAGACGCTCACTGCCATTGCCGCGCCGAGCTGATGGCGGCCAGTCACGGCCCGTCTGCCTTCCGGCGATTCAAAGACGCGGTCAGCCGGCTCGGGCTGGAGCAGGACTGGTACCGCTATCGCGACGCAGCCTACCAGCGCGTAGCTCGAGAGTGGCTGGAAGAAAACAATATTCCTTACCGGCCGTGAATCAGCCGGCGGCACAGTCCCGACAGCTATAGGGGACAAGCAACCGAGTAACGCTTGAACCCTGCTGGCACTCCACGAGATTATCCGGCTACGGAAAACGCGGTCTGCTACTTCGCGAGTTCAACCGTGTGACATCACACCCGTTCCAAGCGAAGGAATGAGTGTGGCACCCGGCTTGGGCTCTCCGCTTTTAAGAGCTTTCGCTCGGACCTTTTGGCCCGGAGGTGATGGCTTGTTCAACCTCGCGTACTCCGCTTTGGCTTGCTTGTAGATGGGAATGTCGGGATCGGCATCTTTCCAGAGAGTGAGAAAATCCTGATACGACTTGCGCGCGGCGTCCTCGTCGCCCATCATCACCTGCGCGCGACCAAGCTGCAGAAGAGATAACGGCGCGGTGGCACAGTCCTGATCAATACCGGGATGGTCAATAATCTTCTGAAATTCGCCGGCAGCCTCATGTCCTTCTGCCAATTCCAGATACGCAATGCCGCGCAGGTATGCGGGGTATAGCCTGAGGCATTGTCCTGGCACGAATGCCAAGTCATAGCGTAGAGCCGGTTTCAGGTTTTGTATTGCTTGTGCTGGCTGTTCTTGGTGGAGTGCGATAGCGGCACGGATGGCCGGGAGCTCGAAACTCTGTACTAACGTACCTGACGGAAACTTCTCATCCAGCGATTTGGCCATACTCTCAGCTTTGTCCACTGCGCCCGCCCTCGCAAGCATCAGCGCCATCGTTACTCTCGAGGTATCGTCGTCCGGGCCCTTCGACAAGACGCTTTCAGCATACTGCTTCGCTTGAGCACGGCTGCCAGTTTCCGCGTAGGCGATTGCCATGTGGGAAAGCACCTCATCGGGCGGACTTCCGGGCGGCCATCGCACCTCGTTTTGGGCTGCGGAGTACAACTTGCGTGCCTGACGCAAGCGGCCACTGTAGGTTGCCACGTCGCCCAGCTGCAGCAGTGCCCATCCTTTGCCGCCCGGTTTGTTCATTGCCGCTGTAAGGTGCTCCTGCATAGCTGCATGATTGTGTTGAAGAAGAGCTACGAGATATGCCCAGGAGCGCAACTGGTAGCTATCGAAACCTCGCCTGAGAGCCTCCTGGAAGACCGCGTTTGCTTCTTCGACGTTATTCATTAGGATCAGTGACGAGATTTCACTGTCGTAGGTCGTAATCGAAGGAGCCAGGCGGATTGCCTCGCGGGCCTCCGCGGCAGATCTCTCGTACTCGCCGAGACGTTGTAAGCAGTCGGAAAGGATATTATGAGCAGGCAGATCCTCAGGGAACGTACTCACCCATTGCTCAAGACCTGCCTTGGCTTTTTCCAGCTCTCCTGTCACCAGCATGTAGTAACCCGACTCGGCAAACCAGCGGAAGCGCGGGCTTAACCTTTCCCGCAGGTTGTAGGCCGTAGTCAGCTGTCCCATCCACTCCTCTGGTGGCAATTCGCTCATCTCTGCCCCGGCTAAATTCAAATGAGCCGCCATAAGGTTGGGGTCTAGTTGCACGGCACGCTTCAATTCCGGAATGGCTTCCGCATTGCCCTTCTCGAATCTGAGACGCATGCCTTCTTGGTACGCTTGTAGTGCCTCCAGTGACGAGCTAGTGTCGTTTTCAAGCGGTGTGTTGAATCTACTTAAGGACTCTTCCGGCTCGCCCAGATCACGGCGCAGTTGCTGACCTGCCATTCCGAGTGTGTGCACAATTTGGTTCCGGTCGCTCGTCTCTGCGTCGACCTTTGCCATGCTCTTGCCGGAATGGCAGTCTTCGACCTTCAGAATGATGTGATAATCGTTGCCGACGTTCGCGATCGACGCGGTTACAATGGCCCTGCTGTGGGTGCGCAAACAGACGTCGCGAGCTAAGTCGGGTGTCAGCTTGGGGCCCAAAGGCGAGGTCGGCAGATTGGCGACGTTCGACTGCTTCAATGTATCCCGCACTTTGTTGGAATAAAGTAGCTTCAAATAGGGAGACTGACTTAGTTCCCTTTCAAGGGGCCAATCCAGTGCATCATCCATTACCGTATCGCCGGTGAAGTTCTGGAAGTGGGCCCATACGATGGTGTCTTTGTCCGTGAACTTTATCTTTAGCCGGGAACGCCAATGAAACAAGCCTACGCTCGCCACCGCGACCAGCAGGGCCGCCGCGGCGTAGCGTAGCCAATTTCGTGGACGAAGGGGCACTTGAGCGATGGATTGCTGCAGAAAGGCGCGCATCTGGGCAACGCCCTGGTAGCGGCGCTCGCGGTCTTTCTCCAGCGCATTGTGGATTACGCCTTCGAGCTTTGATGAGATTTGTGGATTCCTGTCGCGTACCGAGGCGGCCGTCTGGTTCAGAATGGCGTCATTAACGATGGCTTCCGTCTCGCCGGTGAAAGCGCATTCGCCAGTGGCCATCTCGTACAGCACCAAGCCGAAGGAAAAGATGTCGGTGCGCGCGTCGAGCGGTTCGCCGCGTACTTGCTCCGGCGACATGTAGCCTGCTGTGCCCAGCTTCATGCCGGTGCGAGTGAGGGAAGTTTCTGCCTTGGCCGGAGCTGCTGCGGCGGCTTGATTCTCATTTGTCATCCCGAACGGAGTGAGGCCGCTCGCGGCCGAAGGCAATCGAAGGACGCCTACACCCGAATCGCCGTCGCTATAGGGGGCCTTCGACTCGTCCGTACGCTCCTCGCACAGGATGACAGCATCTGCAGGTTCCGATAGCTGAATCACCTTCGCCACCCCGAAGTCCAGAATCTTCGCCACATTCTTTTCGGTGACGAAGATGTTGGCCGGCTTGATGTCGCGATGGATGATCCCCTTCTCGTGCGCGGTCTCAAGTCCCGACGCAATCTGAATTGCGATCTCCAGCCCTTCCGGCTCAGGCAGCCGGAAGCGCCCATCGGCGATGTGATCGCGAAGCGTCTTACCCTGTAAGAGCTGCATTGCGATGAACGGATGCCCCTCGAATTCGTCGAAGTCATACACTGTGCAGATATTCGGGTGGTCGAGCGCCGAAACAGCGTGCGCTTCGCGTTCGAAGCGTTCGCGCGCCTTGGAGTCGTCGCCGACTTCTTCCGGCAGGAACTTCAGTGCGACGGCGCGCCCCAGCTTCAGATCTTCGGCACGATAGACCACTCCCATGCCTCCGCCGCCGATGACCTCCAGCACGCGGTAGTGTGAGACGACTTTGCCAGTCAGCCGACCGACTTCGAGTCTGGCGTTAGGAAGAGCGTCGGCATCTACGCTCGCGTCCGATTCCGACGGGGCTGAATACGACTCGGAAGAGGCTTGTCCGCCGGAAGAGTCATCAGCGACAACCCACTCCACCGCAACCATAAGCCGGTAGCCCCGACGGGGGATAGTCTCGATGTACTGCGGCTCTTCGGCAGAGTCGTTCAACGCCCTGCGCAGCTTCTTTATGGTGCTATTAATCCCGTGATCAAATTCAACCACTGTACCGTTCGGCCAAAGCAGCCTTTTCAACTCATCGCGGGTTACCAACTCGCCTTCTCGTTGCAGGAGAAGACGCAAAACGTGGAACGCCTGGTCCGGCAGCAATGCCGATCCGTCCTTACCACGTACTACCCCGACGCGCAGGTCGAGTTCAACACGCCCAAAGCGCGCCCGTCGTGCCTGTGCTCGATCGATCACAGTTCAGACGGCGATGGTACTATGGTCGCCCTTTCCCGAGGAAGGCCATTCCGTGTAGCGCCGACCCTCTCCTAAGTCCCTGCACTGCAGACACTTTCGCGAAGTCAGCAATAAGTCAGCCGCCGTGCATCGACCTGCCGCCTCGCCCGGGCCATACTCCACGACGCAGCGGTACCGAATTTCAATGTCGATTCGGCGCTAGAGAAAGGAAGGCAGTCTATGAACCAACTCTTCGCATTGACCCGTCACCCGAAACCGTTTAAGGCGCTTGCAATTTGCGCGTGCATCCTGGGGTTTTCCATCTTCGCAGGTGCAGGACAACCAACGATCGTTACGTTCGATCCCCCGGGCTCTGTATATACAGTGGTCGATCAGATTAACCAGTGGGGAACAGTTGTCGGATGGTACCTCGACGCAAGTTACCAGTACCACGGGTTTCGGCGCACTCCCGACGGCAAGATCACCTCATACGACGCGCCGGGGGCGGGCGCAGGACCGTTTCAGGGAACCGCTATCTACAGCATCAACGCGTTCGGAGTCATGGGCGGCACATCCAACGATTCGAGAAATGTGTTGCACGGGTTCCTGCTCACTCCGCAAGGCAAGTACAAGATCTTCGACGTTCCGAATGCAGGCACAGGGACAGGGCAGGGTACGGAACTCTGGAACATCAATGATTTGGGAGATGCTGCGGGAGGGTTCATTAATACTGGCGATGCGTTCCAAAGCACAGAGGTGTGGCACGGCTACGTGCGTGCTGCCGATGGCGCGGTGACGGAATATGATGCCCCGGGAGCGGGCACAGGTCCCGGACAGGGCACAGACCTCTGTACCGATGATTGCCTAAATGCGTCAGGAGCGGTTGCAGGAGCCTCCATTGATGCGACGAACGTCTACCACGGCTTCGTCCGCAGCAAAGACGGAGACTTCACGGCGTTCGATCCCCCGGGCTCCGCTGACACTTTCGAAGCGGGCATCAGCGAGGGTGGCGATGTCGTCGGAGCATTTGTTGACGGGAACGGCGTCTACCATGGTTATGCGCGCGATCGTGATGGACGAATCACCCAATTCGATGTTCCCGGTGCGGGGACGGGCAGCGGCCAAGGCACTCTCGGCAACTCCATCGCTGATGGCGGAGCTGTCGCGGGAAACTATGTTGACGCGGCCAATGTGAGTCATGGTTTTACCCGCGCTCCGAACGGCAGGATTACAACGTTCGATGCTCCAGGGGCTGGCAAAGGAGCCGGGCAGGGTACGGCTGGTTACACCAATAATGTGTGGGGAATGGTGGGCGGGTATTACATCGATGGCAACAACGTACCCCACGGTTTCCTCTGGATCCCGTGCGATGATGACTCGGAATCCGTCGCCGAACCGGCCCTACACTGATTCAAGGACACGACAGATGCCTCTCCCAACTGCACTTTGTGTCGAGTCCCGAGACATGCTTTACGGTTTCTCGACACATCTCTTACAGTGTTGGATAGGTTTCGATCGAACCGTTTGGATAAGGGGCGCGGCGTCGCGACCGCGCTCCTTCCTCTACTATCCCATTCCCATCACGGGAATCTTTTACCACCTTCGTAACCTCGCATCCGCACTTTTCTCGTGCTTCTTAATTCAGCAACTCCTAAACTGCGTTCGAGGACACCGAGTGGTGTCTCTGTTGGTTGCGTCCCGGATTAGCCCACAGCAGGCGAAGCTAGGCCACAATAAGTTCTTTGAAATGAAACATTTGACTTTAAGTCCTTGGGGATCAAACATTTGCGATAGAAATCGTGTCTAAGTTGTTGAAAACAAAATATCGCGAATAAAAAAATTTTGTGATGTAGGTCACGGGCAGCAGCTAGCAACTAGCAATTAGTGCCGGAACGGGCTGTAGCTGGCGGCGGGAGAACTGCAGGTCCCTCGGCTCCGCTCGGGATGACACCCAAGAATGATTCGGTCTATCCCACCCCGGCAAGAGGCCGGGATGGGGCACCCGAGCGTGTCTATCCCACCCGGCAAAAAAAGCCGGAATGGGGCACCAAGCGTGTCTATCCCACCCCGGCAAAAGAAGCCGGAATGGGGCACCCGAGCGAATGGCGAAAAGCGGCCTCTCTACGGCAGCCGCTGCGCCAATCCCGGCAGCGCCTTCATGATGTCGTTGTAGATCACGACGACGGCGAACAGCACCAGGAAGACAAAAGCCGTCTGGTAAATGCGCTCTTTGACCCGCATGTTGATGTCGCGGCGAATGATGCTCTCGATGATCAGCATCAGGATCATGCCGCCATCGAGAATCGGAATCGGCAGCAGATTGAAGATGCCGAGGTTCAGGCTGATGCCGGCCATCAGGCTCAGCAGCGGACGTCCAACCTGGCTGGCGAGCGGCCTGCCCGGAAGCGCGCGCGATGCCGATGGGGCCTTCCATCTGTGTGATGGAGGTCTCGCGCTCAACCATCTTGTGCACCAGATTCAGGATGAGCATCGGAATACTTCTTGTTCTCGCTCGATGGAGCGGTCGAGAGGCCTGGGCGAACGGCAGCTTGTCGACGTGAACCGGCTCGGACTGGAAGCCCAGGCGATAGCGCTTCTGGCCGTTCTCCTCGGTCATGGCCGGCGTCGCCGTGAAGTGCATCTGCGTGGCCGTCGCGCAGCGCGGTGATATCCACCGGCTTGTCGCCGCTTTGCTGCAGATAGTGGATGACCGAGAAGAGCGAGCGCACGGCGATTCCGTTGATGGCGACAATCTGGTCGCCAAGCTGAATTCCGGCTTTGGCGGCGGGCATGTTGGCTTCGAGCTCGGTGACGGTGATGGGCTCGTCCTGCACCCATCCGATGGTGCGGTACTGGTCGGGATCGCTGCCCGGCGGCTCAGGATTGATCTGCTTTTCGAGAATCTGGTTGCCGCGCTGAACGGCGACGTCTGATGGGCTGGTTGGCTCTGAACGGCCGTTTTCAGCAGCACGTCTTCCCAGGTCGGATTCTGCGCGCCATCGATGCGAGTGATGCGGTCACCGGCTTCGATGCCCGCCTTGGCGGCAGGAGAGTTCTCCAGCACCCAGCCGATGACGGCGGGCTGGTCGAGATAAACCGGATGCTCGTAATGCACCATGTAAACGCCGGTAAGCAGTCCGATGGCCAGCAGAATGTTCATCGCCGGGCCGGCGATGGCGATGATGAAGCGCTGCCAGCGCGGATGCGACATGAATTCGTCAGGCGCTCCGCTGCGCGACTCCAGCGGATTCTCGCCCGCCATCTTCACGTAGCCGCCGAGCGGCAACGCGCTGATGCGGTAGTCGGTATCGCCGCGGCGGAAGCCGATCAGGCGCTTGCCGAAGCCGATGGAGAAGACGTCAACCCGGACGCCACACAGTTTGGCGGCGGCATAGTGGCCAAACTCGTGCACCAGAATCATGATGCCGAGCACCACGGCCATAGAAACTACCGCGATTACAAAGGATTCCATAAACCTCTTTTACCGGGAGAACTGTTTGCGCCTGGCTGGCTAGCGAATCTGGGGGAATTGCTTCTGCCGGGCTGATCTCCTGAATATGATGACGGGCCCGGCGGCGGGCATCGGCATCCAGATCCAGTACCTGTTCTATAGATTCAGGCACGTGCGCGGATGTTTCACGAACCACCAACTCTATTGTAGCGGGGATATCTTCGAAATCCAATACGACCTTCGAGGAAGGAGGCCACCGCTATTTCGTCCGCCGCATTGAAGGCAATCGTCTTTGCCGCCTCCTGCTTCGACAGCTTCATAGGCTAAACGTAAGCAGGGAAATTTCTCCAGATCAGGCGGTTCGAAATCCAGGCGCTTTAACTCGTTGACAGGAAAACGCAGATCGCTTTCGATGCGCTCGGGATAAGTCAGCGCGTATAGGATAGGTAACCGCATGTCAGTGACGCTAAGTTGCGCCAGCAGGCTGCCGTCGACGAACTCGACCATGGAGTGAATGGTGCTTTGCGGATGAACAATGACGCTCACTTGGCTGGGCGGCATGTCGAACAGACGGCACGCCTCGATCACCTCGAAGCCTTTGTTCATCAGCGTGGCGGAATCGATGGTGATGCGCTTGCCCATTTTCCACGTGGGATGATTGAGCGCCTGCTCGACCGTGATGTGGGCGAAGTCTTGCGCGCGGCGTGTGCAGGAACGGACCGCCGGAAGCCGTCAGCCAGATGCGCTGCACCTCGTTGCGGCGGCCTCCGCGAAGGCATTGATGAATGGCGTTGTGCTCGCTGTCGATGGGCAGCAGCGGCTTGCCCTGCCGGCGGGCTTCGGTGACGATGAGGTCGCCCGCGGTGACTACGCATTCTTTATTCGCCAGCCCGACGGTCTTGCCGGCCTTTACGGCTTCGTAAGTAGCTTCCAGGCCAGCGACTCCGACGATGGCGCTGACCACGAAGTCGGCTTCGGGATGAGTCGCGACGCGCACCGTACCCTTTGGACTGTGCACCACCTCGATTGCGTTGGCCCAGGCCGACCGTCTTCAGCTTGTCGCTGCAGGTGGTCGGCTGCTTCCGCGAGCCCATCGAAACCAGCTTAGGATGCCAGCGCCGTGCCTGCTCGAAAGCCAACTCCACGTTGCTGCCGGCTGCGAGACTCACGACCGAGAAGCGATCGGGGAACGCTTCGACGATTTGCAGCGTGCTCTTGCCGATGGATCCGGTCGAGCCGAGGATGGCAATGCGCTTCATGAATGGCTGGGAATATGGTATAGCACCGAGAGAAGCTCATGGTGAAGCAAACAGACCGCAGTTTCGCCGGAGGCTCGCACCGCGACGCCTGCGCGACGACGCATCGGCGAGGCCCACGTGTCGGCCGAGCTGTCGCCGATTGCAACCGTGGCGAGATCGCAAGACCGCTGCTGCTCGGGCATCGCGGAGCACGGCCACTCTCGCGCTTCAAGTTGGGCACGCGCGCGTCGACAGACTCCGCACTGAGAACACGTTCGCTGTTTTGAATATGCGCTGATGCACGGCTGCGACGGATTTCGAGTTTGATGTTCGCGTTACGCGCGATGCGCGGCTGGTGCTCTGCCATGATGCATCGTTCGGCGGGCACAAAATTAGTCATCGCTGTTTGACAGCCTTCGCTCGCGCTGCGACGCGTCCCTTGCCTGTCTGGAAGATGTGCTCGTGGCCTTTGGCGAGCGCGCCTATCTCGACATCGAGATGAAGGTTTCGGGCGGCGAGGAATTGATTGTCAATGCGCTGCGGAGCAATAAGCCGCAACGCTTCCTGCTGTCTTCTTTCTTACCTGAGGTGCTGCGTCGATTCCATCAGCTGGACGCATCGCTGCCGTTGGGCTACATCTGCGATCGCCCTGCGGATATGCGTACTTGGCAGGAGCTGCCGATTCAGGTGTTCCTTCCGCAGTACGAGCTGGTCAGCGAGAAGCTAATCCGGGAGGTCCATAGCCGCAGGATGCAGATCTTCACCTGGACGGTGAACCAAAAGAAAGACATGCAACGACTGGCTGCTTGGGGAATCGACGGCCTGATCTCAGACGATCCCACTCTGCTGAGCCAGACATTCCGTATCGTGAGCTCCGGCGAAAAGCGAATAGCGGAAGGCGAATAGCGCCCTCGAATAGCGCAAACGATTCTGCGTCATTTACATTGTTTCCCATGCCTACCACCGGCGAGCGATTCGAACGCGCCGTCTCCATCATGGCTCGACTGCGCGCTCCGGGCGGCTGCCCCTGGGACCGCGAGCAGACCTTCGACACCATCAAGCCCTACACTCTCGAAGAAACCTACGAAGTGCTCGAGGCAATCGATGCCCGCGACTGGAGCGAGTTGACCGGCGAGCTCGGCGACCTGCTGCTACAGGTGCTCTTCTACTCCGAAATGGCAGCCGAGGAGAAGCACTTCACCATCGATGATGTGCTCGATCGCCTGTCCACCAAGTTGATCGACCGCCATCCGCACGTGTTCGGAGAGGTCAAGGCTGATACATCCGGCGAGGTGCTGCGCAATTGGCAAGCGCTGAAAGCGGAAGAGAAGAAGAAGCGAGCGGCGGAAAACGGCGCTTCGACCAAAGGAGCTCATCCCGAGTCGGTGCTGCATGGGATTTCATCCGCCATGCCAGCGCTGATGGAAGCTTATAAAATCAGCACGCGCGTGGCGAACGTCGGCTTTGACTGGCCGAACATCGAGGGACTGTTCGAGAAGCTGAACGAGGAGACCGAAGAACTGCGGCAGAATTTGGAGGAGTATCCGGAGCCGGGGCCACAGCCGCAGTCGTCGAAAGACGTTGCCAGCGCGCGCGGAGCCAAGGTCCCCGAAGAGCTGCGCGCGCGGCTGGAAGATGAAGTTGGAGATCTGCTGTTCGTGCTGGTCAACATCGCGCGCTACTTGTCGCTCGATCCGGAGTCGGCCTTGCGCAAGACCAACCGCAAGTTTCGCCGCCGCTTTGAATATCTTGAAGACCGGCTACGGGCCCAGGGACGGAAGCCAGAGCATGCATCGCTGGCGGAAATGGAGTCCTTATGGCAGGAATCAAAGCAACGGGAAAAAGCATGAGCATCGATGCGCTACAGCTCAGGCGCTGTAGCACGCTCGAGGAGTTCAATGCCTGCGTCGAGTTGCAGCGCGAGGTGTGGGGCTTCAGCGACTTAGACCTGGTGCCGCTGCGGGTTTTCTCGCGTCGCCTCAAAGATCGGTGGGCAGGTCATCGGCGCCTGGGACGGCGACACCATGGTCGGCTTTTCGTTGTCACTGCCGGCGACGCACCGGCGCTATCCCTATCTGCACTCCCACATGCTGGGAGTGAAGGAGGGTTATCGCAATACCGGGCTGGGCCGCCGCATCAAGCTGTTCCAGCGCGAGGATGCCATTGCTCTCGGATACGAGCTGATCGAGTGGACCTTCGATCCGCTGGAAATCAAGAACGCTTACTTCAACCTGGAGCGCCTGGGCGCGATCGCACGGCGCTACAACCTCAATCAGTACGGGATTACCACGTCGCCGCTGCAAGGTTTTCTGCCGACCGACCGCCTGGTTGCGGAGTGGTGGCTGAAGTCGAGACGCGTGGAGTCGCTGTTATCGTCGGGCCATCTGCCGGGATTTCAACCAGAGTTGCAGATCGCAATTCCCGCCGAGATTTACGCCTGGAAGGCGAAGGAAGATACGCGTCCCAAAGCCGCGGAGGTGCAGGCGCGCATTCGCGAGTTGTTTCTTGATGCCTTTGCCAAAGGCCTCGCCTGCCTGGGCTACGGGCGTGATGATCACGGCAGCGGCGTCTTCCTAATGGGACGCTGGGACGAGGATTGGACGTACGCGACGAAACCGTAATCACTGCAAAGGCGCGGAGGACACGAAGGGGTTTTTGCTTGTCATCACGAGCGCAGCGAGGGATCTGTTCTTGCCGGCAGTGGCTGGCGGAAGCAGAGAGCAGATCCCTCGCTGCGCTCGTGATGACAAACGCTGATAAGTGCCCCTCTGTGATGAGTCCTTTCCTATGAAAATTGACGCCATTACTCTTCGCGAACTGAACATGCCGCTCGTCCACTTTTTCGAGACGAGCTTTGGGCGCACCTACGCTCGTCGAGTCATGCTGGTGACTATACATAGCGACGGCCTCGAAGGCTGGGGCGAATGTGTCGCTGGCGAGCAGCCCTATTACAGCGAGGAGTACATCGAGGGCGCATGGGACGTGACTGTGCGCTATCTCGCGCCGTCGCTGCTTGGGAAGACGATCGCATCCGGCGGAGAAGTTCCGGCTCTGCTCGGCAGGATTCGCCAGCATCGCATGGCCAAGGCTGCGCTGGAGAACGCGGTGTGGGATGCCGAGGCGCAGGAGAAAGGCGTCCCGCTATGGCAGTTGCTCGGAGGCACGCGCGGCGAGATCGCCTGCGGCGTGAGCATCGGCATTCAGGATTCGCATGAGCAGTTGTTGCAGAAGATCGAAACCGAGCTGGCCGCCGGCTATCAGCGCATCAAGGTGAAGGTGAAGCCCGGCTGGGACGTCGACGTGCTGGCGAAGATTCGCGATCGCTGGCCCGACATCCTGCTGAGCTGCGACGCCAACTCGGCATACACCATCAATGATCTGCCGCATCTGCAAGAGTTCGATCAATTCAAGCTGCTGATGATCGAGCAGCCTTTGTGGAGCGACGACTTCTACTTCCACTCCAAACTGCAGAAGCAGCTTCAGACCGCAATCTGCCTAGACGAAGCCATCCGCAGTGCCCGCGATACGGCGGCCGCATTAGAATTGGGGGCCGCACGCATCATCAATATCAAGGTCGGTCGCGTGGGCGGATTCAGCGAAGCTATCGCCGTGCACGATGCAGCAGAGCGCTTCAACGTTCCTGTCTGGTGCGGCGGCATGCTGGAGTCGGGAATCGGCCGCTCCCACAATGTGGCACTCTCTACATTGTCGAACTTCAAGCTGCCGGGCGATGTGTCGGCATCGAAGCGATACTGGAAGGAGGACGTGATCGAGCCGGAAGTAACGGTTTCGCCTCAGGGCACGATCACTGTCTCCGACAAGCCGGGCCGAGGCTACGAAGTTCGCAAAGACCTGATCAAACAACTAACGGTGCGTGAGGAAACCCTACGAGCGTAACGAAATTTCAGATTGTTTTTTGAAAGGGCACGCCTTCAGGCGTGCCGCAATCTGGAATCATGAGCCGGCTTCAGCCGCTGAGGGGAGGCATCCCTCCGCGCCTAAAGGCGGCGACGGTTTGTGCCGCCGGACGGCACGGCTAAAGCCGTGCCCTTTCAAAGCCAACCACAGCAAGTTGGAGACGGCACACTCCGGTGGACTAACAATTGAATGCGTCCAGGAAACCCGCCCAGACCACCCGGCCTGGGCGCGTTCTTCTTGCGCTTTTATGTCCACTCACTTCGGATTCGGCATGCTGGAGCCGGACGGGCAATACGTCACGACATAACCGCGTGCGCCACTCACCGGACAAGCGACCTGCTTGTCATCGGTGGGATGCTGATAGGCGTCCGAACAGCTTGCTGCGAAGCACTTGCCACCCTTCACCTGCGTGCCCTTGGAAGAGAAGGTGCAGTTCTGGTTCGTCGTCCACTCCATCGGGACGTTGTAAAAGATGACTGCCGCCTTGTCGACACAGTCATCGGGATGCGAGCCGGGGCTGCCGCACAGCTTTGGCGGATTGTGCGGGCCTGAGCCGTAGTTCGTACTCAGGTTGACGAAATCATTGGTTGGCGTTCCCTTTGGGGTGAATTCAAAGTGCGTGCCATAAGTTCCGTCCTGCACCATGCCCTTGCCGCAGCAATTGTGCTGCTGCGCGCATATCCCGCGCCCGCTGAGGCTGGGATTGCAATACGCCGCGTACTTGGCGTCGTTACCCTCCCACATCCATCCCTCGCGCTGCTTGGTTCCCGGAGGGCCGCCGAGATCTGTCCAGCCATCGCAGTTGGGGCACGCAGTGTCGTCGAGGTTGGGATAAGGAATGATGCGATTTTGCCCGCCCTGATTGAAGGAAGAGATGGGAATGGTTTTGCTCGCGCCCGGCGCCAACGTCCCGATCTGCGGGCCGGTGGAGTTGAAGGTGAGGCTGGATTTGCAGGAGTTCACAAACTTCACCTGCCCCGCGTCTTGAGCGAGGCAAAGCTGTACGACACTGAGAGCAACAGTCCCTGCGGCCAGCAGGGCAAAGGCCTTTCCAAGGTTTCCTGCATACAACGAAGTGACGGCTCGGCGCACGGTGTCCTTTCTGATGACGGTGCAGTTGCGAGACAACGCATTGTAGCCGCGAAGCGCCCGATTGTAAGAAAAAAGTGCGAGCCAGCCAAACACTCTCGCAGCGATATAGGCTTGACCGCGGCCGCGCGTTACAGATATAAGGTTGGCCCTATGAGCGAACCCCTGGGTACTTCTTCTCGCCGCCTGTTTCTGAAGACATCCACCGGAGCCGCTGCCCTTGCTATCACAGCGTCTTCATTCTCGTTCGGCAAAACGCACGCCTTACAAATCAAGGCCAGCGTCCCCGCTCCTCCCGGGCCTGACCGCCTGCCGCCGGAGTGGTATCAGCGCAAAATCAAGCAGGTGCAGGCGAAGATGGCCGAGCGTAACCTGAATGCGCTGGTGCTGCTGAATGCCCACAATGTGGTATATACGACCGGATACTTCCATCTTCCTACCGAGCGTCCTCTTGCCGTCCTGATTCCCGCGTCGGGCGAGCCCGCGCTATTCATTCCCGAGCTCGAATCCGATCAGGTGAAGCTGTGGTGGGTGAAGGACTACGAGGCTTACTTCGATTATCCCGGCCCGGTAAACCGTGTGCGCTGGATCTTCGAGCGTGTCAACGCCCGTGGTGTCGGGCCGAACATCGGCATTGAGGAATGTACGCCATCGCGGCGCGCGCAGATGCAACTCGGCGCCCCTAAGGCGAAGCTGGTAGACGCCGGCGACATCGTGGAGCAGATGCGCTGGGTGAAGGACCAGGACGAAATCGGCGTGATGCGTCGTTCCATTTACTTCGCCGACTACACCGTGGAGTCCGGGCGCGCTTTCATAGAAGCCAACGGCAGCGTCACCGAAGAGGAGATCCTGAAAGCGACCGCGGACGCTGTGGCCATCAAGATGTCGAAGGAACTCACCTCCGTCGTCGGCGTCGAGATAGCGCCGCCCTTCGGCGGGCTGGTTCCCTTCGGCAAGCGCTCCGCTTTCCCACACGCCGTTCCCAGCAAGGACAAGCTACAGAAGGGTGATGCGCTCATCCTCAGCTTTGGCGCGACGGTTGGCGGCTACAACGTCGAGTGCGAGCGCGCGTTCTGCGTCGGCCAGCCGAGTGACTATGCCAAGAAACTGTACGACGCCATGCTGGCCGCGCACGACACTGGCGCGGAGAACATGAAAGAAGGCATGGTCGCCGAGCAAGTCGACAAGATGAGCCTCGACCAGATCCGCAAGGCCGGATACGCGCAGTTCCTCAAGCATCGCACTGGTCACGGCATCGGTCTGGAAGGTCACGAGTCACCATGGATTGCCGACGGCGACGCGACGGTCCTGAAAGTTGGCATGACGTTCAGTTGTGAACCTGGCATCTACGACCCGGACTGGGGAGGCTTCCGCCACTCCGACACGGTCATCGTCGGACAGACGAAGGGCGAAATCATGAACAAGTACCCGACGCGGTTGAACGACATGATTATCTCGATCTAACGGCGAGACTTGGTTAGTTCTGGAAAGGAACTCCCTTAAGTTCGGAACTCCGCGCCCCGCTCAGTCGTTGCCGTAAACGGTCACGCCTGATGGCTCGGGGCTGGGAAGAGCGATCGCCGAAATTTCCTGATCTTTGTATTGCAACTGATAAAGCTTCCAGTAGATGCCGCGCTGGGCCAGCAACTCCTGGTGGGAGCCGACTTCGCGCACCTGTCCTTTGTGCATGACGACGATCTTGTCGGCGCGCTGAATCGTGCTCAGGCGATGCGCAATCACAATCGAAGTGCGCCCTTCGACCATGCGGGTCAGCGCCTCGCGAACCCTGAACTCGGTTTCGGTGTCGACGCTGGAAGTGGCTTCGTCAAGGATCAGGATCTTGGGGTCGTGGGCCAGGGCGCGGGCGAACGAGATGAGTTGCTTTTGCCCGGTCGAAAGGGTGCTGCCACGTTCTCGCACTTCTTCGGCAAAGCCGGCCGGAAGCGAGCGAATGAAGTCGGCTACGTTCACTTGCTCGGCGGCTTCCTGAATGGCTTCATCCTTGATCCAGCGCGAGCCGAGACGGATATTGTCAGCGAGCGTGCCGGAGAACAGGAACGGATCCTGCAACACTACGCCGAAGCGGCGGCGCAGGTCGGCGAGATCCATATCGCGGATATCCACTCCGTCCATGCGAATGGCGCCGCGCTGCACGTCATAGAAGCGCAGCAACAACGAAATGATGGTGGTCTTGCCGGCGCCGGTGTGGCCGACGAACGCTACTGTTTCTCCCGGATCAATGCTGAACGAAACATCGCGCAAGACCCAATCGAACTCGTCTGTTCCGCACCCTTGGCGCCCGCGGCCAGCTTCAGCTTCTCGCCTTTAGCGGCTGCTTCTTCCGCTGCCTGAGCCATGGTGCGATAGGCGAACCACACGTGATCAAACTCGATTCGCCCCGCGCCTTCCGGCGACTTGGGATGAATCGGAGTGACGATCTCGGCTGGGGTATCGAGCAGCTTGAAGATCCGTTCGCTCGAGGCCATGGCCGATTGCAGAATGTTGTACTTCTCGCTCAGGTCCTGAATGGGACGGAAGAAGCGTTGCGCATATTGAATGAATGCGACCAGCACGCCGAGTGTGACCGCTTGCCGGACGACCTGTCCTCCGCCAAACCAGATAACGCTGGCAATCGCGATGGCCGAGAGTACTTCGACCACCGGGTAATAGATAGCGTGTGCCATGATCGCGTCTTTGTAGGCGTCCATGTGCACGCGGTTGATGTCTTTGAATCGGTCGTAGGATTTCTTTTCGCGGTTGAACAGTTGCAGAACGACGATGCCGGTGACGTGCTCCTGCAGATAGGCGTTGATGCGGGCGATGGCGACGCGAATGCGCCGGTAGCTCTCCCGCACCGCTTTGCGAAACAGGCTGGTCGCGATAGAAGATCACCGGCAGCACGGCGAAAGTGATGAGCGCCAGGCGCCAGCTCATGTTGAGCATGATCACCAGGATCCCGATCAGCACGAAAATGTCTTCGAAGATCGAAACCACGCCCGAGGTAAACATTTCGTTCAGCGCATCAACGTCGGTGGTCACGCGCGTGACCAGGCGCCCAACGGGATTGCGGTCGTAAAACCCGATGTGCAGGCTTCTGCAGATGCCGGAAAATCTCGCTGCGCAGATCGAACATCACCTTCTGCCCCGCCCACTGCATTACGTAGGTCTGCACGAACTCCAGTACGAAACTGAAGAGCAGGATGCCGACGTACATTGCGGCAATCTGGGCAATGCCCCGCATGGGATTGCTGCTGAGAAAACGGTCGAGCAGAGAGTGCGATTCGGTGTGGTTGGCGAGGTATTTGTCGATCGCGACCTTGGTGAGGTACGGCCCGATCACGTCGGCGCCGGCCTTCAGCACAATAGCGATCAGCGCGAGCACTACCTGCCATCGATAGGGCCGCAGATAGCCGAGCAGGCGCTTCATCAGCCGGCTGTCATACGCTTTGCCTAATATCTCTTCTTCGTGGATGGAAGCCATTTCGCCTTGGACAATATTCTAGCGGGTGCTGCTATATAGACGAGAGACACCCGCATCGGGATGGAAAAGCTGAAAGGTGAGATGATAGCCATCGACAGGTCCTCCACGCCCAGCATCTCTAAGCCATGAGCGAGTCCTCGTCGTCCACGCCGCCAGCGTCGCGTCCGATTCACAACCGTACATTACTGATCATCGGTTTGTTGCTGAACCTCTTTGTTGCAGAGGCCCCGCTTGGAACCTGGGGCGATCGCGTCTTCGGCAAAACCCACCTGATGGGACATGAAGTTTTCTGGTGGTGTGCAGTCCTGCTGATGCTCGGATACGTCGCGTTCGTCGAGCACCGGCGTATGTCTTCCGTCGGTTTCCGGCGGCCACGGGTGCTTGATCTGGCGCTGGCAATCGTAGTCGGGATCTTGATGGTCGTCGGAATCGTAATCATCTACAGGATTGTATTTCCCGCGCTCCACCTGCAGATGAACACGGGCGTGATGGGCAGCCTGTTGGCTACGCCGTTCTGGTACCGCCTGTTGCTGGTGACGAGAGCTGCCGTCGCCGAGGAAATCCTGTTTCGCGGTTACCCGATCGAGCGGCTGCTGGAGCTCACAGGAAGCCGGACTGTGGCTGGCATTCTTTCGTGGGCCGCATTCACCTATGCCCACCTGGCCGGATGGGGATGGGCGCAACTGATTGTCGCCGGATACGGTGGCGTGCTGCTGACGATCCTCTATCTGTGGCGGCGAAACCTGTGGGCGAATATGCTCGCCCACTGGATCGCGGATGGGGCGGGGTTCCTGATGTCACGCTGACCGCTACTTCTTCTTGCTCTTGCTTTCGTTAGTGCTCGGAATGACGCGCAAGTTGTTAGTCACCTGAAACGTCCCGGGCACCTGATTGGCTCGAACACCGGCGTAGTTTTTGTCCGACTCTGAATCGACCACGCCTTCCAACGTGATTCGCCCGTTTCTCACGATGATGTGAATGGGGGGCACGGCCATGTTGCTGTACTTAAACAGCGGGCCGTAGCTATAGATCGTCTCGTAAGCCCGGCGCCGGATGCGGTCGTCCCCGCTGCTGGGTGGCAGGATCTCGATGTTGTTGACGACCTTCTCCACGCCTTCGATGTGCTTCACGGCATTCTCGGCGTCCGACTTGGTGACTGGTTGCACGACTTGCCCGTTGAGGGTGACGGTCCTTCCGTTGAGGCCGAAGGTGAGATTGTCGAAGACGTTGTAGTAAGGCAGCATGATGAGCTCGTGCCGCACCTCGCGGACGAGCTTGTCCTGGCTTTCGGGCGAGAGCGTCTCGTTGGCCGACATGGATTGATCTTGCCCGGGGTTCGGCTGGGCCTGAGGCGCGGCAGCGTTTTGTGAGGGGGCTGCGGTTTGCGGGACAGGCGCTGCTCCGCAGAATGCAGCGTATAGCAACAAGGTGAATAAGAGCTGGAAGTTGCGCATGGTCTTCCTCCAATTGGAACCAATGTATAACAACGATTCCGAACCTGCTCCGTTGCGCCGGGTTGTATGGTGAAGTGAACGACGATTAAGGTCGCTATCGGATTACATGGATCGGAACCGGTAGCTTTAGCTTCTTCCAGACCCGCTCGGCCGTGTAGATCATCTCGACCAATCTATTGGGGCCGATCCGTCTCGTCGCGGCTCTGCTGCCTTCGCTGCCCTCTCAGTCACACGCTGCCATCATGACTGTTTCCTCGGGACTGGCGTTTGTGCCGCTGGCTATGACGCCGACCTACTGCGCATCAAGGCTGCGATTCATTCTTATACGTTGTCGCTGCGGTATCAACTACGGAACACGCCAGTACATCTGGTGGAGCTCGTGCCTCCATATGTACAAACGGAACTGCTCGGGCCGAAGAACCTCACCGACCCGAACGCAATGCCGCTAAAGGATTTCATCGCCGAAGTCATGCAAATTCTGAAGCACTCGCCCGACGGTGACAGAGATCTGCGTGGAACGGGTGAAGCCGTTGCCGGCACGCCGAGGCGAGCGGCAACTACCACGCTTTCCACCGGCAGTTCAACGAGCGGACTGCGGCGAATCACGAAACGCTATAGGGAAGCCCCGTGGCCCACGCCTAAGACTTTGGCGGGGTATGTTTGAAGGGGAGCTTGGTGTAGCGCGCTTTTTCCACCTCGATCACCATCGCGAGCCGGCCCGCACTGCCGCGCATCGGAAACGGTGCGCCGATGTACTTGTGCGAGATCTTGTCCATGGTGTCGAGCTTGCCATCGTCACGAAACTCGACTACGCGCCCGCGAATCTGCACCTCTTCATAAGGATCGTGAAAATCGACAACCGAGATCGACAGGCGGGGATCGCGGCGCAGATTGCGGGCCTTGAGGCTCTCCTCGCCGGTGCAGATCACGATTCTGTCGCCCTCAAGCCCCATCCACACGGGCGTGGTGTTGGGCGAACCATCGGGCATCAACGTCGACAGGTGGACAAAGTTGGGGCGTGACAGCAGCGACTGCACCTCCGGCTGAAGCGGCATGAGTTCCTCCTGGGTCACCATTGTAGGGGTTAACTACGTCGGACAAGATTAAAGACATGTTCGCGGATGAAATCCTGCAGTCGGCGCGTGTCGTTATCTCCCGCCAACGACTCTGCGGTGCGACCGGCGACTGCGTTGCAACTGGTCGCAAGCGTGCTGCAACAGAAAATGCGGCATTGCGTTGACATGATTCCCAACCCGCCGATAGCCTGAATACATAAGGCTAGTTGCAACCAGGTTGCAACTAGCTGATGGCTCAAACTCAAACAGCTCCTCAGCCGGCTACCCCCAAAAAGAGACATCCGAACATTCGATTGTGAGCGGCGTCACAGCAGGAATAGCGGGCCGGGAGGAAGATGAAATTGAAATTCATTTTCATATTGCCGGAAGGGCAACTCTCCGCAGAGAGCAAGCAGTTTCCAGGAAGCAAGTCATACCATGTCGCACTTAAACTTCATCCGACTTCATGATTTCGCCAGGCGGGCGGCCTTTGTGCTGGCCGCAATCTTGCTGTCCATCTTCAGCCCCCAGGTTTGGGCCCAGTCAACCGCCGGCGTCTCCGGGCTGGTTCTCGATCCCAGCGCGGCGGTCGTTCCCGGCGTCGTCATCACGTTGAGCACTGTGGACGGCGGCGAGCAATATAAGGCCACGAGCGGTGCCGACGGCTCCTATCAGTTTGCCGGAGTGACGCCGGGTAGCTACCAGCTCCGGGCAGAGGCCGCGGGTTTCGCGCAATTCGCCGAGCAGGTTGTCATCTCAGCATCTACCCCGCTTAGCTTCGATGTGCGGCTTGTCCTGACATCGGAGAGCACGACGGTGGAAGTAGCGGCTGCCGCGGCGCAGATCGACACCTCGTCCACGCAGCTGGGAGAAACGATTGCCGAGAAGCAAATGCAGGACGCTCCCCTCAATGGCCGCGCCTTCACCGACCTGCTGGCATTGCAGGCGGGAGTGGTACCGGTCAGTTCACAGCAGCCCAATGCGGTACTGATGTCGGGCTGTACCAGCACCTCGCCTTCGGGCGACGTTAACCCCGGCAACATGTCGGTGAGCGGGCAGCGTGAGACCACCAACGGCTTCGTCGTCAACGGGGCTGACGTGGAAGAGAGCTTCAACATGGGGACGTCGATCGTGCCCAACCTCGATTCCATTCAGCAATTCAAGGTGCTTACCGGCAACTCCGAAGCGCAGTATGGAAACTTCAGCGGTGGCCAGGTCATCGTCGAGACCAAGTCCGGCACCAATCAACTGCATGGCAGTGCCTTCGACTTCGTGCGCAACACCGCGCTAGATGCTCGCAACTACTTTTCCGCGACCCGCGCGACGTACGATCAAAACCAGTTCGGTGGCACGCTGGGCGGACCGATCAAGAAAGACAAGCTGTTCTTCTTCATCGACTATCAGGGAACCCGCCTGACGCAGGGTGTCGATAGTGGTTTGATCAGTGTTCCGTCGCAGCAAGATCGCGGCGGAGATCTGTCGGACCTCGCCGGCCAACTTACGGGACAGGTAAATGGAGCCGGCCTTGCCTCGTCGCTCTCGCAGAAGCTTGGGTACACCGTCACTCCCGGCGAAAGTTATTACACGCCCAACTGTGTCAACCCGGCGCAATGCGTCTTTCCCAATGCCGTGATTCCGCAGAGTGCGTGGTCGGTTCCAGCAGGAAACCTGCTGGGCTATATCCCGTCACCGAACCGCGGCGCCAACCTGTTCTCCACCTCGGCAGAGAACGAGACCCTGCGCGACGACAAAGGCGGCGCCCGGCTCGACGCCGTAACCCGCTGGGGCAATCTGTCTGCCTACTATTTCGCCGACGACTACTTCCTCAACAATCCGTATCCGACGTCGCAGGGCGGAGCCAATGTTCCCGGCTTCAACGCGCTGACCTCTGGACGCGCGCAATTGATGAGCTTCGGTTGGACCAAGACTATCGGGACGAACGCGGTGAACGAATTCCATTTCAGTTACGCTCGCGACGCAAACCTCGTAGGCCAGCCGCAGGGCGGAGTCGGACCGTCACTCGCTTCGCAAGGATTTGTGGATGCATCCGGCAAGCCGTCGATCTACGCGTTGGCGCCGGAAATCGAAGGTATCGAAAGCGTTGTATTCAACGACTTCACCATGGGCGTAGATACCACCGGCCTGACCGAGGTCAACAACACCTATCAATGGACGGACGACTACTCCCGGACCTTCGGCAAACACACGTTGCGCCTCGGCGGCGGGTATCACATCGATCAGATCAACATCACTCCCGACGCCATCTTTAACGGCTCGTTTGCTTTTACCGGCTCGGCTACCGGATCGGATTTTGCCGATTTCCTTCTTGGCCTTCCCAGCACGTATTCGCAGGGCGACTCCAACAAATTTTATCCGCGCAATAAATACATCGGCCTTTACGGTCAGGATAGTTGGCGAGTGAATTCGAGCCTTACGCTGAACTATGGCCTCCGCTGGGAGCTGCTGCCGGCATGGAGAGAAAAGTACAACCAGCTGCAAACGCTTTCGCTCGGTCAACAGTCGATGGTTTATCCGGGAGCGCCAGAAGGGCTGGTATTTCCGGGCGATCCCGGCATTCCTGACACCTTGGCTCCTACCAAACACACCAACTTCGCACCTCGCATCGGTCTGGCCTACTCCCCCAGTTTTAGTGAAGGCATCGGCCATAAGCTGTTTGGCAACGCGGGTACAACCGTAATTCGCGCCGGATATGGCATGTACTACACAGCGTTCGAAGGTCTCTCGGCGGGAATCATGAGCGCTAATCCGCCGTATGGATACGACTACACCAGCCTGGCGCCCCCGACCTTCGTTAATCCGTTCATGAATGCTGCAACCGGCCAAACGATTGCGCAACCGTTCCCGGTTGAGATCCAGGCCCACGGAGCTTCCGTCAGCAATCCCAATTCGTCGGTCGACTGGAGCCAGTATCTACCTGTCACCGGCGTCCCGTCGTTCTATCACGGCAACGTTCCCCCCTATACGGAAAGCTATACCTTCAGTATTCAGCGTGAGATTGCCAAGAACACCGTACTGAGTGCCAGCTATATCGGGAGCGAATCTCACCATCAACTGGTTTTGATTTCGGCCAACCCGGGCAATGCCGCCGAGTGCCTGGCGCTCAATGCTGCGGGAGCTACGCCGCTTTGCGGTCCCTTTGGTGAAGGAGGCACCTACACGCTTCCCAATGGACAAAGCGTTCAAGGCACGCGCGGGCCGTTCAGCTCGGCCTTCGATGCCGTTACTTATCAGAAGACCATTGGCAATGCGGACTACAACGCGCTGCAGGTGAACTTGCGGCACCAGACCTCTGCGCTTCAATTGATGGTTGCTTACACCTACAGCAAGTCCATCGATGACTCTTCCAGCCTGGCGGAGGCGGTCAATCCTATTGACCCTGACTCGAGCCGCGCGATCTCAGCATTCGATATGCGGCACAACTTCGTTGCGAGCTACGCGTACCAGTTGCCGTTCGCCCGGCTGCTGGGAGAAACGAATCGCTGGACGCAGGGCTGGACCTTCTCCGGAATCGCACGCTTTGGCACCGGCCTTCCGGTTACCCTCTACAACAACACTGACAGCTCTTTACTGGGCAGCATTCCCAACGGCATCAACAATAACGGTGTCGATACATTGCAAGTCGCCGGCGGCAATCTGGCGCTCAATACCAATCCTCGTAACGGCCTCCCTGCCTTCAATACATCGCTCTTCAGCACTCCCGAGTTAGGGCAGATGGGCAATGTCCCACGCCGCTTCTTTTACGGCCCCGGCATCGAGAACTTCGACATGGCGCTGGAGAAGCTGCTTCCGCTGACCGAATCCAAGTCGCTGGAGTTCCGCGCCGAAGCCTTCAACGTCTTCAACCATGCCCAGTTTTTCGGAGCGGCGACGGTCAACGGGAACATCAGCAGCAGCGCCTTCGGAACCGTGGTTAGCGCAGACGCCCCACGGCAGATGCAAGTCGCTGTCAAATTCCGGTTTTAGCGCCGCGAGCTTTGCGGTAGTTTCGGCGAAAGTCCGGCTCGCGTCCTAACCTTTATATAGTGTCCTCAGACGATGGAGTTCGCCGCAACCGCCCGACGCCGAGGGCTGACGACTTCTACCAACCCCGTTAGGAGGCCGCAGCCGGGACAACCCACAAGGTATTAGCGCCGCCAGATACAGATTTCTTAGAACAAAAGATAATCAGCGTTCGTCAGCGGAGTTCCGTGGTTCTCCTCGCCTTTCTTCTAAAATCAGACCGTGCTGACTCAAGTCATCGACTTCGCGCCTGACCGCGATTCCGAGTTGTTTGCCGTCGCCCCTGCCAAGTCGGCGGTATTCATGCTTGCGCGGCGACGAGGGCACCGAGCCATACGTCAGCAAAACATCGAATCTTCGCCGTCGATTACAGCGCCTGCTCGGCGCCAGCGACGGTCGAAAGCTGAACCTGCGCGAGCGGGTTCGCTCGGTTGCATGGACTCCCACAGGGTCGGACTTCGAAGCTTCGTTTCTGCTGTACAAAGTCCTGCGGCGCGAGTTCCCCGCGAACTACGAAAAACGTCTTCGCCTGCGCTTCGCACCGCTAGTTAAGCTGATCCTGAACAATCCCTATCCCCGGGCCACGGTCGCCACGCGTATTTCCGGACTCAAGGGCAACGCGGTGTATTACGGTCCTTTTCTGTCGCGAGTTGCTGCGGAGAAATTCGCCAATGACTCGCTCGACCTGTTCAAGATGCGCCGCTGCACTGACGACCTGCATCCCGACCCGGCGTTTCCCGGCTGTATCTATTCCGAAATGAAGATGTGCCTGGCACCGTGCTTCAAAGGCTGCACCGATGAGGAGTATGCGGCAGAGGTCGATCGGGTGCAGCAGTTCTTCGAAAGCCGCGGGCAATCGCTGGTGCGTGAGATTGAGCGCATGCGGGACGAAGCCTCAACCAATCTCGACTTCGAAGGCGCGGCGGCTCTGCACGCGCGCCTGGAGAAAGTTAAGGCCGCAACCTCGCAGCTACCCGAGATTGTGCGGCGCCTCGATGAACTCAATGGAGTGATGATTCAGCCTTCGGCCGAGGCGGAATCGGTTGCGTTGTTCAAGATCGAGGCAGGAATGATCTGTGAACCGGTATCCCTCAATGTGGGAGCCCAGGCAGAAGCAGAGCACCTGCGAGCCAAGCCGCTGTCCATGGAGGCGCGCATCCTGGAGGCATTGGCGCAAGTGGCGCCGTGCAAGCCGCATGGTGCGCTGGAATGGATGGAGCATCTGGCGATCCTTAAACGCTGGTACTACCGCACATCAAAGACGGGCGAATTGTTCCTGGCCGATAGCGCAGGCGAGTTGCCTATGCGCCGGGTAGTGCGAGGGGTCTCGCGCGTCTTCAGGGGAGAAAAAGCCAGTGGCGATCTGAGTGAGACCGCCGGAGATTACTGGAAATTCCGAGCCGGCGAGGCGGGAATACGGTAGAGAGGAGCTGAACCACAGATTTGCAGGATCTACACGGATTTACTCTTGGCTTTTAGCTCTGCAACCTGTCATCTGATCCGTGTTAATCCGTGACAATCCGTGGTTGAGTCTTCTTTACTCGCCCGCGACCGTCATGCCGTCAATTCGCAATGTAGGACATGCCACTGCGCTGCGAAACTCGAGGTCGCTGCCGATCTCGCTCACGTTGAACAACATCTCTTTGAGATTGCCGGCGACGGTGATTTCTTCTACCGGAAACGTGAGCTCGCCATTCTGAATCCAGATGCCACTGGCGCCGCGCGAAAAATCGCCGGTGACCAGATTCACGCCGTGCCCCAGAAATTCCGTGACAAACAGGCCTTCCTTGATTTCGGCGATGATCTGCTGAAGAGTCTTGGTCCCCGGCTGCAAAAAGAAGTTGCCCGGACCGATGCCCGGCGTTCCGGCCAGCCCGCGTGAAGCATTGCCGGTGGTCTTCAGTCCCAGCTTCTTCGCGGTATAGGTGTTGAGCAGGTACGACTTCAGCACGCCGTTTTCGATGACGTTGGTGCGACGGCTTACCACGCCCTCGCTATCGAACGGGCTGGTTCCAAACAGGCCGGGCATGGTTCCGTCGTCAACGATGGTGATGTTCTCGCCGGCGATCTTTTCGTTCAGCTTGCCAGTGAGGAACGACGCGCCGCGATAGACCGAATCGCCGTTGACCGCTTCGAAGATATGTCCGAGCAGCGCAGCCGACACAGTATTCTCGAACACGATCGGAACCTTCGCGGTCTTGACCTTGCGCGCCCCCAGACGCCGCAATGTCCGTTTGGCGGCGATGGCTCCAACTTCTTCGGGTGAGGCCAGGTTCTTCAGCGAATGCGAGACCGAGTACCAGTAGTCGCGCTGCATGGCCGAGCCTTCGATCTGCGCAATCGGGACGGCGACCACCGAACAGTACGAGCGGCGATTGTCGCCGACAAATCCCAGCGAGTTCGCCAGCACTTTGTATCCCACCGCCGCGTCGAACGATCCGCCGTCCGAATTCACAATACGAGCGTCGACGCTCGTCGCAGCCTTCTCCGCGCGGCGCGCATAATCGATGCGGTCTTCCGGCGAGAGCGAGTACACATCGTCGTCGTACAGGCCCAGATTGCCTTCGAGCTTGCCCAGTTCGGCCGGATCCGGTAGTCCCGCCATGGGGTCAGCAGTGGTGACGCGGGCCAGCGCGACGGCCGATTCCACCATCTTCTTTACCCCTTCGGGTGTGAGATCGCTGGAATAGGTGCTCGCCGAACTCTGCCCGACGAAGACGCGAACTCCCACCGCCTTCGATCCAGCTTCTTTCAGCGTCTCCACCTGACCTAACCGCACGGTGGTAGAGAATTCGCTGCCGTCGGTAGCGACCGCTTCGGCGGCGCTGGCGCCTTGTTGCATTGCCAGGCGCACCGCCTCGGTGGCAACTTCCCTGAGGTCGACAGAAGTTTGGGCCTTACTGGTTTGCGGGGACGTCGTGCTGGTGCTCATATTTGCTGGACCTTATTCAATTTTGGTTAACGTCTTACAATGTCTGAGTTACGTTCAGCTACCTGTAGTCCTACTCTGTCAGAGAGTCCTCGGCCGGACTGGCTTGTCCTACCCTGTGGAAGCTTTGTGGAAATCGCCAAGTGGGATATCCCACGCCGGGCATGTCCTACAGTAAGCCTCGGGGAATCAACAACTCACACGATTATTGCGGAACTGTGAACCGGATCACAATCTGTGGATTACTGCCGGGGCGCCAACGCCGATTCAGCTGCCGGTTCCACCCACTGTCAGGCGATCAATTTTCAATGTAGGAATGCCTACTCCCACAGGGACGGACTGCCCGTCCTTGCCGCACGTGCCAACCCCTTCATCGAGTTTCAGATCGTTGCCGACCATCGAAACTCTGGTCAGCACATCCGGCCCGTTACCGATCAAGGTAGCGTTCTTCAGCGGCGCAGTGACCTTGCCGTCTTCGATCAGGTAAGCCTCGGAGGCGGAGAACACGAACTTGCCGTTGGTGATGTCAACCTGGCCACCGCCGAAATTCACCGCGTACACGCCGTACTTTACCGAGCGAATGATGTCTTCAGGCGAGTCCTGACCGGCGAGCATGTAGGTGTTGGTCATGCGCGGCATGGGAATGTGCTGGTAGCTTTCGCGACGTCCATTGCCGGTGTTGGGCAGGTTCATCAGGCGCGAAGAGAGCTTGTCGGTCAGATAGCCCTTGAGGATGCCCTTCTCGATGAGCACCGTACTGTCGGTGCGATTGCCTTCGTCGTCGACGTTGAGCGATCCTCGCCGCCCCGGCATCGTACCGTTGTCGATCACCGTGCATTTGTCGCTGGCCACGCGACGTCCCATCATGTCAGAGAAGGCGGAGGTCTTCTTGCGATTGAAGTCGGCTTCGAGGCCATGCCCGATAGCTTCGTGCAGCAGGACTCCCGGCCAGCCGGGACCGAGCACCACTTCCATTTCGCCTGCTGGAGCGTTGCGCGCGTCGAGTTGAACGATGGCCTCACGAGCAGCCTCAATTGCGAAATGTTCCGGCGTCTTTTCCGTCTGGAAGAACTCAATCCCTACGCGCCCGCCGCCCCCAGAAGTTCCGCGGGCAGAACCCTGCTCGGTCTTGGCGATGCAGAACACGCTCATCCGCGCCATCGGCTGCGAGTCTTCGGCGAAGCTGCCGTCTGAGCCGATGACAAGGATGCGCCGCAACTCATCGGCATAGCTTGCGCGCACTTCATGAATACGAGGGTCGTAGGCGCGCGCGGCTTTGTCGGCGCGCTGCACCAGATCGACCTTGGCGAGAATTTCAGCTTCCACCGAAGGCAGCGGTACGGGATACAAGTTGTGCGCCGATTTGTCGGTGAACCCAACCACCGGCTGCTTCGCCGGACCGCTGGCAATCAGGGCCGCGGTTCGGGCTGCGTGCAAAATACGCTCCGACGAGAGGTCATCGGTGTAGGCGTATCCGGTGCGATCGCCCGACAGCACGCGCACTCCGCAGCCAACGGATGTTCCCTGGCTGGCCGATTTCACCATGCTCTCGTCGAGCGAGACCGAGGTCGAGGTCTGATATTCGAAGTAGAGGTCGGCGTAATCGCCGCCGGCCGAAAGCGCCGCTCCGAGATAGCGTTCAACGTCAGCCTGCGCCAGCCCGTAGCGGTCGAAGAAAAACTTTTTGTCCATGGTCACACCTATTGGATGTTCGCGAGTTCACGGCGGACGCTAGCTCTCGGGAGGAGGAATCGAGCCGCGGATTCACACGGATGACACGGATCCGGAATTTGGAGGCTAGGAACAAAACATCCGTGTGGATCGTCGAGATCTGTGGCTAATTCGTTCTTGTCCGGACAGCAGGCACCCGCTACGAAGCTAAGGCCCTATGTTCGATTATCACACAGGCCTGTGCGGCCCATTGCGGCACCCAGCGTGCGACTTGGCTAGGCTTGGCTAAGGTACATGCCGACCTGCGCCGTAACCGCCGAAGCACTCGCCCGCGAGTTGGAAGTCTTTCTACTCGAAGCGCCCCATGCCGTGCTAATCGAAAACGGCGACGTGCTGTTCGATTTCAGCAGCGCGCGGTATTCGGTCTCCGGTGAGGGCAAGTGCGTTCTGCACGTGTGGTCGGAAGCGCGCAACATCGTGCGCCGCGTGCTCGACGTCGAGACCAGGCCACACACGCTCCGCCTGTCCGCTCTGCGATTTGGGCAAGCGAAACCCGAGGTCCTCGAAATCTGCGCCCACGCAGGACAGCGCAGCGCCACCGCGCAACGGGCGGCTCGGGCGCATTATCAGAAGCTGCTGGTTCGTCTGCTCGAGCGCGAATATCCGGGGGCGAAGATCGAGTCCATCAGCGCCAAGGCCGACCTGGAACATTCGTTCAGCCCCGTCTACACGCGGGCGGTCGTTCGCACGGGACAGTCGGCGTTCGCTGTGCTTGGCGTGAACGAGGACGAGAGCCAAGCCTCAATCGATGCGGCGCTTACCTTCGGCATACTCTGGCTGGACTACCATCGGCAGCGCGCTGACCGGTACCACATTGAGGGACTCAAGCTTTTCGTTCCCCATGGGCGTGGCGAGATCGTGAGCCAGCGCATGGCGCATCTTGATCAGAGCGCGGTCAAGTGGCAGTTATACCAAGCGGGAGAGCGGGCTGAAACTTGCGAAGAAGTTGACTTTCGCGATCACGGAAACCTGGCGACGCGGCTGGTTCGCGCGGTCGATCCGCAGGCTACGCGCGACCGCTTCGCCGCGTCAATTGCACGCATTGATGAGCTGGTTCCCTATGCGGACGTGAGCGTCGAATCGTCTACAGAGATCGTCTTCCGGCTCTATGGGCTGGAGTTCGCACGGGCGCGGCTGGCTCCGGTTGCTAGTTCGTTTCGCAATAATGAAACCATTGTCTTCGGCGTGGGCCCGGCGGAATACACCCTCGACGACTCCACTAACGAATTGTTTAACAAGTTGATGGACAGGCTCACTACCAGCCGGCATCCCGCCGGGGCGCACGGCGATCCTCTCTACCGCCTCTGTCCTGAGCGCTGGCTGGAATCGCTGATCACGCGCGACGTGCGCTCGATCGATGAGCGTCTGGATCCGAGACACGTCTACTCCCAAGTGCCGGCGTTTACCGCTTCCGATCGCGCCATGCTCGATGTGCTTGGCGTAACCATCGACGGCCGCCTGGCCATCCTGGAACTCAAAGCCGACGATGATCTTCACCTTGCGATTCAAGGCCTGGATTACTGGGCGCGCGTCCGCTGGCACCAGCAGAACGGAGGCTTCGCGCGCAATGGCTATTTCCCTGGCTGTGAAGTGTCCGATGCGCCGCCGCTGCTCTACCTGGTGACGCCAGTACTGCGCACGCATCCGGCGACCAGCATTTTGCTGAAGTACCTCTCCCCGCAGATCGAATGGCAGCTGGTTCAACTGGACGAGCATTGGCGGGCTGGGATTCGGGTGGTAAATCGGAAAAGAGGAAAGGCTCTTAACCGCGGATGAACGCGGATTTCGCGGATTCTTAAGACGGCAAGAGAGGAAACGGAACTGTGTTAGGACTAAGACACTCGGAGATTACGGAGCCGATCATCGGGGCATTTTACGAGGTCTATAACGAGCTGGGTCACGGGTTTCTGGAGTCGGTGTATCGAGAGGCGATGATGATCGCCTTGCGCGCTAAGGGGCTACCGGTTGAACGCGAGAAGACAGTGACGGTGCAATTTCGGAATGAGACTGTAGGGATATTTCGGGCGGACCTTGTTGTCAGCTCCGTGGTCATCGTCGAACTGAAGTGTGCACGCGCACTCGATGCTGGCCACGAAGCACAATTGCTGAACTATCTCAAAGCTACAGGTTTGGAAGTCGGCTTACTGCTGAACTTCGGGACACGGCCCGCATTCAAGAGATTAGTATTCGAAACAGCCCGTTCATCTTTCGCCCTCGCTGAGCGTGCACAAGACGACGTTTCCATCTAGAGGAGCAATGAACAATCCGCGACATCCGCGCAAATCCGCGGCCCAGCTTTAAACTCCGCAGTCACGCGGCGAGGCGGTGTTCCGGCGATTTATCCAGAGACTCATTGGTTCGTTCTTCCAGCTTCCGCGTATTTTGCCAGCGCACCCACAGGATGCGCAAGGTCGCTGCCAACGGGATGGACAGATACACGCCGATAACGCCGGCGATTTCGTTACCCATCAGCACCGCAATGATCGCCGCCATGGGATGCAGCTCGACTTTGTTGCCCATGACGCGGGGAGAGATGAGATAGTCCTGCACCAGCCGCCACAAGCCCAGGAACACGACGATCCAGAGCAGATGAGGAAAAGCGTCGAGAAAGCCCACTCCCAGTATCAGCGCGGCCGCGACCAGCGGACCTACAACCGGAATGAATTCCAGAAATCCCGCCGTGACTCCCAGCGCCAGCCCGTAAGGCAGGTGCATCAGCCAGAAGAAACTGCTCAAGACCAGCGTGGCCGCGCCCGCGAGAATCAGTTGCGCGCCAATGAACGAGGCCAGCATCTCGTCCAGGTCCTGGGCGACATCGCGCAGGAAGCGCCGTTGGGTACGCCGATTCAGGGTGCGAATTACCGCGTCGGAGAGCTTACGCCCGTCCTTGAGAAAGAAGATGGCGAGGATGGGAATCAGCAAAAACCACATGGCGTGTTTCAGCAAGCCAGCAACGCCGACGCCGATCTGGCTGCTGAAAGTCTCGAGCGCATCGCGATGACCGGCGATGAACTGCTCAATGCGGGATTGCGTGTCATAGCTCCACCCATGGCGGCTGCCCAGTTGCCAAACGATTTTGCCGCTGGCGACCCGATCGAGCAGGCTGGGCACGGACTGAATCAACTGCCGCATGTCGTCAGCGATGCGGGAACCGAAGATGAACAGCAACAGAGTCAGAACGCCGCCGCAGATGAGGTAAGTTTCCAGAATCGCCAAGCCGCGCGAGTTGCGTCCGATAGGGGATCGTTCGATGCGAAGCACGAGCGGTTCAAGAAGATAGGCGAAGAAGACCGAAAACAGCACCAGGGTAAGCGTGCTGCGCACCTCATACACGAACCAGACCGCCACGACGAAGACCAGCATCGTCGTCAGCGCGCGCGCCGTCCGGCTATCGAAAATCCCCATGTACTCTGTCGGATGTGAGCGGTCAGGGAGCGGTTGCAGGGTGGTACGGAGGTGAATGAGTCGCAAAGACGATGGGACCAGTCGCGAGAATACTAAGAAATCTAAATTCCCAAATCTTGATTCTCGCTCTTCTGCGTGTACTCGGTGGTGAGTCCTTCGTTCTGTACGCCTGAAAGCGTACTCCACCCGAACTGCGTCTACCGCCTTCGGCTCACGGCAGGCGCTGGAGGTTTGCCGCTGTAATCCTTGGGATAGACGACGACGTACCTTTGCAGCGCTTCGCCGGCGCTCTCGGTGCGCAAGTCGGAATGATCGCGCAACGCAAGGTGCACCAGACGGCGCTCGCGCGACGCCATGGGAGCAAAGGCGTAGGGAATCCCGGTGCGGCGCACCTGCTCGGCGGCAACTTCCGCGGCCATGCGCAGCTCCTTCTTGCGCGTGGTGCGGAAGTTCTGGCAGTCGAACAGCACCAGGTCGTGTTCTTCGGTGGAGAGCCGCAGCATCTCCAGTGCAACCTGCTCAAAGGCGCGCAGCAGTTCGGCGCCGCGCTCCAGTAGTAGCGGGCTATCGGCTCCGCTCAGGTCCACCAGGATGACGGGATTCTCGGAATCGTGCGGATCGACGGCCGGCGGATCGACCATGATCTTGTACTTCAGGCGAAAGTCGCCGTGTTGGATGATCCCGTTCAGCAGTTCACTGATTTTGCGAGCAGCAGCGACTTTGTCCTGTATTGGCATATGTTCGCTCACTTAGCGCTTTTGCGGGCCCGCTTCTCCGCCTCGGCGCGCATCTCTTTGCCCAGCCCGGTGCGGTTCATGACCGATTGCTGAATGATGGCGATGACGTTGCCCATGGTCCAGTACAGGCTTAAGCCTGACGGCAGCGACCAGCTGAAGAAGCCCAGCATGGCCGGCATCATCAGGGTCATCATCTTTTGCTGTGCCGGATCCATGCCTGCACTGGGCGTCAGCCTTTGCATGTAGAAGGTACTCGCCACAATCAGCACCGGCAAAATATACAGCTTGTCAGGCGACGATAGATCGTGGATCCACAGGAACTGGGCGTGCCTCAGTTCGATGGCGTTGCCCAGCATGGAGTAGAACGCCCACAGGAACGGCAACTGAATCAGCAGAGGTAAACAACCGCCGGCGGGATTGACGCCTTCCTTCTTGTAGAGATCGTTGATCTCGGCGTTCATCTCGGCGCGCCGCGGATCGCGCATCGGGATGTTCTTGAACTTCGCCTGGATCGCCTTCATCTGCGGCTGCAGCTTCTGCATCTTGAGCGCAGATTTCTGGCTGGTGATGCGCAGCGGCAGCAACGCGATGTTGATGATGACGGTCAGGATGATGATCGACCATCCCCAGTTACGCACCATGTGGTTGTAGGTCCACTTCAACCACTGGAACAGCGGCCGGGCAAAAAAGCTGAAGTAGCCGAAGTCGACTACGTGCCGCAGGTCGGGACCACCAGGCTGGCCGTCGTCGAGGTTGGCTTTCACCGATTCGAGAACATCGACCGCCTTGGGCCCGACAAACATCCGCTCGCTGGTGACGCCGTTGGTGGTGCCTACGCCCGCGCCCAATATCTGGTAGGTGTCCACCTTGTTCGGGTCGGGGTGGTCCGGATCTTTCGGTACCGTGATCTGGTGATGCAGGCTCACCAGCGTCGCGGTGCGCGGTAAGTCAGGCAAAAAGATCGCGGCAAAATACTGGTCTTGTACGCCTGCCCAGCTCAAAGGTCCGGGAACGGTATTGCCGCCGCTGACCTTCTTGGCTTCCAGGCGCGTGACCTTGCCGCCAGCCTCATACTCCACCCGCGAAGTAGCGTAGGCGGGAGAGGTCGACTGATCGCCAAATGCAGCCGGCCATACCGGAAGCGCCTCTATGGTCTTGCCGTTCTGGGTTACTTCGACCTCTACGTGCAAGACGTAGGTTTCATCGAAGCGGAAGGTCTTGCGAACCACAACTCCGCCATCGGAGTACTCGTACGTCAGCTCGCCGGGAGCGGTGATGGCCGCGTCGCCACTTCCCACATACAGCGCGGAGTTCAGCTGGTCGCGCAGCTTGTCGTCGTAGGTATAGAGCGCCAGGGGCAGCCCGTACTGCACGGCAGCGGCGTTGACCAAATCAAGCGGCTGACCTTTTTCGTCTTTGTACTTTTTCAGCACCCACGACTTGGCCTGCGCGCCTTTGTTGGTGAAGACGATGCGATAGAGATTGTTCTCTACTACGGTTTCGACTTCACCCGTAGCTGCCTTGTGCTCGGCTGATGCGGCAGAGGTTTTAGTAGCGCGGGAAGCTTCCGGCGACTGCTCGGGCTGGGTGGCTGCCGCGCTTGCAGGCGCAGGACTTTGCTCGGCGGTTGTGGTCGAAGGCTTGGGCGGTGGATTCTTCGCCTTGTTCTTGATCAGCACGAATTGCCCGATCAAGATCAGTGCAAAGGTGACCACCAGAACCAGCGTCATCCGGCTTTGGCCGCCGCCGCCGGACTCCTGTTGTGGGTTGTGATACTCGGGCAAGTTTGGTCCGTTCGTGTTCTATCGAAATCTTTGCTGCGTTGTCATCCTGAGCGGAGCGATTCGCCTTAGGCGAAGAGCGTAGTCGAAGGACCCCTATATACCCGAAAATTTCTGCCGGCGATAGCGGTCCTTCGACTCGTCGCTACGCTCCTTCCACCCCAGCTAGGGCAAAACCGGCCCTTGCCGGGGACCCCGGCCTCGCTCAGGATGACAGCCAATAATTGGACTCGGTTTACTCCGCCAAAATCTCATCGGAACCGGGTCGTGCCCGCCGCGACAAAACGGATGGCAACGCAACAATCGCCAACCTGCGAGCATGCTGCCACGCAACGCACCATGCCGCTCCACCGCCTCCATGGCGTACTCGGAGCAGGTAGGAACAAAGCGGCAGGCAGTGGGCAGCGCCGGAGACACCCAGCGCTTATAGGCGGATAATATCGCTTGCAAGCTCCGCTTCACGATTCCTGAGCCTTTGCTTCCCGCGCCCGCTGCACGGCCAACTTCAGGCCGCGTTCGACTTCGGCGCGCAATTCGCCGAACGGCAACTGCAATACCGACTTCCGGGGATTGAACACCACGTCGATCGCGGCACTTTCCGCCGGCCACGATGCGCGGACTGCTTCGCGCATCCGGCGCTTGATTCGGTTGCGCTCGACCGCGTTCCCCAGAACCTTTCCCACCGTGAGGCCCACTCGCAGCGAGCAGGACTCAGCCGCGCACCCGGCTCCGCGGCGAAGAAAAAATATAGTCATGTTCCCGGTGAACTGCCGTCGCCCCTGCTGATAAACCTGCTGAAAGTCAGCATGTCGCAACAGGCGCTTCGTTTTCGGGAATATACGGCCGGCCTCGGTCAATCAACGTCCGCCGCCTAAGGACTACCGGGAAGTCCCCAGGGTTTGCGACTCCTGCTGTACTGTTTCCAGCGCTGACGCCGTTCCGCGGCTAATCGCGGTAACTGGCTGTTACGGCTATGCGTTTGCGTCCTTTAGCACGCCGGCGAGACAACACTGCACGGCCGCTCTTGGTCTTCATACGAGAACGAAATCCGTGCGTCTTTGAGCGGCGACGACGGTTAGGTTGGAATGTGCGCTTCGGCATTCGTTACTGCGCTCCTCACTAAGCGGAAAATGTCTATAGGCAAACCAAAAGTATAACGGGCGAGGATGCTTGGTGGCAACCGGAGTGCGTTGCCGCCGACCTTCGCTGTTCGCCTTTCGCTCGTCGCCAGAGCTTTGGGGCAGGGTCTGACAACAACGCGCCGGGTTGCGGACGGTCGCCTGACGACGCGATCTCTCCCCAGTGAAATCCTTGTAGTTGGCAAAGTCGAGTGCGTTGCCTCTCGGCTCCATAGTGCATCGCTGGCCCCGGTCTCTCTGGCGAATAGCGAAAGGCGAACCGCGAAGGGCGAGAACCGCGGTTACGCGCTTACAGCGAAGTAACGCCACCATGTAACTGCACATCGCGCGCGACATTCAGTGCGCCCTCAAAAAAAATTTTTCGTGCAGTAACTTTCCCGAAATCAATCATTCTCTCGCAGCACTGCATTCCCGCTGGTGCATCCCCCTATTGCGCGCATTTTTTTTCGTGCTAGTATCCCGATGCAGCCACAGACAATCAGACAGCACTCAACAGAGTGCGCGCTGCACATCCGGCAGCCCATCAGGGTGGCGGTCTTTTCATTTCTGAGATGTGTGACGGACTACACGCTGTGGCACCGTGTGTTCGGCCCTGTTCCCACTGAATTCTATCTCGATAAGGTTGAGGCGAGAGCCTCGGAATTTTGCTGCTATGGCTTCTATTGGAATGTTGACCCCCAATCCGTGGGTGCGCGTGCTTGACGCACTGGAAAAGAAAGTTAACCGCAGCTCCTACGAAACCTGGCTCAAGCCCACGCGCTTCAGCCACTCGCAGGGCTCTGTCTTGTTTGTGCGCGTGCCCAATCCTGACTTTTGCCACATCGGTGAGAAGTGGGGAGACCTCATCAGCGAAGCGATCGACGATCTGGGCCTCGAGTACCAGGACGTCGAGTTCGTCACCGATCAGGAAAAGCAGAGCGCCGCACAACCGAAGACGCGAACCGAAGGCGTTGCCGATGAGGAAGCGCCCGAGGCCCCCGTGCCCGGCGTAATTCGACAGCAGCGTTTCGATTGGGATGGAGCGGCACAATTGAGTCCCAAATATACCTTCGACGGATTCGTCATCGGCGCCGGAAATCAATTCGCTCACGCGGCTTCACGCGCGGTCGCAGAACGCCCTTCCAAAGCCTATAACCCGCTGTTCCTTTACGGCGGAGTCGGGATGGGCAAGACCCACCTGATGCAGGCGATCGGCCACGAGGTCAAGAAGAACAACCCCGACATGGCCATCTGCTACGTGTCGAGCGAGAAGTTCACCAATGAGATGATCAACGCCCTGCGGTATAACCGGATGAGCAGCTTCCGCGAGAAGTACCGCAACATGGACGTACTGCTGGTCGACGATATCCAGTTCCTGATTCACAAGGAGCGCACCCAGGAAGAGTTCTTCCACACCTTCAACGCGCTGCACGAGAACCTGAAGCAGATCGTTATCGCCAGCGACCGGCCTCCCAAGGAGTTGGCTGAAATCGAAGACCGCCTGCGCAGCCGCTTTGAATGGGGACTGATTGCCGACATCCAGCCGCCCGATCTGGAAACCAAGGTCGCGATTCTGCAGAAGAAGGCGGAGTCGGAGCGCGTCCACCTGCCGACCGATGTCGCGCTTTACATCGCGTCCAATATCCGCAGCAACGTGCGTGAGCTCGAAGGCGCTCTGATCCGCCTGACCGCCTATTTCTCTCTCACCGGTGGCGAGCTGAACCTGCAGACGGCGCAGGAAGTGCTCAAGAACGTCATCGACTCGCAGGCCAGAAAAATCACCATCGACTCCATTCAGAAGATTGTCTCGGAGCAGTTCGGGCTGCGCCCGGCGGAGATTAAGGCCAAGAACAACTCGCGCGCGATTGTCTATCCGCGACAAATTGCCATGTACCTGGCCAAGCACCTGACCGACGCCTCGCTGCCCGAGATTGGGCGCCAGTTCGGCGGCAAGCACCACACCACGGTGCTGCACTCGGTTGAGAAAATCGACGAATGCCGCAAGACCGACAAGGATTTGAACAGGCTGCTGAACAAACTCTCAGAAACTTTGGGTGCATGAAACCGGGCTTCGGCCCGGTTTTTCAGTTTAGGGCGACGTTTTCCTTGGGCGGCCCTGTGCATGAGTTGTGGATGGCGCTGAACATCGTGGCGGGATCTCAGCAGCAGCTCGGTTCACCACAGAAGAAGCCGGTTTCCCGCCCCGCTGGTTCGCTGGTCCGGCATTGCGGCTGCCCTTGATTCATGCGGTTTTCCCGTCGTTTTCCACTTTTTCAGAGGGCCTACGGTTACTACTGTTTTATTAGATTCTTATTTGATATAAGGAAAGTCGTAGTCGCAGAGTTGAGCGCCCCATGAGCCGCCCGAAACGCCTGCCGCGGTCAGCCGCTCACAAAACGCGACTTCACAAGGGTGATAATGATGGCTGCCGAAGCTACGGGAGCGATGCAGGGAACGGCGATGGAAATCAGTGTTAGCAAATTTGAGTTGCTCAAAGAACTGACGGCCACTCAGGGTGTGGTCGAGCGCAAGACCACGATTCCGATCCTGTCGAACTTTTTGTTCGAAGCCGCCGACAACCGGCTGACCATCACCGCTACCGACCTTGACCTGAGCCTGCGCACCTCGTGTGCAGCCAAGGTGAAGAAGGAAGGGGCCTGCACCATTCCGGCGCGCAAGCTGTACGACTACGTCAAGCTGCTGCCCGATGGCGACATCTCCATCAAGCTGCTGGAGAATCACTGGGTCAACATTCGCTCTGGCCGTTCCAACACGAAGATGGTCGGCATGGCGCGCGCTAACTTCCCTGGACTGCCGGCGTTTCCCACCTCCGGCGTGGTGAAGGTTCCGGCGCAGACCTTGCGCAGCATGATCGGGCGAACCATCTTCGCGATTTCCAACGAAGAGTCGCGCTACACCCTGAATGGCGGCCTGATGGTCTTAAAGCCGGAGTCGATCACCGTGGTCGCCACCGACGGCCACCGCCTGGCGCACATCGAAAAGACCGGCGAACAGTTCGACGTCACCGGCGAGAACAAGACGCTGATTCCCTAAGAAGGCGATGAGCGAGCTGTATTCGCTGCTGCAGAACAGTGAAGTCGACTTCATCGACTTCGCCAAAGACGAATCGACTCTATTCTTCCGCATCGGAGAGCGCCTGCTCACCTCGCGCCAGTTGACCGGGCAATTCCCCAACTACGAAGCCGTCTTGCCGAAGGAGAACACCAAATCAATCGTCGTTCATGGTGCTGACCTGAGCACGGCCTTGCAGCGCGTGGCGCAGTTTGCTGACGAACGCTCGCGGGCCATTCGCATGAAGCTGGACAAGAACGAGATCAAGATTTCCTCGTCCTCCACCGACTCCGGCGAGTCGGAAGATTCCATCGAAATCGCCTATACCGCCGATCCCATGACCATCGGCTTCAACTCCGAATACCTGATCGACTTCCTGAAGGCCTCGAGCGCGGGCGATGTGCGGCTGGAATTCAAGGACGCCCAGTCCGCCGGCCAGATGCGCCCCGACGACGGCTCCGACGACGGCTTCAAGTACCGCTACGTCGTCATGCCGATGAGGATTTGAGAAGAAGCTATCAGCTTTCAGCCATCAGCTCTCAGCTAAGAACAAAGCCGGATTTCCGTCCGGCTTTTTTGTCTGGCTCGAACGCGAGCTTGTCCGAGTTGCTATCTCTTTTGATTTGTCATCACCAGCGCAATTTGATTTGTCATCACGAGCGCAGCGAGGGATCTGCTCTCTGCTGACAGGCGACGAAGGTTCCGATATGAGCAAAAGCAGGTTCTTCGCTTCGCTCAGAATGACAACCGGAATTTACTGGGCTGAGAGCTGACGGCCGAGAGTTGACGGCTGACAGCCTGAGCTGAGAGCTGACAGCTTCTTACCCATTCGGCCGCACGTACTTCGTCTTGCTCGTGGTCTTCAGCTTGAAGACGTCGCCGCTGATCTTCTTGTTGAGCTGGATGTTGCTGTAGGTCGCCAGGCGGTAGTCTCCCGACGGCTCCTGGAATTTCTGCTGCACGCTGACGCCGCGCGCCGGATCGATCCACAGCGTGATCAGCGCGAACATGTTGTGGACCTTCTGCGACTTGGGCGTCAGCTCCAGCTTACCGGCGTTTACCCCTTGCACCTGCTCCATGCCGGCGTACTTTACGTCGAACTGCTTCTCCAGATCGCGCCCCGCGCCCCCAAAGCCCAGCACCAGGAAGGTTTCGAAATCAGATTTGTTCTTGCCCGCGTTGTATTCGGTGACCTGCTCGGCTGTGGGAACGTACACGCTCACCATGCCCCCGCTGAACAGCACATATTTCTTATCGGGAGCGGTGATGTCGGCCGCCATCTCTACCTCGCCGCCTTGCCGGCGGAAGTACATGGTGCCTTTCTGCATGTCGTGTTCGTCCACGACTTTCTGGTATTGGTCCCACACGAAATCAGTTTGCGCGGTGTGAAAGTGGGCGGCCGCCTGGTCCATCGAGTTCAGGATAGCTTCGAGATTTTGCGCGTGCGCCGCCGCGCCCAGCAGAACGACGGCAATGACGAGAGAGAGCCTGGTCTTCATAGGATTACTTTTGTTAGTCAACACCACGCCGGGTCGAGGTTGGCTGCAAGCCGGAGGTCAGCGATGCGCCCAGACCTGGTAAGCGATGACCTTATTCCTGCTGTCGCGCACCGCCTGGTAATGGTCGATGGTGATCTCGCCCGAGATCGGTTCCAGCACCCGCAACAGCGACTCGCGAATTTCGCTGTCGCCGCCTTCATTGACCGCGGCCGCGTCGACCTTGTACAGGAATCCATCTCCGTCGGGCCGAACCACGGTTTCGGTTTGATGCGGCGCACGCACCGTCGGTTTGTCACCGAAATTGATAGCCAGTGGCGCGAGGAAGATGAAGGCCAGAATCAGCGTGACCATGATGTCGTAGGGCACGCTGCCGCGCGGGTAGGTCCACCAAAAATATCCACCCAGAACTCGGCGAAGCTTGTTCATCGCTGACGGTAGTGTAGAGAAGTGGCCCGACCAAGCGCAATGGAATGCCCACCAGAAGTTTACGAGCACCTGGCTTCCGCCACGCTGTGAGGCAGCAGGCGGGGTGGCTGCGCTGGTTGGTTGGCTTCCAGTATGATTCGTAGCGGCGTGGAATCTTCCAGGATTGCCGAATTGTTGATGTCCTACATTGTGGGACTAACGCTTCCGCCCGGCATTTACGATCAGCTCGGCGCCTACCTCGAGCTTCTGCTGCGCTGGAACGCCAAGACCAATCTCACCGCCATTCGCGATCCCGAGCAGATCGTCACCCGTCATTTCGGAGAGTCGCTGTTCGCCGCGGGTGTGCTCTTCGGCGAGGGTTCGGGTGCCCCACTCATTCCCGCCGTTGGAATGAGTGGGATTCAACAGCCCCGGGTGCCCCATCCAAACCTGATTTTGGCTTGGGTGGGATTCAACAACTCCCACACCCGGCGACCACCCTCGCGGACCTCGGCTCCGGCGCCGGCCTGCCCGGCTTGCCCATCAAGCTGGCCTTCCCTGAGCTTCATGTCACCCTCATCGAGTCGCAGAACAAGAAGGCGACCTTCCTGAAAGAAGTCATTCGCGCTCTCCGCCTGGAGGGAATCGAGGTGTACAGCGGCCGCGCCGAGCACTGGGGCAAACAGGCCGATGTCGTCACCCTGCGGGCGGTGGAGAAGTTGGAATCAGTCCTCCCGGTCGCAGCTAGCCTGACCGCACCCGGCGGTCGGCTGTGCTTCCTGATCGGGATGGGACAGAAAAAAGCTGTTGCTGAGAGCCCTGGCTTTGCCATCGAAGTGGACAAACAGATTCCAGATAGGCCCGATTCGGTGGTTGTAGTGGGAAAATTCATGTGATTTTCGCTCAAACACAACCCGGATAGCGCAAGAGTCCTCCAGATTGCCGAACCCAAATCGTCCCTCCCAATGAACGTTTGGTTTTCACACATTGCAATGTGTGATATGATACACAGAAATAGGAATGGGATATGCCAACCAACTTAGCTCTAGATGACAAGTTGATCGAGGAGGCTCGACGCGTAGGCGGGCATGCCACTAAGAAGGACGCGGTGAACGCGGCGCTCGACGAATATATTCGGCATCGCAAGCAGTTGGAGGTGCTGAAGCTGTTTGGAACCTTCGATTACGCCGAGGACTACGATCCTTTAGCCAATCGACGCCTCGACCGGATCGATAACGAGAAATGATGCTGCTCGCCGATACCTCGGTCTGGTCGCTCGCACTGCGGCGCAGGCATGGGGCTGCGCTAAACGCCATCGAAGAGGGGCTTCGGGATGAGTTGGCGGAAGCCATCCGCATAGGCGGCGTCGTCATGGTCGGACCAATTCGTCAGGAGTTGCTGTCAGGAATCAGGGAGCAATCGCAGTTCGAAAAGCTTAGGGTCGCGCTTCAGGCCTTTCGGGACGAGTCCCTCGAGACGTCGGACTACGAAGAGGCGGCGCGGTTGTACAACGCGTGTCGCGGCCGCGGCATGGAATGTGGCCCAATGGACATGCTCCTCCTGGCGGTTGCGAGCCGGCGCAAATGGAAGATATCGACCAACGATAACGCGATGAAGCGTTGTCTGGAAGCGACCGCATCGCTGTCGGCCTAGTGTTCCACGTGGAACAGTCACGATAGGCGACTAAATGCGCGCAGCGGCTCCGCCCGTCCTTCGTCTTTGCTGAGAGCTGACGGCTGACAGCTGAGAGCTGATAGCCGAGCGTATCGAAATGGAGGGGCTTGCAGCATCGGATCCTTGGATCCCGAGTTCTTCCTCGACCCCAAACGTTCCACGTGGAACACAGCTGTGACCGACGACACCACGCAGTGTGACGCGAAACGCACAGTTTGTGCCATCCGTAGACTCCTCCGATTCAGCCGCTTCCGTCGTTCCGCCACCGAATTACACAGCTTTTCCTCCGAAATGTGCCTTTCCTGATTCCGCCGCCATTGCTGCGCGGCCCTGCCGGTTCTAATCTGCTATGCGGGACACAGAAGTGGCAATGTCGAGAATCATCGCGGTCACCAACCAGAAGGGTGGAGTCGGCAAAACTACCACCGCTATCAATCTGGCGGCGTCATTTGCTTACCATGGAGCGCCTACCTTGCTGGTGGACTGCGATCCCCAGTCCAATGCCTCCAGTGGCGTCGGCTTTGGGCGCGACCCCGAGCGGCTCAGCACCTATCAGGTCATCATGGGCGAGGTCCCGGTCGAAGAGGCCGTGAAGTCGACCGAGCTACCGAACCTGAGCCTGCTTCCGTCGAGCAAGAATCTTATCGGCGCCAACATCGAGCTGGTCACGCTAGAGTATCGCGAATTCCGCTTGCGCCATGCCCTGGACCCACTGCGCCAGCGCTTTCAGTTCATCGTTCTGGACTGCCCGCCGGCGCTCGACCTGCTCACCCTGAATGCGCTGGTCGCCGCCGACACGGTGCTCATTCCCATGCAGGCCGAGTATTTTGCGCTCGAGGGCGTGACCGAACTGCTCGACACCATCGATCGCATTCGTATCGACCTGAATCGCGGGCTGGCCGTCGAAGGTGTGGTTCTCACCATGTTTGATGAGCGCACCAATCTCTCGCAGTCGGTGGCAGAGGAGTTGCGCGGCTTCTTCGGCGAACTGATGTGCCACACTGCGATCCCCCGAAACGTTCGCCTGGCTGAAGCGCCAAGCCACGGCAAGCCGGCGCTGGTTTACGATCCGCGCTCTCGGGGAGCCGAGGCCTATCTTGCTCTGGCAGAAGAGGTTATGAAGCGGGTGAAGCACGCAGAGAAGGTTGCGGCAGTGTCCTCCGAGGCGGCATCGTGAAGCGATCGCCATTCGCCATTCGCGATTCGCCATTCGCCAGAGGTGCCAGATCCAGAGGTGCCAGATTACCGAGCGCCTTGGGATCCGCGTGGTGGCTCGAAGGATGTCGTGGAAGTTAAAGCTAGAAAGTGGGAAATACACCCGACGATGAAGCGGAGTAGCGAGATTAATCCTCCGATTTCCCCCGGATGAGTGTCCAAAGTGGGAAATCATCTCGAAACTTTCCGGCAAATGGCGAATGGCGAACAGCGAACAGCGGACTTCCTATGACTGAAAAGCGCAAAGTTCTCGGACGCGGCTTGGAAACGCTCCTGCCATCCCGCACAGCGACCCAGCCGCCGGCTCATGTAGCATCGGCCGCGGCTCCGGCCCAGGCACAGGGCGAGGCCGTGCGCCACATCCCAGTCGAGCTGATCGACCGCAATCCTTACCAGACCAGGGCTCATACCGACGAAGTTGCTCTGGGGGAGTTGGCAGCCTCCATCAAGGTCTCTGGGGTGGTGCAGCCGATCACAGTGCGGCCCGAGGCGAGCGGCCGCTTCCAGCTGATCGCGGGCGAACGTCGCTGGCTGGCCTCGCAACGCGCCGGCAAGACCACGGTTCCAGCGATCGTGCGCCACGTCTCCAACGAGCAGGCGATGGAGATGACCATCATCGAAAACCTGCAGCGCGAGGACCTGAACCCGCTGGAGCAGGCCCGCGCTTTCGAACGTCTGGGGCGCGAGTTCGGGCTCACCCAGGAGCAGATCGCGCAGCGCACCGGCAAAGATCGGTCATCTATCGCTAACTTCTTGCGGTTGTTGAAGTTACCGGATCGCGTGCAGGAGCTGGTGGAGCAGCGGGCAACTCAGTTTTGGCCACGCCAAGGCGCTTATGGGGCTGGACTCGGCCGACACCATCCAGCTGATGGCGCAGCGCGTCGCCGGACTTTCGCTTTCTGTTCGCCAAACAGAGAAGCTGGTTACTAACTTGATGCACCCCCCCGAGAAGGTCGAAAAGGTTCGGGAAGTCGACCCCAACGTCAAGGAAGCGGAGCGGGCGATGCGTGCGGCCCTCGGGATGGCCGTGACCATTCAGGACAAACACGGCAAGGGAAAGGTGGTCATCGAGTACGCCAACCTGGAGGATTTCGACCGGCTGATGGAGCTACTGGAGAAGAGCTGAGTAAGCATTGGAGGTTATGGGTAGGGCATAATGTCTAGGAGGCTGAAGTATGACCATCACACTCGAGATCAAGCCTGAAATCCAGGACGAACTGGCACGGCAGGCTGCTGCGCGTGGGTTGGGAATCGGCGCATATGCCGCAAGCGTGCTTGAAGAGGCAGCGCGTGCCGCATCCGCTGCGGCGAACCCAGCAGCGCCCACTAAAGACATTGTGGAACTCTTCGCGCCACTGCGTGGCCTTGATCTGGATTTCGGTCGTAACCCGTCTACCGGACGACCGGTGGATCTGTGAAGGGCTACCTACTCGACACCAACATCCCGTCAGAATTCAGCCGAGTTCGCCCAGAACCTCGTGTCGCGGAGTGGCTCAAAGCACAACCTGTAACGAAGCTGTTCCTCAGCGCTGTCACGATTGGTGAAATCCGCAAGGGACTTGTCGTGCTTCCGCTGGGTCGCCGCCGCTCCGAGCTTGAGACTTGGTTCCACACCGACTTGCTGACATGGTTTCATGACCGCGTTCTGCCCGTCACCCATGCTGTCGCTGACCGGTGGGGCGCACTGGATGGTCAATGCCAGCTGAGAGGGATGCCCCTGAATACGGCAGACGGCATGATTGCGGCAACGGCCCTTCATCACGACCTTACCCTTGTCACGCGCAACGTGAGAGACTTTGCCGGTCTTGATGTTGACATTTTCAATCCCTGGGAAACGTAAAGCGGTAAGGGTGGCTGCTCGACCTCGTCGCTTATTTCTTTAGCCGAGTTAAGAACAAATGAGCAGGTTTGCATCTGTGCCCACTGTTTCTCGGTGCCTCACTGCCTCTGTGCTGAATTGCTTTTCTCCGACGCGGCGCCCTTCTGCTGCTGCTGCAGTTGCAATCGCAGATCGCGTATCAGCACGCTCCACAGGCGCACGTTGGTGTTCAGCAGGATCGACATGTTGGTATCGTGGATGAAGCCCACCTGCGCCGCCATGTTGTTGACCATGCTTTCCATCTGATCGAGGTCCATCTGCATCTGGCGCGCCGGATCGAGCCTCGCCGCCGGACGCTGCTGCCTCAGTACTCGCAGCTTTTGGCGCGGATGAAAGTTGCGGGCTCGGCTCAGCGCTTTGCGCGAATGCGATCGCGCCGGTCACCAATAGCATCACTGCGATCCTGGTCAGCTTCGACATGTTCACCTCCTGATAACGACTGCCGCATTTCTGCCTGCTTCAGTATGATGGAAAATCTGCTTGCCTTCCCAGGAGCTGACTTTGCACCGACTGACGCTGGGCGATACCGAACTCATCATTCTCTCTGACGGAACCTACGTGCTCGATGGCGGCGCGATGTTTGGTGTCGTCCCTAAAACGCTTTGGGAGAAGCGCATCAAGGCCGACGAACGTAACCTGATCACGCTGGGCCTGAATTCGCTGCTCATCCGCAACGACAAACACACCGTGCTGGTCGAAACCGGCATCGGGCCCAAGCTGAACGAGAAGTCGCGCGAGATTCACCGGAACCAGGCGGCCCTGCTCGACAGCTTCGAGCGTGCGTCCGTTTCTCCGGACGAGATCGACATCGTCATCAACACGCATCTGCACTTCGATCACTGTGGCTGGAACACCCACTACAAAGACGGCAAGCCGGTGCCGACGTTTCCTAACGCGACGTATTATGCGCAGCAGGGCGAGCTCGATCATGCGCACGAGCAGCACGAGCGTGACCGCGTCAGTTATCTCACTGACAACTACGATCCGCTGGTGCAGAGCGGACAAATGCGGCTGCTGAGCGGCAGCGCCGAGATCGCCCCCGGCATCGCGGTCGAGGTTTATCCCGGACACACCCGCGACCTGCAGGCGGTGACGGTGCGCGCCGGCGATCAGACCGTCTGCTATATCAGCGACCTGATACCCACCTCACATCATCTCGACCCAACCTGGGTTATGGGATACGATCTTTATCCTCTGGAGTCGATCAACAATCGCCATCGCTTCTACCGGCGCGCGATTCCGGAGAAGTGGCTGGTCGTCTTTACCCACGACCATGAGGTTCCGTGGGCCCGCGTGGAGATCGGGGAAAAGGGCAAGCCGGTAGCCCGGCCGGTTATCCACTGATTTCTTTGAAGCGGTACTAGCCATGCCGCAGTTGCTGTCCTACAATGTAGCACCGTGTTTTAACCACTGCCGAGGAAACGCCGCATGGGAAAGAAAGATAAGAAGAAGGACAAAAAGAAGCATCGGCAGGAAGACGTACAGACGCCGGCGACCGCGAACAAGAAAGCCGGTGCCCTCGATTTGCGCGCCATTGAGCTTCCCGATGCACCCAAGCCGCTGAAGCCGGCTGACATTCGCGCGCTGCGTGCCAGCATGAACGCCAGCCAGGCGCTGTTCGCTCGCCTGCTCAACGTCAGCTCCAATGCGGTCGAAAGTTGGGAGCAGGGTATCCGCGAGCCGCGCCAGGCCACGCTCAAGCTGCTGCACATAGCACGCAAGACACCGGGCGCGCTATTAGACTGAACGGAATTTTAGCCGCGGATTCTCACGGATAAACACGGATCGAAGGGCATTCGAGCCACCGATTTCCACGGACGAACACGGATCGGACTTGGGATTCTTATTTCCGGCTCGTCAACCTCGTTTCTAAAATCCGTGCTTTTCGACTCTTCAACTTAATCTGCGTTTGAGCTTTTTCTGATCCGTGGAGATCCGTGTAAATCCGTGGCTAAACTCTTCCTTACTGGTTCGCCAGGTTCACCGCGATGTCGCCGGCGATGGGCACCATGAAGCGCTCGCCCTGGTAGGCCTTGATCATGCACACGATCCACAACACAAACCCCAGCAGGCCGAGCAAGCCAATAAGCAGCAGCCCAAGACCGAATCCGCCGACATGATGTCCAAAGCCTCCGTAGAAGAAGCCCACGCCAAAGATCATGCCCAGCACGATGCGAATGATGTGCAGGCCGCCGAAGGTGACGATCGATTGCGCCGCATGAAAGCGCACGTACGGCCGGCGATCGATGAGGTAAAAGATGATGCCGGTAATCCAGCCCAGCACGTAGCTGAGACAGGCGGCGGCGTTTTCCGATAAGCCGCTGCTGGTTGCTGCCGGATAGCTCTGTATCGGAGCGGCGTTCGGTGCGCCCGCCGACGCCGGCTGAGGCTGTCCGCAACTCTGGCAGAACTGGGCGGTCGCCGGAACTTCGGCGCCGCATTTGGTGCAGTGTGGCATGGTTCCTCCGCTGATGGCTGAAACTGTACACCGAAATCAGGCAGTCGAGTAGTGGAACCCGATATGCCGCTAAGGCACGTTCCACTGTGGACCAGCCTCCAGCTACCGGCCGCCAGCTACCACCCAGCCGCGAGCCGCCAGCTACCAGCTGCCAGCCGCCAGCTACCAGCTGCCAGCCACCAGCCGCCAGCTACAGACTCGCACGAATCCATAGGAGTGAAGCACCGAAGCGGGGAAGCTGCTGGGTAAGGCGGTATGAGCTGATAGCTGGTAGCTGGGAGCTGGCGGCTGGGAGCTGGCGGCTGGCGGCTCTCCAACAATTCTGTTGCCGCCACCCAGCTTCCGTCATCTCACCTTCTATGCCAGGCACACTCCATATCTTTCGACGCAACGATGCTCCGCTGGAATACCAGCTCAACTACAACCTCGGCCCCGCCTCCTGGGTGCAGGTGATGGATCCCGCCGGGCTCGAGCACTTCCTGCGACTCGGCACCGGTCTACCTTCCACTGAAGTCGATGCCATGCTGGCCGAGCTGCGCGATAAGGGACACACCAGCCAAGCTCCGGTCTCGATTCCCGAATCGCACTTGCCCGAGATGGGCTTCGCCGAGTCGCCCAGCGATGAGTAAAGTTGTCGGTTGTCAGTGATCAGTTGTCAGTGACGGCGATCGCCGAGAGTTCCAGAACCCTGGAGGAACGTTGTACCCTAGCTTGTCTTCGTGGTCTCGTCGATCGGCAGTGTTAGTGCAGCGTTGAGATTGCACACCGCAGTACCGGCGCTTGCTTGATTCTGACAACTGACAACTGACAACCCACAACTGTTCATGCGATCCCTGCTGCCCATCGCGGTCTTCCTGCTCATGGTGTCGATCGGCATGAGCTTGCATCCTTCCGACCTGTGGCAGCACTGGCGACGGCTGATTGGCCGAAACGGGTTTCGTCTCGTGCTGGCCACCTTCATAATTCCGCCTGCGCTCGCGCTGCTTATGTACCACTCGCTGCCGCTGGATTTCGGCGAAGGGGTTGGGCTCTTCATGCTGGGAGTCGTCCCGGGAGCTCCGCTGGTCTCGCGCATCGCGGCCAAGCGCGGCTTCGACATGCAACTGGCCGCCAGCTATCAGGTCTGGGGAGCGGTGCTGGTGCCCGTCATGCTTCCCATCGTGGTTTATGTCTCGGCCCGGTTGTATGACAAGAACGTGTGGATCTCGCCGCTAGTGCTGATCAAGAACATTGCCCAGAACCAATTTGCACCGCTGCTGGTCGGGCTGCTGCTGATGTACTTTCTGCCGGTTATGTCGGCGCGCATTCAGCCCGCGATCACGATCATCGGCAATGTCCTTCTCCTGGTCATGATTGTGGCAGTGTTGTGGGTTATGCGCGGAGAATTGGCCGCTATCACGGTATGGTTGTTTGTCGCGTCGGTGCTGCTGGCCGTCGGTTCCATTCTCGCCATTACCCTGCTGCTGCGCGGTACCGATCCGGAGACGGTCAAGACCCTCGCCTTGTGCAACGCCAACCGTTACGTTGGATTGGCGCTCCTCATCACCCGCCAATACACCAACGCCCGCCACGCCATTCCCGCCATCGCCTGCTACGGATTGGTAGCACCGGTGATCATGCTCATCTACGCGCGAATTGTGCGCCGACGCGCGGCGGTCGCGGCCGCGGCCTAGGGAGGCTGCTGCAAGGCGGGTCTCGGGTAGAGTTGGCCTTCACTGTGTGCTTGAGAACTCGATGTTGCTATCGGGAGTGGGGAGAAACCAGGGTAGAAAAGCCGCGCAGCGGCGACGTGGTTTTAGCCCCGGGCGTGAGCCCGGGGTTAAAGTGGAAAATACCCCTGAGTCGCGTAGCGACGGCACAGGTTCTCACGCACACACTTCAGGCCGGCGTCGATGCCGTTTTGGGTAGAGCTGGCCTTCAGGCCAGCGTCAATGCCGGTGAAATACGTGTAGGGCTTTAGCCCCTGAGGCAATCCCAACCGAATTTTTCAACACACGCGTTGTTCGTGTGAAAATCGAACCATGTTCTCCCGCAAGATCAGCGTCGAGTACGAAGAGAAGGGCCAGCGCCGGCCGTGCCCGCAGAAGTGGCTCGACAGCTTCAGCATGCGCAACTTCACCAACGACCAGGTGTTCGATGACACCATCCCCATCGGCGACGGCCAGCTGGAGATCGGCACCCGTGTTCCGCTGGATCGCCTGCGAGCATCGATGGAAGATTGGTTCCGTCGTAAGAGCTATCTGCCGAGCGGAGCCAAGCTGGTGGTAGAGGAAACGAGTAGCTGACGAAGCTTCGTTGCATGTCCTGGGTCTCACTCGTTGACCCACGAGCGGTGTAAACTTTACGACACTCAAGATGAGGCGCGACCGCCTCGAGGGGGATAACGATGTTCCGTTCAACGGCGAACCGTCGCTCCGCACTTGCGGTGCTGTGTTGTTTGATGTTCCTGATTTGTCTGTGTGACTTAGCTTCCGCACAACAGTTCACGCCAGTGACCGCTGCGAATGCGAAGCAGTTCATTGGAGTTTGGAAAGGCGATTTCCACGGCAGCCCATTCGTGACCGTGAAAATTGCCTTCGAGGGAAACAAGCTCGTCGGATCCATCAGCCACGCCAACGTCGAGCTGAACGACGCCGGTGAATTGACGAAAGCTGAGGCAGTGGACGGCGCGAACACCATCACCGAGGCCCGGGTTAACGGAGATGTTCTTCGGGTTACCAGTAAGAGTGACGATGGTTCCGGTGACACATATCAGTCGGAACTGAAACTGGTCGCGAAGGATGAGCTTAGCTTGCGAATGCTGGTCCCGCCCGACGTACCCGCACCCAAGCCCTGGCAATTACAGCGAGTATCCGCGGGACGTTGAATTGCATGAGCGACTGATGCCGGTGCTCTTACAGCGACTTCTCGACCGCCCGGTTTTCGAAACCAGTGTCGGCGTCTTTGCTAACGCCACTGCGAAACTCCGATAATAGTGGCCATGATCACCCGCATTGTGTTCAGCGTGATCGCGCTCTCGCTGATCGGCGCCGCCGTCTGGGCCTATCAGCACGACCAGAAGCTCGACCGCGATCGCCGCGCTGGTCAACCTCGGCGATCCCAACGAAGCGGTACGCGAGTTGCTGGGCGAGCCTTCGGCTGAAGGCGATTGCGGATCGCTGACGGCCGCGCCCAAGGCCTGCACCGACGAATACGTTTACCGCTACTACTACTCCATCTTCCGCCCGAAATATCAGGTCATCTGGTTCGACCACGCAGGCAAAGTCGTCGGCGAGCAGCATGTCGAGCGCCCGTTCTAGTTGCTCCAGGTAGAGCCGAGCTTCAGCTCGGCGTCCCGACGCTTCTTAATGCATAAGCCGGCTTCACAGGCTGGTGAAAAACACCGCCGTGCCACGCTTCGCGTCAGGGCACCCTTCGACTGCCGCTCAGGGCAGGCTCGGTCGTGCCGAACAGCCCTTTATTTGTTCAATCGCGAGCGGACTTTAGTCCGCGAGCGAATTGGGCGTCGACTCTTTCAGCAACCACTTCAGCCGGCGGCATTAGACGCCTCGCCTAGAGTATCGGCACATCGGGCGCAGCGTCGCGCGGAAGCACGCCAATCACTCGCGGATCGTCGGCAATCTCCAGCCCGCGCTTGTAGGGAACGAAGCCGGCCTTGATGTAAAACGCCAGTGCCTTGGGATGGTCCCAGGTGCAGGTGTGCAGCCAGATGCGATCCGGGCGATGCGCCCATTCCAGCGGCAGGCAATGCTCCAACAGCGCCCGCCCCGCTCCTTTGCCCAGCAGCGAAGGCGTGACGCCGAAATACAGGATCTCGATGTCAGGCATCTTGCGGCGGTCGAATTCCAGCAGGCCGCCATCTACCCCATTGTGGGATAGCACAAAAATATCGACCAGTGGATTATGCAACACCGCGCCGCAGCTCATCGTCCGACATGCGTAAGCGGCTGAACCACAGCCACGGCTCGCCGATCTGACGAAAGAGATTGCGGTACCAATCGAGATCGGGCTTCTCTTCGCGGCGGATTTCGAAGTCCGACATTGTGGTACTAGCCTTCGCAGGCTGCGGCGTCCGCATTTCGAGGTAAGTAACCACCGCCGCAAGCTTGCCGGGCGGAAGATCGGTGTATCCGTCTTTCATCGCTAATTAGTGTCGCCCCTGAAGGGGCTGCGGAGTCCCTATTTCCACGGCCTGCTCCCAGTGCTTCCGCACTGGGCTGGAATTGTTTCACGTCTTCTCCCGCCCTGGGCGTTGCACCGGCTTCCGCATTGGGCGTTGCGCCCGCTTCCGCATTGAACGTTACACTTGATTCCATCCTGGCCGCGAAGCCCATCTGCAAACAATTCAAGCCCAGTGCGGAAGCACTGGGTTAGCGCCAACCAAAGACGTAAAGCCCCTTTAGTGGCGTCATTCACCGCTTCCACCGCGCGTCCATGTAATTCACCGCCTCCTGCACATTCAGCTCGCGGGTGCTGACGCCGGTGCGCACGTACAGCTTGGGCACCTCACCTGCCCGCAGGTACACCGGGCGATGCGCCGGCGCGGCGATCACCCGGCACACATCTTTCTGCTCGATCGACTGAAACATCGTCTGCACACTGTGGCAGGCGTCGCCGCCGAGCTGGGTGGCGACCGCCGTCATCAGCGCCTGCTCGAAGCCATCGCGGTCCTGCTTCTTCAGCGTCTTGTAATCGCTCTCGAGCCCGACGATGGAGCCGTCATCGGCCACCCCGATCAGCAGCGTGCCGCCATTGCCGTTCATGTATCCGGCCAGTGTTTTGAGGACGACGCCTTCCAGCGCGCGATTGACCTTGTTCTCTTTCAGGTCCCAGCGGAACGACGATTTGAATTCCAGGTCGGCACTCTCGCCCTTGGCTATCAGCACGCGCAGGTCGCCTTCGAGCGCGCTGCTCAGGCGGGCGATCTCGCGCTGGCGCTCGATCATCGACGAAAAAACCGCTGCCCCTGACAGGCTGAGCACCAATCCCGCGAGCCCGTAAAACACCGTCTTCCTCGGCCGCTCGCCGCGCAGCGCGGCCGAGACCTGCGCGCCGGCGAAGCCGAGGCCGCTGGAAAATCCCGGGCTGCCGTACTCCTTGAAGTAGACGAACTCGTTCAGCGGAAACAGCACGAACACTCCCACCGCCAGCCCCAGCACGGCAGCAATGAGGAAGAAGCGAATTCGCAAACGTAGTTGCCAGGAGAGATGCAACGTTAGCTCCGCGTTCTATGGTGAGGGTGAGCAGTGAGGAACGTCAATGGGGGAGGAGCCGCTCTTGGCTGTTGGCTCTTGGCCGTTGGCTAGACGACGAAATCTTCAAGGGTGTCATCCTGAGCGCAGCGAAGGACCTGCAGTTTCCTTGTCGGGCCAAGTTTGACGTTCCGGCGACACCGCGACTCCGCGAAGCGGAGGCCATAATCTAACCCAGCATGGAGTCCGCCGCAGGCGGGCGGAATGCTGGGTTGCGTGCATGGAGAAATCGAGAGTCCCGTAGGGACGAGAGCAATTGTGCTATCCAATTGAGAGGCGCCTCAATGCCCCGGAAGACTGAAGGCATAGAGGTTATAGTCTGTTGAAGTGACATAAAGCACACCGTTGGCCACTACCGGCGACGATTGAATGATGTCGTTTGTTCCGGATTCCCAAAGAAGCGTGCCCGTATTTGCATTCAGAGCCAACACGTGATAGTTCCCCGAACCGTAATAGACCACACCGTTGACTACAACTGGTGAACTAGGGGCATATGCCGAATTGTTCCAGATGATTTCACCCGTACTAGCCTTTAGGGCAGTTAGATACCCGACTGGGTAGTTAGATAGTACATTCGAAGTAACGTAAAGTACGCCATCCGCCATTGCCGGAGCCGCCTCGGGTGAGCCCCCGAGAGTACTCGTCCAAAGGGTTGCTCCCGTCTTGGCGTCCATCGCTACGACGTGGTTTTCTGACGTACCAACGTAGACCATGTTATTGACCACTACTGGTGTGCAAGCTAAAGGGTAGTACCCAGTGGAAGAGCTCCAAATTACCTTCCCCGTACCGGCATCCAGAGCGTAGACGATTCCTTGGCCAATGCCCGCAGCGATGTATACCATGCCATTGGATACCGTGGGTCGGCCACCCCCCAATGATGTCTCTTTCCAGAGGAGTGCGCCTGTCGTGGCATCCAGGGCTTCAAGGCCCAGGTTCGTCCCCACATAGAGTACGCCATTCGAGACTGCTAGAGCCCCCTCTCCTTGGATCTGGCCCGTAGTTGTCTCATACTGCCAGAGAATATCGCCCGTTTGGGCATTCAAAGCGAAGAGGTTGTCGGGGTAACCATCGAAAGAGCCGACGTAAACGACGCCATTTGCTCACTGCCGGGGAAGCCTGAATACTAGCGTAGGCCCAAAGTCCCCACAGGAACTCGCCTGTATTGACACTTACGGCATAGAGGTCCCCAAAACCCGAAGGGATGTAAGCGATCCCGTTGGCGACCACTGGTGAAGCAAAGATTGCGCCAGACGTTACGAACTTCCACTTCAGTACGAGGTTTCTGACTGTATTGATGCTCAAAAGGGACTCATATGGTGAGCAGCCGCTGTGGTTGGGATCGAAATGATACTGCGGCCAATTAACGAAAAGTGTCGGAAGCGGGCTTATGGTCGGAACGCAAGGAATCTGCGCCTGCGCGGTGACAAAGGATGTAACCAGTATGACAAGACACAGATGAAAAGAAAGCTTTAACTTCATAGCCTGGCCCTCCTAAAAAGACGTATCGGCGACCCTTTGTCTAGGCGTGCCGGGCGGATTCCACGCAATCCTGCTCTTAGGTTGAGTGGGATCCCGACCGAGAGGCAACGTCAATGCCCGGGTAGATGGAACGCCCACACGTAGCCACGGTCGTAGCCAGTGCCTCCGATATACAGCACGCCATTGGCCACGGTGGGCGAAGAAGGACTGCCGCCATCTACGCCATACCCCCACAGAACCGCTCCCGTAGCAGCGTCGAGGGCGTAGAGAGTCCCATAATAATCGGGGCCCGTGTACACCACGCCATTGGCCACGGTTGGGGAGGAACCATACTCGTCGAGATTATGATTCGTCGACATCCAAATGACCGCTCCCGTCAAGGCGTTGAAGGCATATAGATAGCTGCCTTCGCCGCCGAAGTACACGACGCCGTTGGCCACCGCCGGGGAAGAAAAGTAGACTCCTTGGCCGACGCTCGCGCTCCACACACGCGCTCCAGTGCCGGCATCCAGGGCGTATAGAGTGCCATCGGGAAAATCCGCGCCGAAGTACACGATGCCGTTGGCCACTGCCGGCGAAGCGTCAACTGGGCCTAATGTTCTGTACTTCCAGAGTGGTGCCCCAGTACTCGCATTCAGTGCGTACAGGTTACCGTCGTGAGAGCCAATGTAGACGGCGCCCTTCGCGACTGCCGGCGAAGAGTCGATGTAGCTTCCCGTCGTGTACTTCCACAGGAGGTCTCCGGTAGCTGCCCTCAAGGCGTACACGTTATCGTTGCAGGATCCGATAAACACAATGCCATTGTCTACCGCCGGCGAGGAACCCAAGCTGCAGCCCGCCTGATAGCTCCACAATGGATTGCCTGTCGCTGCATTCAACGCGTACACCGTATTGTCCGAGTCCGAGACGGTGTACACGACGCCGTTGACCACCGCCGGCGAGGCACCACTGTGGATGCTGCTGTCCCACAGCAGCGCTCCTGTGGATGCGTTGAGAGCATAAGAGTCAAGGTAGACCACACCGTTGACTACGGTCGGCGAGGAGTTGACGCCGACATGGTATGGCGCTGTGTATCGCCAATCCAGAACCAAGCCTGCGACCGTTGCCTTGCTCAGAATGCGCTCGTCAGGATTGCATCCGCTGTGGGCCACGTTGTACCGGTATTGCGGCCAGTTTACGGAGAGGGCTGGAAGAGGAGTTATCGTGGAGCCGCAAGGAATCTGCGCCTGCGCGGTCACGAAGAAGGTAATCAGTATTACCAGACTCACACAGAAAACAGTCTTGGTTTTCATGCCTACTCCTCGGAAATGCAAAAACGCTGATGGCCAGGGTTGCGGGGTTCCGGATTGCTGAGAGTGGCGAGAACAGCGAGATTACACCATCGAGGACAACAAAAAGCTGTGATGCAGGTCACGAGCGCGGGTGTCGGGAACGGCGCTGTAACCAGCGTTATCAACCAATCTGGACAAACCTGCCGTCCCTCTGGGACTCTCGTCTTCTTCTTGACGCTTACCCAGCACTCCGGCTCCGCCTGCGTGCTGGGCTAGACTATGGCCTCCGCTTCGGGGAGTCACATCCCGCTCAGAAAGGCACTCGCTCCCGGTGCGCACGACACGGTCCGCGCGTCGAATTCTAGTTGCGCGCTCGCTGGATGACAGGCCAACGACAGAGCCAATCGCCAAGAGCGAAAGGCGAATAGCGAAGAGCGCCATCCACGCCTCCCGTATTACCATTGAGCCTCATGCCCTTCGGCCCATCAACCCGTGCGTTTATACGCGAAGGATTCTCGACTGGCTCTGCGGGCGCACAATCAGCGCAGCAACAGGTCGTGCGTTTGGCCGAACTGCGCTCGGTGCACGACGCCTTCGCCTGGTTCCGCTCGCATAGTCGCGAACTGGAAGATCGGCAGATGGAGGTCACCGCCATTCCTGCTCCGCCGTGGGGAGAGGCCGCGCGCAGCCAATGGCTCGCGCGCGCTTCGCTGAGTTGGGCCTGAGCGACGTGCATCAGGACGAGCTCGGCAACGTCTTCGGCATTCGTGCCCGGAACCGCCGCGGATGCGCCGTACATCGCACTGAGCGCGCACATCGACACCGTGTTTCCCGCGGGCACCGAAATCAGCGTGACGCGCGAGGGAAGCAAACTCTACGGGCCGGGCATCTCCGACAACAGCTCGGGTATCGTTGCCTTGCTGGCGATCGCCGGCGCCCTGCGCGACGCGGCGATTGTGAACCTCGCGCCCATCCTATTTATAGGCAGCGTGGGCGAAGAGGGCGAAGGCGACCTGCGCGGCATGCGCCACATTTTCCAGCAGCGCCGCTGGCTCGATACCATCGGCACCGTGATCGCGGTCGACGGCGCCGGAACCGATACCATCATCGCCGAAGGCCTGGGCAGCCGCCGTTACGAGATCACCGTCACCGGCGTGGGCGGTCATTCCTGGAGCGACTTTGGCGTGGCCAATCCGATCGTCGCCCTGGCGCGCGTCATCGAACGCTTCACTCGCACGCCGGTGCCGACTGCGCCGAAAACCACGTACAACATCGGAACCATTCACGGAGGCACGTCGGTCAACTCCATTCCGCAGGTCGCGACCATGCGCGTCGATACCCGCTCGGCTTCGGTGGAGGAGCTCGACCGGCTGGAGCGCGCGTTGCGCGAGTCGCTGGAGCTGGTCCTCGCTGCGATGCCTGGCCGCAATCGCAAAGAGATGCTGACCAGTGAGACCAAAATTATCGGCGATCGTCCCGCTGCGGACTTGCCGCTGGACTCGCGACTGCTGCAGTCGATTCGCGCCGTCGATGCTCAGCTCAGAAATGTTGCGCGCATTCAACGCGCTTCGACTGATGCCAACATTCCGTTGTCGCTGGGACGCGAAGCGCTGGCCATGGGCGCGGGCGGCAGCGGAGGCGGCGCGCATACTCTGAACGAGTGGTACGATCCCGCGGGCCGCGATTTGGGACTGAAGCGGATTCTGTTGCTGACGCTGACCCTGAGCGGACGTGGCCGAAGCCTCAGCGGAATAAACTGGCCTAAACTGCCTCAAACTGCCCCAAAAGTCGCTCGGAAGGGGCAAAAGTGGCTGGGAAATGGGCCAAAAAAAGCGAAGTTTTGGTACGGAACCCACGATTCCGGTCAGGGCGCGAGTTTCGGCTACGGTAGGAATAAGGCTCCAAAACAGCATGAAAAACATCGCAAATTCCGTCATTTTTTGGCTCTTTTTCGCGTCGCTTTCAACTTTTATGGCCTTTTCCTTACCCACTGACATGGCCGACGCCATCTTCGTGAATGGCGACATCTACACCCAGGCGACGCCGGCTCGCGCACCAGCGATGGCGGTGCGCGACGGTCGCATCGTCGCCGTCGGAAGCAATGACGAAATTCGCAAACTGAAGGGCGCGCACACGCAAGTTATCGATCTTGGCGGATATTTTGTCATGCCGGGATTCAACGACGCGCACTGTCATTTGCAATCCGGCGGCTTCGAGCAGATGAACGTCAACCTGGTCGGCGCCAAGTCGCTGGCCGAGATGCAGCAGCGCATTGCGGAGCGCGCGAAAACCGCGCCTGCCGGCGACTGGATCATCGGCGGCGGCTGGGACCACACGCTCTGGCAGGATCAGACGTTGCCGACGCGGCAGGAGATGGACGCGGTGACGAATGGCCATCCGGGAATTTTCGTTCGCGTCGACGGACACATCGCGGTCGCCAACACGGCGGCGCTGCAGGCGGCGGGCATCGCTGCGAAGACCGCGCCTCCGCAGGGCGGCGCGATCGATCACGACGCCGAGGGCCAGCCCACGGGAATCCTTCGCGAATCGGCGCAGGGATTGATCTTCTCCAAAGTGCCGCCGCCTACTCCGGCGCAGCGGCGGCGCGCGGCGGAATTGGCGCTGGCCGATGCCGCGCGTTCGGGAATCACCTCGGCGCAGGACAATTCCGACTGGGAGCAGTTTCTGGTCTACGAAGAAATGGAGCGCGACGGCAAGCTGACACTGCGCATCAGCGAATGGCTGCGCTTCAACGATCCGGTCGATCTGCTGGAGAAGCACCGCGCGCATCATCCCGCCGACGATCCGATGTTGCACACCACCATGCTGAAAGGTTTCATGGATGGCTCGCTGGGTTCGCGTACCGCCGCGCTGCTGGCGCCGTATTCCGATGACCCGGGCAACTCGGGCTTGCCGCAATACAAGCAAGCGGAGCTGAACGCCATGGCGGTCGATCGCGTGGCTGCGGGATTTCAGTTGGGATTTCATGCCATCGGCGATCGCGCGGCGCAAATGGCGCTCGACGCTTTCGCCGAAGCCGAGCGCAATGCGCGCGAGAAAGATTTGCCCGGCGGCAAGGATCCAGACAAGCTTCGGTTGCGCATCGAGCATGATCAGGTGATCGCGCCCGATCAGTTTGCACAGTATCGCAAGTTAGGAGTGATCGCATCGGTGCAGCCCAATCATCTGCTTACCGACATGAACTGGGCGGAGTCGCGCATCGGGCCGGAGCGGGCGAAGACCTCGTATCCGTGGAAGGAGTTTCTCGACAATGGCGTTCGCATCGCGTTTGGCACCGACTATCCAGTCGAGCCGCTCACGCCGTTCCGCGGCGTCTACTCCGCCATCACACGCAAGAACGAAGCCGGAACCAAAGAATATTTTCCCGAGCAGAAGTTGACCATCGAGCAGGCGCTGGCGGCGTATACCACCGGCTCGGCCTATGCTGAGTTCATGGAGAAGAGCAAAGGCACGCTCGCTCCGGGAATGCTGGCTGATTTCGTGGTGCTCGATCGCGACCTGACCAAAGTTGCGCCGCCGGAGATTCTGAAGACTCAGGTGCTGCGGACGGTGGTTGGGGGAAAGACGGTGTACGAGGCGAAGTAGAGAAGCCGCCTTTGGCTTTTCGCTCCTGGCTTTTGGCTTATCGATGGGCAGGTCTGCTCAGGACGCGGCCGAGGAGATGAACCCCCGAACCATTCGTCGTTGAATTGCGTCTAAACAGAGAGCATAATGCGGTTGTTATGGGTGATGACGTGAAAAAAGGATCGGCCCCACGCAAGGCCAGAAAATCTTCGAGAAGCAAAGCTGCGGCCCCGCGCTCCGGCTCGCAAGTAGCCGTGAAGCGGACGCGTCGAACCGCCAGTAAAACGATCGTGTCCGGCTCCCTGGGAGAAACCCTCAAGAAGCTGTCTTTTTTCTATACATAAAGCCCTCTCGATGGCGCGCAGGATTTCGAAAGACGAGTTGCAGTCGTACTTTCGTGACTGGCTCGACTCCAATTTCACCTACGGATTAATTGATCGGGATGCCCGGCAGGCCAGTCTCGATGTGCTCCGTGCCAGCTTGCCCGAGTTGGTGGTGCAGATCAACCGATTGGGGAAGGCCGTCCTCGAAGTTCATCCCGGCAAACGCACTTTGAGCATCATCCCGCGAACGGGAATGGATCCGCGCAACGGGAATTTCACGCTGTTTGAGTTTCGCTGGTCTGGCGTTCAGCGCTCTCGGCGGCTGGTTTGTTTTATCGGACACCGTTTCGTGCCGCGCATCACCAAGGCGTTGCGGCTCAATCTCCGGCTGGTGCTGGAACCTTCGAATGTGAGGCTGGTGTGGTCCGACATGGACATGTCAGCCGAGGGATTTTTCGGAAAGACGGTGCGAGAGATTCGTCGCGCCGACTTCTGCATCTTCGACAATCGTGAAGCCGATCTTAAGCCGAATGTATACATTGAGGCCGGCATCGCTTATGTGTTGCGCAAGCCATTTATTATGGCGGATTACAAGAGCAACCGGCTTCAGGTTCCGAGCGATCTGCAACACATCAACCGCATTCAGTATCGCGACTACGAGGACCTGAGCCGCCAGATCTACTTCCGGCTGCCCGTGTTCCTTCGCGACCATCAGCTTCGCGGCTCGCGCTAGAGGAAAAGAGTTGGGCCGGATTACTCGTCGGCGAACCTGCCTCTCCGAAACAACTCGCCCAATTAGGTGGTTGGATCAGCGCCATCGGGCGCGACATAAGAAAGCCCACCGCTTCAGCGGTGGGGAAGCTTGTGAAGGAAAAGCGAGTGCCTCGGGGACGACAGAACGCTTGTACGATGAAAACCTTTGTGCCGTCCCCGAGGGACTCGGAAGGTTTATACCCGCGGCTTCCCACCGCTGAAGCGGTGGGCTTTCTTATACTGCGCCCGAGGCGCGGCAGAACGCTTGTACGATGAAAACCTTTGTGCCGTCCCCGAGGGACTCGGAAGGTTTATACCCGCGGCTTCCCACCGCTGAAGCGGTGGGCTTTCTTATGCTGCGCCCGAGGCGCGGCAGAACGCTTGTACGATGAAAACCTTTGTGCCGTCCCCGAGGGACTCGGGAGGTTTATACCCGCGGCTTCCCACCGCTGAAGCGGTGGGCTTTCTTATACTGCGCCCGAGGCGCGGCAGAACGCTTGTACGATGAAAACCTTTATGCCGTCCCCGAGGGACTCGGAAGGTTTATACCCGCGGCTCCCACGCTGAAGGGTGGGTTTTTTATGCTGCGCCCGAGGCGCGCGACCAACGCTGCGCCCGACAGCACGACTGACCTGCGACCGAGCTGCGACCAACTGCGTCAGTGCTCGGCGGGGCGGCCGGCGGCGAAACGCGTCAGCGGCACTGTGCGTGCGCCCGAAGGGCTTTCGTTACTTACTTACGGCAGGACTCACGGCTGCTCCCACAGGATTCGACGGGCGCCAATTCGGCGAGGCCGCCGTCGAACCGTATCCATTCGTGACGGTCAGCATGGCGCTCTGTTGCGATGCGCCGGTGGAAGCGGAAATGGTCACCGGCGTGTTCGACTTCAGCTACTTGCGGAGAAGCTGCGCATGTCATGCTTCTTGCGGAACGAACAGTATAGGTAACCGTCACTGCCCTGGATCAGACCGCCGGTCGGGGTTCCACCATCGGCACAGTCACTCTGCAGACAAAAAACGTGCAGGGTGGTGAGCACTCCGCTGGGTGTGATTCTGAAAACCGTTCCACAGCCGGGAGCACTGTAGCTGGCGCAGAGGCCCTGCATGCTTCCACCGTGGAACGTTGTCCCATAGAAATTGCCGTCGTTCGCCAACAACAAACGGGCATGAGGATTGGCGCCGTCGGTCTGATGAAATGAGTAAAGTGTGGTTAGCGACCCGCCGGGAGTGATCCGATAAACCGTGCCGCAGCCGTACCGGCAAGTCGGTCGTGCCACCGCTGGCGGTGGTGCCGTAGAGGGTTCCATCTGCACCTTGTATCGGCGGCGCCCAGGGAGAACTTCCGTCGGGACAGTTCGCGCCCAGTGAGCAGAAACTGTAGACGGTGGTCACCGTGTCGTCGGTTGCGACTCGGAATACCGTACCGGCGATATAAAGTCCTCCACCTTCACTGACGCCGTACAGGTTGCCATCCGCGGCTCGCACCATTCCTCCGATGGGACCCGCGGGACCTTGCGGATTACCGACCTCAAAGTGCTGAACGGTGGTGAAGGAGCTGGACGATGTGATTTTGAAGATAGCGCCGAGGTCGTCGTTCTGCGAGATGCCCTGGGCTTCGCCGTAGTAGCTGCCGTCAACGCCTTGTACCAGCGACGCCCACGGATAGCCGCTGTCATTGAGCCCCTGAAAGTCATACATCGTGTTGAACGTCTGGGCCGAGGAAGCAATCGCGATAACGAGTACGGCACAACTCAACAGTAAGAGGACGGTGCGGCGCATGGGCCTCCTGAAAAAGCGGATGAGAGAGAAGCTGAACTATTTCTTATGCCCACGCCGGTGTCAAGCCACGGCGTATAGGCCTGGGACGTCTGACGATAGCGCCTTGCGCGCGGCATGTCGGTGAGCCGCGTCACGGGCAGACGTGGCAAACACGACTGGTTGGAGTTTTCACGTAGGGCGCCACAGCTTATGTTTCTTCTGCACCCTGCGATGCAGTATCAGGACGCGCCCGGGTTTTCGAGCTTTGCATTTTCCAGGAACTCCCATATGATTCCGGGGTGTCACGCAGGAGCCAATGAATGACTATTTTCCGCAAAGACATCCAGATTGTGATGTTAACCATGGTTGCGGTTGTCTTGTTTGCAGGCGCAGCCCTTCGCCCCGCATCTGCACAAACCCGCGTCGAGTCCGTTTACAACGGACACAGGATTATCTATCCCACATCGAGCATCCCGGTGCCCGGTCGCCCTCACACCAACTACTTTTTCGTCGACTCGGACAAAAAGACCCCGATCCCCAACCCGAACGATGAAACCCCGGCATCATTAGCCTGCGTGTATCAGTTGGTAGCGGGACCAACCGGCTGTCCGATTGCCACGACCAATACACCGCCCTCGGGTGGTATCGGGGCGATTGCTATCGTCGACGCCGGTTACTTCCCGACCGCACAGTCTGACCTGGACGCCTTTGACTCCTACTTTGGTATTCCGGCTACGACCATCACGCAGGTCTGGCCCATGCCTAGCCCTACCACGCCCCGCCCTCCCACTTACTCGGACTGGGAGGTTGAGGAGGCATTAGATATCGAGTGGGCTCACGCCATGGCGCCTCATGCCAAGCTGTTCCTGGTGGTGTCGCCATTGTGCGGAAGCCCGGACTGCGCGACCGATCCCCAGTGGGCAGCGATATCGCTCGCCGGAAGTCTAGTGGCCCAGAACGGCGGTGGCGTGGTCAGCATGAGCTTTGCCGATGCAGAGCTTCCGCTGGAAGGTCAAGATGACCGATACTTCACTCACCCGGGAGTCGTCTATTTTGCGTCCAGCGGTGATGGGGGACTTGGTGAGAGCGCCTATCCGACCGCGTCACCCAACGTTGTGTCAGTTGGAGGTACTCGTTTCAACCGCGACGGTAACGGAAACTTCACTTACGAGCAGTACTACACCGGCGGCGGAGGGGGAGACATTAGTCCTTACGAGCCGCGTCCCAGCTATCAGGATGGCATCGCGGGCATCGTAGGAAACTTCCGCGGCTACCCTGATGTTGCCTCGGACTTTTGCTGTGCGGCCATTTACGTCGAGGGAGGCTGGACTTCGGTCGGGGGTACCAGTTGGTCCTCGCCCACCTTTGCCGGAATCGTGAATGCGGCCGGCAGCTTGCAAACGTCGTCCCAGGCTGAGCTCACCATGATGTACAACGAGTTGGCCAATCCCACGCAGTACGCGGCCTATTGGAACGACATCACGCTGGGTGACCCGCACTGCATGGTAGGTTGGGACCTGTGCACCGGCATCGGTTCTCCCAAGACTTACGGCGGCAAGTAACCAACCAGGCTTCCCGGATTGCCAGTTCGACTGGGGTCAACTTTTTCCAGGCAACTGGTAATCCGGAAGCCGAAGTATCACAAAGTCGCGCCTCAGCTGAAAACCCACTAGCTTGGCAGGACTCCCGGCAAACCACCTGCATGGTTGTTGTCCGCTCGGAAGCGGGACAAACTTCCTGCGAGGAAAGACCCGCCGCCGGGCGAGTTCTACTTGTGCGGCGTTGAGAGGCCCGTCCCTCTGCTGGAGCTGGACGCCGGCCGTTCCCAGTGAGCTATCGCCATACGCAGCCTGACGCTTGCGTTATGAGCCAGTTACTGCGAGTTTGACTTGCTTCTTGGTATCGCGAGAGCCATACTTCCTTGATTTTCGGACGAGCATGGTGGACACGAAATTTGCCGTGTTCCGCGCCGTCATGCCTGGACTTACGCTCCGGCGCAAGCGCCTCACGCCTGCACCCTCGAGGAGACTTATGAGAATTGGACCGCTCTGCTGTTTCGGTCTGCTCCTGATATTCGGCACCATGCTCGCGGCCCAGACGCCCGGCCCGTGCCTCGGAGTGTCGGGAACGGCATATGTAAATTGGCCGCAGTTTCACTCTGACCCCTGCCACACCGGTTACAACGCGAGCGAGGTTATTCTGAGCCCCGCCAACGTCGAAAACCTGGTTCTCGATTGGAAGTACAACACGGGGCCCGAAATCGACAACTCCTCCCCAACCGTGGCCAATGGAGTGGTGTATATCGGCGACGAAGAATCAGGCATCTCTGCGGTGAACGCCGCCACTGGCGCCAAGCTGTGGAGCTTCACGACTACAGGCGACGAGGAGTCAGCTCCCGCGGTGGCCAATGGACTGGTGTATTTTGGCGGCGACAATTGCTGCCTCTATGCGCTGAACGCGCTGACCGGCGCGACGGTATGGGTTGCCGGAGTTGGCAGCTACTCGTATTCCCCCACGGTTGCCAACGGCGTGGTATATATCGGCTCCGCGGGCGGGAGAGTCTACGCGTTCAACGCCTCGACCGGCGCTCCGCTGTGGAGCTTCCCTACCGGTGGCGATGTCTTTTCTGCGCCTGCGGTGGCGAATGGGGCGGTGTATTTCGGCTCCTATGACCACAACGTCTATGCCCTGGATGCTTCGACCGGCGCGAAACTGTGGAGCTTCACCACGGGTGACACGATTAGTGCCTCAGCCGCGGTCGCCAATGGTGTTGTCTATATCGGCTCATGGGACGGCAACCTCTATGCGTTGAACGCCTCGACCGGCGTCGAGCTGTGGAGCTTGGACGTGGGCTCCCGGTATTCCTCGCCCGCGGTGGCGGATGGGGTGGTCTATGCCAGCGGCGACGCCCTGTATGCACTGAACGCCTCCACCGGCGCTCAGCTGTGGAGATCGAGCGGCGGAGAGCCCGCGGTGGCCAACGGGGTGGTCTATGTCGGGTCGGCCGACAACAGCGTCTCCGCGCTGAGCGCCGCCACTGGGGCTGAGCTGTGGAGCTTCACCACTGGAAACAGCGTGCGTTCTTCGCCCGCAGTGGTCAATGGGATGGTCTACATCGGCTGCCTCGACGGCGATCTGTACGCCTTCCATCTGCCGGAGCTAATGAGACGATAACAGGCGTGAACGACCGGAATATCTGCCGCCCCTGAAAGGGGCTCAGGAATCAGATAGAGCCGGTTACCCAGGACTTCCGTCCTGGGCTACAGATTGTTTCGCTCTTCGAGCTGGCGCCGGTGGGCGGATTGTGCGCAAGTGCCCGCAGACAGGGCAGGCTCGTGCCGACGCCGACGAACTGCAGGTCCCTCGACTGCGGTCGCCACGGCGACCTCCGCTCGGGATGACACCTCATCGGTGTCGCTGTGCTCCGCTCGGGATGACACCGGTAAGAAACGTCGAGCAACTCGCGGTTAGCTATGAGTCAAGAGCTCCGAGCCAGGGGGCTCCCGCTATCAGTCAAAGACAAAGTGAAAACCCCCACCCCGCGAAAAGAAGGCGGAATAGGGCACCCGGCCAAAAGCCAAGAGCCAAAAGCCAAGAGCCAACCCCCCCACCCCGCCAAAAGAAGGCGGAATGGGCCACCCGGCAACTCGCGGGTAGCTATGAGTCAAGAGCTCCAAGCTACGCGCCACGAGCCAAAAGCTACGAGCCAAAAGCCACGAGCCAGAAGCCAAGAGCCGCCCCTGGTGACCCGGCCTGCTCGGATTGCGTCTAATGCGTAGCCCCTCGATTCGCGGAACTGCTTTGCGTCACAAAGCGGAATGCCTAAAAGGCGGGTACTCGCGCGGAACGGTATAATTTTTGTTTGGGCTGGTTAGCCGGAGGACACTAGATGGATTTGCAAGAAACGGGTTGGCGGCAGCGCATGAAAGGCAATCGCTTTGCCTCAACCGTGGTAATCCTGGCGACGTTATCGCTGGGCATTTTGATTGGCACCGTGGTATCGGCTGGGGTGAAGGGTAAAGAGAAGACGGCGACCAGCGATGTTGCGCCTCTGACGGTCCCCTCCCCGCAACAACAGTCGTCGGTGTTCTCACAGATCTCGCGGCAGCTTGAGCCGGCGGTGGTCAACATTCGCACCGAGTCGACCATCAAGAATCCACATAGCCGCGGCGGACGGGCTACGCCGAACAATCCCAACGATGATAACGGGGGCGGCGACCAGGACAATCCGTTCCAGGACTTCTTTGACCGCTTCTTCGGCGGACAGGGTGGCCAGGGCGGCGGGCAGATGCCGGGCGGTCCGGGTGGCGGCCAGGATCTGCGCGAGCGTTCATTGGGCTCAGGCGTCATCGTGGATGGCAAGGGCATCATCGTGACCAATGCTCACGTGGTGGAGAACGCCGACCGCATCCGCGTGAAGCTGATGAACGATCCCGAGACCGTGACTTACGACGCGACCGTGATCGGCACCGACAAAGAAACCGACCTCGCGGTGATCAAGATCGATACCAAGGGCAAGACGCTGCCGTTCGCCAAGATGGGCAACTCCGACAGCATGCAGGTGGGCGATTGGGTGCTGGCGATTGGCAGTCCGTTTGGATTGGAAGAGACGGTGACCGCGGGCATCGTGTCCGCGCGCGGCCGCAACATCGTGCCGCAGCGGCAATTTCAGTCGTTCATCCAGACCGACGCGGCCATCAATCCGGGTAACTCCGGCGGCCCGCTGGTCAACATGAACGGCGAGGTCATCGGCATCAACACCGCCATCTACACCAGTGGCGGCGGATACCAGGGCGTGGGTTTCGCCATGCCGTCGAATACCGTGGTGTCGGTTTACAACCAGCTGATCGGGCCGGATCACAAGGTATCGCGCGGATCCATCGGGGTGCAGTTCAACGCTATCCCGAATCCGGCGGTCGCCCGGGTCTACGGCGTCAGCAGCGGTGTGACCATCGCCGACATTACGCCCAATGGGCCGGCGGAGAAGGCCGGACTGAAGGTGGGCGACACCATTACGACGGTGAACGGCAAAGAGGTCAAGAGCGGCGACGAGCTGGTCTCGGAGATCTCGGGGCTGAAGCCGGGCACCTCGGCGAAGATCGGCTACGTCCGCAACGGCAAGTCGGAGACGACGAGTGTCACCATCGCTGACCGCTCCAAACTATTCGCCACCCGCCTGGGTGAAGATGAGGGCGGACAGGAGCAAGAGCAGCCGCAGGAAAGCAAGTTCGGGGTCAACGTTCAGAACATCACTCCCGACATGGCCGAGCAACTCCATCTGCCGAACAGCAAGGGCGTAGTGGTGCGGGATGTCAAGCCTGACGGCTTCGGCGACAGCATCGGACTGGGCCGCGGCGACGTGATTCTGGAGATAAATAAACAGCCGGTGAATAACGAAGACGACTTCCGCCGCATTCAAACCCAGCTGAAGAGCGGGCAGGATGTGGTGTTTTTGGTTCGTCCCCGCGGGTCAGGACCGCAGGGTGGAACCGTGTTTATGGGGGGCACGCTCCCCTAACCAGCTACTCTGAAAGGACTTAGTTGGTTAACAGTACGGAAACCTAAGCTGCGGTCCAACGCATCGAAGTCAGCTATGATGGGTTGGGCCGCTGTTCTTTTTTGGGACAAAGTTACAGTTTGGGCTTCCCAGCGATTCGCGTGGTATTTACAATGACGCCTTCGTACAACAATTCATATACGCTCTAGGAAGGATCGCGAATGAGTCTTAATATGCTTGGTACTACAGCGACGTTCCTAACCCTGATGCTTTTGGCGGGAACGATCTTCGCCAAGACCACAACCAAAACCAGCAGCAAACAGACCTCGACCGTACACGCCACCAGTCATCATTCCAGCACTCATAAGACATCGGCAAAAAGTACCAAGCACTCCAGCAAGACGACGGCTACGGCCCGCTCGCATGGGCAGCGCGCCATCGGTGAAGAACGCACCCGGGAAATCCAGTCGGCGTTGATTCGTGAGCATTATCTGACTGGCGAGCCCACCGGGGTGTGGGACGCGGAGAGCAAGGACGCGATGACGCGCTTCCAGGCGGCGAACGGCTGGCAGAGCAAGGTGACGCCCGATTCGCGGGCGCTGATCAAACTCGGTCTGGGACCGGACCACAAAGACCTGCTGAATCCCGATACCGCGGTTGTGGCTTCGCCGCACGAACTGGGTCTCACCAAGGAAACGCTTCCCGGAGGCTCGGCGGCGCAGTAATCCCAAAGCCAAGTTTTGACCATCAGGCGCGGCGCGATCCGCGCCTTTGGTTTTGCCCGAATTCGGGGAAGCGGCTGCGGGCTTTGGTTGGCTGCGGCCGTGCGTCAGGTGGTGCGCTGGCTGCCAGCTATTTGGACGCGCCGTTCTTGAAGGCCACAAGATACTCGGTGAGGTTCGGCAGCAGGGTGACCGGGAAGCGGACCTCGCGATCCATGTTGTCGGCTTCGTAGATGGTCATGCTCTCGCCCTCGACCACGATTTCCAGGACGGGAACTCCGTCCGCATCTTTCACGGTTTGCAATTCGCGGTGCATGATTGCCTCTTTTTGGTTCCCACAAGGTTTCCAGACATATTGCCTCGAATGACGGGCGCGGCGCAAATGAAAGAATTGCGAGCGGGAAGCTCCATTTCGAAAATCGTGATCTGAAAACCGTTAGACCTGAGCCTACGCGAGCATAGCCTCGCCAGCATCTCGCACTCCGCCGCATACCAAATAAGTCACCGCAGAGCTTGCCGGTGCTCAATGTTATACAGACAGCCGCAGCCGCAGCGTCTAACGTTAAGTGGACCAAGTTGACTCGTCCCGTAAAGAAAGCAGGACAGATGCTTTCTCGACGGCGCTCCCTGAAGTCGCTGGCGGTAACGTCTTGCCAGCGCGGCCCGGCCTCCCTCAGCCGGTGAGTAGTCTCGCCGCCCCTAACGAAGTTCTCAACCCGCAAGTCTGAGGTTGGCACATCCGGCACCGCCGCGTACGTGTCGATGGCGCACCCCCTGGGCGCAGTCCGTCGACGTAGGGCATGGTGGACCGGAGTATTGCAAGGTAGTTTGCCGGCGTGTGACGGCTGGAGAGACGGGATCTGCGACTTGGGACAGCAAGTGCATTTTGAGGAGAAAACATGAAGCGTTTTTGCGGTCTATCTTCAATGATGGTTTTGCCGCTGGCGGGAATGATGGTTTTGCCGCTGGCGGGAATTTGCTTTGCGCAGACCGTAAGTCCTGGTTTGCGTCCACCCACGGCGGCGACATTCGGATCTCATTCCAATACGACAGCCGGGACAAATCGTCCCAATATCCTCTTCATCATCATGGACGATGTGGGCATCGATCAGATGAAGGTTTTCGGATACGGCGGCGCCACTCCTGCCAGTACTCCCAATATCGACGCCATCGCTCACGCCGGCGTACGCTTCAGGAATGCGTGGTCGATGCCGGAATGTTCACCCAGCCGCGCCATATTTTTTGAGGGTCGTTACCCGTTCCGCACCAACGTGTTCAACGCAATCCTGAGCGATGACCTGGCGAACTCTCAGGTTTCGCCGTTTGAGGCGACCACTCCCAAAGTACTTAAGTCCGCCAACTACCGGAGCGGGCTATTCGGCAAATTCCATCTCGCCGCATCTACTTACAATCCTTATGGAGACGCCACTCCCCACTCGCTGGGATGGGATTACTTCGATGGCTTCCTTGAAGGTGCGCCGCATCCCATCGACACCACGATCGGTGGACAGTTTCCTGCCAGTACCAGTCCCTTCACCTGCGGATTTGTCACCAATGCAGAGTACGGTGGCGCGGATACGGGAGCTTGTCGCTTCGCTGACCATTCCTGCTCCGTAATCTCTAAGAGCCGGACGCACCCAACTCCGGGCCGCAGTTGTATGGAAGAGGGCGGTCTGTTCATTCCCAATCAGACTTGCGACTACGTGTCGCCCACCCCGCTCGATTTCGATCAGGCAAACGCCTACTACGTCTGGAATCGCGTGTACAACGAGCCGGATGGGACAGTGATTAAGCCACCGCTGACGGATCCGCGGACGCGAGGGTATGTTTCTAATGCCACCACCGATTCTGCCGTGGACTGGATCAATTCAGAAAATACTCATCACGAATCGTGGATGGCGACGGTCGCCTACGCCAACATTCACTCGCCTTATCAGCAATCTCCTACGTACCTGCTACCGGCCGACTCGCCGGACAGCAGCAATTACAAGTGCACGGGGAATGCTCCGCAAGATGAAATCTACACTCGCGTCTTGAGCAACCAGATGTTAGAGGCGATGGACACGAAGATTGGCGACGTGCTGGTCCGGACAGGCCTGGCAACGCGCAAAGCTGATGGCAGCTTGCTCTACGACCCGCAGAAGACCAATACCATGGTCGTCATCGTCGGGGACAACGGTACCTATGCGCCGGGAGTAAAGGGGCCCTTCGATCCTTCGCGATCCAAAGGCTGGGTGTACCAGACTGGAGTGTGGGTGCCACTGATTGTCTCCGGCCCCCTGGTTGTCAGTGCGGACCGCGAGGTCACCTCCCTGATCAACATTGCCGATCTGTTCGAGTTGTTTGGAGAGATAGCCGGCATTGACGTTCATCAGGTAGTTCCCAAGTCGCATACTTTGGATTCTCAAGCGATGCTGCCCTATCTGATTAACCCTAACCAGCCGAGTATCCGCACCAGCAACTTCACCGAGGCTGCCAGCAACATCCACATCAATAACGTACCGCCGCCGCCATGCGTAATCGTCGTCACTGATCCCCCGACTTGTGTCGAGCTTTTCGTCAACCAAGGGCTTTGTGAATCGGAAGGCGGAGACTGGTTTGGACCGGGCGCACCGCAACAGTACTCATCCTGTTGTGCCGTTCAGGGCGCGCAACTTGCGCAATATCCCAACGGAATCCAGTTGCTTCCGGATTCGCAGTGGGCCACCCGAGACGACAAATACAAACTGATTCAGAAGGCGCAGCCGAATTGTAACAACGGCGATACGACCCTTACCGAGTTCTACCAGGTCAATGAAGACCCGCAGAATCCCAAGCTGGACGACATTAGCGAGGTCCTCTGCTCGGACCAGACGGCTGCGTTCGGGTGCCCGAATGGCCTTAACCAGGAACAGCTAAGCAGCTACAACCGACTGCTGACGGATCTCCAGACCACTTTGGCTTCAGAAATTCCGTGTCCTGGGGACGGCAACGAAGACAAGGTTGTCGACAACCTGGACGTTCAGTGGTGGCAATACTTCTCTGTGCTGAACGGCGGAGGGTCCAGTTGGTATGACTTCAACTTCGATGGGCTCACTAACGAGAGCGACCTGACAGTAATCCAACAGCACATGGGCACGAATTGCTTGCAGAAGGTGAATCCCTCGAAAACCATTGCGCTGAAGGTTAACTGACACGCACGGTGTAACTAAAAGGGGGCAGCGTTATTCGGGCCGCCCCCTGGAAACCACCGAATGTCGACCTGCGTTCGAGAGCAGATCCTCACAAGCCGATTGTGTTGGTACGCTGCCGCGGTTCCTCACAAGCCGATTGGGTTACGCGCTTCACAGCTCCCGTGCCCACACTTCACAGCTTGACGTGACGGGCGTTACTGCGCTGCGGCACGGGCCTCTGTTGTCATTACGGTGGCGACGTGGCATCAACGGACGGGCGACAGATCGGCGCCCAACCCGGGGCTTACAACCCAATGACCGTTGCGGGCCGATTTTCATCGGGCTAAAGCCCGGTGCTACCACCTGCCGCGCACGTCGACCGCAAACGTAAGTAAGGAGAACAGCATGGCTGACAAAAAAGCGGACCTCGCAGGCCCCGGCATTGGCGATTATCAGCTCCTCGAAAAGGTTCTGCCGGAGGACTACAGCTCGCTGCTGTCGCCCAAAGAAACGCAGCGGGCGATCTTCGAGGTGAAGCGCTACATCGAAGACAACCTCTGCAAAGAGCTCAACCTGATGATGGTCGAAGTGCCGCTGATCGTCGATGAAGAGAGCGGCGTCAACGACCTGCTCGACCGCGACGGCTCGCGCACCCCATCCAGTTCCACATCTCCGAACGATCACGACAAGCACCCCATCAACGCGCAGGTAGTGCAGGCCGCCACCAAGTGGAAGCGGATGGCGCTGAAGCAGTTTGGCATGCAGCCGGGCGAAGGCCTTTGCACCGACATGCGCGCCGTGCGCAAAGATTACTTCCTCGATCACGATCACAGCGCCTACGTCGATCAGTGGGACTGGGAGCGCGTGATCACCGCCCGAGCAGCGCAACCTCGATTTCCTGAAGGCCATCGTCTCGAAGATCTGGAAGGTGATGGTCGGGGCCGAGCGCTACGCGCAGGAACTCTTCCCGCAGCTCAAAGACGCGCGCTATCCCAATCTGCCGGAGCAGCTGACGTTCCTGCACGCGGAAGAGATTCTCGACCTGTACCCAGATTTACCGCGCAAACAGCGGGAGACGGCGATCCTGCAGAAGTATCCGGCGGTGTTCATCATCGGCATCGGCTGGATGCTGAAGGACGGCTATCCGCATGAGCTGCGCGCGGCCGACTACGACGACTGGGTCACGCCCACCATCACCAAGAACGGCCACCTGCTGCACGGACTGAATGGCGACATCCTGGTGTGGAACTCGGTGACCAAGCGGCGCCACGAGCTGTCGTCGATGGGCATTCGCGTGAACGCGGAATCACTGAAGAAGCAGCTTGAGCTGACGGACCAGCTCGACTTCCTGAAGTATCCGTATCACCAGGCGATTGTCAACCACCAGATTCCGCTGAGCATCGGCGGCGGCATTGGACAGTCACGCACCCTGATGACCCTGCTGCGCAAGGCGCACCTTGGCGAAGTCAGCGTTACGGTGTGGCCGAAGGTGCTGAAAGAGATTGCGCGAAGAAGAATATTCATGTGCTGAACTAGCCTGTTCACAGGTTGAATACTAACAGGGTGCCCCATCCAAGCCTGATTTTGCTTGGTTGGGGTTTTTATCGTTGTGAAAATCCGGTACCGTGGCCACGAATGGAAGAAACGACGGCATCACCGACAGTAATTCCAGACAAAGCAGCCGCCGGCGGCTATAGACAGGCGATTCGTTTTGTCCTTCACTTGGCGGCGGTCTACGCGATCGTGTACATAGCTAGCCCTTGGTTGATACGTCAGATGTACACGACTGTGCTTCCCTTGGTCCTGCATCATCCGCCGGCCACCAGTTCTCTGGAATTCGAATTCTCGCACTTGTTTCTGTTTAACTTTGTCTCGGCAATGCTGGTAGCGTTCGTCCATTCGGTCTGGTTCCCTCACCGGGTTGCGCTTTACGTCTGGCTTGTGCCGAGCGCGATTCTGGCATTTAAGCTCGCTACTTACCCGGCAACCTTATTCCAGGACCGCTGGGCCCTGCATTTCATGAATACTTCAGTAGTGATTCCTGATTGGTGAATCTCATAACCACAAGCAGCTATTTGAGTTGGCCCGGAACCCTGACATATTGCGCGCTCTCCAACAGCTTACCTTCACTGCTCCTGTTTATGCCGCCTTCGGCTACACCGTGGGAGCGTGGGTCGGAATCCGAGCACAGTCGTCAGGAATCGGAAAGGCTGACAAGAATGAAACCAGGGATGCGCCCCGAAACGTAACCGTGTTATGCCGGCACGTTTGATTATTTCTTCTGCTGCACCGCCTCCAGGCACTGGCCGTAGAGGTCGAGCAGGTGGCGGGCATAGTCTTCGGCTTTCGAATCTGTATTACCTTGAAATCCTGCACCGGGGGAACTGGTCTTGCCGTAGCCGCTGGTGACGGCGATGAATTTCATCATGTCGAGGGCGATATCTTCGTCGCGCCGGCTGCCGGCCGCGCCTTTAACGTTGGGTTCATCCATGAGTGCTGGTCTCCGTGGGGGCGCGGGGCGCCGTTGAAAAATCATAACAAACGGAGCGGCATGCCGGGGTGACGCCCTTCACAGGCTGCTGAAAACTCTTGGCAGTGGGGAAAAACAGCAGATCCCTCACCTCTAAAGAGGTTCGGGATGACAAAAACACGGAGGGGTCGGCATGACAAAAACACAGGACTCTTTTGGCGCAGCTAAAGCTGCGCCCCTTCAAAACGGCTCCCTGCAGAGTTTTTCAGCAGCCTCTGACGCCGTGCCCTTTCAAAACCGGTAACGCTGGCTCGAAGGCCCGCTGTACCCGAAATTCGCCTCTCACACTCCCATGGCGATGTGGCGCACCCGTCCCACGATGAAATCGCCGGCGCGGCGGCCCGAAGGCACGGCGATCAGGCGTACCGGCGCGGTCGGCAAATTCGGCCGCAAAATGAGATGGCCAGAGGTCAGCGTAACCCGGCTAACCGAGGCGTAGTTGCCATCCATGACCGCGTAAAGCTCGGGGGACAAGGGGTCGCGCGACGGGGTGTTGTAATGGCGATCGAGCAGCACCTGCGCGCCGGGGATTAACTGCGGCGACATCCCGTCAGTGTTCTGCTGGTCGAGGGTGACTACGGCGAAGCGTGTCCAGTCCCGGCGATTGCCCATGGTTTTGGGTTTCAGCCGCCGCAGGAAACTTTTGGGAAAGCTGACGACGTCCTGGATGTCATCGGCGCTGAAGCGCGCGGCGCGCGCGGCGGTGGCGAAGGTGACCACGGCAAGAGTTTCGGTCTGGTGAGAGGAAACCCCGCCATCGGCGGCGCGGCGGCGCGCCTGATTGACCCCGGCCAGCTGCAGCACATCGAGGTGCAAAACGTCGAGCAGACGGTCCATGGCCTGCAGGCTGAGCCCGCGTTTGCCGTTAAGAAAATTGGAGAGATGCGCCTGCTGGAATCCAGCTTTGTGGGCCAGCGACTTACCCGTCAGCTCGCCCCGGTCGAGCCGCCCCCATATGCCGGTACGCAGGCTGTCCTGCAGCGTCTGAAATCTGGTTTTCATAGTTTGCTAAAAGCTATACCTGTACTTTCGTAATATTCCTAGAGCTAATAGTGATTGACCCGGAATTTGTGCAATGCGATATTCGAGGTGCCCGCAGGTGTGTGGGAAGTCCGGGCGAGGACAAATTGACCGATGCAGAACAATCAGCCCGACGGAGAAGACGGCCTCTTTGCCGAACTGCGCCGCAAGGTGCGGGTGGCGGAGGTGCTGTCGTCGTCCTTCGAAAAACTACTGGCACGAACGCATTTCACTGGGAGAATCAGCCTGGTTGTGCAGAATGGACGCATTTTAAAATCCGGCTACGAAGAGGGATATTTCACCCGCCGGCAGGAAGAGCGGATGATATCGTAATCAGCCGGAGGGCGGTCCTGCAGAGATCATGATTGCAGCCGCTGTATGACGGCGAAAGCGCCACTTTCGCACGTAACTAAATAACCGAAGCAGGTCATCGTAACCGAAACGGGCCCTGTGCTCCTGATCCCTGACAGTCAAGGGGCAGGTCACAGGGTCCGTTGTATTTATAAGGACATCGCCACCATGACATACAGCAGTTATGAATTGAAGTATTGCGAACGCTGCGGCGGGCTGGGATTGCGCCGCAACCAATCAGGCTTGCCGTATTGCTGCGATTGCGAGCAGATGATGCGACGCTTTCTGCCCGGACCTGCGGCAGCCACTACCGCACCGGGACAGTTGCGGCGCATCGTGCATGGCTTGCAGACCGCGTATTCCAGCCACCTCCGACGAGACTCTCGGTGTACCGGAGGCCGCTCATGCTTCGTGAAACCAAGGTTGGGCCGGCAACTCGCAAGTTGACTCGCAATCGTCCTCCCCAGCAGGCGGTGGCGTTCGATCCCGAGCCGGAGACGGTGTGCTATCGCGGACAAGCGCTGGCCATCGTTCGCCACTTCTTTGAGATGTCGTGTCAGCTGGGACGGCTGCCGTCGATCCTGGGCCGGGAATTTTTTCGCGCCAAGGTGTCGCATCGCACCATCCCCAGCTTCGAAGACCAGGCGCTGTTCGCGCACGACATACGGCAGTCGCTGACCAAGCTGGAAGAAGATGAAATGCGGTGCTCACGCTGATTGGGCTTTACGACCTGAACCTGGACGAAGCGGCTCGACATGCTGCATTGCAGCGCCGGGCTATATCAGCCAGCGCTTTGCCGATGCCTTGGCGCGGCTGACCCAGATCTTTCTGGACAGCGGCATCTTGCGACGCGACCGGCCCGACCGCCGGCAGGTGCAGATGAAAGGCCGCAAGCTTCCGGCATCGGCCCTTCCGTCAAAGAAGCCGTGCAGCTCGGCACGGCAGACGGTAAACAACCAGCAGCGAAAGGTGGTGCAGTGCGCCGGTTAGTCATGGAATGGCCGCGGAGACGCGAAAGCGTTTCCGCGGCGCTTTCACAAATCCCTCATCGGCGGTGAGCGCTGCAGGTCGAGCGGAGGACGAAGGCTAACGGAATAGCTGCGGAAAGGAAAACCAAAATCACGACACGTGGCTCTAAACCGGATGCGTCCCGAACCTCTGCAAGCAAAGGGACCGAGGAGATCGGTTATGAACAGACTCGTTTTGCTGGCAGCCACTTTTGTCTTTGTCGACGGGTGTCGTGCTGGCCCAGAGCTCGCCGACCGCTAACGATACCGGGAAGCCGAGCTCTGCTTCCGAACAGGCGCAGCCGGGCGTTAAGGCCACTCCGCCACCTGGTGCCCCATCAGCCGCCGGAGACCAGTGCGGACCCCGGCCGTCCCGGAGCGACTCCGCAGACGACGCTACCGAGCACGACCATTGACGATCAGCAGCCGGGCAATAGCACCACCGTATCGCCGGCTTCGACGATGGGGACGACGGGAAGTACGCCAGGCACGGATCAGAGCACCGAAGGCAACAAGAGCGGCGCTAAACCCGATAACGCGCAACCGCCCGACACCAAGTCCACCGAACCCCATGCGGCGTATCCGAGTGGAAGCAGCAATCCGAACTCGTCGGCCAATGGGGCCAGCAGCGATGATATGAGTGGGACGAATCCGAGGCCGGATAAGAGTAGCGGCAGCACGAATCCGCAGACCACGCCGCCGCACATTGCGACCCACGCGCCGGATGCGGGAACGGTGATGAACCCAGCGTCGGTCGAACTGGTCAGCGAGACGACAGCGCAGCACTAGCCACTTTGTAGCGGGACAGGGCTAGCAACTGAGCGCGGTTTCGTAGGGGTGAAGCGGCGTGCCCTGATAGCGGGCCCGGCTTCACAAGCGGGTGGGCTCGTCAGGCCCCGGCTCACGAACGGGATTGTCGGGCTCGAGCACCGGCTTGTCGGGAGGTTCCTTTACCGGCGAGGGCAAATCTTCACCGGGGGGAACCGGGATCGGGCTATCGACGTCGCTGCGCAAATATAAACTGTCGCGAAATTTCGAATTCATCATGAGCACCTCCGCGTAGGATGCAATCGTGTTGCTGGGGTTTGCACATCTAGCGGTGGAACGGAGGCGCTTGGAATCCCCACCCGGGCAACAGAAGCCCGAATGGGGCACCCATTCAGTCTGCAACGAGAGTCCAAATAGGGCACGCATTCAGTCTGCAACCAGCGGTTGAGGATCTCCGCCCACCGCGCGAGGACGCAGCGGGCGTGAGCTGACGTCTTTGTCTCCGCCGACGGGGCCGCTTTCGGGATGCTGATTGAAGTCGCGTGCGGCGGTGCGGCCTGCGCGGGTAACAAAAGAATCGGTGAGTGGCGTGCCGCTTTCTTTGCCGGTGTAGCGCTGGGGACGCCGGCTGCCGGTTCCGGGCATCAGGCGATTGGCGACTCCCACAATGTCAGACACCAGTCCCGGCGCGACTCCATGCGCAGCGACGGCCAACCTTGCCTGCGGCGTAAGGATGATTTCGGCAGCGCCTCGCGCCGTGGCATCGACGATCTTGCGAGCCGCTCGGCGCGCGCCCATCGAGACCAGCGGCAAACTGGCGCCGAGGGCGAACCAGCTGTATTCCTTGCGGTGATCGCCTTTGAAGGTGGCGTTCATGTGCGAGCCGGTGCGCAGCAGGCCGGGCACGACGGTCGTTACGTTCACGCCGTCTTTCGCGAGTTCGGCGTGCAGGCCTTCGCTGAAACCGACGGCCGCGAATTTCGCACCGCAGTAGGGCAGCAGATGGGGAACTGGCGACCTTTCCGCCGACGGAGGTGACGTTAACGATACGTCCTGAACGATGCTGGGCCATTGCCGGATAAGCCGCCAGCGTGGTGTAGACCGTGCCCCAGTACATGGTGGACATGGCCTGCTCGAAATCTTCGACGCGCTGCGATTCCAGCGGGCCGACTTCGATCTGGCCGGCGTTGTTCACCAGCACATCGATACGACCGAAGCGTTGCTCTACGTTGCGAATGAAGTCCTCAGCCTGCTGGCGAATTCCAATGTCACAGCGAAACGCGAAGACCTCGGCTCCGTAAGCGCGCAGCCGATGTTCCGCCTCGTGTAGCGTCGCTTCATCGCGAGCGCAGATGGCCAGCCTCGCGCCGCGCCGCGCAAACTCGAGCGCAAGGGCGAAACCGAGTCCCCGCGAGCCGCCGGTAATGGCAACGACGGCGTCGCGAAAATCGATCTCTGGCTGCAAGCGGCGGCGAAGCGCGCGAGCTGCGAGAAATGCTCCGACTCCGGCTACCGTTCCCGCGGCCGTGAGGGCTGCGGCCGAACCGACAACTACTCGCTTCAGGTTCTTCACAAAAACTCCCTATCAGGACTCGCCGACCTTGACCTGTCCGAAGTTCAACAACGTCACGATAAATACGCCGCCCACAATGTTTCCTGCCGTCGCCATGGCGAGCCAGTGCAGGTAATGGGCGAAGGCGACGTGGCCGGCGAAAACCGCCGACATGATTTCTCCGCTGCTGGCGACGCAGTGGGCGAAATGACCGATGCCGACGACAAAAGTCAACAGCCAGATGACGGCGATCTGGCCGATAGTCCAATGGCTGGCGGTGACCATCCAGGCGACCAGGGCGATGATCCAGCCGCCGATTACGCCGCTCCAAAAGATGTGAGTTAGCGTACCCTGTGAACTCGCGATGCCAAGTTGAATGAGCTGCTGGTGAATGGCCGGTGGCAGCGCGTCGGTCAGTATGGCCAGCGCGGCGAAAGCGATTGCGCCCAGAACGTTGAAGGTGAAGACCAGCGACCACAGTCGCAGGGTGTCAACGAAATGCCGTCGTTCGCTGAGGATGAGAGCCACGGGATATAGCGTGTTCTCGGTGAACAATTGCGCCCGGCCGATGATGACGGCGATGAATCCGATGGGATACACCAGGTAAGCGAGGAACTCGCGGGTGGGCACGTCAGGTAACGCCGCCAATGCAGAAGCCACGGCCAGGCCGGTAAGCCCCATCGAAACGCCGCCCGCAAAACCGGAGAAGGCCAGAGCATGAGGCGAGCGGCGCAGCTCCTCGTGCGCGTTGTCTTCGACACGCTGAAAGATTTCGCGCGCGGTGCGGCGCAAGGTCTGCTCAGTTGCGGGTTGCTCCGGTGGGGCCTGCTCGGGTGCAGGTTCGGTTGTGCTGGTCGCCATTCGTTCTCCGTGCTGCGGGTTAGATGCAAAGCACGGCGCCGGGGCAGAGGCCGCCAGCGAGTTCGGTGTGAACGGGGAAATGGCAGGGGCGGCGGCACACAACGCTGCCGCTAGAGGAGCGGTCGACCCAGGTCTATTCGTAGGCGCGTAGCTCGCGTCCGCGGGTCTCGGGAAGCAGCAGGGTTGCTACAACCATGGTGAGATAGGCGCCTGCGGCGAACATGGAGATAGCGTGTCCCAAATCCATGCGCGCGCTCAGAATGCCAACCAACGTGGGAAACAGCGCCCCGATGCCACGTCCTACATTGTAGGAGAAGCCCTGGCCGGAGCCGCGCACCCGGCTGGGAAACAGTTCGGTGAAGAAAGCGCCGACAGGACTGAAGGCGCCTGAGGCGAAGAAGCCCAGCGGAAAGCCCAGGACGAGCATGACGGAATTGCCGATCGGCAAGTAGGTGTAGCCGACAATCGCCAGCAGGGAGCAAACAGCGAACAGCACCAGCGTGCGTTTTCGGCCAATACGGTCGGAGAGCCAGGCGCTCACCAGATATCCAACGAACGAACCGACGATCACTACGAACAAATAGCCGCCGGTGTTGAGTACCGAGAGTTTGCGCGTGGTCTTCAAATAGGTTGGCAGCCAGGTGGTGATGGCGTAGTAGCCGCCCTGTACTCCGACGGCCAGCAACGCGGTGAGCAAGGTGGTTTCCAGCAGTGAGGGGCGAAAAATCTCCAGAAAATGGCTGCTCTCGCCGAGCGAATTTTCGCGATCCACGGTGCGTTGGAAAACCTCGGGCTCGGGCACATGACGCCGAATGTAGAAGACCAGGAGAGCGGGAAGAATTCCGATCCAGAACATCACGCGCCAGGCGATCGTTGCGGGCAGTAGCGAAAACAGCACGGTATAGCTGATAGCCGTGACGGCCCACCCGATGGCCCATCCGCCTTGCACCGTGCCTACCGCTTTGCCGCGATACTCGGCGCGAATGGCTTCGCCCATGAGCACGGAGCCGACCGCCCATTCTCCGCCAAAGCCAAGCCCCTGCAGGCCGCGCACGATGAGCAGTTGCCAGAACGAATTGGTGAATCCGCTGAGGCAAGTGAACACCGCGAACCACAAGATGGTGACCTGCAACACGCGCGTGCGTCCGTAGCGATCGGCGAGCAGGCCGGCCAGCCATCCGCCCACGGCGGAGATGAGCAGCGCCACAGTGCTGAGCATGCCGGCTTGCGCCTTGCTCATGTGCCAGGCGGCGATGAGCGTGGGGATGACGAAGCTGTAGATCATCACGTCCATGCCGTCGAGCCCCCAGCCGCCGAAGGTAGCGAGCAGGGTTGAGCGTTCGGTGGGCGTGAGGTTGTAAATCCAGGGGCGGGTTTCGGTTGCTACGGCTTCGCTTGACGACATGGGGCTCCGGGCCAACCGTCGGATCATGCAAGCTTCGGTTTGGCGTTACCGATGGCCGGGATTGTACACCCTGGCATTCTGAAGCGAGCGCTTCTGCTAAGCTGCGGCTCGTATGCCGATTGTCCTTCAGGTGTTCGCAGGGGTATGTGCGCTGCTGGCTGTGGCCGGAGCGGCGTACTACGCGCTGTGCGCCTGGGCGGGACTGCGGTTCATTTCGCAGGATGGAGCGAACGCCTCGTTTGCGCCGCCGGTCAGCATTCTGAAATCTCTGAAGGGAGTTGACCCGCACATGCGGGCCGCGTTCCGTTCGCATTGCGTGCTCGACTATCCGGAATACGAAGTGCTGTTCGGGGCGAGTGATCTTAGCGATCCTGCAGTCGCGCTGGTGAAGGAAGTGCAGCAGGAGTTTCCCGACGCGAAGCTGCGCGTGATTCATTGTCCCCAGCTGCTGGGCGCGAATGGAAAGATCAGCACGCTGGCGCAGATGCTGCCGCATGCCGCGTACGAACATGTGCTGATCAACGACAGCGACATCCTGGTCGAGGCGGACTTTCTGCGGCGCGTGATGCAGGAGTTTGCTAAGCCGAATGTTGGCATGGTCACGACGCTATATCGCGCGCTGGACGGTGGCACGCTCTGGTCGAAGCTGGAGGCACTTGGCATCAGCACCGATTTCATGGGCGGCGTGCTGGTGGCGCGCGAAATGGAAGGCGGCATTAAGTTTGCCCTGGGCGCGACCATGGCAACGAAGAAATCCGTGCTGGCGAAGATCGGCGGGCTGGAGTCGCTAGTGGATGTGCTCGGCGACGATTACGAGTTGGGCGCACGGGCGGCCGCCGCGGGATATGAAGTCGCGCTGGCGGAAGTGGTGGTCGAAACTGCGCTGCCTGACTACACGTGGAGCGATTTCTGGCATCATCAGTTGCGCTGGGCCCGCAACATCAAGGACCGGCGCTTCGCGCAGTACTTCGGGTTGATCGTAACGTTCGGACTGGCGTGGGGAATCCTGGCCGTGGTCGCGGCTCCGCGAATATGGTGGACGTGGATGGCGTTGGGCATCGTCGCTGTCATGCGTTACATCGCTGCCATCGTAATCAGTAAGCGGGTGTTGCAGCCGAGGCCCGGTAGGTGCGGCTCACTTTCGAGTCGCGTTGAGACTGGCGGTGAGGGATTGTCGGGAATCGACTTCGTTAATTCTGTTCAAGATGAGCAGAACGTGACCGATTTCCGCATAACCTCCGATTACGTGAGCTCAATACAGAGCGGGTGGGATCTGCTGCTTATTCCGCTGCGAGATGCTGTTGCTTTGATGGTATGGATCGCCAGCTTCTTCGGCAATACCATCGTCTGGCGCGGGCAACGGTTTCGGTTACGGGATGGGAAGCTGGAGAGGTTGAGTTGATTCTTCGCAAGTATCGAAGGTCGCGAGAGTGAGGAGACAATTCCAGCCCAGCGCGGGAGCGCTGGGTAGAAAACCTTAAATGGAGCCGGAGCCGGTTCCGACCGGCGACGCTCATTGCCGAACGGCACCTCCCGTACCGCCGTGAAGGGCTCCATCTCTCAGCAAAGATGAACCTGACCCGGTGCTTCCGCACTGGGCTGGAATTGTTGTCTGGCACGCTGTGTTGTAATGGTTTCGTCCTCAAGTCCACATTTTCTGGAAGCAATCATGAAACCGATTTCACCACGCGTAGGCATCGCCGTTTTGTTTATGCTTCTGGCCGTCACCGCCGCCCAGGCACAGAAGATCAAAGTTGAGTTCGACAAGAACGTTGACTTCTCCAAGCTCAAGACCTACGCGTGGGACCCGACTCCGCAGGCAACGGGAAAACCTGTTCTGGTGGCCGCCATCAAGGGCGCAGTGAACGAGGAGTTAGCCAAGCGCGGACTGAAACAGGTGGCGGAGAATCCAGACCTGTACATTGCCATGTATGGTTCGGTCGACTCCGACATGGCCGTCACCTATTCGGACCTGTACTACGGCCCGTGGGGAATTCCGGCCTTCGATCAGAGCTTCCTGATGTGGGGAGCCATACCGGGAACGACCAACACCGCAGTGGTTCACAAGGGGCAGCTGGTGGTTGACCTGATTGACGCGGCGCACAAAAAGCTGGCGTGGCGCGGTATCGCAACCGAGAAACTGAGCGACCAGCAGATGAAGCTGGTGGAGCAGGTGAACACCGCAGTGGAGAAGCTGTTCGCGAAATACCCGCCGGGGAAATAGCGAGTTCTAACCACGGATCTTCACGGATGAACACGGATCTGATTTCTTGTTGATCTGTGCAGGTCCGTGTGTCCGCCTTGTGCTGCTGCACCCTGCCAATGTCTCTCTCCTGCCAGCATTTTCAGAACTGTCATTCTGAGCGAAGCGAAGAACCTGTTTTCGTCTCACTGGGCGAAGAGTGCAGCTTTCGCGTCCCAGGTGGATTTTCGCACTCAGCGCCAACCTCTTCGCGCGAAGCCAGGCTTGTGAGGGGATGTAAACGAAGTAGCGTGTTCACCAAGCATGTTGGGAGCTGTGGCGACGGCCACAGTCGTAGGTTAAAGCTGAGATTTTCGCAGGAGGTAGCGAAAGCAGGTTCTTCGCTTCGCTCAGAATGACAGTTCAAGTCCGACAGCTCAAGTCCGCTCAGAATGACAGCTCAAGTTCACTCAGAATGACTTTCCTCGTAGCAGACCGATCCAATTGTTCTTGTACTGAACGCTCCTGGCCGTCCCAGCGTGATTCATCGACGAGGACGGTGGCCGCGGTGCGTGAAGCCCTTGATTACAATCCGCGGCTTGAATCTTCCGTTACGCTTCCACTCCCGCAGGCTGCGCGTTCTTGCGCGGGCGACGGTTCTGCTGAAGGATTTTCTTCCTCAGGCGCAGACTCTTGGGCGTGACCTCGCAGAGCTCATCGTCGGCGATGAACTCGATCGCCTGTTCGAGGTTCAGGTTCTTGAACGGAACCAGGCGAATGGCTTCATCGGCGGTTGAAGAACGCATGTTGGTCAGCTTCTTCTCGCGGACAATGTTGACGTCGAGATCGTTGTCGCGCGAGTTTTCGCCGACCACCATGCCCTCGTAGACTTCCACGCCGGGACCGACGAACAGCTCGCCGCGCTCCTGCAATCCCCATAACGCGTAAGCCGTGGTGAGTCCGTGACGATCGGCGACCAGCGCTCCTGTCGGACGATGTGGGATATCGCCCTGCCACTCGATGTATCCGGCGAAGAGCGAGTTCATCACGATGGTGCCGCGGGTGTCGGTCAGCAAGTCGCTGCGCAATCCGATGAGGCCGCGGCTGGGGACTTTGAACTCCATACGCACACGACCGTAGCCGTGGTTGTGCATCTTTTCCATCTGCGCCTTGCGCATGCCTAGCTTCTCGATGACCACGCCGACGAATGATTCAGGCACGTCGATAGTGAGCAGTTCGATGGGCTCCATCAGCTTGCCGTCAACCCGCTTGGTAACGATCTCGGGCTTGCCGACGGCGAGTTCGTAACCTTCGCGGCGCATCATCTCGATGAGGATGGCGAGTTGCAGCTCGCCGCGTCCCATCACGCGGAAGGAGTCGGTGCTGTCGGCGTCTTCCACACGCAGCGAGACGTTGGTGAGCAGCTCTTTCTGCAGACGGTCGCGCAGATTGCGCGAGGTAACGTACTGGCCTTCTTTGCCGGCGAAGGGCGAGGTGTTCACCATGAACTGCATGGCGATGGTGGGCTCGTCGATGGTGATGACGGGGAGCGGCGCCGGGTTTTCGACGTCGGTGATGGTCTCGCCGATGTTGATGCCCTCGACGCCGGCGACGGCAACGATGTCGCCCAGTTCGGTCGAGTCGATATCGGTGCGTTTGAGTCCGGAGAAGGAGAACAGCTTGGTGATCTTGGTCTTCTGCATCGAGCCGTCGCGCTTGGCGATGGCGACCTCTTCGCCAGTATTCATGGTGCCGTTGAAGACCCGCGCGATGGCGATGCGGCCGAGGTAGTCGCTGTAATCCAGGTTGGCGACGAGGATCTGTAACGGGCCGCTCGGCATCACCCTTGGGCTCAGGAATGGTGGACACGATGGCTTCGAACAGCGGCCGCAAATCTTCGCCGGGCTTTTCGATGTCCTTGGTCGCAGTGCCGATTTTCGCGTTGGTGAACAGCACGGGGAAGTCGAGCTGGTCCTCGGCGGCATCGAGATCGATGAACAGGTCGTAGACCTCGTTGAGCACTTCCTGGGTGCGGGCATCGGGACGGTCGATCTTATTGATGACGAGGATGGGCGGCAGCTTGGCTTCCAGCGCCTTGCTGAGCACATATCGCGTCTGCGGCAGCGGACCTTCGCTGGCATCGACCAGCAACATCACGCCGTCAACCATCTTCAGCGCGCGCTCGACTTCGCCGCCGAAGTCGCTGTGGCCGGGGGTGTCGACGATGTTGATCTTGACGAACTCTTTCGGATCGCCGCCGGGATGGTAGACCACGGCCGTGTTTTTGGCCAGAATGGTGATGCCACGCTCGCGCTCCAGCTCGTTGGAATCCATTACGCGCTCGGCATGGGCCTCGTTGGTGCGCCAGGTGCCGCTCTGGTTGAGCATGGCGTCGACCAGCGTGGTCTTACCGTGATCGACGTGCGCGATGATGGCGATATTGCGAATACTGGTACTCAAAATCAGGATCCTTTCAGCTTGAAACCGCGTGCGATTCGGGGCAGACGGAGAGAGGATTTGCGGTGCTTCCAGTTTACCGTATGCGGTACGAAGTATTCACCACGGAGGCACGGAACGTGGCCGGCGCCCCGACGCGGATCAGGCCCGGAGGGCCATCAGAGCTTAGCCCGCCGCTTCAGCGGCGGGAACAGGATACATAACACGCGTCAGCCCCGTAGGGACGGCAGAGCCTAGCCAAGTACGTATCGTTCGTCATACGCGACACCATATTTCCGCAACAATGTAAGGAACTCTTCTTCGAAGGTCCATTTCTTATGGTGCTCCTCTTGACGGTCGATATAAGCGATTACGTTTCCTCGTTGTGACTGGCTAACGCTGAAGGCGCCATAGCCCTCTTGCCACGCGAATGGGCCGAAGCTCTGGTTTATCCAATGAGATGTGCTCCCCTTCATGGTCTGCATTGTTTCGGCGATTGTCTTTGTGGAAGGAAGCGAAATGAACACATGAAGATGATTCTTTGTTCCACCTGCCGCGAACAAGGGAATGTTCTTGGCGCGGGCGAGGCCGCTCGTGTACGTCCACAAGCGTTGCGGATCGCGGATTAGGTCGGCGCGATCCTTTGTGCTGAAGACGCAGTGAAGATAATTGCAGACGTAGGTGTGGGGCATACTTCGAGAGTATTCCGGACAGGCAGTGGACTCTGTGATGTAGAACACAGGTCTCTGTCGTCCCTAAGGGACTCGGGGCCAGAGGTTCACTGTTTCCCGCCGCTGAAGCGGCGGGCTAAGCTCTGCGGGCCCTTCGGGCCCAGAAATATAGGCCGCTTCTTGCTGCGCATTCCGTCGCGGGTCCGGAGGACTCAAAGAAGCCTCTTCGTTAACCCGTCATGGCAAGTAGGCCACCCCACTATCGGCACGAGAATCCCATATCCAGCGCCTCTGCGCCTGTGAGTTCCTGATGAAAGCCTCTTACCTGTTGGGCCGCATGATTTTCGGCGGATATTTTGTGTACGCCGGTATTCACCATATGCAAGAGTCCGAAGCGATGGCGCAATACGCGGGCACCAAGGGCGTTCCGGCGCCCGAGCTTGCGGTGAAAGCCACCGGCATTGCGCTGATTGCGGGTGGAACCAGCGTTCTGTTGGGCCTGAAAAAGGAGTGGGGCGCGGCTGCGATTGCGAGCTTCCTGGCCGGGGTCTCACCGATCATGCACGACTTCTGGAAGCAGAAGGATCCGCAGCAGCGGCAGAACGAGATGATTAACTTCGGCAAGAACATGGCGCTGCTGGGCGCGTCGTTGGCGCTGATGGGCATGGAGAAGCCGCGGGAGAAAGCGGCAGCCGACTGGAGCGACGAGGAATCCGAGCAGGATTGGCGATCGATTTCCGGGGAAGCGGCCTGACGTTTACCCACGCTGCGACCAGGGCTCACGCGGGCGCGCCGACCTGAGGTTCGCCTTCAGCCTGACTGCGTTCTTCCCTGCTGGCAATAGGCCGAGCCAGGTCGAGAACGACCAGGCATATCAAAACGCCTATGGGAAAATATAGCGCGCGCAACTCCCAGCGCTGTTTGGTAAGGGTTCCAGTAGCTGCTCCCACAACGTAGCATAGCCAAATCCCGAATAGAAAAACGCTGTCCACAGCATCAACCTGCCGGGGTAGCTGTCTGACAATGTGAGACATGGCCTTTCCGCCTCTTACGGTGTCGTATATCCAGAACACAACCCTCCCCAACGATTCGGCGCTCTGGGTAAGCGATCCGGTGACAAACGTGGTGTACACGGTTAGCGATCCAAGGTGAGTAAGGGTAGCGGTCTGCATTCCCATGGCGAAGGCCAGCAGGGCGACCATACCCAGATAGGCCATCGAGGAGAGGTCGGTGACGTGGCCGTTTTGCAGCGGAGGCGCGATGTAGCGGAAGGTGAACAGCAGGAGCGCCTCCAGGGTGAAGGTTAGCGATGCGATTCGTCTTAGTCCCATGCGTGCACCTGCCTCCAGGGCAATACGCGTCAGGATAAGAGCGCCAACATAGGCGACAATCGGCGCAGCCGAAGCGACGAACCGTGGAGAAATCCAGGTTGCCGGTCGCCATTCCCAAGTGAATGCTGTTGCCGCTCATGTTGGCGGTGAAGACCTGCAACAGAGTGAGCCACCCGATGGCATCGACGAACCCGCCCACCGCGGTCAGCAGGAGTGCGGTCACGGTGCGATGGGCCGGGCCAAGATGAACGGTATCGGGCATGGGAAGGTTCGCGCTACATGGGATTGGATGGCCGGAACAGGTGTGGGGCAGTCAGGGCCCAGGCATCTCATTACGCCCGCCGTCCATCTCCTGCTGAGGGAGTCTATTCATCATGAAAAAGAACAGGAAATCGTGTAGTCGTTATTACCGGTGCGTCCAGCGGTTTCGGGCGCGGTGCAGCTCTACGTTTTGCCGAGGCAGGAGACAACGTGGTCATCGCCGCGCGGCGCGAAAGCCTGCTGGAGGACGTGGCAAAGCAGTGTCGCAAATCGGGAGTGGAAGCCGTGGTGGTTGAGGCTGACGTGAGCAAAGCAGCCGATGTGCACGAACTCGCCGAGCAGGCATTGGACAAATTCGGCCGCATTGACGTGTGGGTGAACAACGCAGGGGTGGGAACGGTGGCTCGCTTCGAAGAGGCTCCGCTGGAGGAGCACGAGCAGGTCATCCGTACCAACCTGCTGGGCACGATTTACGGATCGCATGAAGCGCTGAATCAGTTTCGGAAGCAGCGGCGGGGTGTGCTGATCAATCTGGCGTCGTTCGCCGGGAAGGTGGCTCCGCCGTATATGAGCTCCTATGCGGCGTCGAAGTTCGGCATTCGTGGGCTGGGCATGGCACTGCGCGAAGAGCTGGCGCAAAACGGCGAGGACAACATCCGGGTTTCGACCATCATGCCAGTTTCGTTCGACACGCCGTTTTTTGAACATGCAGCAAACCACAGCGGAAAACCGGTGAAGCCCATCGGGCCGGTTTACGATCCGAAGGAAGTCATCGAGACTATCTTCGACATGTCGAACCATCCGGAGGATGAGGTGGTGGTCGGCACCCAAGGCAAACTGGGCAGCATCGCTCACCGGTTCGTTCCCAAGCTGGTTGAGAAACAGATGGCCAGGCAGACGCAGAAGTCCCAGATGAGGCAGAAGGAGAGCGCCGAAGACAGCTCGGGCAGCCTTTTCCGACCGATGAAGAGCGGCAAAGAGGTGTACGGCGGTTGGACAAACGCTAACCAAAGCAGTGCTGACTGGGAGAGCGCCGACGGTGAGCTTTCGACCGATGACAACAGCCCAGCCAAGCGCACGCTCGGCGTGGTCGCTGGAATCGCGGTGCCCGTGGGCATGGGGCTCGCCTACTGGATGCGGAGACGCCAACAGCAGCGAGATCGTTGGGAGCAGGCTGCCTGATTCCGAGGCGGAATGGGTTCCCGGAGGCTGCGTGCGTCCGGGAACTCTGCCCGTCGCCTGGAACCACACAATTCACCTGATGAGCGCAAACCGCTTTTCGCGACTCGGTGAACAAGGGTATCCTTAAGCCACTGAAGCCAATGGCTACGAGTGGTGCGGGCAAGAAATCTGCGAAGAAACCGGGCTCGCCGGCCCCGGTGATTCCCGACAAGCTGTACTTTCGCATTGGCGAGGTCGCGGAGTTGTGCACTCTTCCTGCGTATGTGCTGCGCTTCTGGGAAACGGAATTCCCGCAGCTCAAGCCGGTCAAAGGCAGCACCGGCCAGCGCATGTACCGGCAGAAGGATGTCGAGTATGTGCTGCGCATCAAGAAGCTGCTTTATGACGAAGGCTTCACCATTCCTGGCGCTCGCGCTCAGCTGAAGGCCGAGGCCAAACCTGCAAAGCTTCAGTCCGGACTGCCTTTCCCGCCGGAGAAGCGCACCGAGAAGTTGAAGAAAGTTCGCCAGGGCCTGCAGGAAATTTTGGGAATGCTGTCGAGCAAAAAGTAATTCGCGGCCCACCGGATGTCCGGCTAGCACGTAGAGATCGGTGCGAACCGGGGACAGAAATCACAGGCGCTGGGCACCAAACTGAGGGCCGGCGTTGGTCCCCGTATACCCGGCCGACTAAGCCGCGAATACCCGCAGCAGGCAGTCTCTCGCGCCCGGCTCAATTTGCATTTAAACTAGCCATTCGTGCGCATTCTCACCCGCTACATTTTCAGGGAAGTGATCTCACACGCCTTTCTTGGGCTGGTGCTGTTCACCTTCATCATCTTCATGCGGGACCTCGGCCGCTTGCTGGAGCTGATCGTGCGCAACAGCGCTCCGCTGCCCAGCGTGGCTGAAATCTTCTTTCTGACGCTGCCCACTACCTTCACCGTTACTTTGCCGATGGGCGTGCTGGTGGGAATCCTCATTGGCCTGAGCCGGCTGGCGGCGGACAGCGAAGTCACCGCCATGCGAGCCAGCGGATTCGGGGTGGGACTGTTCTTGCGTGCGGTTTCCATATTTGCCATCGGAGTCTGGGGACTGGCGATGTTGAACAGCATTTACATCGCTCCCAAGTCGGCGGCAGCTCTGGTCGCATTGCAAAACCGGCTGAAGTCGTCGCAGGCATCGTTTGAAATCCAGCCGCGGGTTTTCTACGAGGAATTCAAGAACACTGTCCTGTATGTGCAGGACGCGATTCCGGAAGGCGACCGTTCGCTGTGGCGGGGAGTGTTCCTGGCCGACACCTCCGATCCCGCTTCTCCGAAGGTCACGGTCGCAGATCGCGGCGTGTTGCTGAACGACTCGCCCGATAATCTGCGTTTTCATCTGGAAGATGGCAGCCAGCAGCAGCTGGAGGTAAAGGGCAAAGATCAATACTCCATCACCACGTTTGAGAGCACCGACATACCAATCGCGGTGCCGGCCTCGAATGAGCGCGCCTCCGACCTGCTGCCGGTTGCGCAACTGAGTCTGCGGGAATTGCTGGCCAATGCGGCGCGCGAACATAAAGCCGCGGCCGACCTGGTGATAGGCGGCACTGCGGCGGAGCGCGACCTGGCGGTCAGGGCGAAGGCCTATGACGAGCTTAAGGCGCGCTACTACGAGATTGAGTTTCATCGACGCTTTGGATTGCCCGCGGCTTGCCTGGTGTTGGCCATGGTTGGTATTCCGCTGGGACTGGCGGCGCGCAAAGGCGGCAAGAGCACCGGATTCGTCCTGACGATCGCATTGGTCTTCATGTATTACGTGTTTTCTTTGCTGGGCGTATCGCTGGCTCGTCAAGGCAAGCTGTCGCCGTGGCTCGCGGTATGGGCGCGGCAACCTGATCTTCTTCCTCTGCGGCCTGGTGCTGCTGTGGAGTTCGGACCGCATGCCCGGCGAAGTTGGGAACTTGGGCAGGCTGTGGGCAAAGCTGGTGCGCGCGTGGCATTCGCTGGGAGCCATGCGACCGAACCGATGGCAGCAGTCCGATTTCGCCAACCGCCGCCAGGGCAAGAAGCGGTTCAGCGCGCGCTTCCCGCTGATTTTGGATGACATGATTCTGCGGGATTTCGTCATGTATCTGGCGATGATCCTGGCGACCCTGCTCATTCTGGCGCTGGTCTTCACCTTCTTTGAGCTGTTCACCGACATCGTGCGCAACAAGGTTTCGGTGCTCCTGCTGATGGAGTACCTGCTGAACCTGAGCCCGTCGCTGATTTACCAGATGACGCCGGTCGCGGTGATGCTGGCGGTGCTGATCACCTTCGGGCTGATGCAGAAGTCGAGTGAGCTGACCGCCATGAAGGCCACGGGCATCAGCTTGTATCGCGCGACGTTGCCGGTGATCGTGCTGAGCGCACTGTTCGCCGGGGGACTATTCCTTTTTGACCAGGTCTATATTCCGCATACCAACAAGCGGCAGGAAATTCTGCGAAATGAGATTAAAGGTAAGCCGGCCCAGACCTATTTACAGGCAAACCGCCAGTGGATTGTCGGGGTAATGACGAAATTTACTACTACCAGCTATTTGACGCCGATACCAACACATTTCGTGGGATCTCCATTTTCGAATTCGACCCCAAAAATTTTCAGCTAACCCGCAGAATTTCGGCAGCGCAGGCACATTGGGAGCCCGGCCTGAACAAGTTTGTATTCGAGGATGGATGGGTCAGGAGCCTGAAGGGATCGTCGATCCAGGACTATAAGACCTTTGAAGTAGCTACCTTCAATGAGCTGCACGAAGATCCTAGCTACTTCAAGAAAGAAGTCAGGCAATCGTCGGAGATGGATTACCGCGAGCTTCGGAACTACATTGAAGACCTGCAACAGAGTGGTTTCGATACCGTTAAGTTACGGGTGCAGCTGGGAAAGAAAATGTCCTATCCGCTGATCACCCTGGTGATGGCGGTCCTTGCCATTCCATTCGCAGTATCGGGAAGGACCGGCGGCGCGTTGGCCGGGGTTGCCTTTGCCATCGCCATAGCTGTCATCTATATCGGTACCGCCGGACTATTTGAAGCTATGGGGAACGCTAATCAGCTGCCGGCAATGCTGGCGGCGTGGTCGCCTGACCTGGTATTCGGGTTGGCAGCGGGATACATGCTGCTTCGGGTGCCTACTTAATTCATCAGCCTCTACCCTATGTCTGCAACCAGCTCTGCAATTCGCGATGAGATTCGGCAGCGTGAAGCCGAGCCTGCGAGCTTGCTAAGTAGAGTTGGGGTTTGGCTCGCCTTAGCTGCCGCCACTGGTCTCGGCGCGGTGCTACAACTTCATGCCATCACGGCCAAGAGCTTCTGGCTGGACGAAGGTTCCAGCATTACGATGGCGCGGCTGGACTGGTTCAACTTCGTCCGCATCCTGTGGCGGCGCGAAATGAACATGGTGCTCTACTACCTTTTGTTGCGCGGATGGTTGCACCTGGGGGATTCGGTAGCTTGGATCCGTGGGTTGTCGGTAGTCTTCGCCGTGGTTGCTATCCCAGCCATATTCCTGCTTGGAAGGAAGATGCTGGGCACCAGGTTTGGACTAGTCAGTGCTCTGCTTTTGAGTGTCAATGCCTTCCAGGTCCGGTACGCGCAAGAAGCACGGACTTATAGTCTGCTGGTGCTGCTGCTCATTATTGCGAACTACTTCTTTATATCCGCAATCGATAGCGGACGGCGACGCGATTGGAACTGGTACATTGTCGCCAGTTCGCTGTCAATCTATGCGCATTTCTTCGCGGTGCTGGTTGTAGTTGCCCACTGGGTCGCGCTGCGTGTCATGGTGCAGACCGGCGTAATAGATGCAAGCACGGAAATTCGCGCACAATTCCGCCGAGCTGCCCGGCTAGTCGCGCTGTGGACTGCGCCGATCTGGATATTCATCGCCACAACGGGAGCCGGTCCCATTGCATGGATTCCCCGGCCGGGCCTTGGCGACATCATAGGGCTGCTGAAGAAGCTATCCGGCAACGTGGACACCATGCAGATGATTTTGTACGCGGTCTGCGTGTTTGTCGGCTTGATGGCTGGAATTATTTCTATAAGGCGGAAGGCTACAGATAGTCCGATCTATATTGTCCTGGCCTGCTGGTTATTCGTACCTTTGATTATCGTGCTGCTAGTGTCTCTAGCTCGGCCGGTATTTGCTCCACGATATCTGATGATTTCGCTTCCGGCGTGGATCATGCTGGCAGCTGCGGGTATAACGGCCAGCCGGTCGCGCCTAATAGCTGGGATGCTGACTGCGGTGGTCGCAGTGTTCTGTCTTGGCGGAGTCCAGGCATATTACAAGGCCGACTTCGACATCGGCCGTAACGACGTGCGCTCCGCCACCGCTTACATCCTGGACCATGCGAAATCGGACGACGGGGTCGTCTTTTATTCTTTGTCCACCAGGTTTCCTTACGACTACTATGCGGCGCATAGTAATGCTGAAGTAAAACCCGACACTCTATATCCAGGAAATAACTCTGGAGTAGGGTGGCGTGATTTTATGGGCGTGCCTTGGCCGCGCGCGTGTACCGGAGTTCGCGCAAGGGCGCGAGAGAATCTGGGTTGTGACTACACCGTTGCCGCCGAATGATCCAAGGTTCGCCGCATTCGAAGCAGCGCTGAATCGGCAGTACAAGCTTGTCGACTCTCAGGATTTTCCGTACGTGCACGTCATGTTGTTCTCAAAGTAGCTTCGTTCTCTTCCATGAAAACCAATGCCGCACGCCTGCTCGACTCGCTTGGTATCGGGTATGAGTTGCGCAACTACGAGGTCGATCCCGAGGACCTGGCGGCGGAGAGTGTTGCGGCGAAGGTTGGGTTGCCTGCGGAGCAGGTTTTCAAGACGCTGTTAGCGCGTGGCGATCGCAACGGCCCGTGCTTCGCGGTAATCCCTGGCAACTACGAACTGGATTACAAGAAGCTGGCGGCACTCAGTGGAGATCGCAAGGTAGAGCTGGTCGCGCTGAAAGAAGTTCAGCCGCTGACCGGCTATATCCGCGGCGGGGTGACTGTTCCGGGGCGAAGAAAGACTATCCGGTGTTCGCGGACGAGACTATCGAGTTGTGGGACGTGATCTCGATTTCCGCCGGCGTGCGTGGCACGCAGATACTGGTTGCTCCGGCCGATTATCTTCGCATGACGAAGGCGACGGTGGGAGAAATTGCGCACCAGAAGCGATGAAGCTCGACGACGGTGACTCGCCCGACGCTGCGATTTACGCTGTTATAATCAAGGTATCAATGCCACGTAAGCGTTTGATCCGCTCTACTACAGTTCTTTGTGTTCGCCGCGACGATAAGGTGGTGATGGCCGGAGACGGCCAGGTCACCCTCGGCGAAGGTGTCATCAAGCACTCCGCCCGCAAGATTCGGCGGCTCTATCAGGACAAGATACTCGCGGGCTTCGCCGGATCGACCGCCGACGCGTTTTCGCTGTTTTCGCGTTTCGAGTCGAAGCTGGAGCAGTATCACGGCAATATCGGCCGCGCTGCCGTCGAGTTGGGCAAGGACTGGCGCACCGACAAGATGCTTCGCCAGCTGGAAGCGCTGTTGCTCGTGGCCGACCAGAGCCAGACGTTTCTCATCAGCGGGCAAGGCGATGTGATTGAGCCCGACACCGGCATTGCGGCCATCGGCAGCGGAGGCCCGTACGCGACGGCGGCCGCGACCGCGCTGATGGAGCACACCCAGTTGCCGGCACGCGAAATCGCGGAAGAAGCCATGAAGATCGCGGGCAAGATCTGCATCTATACCAACGACCGCATTACCATCGAAGAGCTGTGAATTAGCGACGCTGTTCAGCCGGGGCTTAACAATTCAAGCCCAGCGCGGGAAGCGCTGGGTGATCGATTCGTGACAAGAGAGGGAGTCCCTTCAGGGACGACATAAATGCAGGTCCCTCGCGAGCTGAAGTTCACTCGGGATGACAAGCCATCGGGAGCACGTATTTGTACGCCTGAAGAGGCTGCTGAAAAGGCCGTCCGCGGCACCTCAGGGGCTAAAGCCCGGACGTATTTTCAACGACTTGAACGCTGGCCAAAGGCCAGCACTACCCGACTTGGAGTTTTTCAGCAACCCCTGAAGGCGTACTCCACCCGCGGCAGGTGGTTCCCCTGTCAGGTGGTTGCCTTGCCAGGTAGTTCCATGCAGATCATCGAAATCTACAAATCGCTGCAAGGCGAGTCATCCTACGCGGGGATGCCGTGCGTCTTCGTGCGGCTTGCGGGATGTAATTTGCGCTGCTCGTGGTGCGACAGTGAGTACACCTTCAAGGGCGGCTCGCGCATGACGCAAGAGCAGGTCGAAGCCGAGGTACATCGGCTGTTGCCCGGCAGGGCCTGGTCGAGATCACCGGCGGCGAGCCCATGTTGCAGGAGCGCGAAGTCGTTCCCCTGATGGACGCCTGCTTCAGTCCGGCTACACCGTGCTGCTGGAAACCAGTGGCGAGCGTCCGCTGGCGAATGTGCCGCAACAGGTGGTGAAGATTGTTGACGTGAAGTGCCCCGATTCGGGCGAGGGTGGGTACTTTTCTGCCGGAGAACCTGAACGCGCTTACCGAGCGCGATGAGCTGAAGTTCGTCATCGCCAGCCGAAGAGATTACGAGTTTGCGCGAGACTTTATCCTGGAGGTGCCTCGCAGCACTGTGCGCCTCGATTATTTTTTCTCCGGCGTTTCGCAAGGATGCGACCGGCAGCCGCAGCGCCGACCACTGCATGGTTGATCCGCGGGACATGGCGGAATGGATTTTGGCGGACGATTTGAATGTGCGCCTGGGATTTCAAATCCACAAGTTCATCTGGGAGCCTTCGCTGAAGGGCGTTTAACCATGGCGACCTGGCGAGAACAAAAGCGGCGTCGTCGTGCTCAGCGGCGGCATGGATTCGACCGTTTGCGCGGCGCTGTCGGTTCGCGATCACGGGGCGGAGGGCACGGCGGCGTTGCACATCAGCTATGGCCAGAGGACCGAGGAGCGCGAGCAGCAGGCGTTTGGGCGATTTGCGACCGGCTGGGCATTCAGACCCGGCTGATGTTCCGCACGCCGTTCTTTCGCGCGATTGGGGGTCGGCCTTAACCGACGAAAAGCTCGACGTTCCCGAGGCTGGGCCAGAGATTGGGGCCGAGATTCCCGTCACGTATGTGCCGTTCCGCAATGCACATTTTCTTTCGGCGGCGACCAGTTGGGCAGAAGTATTAGGCGCGCGCGCATCTATATCGGGGCAGTGCAACAGGATAGTTCGGGCTATCCCGACTGCCGGCCGGAGTTCTATCGAGGCGTTCAATGAGGCGATTCGTACCGGTACCAAAGACGGAGCTATCCGCATTGAGACGCCGCTGATTGGGTTGCGAAAGTCGGAGATTGTGACGCTTGGCCTTGAATTGGGCGCTCCCTTCGATTTAACGTGGTCATGCTATAGCCGGGTGGACCAGGCATGCGGCGTCTGCGAAAGTTGTGTGCTGCGGCTTGCGGGCTTTCAAAACGGCGGGCGCTCGCGATCCGATTCCGTACCTTTCGCCGGCCTCGCTGCAGCAGTAGAGTTGCGATCCCCGAAGCACGAATCAAAGCTCGCGCGCGGAAACTTTGCAGGGGTTGGTTCCGCGCCGGAGGCAAACATCATGAAGAGATTTTTACTCTAGTTTCTATCCTCACAATGCTGGTGGGCCTGAGCGTTCTTCCGGCGCTTGCCCAGTCAGGCACCGTAAAGGGTTCCGCCAAAGACGAGAATGGCAAGCCATCACCGACGCCACGGTCGAATTGGACAACACCGAGACCGGAGAAAATGACTACCAAGAACGGTAAAGGCGAATGGACGGCCTTGGGCGTTCAAGGTGGGACCTATAACGCAATCCTTGATCGACAAAGACGGGAAACGTATCGACGCCTTCGGCAAAGTGCCGGTTGCCGCCAACCAGGAAACTACCGTCAACTTTGACCTGAAGAAGGACATGGCGGCCAGGGCCGACTCCGGAAGAGCAGAAGAAGTATGAGGAGGCCAAGGCGGCCAACGAAAAGATCAAGAACCTGAACGCGCTGCTGGCCCAGTCGCGCGATTTGGAGAAGGCCGGCAACTACGACCAGGCGATTGCGTTGTTGCAGCCGGCTGCCGAGCAGAATCCGACGCAGGACCTGCTGTGGGGCTACCTGGGTGACGCCTATCGCGGCGCCAAGAAATATCCCGAGGCGATTGATGCCTACACCAAGGCAGTTCAGCTCAAGCCCACCAACGGCGGCTACATGAGTGGAATGGCCGACGCTTATGCCAAGTCGGGACAGACGGAGAAAGCAGTTCAGGAGTACAACGCCGCCGCGCAGGCGGAACCTGCCAATGCCGCAACCTACTTCTTTAACGAGGGTGCGGTGTTTACTAACACCAGCATCGACGACGCGATTACCGCCTTCGACAAAGTCATTGCCGCGGATCCCAAGAAGGCCGATGCGTACTACTGGAAGGGCGTGAACCTGATGGGCAACGCCAACCAACCGGCAAGATGGATTGTTCCGCCCGGGACGGCCGATGCCTTTCAAAAGTATCTCGAACTCCAGCCGGATGGCCCGAATGCTGACGCGGCCAAGCAGATGCTGGCCAGCATCGGCGCGTCGGTCGAGACCACCTATGGCAAGGGAAAGTCTGCCTTCCAAGCCCAAGAAGCAGTAATAGGAATTTGATTGATCTCTGAGGGCGGCTGCGAGCCGCCCTTTTTCTATGCGAAGTCGCTGGCTTCCCAAGTGCAACGACTCCCGATTGGAGACCTCTTGAAGAACCGCGCCCGAGCGTGATTCCAGCGGCCGCGGTGCGCCCCGCTGCCGGCCGAAGCCCCGCGAGCAGCACGCAGAGCCCGCGCGCCGCGCCCCCCGCGAGATGTTCCCGCGGGCGGCGACGAAAACTACGGTCGAGAAAATGCGTTTACACCGTAAGTTCCAGCCCAGATATGATGAGAGGCATTGATACAGTCAGGCAGCACCCGGAGAGCTCACAGCGTAGGAATTTCCCGGGTCGGCCAGGCGAAAGGACACTCATGAATTCCTGCGTTTTACCCGGACGCGGTCGAGAAGGTACTGGTCGGGGTATTCTGCTGCTGGCTTTACTGGGGCTTTCCTGCCCCGCATGGGCGGCGCTCGGCGGTAACGCGGCTTCCGTGCGGCTCGACTCAATTCACCTGCAGGGCACGGTGAACAGCACCTCGACAGCGGAGTACAAAGTCGAGGAGATTCAAACAGCAGCCGGGCAAACGGTGCGGGAGTTTATTTCTGCCGGCGGCTCGGTCTTCGGGGTAGCGTGGGAGGGACCCACGACTCCAGACCTGCAGCGGCTGTTGGGCACATACTTCGAGGAATTCCGGCAGAGCTCGGAACAACGCCAGCCGCAGGCTCGTGGACCGCTGCTCATCGAGACTCCCAATCTCGTGGTTCAGCAGACTGGCCATCTGCGCGCGTTTCGCGGGCGCGCTTACCTTCCGGCAGCGTTGCCCAGCGGTGTGCAGCCAAGCGAGATTCAATAGCGGGCCTATGAGGAGACTGGACGTGGGGAAATGGCTGTTTTTTGTGGCGGTGTTGGGCACAATCGTGCTGTCGGCCTGCAGCAGTACGGCCCCGAGCGTGACCTCGGTGACGGTGACATGCTCGCCGGCGACCATTATGTCCGGGCAGACCAGCCAATGCGTTGCGTTAGTTGCCGGCAATGGCACTTATAAGCAAACCGTAACGTGGACGAACAACGGCGGGCCGATTTCGTCGACCGGATTGTTCACCGCTCCCTCGGTTACATCGCAGTCCCGGCCAACCATCACCGCGGTTTCCACTGAGACACCACCAAAGCCGGCGCCTACCAGGTTACGGTGAATCCCATTGGCCCGAGCATCAGCGCGGTGAGCGTATCCTGCCTCCCACCTCGATCCAGTCAGGACAAACCAGTCAATGCTCAGCCACGGTTAGCGGCACCGGCGACTTCAATCCCGCGGTTACCTGGACGGTGAGTTCGGGCACGATATCCAGTTCCGGGCTCGTCGACCGCGCCGAATGTCCCCGTAAACAGCCAGATCATCGTTACCGCGACCTCAGTGCAGGACGCCACCAAGTCCGCACTTGACGACCGTGAATGTCAGCCCGGCGGGAACCGTCACTTCGGTGACGCGTGAGCTGCGCATTGACCACGATCCAATCTAATCAGGACAGCCAGTGCACGGCCGTGGTGAATGGCTCAGGAAACTTCAGCCCCGCCGTGTCATGGTCTGCGAGTCCAGGCGCGGCAAATCCATCCGGCCTCTACATCGCGCCGACCGTGAGCGCCGCGACCCCGGTTCCGGTTACGGCAACCTCCAGCAGAATCCAAGCCAGTCGGCCACCGCGACCATCACCGTGAACCCGGTCGCACCGGGCAATAATGTTGTGCGCGGTGACAGTGGACTCCGGGCCGGCGAAGTCTTACGTCAATGGCGCGTTTGCCACGGTCACCATCTGCGTTCCTGGAACCGCTACCTGCCAAACCATCGATCACCTGCTGGTGGACACCGGCTCGGCTGGCGTGCGACTCTGGGTTCGGGGGCTGCGGGCGGAGAGCTGAGCTTGTCTCTTCCCCAGGTGCTCGCCCCCGATGGCAATCCGCTGCAGGAATGCTTCCCTATGCAGGATGGATTTGCCTGGGGGCCGGTCGCGCAGGCGGATGTAACGATGGGCGGTGAACAAGCCTCGAACCTGGCGGTCCAGGTGATTGGGCAAGCCGGCGAAGCCAGCGTCCCAGCCAGTTGCAGCAATGGAATGACAGATCTGAGTACATTGTCAGCGCTCGGCGCGAACGGCATCCTGGGTGTCGGACTCTTCCAGCAGGACTGTGGCACGGCGTGCAGCCAGGGCGTGAGCAACGTTTACTACTCCTGCCCAGCGGGCATGGCTTGCAATCCGATCACGCTTTCCACTACCAGCCAGGTGCTCAACCCGGTGCCGTTCGTTCCTGGCGACAACAATGGAGTGCTGCTGCAATTGCCCGCGGTGAGTCCGCCGGGAGCTGCCACACTGACCGGTAGCCTTTTCCTGGGAATCGGCACCCAGGCGAACAATGGCGTCGGTACGGCCGCGGCTTACACCACAGACGCGAATGGCAACTTCGTTGTCACCTATAACGGCGCGAATTATCCCGGTTCGATCAGCAGCGGCTCGAACGCAATCTACTTCCTCAATTCGACGCTGGTGCCGCAGCTGCCCACGTGTGTACCAGCCTTACCGAGTACTACTGTCCGGCCTCAACCCAGTCGATTACGGCGACCAATGTGGGGCTGAATAACGCCAGTTCGGCGATCACCTTTAGTGTCGACAACGCACAAGACTTGTTCGCCAATAACCCGACCTCTGCGGTATTTCCGACCCTCGCCGGGCCGTCTAAGCGCCGGCTCCCGGCATTCGACTGGGGGCTTCCCTTCTTCTACGGAAGAAACGTTTTTACCGCTATTCAGAGGGCGAACACGCCGCTTGGGCCGGGGCCGTTCTGGGCTTACTAGGGCTTCAGCGGCTGTCGTCCAGTAGTATGCCTCAAGTGCTGAATGGTCAGCGGGATCGACTGCAGGGGCGAGCCCGGGATTTTTGTCTCTCCCAGCCTATCCGAGTAGCCTAGTGAAGGCAGCTATGTCTGCCCGTGATGGGCTTGAGCCGTGCCCGTGTTTGACCCTCAAATCCAGCGCCTGTTACACTTTGAGTTCACCCGCCTTTTGGCAATTCCACACAAGGACCATGCGTGCGCAGTTCCACTCGACATCAATTAAAGACGGACGAGTTTAGAGAGACTACGGTCACCACCCTCAATTGGGCTTCGGAAAACCGTCCAACGCTAGTCGCAGCGGCCGTGGTGGTTGCGGTTATCCTGGCGGCCGTAATCGGCGGGTACACCTACATTAACTATCGCAACCAGCAGGCCCGGGGCATGCTGGGGCGGCCATCGACAAGTACAACGCCCCGGTTCGGCCTGCGGGACAGCCCGCTACCCCGGATGCGCTGACCTACGGCTCCGCCGCCGAGCGGGCCAAGGCGGCTAACGCTGAGTTCACCCAAGTTGCGGACAAGTACTCGTTCACCGAGTCCGGCCGCATCGCGCGCTACTTCGAAGGAATCACTCTGCGCGACATGGGCGACACCGCCGGTGCGGAGACGCAGCTCAAACAGGTTGCGTCAAGCTGGGACAAGAGCATGGCCGGACTGGCAAAGCTGGCACTGGCCAGCCTCTACGCCGACACCAACCAGACGTCCAAGGCGATCGAGACCTACAAAGATTTGATCGACCATCCTTCCAAGTCGATTGGCAAGTGGACGCCACAGTTCGAGTTGGCCGATCTCTACCAGAGCAAACAACCAGCCGGAGGACGCGCGCAAACTGTACCAGGAATTGCAGAAGGAGAGCCCCACCTCGCCAATCGGTCAGGTTGCCACGCAGCGTCTGCAGGCGCTAGGGGCGGCTCCCGGAGCACCTCCCATCGGACAGCCAAGCCAGCAGTAGCCCGCAATCTTTCTAACGTCAGACCGGTCGCTTAGGCGGCCGGTTTTTGCTGCCCTGAGGAACCTCACCGCTCCGCGGCAAACCTACGCCCACTGGCCGCATCTCTCTTGATTGAACAGAAACGGCTCGACGATTACTTCACCGTACAAGTTAGGAGGAAGGCATGAAAGGTTTTCTGTTTGGTTTAGGCATGGGGATCGGCCTGGGAATTCTGTTCGCCCCGATGAGTGGCGAAGAGACACGCAACAATCTCGCTGACCGGGCGAACGATCTGGCAAACTCGGCGCGCGACACCTATGAGCAGGGACGCGACAAGGTCAATCGTGGTGTCGAGTCAATTCGCGGCACCGCAGAACGTGCCATGGGACAGGTGCGCTCGGGCGTGAATGAGACGTTGCGTGCCACCGGTACCGAAAGCAGCTCGCCGAGCACCAGCGGGGTTTAGCTCGACTTCATCACGAAGCCCTTTCGCGATTGTTATCCTGAGGTCGCTTCGGCGACCGCAGGACTTGTTTGGGGCATACCCCACCTTATGATCGCGAGTGTTCGTCCACCTCGCGATCATGACTGTTTTTTCCCGGCCTCGTCGTCGCGCGGTGGAAAGCAGGTCCTTCGCTACGCTCAGGATGACAAATCAGATTTGCTGCGAGACTGGAGATTCGGGCCGGCGTGAGCCTATCCCGACAAAGCGACCTTGCGACGCTCATCCTGCGCTATAAAGAGCTCGGCAAGGTCGAGGTCGGCGGGGGTGGTGATCTTGATATTGCGGGATGAGCCCATCACCACGTGAACCGTGCCCCCGCTGCGTTCAATTAGCGAAGCCTCATCGGTTCCCACAAAACCGTCCGCCAGGGCCTCGTCGAAGGCCTTACGAATCAGGTCATAGCGAAAGCCCTGCGGCGTCTGCGCCATCACCATCTTCTCGCGAGGTACGGTCGCAATTACCACCGCGCCGTCGGCGGTGCGGTCCACCTGCTTCACTGTGTCAATGGCAGGAATGCCGGCAATCGCCGCCCCGTACTTCTTCACTCCCTCGATCACCCCGAGGATGGTCTCCTGGTCCACGAACGGCCTTACCGCATCATGCACCAGCACGATGTCCCCATCGGCGGCGCTGAGCGAGCGAGTCTACAATTGCTACCGAATCCTGGCGATGCTCGCCGCCTTCCACCACCCGAACCGGTTTGCGGAAATGTTCGCGGGCGACCGCTGATTCGAAGGCGGCTTTTTCGTTGCTTCGCAGCGCCACAACGATTTCAGTGACCCGGGAACACTCGTCAAACTTGCGCAGGGTGTGAATAAGGATAGGAGTGCCTTGCAGCTCGAAGAACTGCTTGCTCTTGGACTTGAGTCCGCCAGCGGGAGCCGACATGCGCGTTCCCAGGCCCGCGGCGGGGATGACGACAGATACCTTCATGATGGGCTTCGAAGTATAAAACCCATAGACGCGCGAGGGCAAATTACGTCGTCAGCGCTCCGCCTGTTATGTTTGTTCAAATCCGGCCTCTAATTTCAGATCTCGCATTTTCGTAACCGGAAATTAAAGGGCATGTGACCTCAGATTTATGTCCGCCGTATATCTTCCGTTCACTTTCCCAATGTGGGGAGCGATGAGGAGGAGTATGCGTAGCAATACGCTGAAGCGTTAAGCGTTACATAACACG